>NZ_KI912270.1:4855836-6055836 GCF_000243415.2 Mycolicibacterium tusciae JS617
CATTGAAGCCTTGGAAAGCCGCCTCGATGACGCGGCCCGCTGGCGTGCAGAACAACGTCGACTAGCCCGGATTTTTCGTGGAAACTTGGGTGTCGCGGGGTGTAGATAAGCGAAAGTGCCTGTCCTGCAAGGAATAATTGGACTTGTCAAGGGTTCAATCGTTCCAGCTGGAAGGCACCTCGCAAGTGAAGAATATCGCGGTCGCACCATGGGTGAAAGTCTCGGCCGACGGTCATGGTGTCGTGTCGCATGCCGGGATGGGCATGCTGCGCGAACTGGCGGACCGCACGGGCCTATCAGGGCAGGTCACCGCCGCGTTGGCCGACACCTACCGCGGCCCGTGGGTGTATGCCCCCGGGGAGGTGTTCGCCGATCTGGCGGCCGCAGTGGCCGACGGGGCGGACTGCATCGACGGGGTCGGGCAACTGTGCGGCGATCGTGAGCATGTGTTCGGCGCGAAGGCGTCGACGACCACGATGTGGCGGCTGGTCGATGAGCGGATCGACGCCGCACACCTGCCGGCGGTGCGGGCGGCACGTGCTGGGGCGCGGGCGGCAGCGTGGAGCGCCGGAGCCGCCCCCGCACCGGGTGTCTGGTTGCACATCGACATCGATGCCACGCTGGTCATCGATCACTCCGACAACAAGGCCGGCGCTACCCCGACCTGGAAGAAGACGTTCGGTCTTCATCCGCTGCTGGCGTTTTTGGATCGCCCGGAGATCGCCGGCGGGGAGGCCCTGGCCGGGATGCTGCGCACCGGCAACGCCGGCTCCAACACCGCCAGTGACCACATCATCGTCCTGGAACAGGCACTGGCCGCTCTGCCCGCGGCGTGGCGGCCCGACCCCGACCATCCCGGCGACCCCGACAAGGCCCCGGTGCTGGTGCGCTGCGACACCGCCGGAGCCACCCACAGATTCGCCGACGCCTGCCGCACCGCCGGGGTGGGGTTCTCCTTCGGCTACCCCGTCGATGCCCGCGTACAGGACGCCGTGGACACCCTCAACCTCGGCCAGTGCTGGTATCCGGCGATCGACACCCACGGCGGCATCCGCGACGGCGCCTGGGTCGCTGAGGCCACCGACCTGGTCAACCTGGCCTCCTGGCCCGCAGGAACCCGGCTGATCCTGCGCAAAGAACGCCCCCACCCCGGTGCGCAGCTGCGGTTCACCGACGCCGACGGGATGCGGGTCACCGCGTTCATCACCGACACCGGACCCGGTGTCGTGCCCGGCCAAGTCGCGGGCCTGGAACTACGCCACCGTCAGCACGCCCGCGTCGAAGACCGCATCCGCGAACTCAAAGCCACCGGACTGCGCAACCTGCCCTGTCACTCCTTCTGGGCCAACGCCGCCTGGCTCGAAATCGTCCTGACCGCCGCCGATCTGGTCACCTGGACCCGGCTCCTCGGATTCACCGGCCAGCCCACCCTGGCCCGCGCCGAGATCACCACCTTCCGCTACCGGGTCCTGCACGTCGCCGCCCGCATCACCCGCGGTGCCCGCCAAGTCCGGCTGCGTATCGACGCCACCTGGCGATGGGGCATCAGCGATCGCAACCGCCTGGCAACACATCCGCACCGCCTTCGGATAGCACCCTCCCCACCTGACCGACCAACGATGAAAGACCCACGGCACTGGGAAAGCCCGCCCCACCCGGCGACACGGGACAACACCGCCACGCCATCACACGAAAACCACTACTCGGAAACATAATTCAGCGGCAGAACGACCCCGGATCAGTTCGATGCAAAATCGAGGCTAGCGCGCGGTGCGGAGCAACGCCTCATCGAGGAGGCCGAATCGCTCGTCTACGGAAAGCAGAACAACCTCGCCGAGGACAGCGAGTACTGATCTCACGCAGGTCCGCCCGCGAACTCTTCGTAACAAGCGGGTGAAGACCGGGGCCGGGACGATGCAGGACAAACGGATTCTTCTTCTTTGGTCCTACAGGGACAATGCCGTGCAGCTCAATGGGTTCTAGGTTGGTGGACACCCCATTGACGAAGCACACAGTGATCGGGTGGCAGTCCCGGTGTTTCTTCTGAACGCTCCACCGCACCGCGCTCCTGCCCTCGGTGGAAGGTGTTGGTGTTGCAGACTTTATCGCCGGGGCCAACCCGGGTATCCGCGGCGTGGCATTTCAACGGATACACCGCGATGTGGGTCCGCAGCCTTTCACACAGTCATACCAAGGAGTCTGAATATATGGACGCGAGAAACCTGGACGACGGATTCGACTCGATACGCAAACGAATTGAGGCCACGGGGCGGCCTGTCGCCGGTGGCGATACCGGAGAACATGGACAGCCGCTGAGTGTCGGAGACTGGTGGCCTCTCGTTGACCAATTTGCCAATAGCCCCAACGGCGAACCGATCTGGAATGTGGCCACTACGGACCTACCCACCACCCCCGACTGCGGGGCGATCTAGATGGAGGTCGGCCAGGATGACACCGGCGGGGCGGCCCACGCGCGGCCGCCCGCGGTGCCTGCGGGCCGCCGCGGTGCCCCTGTAGCCAACCACGTCCGGGTCACATTGCCGCAACGCAGCGGGAGTCCCAGGCGCGGGCGACCGCTTAGCGTCAAAGACGAAGTGGCACTGAACACCGACCCACCGACACGCCTAGGCCCATACGAGTGGGCCATAGTGGAGTTCATCCGACGCTGGTACCGCTTCGGCGGCGGATCCGCCCAGGAGATATTCGAAGAATTTGGGCTGGACGAGCAGGAGTTCTTCACCAGGGCTCTCGATCTCTTTCAGACCGTCGTGCCAGCGGACGCGCTAGGTCTAACCGCAATGGTGCATCACGAGATTCACAAAGTCTGTCGCTGGCGTCTGCACCTGTGCACCCGGTCCACGAACTGTTCGACCGCCAGCTGAGTCCGACAGTCGACGTCCTGCCGACAGGCCGCCGACCTGCGCCGCCGCACCACCCCATCCAGTTCAGTCGTGAGGCACCGTGGCAATCACACAACTACCCGAGTACGCCCACATGAGCGGCGCGGACGTCGAGGCACTCGCGGTTGAGCTGGACGCAATACGCCGTGACACCGAGGACTCGCGCGGCTCACGCGACAGGACCTATATCACGCGAACGATCGCTCTTCAGCGATACCTCGAGGTCGCAGCACGGCTCACCATCTGCGGGAGCAAAAGCAAGGCCGGATGGGCCATCGGCACTACCGCATTAGCCATGGCGAAGTGCATCGAGAACATGGAACTCGGACACAACATTTCCCACGGTCAATGGGATTGGATGAACGACCCGGAGATCCACTCCACGACCTGGGAGTGGGACCTGGTGGGCCTCTCGTCGCATTGGCGCTACTCCCACAATTACCGCCACCACATGTTTACGAATGTCGTTGGGATGGACGACGACCTCGGGTACGGAGTCCTGCGGGTCACCAGGGATCAACAGTGGAAGGCTATCTCACTGCTTCAGCCGTTCGCCGCCGTGCTACTGGCAGGCCTCTTCGAATGGGGCATCGCGCTGCACGGCCTCTATGCACAGCAGCATCGCACGGCGAGCTCCGAACAGCGATCGACTCACACCCGGGCGATGCTCCGCAAGATGGTGCGCCAGACGGTTAAAGACTATGTGCTCTTTCCGACGCTCAGCCCGCGGCGACGGCTCCGCACACTTACGGCGAACGTAGCCGCCAACGTGATACGCAATGTGTGGGCGTATGCGGTAATCGCCTGCGGGCACTTCGTGGACGGTGCGGAGAAATTCACTCCGCAAGCTCTAGTGGGCGAAACCAAGCCCGAATGGTATCTGCGGCAAATGTTGGGAACTGCGAACTTCGACGCCGGGCCAGTACTGGCATTCATGACCGGAAACCTCTGCTACCAAATCGAACACCACCTCTATCCCGATCTGCCGAGTAATCGCTACGCGGAGATCTCCCAGCGCGTCCAAGCGCTCTGCGCAACCTATGACTTGCCCTACACCACCGGTCCGCTGGAGCATGTCCCGAGTCGCGTGGAATTTGGGTGACGATCCACGATGAACTCTAGGCGGCGGCACCGACAGATTTGGTGTCGGCGCCGGTGTCGGGGTGAGCGTGTCGGCGCAGGGCGTCGACGAGCTGGGGCATCTGCTTGTGGCCCTTGATGCGACGGAAGGATCGTTCGGCGTTGAGCATGCCGGCCGCGGTCCAGCGCAGCACCATCTGCCCGTCGCGCCAGCGGGTGACGTTGCGATTGGTGGTCCGGGCGATGGAGATCATCGACTCGACCGGATCGGACGTGGTCAACGTCTTGGCGAGGCGGCCGTCGATGCCGAGGCGGGCGACAGTGAACATTTCCTCCAGCCCCTCGCGCAGGCTGGCGGCCGCACTGGGATAGTTCTTACCAAGTTGCCCGGCAAGGCTTTTTCGCGTTGCGCAACCCGGTGTCTGGGGTCCAGGGTGGGCGAAGGCCTTGACCAACTTGGCGTCCACCCAGGCCTTGTCCTTGTCGGGCAGATGATCAGCGACATTTCTCCGCTTGTGCAAGGTACATCTTTGGATGAGGGCCTTGGCGCCGAACACCTCACGCACCGCCGCGGACAGCGCCTTGGCGCCGTCGCAGACGACCAGCAGCCCATCGTCGATGGCCAGGCCGCGCTCGACCAGGTCGGCCAGCAGCGAGCGGACCACGGTCTTGTTCTCCGTGGAGCCGTCCCACAGCCCGACCGGGACCTTCGTTCCGTCGGCGGTGATCGCCAGCGCGACCACCACGCACCGCTGGGCCATGTGCTCCCCATCCAACATGAGCACCTTGATGTCCAGCTCGCTCAAGTCGCGGCTCATCAGCTCGCCCAGCGCGGTCTCGGTCTGGCGCACGAATCGGCGCGAAATCGCCGAGCGGCTAGTCGATTTCGCCTCCTCGCCGACCTGGGCGCCCACCGGCTCCGCAGTGCGGGCGTGCCGGCGGGTGGCCACCCCGGCCAGCATCCGCTCCATCACCACCTGGGTCAGCAGGTCATCGGCGGCGAAGTGCGCATAGGTGCTCAGCGCCACCTCGCTCCCATCCAGAGTGCGTGCCCGCGGCCGGGCCACCGGCACCCGCCGACCACCAAGGGTCACCGACCCCTTCCCACTGCCGTGGCGCACCGAAATCCGGTCAGCGTCGTGCTTGCCCTTCGGCCCGCACGCCGCGGCGATCTCGGCCTCAAACATCGTCTGCATCACCGCCATCCCGGCGGCCACGCTCATCGCCAACAACCCCTCCCGGGCCGCCCCGGCGATGCTGGTCATCGCCAGCCGGATCTCCTCCGGCAGCTCAGGCAACCCGGCGGCGTCGGTCGTGTCAGCGAGGCGAACAGTAGGTACGGTCTTCATGGCGGTCCCTTACTCCTTCTTCGAGGTGTACTTGGTCGTTCACCCGAAGACCTACCATCTGGCGGGCATCAGGTGAGGGACCGCCACCTCAAATTCCACGAAGACCGGGACAACCTCGTCCGCTGCTGCGTCAGCACTTGCGCACGCTGTGCACAATCTGCAAACTCGCCCTTCCGGATCGGGTGCTCGACACCGCTTCATTCGGCGCGTCGAATAGCGAGCAGACCGGACGGCCGCCGAAGGGGGCCACTCGTGTGAAAGCGCGCATGAGTGCACGCGTAACCGCGTACATGCACGCATAAACGGGCTCAACAAACTCGTACACGACTACAGGCTCAGTGAACTGAGTGGCCATCATCGGTCGCAGAGCGACCACCAACCCCGCTGGCCGGTAAGTGTCGGCTGCTCATCTCGTAATGCGCCCGCGGAACTTCGCAACGCCCGGCTGATGTTGGTTGTCTTCACCGTAATCGGCTCACCGGCGCATAATTGGTGTGTGGACGTCGAGGTGCGATACATACAGGGCTGCCCGAGCGTGACCGTCACAAGAGAACGCCTCGCTCTCGCCCTCGACGCGGTCGATCACCCCGACACAGACGTACGGCTACGGCTGGTTCGAAGCGTCGAGGAGGCTCAGGAACTTGGCTTCGTCGGATCTCCAACCGTCTTGGTCGACGGTACTGATCTTTTCGCGACGACAGAAGCGGCTATTGGCTTGTCGTGTCGACTTTACCGCGACGGCGCTGCCGTGTCCGGATCGCCGAGTGTCGAGCAATTAACGGACGCCTTGGCGGAGCGGCTGCGAACTGGCTAGGAACGCAGCGTGACCGCTGGGTGATTACGGCACAATCAGATCGCGCCCTGCGCGACCGGAGCTGGCCGGGTGACCGCAGTGGTTTTCAGCTTCATGGGCCGGATCATCCACCGCTACGAGGTTGCGATCGCCTTCGCACAAACCGCCAACTCCCAATCAACTACGCCGGCTGCGGAGCCGGGGCTTCTGCGCAGTTCGGAGTGGTGGGTAGCCCGTTGAATCGGTCGGCGAGCCACTGCATGGAGCGTTCGCCGTCGATGAAGTAGGGCAGCAGGGTGTTGATGGACGCCTTGTTGAGGAAAGGGGGTTCCTGGTTGGTCCACAGTTGCACGTCGGCGCCCTTGGCGCACCAGTCATTCTTCAAGTCCACTGATGCTTGATACGGGTTGAACGTGTCGTACCGGTTGGTCGATATGTACACCGGGCCGGTGGGTTTCGCCTGTCCCAAGTTCTGTGCGAGTAGCAGGCTCTTGACGGGGTCATTGCCGAACAGCGTGGCCGGATCGACGTTGAAATACCCCGTGTTATCGGGGAAGTAGAGGTGACGGAAGGCGAAATCGGCCACCGATTGCACCAGGCAGATCTCAGATGACCATTGCACGAAGTGCAGACCGCGAGGGGCCAGAGTGCCGATAAGAAGGTCCTTGGTCTCCGGGTAGGCATTGACGACGCCGTTGAGTACGTAGGCCAGCGCTCCGACCAATAGATTGCCGTCGAGGAACGGCGGCATCAGGGACAGATTGGCCACCGGAGTGTTCAAGGCCGCCCCCACGATGTTCACTTCGGGTGCGTAGGTGGCGGCTTGTTCGACCGCCGACCCGGCGGCCTGACCGCCGGTGAGCCAGCCCCAGAACGCCACCGGTCCATGGGGATCCAGCGATGTTCCCGGCAATTGCATGGCTGCACGGGCGGCGTCGAGCAGTCCCGTCCCGGCCGAAAGTCGGTTGGCGAACTCCGGGCCCGGACCGCCCGGGTTATGGATTCCCATGCCGACACCGTCGGCCACGATGATGGCGAATCCTCGGGCGACCATGGTGGCCAGGAAGGTTTCCTCGTAGTTGAAGGTCAGGTCGAAGCCTTGGGAGAAATGGATGCCCTGATCCATCAGCCGCGACGGTGCGCACTGGTCACCGAGCCCGTAAGGGCCTGGCGCATAGGCGATCAGGGGTCGCGGACCTTTACCGGGCCACGGGTTGTGCGGTTCCAGGTACACCCCGGTGGCAGCCACCGGTTCTCCCTTAGCATTGGTGGTGCGGTACATGATCCGCGTTCCCGTCGCGACCCAGCTGCCCAGCTGACCCGAGGGCTCATAGACCAACCGGGCCGGCTCAGAACGGATCAGGTCACCAGGCTTGCCGGGGGGCAGCGGATCCGGGGGCGTGTAGAACTCCAGGTACTTGGTCTCGTCAGCCCGCGCAGGCGGTGCCACGCCAGCGGTGAGCCCAGTAGCCGCGATGGCGCATACCACCACTAGCAGTCCGGTGAGTACTCTCTTGTATGCCGTTGTGCCGGTGCGCGATCGGGACTGACCGCGCCAAGGTGTAGATCCGAGAATCTGCATGCGACAACGCTGACTATGGGCACCTTTGCTCATGAATCGTCCTTTCGCTTCGAAACGAGATGGGGGAAATCGGTTGCACTGCAAGCTGCCTCATTGCGCATAGCTGGATGAGGCGGCGCAAAGTGCGCTTCGTGCAGATCAACACGAGACGTATTGGCTCCTACCGGCCGTCTCATCACGGGCCGCGATGACGTGGTGCTAACGGCCGTGCTTCGCCCAGAAGGAGGCGAAGAGCTCTTCTTCGGTGATCGGCGCCCGCTGAATTGGTCTGGACACCCACGTCACGTTCACGAAGTGCCGGGCGTTGACATTTTCAGTGGTGATATTTCCTCCCCACGTCCCGCAGCTAAGGCTCAAGGTGAACGGCAGTCCGTTGCGTGGGCTACCGGCGCCTTCGTTGAGATTCTGATTGACCATCACCCGCGCCGTCTTAGTCCGCATCGCGAGTTCGTTGACGTGATGTTCGTTGGCCGAATGGATACCGCAGGTGTGACCGAGGCCTTGGTACTCGGTGATCGCGTTGACCAGATCAACCGCGGATTTGATGGCGCCCTTGTATTTGTAGACCGTCAGCACTACCGAGAGCTTCTCGCCCGAAAACGGGTAGTCGGGCCCGGTTCCAGTCTCCTCAACGAGGAGAAACGTGCGGTCCGCAGGGATCGAAAATCCACTGATGTCGGCGATATGGGTGGCAGACTTGGCAATAACGTCAGGTGTTGGAATATGCCCACCGTCGGGCCACATCCGATGCTGCAGCGCTTTCTTCTCGTCGGCCGTGCAGACGTGGCCGCCCCTCTCGACGAGCCTGGTCATCAATGCGTCGTAGACAGATTCCTCGACGACGATGGCGTTATCGGCCAGGCAGCTGGTCGCATAATCGAATGTCTTCGCCGCGGAAATCGCCGCGGCTGCATCGTCGAGGTCGGCAGTTTCATCGACGACGTGAACCGAGTTGCCCACTCCGACCCCGTACGCCGGCGTTCCGGAACTGTACGCGGCCTTCACCATTCCGGCGCCGCCCGTCGCGACGATCAAGTCAGCCTGGCGCATCAGCTCCTGCGTCTTGGTGATCGACGGCTTGTCGAGAACCTGAATGAGGTCAGCCGGTGCGCCCACCTGTTCGCACGCTTTTCGCATCGTTTCAACAACATTGATGGTTGTGTTCACGGTGCGCGGATGCGGTGCGACGACGATGGCGTTGCGGCCCTTCAGCGCCATCAATGCCTTTAGAGGGGGCGTCGCATCCGGACCGGTGGTGGGGATCAACGCGGCGACTACGCCTACAGGTTTGGCGATCTTGACCAGGCCTCGGTCGTGATCTTCCTCCACGATGCCCACGGTCTTAACCGTTCGCATGTCGGCCAGCACACCCAAAACTCGCTTGTTGATCTTGGTGACTTTGTCGTCATAGTTGCCGAAGCCGCCCTCGTCGACCGCCAATTGCGCCAATGACGTCGTCTGGGCCGGGCGGGCTACTGCCCAGGCCACTGCGGTGCACAACTCGTCTACTTGCTCTTGGGTGTAACTTTCGATCGCCCTTTGCGCGTCGCGCGCGCGGGCGACGATCGCCGAAACCTCGTCGACGGCTGGTTGGGCTGTCAGTGTGTCGGTCATCTCGTTAGCGTGTCGTATACGAAGCGTTATCGGATCGACCGGACAGGACAAACGCTTGAGTCGATTTAGACCCAAGCGGGCACCTGCTCATTGAATGTGGCGGCAATTACGAGGCCAACCGTTGGCAATGAGTAGCATCCGCCAAGTTCTCGGAGCAAGTCGGTTGCAGCCAACCTGAGCATGTCCCGAGTCGCGTGGAATTTGGGTGACGATCCACGATGAACTCTAGGCGGCGGCACCGACAGATTTGGTGTCGGCGCCGGTGTCGGGGTGAGCGTGTCGGCGCAGGGCGTCGACGAGCTGGGGCATCTGCTTGTGGCCCTTGATGCGACGGAAGGATCGTTCGGCGTTGAGCATGCCGGCCGCGGTCCAGCGCAGCACCATCTGCCCGTCGCGCCAGCGGGTGACGTTGCGATTGGTGGTCCGGGCGATGGAGATCATCGACTCGACCGGATTGGACGTGGTCAACGTCTTGGCGAGGCGGCCGTCGATGCCGAGGCGGGCGACAGTGAACATTTCCTCCAGCCCCTCGCGCAGGCTGGCGGCCGCACTGGGATAGTTCTTACCAAGTTGCCCGGCAAGGCTTTTCGCGTTGCGCAACCCGGTGTCTGGGTCAGGGTGGGCGAAGGCCTTGACCAACTTGGCGTCCACCCAGGCCTTGTCCTTGTCGGGCAGATGATCAGCGACATTTCTCCGCTTGTGCAAGGTACATCTTTGGATGAGGGCCTTGGCGCCGAACACCTCACGCACCGCCGCGGACAGCGCCTTGGCGCCGTCGCAGACGACCAGCAGCCCATCGTCGATGGCCAGGCCGCGCTCGACCAGGTCGGCCAGCAGCGAGCGGACCACGGTCTTGTTCTCCGTGGAGCCGTCCCACAGCCCGACCGGGACCTTCGTTCCGTCGGCGGTGATCGCCAGCGCGACCACCACGCACCGCTGGGCCATGTGCTCCCCATCCAACATGAGCACCTTGATGTCCAGCTCGCTCAAGTCGCGGCTCATCAGCTCGCCCAGCGCGGTCTCGGTCTGGCGCACGAATCGGCGCGAAATCGCCGAGCGGCTAGTCGATTTCGCCTCCTCGCCGACCTGGGCGCCCACCGGCTCCGCAGTGCGGGCGTGCCGGCGGGTGGCCACCCCGGCCAGCATCCGCTCCATCACCACCTGGGTCAGCAGGTCATCGGCGGCGAAGTGCGCATAGGTGCTCAGCGCCACCTCGCTCCCATCCAGAGTGCGTGCCCGCGGCCGGGCCACCGGCACCCGCCGACCACCAAGGGTCACCGACCCCTTCCCACTGCCGTGGCGCACCGAAATCCGGTCAGCGTCGTGCTTGCCCTTCGGCCCGCACGCCGCGGCGATCTCGGCCTCAAACATCGTCTGCATCACCGCCATCCCGGCGGCCACGCTCATCGCCAACAACCCCTCCCGGGCCGCCCCGGCGATGCTGGTCATCGCCAGCCGGATCTCCTCCGGCAGCTCAGGCAACCCGGCGGCGTCGGTCGTGTCAGCGAGGCGAACAGTAGGTACGGTCTTCATGGCGGTCCCTTACTCCTTCTTCGAGGTGTACTTGGTCGTTCACCCGAAGACCTACCATCTGGCGGGCATCAGGTGAGGGACCGCCACCTCAAATTCCACGAAGACCGGGACAACCTCGCCAACCTTGCCCGAACACTTAGGCGCCGCCAGTCGTCGCGCTCGAGCGGGACACGGAGGGTGATCCTGATCTAACCCGAGGAATGCTTCGTCACGCATCCTCGGACACCGACATCACCCACTGGGACGCTGAGTTCCTGTGCAGGCGGTGATCCAACGTCAGGTTGTCCTAGCGCGCGAAGCTCGGCGCGTTGCGCTCGCAGCGATTGGCCTACGCTCCTACGCTGCTTTTCGACCTCTGTCCGCTCAGCCAGTTTTGCGGCCTGAGAAGTCGACCATTATTTGATGTCCTCATACGATTCTGCTTAAGCCTCAATGAGTTCCGATACTCGTTCCGAGAGTTGCTCGTGCTCAGAGCCAGCAGTCAGACAACTGCGGATAAGCTGCCGCGTGCCTGACCCGTCGGCGGCTTCGCGTCTAGAGGTCTTGAAGATCAGGGTTGCCGGCGCGCAGACGGGAGAGCTGGATGAAGTGTTCGGGATTGAGGAACAGTTCGTTCATCTCGCCCATCTCGTCGATGGTGATGCCCTTCTTGATGAGATGGTCCAGGTACTGAAATGCGTCTTTGGCTCCGAAACCGCAGTGGTGGGCGCCCAAGAGCCGGCGACTCTTGTTGTCGTAGATGCATTTCTGGAATCCGGTGAGTTCCGGGCGAGTGAAGCCGTAGAGCATACTGCCCTCGGCCAGCGGTAAAGACAGCTCCTCGTGGCGGATTCCTTTGGGCGGCATCTGGATGACGGAAATATCGCCGTATGCGTCGCGCGCCTCCTGTTCGGTCAACCCGACCCAGGTCACCTCGTAGGTGGTGTGCAGGAAGTCGGGAAACTCCGTGAAGTCGAACTCGAAAGCCTCGCCGGAGATGTTGCGCGCAGCGGTCATCCCACACTTTCGGGCTTTGAACATCTCCATCGGTGATCCGATGAGATCTCCGATCGCATACACCCCCTCACGGAGGTCTGCATCCGGGAATTGACTTTGACGAAACCCTTCTTATCGACCTCGATGCCCAGCGCATCCACGTAAGGCTTGGTGTTGGGTCGCTCGCCGGTCCCGATGAAAACGAAGTCGGTCTCGATGACCTCCTCGGTGCCGTCGGCCAAGCGGACTAGTACGCCGGCGGCGCGGTCGTCTCCGACGACTTCCAGCGGCTCACAGCCTTCGATGATGTCCATGCCGCGCAACCGCATGTTGTCGACCACGTAGGTACGCAGATCCTCGTCCACGTGGTGCAGACTTTCCGTTCGCATCAGCGCGCTACGGGTAAGAATCGTGGTGTGGCAGCCGGTCGCCTGAAAGAAGGAGCCGTACTCCATCGCGACTTTGGAGCCGCCGATGATGACGCAGCTGGTCGGCTCGTAATCCAGGCCCGGGTCGATGAGCGTTGCGAAGTCATAGACGCCGGCCTTGTCCAACCCTGCGATCTCGGGCGGGAAGTGCGTCCGTGTTCCGGTAGCGAGCACGAGGCTTTGGGTGGTGAACCGCTCTCCGTTGACCTCGACGGTGTGCTTGTCGATGACGATTGCTTCGGCGTTGAGAATGTATTCCATGTCAAGCTGTTCTTTGCTCTGCCAGTTCATGAAAGCGTGTGCGTTGTTGCGGCCCTTCTTGAACAAAGTGATCATGTCGACGATCGAGGCGCGTTCCTCCTCGAACTTCGGGAACCACAACGTGTCTGAATTCCAGCGCATGTAGTCCATCTCGCGCGCGGCCTCGGAGAACAGATGGTGCGGAACGCAGGCCTGATGCGGGCAGGAACCGCCGAGAAACGGCCATTTGTCGATCACCAGTTGACGCAGGCCGCGAGCCTGGGCGTAGGCTGACCCGAATCGACCGCCAGCGCCGCCGCCCACGAATATCACATCGAAAGCGGTCCCCCGCTTGCGATAGACATTCTCCAGCGGCTCGGAAACCACCCCGGTTTCGGCGTCGTGAATCAAATCCTCCCACCGGTCCATGCTGAGAGTGGTGTCAATCAAGTCCATCAGAATCCATCCCTTTCGGTATCTCCGGACCCGGAGATTGCCGGCGGCTGTCTTAAGCATCGCCGGGTGAAACCTCTCGGAACATGTCCTGAGGGACGAAGAATCACCGGTATCTAGTCCAATTCGTTGAATGCGTCGGCGAGGCTCCGCCGCGACACCGACACACAGAACTCGCTGAGCAAGTCGGCCCGAGGGTTCGACCGCCTCGTCAAATCGGAGTCGTGGAGCGCCGAAGAGACTGCGCGCGCCAGGAACTGGGCCTCAGCGCGGATCGCGACGAACCATCGCCGAGCTCACCGGCGACGTGGTGCCGGTCGCACCCCCCGCCAGCAAATCCGGCAACCTCACCAGCCGCTTTCGCTAACGCGGCAGTTGCACGCTCGCCGTTCCCGTCGGTAACACCCGAACGGGGTCCAGTCGTCGTGCTCGACGCTTGTCGGGTGCCGAGCCCATCGCGAGGCGAATGTGATGAGCACCCGCGCCAGCCAATACCGGATGTTGGCGGCGATTAAATCGAATGGGAGACAATTGAACCCGAACAATCTAACGAGAGGCCATTGAGAGTCAAGGCAAGTGGCCTCGGGCGCGAACTCGGCCCCGAGAGCCTGGCACCGTACTTTGAACCGTCCGTCGCCGAGCGGTTTTGGCAACTCTTCAGCAGCGACCAGCAGGGCCGGGGCGAGTATATCTATATTCCTGCGGCCATCCGTGGCCTCGTCATGGCGCCGGCTTTGTTCCCCGAGGTCCGCGGCGGCGACCTTCACACACACCTGCTGCGATTCGCCGAGGGCACACTCGCACGCCGCCGCCGCCGTTCGGATGAGACGCGGGTTGACCCGGACCCTTAATCCCCTCTCAAAGCGACCTGTCTGTCTGTGAAGTGGCGCGCTGGACGGCGTGTCTGCGTGGTTCTGCCGGACGCGCCGTCTTTTCCGTTGCTCGACTCCAGCCACCGATACGCCCACCTTCTCGGCGTGAGGCAATGCCCCGATGTGCCGGTCACAAGCCCCTCCCTGCCGGAGTGCGGGCGCTATCGCGCGGCTGGCAAAAGGGCGGTGGCAGTTCCGAAGGGGGTCGGGTGCCGCTACTTCCGATGCCACGACCCCAACCGCCACCCCGCAGGTGTCAGGGGCTGTGGAGCTGCCAGATTGGTTCGGTGCGGGGGAAATGCCCTCCAGGCACTTCCCGAGCTTCCGAAGTCCCACACACCGCTTGCTCTAAGGCGAAGGCTCCTCAAGCGACACACCGGTGCCCAACAGTCGACGAGTTCCTGAGCCCAACCGATATCGCCCGTTAGCCCTTTCAACGCCTGGAACAGCCGTTGTAGGCGTGTCGCTCCACCAGAACCCTCTGATGAACCGGCATCATTCTTGCTGACTGAATAGTTGGCGAGATGATGTTTCTTCACCCTGAGTGAAGTCGAGGAGGCGTGGGTTGGCTCTGGCTGTGGTCCGCGATCTGCGGGAACATCGCGTACCGACGAGCGAGGAGGAGCTTGCCGACTTCGAGACCGACGTGCTGGCCGGGTTCGTGCTGGCACGGGCGTCGGCCGGATTGGTCGACGGCACGATCCGCAACGACACCAACCACCTCGAGCTGATCCGCGACTGGTTTGGCCGGCCGCTGTGGGAGATGCAGCCCGCCGATGCCGACGTCTACTTCGGCACGGTGCTGCGCGATGCCAACCCCTCCACCCGCACCGGGCGGGCCGCAGCACTGGCCGTGTACTTCCAGTTCTTGGAGCTTCGGCACAAGATCGACCTGCACAACATGACAGGTCGGGTCGTCGAGTGCCCGCTGGACGAGATCAACCGGCCGCGCGCTTCGGTCGATCCGCAGCTGCGTATCCCTCCGACCGCCGACGAGGTGGAGCAGCTGTTCGCCGGGTGGCGCGAGGAACTGGTCACCTGCCGCAAGTTCGCCCCGGCCGCCCGCAACTACGCGGTCGCCCGGCTGGCGGCCGACTTGGGACTGCGCATCAACGAGGCGCGGATGCTCGACCTGGACGATGTGCGGTGGGAACTGGGGCGGTTCGGCAAGCTGAACGTCCGTCACGGCAAGGGATCACGCCGCAAAGGCCCCAAACCGCGACTGGTGCCGCTCATCAACGGCGCTGACCGCAGCCTGAGATGGTTCATCGAAGACGTGCTCGGACTGTTCGATATCGACCCGAATAGCCATGGCGCGCCGCTGTTTCCGTCCGAACGCAAGAACATCGACGGGACGTGCATGCGCGCGACAGCTGACGTTTATCGCCGATCGTTGGCCGAGGCGGCGGACCGACATCTGCCCGCGTGGTCGGGGAAGCTGACCCCGCATGTGCTGCGGCACTTTTGCGCGTCGGAGCTTTACCTCGGCGGAATGAACCTGTTCGCCATCCAGGAATTATGTGGTCACGCCTGGACTGCCACGACGGCTCGATATATCCACGTCCACGCCACCCACGTCGAAGATGCCTGGGTCACCGGACAACGCCGAGTCGCAGACCGATGGAAAGGATTGGCTCAATGAAGTGGAATCTGCGCCTGACCGCGGCCAACCGCGGCATTTGGAAGGCCAGCGAACTCCAACGGATGCTGGCCGAGCGCGGCCTGGTGATCAGCGCCGGCAAGATGTCGGGCTTGTGGTCGGGCAACCCCAATGCCATCAAGCTCCACGATCTCGATGTTTTTTGCGCCGTGCTGGGCTGCGGCATCGACGAACTGCTGATCCCCGAGCCCGAAACCGTGGCCGCACCCACACCGAAGGGTAATGAGAGCGCCGCCGTGGGCGGTGAGGCCCGCCCCGTCACCCCGCGCGCCCGGACGGGAAGGTCGCTGCCGCCGCGATGAATTGCCTGCAATGCGGAGCCGAACTGCCAGCCAACGGTCGCCGCGACCAAAAATACTGCGGCAGAAGCTGTTCAAGAAAGGCGCACTACCATCGCGGAAAGGCGGGACTGCCCCCTCGCCCGCCCCGGCGGCATCCAGCCTTGGAATCCGACGACCCCGTGCTCGTGGCCGCCGCGGTATACGCCCGGGAACTCGGTGCCGCCCACGATTGGTGCGGTGAGACCACAAACCGATGCCTCGACGCCCTGGTCACCCTTCTGGTCGGTCGGCCCACCGGTAATCGCGTGCCGCTCACGGAGGTTCGAACACGGCCGCATCGGCTCGCGTCCCGTCGCAGGCTCGTCGAAATCCTCTCCCACTTCGACCTGCTGAAAGACGACACCGAACCTCCGATCCGTGCCTGGATCGAACGCGTCACCGCGGAACTTCCGCCAGGGTTCGCCGAGCCGGCCCACCACTGGCTCCTTACCCTGTTGGTCGGCGGCGCACGTGCTCGCCCACGATCGCCGAGGACGCTCTACAGCTACTTCGGCTCGGTCAGGCCCCTTCTCGCGCACTGGGCCACCTCTTACGACCATCTCAGGGAGGTCACCAGGGCCGACGTCGACGCGGCGCTGCGGCCGTTTCAGGGAAACCAGCGCCACAATCTGATCAAGGCGCTGCGGTCGCTGTTCCGGCACGCCAAGAAGAATGGTCTGGTCTTCAGTAACCCAACAGCGGGTTTGAAGAGCCAACCAGTAGACCAAGACCTCCTGCCCATCACAAATGACGAGGTGCGCTCGATCGAACAGCTCGCGAGCGAACCGCTTGAACGCCTCGTCGTGGCGCTGAGCGTCGAACATGCCTGCCGCACAGCCGTTATACGCAAACTGACGCTCGACGACATCGACCTGCCGAACCGGCGGATCACCCTTGCCGGACACAACCAACGGCTCGGGGAGCTCACCCACAGAGCGCTGATCACATGGCTCGACCACCGCCGGGACAGATGGCCCCACACTCCGAACCGGCACGTTCTACTCACGACGAAAACTGCATTGCGCACAACGCCGGTGAGTCAAAAATCGGTGAAACCATCGTTGAGCGACAATGGATTCACGATCGAACGCATCCGTGCCGACCGAATCCTTCACGAAGCGCTGACCGCAGGTCCGGACCCGCTGCATCTGTCTCTCGTCTTCGGCATCTCGCACAACACCGCACGGCGCTACACCACCGTGGCCGAACGGCTGCTCAGCGACGAACTCGAGCAGGCGGTGGAGCCGTAGTGCCGCCCAACGCCGCTAGACTCAGGCCCCACGAACCCGCCGCAGTTATGAACCTTCGCGGCCGAAAGGCCGTGGGTTCCAGCTGAAATCGCTTCAATCCGGCTGAACTCACGAGAAACATAGCGGTAAACCGCCGTATTCGAACTCGCCGTATTTGCAGGGTGGTGCGGGCATTCGATCCGTCCGGAGTGAAAGTCAACTCAGCCCAGTCTGACTCGGCTGTCAGGTGCATCCACGGTGAGTTCGAGAGCTACATAGGCAGGCGAGTTCGTTGCTGATCCGTCGTGGCATCGCGTGATCGCGGCGAGCACATCCAGCAGCGCCCCGCGATGGTGTCATGATCCAAGTTGCGGCACAGTTGCGCTTAAGACAACCGTCAGGCCTCACGTCGACGGTCTGAGCCTCCCGATGCAATACGGGAATCAACCGACCACGTACCCGCGGCCACTCTGGTCGACGGGGCAAAACGGCCTCCAGACCTGTCTCGTTCAATGAACCATTGAATCATCCATTTTGAATCAGTGCCACATCGCTGCAGGTAGGTGCATCACCTTCAACGCACTCCGCCCCAGCGTGTCCGCACCACGCCGCCAACGGCACCCGGGGACAGACCGCAAATGGGCCAAAATCCCCAGATCAACAACAGTTTTCGTTACCAGAGACGGTCGCCAGCGATGCAGGCGACGCCGCATCCGTGAATCATCTGATGAAACAGAGCACTTACTCATGGATAACATTCGTTATGCATCAGTAATCCCGCCGTTTTCATTGGATGAATCAACCGTAGGTTGCCGCCCGTGGGTGCGACCGTCGCTTGGGTTCACCGAATGCTGCTGTTGACCAAGGCTATTCGGATTGATGGCGGGGTGCGAGAGCGGGTGGGTCGTCGGACCAGGTCCGCGGGGAGAAATTTGCACGCTCATCGCCGAGGCACCTACCTGCATCGACGTGGCATTGATGCATTGCATGATTCAATGTATCATCCGATGAGACAGCTGGGAGGGTGCGGTGCCGGTCGATAGAAGCGGTCGCGTGTACGTCGTGGGCTCGGTCCCGTTACTACATCCCGAGGCGCAGACCGTCGAGGAGATGCTCGAGGGATGGCGCAATCAGCAACTGTGCCGCAACCTCCACCACGAGACGATCGCCGGGCGGATCCGGATCGTGGAGCGGTTCGTGGACGTTACCAACGAGTTCCCGTGGACATGGACACCGGCGATGGCTGAGGAGTTCTTCAGTGATCTGCGCGCGATCCACCGGCGCAAGCAATCCACCATCCGCGGCTATCAGAACGCCTTGAAATTGTTCTGCTCCTATGTCAGCCATCCCGATTACGGCTGGGACCGGGTGTGCGAGCAGCGCTTCGGAACTCATCCGGCCCAAGTATTCTTCGAGTGGAACACCGCCACGCACGTGCAGGACAACGAACAGTCCCCCCGAGAAACGCGCTTTCACCAAGGCGGAGTTGCAGGACTTCTTCGACCACGCCGACGACCAGGTCGCGCTGATCGCGGCCTCGGGGCGCAAGGGCTGGTTGCCGGCCTACCGCGACGCGGTGATGTTCAAGATCGCGTACTCCTACGGGCTGCGGTGCAACGAAATACGGCACCTGCAGACCGTCGACTTCTCCCGCAATCCCCGCGGTCGGGAGTTCGGCCGCTACGGCGTGGTTCAGATCCGGTACGGCAAGGCCAAGAAGGGATCCCCGCCCAAACGGCGCAGCGTCTTGACGGTCTTCGATTGGACGCCCGAAGTGATCGGCGACTGGCTCGCCCACGGTCAGCCCTGTATGGACGATGGCATCGACTTGTTCCCCAGCGAGAAGGGTGCGCTGGTTGCCGAACGCACTCTGCTGCGTCGGTTCCGCCGCTACTGCGACGATGACCTGCAGCTGCCGGGCGGATTGGATCTGCACTCGTTGCGGCGCTTTGTCCCCGCTTAGTTCCCGTGTTGCGATAAGCCGGGAAGGGGCTGGTGGCCTTGGTGTTTGGCGGTTGCGTCGAGTCGTGTGGTGTTTCTAGCCTGTTCGCTTGTGATCCTGAGCTTCTTCTCGTCGCAAGGCTGGCGGTCCTGGGATGTCGAGCACCGGCCGGTGATTCCGGAGGGGATGCCGGTGCTAATCGATGACGACCTGCTGTTCGAGGACGGCCTCGGGGCGCCGCGATCGGTGTCGGTGGCGAACCGGTGGCTGCGGCTGCTTCCGGCCAGCGGGGGCGCCGGCGCCGAGTTCGTGGGAGAACTACGCGCGGGCAGTCAAGGAGTGGACGGAGTTCCTCGCTGAGCACGGGATCGGGTTGTTCGACACCCGCGACCGGCTCAAGGCCGGGCTGAGCCGGTATGCCGAGCACCGCGCGGCCGGGCCAATTTCGGCGAGGTTCGCTGCGACCACGTGGTCGCAGCACATGAGCATCCTGTCGCTGTTCTACCGGTGGGCGATCGACGAAGGAGTTGCCGCTGCCGAGCCGTTCACCTACCGGTCGGCGCGGGCGGTCTTCGCCGGCACCGGCCGCGATGTCCGGGTGAATCTGGCGTCGCGCCGCACCCCGAAACCACACGTGACCATCAAGTATCTGGAGCCGGACTTCACCGACCTGTTCCGCAAAGGGTTACGCGGTTTGGCACCGGATGGCAACCGCGACAGCGGGTTCGCGGGCCGGGAGATGACCCGCAACGCCGCGATCGGGGATCTGGCGTTGGCGACCGGGTTGCGGTTGGGCGAGTTCACCCATCTGCTGCCGTGGGAGGTTCCGGCGCTGCCGCTGGCGCCGACGGCGATTCCGATCCCGTTTCCGGTGCCGGCGGGAATCACCAAGGGCCGCAAGTTCCGCACTACCTGGATCTCTTACGACGCCCTGGCCGGGCTGCACGACTACCTGGAGCTTGACCGCGCGGCCGTCACCGAAGGGTCGGCCTGGCGACCGCCGCGACGGTGGGGTGAACCGCTGCTGGTGAGCGACCCGGATGCGCGGGGTGGCCGGGTCAACGGTGTTCGCCGGTCGTGGGAGTCGCTGACCCCGGCCGAGCGGCGTCGGCTGGTGGCACCGAAGGGCGGGTCGTGCCTGCTGGCGGTGAAAGCCGATGGTGGCCCGTTCACGGCGTGGGCGACGGTGTTCGAGCGCACCGCCGACCGGATCCGCGCGAGGTTCGAGCCACGGTTCCCGCATGTTCACCCGCACCGGCTGCGGCATTCGTTCTCGATGCAGACCTTGGAATATTTGGTGACCGGCTACTACCGGCAGGCGGCAAAGCTGGTGCGCGACACCGACGCCGACGCGGCGCTGGTGTTCTACCTGACCAAGGCCGATCCGCTGCTGGTGCTGCGGGACCTGTTGGGTCACTCGACGGTGTTGACCACGGAAAAGTATCTGAAACGCCTTGATACGACCCGGATTTACCGGCAAGCCTACGAAACCGCCGGCGTGGAATCCGGACTCGTCGGCGAGGACGCCGCGCAGCGGGAATCCGACGCCGAATTCCACGACGACGCCGAGGAGGTGTTGTGATGCCGACGATGGTTGTTGACACTCCGCTCGGTCTGAGCTGCGTGTTCAGTGACGGCAGCAGAGCCGAATTCGACCTTACGGGGTCGCCGAACCCCAGGTTGGCGCGCGATCTGGCCGTCGGTTTGGTGGAGCTGATACACCCCCACGGCAGTGCCGATACCGCTGGCACGGTCGGCCACTACGTGCGTGGGTTGCACAGGATGGTGCGAGCGCTCGCCGATCAGGGGTTCACCGGCGGCATCGCCGATCTGCGGCGCGGGCAGTTGGCGCAGTTCTGGATGGCGGGCCCGAACTGGTTGGAGGCGCTGACTCGGTCCTTGGTGGAGGGTTACGCGCGATCCGGCGGCCGTGTCGGCGACGGCGTGGTGGAACTGGCCGCCGGGCGGCACTTCAACATTCAGCCGAATCGGCGGCCGTTGCCGCCCTACTCCGAGGCTGAATGGCAGCGACTTACCGCGGTCTGCCGACAGCAGGTCGATGACTCCTATGCCACGCATCGGCATGCGTTGGCGTCCGTTCCCGGAGGGCGGCATCCGGGCGCGGGCGCGTGGTCTCACCAGAACTTCTGCTGGTTGCTGGCGACGCACGGCCCTCTCGGCAGCTGCGAGGCCGCTGAGACGATTGGCATGTCTATCAACGTCTTCCGCCATCGAGGAGTCACCACTGTCTTCCACGAGGCTGCGCAAGCGATGTTCCCGCACCTCGAAGTCGTGGTCGCCTACCGGCTGCTGTTCGGGATCTACTCCGGCATCGTCCCGGACGGTATCGCCGACCTGGAGGTCGGAGACATCGACTGGGCCGGGGATTCGACTGTTCTGCTGTCCTATGTCAAACGCCGCACCGCCGCCGAGAGCACCACCTTGCCGCGGCCAGCGGTGCGGTTGCTCGAGCAGTGGCTGGCGCACTCGGCGCTGCTGCGCCGCTTCGTGCCACCGGACGAGCGCACCACGCTGTGGTTGGGGATGAGCCAGCCCGGTTACTCCCGCCGCCTCGGCGAGGTGAACCGGTCGGCGACCGGGCGGTGGATGCAACGCCACAGCATCGTCGGCGACGACGGCGAGCCGCTGAAACTGCACCGGTCCCGCATCCGCACCACGCACCACGCGATGCGAGACAAGAAGTCCTGGACCGGGAATGCGCGCGCCACGATCGACCCGAACCACACCCCGGCGGTCGAGGGCGACCACTACCTGTCGGCAACGACTCCCGGCCAACGCCACGCCGTCGAGACGATCATCGCCGACGCCCAGCACGACATCCTCCGCCGCGCACACCCACCGACCGTGATCACCGCGGAAGACGCCGCAGCACTCGTCGAGGGCTACCCGCAACTGCTGGCGGTGATGAAGCTCGACGAAGGCGTGCTCGCCGAGCTGGTCGGTGGCACGCGGGATGTATTCACCGCGGCCTGCGCCGATCAGCTTTCCGGGCTGCACGGACCGGCCGGGAAACCATGCCCGGCACGTCCGTGGGTCTGCCTGCTTTGCCCGCTGGCGGTGTTCGCTCCCCGGCACGCGGTGAACCTGTTGCGGCTCAAGGCATTCTTCTCCCGCCAGTGGCAGCAGATGCCCGCCGCCCACTTCATGACCGTCTTCGGCCGCTACGCCGCCCGGATCGACCAGATCCTGGACCGCTTCGACCCCGCCGAACTCACCGCCGCAGCCACAAGAATCACCGACAGCGACAACGAAATCCCCTTGCGCCCGGAGGAACTCACCGCATGACAAGCACAATCGCGACCACGGCACCCGGCACACCCCCACGGTCCCCGTTCACCGGCGCCGACATCTGCCGCGAAGCCGGGCTCACGCTGCCAGACCGCACCTCACGACCGGTGTTCGACGACGACCTGTGGGATTTCACCGACGTCGTCGGGCTCCCGGTCCAGATGGCCCTCTACCGGCGGCGATTCGACTTCACCACCATCACCGACCCACGTTGGCGGCTGGTCGTCAAGGAGCTGATCCTGGCGCTGCTTGCCCCGAACCATGATGCCGTGGTTCGGCTGCCGCGCGCCTACCGCACCGCACTGCATCTGACCAGCTGCTACAGCCGACTCTACGAGGCCGGGACGTTCTTCGGCTGGCTCGACCGGCGGGGAATCACTGCCCTCACCGAAGTCGATACCCGCCTCTGCGAGGACTACCTGGGATTCCGACGCTATGTCACCGACTCCGACGGCACCGTCGTGGGCGAGCAGAGCCCCGGCCTCCGGCGCGCTGCCGCGCAGATGATCGTCGACCTGGTCGACTACCGTGACCTGTTCACCACCGACCGGGTTCCGGCCGATCTGCGTCCTTGGGGCGGCGCGACAGCGTCAGCGGTCGCCGAAATGCCTTCTGGTCGTGAGGGAAACAAGACGCCGGCCGTCCCTGCCGAAGTGCTGCAGCCGATGCTCGCCGCGGCCTTGCACCTGGTGCAGACCCTCGGCCCACACGTTGTCGAGCTGCACGAGCAGATCCGCCACATCGACCGCATTTGGGCTACGAAGGCACCGGGCCTTCGTCATGGCTCGTCGGCGATGATCAGCGACATCAACAAACTGCTGGCCGACCACAGGGTGACCAACACGCCTCTGCCGATGCTCGAAGACCACGATGTCAGACGCCGACTCACGGCTGGCTGGGACGCGAACAACCCGCTGCTGCCGGTCTCCACCGGAGCCCTGGCCCGGCAGGCCGGATACGTCCAGTTTTGGGCGAAATGGATGCCCGCGCTGCGCAAACCGCTGATCGACACCCTCCACACTGTCGGAGTCGAGAAGGTTTTCGCCCGCAACGCCGCACAGGCACCGACCGCCGACGACTCAGCCCTGTTGCCCTGGACACTGCCACTGCACCGATCCGAAGCGGTCGCCCTGATCGGCATCACCCGCACCGCGGCCATCGTGGTCCTGGCCGCCGCGTCCGGAATGCGGGCCAGCGAGCTGATGGAACTGCGGGTCGGCTGCTGCCGCCCGGTCGAGGAACCGATACCCGGTCTGAAGCGCTACCGCGTCGCCAGCAAGATCATCAAAGGCCAGGGCCTGGGTGGCACCGACGACGAATGGGTCGTCATCGAACCGGTCCACCGCGCAATCGAGCTCATCGAACAGCTCCATGACGACCCCCACGAGGGCGCTCTTCTGCTGTCCCGGTTCAGCTTCCGGGTCCGTTACCTATGGTTTCGCGCCTGGGTGAACTCCCCGGCCGGGGCCCGCCTCGGACTCGCCCCGATCCCCGACGAACCAGTAGCACTGCGGATGCTGAGGCGCACGGTTGCGTTGGAGATGGCTTACCGGCCCGGCGGTGTTCTCGCAGCAAAACTGCACCTCAAACATATCGCTGCCGCCACTACAGAAGGCTATGCGGCTCGACCGGGCGGTGCTCAAGCGGAGTTGCTGGCCGAAGTCAACAAGCTCGAGGCCGACCACAAACTCCAGCTCGTGCTGGCCGAGTTCCGCAACTACCAGCAAGGAATCCTGCCCGCCGGGCCCGGTGCCCGCAACCTGACCGAATTCTTCGCCAGCATCGACACCGACCTCGACACCGAAGCGATTGCGGTGCCCAAGATCCAGCGCAACGACCGCGACATCCTCAACCTGCTGTCCAAACGCGCGAAGGCACTGCATCTCGGCCCGGCGAACTATTGCTGGTTCACCGATCCCTCGCGCGCACTCTGCCTGAAACTCGCCGGCACCCCGACCTCGGACCGCCCGATGATCGGCATGTGTGACTCCGCGCGCTGTCCGCAGGCCACCCACCACCAGCACCACCGGCCCATCTGGGCCGAGCACGCCGAACTCACCAAGACCCTCCTCGGCCAACTCGGCAAAACCCGCACCACCGAACACACCCGACTACAGACCGACTACGACCGCGCCGTCCGGGTCATCACCAGCATCGACACAGCCACCGGGACCGGCGCAACCGAGGAGCAAGCATGAGAATCACTGCCGCCCAACGCATCCACAACGAGAACTGCATCCGCGCCGCCATGGACCGGCTGCTGCGCGGCGAGATCCCGCCCGGCGGCAGCTGCGATATCAAGACCCTCGCACTCGAGGCCGGGGTCGACCGCACGGCGTTCTACGGCACCCGGCCCTACGCGCACCTACGCACCGAATTCGAGCACCGACTCCAGCAATTGCAAGAGGCGGGAGAAACCCCGGACCCGAAAGTCGCTCAGATCGAACGCCTCAAAGCAGAGGTTGACAAGCTCAAAACCAACCTCGCCCAATCCAATTCCACAATCCAGGACCTCACCGACTTCCGGAGCCAGGCCCTGGCCCGCATCGCTGCCCAACACGACGAGATCCTTCGACTCCGCGCCGCCGACAACCCGGCAGCAGCCGTCACCTGCCTCCAGAGTCGCCCGAAACCCCGGCAGAAAGTAATCGGACCATGCTGACCCCGTCGGCAGTGACGTCCATCACAAACGATTTGGGTTTATCGCCACACGATCGGCAATCAGCGTCACGAACTACGCGCCGAGAATCGGCCACGTCAAACGCAACACGAACCCAACCGCACACGACCACTGCGGAGACAAGCCGCTCCTATGCCACCCACCTCATAGAAGATGGCTGGGACGCGAAATTCGTCCAAGACCAGCTGGGTCACGAACATGCCAGTACCACCTCGCTGTACACCTGTGTATCCAGCGACTTTCGCACCCGAACCTTGCGTCGGGCACTGGATACCACCATCAACGAGGCGTTGTCCTTCGACGGCGAGGAGAGCTCGTGAAACGCCAAGTCGACTACACCTGGCGGGTGGCCGAGCTGATGGCCGCGGCCGGCATGCACAACAGCACCGACCTCATCCCCCGCCTCGCCGAGCGTGGCATCCAGCTGTCGCGCCCGCAGGTCTACCGGGTGGTTCATCAACGCCCCGAACGGGTTTCGCTCCAGATGATGGCCGCACTGTGCGACATCTTCGGCTGCGGAGTCGAGGACCTGATCACCGTCACCGCAAGCGACGTCCGCCGCAAGAAAGCCTCCTCCGCCGCGGCGACGTCGTCTGCGCGCAACGTCGTCGAGATCAACAAATCCGTGCGGCCGCGACGCGCCCGCGTGCTCCGCGATGACGATTAACCCCAACCGGCCATCCCGAACACGCGGACGACCCCACGCCCAAGGAACACTGCGCTGCACCCGATGCGGCCGGATGTCCACCCAAGACCGCACCCCGTCCTGGCCAAACGAGCAGCTCTGCAACAGCTGCTTCTACACCGCGATGCGCACCAGGGGCATCTGCCCGATCTGCGGACACGACGGCGTACTGCCCGGCCGCACCAACCGCACCGATCCCCGGCCAATCTGCCTGTCCTGCGCAGGCATCCCCAGGAACTACCGATGCACAACCTGTGACATCGAAGGCCAGATCTACCGGTGTGGACAATGCGCGCGCTGCGCGCTACGCGAGGACCTGGGCGCGCTGATCGTCGATGGCGCAGCGGATCCGGCGGCGATGGGCGCCATCGTGGAAATCCTCTGTGGGATAGACCGACCCGAGAGCGTCCTCACCTGGAAACGCTCCTCCAAGGTGCGGGCACTGCTGGCTGGGCTGGCTTCCGGTGAGATCCCGCTCAGCCATGAGGGTCTCGACAACGCAGGTAAGGGCACCTACATTTCGCATCTGCGCAGCCTTCTCGAAGACAACGGTCTGCTGGCACCGCGCGACGAACACCTCGCGCGGTTCGAGGCCTGGCTCGCCTCCAAACTCGACGCCATCCCGGCCCCGGGTATACGAGCACCAGTCGAACAATTCGCCACCTGGCATCACCTGCGACGTCTACGTCGACACGCGGCGCCAGGGCAAGCCTCCGACGGGCCGAGACGCATAGCCCAACAACAGATTACGGAGACGATCAAATTCCTCACCTGGCTGCATGAGCACCATCACCGCACCGCGGCCAGCTGCCGTCAGCAAGACGTCGATGAATGGCTAGCCACGGGACCGACAACACGGCACAAGATCCGCGCTTTCTTCGCGTGGGCCAAGAAGAGCAAGATCAACACCGCGGTACGCCTCGAAAACCGACAGGCCAAGACCATCCCATTGCTCACTCAGGACGAACGACTGGCATGGATCCACGAACTACTCACCGGCGACACAGAATCGCTTCCGTATCGCGTCGCGGGCATACTGCTGCTGCTCTACGCCCAACCGCTGGTGAAGGTCGCCGCACTGAAGACAACGGCGGTCGATGTCACCGACGACGGGGTGCGGATATCGCTTGGGGCCGCCCCTGCCCCAGTTCCGGTCCCCTTCGCAGAAATGCTCACCGACCACTTGCACAACCGGACCAACCTTCGAACCGGCGCCGCAATGGCTTCTAACCCGTGGCTCTTTCCTGGCCGCAACGCCGGAAAGCACCTAGATCCACAAACCATGCAGATGAGACTGAACGATCGCGGCATCAGCGTGCTCGGCGCACGAAACTCCGCTCTGCAGAACCTCGTCGCCGAAATACCTCCTCCCGTCGTAGCAAACCTGTTGGGCTACAGCCACACCTCTACCCAATACCACGCTCAACTCGCGGCGCAGCCCTGGGCGCGCTACGTCATCTAGCGGCCGCGAAGTCGTCATGGCAGCACCGATCGGATGGCGAATACGGCCGAGTCGAATACGGCGGTTTACCGGTAGGTTTCTCGTGAGTTCAGCCGGATTGAAGCGATTTCAGCTGGAACCCACGGCCTTTCGGCCGCGAAGGTTCATAACTGCGGCGGGTTCGTGGGGCCTGAGTCTAGCGGCGTTGGGCGGCACTACGGCTCCACCGCCTGCTCGAGTTCGTCGCTGAGCAGCCGTTCGGCCACGGTGGTGTAGCGCCGTGCGGTGTTGTGCGAGATGCCGAAGACGAGAGACAGATGCAGCGGGTCCGGACCTGCGGTCAGCGCTTCGTGAAGGATTCGGTCGGCACGGATGCGTTCGATCGTGAATCCATTGTCGCTCAACGATGGTTTCACCGATTTTTGACTCACCGGCGTTGTGCGCAATGCAGTTTTCGTCGTGAGTAGAACGTGCCGGTTCGGAGTGTGGGGCCATCTGTCCCGGCGGTGGTCGAGCCATGTGATCAGCGCTCTGTGGGTGAGCTCCCCGAGCCGTTGGTTGTGTCCGGCAAGGGTGATCCGCCGGTTCGGCAGGTCGATGTCGTCGAGCGTCAGTTTGCGTATAACGGCTGTGCGGCAGGCATGTTCGACGCTCAGCGCCACGACGAGGCGTTCAAGCGGTTCGCTCGCGAGCTGTTCGATCGAGCGCACCTCGTCATTTGTGATGGGCAGGAGGTCTTGGTCTACTGGTTGGCTCTTCAAACCCGCTGTTGGGTTACTGAAGACCAGACCATTCTTCTTGGCGTGCCGGAACAGCGACCGCAGCGCCTTGATCAGATTGTGGCGCTGGTTTCCCTGAAACGGCCGCAGCGCCGCGTCGACGTCGGCCCTGGTGACCTCCCTGAGATGGTCGTAAGAGGTGGCCCAGTGCGCGAGAAGGGGCCTGACCGAGCCGAAGTAGCTGTAGAGCGTCCTCGGCGATCGTGGGCGAGCACGTGCGCCGCCGACCAACAGGGTAAGGAGCCAGTGGTGGGCCGGCTCGGCGAACCCTGGCGGAAGTTCCGCGGTGACGCGTTCGATCCAGGCACGGATCGGAGGTTCGGTGTCGTCTTTCAGCAGGTCGAAGTGGGAGAGGATTTCGACGAGCCTGCGACGGGACGCGAGCCGATGCGGCCGTGTTCGAACCTCCGTGAGCGGCACGCGATTACCGGTGGGCCGACCGACCAGAAGGGTGACCAGGGCGTCGAGGCATCGGTTTGTGGTCTCACCGCACCAATCGTGGGCGGCACCGAGTTCCCGGGCGTATACCGCGGCGGCCACGAGCACGGGGTCGTCGGATTCCAAGGCTGGATGCCGCCGGGGCGGGCGAGGGGGCAGTCCCGCCTTTCCGCGATGGTAGTGCGCCTTTCTTGAACAGCTTCTGCCGCAGTATTTTTGGTCGCGGCGACCGTTGGCTGGCAGTTCGGCTCCGCATTGCAGGCAATTCATCGCGGCGGCAGCGACCTTCCCGTCCGGGCGCGCGGGGTGACGGGGCGGGCCTCACCGCCCACGGCGGCGCTCTCATTACCCTTCGGTGTGGGTGCGGCCACGGTTTCGGGCTCGGGGATCAGCAGTTCGTCGATGCCGCAGCCCAGCACGGCGCAAAAAACATCGAGATCGTGGAGCTTGATGGCATTGGGGTTGCCCGACCACAAGCCCGACATCTTGCCGGCGCTGATCACCAGGCCGCGCTCGGCCAGCATCCGTTGGAGTTCGCTGGCCTTCCAAATGCCGCGGTTGGCCGCGGTCAGGCGCAGATTCCACTTCATTGAGCCAATCCTTTCCATCGGTCTGCGACTCGGCGTTGTCCGGTGACCCAGGCATCTTCGACGTGGGTGGCGTGGACGTGGATATATCGAGCCGTCGTGGCAGTCCAGGCGTGACCACATAATTCCTGGATGGCGAACAGGTTCATTCCGCCGAGGTAAAGCTCCGACGCGCAAAAGTGCCGCAGCACATGCGGGGTCAGCTTCCCCGACCACGCGGGCAGATGTCGGTCCGCCGCCTCGGCCAACGATCGGCGATAAACGTCAGCTGTCGCGCGCATGCACGTCCCGTCGATGTTCTTGCGTTCGGACGGAAACAGCGGCGCGCCATGGCTATTCGGGTCGATATCGAACAGTCCGAGCACGTCTTCGATGAACCATCTCAGGCTGCGGTCAGCGCCGTTGATGAGCGGCACCAGTCGCGGTTTGGGGCCTTTGCGGCGTGATCCCTTGCCGTGACGGACGTTCAGCTTGCCGAACCGCCCCAGTTCCCACCGCACATCGTCCAGGTCGAGCATCCGCGCCTCGTTGATGCGCAGTCCCAAGTCGGCCGCCAGCCGGGCGACCGCGTAGTTGCGGGCGGCCGGGGCGAACTTGCGGCAGGTGACCAGTTCCTCGCGCCACCCGGCGAACAGCTGCTCCACCTCGTCGGCGGTCGGAGGGATACGCAGCTGCGGATCGACCGAAGCGCGCGGCCGGTTGATCTCGTCCAGCGGGCACTCGACGACCCGACCTGTCATGTTGTGCAGGTCGATCTTGTGCCGAAGCTCCAAGAACTGGAAGTACACGGCCAGTGCTGCGGCCCGCCCGGTGCGGGTGGAGGGGTTGGCATCGCGCAGCACCGTGCCGAAGTAGACGTCGGCATCGGCGGGCTGCATCTCCCACAGCGGCCGGCCAAACCAGTCGCGGATCAGCTCGAGGTGGTTGGTGTCGTTGCGGATCGTGCTGTCGACCAATCCGGCCGACGCCCGTGCCAGCACGAACCCGGCCAGCACGTCGGTCTCGAAGTCGGCAAGCTCCTCCTCGCTCGTCGGTACGCGATGTTCCCGCAGATCGCGGACCACAGCCAGAGCCAACCCACGCCTCCTCGACTTCACTCAGGGTGAAGAAACATCATCTCGCCAACTATTCAGTCAGCAAGAATGATGCCGGTTCATCAGAGGGTTCTGGTGGAGCGACACGCCTACAACGGCTGTTCCAGGCGTTGAAAGGGCTAACGGGCGATATCGGTTGGGCTCAGGAACTCGTCGACTGTTGGGCAAACACCCAGTCTGATCGCTCCCGCACATTCAGCGCCCGCGCCCCGACACGCTCGGTGCACGACCGCTTAAGAATCAGTTCCGTTGTCGTAGGCCATCAGCGCGCTCTGCACGACCAGCTCAAGCAGTTCCAGTGCTTCGCGCTCCTCGACGATATCCGGCGGTACGAAGGCGCGTGGCTGTGGCGCCGCTGAGCTATCGACGGGTTCGATATCGACCAGCGTGGTACCAGATGACGAGGCCTGCGCCAGGCGCGACGTGCCGACGTCTGCAGTGAGCACATTGGGATTACCATGGCGGTCAAGCGAACCCGGTACACCCGGATCCTCCGGATCGAACCACGCTCCCGTCGCCAGCACGACGACCCCGGGTCGCACATCGTCAGTGATCACCGCTCCAGCGAGGCAGGAACCGCGCGAGTTCCACAGTCGTACTACCGCGCCGGAGCGGATGCCCCGCTCGTTCGCGTCAAGTGGATTGATCCGCACTGGCTCTCGGTCGGCGACCTTGCCAGCGCGGCTATAGGAGCCGTTGTCGTACTGGCTGTGCAGGCGACGACTCGGCTGATTCGACACGAGATGAAGAGGCGACCGCTCGCCCGAGGGTGTGTCGAGCCATTCACGGGGCTCTATCCACGTCGGGTGGGCCGGGCAGTCGTCGTAGCCGAATTCCGCGATTGTCGCCGAGGTAATTTCGATCTTGCCCGAAGGCGTGTCCAGCGGGTGTCCTTCGGGATCGTCGCGAAGTAACATGAAGCTGCCCGCCTGCGGATCAGCGGGCTCGGGGAGTGTCACGTGATGCTGTTGCCAGAATGTTTCGAACGGCGGCATCTCCACAGTTCCAGCCAGGCCCGTGCGAGTGCGCTCGTATAATTCGCGCACCCACGCGCTGGCGTCTCGACCCTCGGTGAACTGATCCCTGAAACCGAGCCGGGTCGCCAGATCGGAGAAAATCTCGTAGTCGGTGACAACTCCCGAAGGCGGTTCCACCGCGCGATGCATGGCGCTCAACGTCGTATCGGAGGAACCGGAAGCGAAGTCCTCCCGCTCCAAAGACGTTGCGACCGGGAAGACGATGTCGGCAAATCTAGCGTTAGCGTTCCACCACGGCTCATGGACAACGATCGTGTCCGGGCGCTGCCACGCGCGGACGAGGCGATGAAGATCCTGATGATGGTGGAAGGGATTGCCGCCTGCCCAGTAAATCATCCGGACGTCGGGATATTGCAGTGAGTCCCCGTTGTACTCGAATGAATCCCCGGGAAAGAGCAGCATGTCGGCGATCCGTGCTACCGGAATGAAGCTCTTGACTGGGTTCTCTCCCTGGGGGAGAGCGGCTTTGGGGTGAGAACCGCGGCGGACACCGATCTGCAAAGTGCCCAGACCCGCAGCGAACCCTCCACCGCGACGGCCGAGCGACCCCGAGATAGCTGAGAGGACCAGGCCCATCCAGTGCGCCTGTTCGCCGTGGTCAGCCCGCTGCAGTGACCAACTGACGTTGATTACCGTACGGGATGTGGCGATCTGGGTCGCCAGTGATCGGATCGTTGTGACGTCGATCTCGGTCAACCGCGACGCCCACTTCGTATCCTTGGGCACGCCGTCGGTGTGGCCGAGTAGGTAATCGGAAAATCCTTCGAAACCCACGCAACACCGTTTCAGAAAGTCCGCGTCGTGGTGGTCCGACACCACGATTTCGTGTGCTAGGCCCAGCATTAACGCCACATCTGATCCCGGGCGAATCGGGAGCCAGTCGCCGCCGAGCGCATCGTCGGAATCCGAACGGACGGGTGACACGTTCACGAACCGGACTCCGGCATCTCGGCAACGGTCTTGGAGTGCGGGAACGGCGTGGTCGGCGATTCCACCCTGGCAGATTGCGGCGTTCTTGCGCGCCATGCCGCCGAATGAAACTACAAGTTCACCTTCGGCGGCGATCTCGTCGTAGGTCGGTCCACGAGTTGAGATACTCATTGGCAACCCGCCGATGACATGGGGCATGATCACCTCAAGCGCACCGACGCTATAAGTGTTTACCGAGTCGACGTATCCGCCGGCCATTCGCATGAATCGATGGATCTGACTTTTCGCGTGGTGAAAGCGGCCAGCACTGGCCCACCCATAAGAGCCCGCGTAGATCGCGGCGTTGCCGAAAGTACAACGTACACGCTCAATCTCGGCGGCAACAAGGTCGAGCGCGAAGTCATGAGGCACGGGTACGAAACGGTCACGGCCGCGTCGACCGCGCGCCGGGACCGGCCCTTCGGCAAGCCATCCCTCACGCACCATGGGCTGCGTTATGCGGACGGCGTCGCGGTGGGCGCTGGCCATACCTGACCCGATCGGTGAGGGAGCGCTGTCTTCGGGGGTCGGCTCGAGCGAGACGACCCTTCCGTTGTGGCTGAGGGCCGTATAGTTGCCCCAATGCGTCGCGGTAGCGGTGCGCTTGGTTGCTGCTACCACGGTGGGCGCATCCCCTGCTGTGCGCCGCTCCAACTGAATGCACGCATGGGACCTCCCTTGCGCAATCTAGCCGCGTGAACGTGGCTTCGAGCGTCGTTCCACGGGCACTTGGTGTTCGGATCGCCGCTGCGAATACCCACCGTATGTCGCATCGCCCACGCAGACCCGCCTGGGCGACGATGAGCGAAGCCACTTTCAGTGTGGCGGGCACAGGAAAGATGTCTGGACAAGCTCAGTGCACCGTCCATCCCCCGTCAACCACGAGTGTCTGTCCGGTCATGTAGCCAAGTCGGTTGGACGCCAGAACTGCTACCGCATCGGCGATCTCATCGGGCTGAGCGACACGGCCCATCGGGATCTCGGCTTCAATGGCAGATCGCAGAAGTGGCTGGTTCAGTCGCCACTGTGTCATGGGTGTTTGCACCATTCCGGGACACACTGCGTTCGCGCGGATGCCGTATTGGGCGTAGTCGAGCGCAATCGACTTGGTGAACTGGATCGCCGCGCCTTTCGATGTCGTGTAGGCGCACCGGCCGGGAAACGCGACCATGCCTGCTGCGGACGCGATGGTGATCACGTGGCCGTCTCGGCGCTGAAGCATGTGGGGCAGGACCGCTCGCGTACATAAAAAAGGGCCTCGAACGTTGACCGCGAGCACTCGCTCCCACTCGTCGACGGGAGTGGTATGGCAATCGGTGGCCTCGGCGGAGCCAGTGATTCCGGCGTTGTTGATCAGCACGTCCACTCTGCCGAACCGCTCCGACACTGCGCGTATCGCGTGCTCAACACTGGTGGGATCTGTGACGTCGGCATAGACGGTCAATGGTTCGGCCGCTGACCCACCCGAGGGCGCGGAGGGTGCACTGAGATCTAAAGCCGCGACACACATTCCATCGTCAAGTAGTCGTGACACGATGGCTTCGCCGATTCCAGACAGCGCACCGGTGACCACGGCGACACGGCGCTCATGCATGGCGTGTTCCGACTGCGGCGATTGAACTCGCTGTCTCCACGAGGCACATGAGCGCAGTCTCCAGTTAGAGGTCTTCAAGGTGTGCCTGCCCGGCGCGAATTCGGCTGAGCTGAATGAAGTGCTCTGGATTGAGGTAAAGCTCGTTGAGCTCGCCGATTTCATCGATGGTGATGCCCTCTGGCCGGCGTACGAGGTAGTCGAGGTACTGAAACGCATCCTTGGCCCCGTATCCCACATGGTGGGCGCCGACGATGCGGCGTGAGTCACCGTCGATCACGAGTTTGAACCAGCCCGAAAGTGCGGGCTCGACAAACGAATACAGCATCGATCCTTCGGCCGCTGGCAGCGGGAAGGTCTCCGGGTTGACGCGGTCCGGAGGCATCTGGATCTTCACGACGTTGCTGTACCGTTGCCGCGCCTCCTGCTCGGGCAGACCTAGCCAGGTGACCTCGTAGGTAGTGTGGAGGAAGTCGGGGTAGTCGGTCAGGTTGATCTCGTGCTGGTCGCCAATGATGTTGCGGGCAGCGGTCACCCCGGTGCGGCGTGCCTTGAACATCTCCATCGGCCCGGCGAGCAGGTCGCCGGCCGCCCACACGCCGTCAACGGATGTCCGCATCGTTCGATCGGTCGCGATGAACCCGCGCTCGTCGACATCGATGCCCAATGCCTCGACAAATGGCGCCGACATGGGCCGTTCGCCGGTGGCGATGAACACCATGTCGCATGGGACTTGCCGTAGCGATCCATTGCTGTGGCGGAAGCAGACACTGTTCGCGCGGCGATCGCCCTCGATGGAGAGAACCTCTACGCCGTGTTCGAAGGTGATTCCCCGACGAACCATCATGTCGACGACGTAACCGCGCAGACCGTCGTCAACGTGGTGCAGTGATTCCGATGTCAGAACCGGACGGCGACTCAGGATGGTGGTCTGGCACCCGGTGGCTTGAAAGAACGATGCGTACTCGACGGCTACCTTGGATCCGCCAATGACCACGCATCGACTGGGTTCATAGTCCAGCTTGTCGACCAGTGACGCGAAATCGTAGACGTTCTCGAGTTCTGTTCCGGCAATGCCGGGTAACTGGGTTCGTGCTCCCGTGCACAGGACGATGTTCTTGGCCCGGAATCGGTGGCTGTCGGCCTCCACCGTGTGTTCGTCGATGACGCGGGCCCGGCTGTTAAGGACGTACTCCAGCCCGAGCTGTTCCTTGGATTGCCAGTTCATCACGGCGTGCGGGAAGACTCGCCCGGATCTGAATAGTTCCACGACGTCGAGGATCCGCGCCTGGTCGGGATCGAATTGGGGGTACCAGAGCTTGCCGGACATGGTGCGTGCCAGGTCGAGCTCGCGTGCGCATTCGGAGAAGAGGTGGTGGGGCACGCACGCCTGATGGGGGCACGAGCCGCCAAGGAATGGCCATGCGTCGATAACCAGTTGCCGACCACCGCGAGCACGCAGATAAGCTGAACCGAAGCGGCCTGCCGCTCCCCCACCGATGAAGATCGCATCGTACTCGCGGGTGTCTTCATCAGGGCTGGCGACATTCCAAATCGCCTCTTCCGTTGGGTTGCTGACGAACTCGTCGATGAGGACTGACCACTCGCCTACTGTCAACGGCTGATCACTGATGCCCACGTCGCTGGCTGGGATCTCCCGGCCGGTCCCTGCGATGAAGCTGCGTAGAGAGGCGAATCCATCACTTGAGTGTCGAACGTCCATTGGTCGTCCGTCCTTTCCTCGTCGAGCGCATCGACGCAGGCCTTTGCAGCGCTATTCGACGCACCGAATGCACACGCTTCCCAACCCCAATACGTAGGTGCGGAAATGATCACCGTGCGCGCATACACCCGCATCGCCGGCCGGAATGTCCCGACCCGTGTTGGTGATGAAGACGGCTAGGGAGGCGACTCCATCACTTGAGCGTCGAACGTCCATTGGTCGTCCGTCCTTTCCTCGTCCAGCGCATCGACGCAGGCCTTTGAAGCCCTACTCGACGCACCGAATGCACACGCTTCCCAAACCCAATACGTCAGCGCGGAAATGATCGCCGGGCTGCGCGGCGACGGAGCTGTGCATACTGCCCGTCAGCGCGATATGACCGCGCCGCAGCGCGTTTTCAGACGCGATAAGCATCCGTGCGACCGCAACGATGCCGACGCACGGGGACTGTCGCATCGATGCGCCTTCGCCGGCGGCGACCACCCGCCCGTTTCGGTTGAGTGTCGCTAGACTGTCGCGCAAGACATTCCTGCGAATCGATGGTGCGCCAACGGCGATAGCGACGGATTCGGACTCGGTGTCCCCGCAACCGGCGACGAGCCGCAGAACTGGAAACGCCGAGACGATGTAATCGGCAGGCACTGATGCCTTCTCACGGTCGACAACGGCGGCGCCAACCAGAAAGCCGATGTGGGTTTCCACCCGAGGTGCGGTTAGTGCGCCCACGCTGACTGGCGAGCAATCCTCCACAAACACCTCGCGAGTCACCGGTTGAGGTTGTCCCGGTCTTCGTGGAATTTGAGGTGGCGGTCCCTCACCTGATGCCCGCCAGATGGTAGGTCTTCGGGTGAACGACCAAGTACACCTCGAAGAAGGAGTAAGGGACCGCCATGAAGACCGTACCTACTGTTCGCCTCGCTGACACGACCGACGCCGCCGGGTTGCCTGAGCTGCCGGAGGAGATCCGGCTGGCGATGACCAGCATCGCCGGGGCGGCCCGGGAGGGGTTGTTGGCGATGAGCGTGGCCGCCGGGATGGCGGTGATGCAGACGATGTTTGAGGCCGAGATCGCCGCGGCGTGCGGGCCGAAGGGCAAGCACGACGCTGACCGGATTTCGGTGCGCCACGGCAGTGGGAAGGGGTCGGTGACCCTTGGTGGTCGGCGGGTGCCGGTGGCCCGGCCGCGGGCACGCACTCTGGATGGGAGCGAGGTGGCGCTGAGCACCTATGCGCACTTCGCCGCCGATGACCTGCTGACCCAGGTGGTGATGGAGCGGATGCTGGCCGGGGTGGCCACCCGCCGGCACGCCCGCACTGCGGAGCCGGTGGGCGCCCAGGTCGGCGAGGAGGCGAAATCGACTAGCCGCTCGGCGATTTCGCGCCGATTCGTGCGCCAGACCGAGACCGCGCTGGGCGAGCTGATGAGCCGCGACTTGAGCGAGCTGGACATCAAGGTGCTCATGTTGGATGGGGAGCACATGGCCCAGCGGTGCGTGGTGGTCGCGCTGGCGATCACCGCCGACGGAACGAAGGTCCCGGTCGGGCTGTGGGACGGCTCCACGGAGAACAAGACCGTGGTCCGCTCGCTGCTGGCCGACCTGGTCGAGCGCGGCCTGGCCATCGACGATGGGCTGCTGGTCGTCTGCGACGGCGCCAAGGCGCTGTCCGCGGCGGTGCGTGAGGTGTTCGGCGCCAAGGCCCTCATCCAAAGATGTACCTTGCACAAGCGGAGAAATGTCGCTGATCATCTGCCCGACAAGGACAAGGCCTGGGTGACGCCAAGTTGGTCAAGGCCTTCGCCCACCCTGACCCAGACACCGGGTTGCGCAACGCGAAAAAGCCTTGCCGGGCAACTTGGTAAGAACTATCCCAGTGCGGCCGCCAGCCTGCGCGAGGGGCTGGAGGAAATGTTCACTGTCGCCCGCCTCGGCATCGACGGCCGCCTCGCCAAGACGTTGACCACATCCGATCCGGTCGAGTCGATGATCTCCATCGCCCGGACCACCAATCGCAACGTCACCCGCTGGCGCGACGGGCAGATGGTGCTGCGCTGGACCGCGGCCGGCATGCTCAACGCCGAACGATCCTTCCGTCGCATCAAGGGCCACAAGCAGATGCCCCCAGCTCGTCGACGCCCCTGCGCCGACACGCTCACCCCGACACCGGCGCCGACACCAAATCTGTCGGTGCCGCCGCCTAGAGTTCATCGTGGATCGTCACCCAAATTCCACGCGACTCGGGACATGCTCCACCGGTTCTACATAGTCATCGATTCTGGTTCCGAACGTAGATATCCGAGGCGACAGCACGTATCCAGCTGGCTGCGATAGGTCGGCGTCGGTGGAGATAGGGCCGGGATCGTTGAAAAAGTCATCGTCGGTGTCGTTCTCGGGGAAGGCCAAACGTAGTTCTCTCAGCTTGAGCATGGCCTACCTGCCTCCTCGGCTTGGCGAATACATTCCGGGAGGGTCTTCTATCCGGACGGGACAAATCGGTCGAAGAAGATGTGACGGTCTTTGCAGCCGCTGCTCGTCAGAACATCAAGTGCCGCATCGATCATGGCGGGAGGACCGCAAAGGTATGACTCGTGACCCTTCGTACTAGGAAAATGGCGACTAAGAACCTCGGTGATCAGCCCTGTTTCACCGTCCCAGGGTGTGCCATCGGGATCGCTCAGTGCGGGAATGAAGGTGAACCAGTCATGCTCGCGCTCCAGTTCGCGAAGTTTGTCCACCATCGGCAGATCGGCGACAGTGCGCGCACCGTAGAAAAACGTAGCTGGACGCTCGTTGTTCGACTCGATGAGATCAGCCAGCATCGACAATACGGGGGCGATGCCCGATCCGCCGGCGACGAAGATGATCGGTCGGTATGACAGCCGAATTGCGAACTGGCCGAGCGGTCCCCGCAAGTTCATTTTTGTACCTTCGGCGATTTCCTTGCCGACTTGCGACGTGAAACGACCATTGGGAATGACACGCACCATTAGGTGCACGCGTGAACTAATACTGGGCGGGTTGGCCATCGAGAACGACCGCCACTCGTCGTCTGAGCCCGGCACCTGAACCTCGATGTACTGGCCGGGAACAAAGGAGATGTTCGAGGGTTCGTCCAGCTTGATCTCGATGCCCGTGATGTCGTGTGTGTAGTCGACGATCCGGTCGACCGCACCGGTGAACTCGACGATGTTCTGTCCGGCGTTGTATTTCTCGTCGGTCAGGTCATCCATGGTGTCGCTGACGTCGACGATGAGGTCGCCTTCGGGGTATGTCGAGCAGAGCAACACGACGCCGGCGTCACGGTCCGCGTCGCTGAGCGAGAACGATGTTCCGTCGCTCTGCGTGAAGTCGCCTTCCACCACTTCGGCACGGCAAGTACTGCATCCGCCGTGCTTGCAGCCGTACTTGACGAATCGACCGTTCCGAAGGATCGCCGACAGCACCGTTTCTCCCGGCTCGACGGGGAATGTCTCACCGAACGGCTGTACCGTGACTGTGTCACCCATGGTGTAGTGCTCTCCAGCTATGCCAAGTTGTTTGCGGGTTTCGATGGAGGTTGATAGGCCCGTGGCGCTCGGAGGTTGGGAACGGGTCTGCCACGGGCCCATCAGGTTTCACTTCAGTGGGTCCTTCACCTCGTAGTGCAGCCGGCGGATGTCGTCGATCGTCCACATCCGTTCGGCGTTCAGGTGCGGCTGGCCGATCAGCGTCTTCCCGTCGGGGCGGACGTAGCCCAGTGCCAGGATGACATCGGCCAGGTCCATGCCGTCGAATCGTTCCCACCAATTGGCGCAGCCCGAGTAGATCGTCGGGTTGAGGTTGAAGATCCACTCGCAACCCTCGCTGCACACGGCGAACTTCTTACCTTCCCCGTAGACGATGCGCGTCTCAGGTGCATGGATACTCGGCACCACGCACGGAACGTGGCACACCTGGCAGAACGCAGGCAGGGCGGGCAGCTCCTGCAGCAGAATCCGGGCCGAAGACGGATCGCTCATGTCGCGGAACGCATCCCACAGACCGCCGTAGGACTTTGTCCACCCCGGGTAGTGGTTCTCGAACCACTCGTAGTCGGCCGGCCCCATCGGATCGGTCCGCCAGAAGTTCAGCGGCCACATCGCCGCGAGAGCAATCGCCACGGAGTGATGCATTTCGTTGACGAAGCGCGCTACCTCGCCGAGACGCGCCGGCGGCTTGAGTCCGAACGGGCTCAGCCGGCTCATGTACGAGCCGACGAAGTCGTCGACGACCCACTCTTCCCAGACATCCTTGTACGCCCACGGCCGCTCCACCGCGAAGTATTCGGAGAGCACACCGACCAGGGTGTCCATCGACTGATGCTGATGCCAGAAGTGACGGTCCAGGGACTCCTGCAGGAACGGCAGGTTGTCGTGTTCCTGAATGACGCTCATGAGGGTGCCGTAGCCGTTGGCCATGTGGCGCGACTCGTCGGACTGGATCGACAGGAATGCCGTGGGCATCGCGTGCTCACCGTTGACCGCGGCGACCTGGGGCAGCGCGACCACCAACGGGTTGGTGTAGGCCGTCTCCAGCACAATGTTCATACACATCGAGACCTCCACCGGGTCACCGGTGTTGAACGGCTGAAACGAGGCGCGCGCCAGGGTGCCAACGGGGTGGTTACCCAGACCAATCTGACCGATGTCGAAGCCTGCTGGATCGTGGTAGTTCTTCAGGTAGTACTTGCGCAGCGCGACCTCGATCTGGGTGTGGCGGACCTCGTCGAGCATCTGGCCGGCGTAACCCTGCCTGAGCTCCTGGTTCTTCATGGACGCGATCAGGAACCCGGACCCGCAGGCTGCCTGGTATTCGGCGTCGGTCAAGCTGGGGATGCCGAACTTCATGCCTTCGATGAAGCGCGGCTCGGCCGTCGTCGCGTTGCGGTATCGGACGTTGCTGTCCAAGCCGCCATAGACGCGGTTGTCCTTTTCGGATTCCATCGCGGCGTATCCCCGCAACATCGATCGGAACGGATCCTTGCCTTTGGGCGGAATGATGTAGCGGGTGGGAAATTTCGGGTCAGGGCGCGCGTAGTCGAAGCCCCAGTCATACCTCTTGGACTTTTCGTGGACTACTTCGAGCTTGGGACTAGCCATGTTGGTTGACTCCGTTTCGCGGATTAGAGGGGATGTAGTCGGGAGTATCAGTCGCGGAATCGTTCCGGCAGGATCTCCGAATGGATCTCGATCTCGTGATCCTTCACGACAATCCGGCCATAGTACGAGGTCATGTTCACGAGGAAGTCGTGGACGGTGTAGGGCTTGCCGAGTCGATCGCTGAGTTCGTTCATGTCGAAGCTCAGCATGCCGTCACGCTCGATCTTGTAGAAGATGTCGTTGTCGGTGATCTTGGCCTCCGGCATCAGCTCAGCGACCATATCTACAGCGACGTTGGTCTCTTCGCTTCCGATCAACGAAATCCCTACGGTGTCACGGACTTTGGTGCGGTCCCGCTCGGGGGTGGGGGCTGACACAGTGGTTTACCTGACTTTCGGGCTAGTTGACGAGTTGGGGTTCGAGGTTGAGTTCGGCGAGGTACCGAGTTTGTTTGGCGCGAATCTCAGCCATTGCATCCTCGTAGGTGGTTGGCTGCACCGGGGCCTGCGTGAAAACCGGGGCGAACGCATCGCAGGCCTTCACGGAGTAGGTGTTCCACTTCGCAATCCACGAGCTGATGATGGATCTGTTGTGTTCGCCATGCTCGGGATCCTCGACGAGATGGCGTATCAGTTCCTTCGTCCACGCACGCGTTCTCACGGTGTCCGCCTCAGAAGAGGCGATGACCGAAGGCGTCACCAAATCGCCGTTGGCGCCGCCGAATCGGGAGAAGTACTCAATCTTTACCAGTTCGCCGAACAGCTGGTCGAAGCAGAGATTCAACGCGACGACGACTTCCATCCAGTCGTCGAGAGCGATCACGTTCTCGATGGCTTCGCGGGCACCCTGCCATACCGGATCTTCCTTCCAGACCTGAAGGGAGTCGGAATCGTCGAAGTCAGGATGCGCCTCCGCCAGTTCGAACGAGTAGTAGACAACATCCTGCAGGTGGCGCAGTTTGTCGGCAGCCTCGAAAACCAGGGAGAAGGTGACGGTGTCCGACAAGGCCTCCCGCTGGGCGTAGCACAATGCGAGGAACATGCCGTACTCGACGAACGGGTAGGTCATGTAGTGCTTGGCGAGGCCTTCCCTCACCCACTCCGGCTTGGCGAAGTCGAACAGTCCCGCCGCGTCAGCGCCGATAAACGTGTTCTGCAAAGCCTTTTCGGCCTCGTGCACGCCAGCGATGTAGTTACGGTTCATCGTCTGATTCGGGTCGCGAAATGTATACCAGTCGGATGACCGCAGTACGGTCGAATCTGCGGTGTAAGGATCACGACCGTCGTCAAAACGGACTGGCCAACCTTGGAACGCGAATTGAGCGGGGGTGGACTGCTGGCCGACGGTGAGATCCTCATACTCAGTGGGGCGTTTCCCCTTTGGCTTCACCCACGTAAAGGTCCGGCTTCCGGAAAGGACCTCACGCTGTGGTACCGCGTGGTTGACAGTCATCTAGACGACTCCTTCTTGTTCATGACGCGGGCGCTAGCTCGGTCGTTGACTTTGCTGTAGATCTCCGATTGGTTCCCAAACCTGTTGGAGGCGCAGGAGAACCAACATTGAAGGTCTGGACTCGATATTCGCGGGTCACCACCTGGTTCACATCGTCCTGCGACGACGGTTTCCGGTCAGCCACATGTCTTGTCAGGTCAGGTCACGCCCGGCCGTGCCGGACGATCCACTCGAGCGGGCCCGGTCATAGCTGTCTTCGAACACCTGAGCTCGATTCCGGCCCGTGCTTGACACAGCGTCGACCGGCGGTCGCGACATCACAGATTCTTGTCGCGGGTTTGAGCCCAACGCTCGCACCAGCGCTGACCCCAGTCCACCGCAAAGCCGGCGAGGATGGCCGCGGAGATGCGTATTGCCCATGTCATGACTTGAACCCCCTTTCGCGATGTACCAGTGCCGCAACTAGTTACGTCTGGTGAGTTCGGCACGAACGATCGCCGCGCCATCGGCAAGCGCGTGCAGCTTGCTTGCCGAGATCATCCGGTTGAGGTTGATCAGCCCGCAGTCGGTCGAAAGGGCGAGTTGTTCGGCCGGCACAAATTCCAGGACCGACCTGATCCGGTCGGCTACCTCGTCTGCTGTTTCGGTGATCGTTGACTTGACGTCGATGACACCGGCGACAAACGGGCGGTCCCAGTTGTTGTCGACGAGAGGTTTGAGATCATCAGGCCCAATGCGACCCACCTCGTAGTTCAACGCGGTGATATTGGTTTGCAGCACCTTCGGGAAGATTGCAGCCGCACGCTCAGTTCCGGCCGAGTGGCTGGTCCTCTTATCCAGGACCCAGGCACCGAATTCCTTTTCGTTCTCCTCCGGCAAATAACCCGGCGTGCCGGAGTAGTTTCCCCAGCAGGCGTGTACCCAGAAGTCGCAGCTGATGCCCTCCATGGCGAAATTGATCGCCTCGACCTCCCAGTCGCCGATGCCATAGGGCCAGACGAACTCGTCGAGTTGGATGATGTCGCAGCCGTTCTGCTCGATCTCCTTGAAATCCTCTTTGAACGCCTTGGCGATCGCCATGCCCAGTTCACGTTCTTCGGAGTAAAAATTGTTCGTCGCCGCAGCGGCCAGCGCCTGAATACCCACGTAGGACACCTTGACCGGCTTCTTCGTTGCCTTCCGAGTGGCTCGCAGCGTCGCGAGATGGAACGGATGTTCGCGACGCACTTCGGATTCCACGATCGGCGAGTACAGGGTGGAATAGATCGGCAGTCCGATATTCGTTCCCGACGGTCTGAATCCGGTCATCCGCTCGTAGTAGTGATAAATGATCGATGCATACGGTGAGTCCCCGCCATAGACCTTGCCGTCGGAAATGATGTCGAGTCCAGCCGCTTCTTGGTCGTGGACGATGGCCAGAACCGCATCTTCGAACGCTTCCCTACTGATCGCGTCATAGACAAATTCCCCCTTGGGGAATTGAGCGAATCCGTGTCCGTCGTACCACCGCGGGTTCGGATAATTGCCAACCATTGTCGTGGGCAGCAGTACGTCTGTCGACCCAACTTTCATTGCGTTCGCTCCTTATTGGCGGTCAAATACTCCAGACTGTCAGGCTAAAACGGCAGCGCTCACATCGCGTCGTCCCCGCAAGCCCAAGTAAAGGGGCAGACGTGTCCTACGGGGACGTCGATTTCCAGTCGACCGCGACCGCGTCCGTGCCGGTCACGATGACCGGATTCAGCGTCAGCGACGAAATACCGGGGTACTCGGCACACAGCTGCCCCACCTGCACGACAACGTCCGCCACGCTGTCCAGGTTGATCGGGGATGTGCCACGGGCGCCGGACAGAATTGGGTAGCCCGCCAACCCGGAGATGAGAGCGACCGCGTCGCCGTGTCGAATTGGTGCCAGCGCGAAGGCTATGTCGTTGAGGATTTCTACCCATATCCCGCCAAGGCCCACCATCACCACTGGCCCCAACGAGGAATCCCTTACCGCACCCACCATGATTTCGACACCGGCGAGCTGGGGCTGCACAAGAAGTCCGCCGCTGCCGGCGCGGGTGATCAGATCTGCGGCGGCTGCTATCAGCTCTCGCCGGGACTCGATATTCAGGCGTACGCCGTCGCGCTCCGTGCGGTGTTCGGCAGAGGCGAACTTAATCACCGCAGGAAACTGGACATCGGTGTGCTCGACTTCGTCAAGGGAGCGGCACAGCGTGCTCGGCGCGATGGGTATCCCGAAACGAGTTAGCAATTCTGCCAGCTCGGCTTGGTCGTTCGAAAGTCGTTGGTGCGACGGATCGGGAAGCGGCTGCAGGGGCGTTACTCCCCGCGCGCACGCCTGGGTGTAGCGGTACACGTGCCCGACGGCTCGCGCGGTGCGAGTGGGTCCGTCAAAACACGGAATGCCGGCATCCTGCAGTGGTTGTAACGTAGCGCGAACCGCCCGGCCGGCGATCGTGCACACGTAGATCGGGACCGCGGCAGTCGGTGGTCTCGACACAGCACAACGGCTAGCGATGGCCTGAACCGTCTCTTCGTCCTCAGCGGCTCTATGCGTGAGCAGAACCACCACGGCATCAAGTTCTCCGGACTCGGCAAGGATTTCGGTGATCTGCGGGTAGAGCTGAGAATATTGTGACCATACCGGCGTGATGTCTACCGGATTACGCGCGCTGGCAAATACGGGGAGCTGCGCGGCAATGCGGTTGCGCAGCGGATCCGACAAGACTGGAACCGACAATCCCTGTTGGGCAAGTGCATCGACCATCTCTACGGCGGCACCTCCTGAATTGGACACCACGCCGATACGTGGCCCCGCGAGTGGCGGCTGCATGTCGAATGCCTGTGCAGCGTCAAAGAGTTCCTCGCCCGAACTCACCTGGACGGCGCCCGCCTGCGCCAACACATCGCGCAGCATCGAGCTCGGCGCCGCCACGGCGCCAGTATGGCTGGCCGCTGAGCGTGCACCGGCATCCGTCTGGCCGGCCTTGTACACGACCACAGGTTTACGAGGTGTGGTCAACCGGACTTGTTCGATGAACACCCGCGCGTCGGGCAGGCTCTCCACTGCAAAACACAACGTCGTGCTCGCGGGGTCGCTCCGAAGTTCGGCCATGAGTTCGGCGGCGGACACGTCGGAGGCATTGCCGAGCGCGATGACCTTGCTGAACCGAACCCGGTCGTCATGGGAATACGCTCGCGCCGCCATGGCGTAGGTTCCTGCCTGACTTACCAACGCAATCCCGCCGCCGGCCAGCGGCAGGCCAGCCGCGATCGACGCGTTCAGAAGAGCGTTACAGTCCTGCACACCAAAGCAGTTCGGGCCTATCACCCGGGCGGGGCGGGCGGCAGCAATCACCTCCGCCTGCGCATCCCGGCCCGCGGTGCCGGTCTCGGCGAAGCCCGCGGACAACACCACGATCACCTTCGCTTTGCGCGCCAGCTGATCGACTATCGAGGCAACTATCGGGCCTGGTGTCGCGACAACCGCTAAATCGATGTCGCGACAGTCTTCGCCGAGCACGTCACCGCTGCCCTTGCAGATGAGTTCGCCGGGGAATACTCCAAGGTTCTCCGTCAGTAGCCAGCCGAGCGTCCCCGGTCGCGGTGATGCGCCGACTAACAGCACGCGCCGCGGCGTGAACAGCGCGGTCAGCAGCCGCACGGTGCGTGCTCTGTCCGGCCGAAGCGCCGGTCGAGTTCACGCTGGTCGAACTCCAGGCGCCGACATGCCAGCGGGTCGATGGCGCGGACCTCCGCGAGCTCGGCGACGCTCGGTGGGCGCACTAGTCCCGGCGAGAGATCGACGATGAGGTCGAACCCCGTGGCGGCACGAACCTCGTCGAGGGTGACATCGGGCCACACCGCACGTAGGCGCGCGTGATTATCGGCCGAGAAGTCGAACACCCCGAGTTCAGTGATGAGCCACTTTGGACCGCCCCCGGTGTAGCCGAGCTCTTTGCGCGACCCCAGCGGGGTCACGTGGCCAATATCGGTGATGAAGTCCACCTTGTCGACCAACGTGCGACCACTTCGGTGCCGTGTTGTCCACAACGTGAGTTCCCCGATGGTGGCCGATATGTTACATCCGCCGCCGCCTCCACCCAGTTTGACTTTGGGCCGCAGCGGATCTGGGCCGATGGCGGTCACGTTGGTGTTGCCGTATCCGTCGATCTGCCCGCCGGAGACGAACATGCGGTCGATATCGCCGCGCAGCGCGGCGTCGAAGAATTCTTCGAATCGCATCCGGTATGCGGCGTCGCGATGCAGGGCAAGGTCATTGCCCGTTGGTGGGATAAACACGGGGTCGGGATTGACCGCATATGTGGCGCCCTCGATCAGGATCATGTCGCGCGCATGGGTGCGACGCGCGACATGCATTGCGACCTGCGCGCACGGGCTGGCGAAACCGTGAAAGACGGCTTCCTTGTCGCGGATGGTCCGCGCCAGTGCAACCACGAACCACTCGTCGAAGCTCCATTCGTCACCGCTCATTGAAACAACTCCTGCCACTGCTGTGTCGAACCACTCCAACCCGTCAGACGTTGCGCATCGATTTCCTGGCGGTAGGACTCCTCCCCGCGGTAGACGTAACGCTCCAGATAGGCTGAGACGGCTTCGGGTCCTTGCTTGGCCGCGTCGAGATACGTCCTCAGATGCACTCGGTCGTAGGCGTATTGGGGATAGCACGACGATGGATGGGCTCCGAAGGGCACCTCGGCCACCGCGGTCACCAAGTGACCGGGAATGACAATGCCGGCCGCGGCCACCGTTTCGGGGCTCTCGACGCTCTCGACTGTTGCCACCACTCGAGTCGACGCGGAGGCAAACCGCTCGTCGAGAACAAACGGTTGGTCGATGTGCAGGTTGCCGTATCTGTCACCGAGCGGTGCGTGGATGCACGCCACGTCGGGAACCAGGGGCGGTACCGCCGTGAGCTTCTCACCGGTGAAGGGGCATTCGATTTGGCCGTACTCCGGGTGCAGGTTGGCGATTCCGGTTCCTTTGACACCGCGCACCGGCAGGAAGGGTACCCCCATCTCGGCCGCGCGCAGCTGCGTGAGGATTGTCGCGCAGCAACTCTCCCGTACCTCGATCGTGCCCGAGGTGGCAGCAAGGCGAAACGCCGGAGCCAAACCCAGGTCTTGTTCAAAGCCGACGTAGCTTTCTTCGCAGACCGCAACACTTCCCGCTGCCACCAGCATGTCGACGTCAATGCTGTGGGCGGATCCGACCAGATGCAGATCGTGGCGGTCGAGCCGAATCATCTCGCGCACCAATGCCATTGGCAGTCGGCCGCACAGACCACCGCCCAGGGCAACGATGTTGCCACTCTGGATCAGCTGCGCCGCCTCGGACAACGATTTGCGTTTGTCCACGTACGGGGAGAACCTGCTCATCGAATACCCGCGCATCCTGTCAGTCGACTGAACCGGACGTGGCACATCGCGAAAGCTAATCCGCTGACCACGTCGGGAATCACAACGTCCCCAACGTAATGGCCTGCCAATCGGTGGGATATAGCCTGCTGGGCTAGACAGACGGGTCAACCTCGGCCGGAGGGGACATATGACCCTCTCCTGCTGCCAGTTCCTCCAGCGTCCCCCACGCGCGGGCTGCCAGTTCGAGATTGAATCGGGCCTCGGGGTCGTTGATGTCGATCCCGAGCAGATCCCGGATACGGGAGAGTCGGTACTTCAGTGTGCTGCGGTGGATGTACAGTGCCGCCGTGGTCTTGTCGTAGTGGCCACCGCACTGCAAATAGCCCGCCAGCGTGGCTACCATTTGTGACCCCTTCGCTGCGTCGTAATCGAGTAGGGGGCCGAGCCATTGGCGCACGAAGCTCTCAACGGATTCCTGATTCTCTACTTCGGCAAGGATGCGGTAGACGCCGAGTTCGTCGTAGAAGGTGACGGCAGCGGCGGTGGCTGTGCCGCTTCTCCTTTGCATCTTCAGTGCGAGTTGAGCCTCGTGGTAGGACCGGGGAAAGTCCTGCGGGCGGTCGCACCACCCTCCGACGCCGATGCGACAGTTGTCGTCGCCGATGTAGGCGCCGATTGCTGACAGGAACTTCTCTCGATTCACTTCGGCGTCGGAAAGAATGACCACCGTGCTGGCGCGGGCGACAATCAGTGAACCGAGCTGAGCATTGCGCGCTGCGCGGCGGACACTATGGAAGAACTTGTCCATGTCAGCAGTGCGTCCCTCTGGCTCAACGATCAACACTCGATGACATCGGCCAAGATCGTGGCCTAGCGCTTCGGCGCGCGACAGCGCGCTCTCGTCTCCGGTGCCTAGGAGCAGCTCTTCGACGAGGTCGCGACGCAGACGCAGCTCGGCCTCGGCGAGGCTGCGTAGTCGTGCCAACTCCATTGCCAACACAGTGGTTCCGTGCTCGAGAGCAACCTTGGCCTGATCTCCGGCAGCTGTTTCTGGGTCAATGAGGGACAGGACGCCCATGATGTCCACGCGCGGGTTGGCCACCGCGGACAGCCGACCGGCCTGACGAATCGGTTCTCCGGCCTGGATGCAGCGTTGCAGCATGGCCTCTCGCGTCGCAGGGTCGTCTTTTGGATAGGGGTCCGGGCAGTCAGCGCCGGCCCACGCTCGCAGGTTCCCGAATCGGTCCTCGATGGCCACGGGCAACCCGGTCAGCTCGTGCAGCGCGGTGGCGATGCCTTCTTCGCCCTGGCCCTTCGTTGCGATCTCGGTGAAGCGGGCGTGGATATTGGCGGCGTATTCCAGGGCCGCCACACTCTCGGCGAGAGCCCCATTGCTGCGCCGTAGGGCCTCAGTGCTGGCCTGTTCTTTACAATGAAGGCCGGCGTTGGCTAGCGCAACGCCGGTTTGCTGTGCCAGAACACGGATAAGGAACTGTTCCCCGGTGGACGGCTCCGTCTCCGCAGCGACAACGAAGTATCCAATGTTCGCGTCCAGGCCGCGGAGCGGCAATGCCACACACCATGGGTAGCTGGTGAAGTTCAGCACACCACCGGATGGGCCCAGGGCCTTGATCTGAGGCTCGAGCTCGATGCGCTCCAACGAGACATCGTGGGGGTCAAGCGGATTCTGCCAGCCACGGTCGTTCAGATAAATTCCGACAAATGGACATCGGTAGAACGAGGGAACAGATGTGATGCTGAGTTGCATGATCTTGTTTTCGTCGCCGCTCTGGGTCATCAACAACGAAAGCATCAGCAATCCCTGGAGATTGGAGATCTGCTCGCGCAGCTCGATATAGCTCTCCGTTAAGCCATCCTCTTGCGCTACGGCCATGCGCCACGACCTAGCGAGAAGCAAGATACTCGGCCTGGTCGAGATAGTACGGATTCTCCAGCACGATCCCGCCCAAGATCACCTTTGGGTGTGTCTTGAGAACTTCGACCAACATTTCACCGCTGAATCGGCCGAGCTCATAGAGGCAGACAATAACGGCGGGATACTCCTTGAGGAAGTCATTGAGCTCCGACTCGTAGGTCACCAGATCCTCCACACCAGGCATGGCCTCCAGGGCCCATGTCATCTCGCCGGCGCCCCGGGCGAAGGTGTATCCGTCCTCAATCGCCTGACGTATCGCTGAATCCCAGTACTTCAACATCCGATCCGAGGAGAAACTGCCACCTTTGAGGTACGTCTCGCTACTACGGTCGACGGCCAGTTGATTACTGTGGTGTGAGTAACATCGAATCGAGTCCAGATCGCCGTCGGGCTCTGTGGCGTCCGAGACGATGCAGATGCACTTGTCGCCGGCATCCAAGCCCTCCTGCAGGTAGGGAATCAAGATCTCATTGCGCTCCGCCGCGCCCGGGTAGAACGCGCAGACGTGATCCCCGGGCGCCAGGGAAACCCCCATGACGCCAACAGTCGCCGCATCGGTGGTCCTCATATGCCGCATCCCCTGTTCATGCTTACGTCACACGACGTATGTAGATGAGACACTAGTCACAAATCGGCGGACATGATAGTCCTATCAGGACACAATCGCACGCCGAAACATGTCCTCGCGGGACTAACAGGATTCGCGTGGTCATTGTCGGTTACCGCTGGCTGTGGCTGGGCGGGCTCCGCGATGGCGGTGGTGATCCGTCGGATGTCGCCGCCGAGTTGGAAACGGACAGCGCTGCCGCCGCCGACCGGTGGCAGGGGACCCCATCGGGTGTGTGTCACCCCTGGAACTGTTTGTCGACGGCGCGGGCGAATTCGACCTTGCCCGGGATCGCCTTCGCGTCGGTGAATGCGTCCGCGAGCTCCTGCTCCGAAGCGATCACCGCCTCGGTGAGCGGGATCGGCCTCTTGATCGAGCGGGTCAACGTCACCTTCGACGCCGCGGCGCTGATCTGGGTGAGCTCGGCGTACTCCGTCGACCACGCGTCGATGTTCTGCTCGGACCAGGCGGTCGCGTCGGCGAAGCGCCGTAGGAAGTCCTTGATCGCAGCGACCTTGCCACGGTCGTCGAGCGTATCGGCCGAGGCGACCCAGAAGTTGAACGCGTTCGACGCCTGCTCAGCGGTGGCGATTATCTTGGCGCCGACCTCCTGCTCGGCGAGCGCCGTGTAAGGATCCCACACCGCCCAGGCCTGCACGTCGCCGCGTGTGAGCGCGGTGTAGCCGTCGCCGGGTTGCAGGTAGACCGGCGCGATGTCGCTCACCGTCAGTCCGGCCCGCTTCAGGTTCAGCAAGAGGTTCGCGTTGGCCGAAGTGCCCTTGGCGACCGCAACCCGCTTGTCCTTCAGGTCCGCGACGGAGGCGATGGTGGAATCCTTGCCCACAAGGATCGCGTCGCCCTTCGCCGTCGCCGACAGCGCGCCGACGATCTTGATGTTCGCCTTGGCAGCCAGACCGAAGATGGGCGGCGTATTGCCCACCTGGCCGAGGTCGATCCCGCTGGCACTAGCGGCCTCGACGAGCGGTGGTCCCGACGTGAAGTTGGAGAACTCGATCTTGTAGGGCACGTTGTCGAGCTGACCGGCGGCGCGCAGCAACGGCTCGAGGGCGACCCCCTTCTGATCACCGACCGTCAACGTCACCGACCCGAGATCGACCGGCTTGTCGCCCTTCGGCGAGTCGTCGCTGCCGCACGCAGAGAGCGCGAGTGAGGCAGCAGCCACCAGTGCGATCGCGGCGGTGCGAGTACGTTTCACGGTTCTTCTCCTGTGGTGCTATTGCTCGACACCGAGCAGTTCGAGCAGATGCGCCGCGTACGAGGCGCTTTCGGGTGCGGCGTGCCGTCGCGGACGGTCGAGCGGCACCGGGATCTCGTGCGCGATGAAGCCCTTGTCGAGGACGAGGACGCGATCGGCGAGCGTCACAGCTTCGGCGACATCGTGGGTGACGAGCAGCACGCCAAAGCGGCTCATCCCAATCGGGGGTGTAGGAGTTGGGGTCTGAAGCCGCCGGTCTCGAGCAGGCTTCGGGCGATGTAGTTGGTCAGGTTGCGGAACCCGAGTGCGGAGCCGCGCAGGTGTTCGAGCCGTCCGTTGAGCGCCTCGGTCGGCCCGTTGCTGGTGCCAGGTCGTTCGAAGTAGGCGAGCACGTCGGCGGCTCGCTTCTTCAGGGTCCGGCCCAGGGTGGTGAGCTCGGTGAGCACCTTGGGGACGCCGGCGCTGAGGTCGGTGATCAGCTTCTCCATGAGCTCGCGGCCACGTTGCCGGTCCTCGTGGCGATAGGCGGCGATCATGCGCTGGTAGACACCCCAGGTCGCCTCGACCTCGACGTGAGCGTCATCAACGAACAGCGCGCGTAGCCTGTCGCTCTGCTTGTCGGTGAGCAGGTCCGCGCCGGTGTGCAGCGTGCGCCGCGACTTGTAGAGCGGGTCGTCCCTGAACCCACGGTGCCCGTGGATCGCGAGTTGGACCCGGCGCCGACACCTGTCGAGGGCGTCACCGGCCAGGCGCACGACGTGGAAGGGATCCATCACCGTGACCGCGTCCGGGATCTCCTCCGCAGCGGCGGTCTTGAACCCGGTGAAGCCGTCCATCGCGACCACCTCGACCGCGTCGCGGAAGGCGTCGTCGCGGTCGGCGAGCCAGGTCTTGAACGCCGCCTTCGACCGGCCCTCGACCATGTCCAGCAGCCTTGCTGGGCCGGAGCCATCGCGGACCGGGGTGAGGTCGATGATCACGGTGACGTACTTGTCGCCACGCCTGGTGTGGCGCCAGACGTGCTCATCGACGCCAATGACCTTCACGCCCTCGAACCGCGTGGGGTCGTTGATCAGCAGCCGCTTGCCTTCGGCCAGGACCGCGTTGTTGGCGGTGTCCCACGCGACCCCGAGTCCCTCGGCGACACGGGCGACGATGAGGTGTGCGACCACGATCCCTTCCAGCGCCCACCGCAACCCGGTGCGCGAGAGCTTCGCGCGTGGCTCCGCCGCGGCGCTGGTGTCTTGGCGCCACACGTGTCCGCAGTCGGCACAGCGGTAGCGGCGCACTACAACTTCCAGCACGGTCGGTCGCCAGCCCAGTGGCTCGTGGGCCAACCGCCGGATCACGGTGTCACGAGCAGCGCCTTCGCTGCCGCACCGTCGGCACCACTGATCTGGTTCCACCACGCGGCACGCGAGGACCGCACGATCCGGTTCAAGTCGTTGCCCGGTCACGCTCAGACCGAGGCCGTCGAGTCGAGCGAAGGCGGTCAGGTCAGGGCGGCCGAAGCCGGCCGGCGGGGTAGCGTCGGACACGTCGAGGTCTTTCGGATGGATGGCGTAGGAACCTCCATCGTCGGGAGACCTCGACGTCTATCTGCGGACCGACGCGCCCGGCCGACCTACACCCTCACCTGGGAAGAGCCCTGAAACGTCTTCGACGACGACGGGACCGGCGAGGAGCAGGCGCGGTGAGCTAAAGAATGGAGCTTGCTCGGCTTCGACGCCGCCGCGAGCTCCGGTGAAACTCCGGTAAAACGGTCGGTACTGGTCGGTCGTCGTCGGTCACCACCGGATGGCAGCGTCCCCCACGCTCGGCGTTTGCGCAGGTCAGCGGCTCGTTCACCCAGTGGGCGCATCAAGCGATAGACGCAGAGCCGACGTGATTAGGTCGTCGGTTCGATTCCGACAGGCGGCTCCGGCGAACAGCCCCTGACCTGCGCAAACGCAGGGCAGGGGCGGTTCGGTTCTGGTGGTCGCGCGATGCGCTGGCCTCACGGCTCTGCCCGACACCGACGTCGCTCTCCTCTGCGACGGACCCCTCGCCTGCTGAGCGCTCGCGGCCGGCATCCTGTCCGTGTGCCGATAGGCCTCGTTCCGCTCGGCAACGCAGCGTGGCGTTGTGTCGCGACCTGGACGTGCGAGGTGTCAACGGTGCGTCGGCGCAGCGATCGTTGTGTGCGCAGCGAGATGCTCCATGCCGCACGCGCGGCGCGCACGAACGCAACGCCCCGGAACGCCAACGACCCGTCATCGCTGCGACGCGCAACGCGTCTCCCGTCACGGCAACGGATCGCAACCACGACCCGCCCACGGCGCCTCGCGGGACGGAGGGCAAGTTGACACAGTTGCGCTGCCATGGAACCGCGCTGGCTCTCTCGATGACCACCGGTGAAACAGTGCCGCTCCAGGCTTGCGCCTGGTGTTGCCTGGCCTCCTCGTGATCGGCCCGTCGGGGATCGTCAACGTGGTGCGGGTGTCGAGGCGGTCGGGTCCGACGGCTCGGCGGGGCGCGATCGTCTCGTGCGTTGGCGGACTACGGGAGCTTGGACGCGAGGACGTCGGCCGCCAGGATCTCGGGTGCTGCGCCGAGGAGGTGCTGGTTGGCCATCAGGGCTGCGACGATGGCGCCGTTGGCGTGGGCGTCGCGAGCGGCCTCGTCGGGGAATGCATCGAAGATCCAGAAGGTGTCGGCGTGGGTCCTAGCCGCGAACCAGACAATCGTTCCTACTTCTTCGTTGGCTAGTGCGACAGCGCCGGCGAGCAGATCGGCGAGCGCGTCGTGCTGTCCATCGGCCGCGACGATCTTGGCGACGAAGGCATACGGAAGTGATGCGGGTGTGGACATGAGGGGTTCTCCTTGAAGTCGGGGTTCTTCGTGGGGCGAGTTCAGCGTATGACGAGCGAGGGCCGGTGGGGAGTGGCGTATACGACAGTATTGCTATTGTTCGCGCCATGCGTATCGGACTGATCGCGATCGACGGCTGCTTCGGTTCGGCGGTCGCGTCGGTCATCGACATCGTGCGGGTGGCCGACGGAGCCCGCGGCGATGTCGACCCGCGGATCGACCCGATCGAACTCGCCATCCTCGGACCGAAACGGCGAGTGACCACGACGGCATCGATGACCCTGTCGGTGGACCACCCGCTGTCGGAGTCCGGAGAGTTCGACGTGGTCGTCGTCCCTGCGCTTGGAACCCTCACGGCCGCCGCGACCCACGACGCCCTCCAGAGCCGAGATGCACGTTCGGTCATCGCCTCACTCGGGCGCCTCGACGACGCGACCACCCGGATCGCCGCGGCGTGCACCGGCGTGTTCGCCGTCGCCGAGACCGGACGGATGCATCATCGGCGGGCGACGACCAGCTGGTTCCTGGGGCCGGAGTTCCTGAAGCGCTATCCGACCGTCGCCCTCGATCTCGACACCATGGTCGTGGTCGACGGGAACCTCGTCACCGCCGGCGCCGCGTTCGCCCACATCGACCTCGCGCTCTCACTCGTGCGATCGATCAGCCCCGACCTGGCCCAACATGTCGCCAAGCTCCTCATCATCGACGAGCGTCCGTCGCAGGCGGCCTTCGTCGCCTACGAACATCTCCGGCACGAGGACCCGATCGTCGTCGAGTTCGAACGCTTCGTGCGCGCCCGCCTGGACGAACCGTTCAACGTCGCCTTCGTCGCGCAGTCGCTCGGCACCAGCCGGCGCACCCTCGAACGACGAGTCCGTGCGGCGCTCAACCTCACTCCGCTCGGCTTCGTCCAACGGCTTCGCATCGAACGAGCTCGGCACCTCTCAGCAACCACGGACCTCACCTCCGCCGAGATCGCGCTACGGGTCGGCTACGCGAACGCCGAGACTCTGCGCTCCCTCCTGCGCAGGGAGCGACGCCGTTCCTGACCTATCGCCATGCCTGTAGCCGGTGTCCTAGCGCTCGGTTGGAACCACCTCTCAGCACGTCGCGTCGACGCTCCTGCGTCGCCCCTGGACGACCCACTCGACACGCCCGCAGCACAGGCCATGTGACGTGCCCCGGCTTCCCGGACGGTCGGGGTTGGGTGGCTGTGATGTCGCTGCGTTCTCGTCGAGGGGGTCAGCAGACCCGATCAGGGTCGATTGGGATGAGCCGCGAAGGCGGTCAGGTCAGGGCGGCCGAAGCCGGCCGGCGGGGTAGCGTCGGACACGTCGAGGTCTTTCGGATGGATGGCGTAGGAACCTCCATCGTCGGGAGACCTCGACGTCTATCTGCGGACCGACGCGCCCGGCCGACCTACACCCTCATCTGGGAAGAGCCGCCAAAGCCGTGCTCGTCGAAGAGCCGAAGCAGCAGGTCCTGCATGGCGATCCGGGTCAGCGCGTCGAGCGCGCCGAACGGCTCGTCGAGTAAGAGCAGGGCTGGCTCGGCGATGAGTGCGCGCGCGAGTGCGGCGCGCTGCGCTTCGCCGCCGGAGAGCGTGAGCGGCCAGACGTCGGCACAACGTCCGAGGCCGACCTCGTCGAGTACCGCCCGCGCCCGGTGGGCGCCGTGACGGCGCTGCCGCGGATCGGGCAGACCGAGGGCGACGTTGCGTACGACGGAAAGCCAAGGGACGAGCCGGGACTCCTGGAACGCAAGGGCGAACCGGTCGTCGACCTCGACGGTGCCGCAGTGCTCGTCGGACAGCCCGGCCAGCACCCGCAGCAGCGTCGACTTGCCCGAACCGCTGCGCCCGACCAGCGCCACGATCTCCCCGTGGTGGATGTCAAGCTCGACGCCGTCGAGGACGATCCGATCACCGAACTGCTTGCCGAGCCCCGAGATTCGCGCGACCGTCCGGGTCGCCGCCGCGGTCACGACCGGTTCCAGCGCAGCGCGCGGCGTTCGAACGCGCGCACGATCGAGTCGGTGAGCAGGCCGAACGCGCCGTAGACGAGCAGGCCGAAGATCACGATGTCGGTGCGGAGAAACTCGCGCGCGTTGTTCACGATGAACCCCAGCCCGGCACTGGCATTGACCTGCTCGGCCACGATCAGCGACAGCCACGCGATGCCGAGGCTCTGGCGCAGGCCGACCAGGATCTGCGGTAGAGCGCCAGGAATCACGATGTCGCGCAGCCGTTCCCACCGCGTCAGCTGCAGCACCTCGGACAGCTCGAGCAGCTTGCCGTCGAGGTGCCTGATTCCGGCGTAGGTGTTCAGGTACAGCGGGAACGCGACGCCCAGCCCGATGAGGAACACCTTCGGTTGCTCGTCGATGCCGAACCAGATGATGAAGACTGGGATCAGGCCGAACAGGGGCAACGTCCGCAGCATCTGCATCGTCGGGTCGATGACGTACTCGCCGAGTCCGCTAGTCGCGGCGAGAACGCCGAGCACCATCGCGATCGCCGCGCCGAGCGTGAATCCGATCAGGACGCGCTGCCCGGACACCAGCAGCGCGTCGACGAGATCCCCGCTGCGGTACACCTCGAGGCCTGCCCGGTAGATCACCGACGGCGCGGGCAGCACCCGCTCGGACAGCAGTCCGGTGGAACTCGTGACCAGCCAGCCGATCAGCAGGGCGAGCGGGGCGAGCGCACGCAGGAACCCCGGCCGGCGGTAGAACCGAACGGAGGGACCCAGCGACGTGACGGCGGCCGGCGAGGGTCGCGCGATCGCCTTTCCTCCGATGGCTACTGTCATGTCTCCCGACGGCCTCGTCGTGCTCGACTCGTTGCCATCACTGTGCGGTCATACCCCCGTCCGCTGTGACAATGGAACCTGTCATGAACCCCGAGTCATCGCTGGACAGGAATAGTGCGACGGCGGCGATATCCTCGGTGGTGCCGAGGCGCCCGATTGGGTACTTGGCGATGGTCTTGGCCAGACCGGCCTCGAGGTCTCCGCCGCCGCGGGCGCGAAGCATCGGCTCCATCAGCGGGGTGAACACGGTGCCTGGGCAGATTGCGTTGACACGGATGCCCTTGGGGGCGCAGTCGATGGCCATCGACCGGGTCAGCGAGACGACGGCACCCTTGGCCGCGCAATAGGCGGCGAAGTTGGGCACTGCGACCAGCGCCGCAACAGAGCCCTGGTTGACGATCGAGCCACCACCGGTGGCTTCCATATGCGGAATAACGGCGCGCGACAATAGGTAGGTGCCCTTTGCGTTGACGTTGAAGCAGCGGTCCCAATCGCTCTCCTCCGCGACGTCGATACTGCCGGTGCTGTCGACGCCGGCGTTGTTGTACAGCACGTTGATGGCACCCAGTTGCGCTACGGCCTCCTCGACCGCAGCGTTGACCTCTGCGGCGACGGACACGTTGGCGATTACCGCGATGGCGGTTCCGCCTGTCGAGGCGACGATGTCGGCGGTCTCCTTCGCGGCGTCGGCACTCAAATCCAGAACCGCGACTTTTGCGCCCTCCGCAGCGAACTGTTGGGCGGCGGCACGTCCGATCCCCGAACCGGCTCCCGATATCAGGGCAATCTTTCCCTGCAAACGACCTGTCATGTCCTGACTCCTTAAATTGTGAACCTGAGGTGCTAAGTGAGCGTCCGGCTTGATCCGATGTCGCGCGGTCATGCCGGGCGCCTCAGACTGGCCGCCTGGGCGGCCAGCAGAATTGGCTCGTACACCGGCGCGTATGGCGGCGCGTACGACAAGTCGGCGCCCAGCAACGCGTCGATATCAAACCCTGCTTGCAGGGCGATCGCCGCGACGTCAATCCGCTTCGCTACGCCATCTCCGGCACCGACCATCTGTGCACCGAGCAGCCGGCCGTCGGGTCGATGAATCAGCCGAACGGTGACCGGGTCGGTCCCCGGGTAATACTTCGCCCGCGTTTTTCCGACTGCTTGCGTCGCTATCGCTGGGATGCCTTCGGCCTCGGCTTCGGCGAGGGTCAGCCCGGTGCGTGCGACGGCGAGATCGAAGACCTTGACCACGGCCGTACCGACGATGCCTGGGAAGGCCGCGTCGCCCCCGGCCGCGTTGGTGCCGGCCACCCGTCCGGTCTTGTTGGCGGCAGGCCCCAACGGGATGAAAGCGGGGCGGTTGAGGATGAGGTGATGCGGCGCAATGCAGTCCCCCGCCGCGTACACCGAGGGCAGCGAGGTCCGCATGTGATCGTCGACCACCAGTGCCTGGGCCGGCCCACACTCAGCGCCTGCCTGCGAGGCCACCGAGGAGCCGGCGCGGACTCCGACTGCGGCGATCATGAGGTCCACCTCGATAGCGCCACCGTTGGTGGTGATCTGCAGGTGTGAACCGTCATCACGCGCCGACTCGACCCGACAACCCAATCGGACATCCACCCCATGCCGCAAGAGTTCGGCATGGACCAGCTCGCCAACAGGTGCGTCGAAGTTGGGTAGGACCATCGGCAAAGCTTCGGCCACGATGACCTCGACTCCGCGCGCCGCGAGCGCCTCGGCCGTCTCCAACCCGATGTAGCCACCTCCGACGATGAGTGCACGCTTCACCCGTCGGTCATCGAGAAGGCGGTGAAGGCGCGTCGCGTCATCGAGTCGACGTATCGTGAAAATGCGGTCGCTGTCCACCGCAAGCGGCGGCGGGATGATCGGAGCTCCGCCGGTGGCGAACACAAGGCTGTCGTAGGCCAGCTGGTAGGTGCGGCCGTCCTGCCGCACGTCCAACACTTTGCGTTCGGCATCCAGCGCCGTCACCTCGGTGTTGAACTTCACGTCGATGCGACGCTTGTCTCGAAAGAACTCGGGGCTGTAGGCAAACAACTCGTCAGAGTCGGTGATGACGTCGGCCAGGTAGTAGGGCAATCCACACAGGCCATAGGCAGCGTGAGCACCTGCCTCCACGACCACGATGTCGAGCTGCGCGTTTACCCGGCGGGCCGCGGAGGCTGCCGACATTCCGGCAGCTCCACCCCCGATCACAACGAGTCGGTTATGCACCTGATGCCCTCCTTGACACCACAGACCGTAGGCTCCCGCAGCACTGTCTCTCCATGTCCTCGCAGGTCCAACTCGAGCCGATTGTTGGTACAACACGGACAAAGACGCTGTGGGCCAGTGAATCTAGCCTGAGTGGTGAGCACCACATCGACACTCGCTGCGGAAGGACACAACTGTGTGGGACACCCCATGTTTTCTCGATTTGCCTGCGCGGCAGAGCAAACCGCGCAAGACGGGCATCACGCATGTCCTGGACACCGGTGTGCCGACCGCAACGTTAGAAGCCGTGTTGGCCGAAACCGGCCATCTCATCGACATCGTGAAGATCGGCTGGGGCACTGCCTACATCGACTCAGGAATCAAGTCTCGTGTCGCGCTGTGTCATAGCCATGGGGTTATCAGTTGTCTTGGGGGCACCTTGCTGGAGCTCTGCGAAGCACAGGGCAGAATCGAGGAGCTTCGCCTGTGGGCCAACACTATTGGCATCGACGCGGTCGAGATCTCCAACGGTATGCAGAGGATGAGTCCCGCGCGAAAAAGCTCCCTGGTGGCGCAGTTCGCCGAAGAGTTCACCGTGCTCGCAGAGACCGGAGCCAAGGACGGCCGGGTGCCGGTGGTCCCAAACCAGTGGATCTCAGAGATGCTCGCCGACCTGGACGCTGGTGCCGCGTACGTCATCGCCGAGGGAAGAGAGTCGGGAACGGTCGGGCTCTACCACGCCGACGGCTCAGTCAGAACAGACCTGCTCGATTCAATCGCGGAGCTAGACACCGGCCGGGTGATATTCGAGGCCCCGCGCAAGGCGCAACAGAGTGAGTTGGTGGGGCGATTCGGCGCCGACGTGAACATCGGCAACGTCGCCATCAGCGACATCTTGGCGTTGGAGACGCTGCGCCTGGGTTTACGCGCCGATACCGCGCGACAATTCGACATATTGCGCCCTCGATGATCGATCCGCCCGTCCCCAACGACACCACGCGCCCCTACCGGGGGTTGTCGGTGCAAGAAGTTGACATCGAACTCACGGAATCAGGCATATCCCGCTACCTGATGGGGCGAGAGGTCTACCGGCGGACGTCGTATCTGGTGCTTCAGAACAGTGGCCTGGCGGCGCTCGTCGCTGTGCGGCAGGAATCGACGGTGCCGTTGTTCTCACCGGTGATTGAGCTTCGCGTGTTGGCACTGCCTGAGCGCGTCGCGTTCGTCGACTCGCCCGGCACCGATGTCGGCAACGCCACGGCGCTGGCCCAGGCCGCCGCCGCACACCGCCGTGCGGGCATTCTCGCTTACGTTGTGCGCGGGTGCTACGAACACATCAACTTCATTTGGGATCCGCGACCGATACCAGTCCATGTTGTCGAAGTGGTGCCACCATGGCCGCCGAAACTCTTCGCGATGGCTCAGCAAGCGATCGCCTTCGACGAGGACCTCCCGCCCATCGAATTGGTGCTCGATGTCGTCGACATCTCCGACATTGCACGACAGAACCCCGCACCGAACTACCTGCTGCCATGTCGAGGAGCCGGCACTGAGGTCGACGGGGGCGTCTCCTACCTCGATACCAGACCAGCAGACCGGTTGGACTGGTTGATGATCGGATGCGAACGATCACTGGAATTCCATCGCCACTTCTATGGCAACGAACCGCGCCGCATTGACATCTGTCCTCGGCGCCGGGCACGCGGGCCGGCCGAGCTGACACTCGCGAAATGCTGCCTGATCGAACGAGGGCTGGAGTTAGAACCAGAGGCGGCCGTGGTGCCCTGGGGGTCGAATCTAGACGAAGTCCGCAGTGCGCTGCGGCATCTGACCGCTGTCACCGACGTGCGTGCCCCTCAGCCCGGGAGGCGGGATGAGCACCAGCCTGTTTGATTCGGTCCTCTATCGGCACCTGTGGGGCACCGACGAGGTTCGTGAGCTGCTCGACGAAAGCCGCAAGCTTCAGGCGTGGCTGGACATCATCGCAGTCTTGGCCGAAGCACAGGCCGAGGTGGGAATAGTTCCTCAAGACTGCGCGCAGCTGATCCGCGAACACGCCGACGTGTCTTTGCTCGATATCGACGAGGTGGCACACCAGACCCGTGCCACGGGGCACTCGACGCTGGGCCTCATCCGCTGTCTGCAGCAGGTTCTTCCTGAGCGCGCCCGCGAGTGGGTGTACTTCGGCGCGACCGTTCAGGACATCACCGACACCTGGTTCGCGACGGTCATGCGCAGTATCAGTGACACGGTGGAGCGCGATTTGAGCAGTCTCGAGTCAGAGGCGTTGCGACTGGCCGAACAACATCGTGACACGATCATGTGCGGTCGCACTCATGGACAGCCGGGCCTGCCCATCACGTTCGGATTCAAGGCTGCGGTGTGGGCGTCTGAGCTCCGTCGGCACCGAGACCGTCTGCGCGAGGGGCGTATCCGCTGGGAGGTCGTCCAACTCGGCGGGGCCCTGGGCACTATGGAGTTCTGGGGTGACTCCGCACTGCCACTTCTGCTGGCGTTTGCGCAACGTATGAGGTTGTCGGTGCCAGACATTCCGTGGCTTACCGCGCGGGACAGGATCGCCGAATTCGTCACCCTCCTGGCGATGGTGTCGGCCACCATCGGCAAGATCGGGCAAGAGATCTATCAGCTTCAGCGGCCCGAAATCGGTGAGGTGCACGAACCGCGAACCCCCGGCGTCGTCGGCAGCATCACGATGCCGCATAAGATCAACCCGGAGATCTCCGAGCACCTTGTGACGCTCTCACGGCTGGTCAGGGCGAATGCCTCCACGGCGCTGGAATGCATCCTCAGCGAACACGAGCGCGACGGGAGGTCATGGAAATCCGAGTGGGTGGTGCTACCGGAGGCGTGCCAACTCACCTGTGTTGCGCTGAAATTGGGAATCGACCTGCTGCGGGGGCTCCACGTCAATGCCCATCGCATGAAGCACAATGTGATCGCCAGAGGCGGATACGTCTTGTCGGCGCCCGCTCTGCGGTTGCTGGCGGGCGCCGTGGGCAAGCACACCGCCCAGCAGATGATCTACGACGCGACAATGAAGGGTCAGCGCGACCAGTGCACGCTGATCGAGGCGCTGCTGTCCGATAACCGGGTGCGCAGACACCTCAGCGCAGAGGATCTGGCGACGGTCACCGAAGCTCATAGTGCGCTTGGACTGGCGCCACATTTTGTTGACCGGGTTGTCGGCGCCGCGGGGCAAGAAGAGCGGAAGAAGGCGGATGACAACTGATCTGAGCACCATTACCATGCCACCGCTGGCACGAGTTAGCCTGGTGCGCGAGCCCACGCCGCTGCATTCAGCGCCGCGACTGTCCGAAGAACTCTGCGTTGAGGTGTGGTTCAAACGCGACGACATGACCGGTGTTGGGCTGGGCGGCAACAAAATTCGCGGCCTGGAGTATCTGCTCGCCGACGCGCTCGCCCAGGGCTGCGACTCTTTGGTAACCGGAGCCGGGCCCCAATCCAACTGGGCGATGCTCGCCGCGTTGACCGCACGACAAATGGGGATCGAACCCTACCTGGTGCACTACGGCACAGCGACATCTGCCACCGGCAACCTGCTGCTCTGCGACCTGGTCGACGCCCACCGTTACTTCACAGGCTGTCCCGACCGGACTTCTGTCGATGGCGAGATCGAACGAATCTGCAGTCAACTCACCGCTGCGGGAAGACGCCCGTATGCGATTCCCCGCGGCGGCGCCACTAGCCGCGGAGTGGCCGGATACGTACGCGCCGGCCTGGAGTTGGATCGACAGTGCCAGGCGGTCGGCATCGCTCCGACCCAGCTGTGGCTCGCCACCGGCTCGTGCGCAACGCAGGCAGGTCTTCTGACCGCAGCGTGTTGGCTGGGGTGGACGACCCAGATCACCGGTGTCACTGTCAGCCGACCGCGCAAGGAGTGCACAGCACGCATTGAGGAGATGTCCGCGGCGGCCGCCGATCTCCTACGCATCCCGGTGAACAGTGTTGCCCGAGTGTGTGTGGTGGACGGCTACATCGGGCCCGGCTACGGAATCGCCTCTCCGGCTGGGCAAGCGGCCACGTCCCTAGTCGCGCGAACCGAGGGGATATTCCTGGACCCGATTTTCGGCGCCAAGGCGATGGCGGCACTGATCGACGCAGCACGTGGCGGCCGCGTCACAGGGCCGGTGATATTCCTCGTCACCGGCGGAGCGCCAACGCTATTCGCCTCGACAAAGGCGGTTACTGTATGACGACGCCCGCGCCAGTCGGGTACCTCGGCGCCGACGGTGCAATCAACAGTGGTCCGGCAAGCGAGCTAGTGGAGGCTGGCTATCAACTCGAAATATGCGACGCGCCGATCCTGCATCGCGGGCTCGGCCTCGCCGACCTGGCCCATCTTCTGACTCTGCACGCGCAGGGTGTGCTACCCACCAACCATGCGGTGCCGCTCATCCGCGAAGTACTCGACGTACTGATGATGACACCCAACGATTTCCCCTACAATCCGGTGTACGGCGATGCCTACAACAGCCGCGAACGCGAGTTCGAGCGCCGCCTGGGGCACGTCGCGGGCTGGCTTCACACCGGCAGGACCCGGCGCGAAGCCGGACGGATCGCTTTCCGTTTGGCCCTGCGAGACATGATCTTGGACCTGCAGGATGCATTGGGCCGATTCATCACAGCCGTGATCGAACAAGCCCGCCGCAACTCCGCCACGCTATGGGCGGACAGCACATATCTACAGCCCGCGCAGCCATCAACATTCGGGCACTACCTGGCAAGCTTCGGTGAGCAGGCCGCGCGCCAACTCGACAGGCTCCAGCACGACTTCGACTGGGCAGACCGATCCCCCGCGGGTGTGGGCGGCGTCGGAGGCGGTTGGATACCGCTGGACCGTGCGATACTCGCCGGCAGGCTCGGCTTCAGCGCGGTGGGTGCGCACACCCGCGACATCATGTGGGCCACTGACGGGCTCGCTGATGTCGCAGTGACGGCGGTTCAATGTGCCACCACCGTTGATCGGCTCGCTGAGGACTTCGAGATCTTCGCCAGCCCGAACTTCGACTACATCACGCTTCATGCTTCCCTGTGCCGCGCCTCAGTTCTGCTGCCCCAGAAGCGAAATCCATACGCGCTTGCCGTCATTCGGGCGGGCGCCGGGACACTGATCGGACGGGCCACCGGACTCCTAATCTCACAACGCACGCCGTCGGCCCGCACGGACAACTGGTTACATGCATACGGCGAAGTGACCTCCGCCATGGGGATGGCCACTCAGGTCGTCGCGCTCGGAGCCCAGGTGGTGGCCACCCTCGAAGTCAACGTCGAGCGACTGGCGGCCGAAGCGAACAAGAATTTCATAGGCGCAACCGATCTGGCCGAGGCACTTGTCCTCGCACACCAGGTTGACTACCGCCGGGCCTACCGCGCCGTAGGCCGCGCGATCACGGCCGCCGCCGAACGTGGCACCGGCTCGGTCAGCGTCTCTGACGTGGCAGCCGCAGCATCCGAGGTCTTCGGCTTTCCCGTGTCCCCCAGTGCCGAACTGGAGGAACTCGTGTGCGACCCCACACAGGCTGTCGCCCGCCGGGTCGTGCAGGGTGGAAGCTCACCAGCGTTGGTACTGGAGCATGTTGAAGGCTTAGAACGCCGCCTTGCCGCCGCGGCACGCTGGGGTGAAGAACAACGTCGATTGGCTCGCGACGCGGAACAACGCCTCATCGAGGAGGCCGAATCGCTCGTCTACGGACAGAAGAGCAACCTCGCCGACGACAGCGAGTATTGATCTCGCGCAGGTGCGCCGGTGAACTCTTCGTAACAGAAGGCGAAAAATCGGAGCTAGGGCGATTCAGGACAAACGGATTCTCCTTCTTTGGTCCTACCGAGACAATGCCGTGCAGCGCAATGGGTTCTAGGTTGGTGGACACCCATTGACAAAGCACAGTGATCGGATGGCAGTACCGGCGTTTCTTCTAAGCGCTTCACCGCACTGCGTTCTCGCCCTCAGGTGGAAGGTGTTGGTGTTGCAGACTTTGTCGCTGAACCTGCCTGGGGGTCCGCGCGGTGGCATCTACAACGAATAAGCCGCGGTGCCCGGGCCTGCAGCCTTTCACACGGTCATATTGAGGAGCCTGATTATATGGACGCGAGAAATCCGAACGACGGATTTGAACCGATACGCAAACGAATTGAGGCCGCCGGGCCTCCTGTCGACGGCGGCGACACCGGAGAACATGGCCAGCTACTGACTGTGGGACAAGAGTGGGTTCTCATTGACAAAATGGCCAATGACAGCTTGAAAGTGATCCGGAATTTGGCCGCTGCCGACCGACCCGCCACCCTCAACTACGGGCCGATCTAGATGGAGACCGGCCAGCGTGCCACCGGCGGGGCCGGCGAGGCGCCCCCGCCCGCAGGGCCCGCGGGCCGCCGCGGTGCCCCTGCAGCCAAACACACCCGGCTCACATTGCCCCAACGCAACGGGACTCCCGGACGCGCGCGACCGCTGAGCGTCAAAGGCGAAGTGGCGCTGCACACCGACCCGCCGACATCCCTGGGCCGGTACGAGTGGGCCATGGTGGAGTTCATCCGACGCTGGTACCGCTTTGGCGGCGGATCCGCCCGGGACATCTTTGAAGAATTCGGGCTGGGCGAACACGAGTTCTTCATCAGGGTGCTCGATCTCGTTCAGGCCGTGGCATCAGCGGACGCGCCGGGTCTGCCCGCGATGGCGCACAACGACATTCGCAAAGTCTGCCGGTGGCGCCTGCACATCCTCGCCCCGTCCACGAACTGTTCGACCGCCAGCTGAGACCGACTGTCGACGTCCTGCAGATAGGCCGCCGACCTGCGCCGCCGCACCACTCCATCCAGTTCAGTCGTGAGGCACCGTGGCAATCGCACAACTACCCGAGTACGCCCACATGAGCGGCGCCGACGTCGAGGCACTCGCGGTTGAGTTGGACGCGATACGCCGTGACATCGAGGATTCACGCGGCTCACGGGACAGGACCTATATCACGCGAACGATCGCTCTTCAGCGATGCCTCGAGGTCGCAGCACGGCTCACCATCTGCACGAGCAAGAGCAAGGCCGGATGGGCCATCGGCACTACCGCATTAGCGATGGCGAAGTGCATCGAGAACATGGAAGTCGGACACAATATTTCCCACGGTCAATGGGATTGGATGAACGACCCGGAGATCCACTCCACTACCTGGGAGTGGGACCTGGTAGGTCTCTCGTCGCATTGGCGCTACTCCCACAATTACCGCCACCACATGTTTACCAATGTCGTTGGCATGGACGACGACCTCGGGTACGGAGTCCTGCGGGTGACCAGGGATCAACAGTGGAAGCCAATTTCGCTGCTTCAGCCGTTCGCCGCCGTGCTGCTGGCAGCCGTCTTCGAATGGGGTATCGCGCTGCACGGCCTCTACGCACAGCAGAACCGGACGGCGAGCCCCGAACAGCGATCGACTCACACCCGGGCGATGCTGCGCAAGATGGTACGCCAGACGGTGAAGGACTATGCGCTCTTTCCGACACTCAGCCCGCGGCGACGGCGCCGCACGCTTACGGCGAACCTGGCCGCCAACGTGATACGCAATGTGTGGGCGTATGCGGTAATCGCCTGCGGGCACTTCCCGGACGGTGCGGAGAAATTCACTCCACAAGCTTTAGTGGGCGAAACCAAGCCCGAATGGTATCTGCGGCAAATGTTGGGAACCGCAAACTTCGACGCCGGGCCAGTACTGGCGTTCATGACCGGAAACCTCTGCTACCAAATCGAACATCACCTCTATCCCGATCTGCCAAGTAATCGCTACGCGGAGATCTCCCAACGCGTCCAAGCGCTCTGCGCAACCTATGACTTGCCCTACACCACCGGTCCGCTGTTGCGCCAGCACTTGCGCACAATGCGCACAATCTGCAAACTGGCCCTTCCGGACCGGTTGCCCAACGCCACTTCTTCTTCGGCAGATCGAAAAGCGAGCAGACCCGGCGGTCGCCGGAGGAGGCCAGCAATCCACGATCATGGTGACCATGCTTCCCATTCTTGATCTGGGCGACGCGGACACCGATCCGGCATCGTTTAGGACAGCACTGCGCGAAGCCGCGCACCGCCACGGCTTTTTCTATCTGACCGGTCACGGTGTGCCCGAGGGCCAGGCTGTCGACGTGCTGCGACTGGCCCGGCAGTTCTTCGCGCTGCCCGCTGCGACCAAGAATGAGATCAACCAACTGAGCAGCCCGCAGTTCCGGGGCTATTCGAGGCTCGGCGGTGAGCTGACCAATGGCAAGGTCGACTGGCGCGAGCAGATCGACATCGGACCCGAGCGCGACGTGATCGTCGGTGCACAGGGCTATTGGCGGCTGCAGGGCCCCAATCTGTGGCCGTCGGCGCTGCCAGCACTGCGGAAAGCCTTCGAGCAGTGGAGCGCCGCGCTGTTGCACGTCGGGTTGCGGCTGCTGCGTCACTGGGCGGCCTCGCTGGGCGCCGCGGAGGACACATTCAACGATGCCTTTGCCGAGTCGCCGGCTACGCTGATCAAGGTCATCCGTTACCCGGGTACCACTGACACCGCGCAAGGTGTTGGCGCGCACAAGGATTCGGGTGTGCTCACGTTACTGCTGGCGGAACCGGGATCGGCGGGGCTGCAGGTCGAGTTATCGCCTGAGTACTGGATCGACGTGCCTCCGGTCGACGGTACGTTCATCGTCAACATCGGGGAGTTGCTGGAGGTCGCGACGGGCGGATACCTGCGGGCCACGCGGCATCGCGTGCTGGCGCCCCCACCTGGCGCCGACCGCCTGTCGATCCCGTTCTTCCTCAACCCCGCCCTGGATACGACGGTGCCCATCATCACGCTACCGCCGGACTTGTCGGCGCAGTCGCGCGGCGTCGAGGCCGATCCGAAGAACCCGATTTTCAACACATACGGGGAGAACGCGTGGAAGTCGCGCATCCGCGCACACCCCGACGTAGCCGAGCGGCACCACGGCATCACACCGACGGCCGCGGCGAGCCTCTACTGAGGGGCTAGTGGCCCGCGTTTGAAGTAGTTTGGCGGTTGGCTTTCCTAAGGATTTCGTCGGCGGTTTTGGTCCAGACGAATGGGTGGGCACGGTTGTTCCAGCCGTTGATGTAGGTGCGGATCGCGGTGGTGAGGTCGCGGACGTTGCCGAAGGTGCCGCGATGAATCAGTTGGCGTTTCGACGATGCCGAACCAGATCTCGACCATGTTCATCCAGGATGCCTAGGTCGGGGTGAAATGCACTCGGATACAAGGATTTTCGGTGAACCAGTCGAGGACTTCCTGCTTCTTGTGGGCGGCGTAGTTGTCCATCACCAAGGGTAGTTCCTGATCGGGATAAGCCCGGGCGACGTGCTTGAGGAAGGCCAGGAACTCCTGATGACGGTGACGCGGTTTGCACACCCCAGTGACCTGACCGGTAGCGATGTCCAGGGCTGCGAACAACGTGGTGGTGCCGTTGCGCACGTAGTCGTGGGTCTGGCGTTCAGGCATCCCGATCTGCATCGGCAAGGTGGGCGCGGTGCGATCCAGGGTCTGGATCTGGCTCTTCGTGCGCCACGAGGCGCTGCATTACTGGATGGAGGTGAGAGGACTCCGTCTCTGGTCTGTCGCAGCAGGCCAGGGAAGCTGAGGGCAGCCCGACCCGGGAGACGCCGGGGAGGGTGGGAGCAGCCCTGACAACGGCGGGGCGGGTCGGTACTGCCAGACGACCCGGGCCTGTCTAGCGAGACGGGAAGGTGTACGTGAGGAACCAGCGTGTAACGCCTCTCAAGAGATACGCCGGCTCCAATCTGGTGGATATGGGCCGGGGTGCGATGCACGCCCGCCGACGGCGGGCGACTCCCGGGCCGGTTGAAGTGGCCGGTAGGGAGGCCACGAGGAAGGGCTGCGGCGTACTCGTGGCGAGATCGCAGGGGCAAAGTTGGGCACCGACCCCGTCGACCGGTGTGTGGTGAACGTGGGAAGCGTCCCGGGCTGGTCCCGTGGTCGGCCGTCCAGGTCGGCCACGGGTGTGGTTCGTCGTCGGCTGAGCGGGCCGGGACGTGGCGGAGCCGCCGTAGTAGTCCGAGACCGGGAAAGCCGGTCACATGGCCAAGGGCGGCAGCGAGTTTCGCAACGAGGGATTGGAAGGGCAGGAGATCGTCGGTGAATACGGGCGTGCTGTGGCCGGAGCAGGAATGGGCCGAGATGCAGGTACTGCGGATCCAAACCAAGTTGCACCAATGGGCGATCGATGATCCTGATCGCCGGTTCGATGATCTGTTCAACCTCGTGTGTGATCCTGCCGTCCTCGTGGTGGCGTGGGCGCGGGTCAGGGGTAACAGAGGTAAGCGGTCAGCCGGGGTGGACGGCATCAGACCAGAGGCGATCTTCGATGCAGCGCAGGGGTTCCTGCCGCGGCTACGAGAGGACCTCATGGCGCGACAGTTCGCTCCGGTGCCCGTGCGGGAAAGGATGATCCCCAAGCCCGGCAGCAGTAAACGCCGGAGACTGGGCATCCCCACTGCCCGGGACCGTACCGTGCAAGCGGCCCTCAAATTGGTGCTCGAGCCGATCTTCGAGGCGGATTTCCAGCCATGTTCCTATGGCTTCCGCCCGAGACGTCGAGCACAGGATGCGATCGCCGAGATTCACCAATTCGCTTCTCGCTCTTATGAGTGGGTCTTCGAAGGTGATATCGAGGCGTGCTTCGATGAGATCGACCACACGGCCCTGATGGATCGGGTGCGGCGACGTATCGGGGACAAACGCATCCTGGCGGTGGTCAAGGCGTTCCTGCATGCTGGCATCCTCGGTGAGGACGGCCAGATGCGGACCACGACCAGCGGCACTCCCCAAGGTGGCATTCTTTCGCCGTTGCTGGCCAATATCGCCTTGTCGATCCTCGATGAGCATTTCACCGGGGCCTGGCAGACGAACAGCGCCAGCACCTACCAACGGACCAAGCGGCGCCGACTCGGGCTCGCCAACTACCGAATCGTCCGCTACGCAGATGATTTCGTGGTGTTGGTGGCCGGAACCCAGGCGCATACGCAGGACCTGCGGCAGGAAGTGGCCACGGTGCTCGCGCCGATGGGCTTGCGCCTCTCGGCGGCGAAAACGAAGGTGTGTCACATCGACGAGGGCTTCGATTTCCTCGGGTTCCGCATCCAGCGGAGACGAAAACGAGGCACCACCAAGCGTGTGGTCTACACCTACCCGTCGAAGAAGGCCCTCGCCTCCATCGTCGGTCGGGTCCGCGCGCTCACCGGCAGGTCATCGCATCCAACGCTGGCTGCCCTGCTGCGCCAACTCAACCCGGTGCTGCGGGGCTGGTGCACCTATTTCCGCCACGGCGTGTCAAAAGCGACCTTCGGATACCTCGACCAGTACACCTGGCATCGGGTGGTCCGATGGATCCGCAAACGACACTGTCGCCTGCCAGGAGCATGGGACCAGCGTGAGCTGATTTTGCCAGGGTGATGGGACCACCTGGATTGCCAGTTATGGGACCACCGGCGCGTCGCGTCGGTGGTCCCTTCATCTGTTCGTTTGATCGCCGTGACGGTTCAAGTCACGGAGGCGGCGGGCATGGCTTTTCGGGAGGTCAGTGTGAACGAGATCAGGGAAGTGCTGCGGGTGTGGCTGGGGGTCGCCGGGTTGCCGGCACCGGGTTACCGCACGATTGCCGCGCATTGCGGCGTGGACCGCAAAACGGTGCGCCGCTACGTCGAGGCCGCGCAGGCGGCTGGTTTGCGCCGTAGCGACAGCGTCGAGGCTGTCGATGACGGGTTGATCGGGGCGGTCGCCGACGCGGTGCGCCCAGTACGCCCGGATGGTCACGGCGCGGCGTGGGAACAGTTGGTGGGGTTCGAGCAGCAGATCACCGCGTGGGTAGCCGGCGACGGTGAACAACGTCCGTTGACGATCACCAAGATCCACACCCTGCTGGCTCGCCAAGGCTGCCTGGTGCCGTATCGCACGTTGAACCGATTCGCCGGTGAGCGTTGCGGTTTCGGTGCCAAGGACACCACGGTGCGGGTCACCGATGGGGATCCCGGGGTGGAATGCCAGATCGATTTCGGCTACCTGGGGATGCTCACCGATGCCGATGATGGGCGGCGCCGCAAGGTGCACGCGTTGATCTTCACCGCCGTCTACTCCCGGCACATGTTCGTGTGGCTGTCCTACTCCCAAACCCTGGCGGCGGTGATCGCCGGCTCTGAGGCGGCGTGGGATTTCTTCGGCGGCGTGTTCGCGGTGCTGATCCCGGACAACTTGAAGCCGGTGATCGCCGCTGCTGATGCGGTCAACCCGCGATTCACCCAGGGGTGGCTCGACTACGCCAGCCATGTCGGATTCCTCACCGACCCGGCCCGCGTGCGCTCTCCGAAGGACAAGCCGCGGGTGGAACGGGCGGTGCAGTACGTGCGCGGAAACTTCTGGGACGGTGAAACATTCACTAGCCTCGAGGAGGCGCAGCAGGCTGCGACGGCGTGGTGTGTGCGTACTGCCGGCACCCGCATCCACGGCAGCACCTGTGCACGCCCGCTGGAGGTGTTCACCACCGCCGAGCAGGCCCTGCTGCTGCCGGCGCCGGGTGTCTACGACGTGCCGGTGTTCAAAGCGGTGAAGGTGCACCGCGATTTCCACGCCGAGGCGGCCAAGGCGCTGTACTCGCTGCCCGAGCACTGGATCGGGCACACCCTCGACGTCCGTGCCGACAGTGAGCTGGTGAAGTTCTATCACCGCGGTGTGCTGGTGAAAGTCCATCCCCGCCAGCCTCCGGGTGGCCGCAGCACCGACCGCGCCGACTTACCCGAACACAAAGCCGTCTACGCGATGCGGGACCTGGCGGCGTTGATCGCTACGTGCGCCGCACACGGCCCCAACATCGGGATCTACGCCGAACGCATCCTGGATGACCCGCTGCCCTGGACCCGGATGCGCACCGTTTACCGGCTCCAAGGCCTGGTCCGCCGCTACGGCGCCGACCGCGTCGAACGGGCGTGCTCACTGTCGCTGGACCTCGATGTCGTCTCGGTCAACAAGATCGCCTCCATGCTGCAGCGCGGCACCGAGAGCACCGCCCCGCAACTGCCACGAGCAGTCGGACAGGCAACTACCCGTTTCACCCGATGCCCCTCGGAATTCAACACTCCAACAACATCATTGACCATCGTCACCGACGAAACCACACCGCAGGAGATCCGCTGACATGACGACCCACCGCGCACCCGCCGACCCAGTCGGCGCTGACCTGACCCGACTGCTCAAAGCCCTCAAACTCGGTGCTCTGGCCGACACCCTGCCCGAACGGGCCGCCCTGGCCCGCCAGCACAAACTCAGCCACATCGGATTCCTCGAAACACTTCTCGCCGACGAGGTATCCCGACGCGAATCCCGTTCAGCTGCCCTACGGGCGACCAAAGCCGGACTCGACCCGACGATGCGCTTCGACACCTGGACCGCACAAGACGACCTGCGCTACGACCGCACCCTGCTCGGCGACCTGACCTCGCTACGATTCCTCGACGCCGGACAGTCCGCGATCATCCTCGGACCCGTCGGCGTAGGCAAGACACATCTAGCAACCGCACTGGGGCACATGGCAATTCGACGACGCTACACCGTACAGTTCGCCCGATCCGACAAACTGTTCACCCGACTGCGCGCCGCCCGCCTCGACAACACCGTCGACACCGAGATCCGTCGACTAACCGCCATCGACGTCCTCATCATCGACGACTTCGCACTCAGGCCCCTCGGCGCCACCGAAACCAGCGACTTCTACGAAATCATCGTCGAACGACACCGCGCCAAAACGACCATCGTGACCTCCAACCGAGAACCCGCCGAATGGCTGACCATGACCGCCGACACCCTGCTCGCACAATCAGCCATCGACAGACTCACCGCCACCGCCCACACCCTCGTCATCGAAGGACCGTCCTACCGGCAACGCACCCGACCCGGCCAGCTTGGCGTGCCCTCTGTTCTCCGGACTGCGGACCAAATAGGGTCCGACTGGAAAGGATGAACGGCATTGGCGAAGAAATATCAGAAGTTCTCACCGGAGTTTCGGGAGGAAACGGCCCGACTGGTGGTGGACGGGCAGAAGTCCATCGCCGAGGTCGCGCGCGAACACGGGCTCAGTGATACCGGCTCTTCGATTTTAATGGGGCAGTTGTGATTTCGCTCTCGTAGGGCGTGTCGCTGCATGGGGAGGCCCTTGGTCTTCCGAAGTCTGAAAGTTGCGAAGCATTCAGGCTGACGAAGGGAACCAAGGGCCGTGTCCGACGGTACGACATTGTTGTTTGGGCTGCCAGGAGTGCGGGTTGAGCGTGTCGAGCGCTGGGCCGACGGGACGCGAGTAGTGCACGCGGTGACCGCGAGCGAGTCCGCGGCGGCGTGCCCGTCGTGTGGGGTGTTGTCCACCTCGGTGAAGGCCCGAGTCGCCACCGCACCGAAGGATATCCCCTACGGTGAAGCACGAATCATGCTGCGGTGGCACAAGACCCGGTGGCGTTGCCGGGAGGACTACTGTGAACGCGGGTCCTTCACCGAGTCCATCGCGCAGGTGCCGGCGCGGGCCCGCACAACTCTGCGGTTGCGCACTCAGGTCGGTGCGGCGATCGGGGATGCGGCCCGTTCTGTGGCCGAGGTCGCAAACAGCCACGGCGTGTCGTGGCCGACCGCGCACCGCGCGTTCGTCGCCCACGCCGAGTCGCTGCTAGTCGAACCGCAGCCCACCGCGGTGCTGGGCATCGATGAGACCCGCCGCGGAAAGCCCAGGTGGGAACACTGCGCGGTGACGCAGGGGTGGGTGCGGGTGGACCCGTGGGACACCGGGTTCGTCGACCTGGCCGGCGATCAGGGCCTGCTGGGGGCAACGGGAAGGCCGCACCGGCGCAGCGGTCATCGACTGGCTCTCTGAGCGCACCGAAGCCTTCCGCGCGGGCGTGGCCTACGTGGCCATCGACCCGGCCGCGGTCTACGCGACAGCGATCCGCACACCCGGCTTGTTGCCCAACGCGACGATCGTGGTCGATCACTTCCACCTGGTGAAGCTCGGCAACGACGCGGTGACCAAGGTGCGTCAACGGGTCACCTGGGATCTACGTGAGCGTCGTGGTCGCAAGATCGACCCGGAATGGGCCAACCGGCGACGGTTGCTGCGCGCTCGGGAACGCCTGTCGGGCAAGAGTTTCGCCAAAATGTGGAACGCCCTCATCGCCGCTGACGACACCGGTCAGATCCTCTCAGCGTGGATCGCCAAGGAAGAACTGCGCACCCTGCTGTCCACCGTGCGCGTCGGCGGCGACCCGCACCTGACCCGGCACCGCCTGCACCGGTTCCTGTCCTGGTGCATCGATTCGCAGATCCCGGAGCTGCTGACCCTGGCCACCACCGTGGACACCTGGTGGCCCGAGATCAACGCCTTCATCGCCACCGGCATCACCAACGCCGGCACCGAGGGCTACAACCGGCTCGTCAAGCAGGTCAAACGCACAGCGTGCGGGTTCAGAAACACAGAAAACTCGGCCCGCCGGATACGCTTCCACTGCACCCGCAAACAGCGGGCCGCAACCCAGACATCATGCTGATTGCCCGCTCAAAATCGAAGAGCCGTGATACCACTGTCGGCAACTGGGTTCGGAAGTATCGAGAAACGCATGCCACCGACGAGCCGCCGCTGGAATTATCTGAACGTGCTCGGCTGCGTGAATTGGAACGCGAGAACCGAGAAATGGCGATGGAACTCGCCTTCTTAAAAAAAGCAGCAGCGTACTTCGCGAAGGAGCCACGGTGAGCCAGAAATACGCGTTCATCGCCGCGGAGCACGCTGACGGTGCCACCTTTGCGGGCATGGCTCCCACGATCGTGCAGATGCTGAAATGGCTGGGGGTGTCGAAATCGGGGTTCTACGAGTGGTGGGGCCGGCCGGCGAGTGCGGCGATGTGCCGCCGCGAGGAACTCAAGCTCAAGATCGCCGCACTGTTCACGTCTTTCGGCGCCGTGTACGGGTATCGGCGCATCCACGCCGAGTTGGTCCGCGCCGGTGAACGGGTAGGCCCAGAGTTGGTGCGCACACTGATGCGCGAGTTGAATCTCGTTGCACTGCAACCGAAACCTTACAAGCGGACCACTATCGCCGGCGAGTCCGCCACCGCGGTGCCTGATCTGGTGGCCCGTGACTTCACCGCGGATCGGCCCGGGGTGAAGCTGGTCGGTGACATCACCTATATCCGGACCTGGGCTGGGTGGCTGTATTTGGCGACCGTGATCGACTGCTTCAACAAAGAAGTGATCGGTTACGCGATGGCCGATCACATGCGTACCGAGCTGGTCACCGGCGCCCTGGAGATGGCTGCCCGCAACCACGCCCTGGAACCGGGATGCATTATGCACACCGACCGCGGGACGCAATACACCTCGACCGATTACGCCATTAAAATCGCCGACCTTGATATGAGAGCCTCGCTGGGGCGGACCGGAATATGTTGGGATAACGCGCTCGCAGAATCATTCTTTGCAGCCCTGAAAAATGAACGTGTGCACCACATGGTGTATCCGACGCGGAAGAAAGCAAGAGCTGATATTGCCCGCTATATCGAACTGTTCTATAATCGGCGCAGACTTCACTCCGCGTTGGGCTACCGCACGCCGCATGAAGTCCGCATCGAATACATGAATTCACAGCTCGCGGCATAATTCCCGCGAAATCCGCAGTCCTAAAAGCGCGGAGCAGGCCAGCTTGACCCAGACCACCCCGACGAGCATCCTCAATAACGCGCCACGGTGGTCCCATCCCCCTGGCAATCAGGTGGTCCCATCACCCTGGCAAGCGACAGACACCACAAGGCGAAATGGGCTGTCCTGCTTCGGCGCTACCTACCACAGTGGCGTCCCACCGAAGACGGGGTCGTGCTGTTCCAACCGCAGACGGTGACGGTCAGCCGTTACCGCTACCGGGCGGCCAACATCGACACACCATGGGCCAGCCGACCAGAATCAGTCGCATAGCCCGACGGCATGAACTCGTGGAGAGCCGGATGCGTGGAGACACGCACGTCCGGTTCGGAGGGCGGGCTGGGGAAACGTAACGCTTGTAAAGGCGTCAACGCGCCCCAGTCCGACCCAACTCATCGACACCGAGCACGAGCGCGTTCCCGGGGGGATCCTGGTAGAGCCCGACGATGTCGGTGACCTTGGCGACCAGTTCGGGATCGGTAGAGATTTGAACGTCTCAGCACGCCAGGGCTGGATTCCATGGTCGCGCCACACTCGGGCCACCGTGCGCTAGCCGATCCCCAGATGAGCCGCGAGCAGCCGTGAACTCCAATGCGTGACACCGTACTCCTTCGGTGGCGGCGCCACCGCGATGAGTCGTTCACGATCCAACGTGCGCGGCCGGCCGCAGCGGTCCTCGTCGAACAAACCAGCCACACCGCCCGATTCGTCGCGGGCCCGCCAGTTAATCTCCGTTTGGCGCGCGATCGAGAGCCCGCGCGCGATCTCGGCATGAGCAACACCGTCAGCCGGCAACAACACGATCCGCGCCCGCAGCACCAGACCCGCTTTCGACGACGACGACCGAACCCGTTTCTCAAGTTCGTCCCGAACACTGTCGGGCACAGTCAATGGCGCTGCTCGCAGGCTCAATTCAACCAAACCACACTGCCTCGCAACCGTCTTCGCAGCACGCAGAACATCAGGACACCCCGACGTGTATTCGGGCTCGACGACACCTCGAGGCGGCTACCTGCCCCGCCCGGTGTCCGATTCCTGATGGGCCATGCCAGCCGCTGGCCGGTAGCTGTCGGCTACTCACCTCGTATGCGCTGGGTGCACTTCGTGATGACCGGCTGGTGTTTGGTTGTCTTCACCGCAATCACCGGCGCATGATTGGTGTGTGGACGTCGAGGTGCGATACGTGCAGAGTTGCCCGAGCGTGACCGTCACACGGGAACGCCTGGCTCTGGCCCTCGACGCGGTCGGTCATCCCGACACAGATGTACGGCTGCGGCTGGTTCGAACTGCGGAGGAGGCTGAGGAACTCGGCTTCCTCGGATCGCCGACCGTACTGGTCGACGGTACTGATCTTCTCGCGAGGACAGACACGGCTGTTGGCTTGTCGTGTCGCCTTTACCGCGACGGCGCTGCCATGTCCGGATCGCCAAGTGTCGAGCAGTTAACGGATGCCCTAACGGCTCGGCTTCGAACTGGCTAGGGACGCAGCGCGACCGCTGGCGACGACGGCGCGATCAGATCGCGCCCCAGCGAGTCCAGCTGGCCGATTCCAATTCCACCGACTGTCGCCTTCACGCAAGCCGCCACCCCAGTCAACTACGCCGGCTGTGGCGCTGGGACCTCACCGCAGTTCGGCGTCGTGGGTAACCCGTTGAATCGGTCGGCGACCCACTGCATGGAGCGTTCTCCGTCGACGAAGTACGGCAGCAGTGTGTTGATCGAGGTTTTGTTCAAGAAGGGAGGTTCCTCGTTGGTCCACAACTGCACGTCGGCACCTTTGCCGCACCAGTCGCGCGCCAGATTCTGTGACGCCTCGTAGGGGTTGAATGTGTCGTAGCGGTTCGCCGAAATATACGCGGGTGCAACGGGCCTCAGCGTTCCTAGGTTCTGCGCGGCCAGCAGGCTCTTGACCGGGTCAGTGCCGAAGAGTGTCGCCGGGTCGACGTTGAAATACCCGGTGTTGTCGGGAAAGTAGAGATGTCGGAAGCCGAAATCCGCCACCGATTGCACCAGGCAGATGTAACTCGACCACTGCACGAAGTGCGTACCCCGAGGGGTCAGCGTGCCCAATAGCAGGTCCTGCGTTTCCGGGTAGGAGTTCACGATGCCGTTGAGGACATAGCCGAGGGCTCCGACCAGCAGGTTGCCGTCAAGGAACGGCGGCATCAAGGACAGATTAGCCATGGGTGTGTTCAAGGCAGCGCCGACGATGTTCAATTCCGGCGCATACGTCGACGCCAGCTCAAGGGCCGACCCCGCCGCCTGCCCGCCCGACAACCAGCCCCAGAACGCGACGGGGCCGCGGGGATCCAGCGATGTCCCCGGTAGCTGCATGGCAGCACGCGCGGCGTCGAGAAGCCCCGTTCCCGCGGCGATGCGGTTCATGAATTGGGGGCCGCCCGGTATGTGTGTACCCATACCGATGCCGTCGGCGACGACGATGGCGAATCCGCGGGCGACCATCGTGGCGAGGAACGTTTCTTCGTAGTTGAACGTTAGGTCGGAGGTTGTCCCGGTCTTCGTGGAATTTGAGGTGGCGGTCCCTCACCTGATGCCCGCCAGATGGTAGGTCTTCGGGTGAACGACCAAGTACACCTCGAAGAAGGAGTAAGGGACCGCCATGAAGACCGTACCTACTGTTCGCCTCGCTGACACGACCGACGCCGCCGGGTTGCCTGAGCTGCCGGAGGAGATCCGGCTGGCGATGACCAGCATCGCCGGGGCGGCCCGGGAGGGGTTGTTGGCGATGAGCGTGGCCGCCGGGATGGCGGTGATGCAGACGATGTTTGAGGCCGAGATCGCCGCGGCGTGCGGGCCGAAGGGCAAGCACGACGCTGACCGGATTTCGGTGCGCCACGGCAGTGGGAAGGGGTCGGTGACCCTTGGTGGTCGGCGGGTGCCGGTGGCCCGGCCGCGGGCACGCACTCTGGATGGGAGCGAGGTGGCGCTGAGCACCTATGCGCACTTCGCCGCCGATGACCTGCTGACCCAGGTGGTGATGGAGCGGATGCTGGCCGGGGTGGCCACCCGCCGGCACGCCCGCACTGCGGAGCCGGTGGGCGCCCAGGTCGGCGAGGAGGCGAAATCGACTAGCCGCTCGGCGATTTCGCGCCGATTCGTGCGCCAGACCGAGACCGCGCTGGGCGAGCTGATGAGCCGCGACTTGAGCGAGCTGGACATCAAGGTGCTCATGTTGGATGGGGAGCACATGGCCCAGCGGTGCGTGGTGGTCGCGCTGGCGATCACCGCCGACGGAACGAAGGTCCCGGTCGGGCTGTGGGACGGCTCCACGGAGAACAAGACCGTGGTCCGCTCGCTGCTGGCCGACCTGGTCGAGCGCGGCCTGGCCATCGACGATGGGCTGCTGGTCGTCTGCGACGGCGCCAAGGCGCTGTCCGCGGCGGTGCGTGAGGTGTTCGGCGCCAAGGCCCTCATCCAAAGATGTACCTTGCACAAGCGGAGAAATGTCGCTGATCATCTGCCCGACAAGGACAAGGCCTGGGTGGACGCCAAGTTGGTCAAGGCCTTCGCCCACCCTGACCCAGACACCGGGTTGCGCAACGCGAAAAGCCTTGCCGGGCAACTTGGTAAGAACTATCCCAGTGCGGCCGCCAGCCTGCGCGAGGGGCTGGAGGAAATGTTCACTGTCGCCCGCCTCGGCATCGACGGCCGCCTCGCCAAGACGTTGACCACGTCCAATCCGGTCGAGTCGATGATCTCCATCGCCCGGACCACCAATCGCAACGTCACCCGCTGGCGCGACGGGCAGATGGTGCTGCGCTGGACCGCGGCCGGCATGCTCAACGCCGAACGATCCTTCCGTCGCATCAAGGGCCACAAGCAGATGCCCCAGCTCGTCGACGCCCTGCGCCGACACGCTCACCCCGACACCGGCGCCGACACCAAATCTGTCGGTGCCGCCGCCTAGAGTTCATCGTGGATCGTCACCCAAATTCCACGCGACTCGGGACATGCTCTTAGGTCGAAGCCTTGGGAGAAATGGATGCCCTGATCCATGAGCCGCGAAGGTGCGCACTGCTCCCCAATGCCATAGGGACCCGGCGCGTAGGCGATCAAGGGCGCGGCCCTTTGCCCGGCCAAGGTTTGTCCGGTTCGAGGTAGATGCCGGTGGCAGCCACCGGGTTTCCCTTCGCGTCGGTGCTGTGGTACATGATCCGCGTTCCCGTCGCGACCCAGCTGCCAAGCTGACCCGAGGGCTCATACACCAGCCGGGCCGGCTCGGAACGGATCAGGTCGCCAGGCTTGCCGGCGGGCATCGGATCCGGGGGTGTGTAGAACTCCAAATACTTGGTCTCGTCAGCCCGTGCAGGCGGTGACACTGCGACGGTGAGCCCAGTAGCAGCGATGGCGCATACCACCACGAGCAGTCCGGTGAATACTCTCTTGTATGCCGTTGTGCCGGTGAGCGATCGGGGCCGAGGGCGCCCGTTTGTAGATCCGAGAATCTGCATGCGACGGCGCTGAGTATGGGCACCTTTGCTCATGAATCGTCCTTTGGCTTCGAAACGAGATTGGGGAAATCGGTTGCACTGCAAGCTGCCTCATTGCGTAGGGCTGAATAGGGCGACGCAGATTGCGCTTCGGGCAGATCAACACGAGACGTATTGGCTCCTACCGGCAGTCTCATCACGGACCGCGATGACGTGGTGCTAACGGCCGTGCTTCGCCCAGAAGGAGGCGAAGAGCTCTTCTTCGGTGATCGGCGCCCGCTCAATTGGTCTGGACACCCACGTCACGTTCACGAAGTGCCGGGCGTTGACATTCTCCGTGGTGATATTTCCTCCCCACGTCCCGCAGCTGAGGCTCAACGTGAACGGCAGTCCGTTGCGTGGGCTACCGGCGCCTTCGTTGAGATTCTGATTGACCATCACCCGTGCCGTCTTCGTCCGCATCGCGAGTTCGTTGACGTGATCTTCGTTGGCCGAATGGATACCGCAGGTGTGACCGAGGCCTTGGTACTCGGTGATCGCGTTGACCAGATCAACCGCGGATTTGATGGCGCCCTTGTATCTGTAGACCGTCAGCACTACCGAGAGCTTCTCGCCCGAAAACGGGTAGTCGGGCCCGGTTCCCGTCTCCTCAACGAGGAGAAAGTGCGGTCCGCAGGGATCGAAAATCCACTGATCTCGGCGATATGGGTGGCAGACTTGGCAATAACGTCAGGTGTTGGAATATGCCCACCGTCGGGCCACATCCGATGCTGCAGCGCTTTCTTCTCGTCGGCCGTGCAGACGTGGCCGCCCCTCTCGACGAGCCTGGTCATCAATGCGTCGTAGACAGATTCCTCGACGACGATGGCGTTATCGGCCAGGCAGCTGGTCGCATAATCGAATGTCTTCGCCGCGGAAATCGCCGCGGCTGCATCGTCGAGGTCGGCAGTTTCATCGACGACGTGAACCGAGTTGCCCACTCCGACCCCGTACGCCGGCGTTCCGGAACTGTACGCGGCCTTCACCATTCCGGCGCCGCCCGTCGCGACGATCAAGTCAGCCTGGCGCATCAGCTCCTGCGTCTTGGTGATCGACGGCTTGTCGAGAACCTGAATGAGGTCAGCCGGTGCGCCCACCTGTTCGCACGCTTTTCGCATCGTTTCAACAACATTGATGGTTGTGTTCACGGTGCGCGGATGCGGTGCGACGACGATGGCGTTGCGGCCCTTCAGCGCCATCAATGCCTTTAGAGGGGGCGTCGCATCCGGACCGGTGGTGGGGATCAACGCGGCGACTACGCCTACAGGTTTGGCGATCTTGACCAGGCCTCTGTCGTGATCTTCCTCCACGATGCCCACGGTCTTAACCGTTCGCATGTCGGCGAGCACACCCAGAACTCGCTTGTTGATCTTGGTGACTTTGTCGTCGTAGTTGCCGAAGCCGCCCTCGTCGACCGCCAGTTGCGCCAATGACGTTGTCTGGGCCGGGCGGCCTACTGCCCAGGCCACTGCGGTGCACAACTCGTCCACTTGCTCCTGGGTGTAACTTTCGATCCCCCTCTGCGCGTCGCGCGCGCGGGCGACGATCGCCGAAACCTCGTCGACGGCTGGTTTGACTGTCAGTGTGTCAGTCATCCCGTTAACGTGTCGTATACGAAGCGTTATCGGATCGACCGGACAGGACAAACGCTCGGATCGATTTAGACCCAAGCGGGCACCTACTGACTAAACGCGCCAGCCATACAGGGCCAGGAGGTACCCGCCGGAGCTGCGTGAGCGTGCGGTGCGGATGGTCGCCGAGATCGGTGATCAGCACGATTCGGAGTAGGCGGCGATCAGCGACGTGGCGCGGCTGTTGGGGGTCGGCTGCGCGGAGACGGTGAGCAAGTGGGTTTGCCAGATCCAAGTTGATGGCGGCGCGCGTCCCGGAACCACGACTGATGAGTCCGCTGAGTTGAAACGCTTGAGGCGAGAGAACGCTGAATTGCGAAGGGCTAACGATTTTGAAGACAGTGTCGGCCTTCTTCGCGGCCGAGCTCGACCGGCCACAGCACCGAATGACACACTCGGGCAACGCCCACCAAGGAATATTGTGTGCCATGATGTGCGCCATGCCAACTGAACACCCAACGCTGAGCGCTACTTTCGAAGCAAGCCTCTCACCGAACGGCATCGCCGCCACCTACACACGCGCGCCGTTCCAGGCATGGAGCGCCGCCGCTCAGGGCGTCGCTCGATTCTGGAGTTCGGCGATCGACCAGGGCGAAACCCCCCTTGATGTTGTTGATACCGCCTATCGTTGGATGCAGTCGGCATTCGAACGTAAACCTCCAACGTGGTCGACTCCCCACCAAGTAGTCCGGGAATGGCCGATAGCGCGACTGCGTGATTTCGGCGTGAGCTCAAGGTCTGATGTCGTGCCAGTGCTGGTGTTACCACCCCAAGCTGGTCACGATTCGTGTATCGCTGATTTCGCGTCAGGTCAGAGCCAGATCGAAACCATCCGAAATGTCGGGCTGGGCAGAGTGGCATCGCTCGATTGGATCGGCGCGACTTACGACACCAAGGACACAACGGTTGAGGATTATCTCGCGGTAATTGCCGACGCCATCCAAATGCTCGGCGGACGGGTCAACCTCGTCGGGGATTGCCAAGGCGGATGGCTCGGGACGATCTATGCAGCGCTGCACCCGGAGACGGTGCACACGTTGACAATCGCGGGAGCGCCAATTGACACGCGTTACGGCACACCACAACTACAAGAGTGGTTCGGGATAATCAGTCCTACCCGTAGTACAGCAGCCCATCGGATGCTCGTTGCCATGCATGCCGGGATCTTGCCCGGCCGGTACCAACTGGCCGGGTTTAAGGCTATGGAGCCTGCGGGCGAGTTCGAGCGGTTGGCCCTGTTGCTGGGCAATGCGCAGGACAAGGACGATCTGGCCCACTACGCTAAGTTCGCCGACTGGTTCGAGCACACACAGGACATCTCCGGAGCCTTTTACCTCTGGATCGTGGAGCACCTGTTCGCGCGCAATGAGCTTGCCGCCGGAACCCTGCGGGTGGCTGAAGGGCGGGTAGACCTCAAGCGGATCCAGTGCCCGATCTACATGATCGCCGGCGACCGAGACCACATCACTCCGGCGGAACAGGTTTGGTCGTTGGAACGATACGTATCGACCGACCCGAAGGATATGACCCGGCGTCTCGCATCTGCCGGACATCTGGGTCTTTTCATGGGACGTCACGCGTTGCAAGACCATTGGACGCCTGCGTTGACTGACATATTGCAGCGGTCGCTGCTGCCCAATTGACACCTAACCAATGTGGGAAGCGCGATGACAGAATGTGGTGACACGGACGTCGTTCGGCGACCGGCCGCCGACTCCGTCGAGCTAGTCGGCTGCACCGCGGTGGTGACGGGGCGGTAGTGGTATAGGTCGTGCCTGGGCAGTGAGACCGGCGCAGCGGTCACCGTTATCGATTTGGATGGTGTCGCCGCGGCAGCAACCGCAGCGACAATCGGCGGCTTTGCGCGCGATGCCGATCTGACCGATCCTCGCACGCTCGACGAAATCGACGTGACGGGAGACATCGTCGTAAACAATGCGGGTTTTCAGCACGTCGCACCGCTTGAGGAATTCCCGCCGGAGAAGTTCGCAGCGTTGTTGCGGTTGATGGTTGAGGCGCCGTTTCGCCTAATTCAGCGCTCACTTCCGGGCATATACGCCCCGGGTTACGGTCGCATCATTAACATTTCGTCGGCCCACGGTTTACGTGCGTCACCGTTCAACATCGAGATATGTAGCCGCCAAGCACGGGCTCGAAGGGCTGTCCAAGGTGGTCGCCCTCGAGGGCGGCCCCAAAGGCGTCACCTCCAACTGCATCAATCCGGCCTATGTGCGTGCGGCACTGGTTGAGAAGCAAATCGCCGCACACGCAAAGAGCCGAGGGATCCCGAGTCGGAGGTCATCGACACGGCGATGCCTTCTGAAAGTGCTGTGAAACGGCTCGTCGAGGCCGAGGAAGTCGCCGCGCTCGCCGTCTATCTCTGTTCCGCGGAGGCGGCCATGATCAACGGTGCGTCGTTGTGCATCGACGGCGGCTGGACAGCCCATTAATTTCTCGGCGCGCGGCGACCAGCGCTCACACAACAGATGGAATCCCCGCCGTTTCGTAGGGGATTCCATCTGCCGCTCATCACTTCAGGGCTTCGTTAGCCAACTTGAGATAGGAGCCGGTGATGTCCTGGACGAACTTCGCGTGGGTGTTCGCCAGCGCGGTCACCCAGTCGAACTGGCTGGTGCTGGCCGCAGCCTTTTCGAAGTCGACCAGGCTCTGCAAGGTCTTCTCGTAGGTATCGAGACAGACCTGGCCCTGTTGCTTGGCCAACTGGGTTAGCTTCTCGTTCAGCTCGCGGATCCGGCTAACGGTGTCGTCGAGGGTGTCGAACGCGGTGTCGGTGTCCTTGCTGTTTGATGTTGCCATCTCAACTCCTTGGATTATTGTGGTGTACAACTGGCTATTAGCCGCTTATCTAGAAATCTGCTAGTTTGCGAATCGAGTGCTGGAGTCAGACGAATTGCCCAGCGGCACCGCCTTTCTGAGTTGGGCAGACGGTCGCTCACATATCAAGCCCGCCGTTGACTCCCCACACTTGGCCGGTGATGTATGAGGAAGCGTCGGCGGCGAGGAAGTGCACAACTCGGCCGATTTCTTCGGGTCGTCCGAAGCGGCCGACCGGAATCTGGCTGGTGACCTTGTTAATCACCTTCTCGGGTAACTTCGCGACCATCTCTGTGGCGATGAAGCCCGGAGTGATGGTGTTGACGGTCAGCCCGATCCCGTTCTGACTGTTTTTGCCGGCCCTGGCCAACTGAAACGCCGCCTCCTTTGCCAGGGTCTTTGTTAACCCGAAGAGCCCTGACTTCGAGGCCGAATAGTTGGCTTGGCCGATGTTGCCGGTCTCGCCGATGACGGAGGACACGTTGATGATGCGGCCGCTGCCCCGCTCGACCATGTGTGCCAGAGCCGCCTGGGCCATAAAGAATGCGCCGGAGAGATTCACCGCAATCACGGTGTACCAGTCCTCATCGGTCATGTTGGCGACGGTTCGGTCGATGGCGATGCCAGCATTGTTGACCAGGATGTCGAGCCGCCCGTGCTGGTCGATGACCTCGCGGATTGCCCGTCGGCAGTCCTCGGCGGAAGCGACATTTCCGCGGTGCAGGCTTGGCCGTACACCCAACTGTTTCTCGTAGTCGTCGGCGAATGCCTTTGCGCGTTCGCTGTTTTGACCGAAACCGGCGGCTACGGTTGCGTGTTGGTTTCCCAGGTCCCTGCAGATCGCCGCGCCGATGCCCCGGATACCCCCGGTCACGAAAGCGACTCGGCCGCGAAGGTTTTCGCCACCCGCGGGCCACGGGGCGTCCTGCTGTTTGGTGTCCAAACTGGTCATGAAACTTTACCTCTCACTGATTTGTAGACGGACGGTTGTCACCGGCTGGGCCACGAGGCGGCCGTGGCCTTGGCCATGCCATGCTCGACCGCGGCGATGATCGAGGGCCGCAACTGCGTGGCGGGAATGATCGTGTGTACCGAGCCGACGTGCTGGGCGCGTTTGATGTTGTGGATCGCCTCGAACTCGGCGGCCACCTCGCCGAGCTTGTCGGAGCGCACCGCGGCGCGCAGCGCGGCGAGTTCGATCCGCAGGTGGGCGCGCTCGGCGTCATCTACGGCCGCCGCCAGTTTCGTCTCCAGTTCACGCAGCCCCGGATCCGCGGCGGTGCGCGCGTTGACGTCGCGTGTGAATACCACGGCTGCGGCCGGGGCACCCCCGAGGACGGACGCGAAGGAACCCTCAACGGCGAGAACCTGCATGTTGTCGTTCAGCGCGCCGGAGAAGACCACGAACGCGCCGCCGTGATATCGCGAGATCACGCAGAACACGATGGGCCCGCTGAAGTTGACGATGGCCCTGCCGATCTCGGCGCCCAGCTCGAGCTGGACCTTGCGCAGCGATTCCGGCGACCCGTCGAAGCCCGACAGGTTCGCCAACACCACGAGCGGTCGGTTGCCGCTGGCCGCGTTGATTGCCCGGGCAGTCTTCTTCGATGACTGCGGGAACAGTGTGCCCGCGGTCCACTGGTCGGGCCCGTGGGCGGGGGCCCAGCCTTTGCGCGGGACCGCGCGGGACTCGATGCCGAGCACAGTCACCGGTTGGCCGCCCAGGTGTGCGTCGTAGATCACCGAGGTTTCGGCGTCGGCCATGTCAGCCCAGCGTTCGAGGACGTCATGGTCCTGGTCGACCACGGCGCGCATGACGGTGCGAATGTCGAAGGGCTTCTTGCGTTCCGGATTCCTCTCGGCTGAGAAGATGTCGCCGACGACAACGAAGTCGCTACCGGGACACACATGGGGGTAACTGCTGACGTCGCGATCCACCGGGTCGGTAGTGCGTGCGCGTCGCGGGAAGCGTTCACCCGGCGCCACGTAGGCGTGGTCGTAGTGCGCGAACAGGATCTTGCAGGCCGCCGTCAGATCCGGCGCCCAGTACTGCGCCTGCCCGTTCGGGCCCATCACGCGGTCATAGCCGCCGATGCCGAAGTTGTCCTCGGCGGAGACGCCACCGGAATAGTCCAGTGACTGCTTGCCGGTGAGCACCATGGCACTGTCCGGTGTCATCACCAGGATGCCCTTGGTGTGCATCAGCATCGTCGCCTCGGCGTTCCAATACGGCTGTGCGCCAACGTTGATGCCCGCGACGACGACGTTGATCTCGCCACCGGCCTGGGTGAACGTGATGATCCGGCGCAGCCCACGGGCCACCCAGTCCATGTTCTCGGTCCCCGACTCCATCGAGATCGTCGCGCCCGAGGACAGCGCGAACCACTCGACCGGCACTCGCAGCCGTTCGGCCAGGTCGATCGCCGCCACCACCCGGGAGCACTCGGCTTCGGCGACTGTGCCCAGCGCCTTGGTCGGGTCGCCGAACAGCGCGACCCGAGTCATGCCCTCCGGGTGACGCGGCGTCGGAGTGGTCACCACGCCGACGACGATGCCTGCGGTGTTTTGTCCGTATGGCCGCTCGACAGGGACCAACTCGCCGCGTTCGTCGAGATCATGCTCGACGAATGTGCCGCTCTCCCCGGTGAGCTGCGGAACCAGCTCATACGGGTACACCGTGCCACGGGCTTGGGAGCGCTGCACCGCCTGGGCGTACCCGTCGAGGGGCCGCAGCGGCTCCGTCGCGGGGTCGCTCGCCCGCACCACCACTCCCGCGCCCGGGCGGTAGCTGAAGCTCAGCGCCACTTCCCGCGGTTCGCCCCCTGGCTGCTCGCGCACCCGACCCTTCAGCGTGATGTCCTCTAGGCCTGCGCCAACTGCCAGTGGCAGCAACGACTTGGCGATGATCGCGGCCCGCTCGATAGGCACCTCGATCACCGGCCACACATTCAACAAGATCCGGTTGGCGTCCATCTTGCGCTTGCCGTCGCGGCGGGCCTGCTCGCGCCGGATGGCGTCCAGGCACTTCGTCAGCGTCCGTTCGATCATCGGCATTCCCACGACTTGGCCCGTGGCGTCATACTCGGGGGTCACGTCGCGGATCTCGGCCAGCGCCACCAGCCGCTCATCGGCGGGATTGTCCTTGGCAACGAGGTGCAGCAGAAATGTGTCGGCGGGCGAGGCCAACCGGGTGTTGTCGAAGTTACCCAGCCGCCACAGCTCCAGCCGTTGTGCCGTCATCGGGTGCATGTCGCGCAGAACCCGGTCCTCGTCCAGCCGCCCCTCACTCGGTCGGAAGGTGAACAGCCGCGGTGCGGCACCTCCGGGGGCACACACCGCGATCGTGATGCGCCGGTATGTGGCCAGCCCCGGCAATTTGGCCAGGATCCCCTGCAGCGTCTCGGAGACGGTGTCCTCGTCCGCCGGCGGTTCTGCCCATGACATGTAGAGGTCGATGACCACGTCGCCCGGGCTGGGCAGCGGCGCCGCCAGGGTCTCGATCTCGGCGAGAACGTCCAGCAGTTCGGCGTAGTCGGCCACGGTGGAGATCAGTTGGACGCGCGAACCGTCCCCGTCGTATTCGCCAGTGATGAACTGTCGGCCGTCGCGGTCCGTCCGCTCAGCGCGGACGTGATACGCCCGGCGGGCTATCACCTCCAGCAGCGGCCCCGGCTGCTCACCGTCCCTGCTGACCCGCGCCGCCAGCAGGTCGAGCAGCGGCTCCGGCAACGCGGCCAGCGCATCGACGCGCTGCGCATGGTCGGCGGCATGCGGGTTCTCCTCCAGGTAGGCGAGGATGCCGCGGGCCTGGTCGTACACCTGCTCGGCCGCGGCACTGATGCGCGGCTCGTCGAAGTAGCGGAACCGCAGATTGCGCGCCACGTTCCCAACGGCGGGGTAGCGAAGCTGGGTCGCCGCGATGATCCGGTCGAGGACATCCCCGAAACCTGTTGGCAGTGCGGCCAAGTCGCGTTCGGCGTTGAGCCAGTGTTCGAGCAGCGAGGCGATCACGGGGATCTGGTCGTCGATGTGTTGCAGGGCAAGGAAGACCCGGTACACGGCTTCCTCGAGAGCGGTGCGCCGCTGTGGGTCGGTCCCATCGGCACCACCGAGGTCAGTCTCGACGATGCCGTAATGGCGCAGGGCGTGGCCCAACCGCGCGCAGAACGAGGCCGGCAGGCCCTCGAGTTCGACGTCGAGGGAGTGCAAGTAGGTATGGAAGTGCTCACGCGGGCTGTGCACCCGCGCGTCGGTGTCGGGCTCGTCCATCGCCGGCCGGTTCCGCGAAAGCTCACACAGGTCGGCAAAGGTGATCAGCAGCGCGAGTTCGGCCTCCACCAGCGTGGGGTCATCGCCGAGCCGGGCTGACCGCCCTTGCTCGTAGGTGTCGAGTATCGCTAGGGCGCGTTGGGTGGTCACATCGAAACCGGTGATCCAGGCACCGAGCGCATCGAGTGCGGCAAGCGCCCCGGCCTGATCGTCGCCGGCGGTTGCCGTCCCGGGCAGGTCGAACTCCACCCGAGGTGTGTGCTGGGCCGCGGCCTCTTCGACGGTCTGGTCTATCCGCAGCAGCGGTGTTCCCGGGTCGACTTGAGAATTGGTCGTGACAAGGACCTCTCGGATCCGGCCGGGGTACGGGGCCCGAATTGCGGTCTCCATCTTCATGGCCTCGAGCACGACCAGCGTGGTGCCGGTGTCGACCTCGTCGCCCGGCGCGACCGGCACTGCGACGACCACGGCAGGCGACGGCGCCCGGATCGCGCCGGCCTCGTCCTGGCTGATCTTGTGGCTGATGCCGTCGACCTCGACCTGGTAGTGGGCAGGCCCGGGCACTGACACGACGTGGCATCGGCGCTCACCGAGCACGAGTCGGCTCTCGAACTCGCCGAGCAGATCGACATCCACCTCGGTCACGCCGCTGTCCCCGTCGAGCCGGTAGCGGTGCGGGGCAATCTTGCTGACCACCAACCGGTAAGACTGGCCCTGATAGCCCAGTTCGACCAGGCGTTCGACGGTGTGCTTGGCGCGGGGCCGCCCTCCGTGTGCGGCAGCGAGGAAGGCGCTGCGCTCACTTTCGGCCTCGGTGTCGTACACGGCGATCGCGGTGGCCAGCAGCGCGATCGCTGCGGCGGGGGTGGGTCGCTGCGCCGTGCCGGCGCCGGTGCGATCGAGCCACCCGGTGTCGGCCGAGGCGGAGATCACCTCGGGCCGCTCAAGCAGATCCAGCAGGAAGGATTTCGTGGTCGTGCCGCCGTCGAGGACGACCGTGGTCTCGCGCAACGCGGTGCGCAGCCGGGCCAACGCCTCCGACCGGTCGCGGCCCCAGCCGATGATCTTGGCGACCATCGAGTCGTACTCCGGGGGGATGACGTCGCCCTGCGCGATGCCGGTGTCGACCCGGACGCCGGAACCAAGCGGGAATTTGAGCAGTCGCACGGTGCCCGGGGCGGGCGAGAAGCCGTTGTCGGCGTCCTCGGCGTTCAGGCGCGCCTCGACGGCGTGCCCGAATTCCGGCGGGCAGTCGCCGACCAGCTGGCCGCCACCGGCGACATGGACCTGCAACTTGACGAGGTCCAGCCCGGTGGTGGCCTCGGTGATCGGGTGCTCGACCTGCAGGCGGGTATTGACCTCGAGGAAGGTGAACTGCTGTTGCGCGGGCTGGTAGAGGTATTCCACCGTGGCCGCGCCGCAGTAGTTGGCGGCACGGACCAGTTCGGCGGAGACGCTGCGCAGCTGATCGGCTTGTTCCTCGGTCAGGAGCGGGGAGGCGGATTCCTCGATCACCTTTTGGTTCTTGCGCTGGATCGAGCAGTCTCGCACGCCCGGCGCCCACACGTTGCCGTGCGCGTCGGCGATCACCTGCACCTCCACGTGGCGGGCATTGGTGACCAGTCGCTCGAGGAACACCACCGGGTCGCCGAACGATCGCTGGGCTTCCCCCTGAGTGCGCTCGAGCGCCGATTCGAGTTCGTCCTCCGAGTAGACCTTCCGAATTCCGCGACCGCCGCCGCCGCTGCGCGCCTTGATGATCAGTGGGTAGCCGATGGCCTGCGCGTGCCGGCGCGCATCCGCGAGGGTCGCGACGTGCCCCTCGGACCATGGCGCTACCGGAACCCCGACCTTCTGGGCCAGCAGCTTGGCCTCGACCTTGTCGCCAAGCATGCGCATCGCCTCGGCGGATGGGCCGATAAAGGTGATACCCAGCCGCGCGCATAGGTCCGCAAACGCGGGATCCTCGGCGACGAAGCCCCACCCGACCCATACTGCGTCGGCCCTCGCCTCCATCAGGGCGCGCGCTAGTTCGGCGTGGTCAAGGTACGGTGTCGTTGCGGTGGTCGACGGCCGAAGGGTCACGCCCTCGTCGGCCTGACGAACGAACATCGCCCGCTGTTCGGCCTCGGTGTGCAGCGCAATCACGGTGACGCCGTAATTGTGTTCGGCATTGAGCTCGCGCACTGCCCGGATGGCGCGCACCGCCGCCTCGCCCCGATTCACCACCGCTATCCGCTTGAACATTGACCTGGACCACCTTCGTTGGAAGGGTTACTTTGCCGCGCAGTGTTTTTGAGTGCTTCGGTCAGCCGAATGCCAACTCGACATCCCGCGATGACGGCGCCGGGAACGGCACGTGGGCCGGCTCCCCGGCCAGCTCGATCGGCGGTAAGATCGCCGGATCGATCCGCAGCACGGCGTACCCGGCGACGGCGCCGGCGCCGAAGCCAGGGGCGAAGATGCGGATCGGCCGCGTGATCACCCCCTCGCGCACAGCGTCGTGGATGGCGATCGGGATGCTCGCGGACGACGAGTTGCCGACCCTCTCGATATTGAAGTACAGGTGTTCTGCAGAGAGCCCGGCCTTTTCGGCCAGCTCGATGACCATCGTCTTGTTGGCCTGATGCGGGACGACCAGCTCGATGCTGTCGAGCAGCGAGCCGCCGGCGCCGTCTGGGTTGGGCAGCGCCGCGATCTCGCCCAGCATCTGTTCGAGGTAACGCCCGGCGAGGGCTTTGACCTCGGGCCCGTAGACAGTAATGGAGTTGTCGAAGTCCGGGTTGGGCCAGATGATCGAATTCACTTGGCTGGACGGGCCGCTCGCGTAGATCTGCAGGAACTCAATATCGGGCGGCTCCCCCGCCTCTGCCACGCCGAGCAGGACCGCGGCCGCCCCGTCGCCGAAGATCATCCGCGACGGACGCACGCTGCCGATTTTGTCGGAGAACTTCTCCACGCACACCAGCAGCACCGGGCGGCGGGTCTGTTGCAGGGTCCGGGTGGCCTCGGCGAGCCCGTACGGCAGCCCAGCGCACGCCGCGATCAGGTCGAAGGAGCCCTGAGTCTGGAAGATCCCCAGCTCGCCGGAGATCCAGCAAGCCAGCGACGGGATCAGCCGCGAACTGGTGCAGCTGCACACCAGCACCGCCCCGATCTCCTCAGGCCCGATCTGCGCGTGCAGTACCGCCGCCTTCGCGGCATGCAGCGCGAGGTCCTCGAGCGTGCCGGAGGTGTAACGGCGCTGCTCGATCCCGGTCTTGGCCTGGATGTCCGCGGCGGTCATCGGCGACCAGTTGTAGGCGGCGTTGCGGATCAGGTCCTCGTTGGTGCACACCAGATCGCCCTCGGCGACGGCGAGCGCCTTGATCTTCGGCCACACCGCGAAGTCGGCCCGCACTTCGATGGCCGAGTACGGCCGGGCCGGGGCCACCGGCGCCACAAAGTTCGGCGACAACCGCTCCGGGATCCTGGTCCCCTTGGTGACGCGGTCGATGAAGCGCTCTACCTGCCGATCGCGCGGTTCGAAGACCACCACGTAGTCGTCGTCACGCAATTGCGCCACCTCGACCAGCTCGGCCTTTGCTCGGTCCCAGGGATACTGGTTATGCAGGACCATCACCCACCGGCGCAATGCCTCCAATTCGGCGACCTGCTCGTGGCAGTCGATGATCTCGGCGTAGCTGAAGCGGGGGAAGTCCGGGTCGTAATCCCCCAATCGCAGCGTCAGGTTACGTGGATCGGACATCAGTCGCGCCACAGTCGGGCGCACCGCCGCGGTGATGCGCGGTGGGGCGGTCGCGTGGCTGCGGCGGGTGCCGAAGATGCCGAACAGTTCCCCGAAGATGCGCTGCTCGACCGCCTCGTCCCAGCGAGCGGGCAGGGTCGGAAACACGTTGGCGACCGCAGCCACTTTGGTCTCGCCGTCGACCCACGGGGTGAGGATCGGCACGTAAATGTCGTCGCGTCCGCGCGGAACATCGGCCCACCGGGTCGGCCGCTTGTTGAACATGGTGATCATGTAGCGGTTTACCCAGAACAGGTTCAACGCCATATCCCGCATCAGCTCGAACTTGTCGCGGTAGCCGCCTCGCTGGATGCGCGCGAGGATGTCGCTACCGGTGGGCGCCTTGGCGTCGAAGTCGCGGCGAATCACGGCCTCGAACTGCTCGATCCCCCTAAGGGTGGAGAAGTCGAGATCGGGAAAGAAGTTGCACGGGAAGACGATCCGTCCGTGGCGGTTGAGTTCGATAGGCTGCATGACCTGAATGCTCTCCTGGGCAGTTGGTAGTTCCGATGTCGCTACTTTTCGAGCACGTAGCGTCCTGGCGCTGGGTCACCGGCGGCATGGTTATGGCTGCCGAGGTTTTCGCGGGCTGGCATCTGCTCTCCAGAGCGCGCGGTAAGCCACTCGACCCAGTGCGGCCACCATGAGCCGTCGTGCCGGTCCGCGCCGGCCAGCCACGCGTCGGCGTCGCGGCCGCCCGCGGGTCCGGCGTGATAGCCGGCGCGCGCCTTGCCGGGCGGATTAACAATGGTCTGGATGTGTCCCGTCGAGGTGACTACGACCTCGCTGCTTCCGCCGAGCAGTTGGCTGGTCAGGTAACAGGGTTTCCAGGGCGTGATGTGGTCGGTCCGGCCGGCCACGATGTAGGTGTCGCAATCCACCTTCGACAGGTCGATCGGGGTCCCCAGCACGGTCACTCCGCCGGGTGTGGCGGCGGCATTGTCGGCATACAACTCGATAAAGTCCCGATCGAGTGCGGCGGTGAGGTTCGACGAATCGGCGTTCCAGGCCAGGATGTCGAACGCTGGCGGGTTCTCGCCCATCAGCCAGTTGTTGACCACGTAGTTGAAGATCAGGTCGTTGGGGCGCATCCACGCGAAGTTCGACGCGAGGTCCCCATTCTTATAGATGCGCTTGGCGGCCGCGTCCTTGTTCAGGGTGCGGCGCACATGTTTGGTGGCCAACACCTCGATCAGGCTGGGCTCGCTGGTGTCGATCATGGTGACGATGAAAGCGGCGGCGTGCACGCCGTTGGGGTCGGCCGCGGCAAGATGTCCCAGCATCAGCGCGGTGGTCAATCCGCCGGCGCAGGCTGCCAGTACATTCACGTCGTCCGCGTTGCTGATTTCGCGCACGATGTCGAGTGCCCGCAGTTGAGCTGCCACGTAGTCGTCCATGGCCCATCCGCCGTGCTCCGGGCCGGGGTTGCGCCAGACGATTGTGAAGAACGAGATTCCTTGCGCTACAGTGTATTCCACGAGGCTTCGGCCCGGTGCCAGGTCGAGGCAGTAGTACTTGTTCACCTCCGGCGGTATCATCAGCAACGGTCGGGAGTAGACCGTGGGCGTCGTCGGGGCGTATTGCAGAAGTTCGAACATTTCTTCGCGGTGCACTACGGCGCCTGTGGTGGCGGCCATGTTCCCACCGACGATGAACGGGTCAGCATCGACTTGGGTGGGCATGCCTCGGTTGAAAATCAGGTCGTTGACGAAGTTGCGGGCGCCGCGCAGCAGGCTCGCCCCGCTGGTTTCGAATGCACGCTTCAATACCGCGGGATTGCCCGGTAACAGGTTGGTCGGCGCGGTCAGCGCGGTGAGCGCACTGGTCGCGTAGCGGGCACGGACGCGTTCACGCTCGTCCACGTCGGCGGTCTCGACAAGCCTGTCGACCGTCTCGCACCAAGCCAGGTAGGCCTGGGCCAAACGCTTGTACCACAGGTTGTCCCGCCAGGTCGGGTCGCTGAACCGAGCGTCTTTTGCCGGAAGCTGCACTTCACTGATTCCAGCCGCGATCCGCGTCCACTCCATGAAGAGTGCCGGCGCCTCCTGCGCAAGTCGCCAGGGCTTTGCTATGTCCCGCAGCGCACCGAGCAACTCGTAGGGGTCCATGCGACCCATTGCGTCGGCGCCGCCGATAGCAAGGCTCGCCAATTCGCCGTTCACCGAATGTCACCGCCTGGTGGTGCCCACGTGCTGCTTACCGTAAAGGTCACTTGACCCAGTGATCGGTCGGCGGACAACGCGTCTGCGGTGCTGTGCAACTCGTCAGTGTCAATGCCGTTGAGTTTGTTCATCGTGTGATTCCTGGTTCTCAGAATGGTTACAGGTCGGCGATGCAGCGAAACGCGTTTCACAACAGGTCAAATCACGCTTGTGGAGAGGACGCTATTGTGTTGCACGACAAACAACTCGCCGGACTCGGCGATGAGATCCGCGAGGTAGTAAGGCAATCCACACAGGCCGTAGGCAGCGTGGGCTCCGGCCTCCGGTACCACGATTTCGAGACGGGAGTCTATGCGGCGGGCTGCGGAGGCCGCCGGCATTCCGGCCGCTCCACCACCGACTACGTCGAGTGCGGGTGTTCACCTGATGTCCTCCTAACATCACGAACCGTAGGTGCTCATACCGCTGCGTCTCCATGACCGGATGGGGCTAACCACGGGAGCAATGATCAGAACCTGTGGATGACCCTCGGTGGGGCGGCATGAAAGTGGGCGCACCTTCCCGGGGATGATCTGAAGTCCAAGGTTCTCTGATCAAGACCGGCGTTGACGCGCTGGTTGGGAAGGTACGCCCATGCTCACCGTAGTTCACGACACCGATGAGGCCAACGCCAATGACGGCGGTGGTCGGTCGTTGTTGGATGAGATCGTGCGCGACGGCGCCCGGCAGATGCTGGCCGCGGCGCTGAAGGCTGAGGTGGCCGCCTACATCGATGCCCACGCCGGTGAGCTCGATGAGAGCGGTCGCCGGCTGGTGGTCCGCAACGGCTCCCACGCCGGGCGTGAGGTGTTGACCGCCGCGGGCGCGGTGGCGGTGACCGCGCCGCGGGTCAACGACAAGCGTATCGACGCCGATACCGGTGAGCGGCAGCGGTTTTCCTCGGCGATCCTGCCGGCGTGGGCGCGCAAGTCCCCGCAGATGACTGAGGTGCTGCCGCTGCTGTACCTGCACGGCCTGTCGACCAGTGACTTCGGGCCGGCCTTGGAGCAGTTCCTCGGGTCCAGTGCCGGGCTCTCGGCGACGACGATCACACGGCTGACCAGCCAGTGGCAGGAGGAGGCCAAGGCCTTCGGGGCCCGGGATCTGTCGGGCACTGACTTCGTCTACCTGTGGGTCGACGGCATTCACCTCAAGGTCCGCCTCGAGCAGGAGAAGCTGTGCCTGTTGGTGATGATCGGGGTCCGCTCCGATGGCCGCAAGGAACTCGTCGCCCTGGCCGACGGGTATCGAGAATCGACCGAGTCGTGGGCCGATCTGCTGCGGTCGTGTCGCCGCCGCGGGATGATCGCCCCGGTGTTGGCCGTCGGTGACGGTGCACTGGGCTTTTGGAAGGCGATGCGCGAGGTGTTCCCGGCTACCCGCGAGCAGCGCTGCTGGTTTCACAAACAGGCCAATGTCCTTTCCTGCCTGCCCAAATCGGCGCAACCCGGTGCGGTCGCGGCGATGCGGGAGATCTACAACGCCGAGGACCTCGACCACGCGCAGGTCGCGATCAAGGCCTTCGAGATCGACTACGGCGCCAAGTACCCCAAGGCGGTCGCCAAGATCGTCGACGACGCCGACGTGCTGTTGGAGTTCTACAAATACCCAGCCGAACACTGGATCCACTTGCGCACCACGAATCCGATCGAATCAACCTTCGCCACCGTGCGATTGCGGACGAAGGTCACCAAGGGGCCGGGATCCCGCGCGGCCGGAATTGCCATGGCCTACAAGCTTATCGACGCCGCACAAGCCCGGTGGCGGGCAGTCAACGCACCCCACCTGGTCGCCCTCGTCCGTGCCGGCGCCGTCTTCCACAAAGGCAAGCTACTCGAACGCCCCGCCGACATCACACCGCCCGAGCCGGCCGAATCAACCGAAACGGAGGTCGCCTGAAACACCCCGATCCACAGGTATTGACAATTCCTCTAACCACGGTTGATTCTTGATCTTCATGGGACAAACACACCGTGCGGCGATGAACCTAGCCTGACTAGCCAAAACTCGCCGGAGCAAGTCAGCTGCGTCCCTCTTCGATGTTGTCGGCCAATTCAACGATGGCATCGGTAATTTCGTCTAACCTCTTTGATGCACGGCGTGCGCGTCTGCTCGCCAACGCCGCGTCGAAATCGTTGCGAGCTGCGCGCAGATCTGCCGCCGCTGTCCGCAGCGCGACGACACGGGTGTCGTGGCCAATGTCCAGGGGTGCAACGTGAGTGTCCACGGCGCGCAGCGCAGGAAAGGTGGCCTTCGGCTGCCTGGCCCCTGGTACCACTGACATGTGCGCCCGGCGCCGGAGCTGATCCTCGAGGGCCCTAGCAGCGCGTAGATCTCGAAGGTGATCACCGCGGCGGCGCCGGTGCCGGCGTAGGTGCGAACCGATTCGGCAATCCGACAGAATTCGCTGATCGCCTCGGCCAGTAGACGCTGATCGCAGTGAAGTGGGTTGCCCTCGGCGTCACGGTACAGCGTGCGGATCGTCTCGGGTCGCCAACCCTGAAAATGTCCACCCACCAAAGCACTCGGTTTGACGAACTGAGCATGTCCCGAGTCGCGTGGAATTTGGGTGACGATCCACGATGAACTCTAGGCGGCGGCACCGACAGATTTGGTGTCGGCGCCGGTGTCGGGGTGAGCGTGTCGGCGCAGGGCGTCGACGAGCTGGGGCATCTGCTTGTGGCCCTTGATGCGACGGAAGGATCGTTCGGCGTTGAGCATGCCGGCCGCGGTCCAGCGCAGCACCATCTGCCCGTCGCGCCAGCGGGTGACGTTGCGATTGGTGGTCCGGGCGATGGAGATCATCGACTCGACCGGATTGGACGTGGTCAACGTCTTGGCGAGGCGGCCGTCGATGCCGAGGCGGGCGACAGTGAACATTTCCTCCAGCCCCTCGCGCAGGCTGGCGGCCGCACTGGGATAGTTCTTACCAAGTTGCCCGGCAAGGCTTTTCGCGTTGCGCAACCCGGTGTCTGGGTCAGGGTGGGCGAAGGCCTTGACCAACTTGGCGTCCACCCAGGCCTTGTCCTTGTCGGGCAGATGATCAGCGACATTTCTCCGCTTGTGCAAGGTACATCTTTGGATGAGGGCCTTGGCGCCGAACACCTCACGCACCGCCGCGGACAGCGCCTTGGCGCCGTCGCAGACGACCAGCAGCCCATCGTCGATGGCCAGGCCGCGCTCGACCAGGTCGGCCAGCAGCGAGCGGACCACGGTCTTGTTCTCCGTGGAGCCGTCCCACAGCCCGACCGGGACCTTCGTTCCGTCGGCGGTGATCGCCAGCGCGACCACCACGCACCGCTGGGCCATGTGCTCCCCATCCAACATGAGCACCTTGATGTCCAGCTCGCTCAAGTCGCGGCTCATCAGCTCGCCCAGCGCGGTCTCGGTCTGGCGCACGAATCGGCGCGAAATCGCCGAGCGGCTAGTCGATTTCGCCTCCTCGCCGACCTGGGCGCCCACCGGCTCCGCAGTGCGGGCGTGCCGGCGGGTGGCCACCCCGGCCAGCATCCGCTCCATCACCACCTGGGTCAGCAGGTCATCGGCGGCGAAGTGCGCATAGGTGCTCAGCGCCACCTCGCTCCCATCCAGAGTGCGTGCCCGCGGCCGGGCCACCGGCACCCGCCGACCACCAAGGGTCACCGACCCCTTCCCACTGCCGTGGCGCACCGAAATCCGGTCAGCGTCGTGCTTGCCCTTCGGCCCGCACGCCGCGGCGATCTCGGCCTCAAACATCGTCTGCATCACCGCCATCCCGGCGGCCACGCTCATCGCCAACAACCCCTCCCGGGCCGCCCCGGCGATGCTGGTCATCGCCAGCCGGATCTCCTCCGGCAGCTCAGGCAACCCGGCGGCGTCGGTCGTGTCAGCGAGGCGAACAGTAGGTACGGTCTTCATGGCGGTCCCTTACTCCTTCTTCGAGGTGTACTTGGTCGTTCACCCGAAGACCTACCATCTGGCGGGCATCAGGTGAGGGACCGCCACCTCAAATTCCACGAAGACCGGGACAACCTCGGCGCCGACTTCGCCGGTGATCACCCCGATGGCGTGTTGATCCACGCACCAGGTGATGCGGGCGACGGCTTCGGCGTGTCCGGGGTGGCGGTGCAGCATCGCCGGGGCCAGCCCCCGCCCAAACGGCATCCGGGTGAAACCGTAATGTGATTGCAGCCGTTGAATACTCATGCCGATGTTCCGTTCCGGTCGGTTATGTCGTCGATGTTGAGCTGGTCGGGGATCTGCGTCTGGTCGCCGTTGCCGGTGGTGTCGCCGAACAGGGCGTCGTAGCCGATTCGCCGATCGGCGCGGACCTGTTCGTGATGGGTCGCGGCGGTCAACGTCAGGTAGTCGATCCCCGTCGCGGGCGCCACCACCGGTTCGGGTGTCTCGGGTCGGGCCTTGGGATGAACGTGACGAGTGATGTGGTGCGGCAACGCCTTTCCATAGGAGTTCTCGCGGTACCGAACCTCGACGGTTTCGAGGTCGAACGGGGAGAACACCAACTCCACCTTGCGCCCCACCAGCGCGGCGTCGACCTGGAAGGTGTTGCCGTGCAACGACACCGTCGCGGTCTTGGTCACCGTGCGGTACTCCGACCACAGGAACGCCTCGGTCAGATCCGCCGCGGTGGGCATCGCTGGGGTCCGATTACGCTGTGCCCAGCCGGCGTCCCAGCGCTCCAGTGGGGATTGGCCGGTTTCGGTGTGGGCGCGGCGGTGATATTCGGTTTCGATCCAGGCGGTCAGCAGCCGGTTGAGCTCCAGCAGCGCGCCACGGTGATCGGTGCCGGCGGCGGCCAGCTCGGCGGCGGTGGTGTCGGTGACCTCGACGAGGAACTGTTCGCGCACGGTGCGGAAGAACCGTTCGATCTTGCCGCGGCCCTGAGGCCGATGCGGGGCCGAATGCACCAACCGGATCCCCAGTTTCGCGCATGCCCGCAGCAGCCAGGCATCGGCGAACGCCGACCCGTTATCGACATACACACTGGCCGGTACTCCGCGGGCGGCCAACGCCGGTTCCAATGCCATCCCCAGCCGCACGGTGTCTTCACTGAATCCGAACCGGTAGCCGCAGACCAGCCGGGAGTGATCATCGAGGAACGCGAACAGATAGGTCTTGCGGTCGCCGATGCGCGGGCCGTGCAACGCGTCCCCGGTCCACCGGTCATTGGGGTTCTCTGCTTCGAACCGGCCGAACACCGCCGGGGTGTCCCCGGCGGCCGGGCCGATCAACTCGAGGCGGTGAAAGTGGCGCAGCAGCGTCGACTCCGAGGGTGACCACCCCGCTGCCGCCCGCAGGATGCGGGCCACCTGGGCGGCGGTGCGAGCCGGGTTCTCCCGCTTAAGTGACGCCGCCAACTCCAGCGTCGCGGCGTCGGTGCGCGGCGCTGCCGACCGCGGCGAGGGGATCAATTCGATGAATCCGCCGGCGCGGTAACGGCGGATCCAGCGATCCAGGGTGTCGCGCGAATAGCGCACCCGGGTTCCGAACGGGTCGGTGTGCTCCTTGGCAGCGATCTCGCGGACCAGCCGGCCACGGGCCTTCGTCGAGAGCCCGGGGTCCAGTGCCGGGCAGATCAACTGGTAGCGGAATAACCCGACGGCGTGACCTCGCTCGCGGCGTTTCTCATCCTCGGTAGGCAAAGCACTAGCTCCCTCATCTCGGCGATGCCACCCAGATCTGTTGCCGGACAGTCATCCCCGCGACCCTTACCGACCTCCGCCGCTAATGGCAGGGGCAGTTCGTGTTGCACCGACCGGTGCAGGCGCCGGCGGCCACTGCGGTGACAGCAGCCGACCACCGCTGCACGCCACAGCGACCCGCGCCGCCCTCACCGCGCCGATCACCGACCTCTCGCCAAACCGCACCGCGATCGCAGACCGCGCCGCCTCGACCGCGGCCAGCACGTCCCCGCACGCCGACCCGGTCGCCCTCGGTATCGACACGTCGACCCCCGCAGCGACCGCCACCGAGACGAACCAGTGCCGCACCACCTGCACGCGCCCGGTGATCACCCGCAGCCACCCGCGCACCGTCGATCCAGGAATCCCCAACCGCGCCCCGATCACCCGGTGCCCCTCACCGGCCGCCTTGGCCACCACCGCCGCCCAGATCAGCTCCGCGACATAAGCCCTGCGCAGCAGCAACGACACCGGCAACAACACATGGGTCACCGCGCACGTGCGGCACCGAGACCGGCGCGGCCGCACCGGCTCAGCCAAGCCCGCCACCGGTCGAGAACGGGCGAAACCCCACCGGACCAACACCCCGTCCGGGCACGACGGGCAGGACAGCTCACCGCCTGCCAGCCGGGACTCGACGCGCTCGGGATCGACCTCTACCGTGACCATCGGTGCCTTTCGCACTACGCACGGTGCCCCCGAGATCTCTGCCAAGAAATTCAGCGGGGGCGCCGTGCACCCATCAGTTCATCGACACACTGACGGTGCAGACCACCAAGATCAAACCCACCCTGACCCCGACCACCACCTCGGCAGGATCAACGACGGCACAACAACCCGTGGTCGTCATCCCCAGAGACGGTCAACAGTGGAGTCGCCGGAAGGTCCGCCAAGCCAGTACCGTTGGCCGTCACAGCCGTCCACTGCGCACGGCTCGACAGCTTGCCGGCGGCGGTCCCCGGCCACCTCGACCACCTGCCACGTCGGCTGGCACCATGGACCATCGGGCACTCGCAGTGTCGGGCGGGATTTCGCGCGGGCGGACTCGCTGCGGGACTCACCTCGTGCCATCGCCTGCCCCGTTCTGCGGTGCCCGCCATACGAGGTGTTGGTGCGACGCAGCCGCTCGGCCAGATCATCGCTGGCGAGGTGGATATACACGTCTGCGCTGGAGGCGTGCGAGTGGCCGAGCCGGGCGGCGATCTCCGCGGCGGTCCAGCCCGCCCGCGCCAGTGCGGTGGCGTGGGTGTGCCTCAGCGTGTGGGGGTGCAGTTCGTCAATGCCCGCGGACGTGCCGACCCGCTCCACGAGCTGGTAGGCGTTCGAATATGACAGCGGGCCGCCCACCGGAGGCCGGGACAGGTTCACGAACACGTAATCGCTGTCGACCTCGGCGATTTCACCGAGCAGGTATGTGGCATAGAGGTCGAAGAAGCGCCTGGGTGCGTCCACGGTGAACTGTGCGCGCTGTTTGGACAGCGCCCCGTTTTCGTTGTCCTCCCGGCGGCAGATCTGGACTCGTCTGCGCATCGGGTCCAGATCGCCGTGCCGCAGCCCCAGCGCCTGCCCCACCCGCAACCCTTCTCCGGGGTTTTCAGACCTGTTGCGGGACGTTGCTCGATCTACATGATCGGGCGGGTTGCTCGGCGTTTCTCCGGGGGTGTGGTGCTCGTGGCTGGTAGTTGTTTGTGACTGTCGGCCCCCGAAAGTGAGAGACCATGCGAGCATTCCCGGTGAGTTTGCCGTCCGGGCAACGGTATTGGACGGTGCTGGATGAGGACCTGCAGGTGGTTGATGTCGCCGATGCGTATCTGCGGTATCTGCGGTTCGGCCGCGACGCGGCCGAGTCCACGACAAAGGCCTATGCGCATTCGATCGTGTTGTTTTTGCGCTGGTGTGCCCGGTCGGGCCGGTCCTGGCAGTCCGGTGTGGAGCAGTTCGCGTTGTTCATGACGTGGCTGGCTCGCGCCCGGTCATCGGTCGATCACGCCGCCGGCGTGGTGGTGGCCGGACCGGGCGCTGCGGCGGTGCGGGGTGCGTCGCGGATCAACGGGGTGCTGACCGCGGTGCGGGGCATGGTGGTGCATGCGGTGGCGACCGGTCACGGTGCGGCGGGGCTGGTGTCGATGCTCTATGAGGTGGCCGATGACCGGGACCTGCCGGCGGAGGCCCGCGGCGAGGAGGGGCGGATGGCGTGGCGGATGCGGGCCCGGCATCGGCTGCGGGAACCGGAAACGACGATCGATCGGGCCAGCGACGAGCAGATCGTTGCGCTGCTGCGGGCCTGCCGGTCGGCGCGGGACCGGTTGATCGTGTTGCTGATGGCGCGGGCCGGGTTGCGCCGCGGCGAGGTGTGCGGGCTGCGGCGCAGTGATGTGCACCTGCTGGTGGATTCGCGCCGATTGGGCTGCGAGGTGGCGCGGGCGCATCTGCATGTGGTGCGCCGCGAGGACAACCCGAACCAGGCCTGGGCCAAGTCGCGGCGGGAGCGGGTGGTGCCGCTGGATTTCCTTGTGGTGCAAGTGTTCGACGTCTACGAGTTCGAGCGGATGCGGGTCGCTGACGCCGCCGACAGCGATTTCGTGTTCGTCAACCTGTTCCGCGGCAAGCTGGGCGCGCCGATGCGCCCGGACACCATCGGCGAGTTGCTGGCCGCGGCGTCGCGGCGGGCCGGACTCGACGTCGCGGTGCGGCCGCACCAGCTGCGACACGCCTACGGCAGCAACGTTGTTGACGCCGGGGCCGGGATCGATGTGGTCGCCGATTTGCTTGGCCACGCCGCGGTCTCTTCCTCGCAGGTTTACCTGCATCCGGACACCTCCCGGCTGCGGGCCGCCGTGGATGCGGTGCCCAGCCCCCGCGAACAGACCGAGGTGACCCGGTGACCGCCGTGAGGCTGGCCGAAAGCCTTGCGGCCGAGCAGGATTGCGGCGAGTTCCGGCACGTGGTGGACGGCGTGGTGTTGATCGGCGCGGCCGCGCGGCTGGCGAGGATGCTCGACCGCGGATTCTTGGACGAGGCGGGGTGGGATCCGCGGACGCGGGTGTTGTCGCTGCCGGCGGAGCGTCGATTGTTGGGCCGGACGATGTGCCGGGTCCAGGGATGCCCAAACACCGCGCAATCCGGTCTCCCGGTGTGTCATCGGTGCTGCACACGCCTGACCCGGTCGGGGCTGAGCCAGGCCGAGATCGCCGCTGCCGCATGCCTGCCCGCCGAGCCCGCGTCGGCGACGCGGTGCGCGGTGCCGGAGTGCCGGTGTGTGCCGACGGTGCGGCACGCGGTGTTGTGCGAGCCGCACGCCAAGAAGTTCCGGCTGCGGCGACCACCGATGTCGATGCAGCAGTTCCTGGCCGACCCGCGAGTGCGGCCGTTGCCGCCGATGCCCACCTGCGCGGTGGCGGCGTGCATTCGGCCGGCCGATGGCGCGGGCGGCTACTGCAACACCCACTACCAACGCTGGCACACAGCGCTGGCCGCCGACTCCGAGGTGGATCCCCACCAATGGCGAGCTCGTGAATCGGGTGTGGCCGAGCCGGGGCGGGTGAACCTGTGCGCGCTGCCGGCGCTGGTGGTGGTCGAGGTGTTGTTCGGCGTTCAGCAGCGCGCCCGGGGCGGGGCGAAGATCACCGATCGGCAATTGCGGGTGCTGTGCGACGGGCTGCGCCGGCGACAGGCCGCCTCGATCACCACCGACCGGGCCGAGATCACCCGCAACAAGTCTGTGCGGTCGCTGCGGACCGCTCTGGCCCAACACGTCAGGCGGGCTCTGGCCGACCCTGACAGCGAACAGGCAAAGGACACATGGGATCTCGCCATCTTCGGCCACCGCGGGAACCTGTCGTTCACTGGGATCAGCCAGCCCTGGCTGGCCCAGTCCGTCAAACTGTGGGCAGCAGAACAACTTCCGCGCCACCGAGGCCGCGGCGCCGCAAGAGTGCGCGGCAAGATCAACGCGCTGCGGCTGCTGTCGGAGTTCCTCGGCCGCAGACCCGGTGGTGGACTCGCCGCTTCGGCGTTGGGCCGCAGCGACATCGAGGATTTCCTCAACCGACTCGCTTATCTGGAGTCGATCGGCGAGATCAGCCGATACCGCCGCAACTGCATCTGCCGCGATGTGCGCGAGGTCCTGGCCGGCATCCGCGCCCTCGGCCTGACTAGGTGTACCCGGTCACGAGGTTGGTTGCAGTCGGCTGATGGGCGGTAGTCCGCCGAGAGCGCTGTGACGTCGTTGAGTGTTGTAGTACTCAAGCCAGGGTGCAAGGGCTGCGGCGCGTTGGTCGTTGGAAGTGAAGACGCGCTTGTAGGCCCATTCGGTCTGCAGGGTGCGGTTGAGGCGCTCCACCTTTCCGTTCTGCCAGGGGCAGTGCGGTTTGATGAAGATCTGGCTGGCGCCCAGCTCAGGGCTGACTTCGCGTAGTGAGTATCGGTAAGCCCAGGCGTTGTCGGTCATGATCACTTCGATCGCCGGGATGCCGCGGGCGCAGAAATAGGCTGCGGCGCGGCGCAAGAAGCCAGCGCAGCTGGAGCCTTTCTCATCGGGAAGGATCTCGCTGTAGGCCAGCCGGCTGTGATCATCGACGAGTGAATGGATGTAGTCGAACCCGTTACGCCGGTTGACATCTAAGCCAGTGTTTCCGCGCCCGTGTGCGCGCCAACCGCCTCCGTCGGGTATGCGGCCCAGCTTCTTGACGTCCATATGGACGAGCTCACCGGGGCGGGCTCGTTCATAACGTACGGCGCTGGCCTTCGAGGAGCGGATCACCTGACCGGTCATCGGGTCGCAGTCCCGCAGATAGGGCACGTCGCGTCGGCGCAGCACGCGCGACACTGTGCGGGCACACACGCCCAGCTTCGCGCTGATCTCGTCGGGACCGCAGCGGTGGCGCCGCCGCCAGGCCACGATCTGATTTTCCAGGCCGTGGGGAACCCGAGTGGGTGTCGTGTGTGGGCGCGAGGATCGGGCGTGTCTTATTGACTGTGTAAGGAGGTCGGCCTGGAGGGTGGTGATTGACCACCGGACAGGAGACATTGCAAATTGTCACAATCTGATTGGCCCCGAGATGATGCAGCGGCCAAGTTGGGCGAGCTGTTGCCGCCGGCAGCGGTTGATGCCTTGTTGGCCGATGCCGAGGCCTCAGGCACTCCGATCGACGGCCCTGACGGACTATTGGCTCAGATGACCAAGGCGGTGCTCGAGCGGGCTTTAGACGTCGAGATCGCCGATCACCTCGGTTACGAGCATGGTGATCCGGCCGGGTATGGCTCGGGCAACTCCCGCAACGGCCATGGCGGCAAGACCGTGCTGACCACGGCGGGGCCGGTCGATTTGGAAGTGCCTCGTGACCGCAATGGCACGTTTGCCCCCGCGATCGTGCCCAAGCGCAAACGCCGATTGGGCCAGGTCGAAGACATGATCTTGTCGCTGTATGCGCGCGGCATGTCTACCCGCGATATCACCGAGCATCTGGGCGAGGTTTATGGCGCCAGCGTTTCGGCAGCCACGATTTCGCGGGTCACCGACGTCGTGGTCGACGAGATCGCGGCCTGGCAATCACGCCCGGTCGACCCGGTGTATCCGATCCTGTATATCGACGCCATCCGCATCAAAATCCGCGACGGCGGGGTGGTGGCCAACAAGGCCGCCCACGTGGTGATCGGCGTCGATATCGACGGCATCAAGCAGGTCCTGGGTATCTGGATCCAGCAGAGCGAGGGCGCCAAATTCTGGCACGGAGTACTTACCGAACTGCGTAATCGCGGGTGCCGCGACGCGCTGTTCGTCTGTTGCGACGGTTTGGCCGGGCTGCCCGAATCGATCGCCGCGATCTGGCCGCAGGCCATCGTTCAAACCTGCGTGGTGCACCTGTTGACTGAACTAACTCCGGAGTTGTTGCAGCTCAGAGCGGGTGTGGTTATGGTTCCTCGCCATGGTCGTGCCGGAGGAGGCCCCACGGGATCTGGTGGGTCTGGTGGTCGTTCGCGCCGGTTTGTTGGTGGGCACCGGCGACGTGTGGCAGCCGTGGCGGCTGCTGGATCCGTCCGGCGTGCCGGTTGCGGCGGTGGATGCGTTCTTGCGGGATCTCAGCGCGGCTGGCCGGTCCTCGGCGACGCAACGGTCGTATGGGCTGGCGTTGTTGCGGTGGTTCCGGTTCTTGTGGTCGGTCCAGGTGCCGTGGAATCAGGCGACCCAGGCGGAAGCTCGTGACTTCAGCGTCTGGATCCGGTTGGCGGACAAGCCGAACCGCCGTTCGGGCAGGGGGCTGCCGGAGCCGCGGCCGAATCTAGTGACCGGGAAGGTGGGGCCTGGACGCAAGTATGCGGCGACGACGCGGGCGCATTCGGAGACGGTGCTTCGCAGCTTCTACGAGTTCCATCGCGAGGCTGGGACCGGCCCGCTGGTGAATCCGTTTCCGTCGTCCCGCAATCGTAGTCGCGCGGGTCGGCCGCATGCGCATCACAATCCGATGGAGCCGTATCGACGGGAGCGGTCGGGGCAGTATCGGCCGCGGCTGGTGCCGCGGGCGCCGCGCAGTATTCCGGATGCCCGGTTCGATGAGTTGTTCGCCCGGCTGGGGTCGCATCGGGACCGGGCACTGGTGGCGTTGTGGGTGTCGACCGGTGCTCGGGCCTCAGAACTGCTCGGTGCCTGTCAGGGCGATGCGAATCCGGGTAGGCAGCTGATCGCGGTGGTGCGCAAGGGCTCTCAGGTGTCGCAGCAGGTTCCGGCGTCACCGGATGCGTTCGTGTGGTTGCGGCTTTACCAGCATCAGATGCGTGGTCTGGTGTCCGAGGGTCCGAATCAGCCGTTGTGGTGGACGCTGCGGCGCCCGTTCCGGCGGTTGACCTATCACGCTGCGCATCGGATGTTCACTCGTGTCAATGCGATCCTGGGGGCGAACTGGACGTTGCACGACCTGCGGCACACGGCTGCCTACCGGATGGCCCGGGATCCGGGGATGCCGATCACCGACGTCCAATGGGTACTCGGGCATGCCTCGCTGACCACGACCCAGATCTATACGAACCCGGTCCCCGAGGACGTGATCGCCTCGGTGCTGGCGCATCACTCCCGCCGGGCCGGCAAGCAGAACCCAGGTCCGACCCTCGGTGCAGAATCCGCACCACAGCGGTATCGCCAGGACTCACTGGATGTGTTGTTCGGCCGGAGCGCACGGTGACCGAATCGCTGGCCGCAGTAGCCGATCCTCGTTACAAACCGTCGAGCTTGCACGCGGTACCGGAGCTGCTGGACCGGTTTCCGCCGCGGCGGTTGCCGACGAGGTGGGAGATCACGCGGGCGTCCCGGGGCGCGGTGCTGGCGCGGGCATTGGCCCAGCCGCTGCTCGGCACCACCGAACGTGCCCAGTCGCGGCATCATCGCGGAGTCAAGGCCGTCGTGGACTGGCTGGCCGAGTTCCCGGGCAGCACTTGGCAGGACCGATTCCTGGCCAGCACGAGCGAGTTCACCGACAATATCGGCTGGAAGCATGCTGCCGCTGGCTGGTGGTCGGCCACTCGCCCGGAACCGACAACCCTCAAGAGCGGCCTCAACATGGCTGCTATCGGGGTGACGTCATTGATCTGCGCCGACGTGCTGCGCCCACCGGAGCGCTGGTTGATGACACCGCGAACACCGAAGAATCTGGCTGCCCGTCTGGAACGGCTGCGCGACCCGCGCGGCTGGGCGGCGCTGCGAGCGGTCTGCGATGCCGATCCGGCCAGCCACGCCACGAAAACAACTGCAATGTGCCGGATCGCGGTCATCCAAGCCGCCAAGGGCGGCCTGATCGCCGACATCACCGTCGGTGACTGCCTGCAACTGCTGCAGACCATTGCCGATATCGGCGGCGGCAAGACCACCAGCGGCTACTTTTACCACCTGCTACATGCGATCGGTACCTTTCCGGCAGCCGCCCCGTCGACGGTTCGGGTGTTCGGCACCAGCGGGGCAAAGTAGCGTCGAGCAGCTGATCGACCGCTATGGCATCGCCTGCCAGCCGATTCGCGACCTGCTCGTCGACTATCTGCGCGAACGCGAATCCACTGTTGACTACGTGACTTTGCAGCGACTCGCGACCACGCTCGGCAAACTGTTCTGGGCCGATCTCGAGCACCACCACCCGGGCATCGACTCACTCCGGCTGGCACCAGAGATCTCCACGGCATGGAAACAACGCATCCTTGCCCGCGAATCGGGCCTGTCTACCCTGGCGACGGTTCGCGCGTTCTACCTCGACATCGCCCAATGGGCGATGGAAGAACCCACCCGCTGGGGCCCGTGGGCAGCACCGAGTCCGATCCGCGCCGACGAGATGAGACGAACGAAATCCCTGCAGCGTCGCAAGTCCCGCATGGATCAGCGCACACGCGAACGCCTTCCGGTGCTGCCCACGCTGGTCGCATCAGTCAACACCGAACGACGAGCCGCCGCCGAGCTGCTGGCCGCTGCCCGGGCCACCACGCCCGGTCACACGTTCACCGGCGCCGGACAGACCCTGCGCCGCAGCACCCTAGCCAGCGGAAACGCCAGCGCAAAGATCTGGGCCGAGCACCCCGACACCGGCGTCCGCCGCGACCTTACCTTCGGAGAACACCAGTCCTTCTGGGCCTGGGCCATCGTCGAAGTGCTGCGCCACACCGGATTACGCATCGAGGAACTCTGCGAACTCAACCATCACAGCTTCGTCCAATACACCCTGCCCAGCACCGGCGAACTCATCCCGCTGCTGCACATCGCACCGTCAAAGACCGACAGCGAACGACTGCTCGTGATCAGTCCCGAACTCGCCGACGTCCTGTCAGCGATCGTCTGCCGAATCCGCGGCACCGACGGTGCCGTCCCACTAGTCGCCGCCTACGACTACCACGAAAGAGTCTGGAACCCATTGATGCCGTTACTATTCCAACGGCACTACGGCGGCGAACGACGGCCGATCATCCCGGCCGCGGTCCGGCGGCTGCTCAACGCAGCACTGGCCAGTACCGGCCTCACCGACACCACCGGGCAGCCATTGCGATTCCTGCCACACGACTTCCGTCGTATCTTTATCACCGATGCTGTGCTCAACGGGATGCCACCGCACATCGCCCAGCTCGTCGTCGGCCACCGCGACATCAACACCACCATGGGCTACAAGGCCGTCTACCCCGAAGAAGTCATCACCGGCCACCGCGCCTTCCTCGCCCGCCGCCGCGCCCCTGCGGCCCAGCGAGGAATACCGCACACCCACCGACACCGAATGGGACGAATTCCTTGGCCACTTCGAACACCGAAAACTCTCGCTCGGCACCTGCGGACGTGCCTACTCCACCCCCTGCATCCACGAGCACTCCTGCTTGCGATGCCCGCTCCTACGCCCGGACCCCCACCAGCGAGCCCGCCTGATCGAGATCCGCGACAACCTCCGCGCCCGCATCGATGAAGCCCGCCGCGAAGGCTGGCTCGGCGAGGTCGAAGGACTGCAGATCAGCCTCGCCGGCACCGACCAGAAACTGGCCCAACTCGATGAACTCACCACCCGAGCAGCCACCACCCACCTCGGCATCCCACACTTCACCCACCTCGTCGGACGCACCCTCACCTGACGAACACCCCTCCGCACCAATAAGTTCAGAGAACATCTGCTGCGGGCCTCGATGCGCTATGCCTCCTACACCGACCGCCGCAAGATGGCCCAGGCGCTGCGCCCGATCTACACCGCGGCCACTGAAGAGGCCGCCAAGCTGGCGCTCGAGGAGTTCCGCGCCCAGTGGAAAAACAAGTCGCCCGGAGCGGTCGCAGTCTGGGACCGGGCCTGGGCCGAGTTCGTGCCATTTCTGGCATTCCCGGTCGAGATCCGCAAAATCATCTACACCACCAACGCGATCGTTATCTGTAGTGCTGCGGTGAGCGTCTTTCATGTGGACCACGAAGTCTCGAAGTGGTCGGTTCTGCGTTCTGGATGTGGTTATCTCCAGCCGTCCATGAAGCAGAGCCTGGAGGATCGATGTGCTTGTTGTGAAGGTGGTTTCACCGCTCTCGTCGCGTGAATCGTTCACCGTCCTCGGCGAGGACGGTGTGCCGGTGGCACCGGTGGAGCGGTATCTGAAGTATTTGACCGACATAGAGCGGTCGCCGAACACGATCAAGGCCTATGCCCATGATCTGAAGGACTGGTTCACGTTCCTGGGCGGGTGCGGCCTGGACTGGCGGTCGGTGAGTCTGGAGGATATCGGCGCGTTCGTCGCCTGGCTGCGGCTGCCCACGGCGCTGCGGCAGGGCGCGATCGCCGTGCTGCCCTCGGTGGAGCATCACTGCGGCGAGTCAACGGTGAACCGGAAGCTGTCGGCGTTGGCGGCGTTCTATCTGCACGCCGTTCGCGACGGGATCGAGGTCGGCGAGCTGCTGACGACCTGGCAGATCGGAGGGTCGAGAGGCGGTTGGAAGCCGTTTCTGCACCACATCAGCAAGCACATGCCGCTACCCCGGCGAACAGTGTCGTTGAAGGCGCCGAAGAAGCTGCCGCGAGTGCTGATCCCCGGCGAGATCCAAACACTGCTGGACGCGTGTGACCGGTTGCGGGATCGGTTCCTGTTGGCGCTGCTCTATGACACCGGGATGCGCATCGGTGAGGCGCTGGGGCTGCGTCACAGCGACATCGCCGCCGCTGATCGGCAGATCACAGTTTGTCGGCGTGACAACGACAACCGAGCCCGCGCCAAATCGTTGACGGTCCGGACCGTTCCGGTGAGCGCGGAACTGATTCGGTTGTATGCCGATTACCTTCACGCTGAATACGGCGACCTCGACAGCGACTACGTTTTCGTCAACCTCTGGGGCGGCCACACGGCCATCCGTTGACCTATAGCGCGGTCTACGACCTGGTCCGCCGTTTGCGCCGGCGCACGGACATCGACTTCGACCCGCATTGGCTGCGCCACACCGCAGCGACCAGGATGCTGCGCGACGGGATCGGATTGGAGGTCGTGGCCAAGCTGCTCGGCCACGCCAATGTCACCGTCACCGCCGCGACATACGGGCATCTGAACGTGGAGGACGCCCGCAAGGCGATGGAGCACGCGGGCTGGTTCATCGGAAAGGCCCAGGTGAACCTATGACCGCCCTGGAGCCCAACTCAACGCCGGGCCTGCTGGGCCTGCTCATAGCCGGTGTTCGCGCCGAATTCCGCAGCGACGCATTGGAGTTCGCCTCGGACGACGCCGTATTCGGTGGAGGGTCCTGCCGCGTCACCGACTGCGGACGCAGCGCCCGTGGCCATGGCCTCTGTCAAGGTCACCACCAGCGATGGGCCAACGCGGGCCGCCCCGACCTCGAAGAGTTCACTGCCTCGACCGACCCGCGTTGGCGCAAACATCGCCCCAACCAGGCATGTCGGGTCGACGGCTGCGGTTACGGGTCGGCTCGCCGCGGATTGTGTCAGCTGCACGCGCAACGGTGGGAACGCGCCGGGCGGCCGCCCCTGACCTCGTGGTTACGTGATCCGCTGCCGGTGAAACAGCCCCGGCCCGGCGCGACCTGCCAGATCGGGCACTGCTCGTTATGGCCGCAGGCCAAGTCGCCGCTATGCCATTCCCACACCAACACTTGGAAAGCGAACGACCGCAACGATATCGACGAGTTCGTCGCAAGATTCGAATCCAACGACACACCGGCAAACGAGACGATTCAGCTCGGGATGCTCACGCCGCAGCTCAAACTGGAGATGCAGTACGTACTGCAGCAACGCCACGACGACCGACGCGGCAAGCTGACGCCGGCCGTTGTCGCCAGGGTGGTCCGACTACTGATAGACACCGCCACCACCTCGCTGCTCGACTTCGACGCCGACCAATGGCGGCAACGCTCAGCCGTGCTACTCAACGACACGAGATCTCGCGGCTTGCTGCTCTATGCCCACCTCACCATGCTGGACTTGGCCGAGGCCGGAGGTTGGGAAGCCGAATACCCACGCGACGTCTGGCGGATGCACCGGCTCGGCTACGAAGGCCACTACACACTGCGGTTCGACCGCATCCCGCAACCCTGGCTCAGAGAGCCGGCCAAACGATGGATCCGGCTGCGCCTCTCACGCGGACTCAACCTCGAAGCAGGCGGTGGACGCCCGCTGCTGGCCATCGCCCGATTCGGACGATTTCTCGCTGACGTCGACATCGACGACATCAGCCGGATCGACCGGGAACTGCTCGAACGCTACCTCGCGCACCTGAACCAGGAATACAGCCCACAGCGCCGAGGCGCCCACATCGGCCTGCTCAATGGATTCTTTGCCGCGATCCGCCAACATTGCTGGGCCACAGGACTTCCCGACACTGCGATGTTCTTCGCCGAGGACCACCCCAAGCGCGGCGAACACCTGCCCAGAGCGTTGGCCGAACACGTCATGACCCAGCTCGAACACCACGACAACCTCGACCAGTTCAACAACCCTGCCTATCGACTGATCACCGTCATCCTGATGCGTTGCGGGCTCCGGATCACCGACGCCCTGCGATTGCGCGGCGACTGCGTCACCACAGACGCCGACGGGGCACCCTATCTGCGCTACTTCAACCACAAGATGAAGCGGGACGCCCTTGTTCCGATCGCCCCAGACCTCGTCGACATGATCGGCCACCAACGCCGACTCGTCTCCGAACGCTGGCCCGGCGGCACTGGACTGCTGTTCCCGCGCCCCACCAAGAACATCGACGGCCAAGTCCCCCTGGGGATCCCGACCTACCGCGAGGCGATGCACCGATGGCTCGCAGCCTGCGACATCCGCGACGAGCACAACCGGCGGGTGCATTTGACGCCGCACCAGTGGCGCCACACGCTCGGCACCCGCCTGATCAACCGCGACGTTCCGCAAGAGGTCGTGCGCCACATCCTCGACCACGACTCGCCGCAGATGACCGCCCACTACGCTCGCCTGCACGACACCACCGTCCGCCGAGCCTGGGAAGCCGCCCGCAAAGTCGACAGCCACGGGCGTGAGGTCAACCTCGACCCAGACGGACCGATGGCCGACGCCGCTTGGGCCAAACAACGCCTCGGTCGCGCCACCCAAGCCCTACCCAACGGCTACTGCGGTCTGCCCGTCCAACAGAGCTGCCCACACGCCAACGCCTGCCTGACTTGCCCCATGTTCCTCACCACCCAGGAATTCCTGCCGCAACATCGGACCCAACGCAAGCAGACACTGCAACTGATCACAGCAGCAGAAGCTCGCGGACACAAACGGCTGGCCTAGATGAACCGCCAGGTTTTGGGCAACCTCGACGCCATCATCACCTCGCTCGACACTCCCACCGATCCGACGGCAGCCGAACATGCGAGCTGACAACAGCATTCACATCGTCACCGCAGCCAAGCAGCGTCACGAGCTCACCCGCGCAAAAGCTATCGCCGCCTTGCACGAACTCGACCGCGCCGGAACCAAGATCAGCTTCGAAGCCGTCGCCGAACACGCCGGTGTCTCCCGGTCCTGGCTCTACACCCAGCCCGACCTCAAAGACGAGATCAACCGCATCCGTGCGCTACGCCGCCCGCAACACGACCAGGCTCCGCCAGCCCGGCAACGCGCCAGGGAAGACTCCCTGCGCCAGCGCCTCGACGTCGCACTTCGCCGCAACCGTGAACTCGCCGAACAGAATCAGCGACTGCGCCACCAACTCGCCCATGCTCTCGGACAAGCCCGCGACGACACCCACAAGCGACCCGCCCGAGATCGCGATTCGATAACAATCGACCCCTGCTGACTGGGCGACAACCGAGCGCCAAGAGCACGTCGCGGACACCGTCCACACCGCAAACCAGCAGGTCACAACCCTGCCCGACCGCCGGACTACAGATAACCCAGGAGTCGATCAATTTCCAGCTGCGCAAGATCACCAAGAACCGCGGCCATTTCCCCGACAAGGACGCCGCGATGAAGTTGCTGTATCTGGCCATCCGCAACATCAACCAGAAACGAGGAAACCAAGGACAAGGAACTGAAGTACCCCAGGTTTTGTTCCGATCCCTATAGGAGGATTGGAAGTATGCCCCGTCAGTATTCGCCGGAGTTTCGGCAGCGTGCGTTGCGGTTGTTGGAGACCACGATGGAGGCCTCAGATATCTCGGAGTTTGAGGCGATTAAGTCTGTGGCGAGCAAACTTGGTATCTCGGAGGAATCGATGCGCCGGTGGCGGCGTAAGGCGCAGGTCGACGCCGGTGAGCGTCCCGGGACGACGAGCCAAGAGCATGCCGAGATCCGTCGGCTTAAGCGTGAGCTTGCCGAAACGCGCAGAGCCAATGAGGTTCTTAAAGCTGCATCAGCGTTTTTTGCAGCGGAGCTCGACCGCCCCGCAACGAAATGATCGCCTTTATCGACACCCACCGCGATCAGTTCGGAGTCGAGCTCATCTGCCGTGTTCTGCGGGCAGCAATCACCGGTTTCCTCACTTCCCGAGGCTATAGGGCCGCCAAGACCCGCCCGGCTTGCGACCGCGAGATCCGCGACGAGCAGCTGATCGCCGACCTGCGCACGGTGCACGAGAAGAACTTCTCGTGCTACGGGGTCAAGAAGATGCACGCAGCCATGAAACGGCAAGGCTGGAACCTGGGCCGCGAGCAGACCCGCCGGCTGATGCGCAAGGCTGGACTGCGCGGGGTGCAGCGCGGCAAGCCAGTGTTCACTACGGTCAGCGATCCAACCGAGCAACGGCCAGCAGACCTGGTCAATCGGCAATTCAAGGCCGCCACTCCCAACCGGTTGTGGGTCGCCGACATCACCTTTGTGCGGACCTGGCAGGGATTCTGCTACACCGCGTTCGTCACCGATGCCTGCAGCAGAAAGATTGTCGGCTGGGCAGTCGCGGCCAATATGCGCACCGAGGACCTGCCTCTGCAGGCATTTAATCATGCTGTGTGGCAATCGAACTCAGATCTTTCTGAGTTGGTTCATCATTCCGATTATGCCGAGGTTCTCGTTAAGCCGAGGATCTGCGGAGATGTCCTGCGCTCGTGGGAGTTGCTGGCGGATTTCTCGGCTTGACGTTTCGGATGGTGGTTAGCGTCCGTCGTATCTCTACGTCTGTGGAAGGAGACGGTGATGGATACGACGGTCAGTGGGATCGGCGCGGTAGTGGTTTCGGAGTTGCGCACGGCCGGTTACATGGAATCGACGGTTGGTCAGTACGCGAAGACGATCAAGGCGCTCACTGAGTTCGCTTCGGGGCGTGAGTATTCCACTGGTTTGGGTGCGGAGTTCGCCTCGATGACGACCAGTGCGCGGACGGGTCGGTTCAGCCCGGCGCGCCGGTTCGATTACCGGCGTCTGGTCGCAGTGTTCGACTCGTATGTGCAGACCGGCCGGGTGGACCTGTCGGTTCGTGGCCGCGGCGGCGGAGGTCCTCGGCCCGAGGGCAGCGACTTCGTTGAGCTGGATGCGGCCTGGGAGGCCGAGATGGGCCGCCGCGGTCTGGCACCGGCGACCCGCGAGGCCTATGGAAGGGTCGCGCGCAGCTACCTGGTGTTCCTGGAAGGACGCGGGATCGCAGCGCTTGACCGGGCCGATAGCGGCAGTGTCCTGGCGTTCTTGGAATCCCTGCTGGATCGGTGGGCCAAATCGTCGCTGTTTTGGGTGGCGTCGAACTTTCGCCCGTTCCTGAAGTTCACCGGCCGCACCGATCTGGTCAACGCACTGAATCTGGCTGGCATCAAACGCTTTCACGCGATAGCCCCCGTCCTCGGCGATGGCGACGAGCAACGGGTTGTTCGCGCTTGTGCGTCGGGGGTCGTCAGCGCGCGCGACGCCGCGATCACCTTGCTCGCACTATCGACGGGATTGAGGGCCTGTGACATCGTCGCTTTGCGGGTCGGTGATGTCGACTGGCGCGGGCACACGATCGGCCTCGTGCAGCAGAAGACGGGCAACCCACTGACGCTGCCGCTGCCGGCGCTGCTGCTGAGCAAGCTGGCCGCCTATGTGCTCGGCGAGCGACCCGCCTCCGGCGATGATCACCTATTCCTGCGTTCGGTAGCCCCACACACCCGGCTGGGCGATCACGCGACGGTGCACCGGGTGACCGTTGAGACATTCCGGAAAGCCGGAGTGACCGACGTGAAGGCGGGGACCCGCTTGCTGCGCCACAACTGCCGCATCGCGGCTGCTGGCCGCAGCGGTCCCGCTGCCGACGATCGCGGCAGTGCTCGGCCACGCCAGCGAAGAATCGACGAACCTCTACATGAGCGTCGACCGGCTACGTCTGCTCGGCTGCGTCCTGCCGGTCCCCGAAAGCGTGCAGTCATGAGCGGCCACGGCTTCACCAGCGCGTTCGTTGCCGAGCTGGACGCCTATCTGGGGTTCAAGGCGAACATGGGATTCACTGGCGCCTCCCGCATCTGGTACCTGAAACAGTTCGACGCCTACTGCGCCGAGCACGGCCGCACGGTGTTCGACAAGGACACCGTCGAAGGCTGGGTCGGTGTTCAGCTGCAACGTTCGGGCCGCCATCGGTCCTGGATGTCCTATATCCGTGACGTCGGCCGCTGGATGACGATGAACGGGATCCCCGACGCCTATGTGCTCTCTGATCGGTGGAAAGCCCCAATCGTTGCCGCGCATCCCTATCTGTTGTCCCGGCGTGAGATCGAGTTGTTCTTCGCTGCCGCCGCACAAATTCAGACGCCATGCCCGTGGCGATGGCAGGCAGTCGCGTTCTTCACCCTGATGCACTCGTGCGGACTGCGGACCGGCGAAACACGTGCCCTGCAGACCGGCCAGGTCGACCTCGATGCCGGGCACATCGACATCATCTGGTCCAAAGGCCATCACAGCCGCAGGCTGCCGCTGACCGATCAGGTCATCGAGATCCTCGACACGTGCGACAGGACCTCGCGAGCGCATTTCGCCTCGCGCCGCACGTTTTTCGTCTCCGCTACCGGCAACCAGGTCAGCAGAGCGACAGTCGGGAGGATGTTCGGCCGTATCTGGGACCAGGCCGGGCTGCCTCGGCCGGTCGCCGGTCAACAGCCACGGCCCTACGATTTCCGGCATCACTTCGCCTACGCCAACATCGAACGATGGATGACCGCCGGCGACGACGTTGCCGCGATGCTGCCCTATCTGTCTCGCTACATGGGCCACGCGACCTTTGAGAGCACGTACTACTACGTGCACACCTCGCCCGATTTCATGGCCACTTATGCCGACATCACCCGGGGACGCCAGTCCCTACTACCGCAGGTGGGATTCTGATGAGACGCGACCCGCATACCGGCGCACCGGACTTCTTCGGGTTCGCCCGTGATTTTCTGCACGCCTACATGCCCAAGACCAGAGGGCTATCGCCGAAAACGATTGAGGCCTACCGGATCAGCCTGGAGTGCTTCCTGGACTACCTCGCCGAGGCCGAACACATCGGACGTGAGCACGTCAGCTTCGATCACTTCGAACGTCAGCACCTCAAAGGATGGCTGACCTGGATGACCGATCAGCGGCACTACACGCCCAAGACGGTCACGTTGCGGCTCAGCGCCGTCAAAGCGTTCCTGACCTATGCGGCCTACGAAGACCTCACGCTCGTCGCGCTCAGCCCAATCAGCCAAAGCACTCAAAGCGCCGACCGGCCCCCGCAGGCCCATCGACTACCTCACCGAGGCTCAAACGCGTGCGATCCTTGCCGCGTTCACCGGGCAGACAGCGAAATCGCGCAGGAACCGGATGCTGCTGATCCTGCTCTACGACACCGCCGCCCGCGTGGGTGAGATCACCAGCCTGACCCTGCAGGATCTTCACCTGACCGAGCCCGGGCACATTCTGCTTACCGGCAAGGGCAACAAGACCCGCGTCGTGCCGCTCACCGAGAAGACCGTCGAGCACCTGCGCGTCTACCTCGACGAGTTCCACCCGAACATCACCAAACTCCCTGCGACCAGCCCGTTGTTTTACAGTCTGCACCGTGGGCGACCTGCCGAACTGTCCGCTGACACGGTCGCCGCCGTGCTCAAGCAAGCCGCCGAATCCGCACGTGCTCAATGCCCTTCGATCCCACCGAACATCCACTGCCACCTGCTGCGCAAGACCAAAGCGATGGACCTCTACCAGCAGGGGATTCCGCTACCGATCATCATGCGTCTCCTCGGCCACGAAAACGCTTCCACCACAGCAGCATTCTATGCCTTTGCAACTCTGGATATGATGCGGCAAGCGATCAACGCTGCCACCCCCGCGATCGACGCCCCGGCCGTCGAGCCGCTCACCGAAGGCCAACTCCAAACGCTCTACAGTCTGCGATAGCCGCGAAACGTTAAGCCGAGAAATCCACCAGGACCGCCGACGAGCGCAGGCCATCCCCGCAGATCCTCGGCTTAACGCAGACCTCGGCATAATCGGAATTAAGCCGGATTCGGCTTAACTCGGACCGCGGATCGCAATACCTATCGCTGGTATACACCGAGCGCCTTACCGAGCTCGCGATAGCCCCCTCGGTGGGATCGCGCGGCGATAGTTATGACAACGCCCTCGCCGAGGCGGTCAACGCCGCCTACAAGACCGAGCTGATCAACCGTGGCAAACCGTGGCGCAGCGTCGACGATGTCGAGCTAGCCACCGCCCAGTGGGTGTTCTGGTACAACGAGGAACGCCTGCACGAAGCCCTTGGCTACGTTCCACCAGCCGAGTACGAGGCCGCCCTCACCGGCACCTCACACCCCGCGAGCCAGCCAACCCCGGCCCTCGCAACCAACTAGGAACAAAACCCGGGGTACTTCAGACCGTTCCGATCAACCACATCACAACGTCACGCGTGCTCATCGCACGACTGTAACCCCCTGCCACAGCCAATGAAAAACCTAGATAGCACAGCCGAATATCCGACCAATCCCGAAGCGTTCCATCGCGCAGTGTGCAGTTTCCTCAATCTTGCGTAGACGTCCGGCGCCGCGCCGAGCCCCACTACGACGCGAATCTGAGTCATCGACCTCGTCACCTTCAGCCCATGCATGCGTGCCCTCCACATCGGCGACACTGTTACAGATATGTCAGCGCCTACCTGTAGATAACCCTTCCGCGACAGCGTCAGAAACCACAACGGCCGCCCCGTCGTGGACATCAAACACGCGCTGCAACTACCTGTAGATATCGATCGAGGCGCGCTACGGCCGCCGAAGGTACGCACTATGACAAGCGCCGAACTGGCCTCGATGTGCTGCGGCCATCGGCTAGCCCGTCGGGGTGAGAGCCGGGTGGCGGTTCACCCTGCTGGGACATGTCGGCTTCGACCGCCTTTTCCGCATGCTTGCTTGCGGTACTTACGACGCCCCTGCTCGCGCGGCACCGTTCCGTGCGGGTCTGGCCGGGCGACCACGAGGAGGAAGACACCGATGGACCTGCGTAACACCGTGTTGAGCATGGACGAGTGGACCGAGCTGATACACCGGGCGGAGACCGGGGAGATTTCCGAGCCGCTGGAGAACGTCGACCACGACAACACCTCGCCCTACGACGTGAAAACGTCGGCGGACGAAGGCATGGAGGTGGATTGAGCATGCGTATCGCCATGGGCATCGGCGGCGACGTCATCGGAACCCCGATGTCACCACAGAGCATCGTCGATCAGGCTCGGCTAGCGGAAGCAGAAGGCTTTCCCTCGGCCTGGTCGGTGCACTTCACCCGGGGTGTGGACGCACTGAACGTGCTTGCAGTGGCGGGCACGCAGACCAGCCGGATCGAGCTCGGGGTGGGGATCGTGCCCACCTATCCGCGCCATCCGCTCGCCCTGGCCCAGCAGGCGGCCACCACTCAGGCCCTCTGCGGGGGGCGGCTGACCCTCGGAGTCGGCGTCTCCCATAGGCCGGTGATCGAAGGCATGCACGGGATCCCCTATGCCAGCCCAGCGGCCCACATGCGAGACTACCTGTCGGTGCTGACACCGCTCCTGCGTGAGGGCAGTGTCAGCCACCACGGTGAGTTCTACCAGGTCGAAGGCAGCTTCACGGTGCCGGGGACGCGTCCGGTCTCGGTCGTGGTCGGTGCTCTGTCCCCGAAGATGGTGCGGGTCGCGGGGGAGCTCGCCGATGGTGTCGTGACCTGGTTGGCCGGCCTGCGCACCCTCGACGGCCACATCGTGCCGGAGCTGGCCAAGGCAGCGGCTGCGGCCGGCCGGCCGCAGCCCCGGGTCGTCGCGGCCGTTCAGGTTGCCGTCTGCGACGACGCCGATGCGGGCCGTGCCACGGCGGAGGACGTCTTCGCCCGTTACGGCGGTCTGGAGAACTATCAGCGGCTCCTCGCGCGCGAAGGCGTGGCGTCGCCCGGGGCGCTCGCCGTGGTGGGAACCGAGTCCGAGGTGGAGAAGCAACTGCGGCGCTATGCCGATGTCGGTGCCACCGAGCTGTGGCCGACGGTGTTTGCCGTAGGGGGCGACGCTGACGCGAGCGTTCGCCGAACCAGGGCCCTGCTCGCCGAGCTGGCTCCGGAGCTCTGAACACGCACGGGATGACGGCTGACCGCTGTGACCACTCGATGGCCGAGGAGGTCGTACGGAGGGGAGTTTGCTGTGGGCATCGCGTACGCCCCCGAGACCCTGCTCGGTGTCGACGAGATCAACTTGGCCGAACTCGACCTGGTAGGCGTGCCCCCGAGGAACCACGTGTACATCCGCACGCTGACGAACCGGAGCCTCGGGGAGTACGACCCGGAGGCCGGCGAAACCCCGGGGCAGGGATCGGCTGCCGCGCGGGAATTCAAGGACTACGGGCGCGAGCTCGCGGGGTCAGGCACCGCAAGCCGCAGGACGATCTCGTCAGTCTGCTCGTCGACATCGAACTCGACGGCCACCGCCTGAGCCAGGAGGAATCGGCGGTTTCTTCTCCTTGCTGTTGGCAACGGGCACGGAGACAACTGCCAGCGTGATCAGTCATCGCCTGCTCGCGGTCTCGCGGTTCCCGGATCAGAAGCGACTCTTCCTCGAGGATCGCCCTGGTCGGTCATCGCTGGGACGTTCTCCGGTGGGCGAGTCCACTTCTGCACATGCGCCGAACCGTGGCCCGGGACGTGGACTTCAGCGGCGTGCGGATGCGGGAGGGCGACAAGGTCGCTCTGTGGTATCCCCGCCAACCGTGACGAGTCGGCCTTCTCCCACCCACGCGGAGTCGGGGAAGCCATGCAGGCAGAGTGCCCGCGGGCGGGAGCCACGCGTGAGGTAGGCGAAGTCGACGCCGTGGGCTGTCACTCGCCGCTGCTCGAGTTGCCTTCCGGCTCCTTCCTGCCCTATGCGGTGATCGACGCGGCATCCACGCCGCGGAGTGGCTCACCGACCATGCCGGCGCCCAGGGCGGCACCGTCCGCCTCGTCGACGACGAGGAAGGACCCGGTGCTGCGGTGGTGGACGTAGTGGTCGACCGGCAGCGGTTCCGAGCCTTGGCCTCGTGCGCCCGGTAGTCATGCCCTTGTCCACCGCATGGGTGAGCCCAGGCGCCCGCCGCTTCTGGTCACGCTCGGGCTCGAGGAAGTCCGGACAATCCCACACGGCCGCGCCTCTAATCATCGGGCCTGGTCGAACACACGGCGCCGGCGCCACCCCGCCGGTACGTACATCGCCCGGTTCTTGATCCCGCCGGGCCTATGGAGCGCCGCCCCGCGGATTCGTATTGGACGTTCAATGTCCCCAATACCCACATGGAGACATGCGCCTCAGGGTCGCGCGAGCCGTCGCGCGGTGGCCACCAAAGCCGCCTCGGCCGCGTCCGCCGCCGCCTGTCGCTCCCGCCGCCAGTTCTCGGCCACGCCCACCCGTTCCGCCAGCGCGCGACAGTGCTCGCGGACCCGGTCCGGGGCGCTGCCGCCGAGCGCGCTCCGGTGCAGTGCACAGCGGACCGGATCCTGCGCGTCGGCGACCAGCCCAGGGTCGAAGGTGAGGTCGCGGTCGAGCACCTGCGCGGCGGCGCACGCCAGGTCCGCGGCATCAAGGGTGGACTGCCCGGCCTCGGTCGCGGTGGCCACGGCGCGCCCCACCACCCGGTAGGCCGAGCGGTAGTCCAGGCCGTGTCGCAACACCAGCTCCTCGGCGAGGTCGGTCGCTCCGGTGAAATGCGCCCCCGCCGCGGTGGCCAGCGCCGTGCGGTCGACCCGCACGGTGGCCACCACCTCGGCACCCAGCGACACCACCCGCCGGGCCAGCTCCAGCGCGCCTGCCACCTCGCCGTAGGCGTGCAGCCAATTGTCCGTGCGTGCCGACGGGCTGCGCTGGGTCACCAGCAGTCCCGTGGTCCGGCCAATCAGCGTGCCCGCGCCCGAGCGGATCACCGCGAGCGCATACGGGTTGCGTTTCTGGGGCAGCAGCACCGATGCCCGGCACAGTGACGCATCGAGCGCGACGTAACCGAACCCGGGGCTGGCGAAGATCTCCAGGTCCTCGGCCAGCCGGTCGACGGTGATAGCGGCCTGGGTCGCGGCCATCGCGGCATCCGCGAGCCCGTCCACCGACCACATGACGTCGCGGGTATGCGCGCCGGGAGCGGCGAAGCCGAGCAGGGCGGCAAGCCGGTGGCGGTCGACCGGTACCCGGGTGCCCGCCACACCGCCGACACCGGCGGGGCTGCGGTCGGCCCACCGGTGCACCGCCTCGAGCCGGTCAAGGTGCCGCGCGGCTTCCTCGCCGAACCCACCGAGGTAGTGGCCGAAGGTCGACGGCTGGGCGGGCTGCAGGTAGGTGGTGTCCGCCCACACCGTGGCGGATTGCGCGGCGGCCTGCTCGGCGAGCGCGGAGACGAACCGGCCGGTCGTTTCATGCAGGGCGAGCACGCGTTCGCGCATCGCAACCCGGAAGGCTATCCGTCCGGCCTCTCGGCGTGTCCTGCCCGTGTGCAGCCAGCCCGCGACGCGGCCCAGGCGCCGCTCCAGCTCACGTTCTCGGCTGTTGTAGGCATCGCCGTAGACCGCGTCATAGGGAAATGCCTCGGCCGGGGTGGCGAGGGTGTCGAGCAGCACGGTCAGCAGACTCGCGCCCTCGGCTTCGGGAATGACCCCTGCTTCGCGCAGCGCGATCACGTGGGCGAGATCGGCAAGCCCCAGTCCGTGGTGCAGCAGCGGCGCGTCGGCGAGCTCCAGCGCGTAGCCCGCCTCGACCAGTTCGGCCGCCGGCCCGCTGGTGATCCGTGCCTGAGCGCCGAGGTAACCCTCGGGAACGACGGGCGTCACATCGACTCCTTCCGGGCCGCGAACAGCGTGGGTGTGCCACCGCTGACCAGGAATACCACCGGGCCGGCGGGCGCACTCCGCAGCAGCGCGCCCATCGCCTTGGCGGCAAACACCGGATCCAGGAACACGCCCTCGGTGCGCGCAACCAGTTCGGCCGCGGCAGCACCTTCTTCCGACGGCTTCCCGTAGCCCGGACCGATGTGGCCGCCAAGCACGGTCACGTCCTCCGCCGTGCCGGTCGGGTCGTTGCCGGGGAGCCCGAGCAGCTCGGCAGCATCCTCGGCGAGGGCCCTGACCCGGTGGGTGCATTCCTCCTCCGGACGGCTCACGCTAACCCCGATAACCTCATACGGCGTCCGCAGCCAGCGGGCTCCCGCGACCAGGCCAGCCTGCGTGCCGCAGGAGCCGGAGGCCAGCCACAGCTGGGCGGGAGCGAGGCAGGAGTCTACCAGTTGCCCGGCCAGTTCCAGGCTCGCCCGTAGGTAACCGGCCGAGCCCAGGGCGGTCGCGCCCCCGCGGGGCAGGATGTACGGGCGGCGACCGGCCGCGCGCAGCTTCTCGGCGAGGGCCTCGATCCCGGCGTCAACCGAGGTGCGGTCGGGTTCGCCGGTGTAGTGCACCTCGGCGCCGATCAGCTCGTCGAGCAGCAGGTTGCCGGTGGGCGACACGGGCGAGCCGTAGAACACCAGGTGCGGATCGAGCCCGCAACGACGCGCGGCGAGCGCAGACAGCATCGCCCAGTTCGACTGCGGGCCCGCCCCGGTAACCAGGCAATCGCAGCCCTGGGCGAGAGCGTCGCCGATCAGGTATTCCAGGCCACGCACCTTGTTGCCGCCCAAGCCAAGCCCGGTGAGGTCGTCGCGCTTGAGCCACACCTCGACCCCGATGGCCTCGGACAACCGGGGAGCGGGGTGCAATGGGGTGGGCAGGGTGGCCAGCGGGACGCGGGGCAGCCCCAACAGCCGGTTCATGGCTCATTCACCACGCGGTCCACAAAGGACGGCGCTGCGCCCAGCGCCGCACGCGGGTCGAGACAGCGGTCGATGTCTTCGGTGGTGAGCTGGGCGGTGATCCGGTGATCGGCGAGCAACGCTGCGCGCAGGTCGACGCCTCGCTGCCGTCCGGCGAGCGTGGCTTCGTATATCAGCTCGTGCGCGGTGTGCTTGCCGACCCGCTCGGCCAACGCGCGCATCAACGGTTCGGACATCACGTAGCTGCCTCCTGCCTCGAGGTTCTGCCGCATCCGCTCGGGATCTGCCTCCAGGCCCTCCAGCAGGCGGCAGCCCATGGCCAGCGAGACACCGCTGTACAGGCACGCCTCCGGCAGCACAATCCATTCAGTTTTCCAGGCCCGCCCGTCGCGTTCATGCTCGGCGACCATCCCCTCGACGGCCACCGTCGCGTTCGCCCGGACCAGGCGGGCCAGCGTGACCAGATGTTCGGATAGCTCCGGATTTCGTTTGTGCGGCATGGTGATGCTGCCGACCTGTCCCGGCATGAACGCTTCGGACAACTCGCCGATCTCGGGGCGCTGCAGCTCGTAGACCTCCTGCCCGATCTTGGCCAGCGTCGCGGTGACCAGCGCGAGCAGGTTCACGAACTCGGCGATGCCGTCCCGCGCGGTGATCCAGGGCAGCTCGGGCTCGGCCAGGCCGACGTGCCGGGCGAAGGCCGCCAGCAGCGGCAGCGCGGCGTCGCCCCAGAACTCCATGGTGCCCAGTGCCCCGCCGAGCTGAACGATCTCCCAGCGGGGGCGGCCTTCGGCCAGCCGGGTGCGGTGGCGGCGCAGTTCCGCCGCCCACACCGCCGCCTTGAACCCGAGGGTGATCGGCAGGCCAGGCTGGCCGTGCGTGCGGCCGGGCATGAGCGTGTCGCGATGCCGCCGGGCGAGGTCGGTGGCGGCGGCCTCGGCGCGGGTCAGGTCTCGGTCCACAATGGACGCGACGTCGCGGATCACCAGTGCGGTCCAGGTGTCGGTGATGTCCTGCACCGTGGCGCCGTAGTACACCCACTCCCCCACGGAGTCCGGCAGCGCCCTGCGCAGGCGGCGGATCAGACCCAGGGTGGAGTGCCCGCACGCGCGCGTTTCGGCCCCGATTTCCGCCAGATCCAGCAAGTTCACGTCGGCGTGCTCGGCGATGACCTTGGCCGCATCGGCGGGCACCAGCCCGACTTCGGCCTGGGCGGCCGCCAGCGCGGCCAGAATGTCGAGCCAACGTTGCACGCGTGCTTCGTCGTCGAGCAGGGCGTGCAGTTCCGGCGTTCCCCACAGGTGGCCGTAGATGACAGAGTCGGCCAAGTGTGCACTCATGGCAGTCCTCCGCTCAGCAGACGGCGAGCTGCTCGGGTGCGTCGACCCCGGTGAGCCGGCGCAGCGCGAGGCGGATCTCGTCCAGGTTGGATCCCCACGGCACCACGGCGGACGCGGCCTCAAACTCCACACCCCGTTCCAGCAGGCAGCATTTGGCCAGCGTGGGGGTGGTCAGGTCGCGGGTCTTCCGGGGGCAGATGTCCACCCGGGGTGGTTCGTCGCCGTAGAAGTGCCTGTGGAACTGCACGGAACGTTCGCAGCCGACCATCAGCCAGTCCAGCCGCTGCGAAGGGCGGGTGTCCAGAAAGGCTAGCTCTCCGGCCACCTGGACGCCGGAGCCGCGGCACGGCAGCAGGTAGGCCTTTGCCGGGTGGCCGGCGGTGAGCTCCCGGATGTCCACCAGGTCCGGTACCAGGTCGATCGGCGGCAGGTCCTCGTCGAATGCCACCACCTGCTCGGCCATCGCGAACAGCTTCGGTGGCTCGGGCGGAATCACCTCGGTGACCCGGATCCGCATCGGCGCGGGCTCCCAGATGAAGTTCACGTGCTCGTAGCGGCCCTGCACCACGTAGGCCCGCGCGTTCGGGGTGGCGTGGGCGAGGGCGGCGCGAGCCAGTGCGGTGGCGTTGCCGACGTCCGTCTCCGGCGAGCTGATCGAGACCACCTCGTCCGGGCCCGCCAGCACCCGTGCCTCGACGACGGGCGAGAACAGCGGCTCGGCCGACGCCTTGCGCACCGCCACCACCGCGGAGTCCTCGCCGTTGCGGAAGACCAGGTAGTCAGTGCGGCGGTACACCTCCCGGCCGAGCAGGAACGGCACCAGATCGGCCTCGGTGAGCGGCACGTCGGTTTCCTGCACCGACAAGCCGCGGTAGGGCCGCGTCATCGTGTTGGGTGCCGGGTCCGCAATCATCGGGTGGCCCTCACGCGATCGACCACGGCGGTGTCCGCCCGCAGGCCTAGGCGCAGCGTCTCCAGGGGGATGACCTCGTCGGGTGGCACGTTGCCGAGGTTGACGTTGGCCCCGAACCGTTGTATCAGCCACGTCTGCTGGGCCTTGTGGGGTGCTTCGAAGATCACGCGCTCGAGCGGGAGCCGCGAGTCAATGGCGTCGACCAGATCGGTCCGCAGGCTTCCATCGCTGTGGTAGAGCCCCACGGTGCCGCTCTCCCTGCCCTCGACGACCACCCAGCGCGCCCCCGCGTCCAGGTCTGCCGCCATTTCGTCGACCCAGTCGGCTACCACTACCGGTACCTGGCTGTCCTTGGCGCCGGCCTCGGCGAGCACGACGAACCGCTCGGAGAGTGTGCGCACCAGGTCGGTCTTGCGCGCCGAGCTGATGGCCTGCAACCCGTTAGACACCTCAACCGCGGCGATCCCCGAGTCGGAGGCCCACTCCGCCAGCTCGTCGACGCGGTCCTGGGCTTCGGCTATCTCCAGACAGCTTTCCGATCGGGGTGCGCGCCCCGCCGGCCGTCGTGCTGGTCGGCCAACCCACCCTGCGACAACGCCTGCGCCTCGGCGTACTTGCCGCATTGGATCAGCGCATCGCGATGCGCTACTCCATCGCCGGGATGAGCGCCGCCGACACCGCCGACTACATCCGCCATCACTGCAAAATCGCCGGCCGATCCGACACCCTGTTCTCCGACGACGCGATCGCACTGATCCACAACGCCTCCCGCGGCCACCCCCGCGCAGTCAACAACCTCGCACTGCACGCGCTGACCGCCGCCTTCGCCGCCGATCACGCCATCGTCGACGAAAAGGCCGCCCGCATCGCAATCGGTGAAACCGCCGCAGACTGAACCATCAACCTGACGGGCACCCCGTCACCACGGCGACCACGGCCCCGCTCACCACACCGAGCGGGGCCGTTCTCACATCCCGATACTCATCAACCCCAATGACGTCACCATCGTCATCGTCAGCGACGGGCAACAGATGGCCTGCACAGGGGCACCCGCACCGGCACCCCACAAGGTGGAATTCTTTCACCGCTGCTGGCCAACATCGCCTTGTCCGTGCTGGACGAGCACTTCACCACAAAGTGGGAAGCGCTCGGGCCGGAATGGACCCGCGCCAAGCATCTGCGGGCCGGGGGCGCAGCGATGAAGCTCATCCGCTATGCCGATGACTTCGTCGTTCTCGTCCGCGGACCCCGCGAAGGTGCCGAAGCGTTGTTCGGTGAAGTGGCCACAGTGCTGGCTCCGATGGGTTTGCGCCTGTCGGAGGAAAAGACCCACCTGACCCATATCGATGATGGGTTCGACTTCCTGGGATGGCGCATCCAGCGCCGAACCTGGCAAGGACGCGGCGGGACCAAGAGAACGGTCTACACCTACCCCTCGAAGAGATCTCTTGCTTCGGTCAAGGAAAAGATCCGTGTCTTGACCCGCCGGAACGCTCATCGCACGCTCGCAGACCTGCTGCGTCGGCTCAACCCGGCCATCAGAGGCTGGTGCACGTACTTCCAGCATGGGGTGTCCAAGCGAACCTTCTCTTACGTCGATCACTTCGCCTTCTGGCGCATCGTCGGCTGGCTGAAGAAACGCCACCCCAAACTCAACGTGCACACCGTGATCCGCCGTTATCTGCCCGGGTGGCACATCGCGGCCGACGGTATCGAGTTCTTCCGCGCACCCACGGTCCCCGTGACCCGGTATCGCTACCGAGGAACCCGCATCCCGAATCCATGGACGAGCATCCCACCGGCATAAATCAATTGGAGAGCCGGATGCTCAGGAATGGGCACGTCCGGTTCGGAGGGCGGGCCGGGGAAACCCACCAGCTGCAAAGCTGGCAGGGCGCCCCGGTCCGACCCCTACACCTACTGCCGGACCCGCGCCGGCTGGGCCTACACGGCGTTCGTCACCGATGTTTATGCCCGCAAGATCGTGGGCTGGAAGGTGGCCACCGAGATGACCCAAAAGCTGGTAACCGATGCGATCAACCATGCTATCGACACCAGAAAGCGTTCGGGTGCAACATCTTTGGAGTCACTCATCCATCACAGCGATTATGCCGAGGTTCTCGTTAAGCCGAGGATCTGCGGAGATGTCCTGCGCTCGTGGGAGTTGCTGGCGGATTTCTCGGCTTGACGTTTCGGATGGTGGTTAGCGTCCGTCGTATCTCTACGTCTGTGGAAGGAGACGGTGATGGATACGACGGTCAGTGGGATCGGCGCGGTAGTGGTTTCGGAGTTGCGCACGGCCGGTTACATGGAATCGACGGTTGGTCAGTACGCGAAGACGATCAAGGCGCTCACTGAGTTCGCTTCGGGGCGTGAGTATTCCACTGGTTTGGGTGCGGAGTTCGCCTCGATGACGACCAGTGCGCGGACGGGTCGGTTCAGCCCGGCGCGCCGGTTCGATTACCGGCGTCTGGTCGCAGTGTTCGACTCGTATGTGCAGACCGGCCGGGTGGACCTGTCGGTTCGTGGCCGCGGCGGCGGAGGTCCTCGGCCCGAGGGCAGCGACTTCGTTGAGCTGGATGCGGCCTGGGAGGCCGAGATGGGCCGCCGCGGTCTGGCACCGGCGACCCGCGAGGCCTATGGAAGGGTCGCGCGCAGCTACCTGGTGTTCCTGGAAGGACGCGGGATCGCAGCGCTTGACCGGGCCGATAGCGGCAGTGTCCTGGCGTTCTTGGAATCCCTGCTGGATCGGTGGGCCAAATCGTCGCTGTTTTGGGTGGCGTCGAACTTTCGCCCGTTCCTGAAGTTCACCGGCCGCACCGATCTGGTCAACGCACTGAATCTGGCTGGCATCAAACGCTTTCACGCGATAGCCCCCGTCCTCGGCGATGGCGACGAGCAACGGGTTGTTCGCGCTTGTGCGTCGGGGGTCGTCAGCGCGCGCGACGCCGCGATCACCTTGCTCGCACTATCGACGGGATTGAGGGCCTGTGACATCGTCGCTTTGCGGGTCGGTGATGTCGACTGGCGCGGGCACACGATCGGCCTCGTGCAGCAGAAGACGGGCAACCCACTGACGCTGCCGCTGCCGGCGCTGCTGCTGAGCAAGCTGGCCGCCTATGTGCTCGGCGAGCGACCCGCCTCCGGCGATGATCACCTATTCCTGCGTTCGGTAGCCCCACACACCCGGCTGGGCGATCACGCGACGGTGCACCGGGTGACCGTTGAGACATTCCGGAAAGCCGGAGTGACCGACGTGAAGGCGGGGACCCGCTTGCTGCGCCACAATGCCGCATCGCGGCTGCTGGCCGCAGCGGTCCCGCTGCCGACGATCGCGGCAGTGCTCGGCCACGCCAGCGAAGAATCGACGAACCTCTACATGAGCGTCGACCGGCTACGTCTGCTCGGCTGCGTCCTGCCGGTCCCCGAAAGCGTGCAGTCATGAGCGGCCACGGCTTCACCAGCGCGTTCGTTGCCGAGCTGGACGCCTATCTGGGGTTCAAGGCGAACATGGGATTCACTGGCGCCTCCCGCATCTGGTACCTGAAACAGTTCGACGCCTACTGCGCCGAGCACGGCCGCACGGTGTTCGACAAGGACACCGTCGAAGGCTGGGTCGGTGTTCAGCTGCAACGTTCGGGCCGCCATCGGTCCTGGATGTCCTATATCCGTGACGTCGGCCGCTGGATGACGATGAACGGGATCCCCGACGCCTATGTGCTCTCTGATCGGTGGAAAGCCCCAATCGTTGCCGCGCATCCCTATCTGTTGTCCCGGCGTGAGATCGAGTTGTTCTTCGCTGCCGCCGCACAAATTCAGACGCCATGCCCGTGGCGATGGCAGGCAGTCGCGTTCTTCACCCTGATGCACTCGTGCGGACTGCGGACCGGCGAAACACGTGCCCTGCAGACCGGCCAGGTCGACCTCGATGCCGGGCACATCGACATCATCTGGTCCAAAGGCCATCACAGCCGCAGGCTGCCGCTGACCGATCAGGTCATCGAGATCCTCGACACGTGCGACAGGACCTCGCGAGCGCATTTCGCCTCGCGCCGCACGTTTTTCGTCTCCGCTACCGGCAACCAGGTCAGCAGAGCGACAGTCGGGAGGATGTTCGGCCGTATCTGGGACCAGGCCGGGCTGCCTCGGCCGGTCGCCGGTCAACAGCCACGGCCCTACGATTTCCGGCATCACTTCGCCTACGCCAACATCGAACGATGGATGACCGCCGGCGACGACGTTGCCGCGATGCTGCCCTATCTGTCTCGCTACATGGGCCACGCGACCTTTGAGAGCACGTACTACTACGTGCACACCTCGCCCGATTTCATGGCCACTTATGCCGACATCACCCGGGGACGCCAGTCCCTACTACCGCAGGTGGGATTCTGATGAGACGCGACCCGCATACCGGCGCACCGGACTTCTTCGGGTTCGCCCGTGATTTTCTGCACGCCTACATGCCCAAGACCAGAGGGCTATCGCCGAAAACGATTGAGGCCTACCGGATCAGCCTGGAGTGCTTCCTGGACTACCTCGCCGAGGCCGAACACATCGGACGTGAGCACGTCAGCTTCGATCACTTCGAACGTCAGCACCTCAAAGGATGGCTGACCTGGATGACCGATCAGCGGCACTACACGCCCAAGACGGTCACGTTGCGGCTCAGCGCCGTCAAAGCGTTCCTGACCTATGCGGCCTACGAAGACCTCACGCTCGTCGCGCTCAGCCAATCAGCCAAAGCACTCAAAGCGCCGACCGGCCCCCGCAGGCCCATCGACTACCTCACCGAGGCTCAAACGCGTGCGATCCTTGCCGCGTTCACCGGGCAGACAGCGAAATCGCGCAGGAACCGGATGCTGCTGATCCTGCTCTACGACACCGCCGCCCGCGTGGGTGAGATCACCAGCCTGACCCTGCAGGATCTTCACCTGACCGAGCCCGGGCACATTCTGCTTACCGGCAAGGGCAACAAGACCCGCGTCGTGCCGCTCACCGAGAAGACCGTCGAGCACCTGCGCGTCTACCTCGACGAGTTCCACCCGAACATCACCAAACTCCCTGCGACCAGCCCGTTGTTTTACAGTCTGCACCGTGGGCGACCTGCCGAACTGTCCGCTGACACGGTCGCCGCCGTGCTCAAGCAAGCCGCCGAATCCGCACGTGCTCAATGCCCTTCGATCCCACCGAACATCCACTGCCACCTGCTGCGCAAGACCAAAGCGATGGACCTCTACCAGCAGGGGATTCCGCTACCGATCATCATGCGTCTCCTCGGCCACGAAAACGCTTCCACCACAGCAGCATTCTATGCCTTTGCAACTCTGGATATGATGCGGCAAGCGATCAACGCTGCCACCCCCGCGATCGACGCCCCGGCCGTCGAGCCGCTCACCGAAGGCCAACTCCAAACGCTCTACAGTCTGCGATAGCCGCGAAACGTTAAGCCGAGAAATCCACCAGGACCGCCGACGAGCGCAGGCCATCCCCGCAGATCCTCGGCTTAACGCAGACCTCGGCATAATCGGAATTAAGCCGGATTCGGCTTAATTCCGACGCGGGCTCGCAATACACCGCGGTCGCGTTCACCGGACGTCTGGCCGCTGAAGGGATCGTGCCATCAGTGGGTTCGGTGGGCGATAGTTTCGATAACGCTGTGGCCGAATCGGTGAACAGCAGCTACAAGACCGAACTCATCGACCGCCAGCCGTGCCGGTTGTAGAACGCCACCCATTCGGCTGTTCCCAGCGACAGTTCGGTGGCACCAGGATAGAGGTTTGTGCCGAAAAACATGCCACCGCAGTAACGACGCAGTCGCAATGAGGTGCGCTAACTGGGATCGTTCCGCGGGGAGGAACGCAGGTTGTGCGGTGCTGCGGTTCGAAGATGATGGTGCAATAAACGCTGTCATCGGTAAGGCAACGTCCTGAAGTGAAGAATTGAAAGGGTATCAAGATCAGGTTGGGTTATTTCGGACCTGTGCTGACAGTGGCTCCATATTTGTCCTTTCAGTATGCAGCCTTCTAGACGATCTAATCAGGAGGGACAGATGAAAGCTGCTGTTTATTACGGTCCGGAGGACATCCGCTGTACACGCATTGAAGACCCTGTCCTCCGTGCCGAACACGAGATACTTGTCGAGGTTCGAGCTACCTCGATCTGTGGTTCGGATCTTCATTTGTACCGGGGTGCACTTGACGCCGCCATGAAAAGGGGTGAATCCCAAACCGGACATGAGCTGACCGGGGAGGTGGTTGAGGTCGGTAAGGCTGTGGGGCGATTCCGCCCGGGTGATCGCGTCAGCATGGCCTTTTCGGTGTCTTGTGATGAATGTTATATGTGTAGGGTCGGCCAGACGGCGCATTGCGAAACGACGCAGAAAGCAGTTTACGGCTTTGGTGTTCCGTTCGGAGATCTCAATGGTACTCACGCAGAAGCTCTCGTGATACCGCATGCGGACGCTCACGCGCTCAAGATACCTAACACGATTTCCGATGTGGCGGCACTTACCTTGTCATGCAATCTACCGTCCGCGCTTATTGCTAACCATATCGCCCAAATTCAGCCAGGCGAGAACGTGGCGGTGATCGGGTGCGGTCCGACGGGTCTCATGACTCTCGATCTGGTGTTGCATCGAGGTCCGGGCCGTGTCGTTGTGCTGGACAAGGTTCCCCATCGCCTTGAGGCGGCACATCAAAAGGGAGCTGAACCGATTGACGTGCGCGAGGAAGGCTGGAAGGACAAGGCGCTCGCTGAGGTGAGCGGCCGGGGCTTCGATAAGGTAATCGAGATCGTTGGCTATCCGGAGACCCTAAAGATTTGTTTGGATCTCGTTCGGGCCGGTGGTACCGTAGCGGCTATAGGCGTTTTTACCGACCCGACTTTCGACCTCAACCTCTCTGACATGTTCCTGCGTGACATCACCTTGCATATGAACGGATTCGCCAATGTTCAGCCGTATATGTGGGAGGCATTGCGGCTGATTGAGCGCGGGGTGGTCAACCCTGAAGAGTACTTTTCGCACACTTTTGCGCTGAGCGACATAGATCAGGCATTTTCAACCTTTTATAATAAGGCGGATCGGGCGATGAAGATGCACATCCGACCCTAAACTGGTTAGCCTGGGCAACCCGTTCATTAACGGCTCTTCGATTTCGACCGGGCAATCAGGCCGTTCGTGAATGACCTGACTTGGCTCACGGTTGCGGATTGACTTCGGCCGTGCGGTCTTGACCTGTGGTTTCTTGGTCGGTCGGGACAGAATTTGTGCACTAACCTCGATTTTGCATCGAATGTGATGGCGGTGCCGTTTCGCTGCTGAATTGTGTTGCTGGGTAGTGGTTTCGCTGTGGTGGCGTGGTTGATCGGTCCCGTGTCGCCGGGAGGGTCGGGCTTTCCTGGGGCCGGTGGTCTTTCATCGTCGGTCGGTCAGATGGGTCAGGGCGCTACCCGAACGCGGTGCGGATGTGTTGCCAGGCGGTCGCGATCTGGGCGGCCCAGCGCCAGGTGGCGTCGATGCGTAGCCGCAGTTGGCGGGCGCCGCGCGTGACGCGTGCGGCGACGTGCAGGACTCGGTAGCGAACGTGGTGATCTCGGCGCGGGCCAGCGCGGGTTGGTCACCGAAGCCGATCAGGCGGGCCCAGGTGACCAGGTCAGCGGCGGCCAGGGCGATTTCCAGCCAGGCGGCGTTGGACCAGAACGAGTGGCACGGCAGGTTGCGCAGGCCGGTGGCTTTGATCCGACTTGGCTCAATTTAGTGCGCATGTTCGGCGCGGATCTTGAGCAGGGCGGAGCGCAGGTCATCGGGTAGTGGGCGGCGGCGGTGAGGGTTTGGTTGCCTGCCTGGATTTTCACGGTGCGATAGCGGCGTGCGGTACGGACGAATTTCTTGATGCTCCAGCCGGTTTGGGTTTCGATGTGGTGGCTGACGGCCATCGCGGCGACCACGATGCTCAGGTGGGCCTCGATGGAATCACGTAGGTGGTGATAGATCGGGCGGGCTTGCAGGTCGTGCTTGGACATCGGAAAGGACTTCTCGATGCGCCACAGCTGGTGGTAAGCGTCGAGGATGCGCTGGTGAGGTTGGTGGTGTAGCCCTTCCAGCCGGCCAACGCTCGGGTCTTGGCTTCCAGAGTGCGATTGACCGACTTGGCAGCGCCGGTGAGCTGGATGTAGCGGTTGCGTTTCACCGGGGCGTGCCCGTCGACGGCGCGTTCGGCCTTGCGGACCTGCTCGTCGACGCCGCGCAGCGTGCGCCGAGCACGGCCGGCGCGGAATTGGTAGTAAATGACCCGGTCGGGGATGCCGCGGGTCTTCTCGGCGCTGGTGGCCGGCCAAGGCTGAGTCAGCACCAGCCCGTCGGGGATCACCTCGTCGGGGTGGTTGTCGCGCCATTCGCGCACCACATCGGGCAGAAACGGGATGCGGGTGCCCAGGATGAACGACAGCCCAGCGGCTTTGATCGCGACCTGGTTGGCCTCCGAGATCATCCCGGCGTCAGCGACGACGGTGACGTCGGTGAGCTGGTGGGCGGACTTGAAGGCGTTGATGACCGGCAACATGGTGGCGGTCTCGGCCTTGTTGCCCTCGAAAGCTTGCACGGTCAGCGGGAACCCGGCGGCGTCGGTCAACAACCCGAGGGTGATCTGAGGTTCCAGGCGGCGCTCCTGGGAGAAACCGGGTTCGCGGAATCCGTCGCCGGCGTCGGTTTCGAAGTACAGCGTCGAGACGTCGAAAAGCACCAGCGACGCCGGCCCCAACCCGGCGCGTCGTGCACTGGCGGTGGCCAAGGCTTGGCGCCACTGCGGGTGGGCATAGCTGGGCAGGCGCCGCTTGACGGTGGCATAGGACGCGGGTTCGATGCCGACCTCGGTCAGTACCCGTCCGGCGTCGATCTTGCTGGTGGGTTCGATAATCCGGGCGAGCACCAGATCGCGAAACACAGTGTCGCCCTTGGTGGCCGACTCGAATCCCAGGATCCGGTACGCAGCGCACAGCGCGTCCCACAAGTGCGTCATCCGGGTGGAGGTGATGGGCAGCGGCTCCGAGCCCGCCGGTGCGGTCACATCGAGATCGAGCACAGCCTGGTTAGCCGCCAACCGCTCGGCCGCGGCAGCCTTCAACGCAGCCAACTCGGCCTCATCGTGGGCCGAGCCCAGATGCTCAATCGAGCGCGACCCGCGCCGAGACGACCACACGATCTGCACCGCGGTCGCCCCCGAGGCGGTCTTCACGGTGCGCACATAGGCCACCCCGGCAGCCTACGGACCCGATTTAGTGCACAAACTCTGTCCCGACCGACCAAGAAACCACAGGTCAAGACCGCACGGCCGAAGTCAATCCGCAACCGTGAGCCAAGTCAGGTTGGACCAGAACGAGTGGCACGGCAGGTTGCGCAGGCCGGTGGCTTTGAGTTCGCGGATGCGGTCTTCGACGCGGGCGTGTTGGCGGTGGCGTAGTTCCAGGCCGGCGACTTGGCCGGGCACGGCACCGGGTTCGGTGTCGGTGATGAACGCGGTGACCCGCATCCCGTCGGCGTCGGTGAACCGTAACTGCGCCCCGGGGTGGGGTCTTTCTTTGCGCAGGATCAGTCGGGTCCCGGCGGGCCAGTTGTCCAGGCTGACCAGGTCGGTGGCCTCAGCAACCCAGGCCCCGTCGCGGATATCGCCGTGGGTGTCGATGGCCGGGTACCAGCCATCGCCGAGGTTGAGGGTGTCGGCGTCCTGCACCCGCACATCGACGGGGTAGCCGAAGGAGAACCCGACCCCGCCAGTGCGGCAGGCCTGGGCGAAGCGGTGGGTGGCTCCGGCGGTGTCGCTGCGGATCAGCACCCGCGGCTTGTCGGGGTCTGCGGGGTTGTCGGGGTCAGGGCGCCACCGGGCTGGAAGCGATGCCAATGCCCGACCCAGCAAAATGATGTGGTCGGAGGCGGTGTTGGAGCCGGCGTTGCCGTTGCGCAGCATCCCGGCCAGCGCTTCGCCACCGGAGATCTCGGGGCGGTCCACAAACGCCAGCAGCGGGTGGTAGCCGAAGGTCTTCTTCCAGGTCGATGCGGCGCCCTGCTTGTTATCGGAGTGATCGCACACCAGGGTCGCATCGACATCGATGGACAGCCAACCGTGGCAGGCCGGGCCCGCGCCGGCCTGCCACGCCGCTGCCCGCGCTTTGGCGCGCGCCGCCCAAATCGCTGGCAGGTGCGCGGCATCGATGCGTTCATCGACCAGCCGCCACATCGTGGTCGTGGAGGCCTTGGCGCCGAAGACGTGTTCACGATCGGCGCACCGCTGCCCGACCCCGTCGATGCAGTCCGCGCCGTCTGCGACCGCGGCGGCCAGATCGGCGAACACCTCGCCGGGGGCGTACACCCACGGGCCCCGGTAGGTGTCGGCCAACGCGGCCGTGACCTGCCCCGACAGGCCGGTACGGTCGGCCAGTTCGCGCAGCATGCCCATCCCGGCATGCGACACGACACCCTGGCCGTCAGCAGACACTTTCACCCGCAATGAGCCCGCGATATTCTTCACCTGCGAAGTGCCTTCCCATAGGATCGTTGAACCGTAGAGAAGTCCAATTATCCCTTGCAGGACAGGCACTTTCGCTTATCTACACACCACAACCACAAATATCTACGAAAAATCCGGGCTAGCCGAACAACACGACGAATGGGCCGAATCCCGCCGCTACCTTAGCCTCGACGTCCTCAGCAAATCCCGAGCCGACCAAAACTCACCGAACGAACAGGAGGCCACCCCAGCGGAACTGACTGCATGAGCTATCACTTCGAAGAATCACACAAAGACGTCCTACACTACGTCCCTGGACTTGACCATCGCGTCGCCGAGAACCAACCTCTGGAAAGCTTCGGTGGCCCGATGCTCTTCATAGCCGCTTGGATCGGTGTAGTGCTCGTAGAGCACGAAGGTGTTCGGATCGTCGGCGCGGACGTGGGCCTGAAAGTGGACCATCTTGGGCTCGGCGCGGTTTCCCGGGGTCATGTTGTGGAGAATCGAGCGAATATGCTCGGCCTCGCCGGGGTTGGCGACCCAGGTGGCGATAACAACGTATGCCACGGCAATACTCCTGTCGGTGGTGTAGGTGAAGGTATTGTCTCCAGCAACCCAGCAAACCTCACAGCCCGGTCGCCGTGGTAGGGGTTCCTGCTCAACTGTGGCCATTTCGATCGAGCAGTTATCGGATATCGCGTTCCAACGACTCGTATCGCAAACCAACTCGGTCCCTGGTGCGGGGCGGGCGGCGGAGCTATCCTGAATGTGCAGATATCCAGTAGAGCGACGAAACGGAGAAATTGCGTGACACGCGTACTACTTGCAGTCTCAGGTTCGGACCATTGGACCCTCGCCGACGGCACCAAGCACCCCTGCGGCTACTGGCCGGAAGAGCTCGCGGTCCCGCACGAAGTGTTCACCCAGGCTGGCTTCGACATCACTATCGCCACCCCAGCGGCCGCTCGTCCGGTTGCCGACGAGGCTGGGTTTACGCCCGAGATGAACGGCGGCTCGAGCGAGCCGGGCGAGAGGTTTCGCGCTTACCTGGCCGGTATCGCTGATCAACTCGCCGCGCCAGCCGACCTCGACGCGGTGAAGGCCGACGATTACGACCTGGTCTTCATCCCCGGCGGGCACGGACCAATGGAGGACCTCGCGGTGTCCGAGCGGTTCGGCGCCTTACTCGGTGAGTTCACCGCACAGGACAAGCCCGTTGCGGCCGTGTGCCACGGCCCCGCCGCGCTGCTGCCTGCCCGCCACGCGGACGGGACGTGGTTGTTCGGTGGACGTAAGGTGACCGGTTTCAGCAATACCGAGGAGGCACAGATCGGGTTCGCCGACAAAGCATCCTGGCTGCTCGAAGACCGCCTTACCGCCGATGGTGGGGTCTACGAGCACGGTGGCACGCCGTGGTCACCGCACGTCACTGTCGACGACAACCTGTACACCGGCCAGAATCCGGCGTCCGCGCAGCCGTTAGCGGAGGCTCTAGTGGCCGAGTTCGCGGCCTCAGCTCGCGCCTGAGCGCACTGCGCGTAGCCCGGCCCCCAGAGACTGTGCATCGGCATAGTCTCTGGGCGTGGTGAGGTGTTCGCAAAACCATTTTTCAAATGGACTTCGAATTGCCCTGGAAATCCCGGAGGCTCCTGACCTTGGAAATGAGGATGCAGGTATGCCCACGGAATCGTCGTCAGGGAAGAAGCCGACCAGTCGCAGGTATAGCCCGGAGGAGAAGGTCGCCGCGGTGCGGATGGTGCGCGCTTTGCGTGCTGAGTTAGGCACTGATCAGGGAACCGTCTCGCGGGTGGCCCACCAGCTCGGCTACGGCGTGGAGTCGGTGCGCAGCTGGGTGCGCCAAGCTGACATCGATGACGGGTACGCCCCGGGAGTGTCCACTGCGGAGTCGGCACGGATCAAAGCGCTGGAACAGGAGAACCGAGAACTCAAGCGCGCCAACGAAATACTGAAACGAGCAGCCAGTTTCTTCGGGGTGGAGCTCGACCGCCAACACAAGAAATAGTCGCGTTCATCGACACCCAGCGCGCCGAGTTCGGGGTCGAGCCCATCATCACTGTCCTGCGCAACGCAGGGGTGTCGATGGCCCCGAGCACCTACTACGACACCAAGGCCCGCGCCCCGTCGGCGCGGGCCTGCCGGGACGCGGTGATCGGGCCGGCGCTGCGCCAGCTCTGGGAGGACAACTACCGCGTCTACGGTGCCCGCAAGCTGTGGAAAGCCGCCCGCCGGGCCGGCCACGACGTCGGTCGCGACCAGGTGGCCCGCCACATGCGCGCGGCCGGCATCGCCGGGGTGCGTCGCGGTAAACAGATCAAGACCACCAAGTCCGATCCCACCGCGGCGCGCCATCCCGATCTGGTTGAGCGGAAGTTCACCGCCGCCGCGCCCAACCAACTCTGGGTCACCGATCTAACGTTCGTGCCGACCTGGTCGGGGGTGGCCTACGTCTGTTTCATCACCGACACATTCAGTCGGATGATCGTGGGCTGGCGGGTGGCCTCGAACATGCGCACCACGATGGTCCTCGACGCGTTGGAGATGGCCCGCTGGTCACGCGGAAACCTGTTGGAAGGCTTAAGGTGTCACTCCGATGCGGGATCGCAGTTCACGTCCAGAGCCTGTCACGAATTCTGTGTAAGTCAGAGGTGACTTGACTACGAATTGTATTCTAACACAACGGAAGTCGTCCCGAAAACAGCTTGGCGAGTGTGTTCAATGTCACAGTCCAGTTGTATGTTCCGGTGCCCGAGAAGCCTCCTCTCTGGCTGGAGATGTTGCGCAAACCGAGATACAGCAACTTCATCGCGGCGTCCTTGTCGGGGAAATGGCCGCGGTTCTTGGTGATCTTGCGCAGCTGGAAATTGATCGACTCGATCGTTATCTCAAGTCCTACTCATGGCAGTGGTGGTGACTTGCAGGTTTGTGTCGTGGAGGGTGTCGATGACGCGGATGGAAATCGGTATCGGGCATCGGTCGGCACGGCCCGGTTGTTACTGAAGTGTGATGTGTCGGCCGGTGTTTTCGCGGCGTTGGCCAAGGGCGCACGCGAGTTGGCGGCGTAGCCGCCGGTTCTCGTCGGTCAGCTCGTGATTGCGGCGGTTGGCGATTTCGAGCCGCTGCCGCAGTGAGCCATCACTGGCGCGTTGTCGGGCAGGTAACGGCTTGCTTGTCTCGGGCCGGTGCTGGGCACGGAGCCGGCTGATCTCGTCTTTGAGATCGGTTTGGGTGTAGATCCACGAGCGGGAGACACCGGCGTGGCGGGCGACGGATTCGAAGGTGAGCACGGCACCGGTTCGGTCGAGTTCATGGATGGCGGCGATGGCCTTGGCGCGGGTGAGTTCGTGGCGCTGCTGGGCGGCGCGGATGAGGTGGATGCTGTTGTCAGCCGGCATGTTTGGCCTTACCTGGTTGTTGATGGCTGAGGGCGGTGATGATGTTGTCGAGGTTGCTCAGAACTTGGCGGTTCATTTCGGCGAGTCGTTGTTGTCCGCGGGCTTCAGCGGCGGTGATGATGTTGTCGAGGTTGCTCAGAACTTGGCGGTTCATTTCGGCGAGTCGTTGTTGTCCGCGGGCTTCAGCGGCGGTGATGAGCTGCAGGGTCTGTTGTCGTTGCTGGTGATGTTGGGGCAGGAATTCGTCGGTCGTGAGGAACATCGGGCAGGTGAGGCAGGCGTTGGCGTGCGGGCAGCTCTGCTGTACCGGCAGTCCGCAGTAGCCGTTGGGTAGGGCCTGGGTGGCGCGGCCGAGTCGCTGTTTGGCCCAGGCAGCCTCGGCGATTGGCCCGGACGGATCGAAAGTGATTGTGGCTCCGTGGATGTCGACCTTGCGGGCGGCCTCCCATTGGCGGCGCACGGTGGTGTCGTGCAGGCGGGCGTAGTGGCTGGTCATCTGCGCGGAGTCGTGGTCGAGGATGCGGCGCACGACTTCTTGGGGGACGTCGCGGTTGATCAGCCGGGTGCCCAGGGTATGGCGCCACTGGTGCGGAGTGAGGCGCACGGGCTGGCCGTGCTCGTCTCGGATGTCACAGACCGACAGCCAGCGCAGCAGCGCCGTCCGGTAGGTGGGGCTGGCGATCGGGTGGGCGCCGTCGATGTTCTTCGTGGGCCGTGCGAACAGCACCGGCGTGCCTGCCGGCCATCGCTGGGCGGTGTGAGCGCGGTGTTCGGCGATCAGGTCGCGCAACTGCTCGTCGATGGGTACCAACGCGTCGCGTTTCATCTTGTGGTTGAGGTAGCGCAGATACGGGGCGCCTTCGGTGTCGGTGACCACACAGTCGCTGGGCAGGCGCAGGGCATCGGTGATCCGTAGACCGCACCGCATCAAGATGATCGTGATCAACCGGTAGGCAGGGTCGGTGAATCGGGCAAGGTTGTCGGGATCCTCGAGCTGGGCCATGACCTGTTCGGCCAATGCCCGGGGCAACCGTTCGTCGCGTTTAGGGTAGTCCTCGGCGAAGAACATCACGTCTGCGGGAAGGGCTGTGTCCCAATGATGTTGGCGCACGGTGGCGAAGAACCGGTTGAGCAGTCCGGGGTGGTCCAAGATCGGACCGCGGTTGGGGCGGACAGAAGGAGTGATTTGTGACCAAGGCCATAGCGTCGTCGGGTTCGGGAAAGTCGGCGGCTCGGCAATTGGCGGAGACGTTTTCGGCTGAGACGCTGGATTCGTTGATCAAGGATGCGGTGAAGTCGGGGACCCCGATTGATGGCGCCGATGGTTTGCTCAACGAGTTGACCAAGGCGGTATTGGAGCGGGCGTTGGATTCGGAACTGACCCATCATCTGGGATATGAGGCTGGCGACCCGGCCGGGCGCGGCAGCGGCAACTCCCGCAACGGCTCGACACCGAAGACGGTGTCCACGGTCAACGGCCCGGTGGCCATCGCGGTGCCGCGTGATCGTAACGGCTCGTTCGAGCCGGCGATCGTGCCCAAAAAGGTTCGTCGGTTGGGCAACCTCAACGTAGTAGACCTCAGCGATGAAGTATTCGGTTCGGTCGAACGACTGCACGACACGGTAGTTCCATTGACTCACTATCGGATTCCCTTTCGCCGGTCGCGATGGGCTGGCTGCCTCCGCCGGTTGACTCGATGACCGCCGTCTCAATCTGCTGCCGGGTCGCCGAGCATCTGCTCGCGTTCAGCTTTGGTGGTCGGCGATCGGTCCTCGAGTAGCGGCCATATCTCAGTCTTGAGAAAGGAGAGGAGATCGTCTGCCGGGTCGCCGGTGCCGGACTGGGTCAGTTCGGTTTGCACCTTTGTCCGGCCGGGCTCGTAACGCGGCCCAATAGCGTCGCTGGTTCCCGACTCGGCGATGTACCGTTCGACGGCCGGCGATCGGACAAAATCAGCCGGCACCTCACGACCTTCGAGCCGTGCCGATGCCTTGGTGTTCTTTCTGGCCGCGGCTTGGATGGCAGCGTGCGTCACCGTTACCGGCTTGCGCTTCAGAGGACACCTCCAGAGAGAATTAGTGGGCTGCTAGCGACAGGTCCATGTCGAGCACCCTTCGCTTGCGACTGACCTTGTCCACTCTGACGCGCCTCGTTTTGGCGATCACGCGCCCCGCGTTAGTGTTAGTTGCGAACACTTTCCAGATGCGGCCCGATGGCATCGAGGATCCAGGCCTGAACACTGCGGGAGCCCGCTTGGGTAGCCAACGTTCGCAATGCTCGCTGCTCCGACGGCAACAGCCGCAGGTTCAGCTTCTCGGTGCGTTGCCGCGTCTCGGTCCCGCTTCTACGCTTCTCCACCTTGACTCTCCTACGGCGTAACCTGCTCCAGCTATCCGATAGTACTACTAGTAGGGCACTCCGCCCGGTGCCATCGGCGTCGTACTGGCGTCAAACGAGTCTTTAGGTCAACAAATCCGCCGCCGTGACGTCCAGCGCATCGGCGAGGTCAAACAGGCGCTCGTAGAGAAGGCCGCGCCGTCCGTGCTCGACATCGATGAGCACGTTGCGGGTAACACCTGACTGGAGTGCCAGCGCCTCTTGCGTCATCCCGTGTGCTGTTCGGAGTTCGCGAATCCGCGCACCGACGGCTTTTCGTCGACGTTCCCAATCGGCAACCCGTTCGGGATTGTTCTGGCTAGGGCGTGTCGGCACCTCATCAAATAGCAGGGCGAGCGGGCGCGATGTCTGCCCTACTAGTAGTACATTGGCCGGCAGTGCACACCGCGCGGTGTCGTAGCGACCCGATGGTGTGCCACCAATTTCGATGAAGCAAACCACCGATGTTCGACTGCCAGCCCAACCCATCTCCAGTCGCCAACGGACCTGCCTGCGACCAGCATCGACAAGGGCCTGCGGAGAGCCGCGCCGTATTTCAATGCTGACAATGCACTACTAGTAGTGCATTGTCAGCATTATGGCGCGCGCAAACTCTTCGAGTTGCGACCCATGACCGTGGGACGGCGACGGGAACTCCTACCGTTCCGCGTCAGCCTCGGTAGAGGCGAGGCGCTAGATGGCTTCCTGGAGCGGCTCGCTGACGCGAACGGGCTGCGCTCGGCGGAGATCATTCGTCGAATCAAGACGATGTCCGGCCCTTCCGCGCCGACGACGGCTTTCATGATGTTCAAACCGGATCCACAGCTGATCGAGCGCGTGCAGAGGTTGAGCGGTATTACCGGCACATCCCTGGCCAACGCCACGCTCAGGCGTTTCGACTTGGGCCTGCCGCTGTTCCTGGAAGGGCTCGATCCCTTGGCGCGACATACGTTTCGGCAAGTCGTCACGCAAGGCTGGTTCCCGCAGTTTGGATCACAAACTTGTGTGGAATGCATCGCTCAGGATGGCATCTGGCGATTGGAGTGGCGGCTACCCATCGTCGCCACCTGCATCCGCCATGGCATCTTTCTCACCGCTCAGTGTGCTGGGTGCGATCAGCGTTTCCGCACCCATCGATACGCCGTACTGCGGCCGATCATCGACGCGTCGCAGCCTTGCGGGAATTCTCTCGGGCTGCGGACACAATGCCGCCATTCCGTGTCGGCCCACGCACGGGTGCCCGCCGATCCGCGCGTGCTCGCCACGGCCCGCCAGATAGATCACGCCCTCCGCGGCGAGCCGACCGCGATGCTTGGGGAACTGACGAACCCTCGCCTGTACCTGGCGGAGCTTCGGCACCTTGCCACTCTGCTACTGCACCTGCTGTCGCGACCCGGCGGTGTCGCCTACGCCGGCTGGGCCGACGACATCCACCGCGAAGCCATCACCCGCACCACCGACTTGAGGGGACCGCGCTGGGGTATCAGCCCACCGAGCAGTGCCGAGGCGCGTGGGCAGATACTCGCCGAGGCGCAGGTCATTCTGGAACAGGACGGTCTGGCCGCGGCCGCCGACCACCTGGCCCCATGGCTATCGCTGATCGACGACACCCCCAACGGGCCCACCGGATGGCTGCGTAACCACACCAAGCGCACACCCACCATGGGCAGGCTGATCGACGCATCCCTTTCGCGCCGCCATCACGTTGGTCGCCGACTCGGCAACAGACCGGCTGTCGCCGCGCTAAGTCCGGACGCGATACCGCAACTCGTCGATGTGGAGATATATCGCGACTTGTTCGACGGCATGCTCGGCAGCTACGAGTGGACCGGCCGCATGTACGTGTCACTCTGTTTGGTCAGAGCCGCCACGAACGCCTCCACGTGGGCCGAGGCAGCCACCGCCATCGGACTCGACCCGACTCTCGGCACGAGTACGGCGCGGGCGGCCAGCAGCCGCCGGTGCGTATCGCCGGAGGTGTTCACCGGCGCAGTGCGCGCCGCCGAACTCGTCTTGCCCCGCAACCGCGACTTCCGCGAACGGGAGTCCCGCGTGCGAGCACTCGCCAACCCGTCCTCGACCGCCAGGGAAGAATGGTGTACGTCAGTGTCGCCGCACCGGAAGCGCACCACCTGGTCATACGCACTCACGTGGATGTGGTGCGAAGTCGCCCAAGGGCCGCTCGACACCAGCCCGGCGTGGGCAGTAGCGCCCAGTTCTCCGGTCAAGGCCGCCTACCGTGCCTTCGCGGCCAGGCTCACCCCTTCCACCCGCGACGAATTGCGGTTGCTGGCATCGCGTTGAGTCCGCTCGCCCTCAAGGCATGTCAGGACGCTCTCTTCGGTGGATGCTTCCTGTCGCGGTACTCGTCCTCAGCCCGCTTGCTCAGCTCCACGCGGTCGAGGTGCTTGCGCTGGATCCTGAACGAGCCATCGTGGATCGCCTCGATCGTGGCCTCGGTGACCAGCTCCGTGACATCGCCGATGTAGCCCTGAGAGCGGTCGTGTAGCTCCTGGGCCAGCTTGGTGAACAGCATCTCCGGTTTTCCTCTGGGCAGGTGCGGAAGCACCAGATTCTCGAGTTGCCGCGCGATCGCTTGCCACCTGCGCATGTGGTCGATGTCGTGGCGCTCGCACGGATACGGTTGCAGATGATCGAGCCGCAATCGTGACGCGATCTGGGGATCGGTCGCCAAGTCACTGCCTTCGAGATTGGCGCCGATGAGCACCAGGCTGACCCCGAGCTTGCCGAGGCGAGTGTTGAAGTGCTTGACGTAGTCGAGTACGTCTCTTCCGCCCTTCCAGTTCGTCTTCAGCAGGTGGACGTCGTCGATGACGACGACGCGTGTCCTGTGCCGTCGGATCGCGCTGATCGCCGCTTCGGACACGTGTCGGGTATCGCCGTCGCTGGGGAGATTGAAGAAGTCCAGGATCTCGCCCACGACGTCCTTGATCAACGCCGCAGCGCGCAGGTCGATCCAGACGATGGGATACAGGTCTGCTTCGCACCCGGACGCGGGGCGAAAGATCGGATGTCCGTCGTCGTCCTTCTCGGCGTCCGCGATCCATTCGAGGTATCGCTCACGCGCCCAACGCATCATCATCGTGCTCTTGCCGACGTAGTTCATTCCATTCAATGCCGGAAGTCGCTTGGCGCCGGGCGGTGAATACGCGTTGGCCTGCACCGTCTTCGTCATCTTCCGATAGATCGCATCGGCCTCGATCGTCGCGACGAAGAGGTTTGCCAGCCAGCGGCTCAGGCGGTCGACGTGATCGTCGCGCTGCCCGTCGGTCAGGGCGTTCCACTGCGTGACAGTGAGATGCGGGGGTTCGACCGGCATCTCGGTGACGCAGTGCTCGTGCCATAGCTGGGCGTCCACGGGTCATGCCTCCTCATCGAGCAGGTAGTTCGGCCACTCTTCATTCCGTCCGGCCGGTCGCAGACGGAGTGGCGGGCTCGGGTGCACACGCTCCTGGGCCGCTTGGGCTTCACCGTGGTCGACTCGCGCCTGTTCGACGCGCAGCCGGCTGGCCGTCAACTTCCTGCGCAGTTTGGGACCGACCGGTGCCTCGGTGATTTGCGTGAGTTCGTCGATGATCTGCCGAGTTGCCGAATTTCGATTGAGTACCTTGTTGCCACCGCGTTCACGGATCCGCTGGCACACGTGGCCAACGATGGCGGCTGCCATCGGCGCCTGCGTTCGGTCGATGCCTCGCCACTCGATCGGTTGGACGAGTTTGGTCGCCGGATCTTGGAACCAGATGCGGGACAGGTCTCGCGGATCGACGAAGAACGGCGCCTTTTCGTCCTGCGCTCGGAACTGTCCGACCCGCTTGGAACGGTAATCAGCGAGCACCGGCGAGTCGTAGACGAGATTCTTCAGTTCCACCCCGTCATGGCTGATGGTTGCCCAGCGGACGGGGAGGAACTGGTAGATCAGGTCGGGCCGCTGGGGTACGTCGATGCGCCCGGTCATTGACACCATCGCGTCCCACATCTCCAGCGGGCACACCCGTGCGTCCTCCTGTCCCGGCTGGATGATTCCGGTGTGGCCGCTGCGGTGATAGTCCAGCGCGATGAAGCGCCGAAGATGCTGCTCGAGTTCGGTGGCGGTCAGCATCGGCTCCTGCTGACCAACCTTCCTCGCTCAGAGGTGTTGCGGCCCTTGTATCCCGGTATCTGCTGCAGTGCCCGTTGTACGGTTTCGTGCCAGCGTTCGACGTGCGGGTTGTCGTTGGCCTTGCCTCCGCGATTGAGCAACAGGTCGATGCCCATATTGTCGAGCAGCGCACGGAAGTGCTTGGACACGAAGATGGCTCCGTGGTCGGAGCGGATCGCATCAGGTAGCACCGACGGTATGCCGTGTTCTCCTTGCAGTGTCGAGAAGTCGGGTGCGAAGAGCCGCTGACCAGCCCGCACGGGCACCTGTGTGAAGTCCAGCTGTTCGGGTAATCCCACCCATCTCCAGTGGCCGATCGAGGTCCCGTCGACCATCATCGAGAACGGTCGACAAATGTCGTAGACCAGCAGCCCCGCCTCGATACCGTTGGCACTCCTTGCCACGACCCGGATCGCGAGGACCACCCGCGTGGCGACGTCGACAGCCGTCAGGATCTCGACGCTGTAGGGCTTGCCGGTGTAGGGGTCGTAGACCAGGTTGTCGGCGCGGGTCGCGTCGATGGCCACCACCTGGCCAGGCCGGATCGCAGGGTAGTGCTTCGTCCCCGAGACGTGCCGCAGTCTGCGGCTGAGTTGAGCTCGGGTGGAGTCACCGCGCTCGCGTTTGAGGTTGGACAAGTACTGCCGCGTAATGCGTTCTGGCGGTTTGATATGCGCGAGTCCGCTGTTCTTCAGGTTGACTTCCGTCTGTCGCTTGATCTCTTCGATCGAGATGGTGGATCGGTCGCCGTCGAGCGAGTCCAACACCTTAATGGCAGCGTCCCGGTAGTGCTGATCGATCCGGTCGTAGGACTTGCTTGGGCGTACGGTGCGGCCATCGATGAGCGCAAGTAGCCCGTCTCGCTTGAACTCCCGAACCCAACGTCTGATGGTCTGCTCGCTGACGCCCCCGGACTTGAGGTCACCTTCGGCGAGGCGACGTTGAAGGTCGCGATCGAACTTCGCCTCGAGGTTGAGTTGCTTGGCCATCGCGATGCAGCGCTTGTGCTCGGATACGCCGAATCCCGGCCCGAACGGTGACCGCGGTTCACCCTCGCGCGCGAAGGCGGGATGGCCGTCGCGGTAGCCGGTAATAATCTCCTGCACGATCTCCAGTCGCGTGAGTGCGGCGGAGCGGATGGCCTCGTCGAGACCGTCCCACACTGGCTGCAGCGGTTCGCTCAGCGCTTCGGCAATGCCGTCCTCAATGGAGCGGAGGGTGCCGAGGTCGGCCCAGCTGATCGTGCTTGCGTCGCCCCAGGAGTACCGCAAACCCACACCGCTGTCGTCGACCGAAAGTACCTGGGCTGTGCCGGAATCGGTTAGGAGTCGAGCGCCGTCGACGAGGACGGTGCGAACACTAGTCATGACGCACCCCGCTACCCAACGTCACCTCGGTGTGCGGCGTCCACGGCGCATTCATGTCGGCGCACAGGTCGCCGGCCCAGAGCAGGTGCCACACGACCGGCTTGACTTCCTCGGAGCCGTCGTCCGCACCGAAGAGCGCGGCGAGGGTGACCTTTCCGGCGGAGGCCATCGTGCGGATGGCGTCCTCATATCGGTCGGCCCATGGTGGTCGCCGCCGGAACCCGTGCAACCACAACAGGTTCATGCGTTCGATGATGTCGAGGCCGCTGAAGACCTCGTAACGCCACCCGGCGATGCCACAGGCGTCGCGAGTGACCCGACTCTTGGCGCGGAAGTCATCATCTTGCTCGTCTAGCGCGCGGACGTCCCACACCGTCACAGCACCGGAGTCATCGACGGTCAGCAGATCAGGGGTGTGGCTCGCCGGTTCGGTACCAGTCCATTGCAGCCGAAGCGGTTGAGCGACCATCCGGCGGATCGTTGGGTCGCGGTCGATCCGTCGCAGGAGATCGTGCTCGAGCCCTGACTCCAGATGAAGGACAGCAGCATTCGTCATCGAGTACGCGGACACCGGAATGTGCCGATTGCGCGACGAAGACCGCGGAGTACGGATCGCGGCTAGCTCGTCGAGTGGCGGAGCCCCACTATCACGCCAGCACCACTCGATGACGTCACCGTCGTGGAAACGCACGAACCACCACAGCTCGGCGGCCGGTTCGTCAACGGATCGAACTTTCGTCGATGTGCGCGAAGTCATCTGTCTACCTCCCAGGTTGTCCCTACAGTCAGGAACGAGACGCTAAACCCACGGGGAGGTAACTGCACCACCAGATCACCGCATTTAGCAGGAAATTAACCCGCGCATTGAGTTTGCTGTGCGTGCGTTCCGACGCGTGTCATTTTCGGCTGCGGCAGCGCCAGATCCTTGAGGAGACCGAGCGGCGGGTGCCACGAGACCGGCTCGTCGATTCCTTGCTCGAACAGAAAGGTTTGCGCCCTCACCGCCAAAGTCGTTCTCAAGTCGGAAGTCAGCGCTTTCTCGAAGGCCGCGACCGATACCACATCCTGCGTATCGCGCCTCGCGCTGCCACCTAATTCGGCGACGAGGTAGCTGCGTGCGGCCGCCACCGAACGGATCCGTAGCTGACTGCCGTCGCTACGGCGCATTTGCTGCCATGCGTCGTTTCGCAGGAGGGTGGAGTAGTCGAGGCGGCGACGCCGCCCGTAATCGATGAGCGCGCCGTTGGCATCCAGGTAGTCGCTGAGCCGAATCAGCGCGGCGCACATCGGCAACCAGTAGGCTGATCCTTGCAGGACCCACAATCGATGGTTCAGAGCGTTCGGGGTGATGACTTCGCCGAGAAGCCGCGCTGCCGCAACGGGTTTCACCGTACTCCCGACCAGAAGCGTTGCGCAAGACAACGTCCTCCGCATCGCCAAGGTGCGGCGAACGTCCAGCAGGAGCCGGTCCGACCATTCACGCCACAGCACACTTGGCAACGACGCCGCAATGCTCGACACACGTGGCAGGTCGATATCCGGCGCGCAGGGCATCGTCACGGCTGCCCGGTACCGCAACTGCAGTTCCGGGCCGAGCGCTGGACGGCGGGCCTCGATCGCGATCGCCGCCGACAGTGCCCCGTCACGGCCACACGACCTCAACTCGGCTGGTCCGGTATCCGCGTTCTGCCCATCGACGATCCACCGTGCGCTCACGCCGGCGCGACTGACATCCGGGAGCCGCAAGATGCTGAGCGCTGCGCTGACTCCTATGGCCGTATCGACAGCCCGCGCATGCGCACTGTCATTCAGGGTGTGCCTCGCCTGCGACGGCTTACCGGCTATGACATCGGCACGGAGTCCATCGGTCAGTTCAGATGGTTGCACTGCTTCGAGGCCGTGGATCGACGCGTAATTCAAGACGCGGTTGGCGATACTTCTGATCTGCGTCAGGGCTTCCCGCGCTGAAGTATGCATGGTCGCGAAGATGCCGAACGTCGCGACCTCGCCGGCGATGATCTCGGACACCACACGCTGCGCTTCGACGAATGGATGCTCATCGCCGAGCGTCTGGCTGCGAACTCCGATCAAGTCGCAGCCGCACGCGCACTTGGTTGGCGTGGGTGTGCGCGAATAGTTCTGTTGTCGCCGTTGATGTTTCCCGCAATTGGGGCAAACATCAACGAGTAGACATCGATGCTCAACGCACAGGAACGACCAACCCAGACGCCAGCCAAGTTGCCAACGGCCCTGCGTCGCCCTCAAGCATCGCGGGCAGAACCTCGAACGCGGCAACGCCCCGAATGGGAATGCCGGATCAAGCCGGTGCGAAATCGGTTGAAGCCCCAGCGCTCTGGTGTCGTAGGCCTGCAGCGTCATCGACTGGATCGAGACTCCTGATACGCCCGTAGCTGCCTCCAGGGCATTCAACTCGTCGGGGCCGATCCACCTGATCCATGCCGGCCTCGTTGCGACCGATAGGCCTACCATTCGCGCGAGCACACCGACCGTCATGTCCATGTGCGCCGCCGTCGCCTCGAGCCAGGAATCGACCGCCTCACCCGCTAGTGGCTCGATCCGTAGAGGCAGGCGACGGCGAGGCACTACGACACCGCGACGAGCAACTTGAACGGAACCGACGGCAAGTTGAACGATCCTGCTCAGGTCGAGCCAGCAAGAGAGAAGGCCTTGACCTGGGCTTTAATCGCTGAGTAGCGATGATTAGATGCGCTAATCACCTTGTTTAACAATTCGGCGCGTTTGTTCATCTTCGTTGCATCTCGACACGCTGTAGGTTCGCACATTGGGCGACATCTCCGGGAGCCCCTGACCTCCTGATTTGCCGGTTGTCTCACGGAGATTCCGACCCGGTTTGTCTCACGAACCGCTGCATTTCCTAGGACGTCGACTGAATCACCCTGTCGTCCGACGCTTCCATGCGATAGTGCCCACGATGACTAGCCGGGCGAATTCAGGAGCGAGTATGGGGCGGCCATCGGCGTTCAAGAACGACGCGGCGCGGACAGAGTACTGCCGGCTGTACGACGAGGCGATCGCGCTTTCGCCGGTGTCCGTCGAGGAATCGGACGTCGAAACATCCCTCGGCACTACACATGTACTGACCGCCGGGGATCCGTCGAAGCCGCCGTTGGTCGCGCTCCATGCGTTATCGATGAGCTCGACGATGTGGCTGCCGCTGCTGCCGACGCTGACAGGTTCGCACCACGTCCGGCTGCTCGACGCGCTCGGCGACATGAACAAGAGCGTGACGACGGTCGTCATGTCCTCGCCGGCGCGCGTCGTCGATTGGATCGATGAGGTTCTCGACACGCTGGCCATCGAGCGCAGCGCGTTCGTTGCCGCGTCGCTCGGTACCTGGATGGCGACGCACTACGCCATGGCTCGGCCCGAGCGTGTCGAACGGCTGGCAATGCTGGGCCCCGCGGGCATCGTCAGTCCGCAGTACATGAAGTGGCTCGTCGAGATGCTGGTCAAGTTCCGGCTTCGGCCGACGGTGTCGAATTCAGAGTGGGCCCTCGACACGTTTGTGATGGAGAAGACCCGTCCGCGGCTGCGAGCCGATCCGTGGCGCCCCATCGCGCAGCAGTTCATCATCGGGATGCCGGGCTTCCGCCGCAAACTACTGGAACCGCGCCCCGTGAAGTGCAACATCGATCGGCTCGCGGCAAGCGGTATCCCGGTACTCGTTGTGATCCCACGCGACGAGACTCTGCACGACGGACCAACGATGGCCCAGCGGTTCCGCCAACAGCTGCCGCACGCGCAAGTAGAGCTCGTCGACGCTGCCAACCATCTTGTAGTCATCGATCGGGCCGACGTTGTCGCGGAGCATCTCCAGAAGTTCCTCGGCGAGACTTGAGACACGGCGGCGCACGAAATCTGTACGAGCACAACGCAAGTGCGGCCATCCGTGAGAATGAGCAGCACAACTCGACGGCTGGGAGCAAAGCCACTATAGAGAAGAGGAAGAGGTGATGGGGCGGCCGGCCGACGACGAAGAACCGACGGCTACGGTGTAGGTTCTCGCCGCCGCTGTCGTATGAGAAGCCTCAACGCTCGGTTTTGGAGACCGTCTCACGGCCGTGCCGAGTCGATTTGTCTCATAGGATACTTCGTTTCCTAGCTCTTATGTCCGCCGCGATGCCTCCTGCGCCAGCTGTATGCGCGAAGTCATGCCCAGCTTGGTATATACGTGGGTCAGATGCGTCTGCACCGTGCGATGAGACACGAAGAGCCGTGCGGCGATGTCCTTGTTGCCCAACCCCTCACCCACCAACCGGACCACGTCGAGTTCGGTGGGCGTCAGCGACGCCCACCCACTGCTCGGGCGCTTGCGTTCACCCCGACCGCGCTGAGCATAGGCGATTGCCTCGGTCGTGGACATGGTGGCGCCTTCAGCCCATATAGCATCAAAGTCGTTGCTGCCCAATGCATCACGTGATGAAGCGACGGTCGCTTCATGGTCGGCATCGTAGATCTTGAACCGCACGGCGCCGATCCTGCCCCGCACGGCATCTGCTGCTCCGCAGAACCTTGCCGCGTCACGATGGTTGCCGTCGCCTGCGACAACTCGCGCGAGGCACTCGAGCAGGTCGGGTACGACCAGGTATGCCTCTACTTGTGCGGCACAGCGGAGTGCTTCATGAAGATCCCGTTGGGCCGAGCTGGCATTGTTCTCTGCCAGAGAAACTCTGGCGCGTGTCATCAGCGCTAATGACATGTGAAATCCCGTTGTCATCGAAATGACTTCCTCGGCCAAGCTGTGCGCCTGGGCCAGGTCGCCGCGCATCAGCTCGACTTCGGCGATCGGGTATGCCCATACCGCCGCGATCTGCGGAGGTGCGATCGTCAACTGTTCTTGCCCCGCCGCCCCGGCTTTCGCCGCCGACTCCATGTCTGCTGCAGACAGGCTGGCCCACGCGATCGCGCCTTGGTGCATACCGGGGTAGAAGCCTCCCAATTCATCGGCGAAATCCGCTGCGGCCTGTGTCGCTGCGCGGTAACCGTGTTCGTCTCCCTGGTAAGCCATGGCGAAAATGAGTGCGTGCAAGCTGGAGAATTGCCAGGTGAGATCGTGGGCCTCCTGTGCTTCGGCAAAAACCGCGCGCAGCTGAGACACCGCCGACGCCAGTTCACCGCTGTGCACGTACGCCCAGCTGCGCCACCCGCTACATGCACGTGCGACGAATCGGTCGCCGATCGCTTTGGCGATTGAGAGTCCTTCCTCGGCGGCAGCCCGGGCTCGTATTGTGTCCCCCGCGATGAGTGCGAGGTATGCACGCCAGGCCAGCATCTGGCCGAGCAGCCATCCATGACCGATAGCCCGCGCGAGGTCTGACGCCTCGGAGAAGTACGGTCGGGATGCATGGTCGTCGAAGCCGACGACGATGCCGCGTGCCACCAGCGCCCTGGCCAAGAGAGCCGGATCCTCAAGCTCGCGTGCGGCCGCAAGTGCGTGGTCCACCTCGTCGATGCGGCCGGGAAGGCCGGCCCAGAACTCGAGGAAGGCCCGGTCGACTACTGCGCGGACACCGACTGCGGGAGAAGCGTTGGAATCACTCCTCGCCTGGTCGTCGGTTGCTGCGTCGAACCATGCGAGAGCCTCCTTGATGTGACCGCGGGCGAGCCAAAACGGCGACAACGCCGAGGCCAGCTTCAGCGCACCGTCGGTATCGCAACGCTCGCGACTCCACGTGAAGGCGGACCTCAGGTTGTCGATGTTCAGTTCGGCGCGCGCGAGGAGGTATTCGTGGTTGCCCCGCGCCGTGTTCTCGAACTCGAGTGCCATTGCTGTGTAGTGGTCCTGGTGGCGGGTGCGTACGGTGTCGGCTTCCGAGGACTCGCCAAGCTTCTCCAGCCCGTACTGGCGTACCGTTTCGAGCATCCGGTATCGCGTGCGTCCGCCAGCCTCTTCCGCAAGGACAAGCGATTTGTCCACCAACAGAGTGAGCAGGTCGAGGACCTGGTGCCGCTCCAAGTTTCCCTCGCTGGCCACGGCCTGAGCGGCATCGAGATCCAATCCACCCACGAACACCGCCAGCCGGCGAAACAGCACGCGCTCCGGCTCGGTTAGCAGGGCATGCGACCAGTCGACCGACGCCCGCAACGTCTGCTGTCGGCGCACTGCCGTGCGCGACCCTCCTGTGAGCAGGCGAAACCGATCATGGAGGCTGTCGAGGATCTCCGCTAGTGAGAGCGCCCGTATCCGCGCCGCCGCCAGTTCGATGGCCAGCGGCATGCCATCGAGGCGGCGGCAGATCTCGGCCATCGTGGCGGCATTCTCATCGGTGATGCCGAAATCAGGTCGCGCCAGGCGGGCACGATCGGTGAACAGTTCCATCGCCTCGTCGGCCAGCGAGAGCGATGGGACGCGCCACGTCACTTCGCCTGCCACCCCAATCGGCTCACGGCTGGTGATCAACATTGTCACGTTGGGGCATGCGTCAAGAACGGCTCGGATCACTGCCGCACACGCGTCGAGCAGGTGCTCGCAGTTGTCGAGCACGATCAACAGTTGGCGCTCACTGAGATAACGGACGATAGTGTCCGTCGCCGACCGATGGGGCTGGTCGGGAAGGCCCAACGCTCGAGCCATTGTGACCGGTACGAGCTCCGGGTCGGTGATCGGCGCGAGGTCGACGTACCTGACGTCGTCGCCAAACTCCCTGGCGGCCTGGACTGCTAGGCGGGTCTTTCCGGAACCGCCGGCGCCGGTGAGAGTCACCATACGACCGCGTGCGACGATTTCACGCACCTCCCGGATTTGCGCCTCTCGCCCGATGAAACTGGTCAACTGCACCGGAAGACGCCGCGCACCAGTGGCTTTCGATGTCCGCAACGGCGGGAACTCGTTGCGGATATCCGGGTGACACAGTTGCACTACCCGCTCCGGACGCGGCAGACCGCGCAATGCGTGCGAACCTAGATCGGTCAGCCACGCTTCGCCCGGCAGATGGTCGACGACGATCGCCTCGGTCACAGCGGACAGCACGCTCTGTCCTCCGTGCGCAAGGTCACGTAGCCGCGCCGTCCGGTTGATGGTGGGACCGATGTAGTTGCCCTCGTCGCGCAGCTGGATATCGCCGGTGTGCACGCCGATCCGCAACCGGATCGGCGCAAGCGGGGCGCGCTGCAATTCCAGCGCACACGCCACCGCGTCGCTGGCGCGCGCGAATGCCAGCACGAAGCTGTCCCCCTCGCCCTGTTCGACGGGACGCACACCGCGATGGGCGGCGATGAGGTCGCCGAGTGTGGCATCAAGCCGCGCGACCGCGGCCGTCATCTCCTCCGGCTGGCTCTCCCACAATCGCGTTGAGTCCTCGACGTCGGCTAACAGCAACGTCACCGTTCCGGTCGGCAGCTCGCTCACGTCAAGATCGCTCCACTCAGTTCGGCTCATGCTAGCCAGCGTGCAGCTACCGGGTAGGTCGAAACATCAGCGTATGCGCGTATTTCTACGACCCCCTCGCTGAGCAAATACGCGCTCCGACCGATGGTCTTTCACCACGGCGATCCGATAGTCGACCCAAACGATTGGGAGGAATGCCATGGTAGAGACAGTTGACGCCGTCGCTCTGAGTCAGTTGCCGCTGGCGCCGAGGAACCCGCTGCCGTATCGGCAGCAGGTGCAGGCGATCAGGGCGTTCCACACCGGGGTGGAAACGTTGCGCGACGCAGGTGGATCGGTAACACGGCTCAGACTTGGGCCCAACTGGCTGATGCCACCGGTCGTCATAGCCACCTCACCCCAATCGGCCCGCGACATCCTGGGCCGCAGCGGAGAACACGCGGAGAGAACGCGCGTACACCACGAAACGCGCCACCTGTTCGGCCCGACCCTGTTCAGCCTCACCCACCAACCTTGGCTGCCGCGCCGACGCACGCTGCAACCGATCTTCACCAAACAGCACGTCCGCGAATTCGGCGGACACATGGCCCAAGCCGCGCAAACAGTCGTCGATAATTGGGGCGACGGCACCCAGATCGACCTCGACACCGAATGCCGCAGGCTAACCCTGCGGGCGCTCGGCCACTCAGTGCTCGGGCTCGACCTCGACGAGCACACCGACGCCGTCGCCAAGCCGGTGCGCACCGCGCTGGAATACGTCGCCGATCGAGCACTCCAGCCACTACGCGCGCCCCGATGGTTACCTACCCCGGCCCGCCAGCGGGCGCGCGCCGCCAGCGATGAGCTGCATCGACTCGCCGACCAAGTCCTGCAGTCGTGCCGCGCCGATCCGACCCGCGACGCACCTCTGGTGCAGGCGCTCATCGCAGCCTGCGATCCCGCCACACAGCGGGCACTATCCGACGACGAAATCCGTGGCGAGCTCGTCTCGTTCATGGTGGCCGGCCACGACACCACCGCCACCACACTGGCCTACGCCCTATGGGCACTGGGCCACCACCCCGAAATGCAGAACAAGGTCCACGCCGAGGTCATCGGCGCCGGCGATCGCGAACTCACACCGGACGACGTTCCCGCGCTCAGCTACACCGTCCAGGTGCTGCACGAGGCGCTGCGGCTATGCCCACCCGCGGCCACGACCGGTAGGACAGCAATGCGTGACATCGAGGTCGGCGGCTACCGTGTCGAGGCCGGCACTATGCTCGTCGTCGGCATCTACGCGCTACATCGCGACCCCGCCCTGTGGGACCACCCGCTGACCTTCGACCCTGACCGATTCGGCCCACAAAACTCCGTAGGCCGCGACCGCTGGCAATACCTGCCCTTCGGAGCCGGACCGCGCTCCTGCATCGGTGACCACTTCGCCATGCTCGAAGCCACCCTCGCACTGGCCACTATCATCCGCAGCACCGAAATCCAGTCCATCGACGCAGATTTCCCGATGGTCGTGCCATTCACCACCGTCGCCGCGTCGCCCATCCGCGCCCGAGTAAAGGCCCACATCCGTGCTTAGAGTCGGCCTCGCCGGACAATCGGTTCCAGTCTCAGCGAAATGGCCAGTTGGCCAGACAGTGCCCATCTCAATTGAGATGTGGCCACCGAAACCGAGAAGCTACAGGAACGGCGGAACCTGCCCACGGCGGAGGACAACAGATTGTCGGACGCCTGTAGGTTCTCACGCTGCGCTGCATTTGTGTGTGCTTTGACCTGCGCAGTTGCGCGGTGTCTCATGACGACTGCACTGCGGTTTGTCTCACGACACGCAGGATTTCCCACTCTTGATCCGAGGTAGCGCGAGTCTAGAGCAGCATCTGAAGCACACTTACTGCGAGGACAACCACCGCGACACTTTCTATCCCCAGCGCTGCCATCAAACCCTCGCCCAGCCACCGGTTGGTTTTCCTGCAGCTCGCTAACGCGGTGACAACGCCATCGTGTGTATCGCGCCGGGTGGCGAGATCGGGTTTGTCCCAACGATCTTCGTAGGTAGCGCTCTTTAGAAAGTCGACCTCGACGACACTTTGTGACCACGGCCAATTGACGACAAGTGCCACTACTGCGGCGAGGATTAAGAGCACCACAGCAACGGTGACTTCAATCAACACGTAACGGGGCGGAGTGAAGGCCTGGTTCTTGGTAACCAATGCAGCGGCGCCTAGCAGAAGCGTAACCAGAGTGCCCGATGTCGTGATGACGAGCGACGCCCGCTGCACAAGTGAACTTCTCGTCTGCCGTTCAATTTGAAGTTGTTCTTTTGCCACCTGCGCAAGAAACTCACCAATGGGTTCGGACATGCCGCGCCCGCCTCGTACCGTGGCATCGGGCCCGCACCGCGCTGTGATTCATCAGCCGGGAGCTTTTGTCATAGTCCTCGCCAGGCGCCCGGGAGCACCGACGTGCAGTACTTTCCATCCGGCCAACGCGCCCTGACCGAGCTGCTCGCTGACCGGCGGCGCAGCCCTGTTGCCCGTATAGGCAGCGAGGACTGCCTCCGACAGCTTGAGTTCGGCCAGCAAAGTGGCCTCCTCTGCCTTCAACCGATAGGACTCCGAACTCTCTGCTTCGAGTTCGTCGCGCAGGTCGGCAACCTTCTGGACGATCTCCCGCAGGTCATTAATCGAGTAGCGCCGCAAAGGCTTACGCTTGCGGCGGTCTGCGGGCCGCTGATCGCCACCCTCGGGTAATTGTTGAAGCAGCGTCTCGAGTGCAGCCAGTGCACCACCGGGCTCCCAGGCACTTAGCCTCGATCCACCGACTGACCTGGTGTGTGGCTGTGAGGTCGGGCTGTCGTTGGTCGTCGGGTTGTGCGCATGAGGTAGCTGCTGGTTTGCCCAGCTTTTCCTCTGCGCTCCGTTCGGGGGCTTTCGGCCAGGTGGTCAGACAGTAGCGGCATTGGGCGGGCTAGGGCCGATGATGTTGTGCCACAGCATGAGCCAGGCCCGAGACCAGGGCCAGTGGGTGGGTAGGTGCAGGATGGGCCGGCGTTGCGGACGGGCGAGTCGCGCGGGAATGTTGACGATCTTGCGGCGCAGTGTGGATCCCCGCGCCCGGCCGTGGTTCTCACCTGCCAGCACCCCGGCGGCGCGCAGCAGGTTGTGGGCGATGGCCGCGCACAGGATCCAGGCGGAGTTCGCCCCGAAGCGGCCCGACGGGATGTGTGCCAGCGGTCCGTCGATCAGGTCGGCGAACACGGTCTCGATGATCGCGTGTTGGCGGTGGGTGATGTCGGCCTGATCGGCGGGCAGGTCGGTGTTGGTGAAGAACGGGTGATATCGCCAGACCGGAAACAGTGCGTCGGGAAACCGGGCGTCTTTGACTCGACGCACGATGAGGCGCGCGGTGATTCGATCGGGGGTGGATGCAAAAGCGGTGTAGGGGATTTCGGCGACTTCGGCATCAGAGATCCAGGCCCCGGTATCGGGATCTTGGACTGCGCCGGGATAAGACACCGGGGTCCAGGCGCTCTCGTCGATGGCGGCCAGCGCGCGTTCCACGGCGGGGTTTCGGATCATCACCAGCGAGAACCGGGCGCCCGCGCGCAGGCAGCTCCGCACCACCGCCCGGTTGCCGTAGGCCGAGTCGCCGCGCACCAGGATCTGCCCGCTGGCTCCGGCGGCGCGGGCGGTTCTGATGGCTTGGGCGACCATGCGCCCGGCACCCTTGGCCGAGGCGGTCTTGCCCGCGCGTAGCCGCATCCCGGCGATCACCGGTGCCGACCCCGCGGTGCTGATGGTGGTGGCCAGCGGTGAGAGTCCCTTGCGCAGGATCTGCTTGCCGGCGATCTTGGTGTGTCCGTAGGAGGCGCCCTGTTTGGCGCGCCCGTAGACCGGACGTAGCAGCGAGTCGATGTCGATGAACACCGACCCCTTGGCGGCATCAGGGAGCAGGTCGACCCTCCCACACAGCGCCACCAGATGGTCACGTAGTACCGATTCGAGTTGGCGGGCGTGACCGAAGGTGAACTCTCGCAACAACGTTCCGACCGTCGACGGTGCGTACACGCCGTCGAAGAGCGTCGTCATGCCGCCGCTGCGGACCAGGTCGATGTCGTCGATGCAGTCCGCGCCCGCGCACATGCCCGCGATCAGCGTGGCCAGTTTCGGAGACGGGTTGGCCGCCCCGGACTTGATCCGCGGCGCGACGATCTGGACCTTCTCCGAGAGAAGCCGAGTCAGCCCGGTCTGCTGGGCCAACGTCATCACCGGTACCAGCCCGGCGCACGACACGAGATGATCGTCATCGAACACCGCTGACTGCGAAGCGAAGCTGTGCGAAACTTGCACTGGAAGTGCCTTTCCGAACTGACCCGATTGTTTGTGTGAGAACTACAATCATCCCAGTTCAGAGGGCACTTTCCTCATTCCGACACCCAGAAAACACCAGGTCAGTCGGTGGATCGAGGCTTAGCTCCTGCTGAAGGTCTGCCTGAACCTCGGCAGCGACTCCAGGGCCTAACAAGGGCGCCGAATTGAGTGCTCTGATGAGGCTCTGCATTCTGCCTCTACGCGAGGCGGCCAGCTCATCCAACTGTTTGCGGTTCCGCAGGACTGACTCATCGATCGCGTTACGCCTATCGCGTGATCGCTTGATAGCCGCCGGCGCGGCACCGAGAGCCATCCGCGCTGATCGTAAGAACCGATAGATCGACTCGATCATCCCGAGAGGAAGCACCAGGGCCGTGTGCTCCTGCAACGACAGAACGACCAAGCATGGCGTTTCGTTTTCCTCCAGCCCAAAGTATTCGGCTGAGTCAGCCGTGGCCGTCGACCAGGCATCGATCAGAACCTTTTGGGATACCGGGGCCTGGCTGTAAACGATCCCAATGGGCCTGTTGCGTTCCAGAACCCGCATCAGTTCTGGGTCTTGTGCGGCTCGGTTCCAAAACTCCCTGGCCAACAACGAGTCCTGGTCGTGCCCCGAGGTAAACGCGAACCCCGTAAGTGCTGCCCCTTCGCCGCACGAGCCCTCGCGGCGTATCGCAGATTGCTTAATGTCGCGCGAACTGGAAGGCCAAATAACGCCGATTAGCGGCCCCGTGACGTCGTGCACGCTGGCCCAGTGCTCGGACAACTCTTCATGGTGTCCGGGAGCGTCAATCGTACGCGCGACGACAAAGACCAGGCCCACGAATCCTGCAGCCTCGGCACCCCCCAACAACGGGTTCAGGTAGTACTTTATCGGGAGCGGGATGGCGAGCATCAGCCCTGCCTGTAGGTGGATGGGCAATTCAAGCAAGCGTTCCACAAAGCCCCGACTTTCGCGGGCAAAACGGCTGCCCAGCCAAGGCTCACCCGCGTTCTCACCGATTCGCGTCGACGTTGAGTCCAGGCACCGATTGGCACCTCTGCCACGTCTCGCTTCAATTCCTCCTCAACGGGCGGACGTTGCGCAGTCTCGCGCGGCCTTTCTCACGCTAATTGCACAAATGCATTCATGGTTGGCTGTGTCAACTCAAAGTGGCCCCGGAGTGACGGAGATATTTGGCCCCACCCCGGGGATGATGTGTCGAGGCGCTCGGTGTGGGGGTCATCAGGGTTGGTCGCTGTTGTAGGGCCATCTGCCGTCGGCGATTGGTGATTCGGGGTCGAACCGCAGGTGTGCTTCGTCGGGGTTGGTGCCGAGTGCTTGGGCGATCTGGATCCAGGTGTGGCCGTTGTGGCGGGCGTCGTGGACGAGTTGGGGTAGGCATCGTTGGGCCTGTTCGATGAGGCTGGCGAGCAATGCGATGGTGGTGACGTCGTCGCAGAGGTTGACTCGACGGCGCTGCGCGAGCGCGGCGACGGCGTCGTCGATGAGGTCGAAGGTGTCGTCTGCGCTGTGCGGGGCCGGCTCGGTGGTCATGGTGTGTCCTTGGAGTTGGCGTGATGGTGGCGGCTGTGGGCGAGCCGGTAGGATTCGGTGCCGGTCTCGATGATGTTGGCGCCGAAGGTGATTCGGTCGACGATCGCGGCGCAGAGGCGGGGGTCGGTGAAGGTTTTGGTCCAGCCGGAGAAGGCCTCGTTGGAGGCGATCGCCACGCTGTTCTTCTCCTCGCGCTCGGTGAGAACCTGGAAGAGCAGCTCGGCGCCGCGGCGGTCGAGTTCCAGGTAGCCCAGTTCGTCGATGCAGAGCAGGTCCACGCGGCCGTAGCGGGCGATGGTCTTGCTCAGCTGGCGGTCGTCGGCGGCTTCGGCGAGTTCGTTGACGAGTTTGGCGGCGAGCGTGTAGCGGACCCGGAACCCGGCCTCGGCGGCGGCGGTGCCCAGCCCGATCAGCAGATGGCTTTTGCCGGTGCCGGAGTCGCCGATCAGACACAACGGCTGCCCGGCGCGGATCCAGCCGCAGGAGGACAGGGTGTGGATGGTGGCGGGGTTGATGTTGGGGTTGGCGTCGTAGTCGAAGTCGGCCAGCGACTTGGCCCGGGGAAAGCCGGCCTCCTTGATCCGTCGGACGGTGCGCCGCTGATCGCGGTCCTCGCACTCGGCCATCAGCAGCTCGGCGAGGAAGCCCCGGTAGGTGAGCTGGTCGCGTTCGGCGGCGGCGGCGATGGGGCCGAACTGGGTGCGCATGGTGGGCAGCCGCAGCGACCGGCAGGCTTGGTCAATGGCGGCGTCGGCGGCCTGTTCGGTCATCGAACGGCGGCGGGTCTTGGTGCCGGTCATAACGCGGTTCCCTTGTGCTGCTTGACTTTCGCGGATTCGGAGCTCGCGCGGCGCCGCGGCAGCAGTTCGTCGTAGGCGCTCACCGACGGCGGTGGGCGGTGATCGGCGGGCAGCCCGGCGATCACCGCGGCCGGGTCGGCCAGGCGCCGCTGGGTCAGGCTCACCACCGGCTCACCAGCCCAGGGCGTCGGTCTCGGCGCGGGAACGGTGCCGTCGCGGGATCGGTCGGCGGCCTTGCGGGCCTCCACCGCGACCACGTCGGCGCTGCTGGCCCCGACCGTGCCCGCAGCGATGAGCCCGGCGACCACGTCGGCATGGTGCATGTGGCGGTGCAGCAACAGCACCTCGATCAACGCGCGGGTGCCGGCGGAATCGCCGAGCCGGGCGCGCGCGGCCGCCCAGAACGCGTCGTGCGCGGCGGTGAACCCGCCGCACTGGCGGGCTTGGGCCAGCGCGGTCGAGCCCGGCAGCGCGCCGGGTTTGCGGGCCAGCACCTCCAGGTAGTGATCCAGCAGCAGCACCGAGCCGCCCTTGGTGGTGCACCGCTGGTGGCGGGCGATCTGGGCGCCGCCGTCGAAGATCAGCAACTCGCTGGCGCGCAGCAGCACCCGCACCCGCCGCCCGATCAACCGCACCGGCACGGAGTAACGGCAGGTACGCACGGTCGCCTGGGCGTAGCGGTCGACGCGTGCGGTCAGTGTCAGGCCCGGCTCGAACGGCTCGACCGGCAGCGGCCGCAGCAGCGGCTGCTCAGTCGCGAAATCCTGCCCCACCGTGGCGGCCCGGTTACCGATCCGGCGGAAATCGTCGGCCTCGTCGTAGCCGGCCAGCCGCTCGTTCAGCTCATCCAGACTGTCCACCCGAGGCACCGGGACAAGGTGGGTGCGCCGGAACCGGCCGCCCTCGCCCTCCACCCCGCCCTTCTCGTGGGCGCCGTGCAGCCCGCGCTCGCAGTAGAACGCCTCAAAGCCGTACCACGATCGGAACAGCACCCACCGCTCCGACTCGATACGGTTGCGCCCCAACAGAACCCGCGACACCGCGGACTTCAGGTTGTCGTAACGGATATGTGTGATCGGCACCCCGCCCAGGCGGTCAAACGCGTACACATGGCCCTCTAGAAACGCCTCCTGCCCCTGAGAGGCAAACACCCGGTGCACCGCCTTGCCCGAGTACGACAGTCGCAGGGTGAACAGAAAAACCTTGGTGCGCAAGCCTTTCAGATCGATCCACAAATCGGCGAAATCCACCTCAGCCTCGGCGCCGGGGTCATGGCTCTGCGGCACGAACGCCTCCTCCACGCATCGACCGGCCTCAGCGTTGATCTCCACCCGACGCGCACGCACGTAATCGCGCACCGTCGAATAGGTGATATCGCCGACGCCATGCTCATCGACCAGGCGGGCCAGCACCCGCCGGGCGGTGTGACGCTGCTTGCGCGGGGCGGTCAAATCCTCACGCAGCATCGCATCGATCAACGGCTTCACCGGATCCAGTTTCGGCGCCACCCGGACGCGTGACTTCCGCGGCGGCGGCACCGGTGACCCCAACGCCTGCCGCACCGTCCGCCGATGCACCCCATAGCGCTTCGCCAACGCCCGAACCGAAAGCTCTTCCCAACGGGCGTCCCGGCGGATCGCCTCGAACAAACCCACCCGGCTCAGTCCCAACCCGGCCCCTTCCGGTGGCGTGCAGCTCGATCATCCCGCCAGACGAAACGAGGTGGGGCCAACTACGCCCGTCACGCCACCCCGGGCGTGTCGCGGGTGGGGCCAAATATCTCCGTCACACCGGGGCCAAATAACGCTGACACAGCCAATGGTGCAGTCAATCGTGAGAAAGTGCAGTCAAACTTGAGAACGTACAACGCCTGTAGGTTCTCGCCGCTGGCTGCATTTCAAGGGCCTTCCGACCTGCCCAGTTCGCGTTTGTCTCAGAGCAGCCTCGTGCCAGTTTGTCTCACAAAGGGCCGCAATTCCTATGACTCGCGCTCGGCCCCTCACGGATTGCGGTTCTGTATGTCGTGCTGCTTCTTGAATGAGTTGGGACCGGGATGCGATATCGAGTTTGGTGTAGACATGTGTCAGGTGGGCTTGCACAGTCCGTGGTGAGATGAATGACCTTGAACGCCCCAATCACCATGCACGGCATTTGATGACGTAATCGATGTCATCGGAACCAAAAGGTTCGAGGTGCATCGTGACACAGTGCTATTCGGCGCCAATGTCTTGCCTGGCCGGTCGAGCGTCGAATTCGATGGGAAGTGTTTTCGGGCCTGACAATTGGGTGACCGGTTTCCACGGCACCGGTCCAGTGATACGGGGATTCGGCATCCGGCTCGTGATCACACGCAGCGCTTCGGTCAGTTCGATGCGGGCGAGATGCGCGCCGAGGCAGTGGTGCACACCGCTACCGAACGCCACCATGGCGGGCTGGGCTTGGCGTGTGATGTCGAGACGGCCGGGGTCGTCGTAGACGGCCGGGTCGCGGTTGGCCGCAGCCATATTGGCGATGACGAATGAACCGGCCGGAAACGGCACCCCGCCGATTTCAAGGTCTTCAGTGGCGATACGCACCGACCTGAAGTTGACCGGCGAGTGGCGCATTAGTTCCTCGACCGCTTGCGGCGCCAACGCTGGTTGGCGCGCTAACTGCTCCCACTGGTCCGGGTGGTCGGCCAGCACCTGCACCGCTGCGGCCAACTGGTTGCGGGTGGTATCGGTGCCGGCGTGGAGCAGGGTCGCCGCCAGGCTGATCATCTCGTCGTGGGTGAGTCGGTCGCTGTCATCCTCTGCCCGGGTGAGCTCTGAGATCAGATCGTCGCCGGGTGACGTGCGCCGGATCACGATCATTTGGTCGATATAGGCCTCGAGTTGATCCCAACCTCGAACGATGGCTGGTGTCTGTGCGGCGACGTTCATACCGAACCCCTTGGTGATGTCATCGGTCCACTGCGAGAAGAGCTTCCAGTCCACACGCGGTGCGCCAAGCAGCGCACAGATGATCGGGACCGGATACGGCCTGGCGATATCGGCGACGACGTCGCAGTGCCCCGTCGCCACGTGCTTGTCCACCAGCTCGGTGATGACGTCGACGCATGCGCTGCGCATCCGTTCGGCGGCGCGTGGGGTGAATGCCTTCGCGACGAGCCGGCGAAGCCGTTGGTGCTCGGCGCCGTTGAGGTTGAGCAGGTGTTGGGTGACCCGTTCCCAGATCGGTCCGGACGTGATGCCCTGCATTGAAAGGGCGATGCCCTTCGGTGTGACGAACCGGGAGTCCCTGAACACCGTGCGCACCAGGTCGTAGCTGAGCAACTCGGGTCCATAGGGGCCGAGTGCGATCGGACCTTGGCGCAAGGCCTCGGCGAATTCTGCATGGAGCTCGTCAGGGTTTCGATCGTTCTTGTAGTGGAGGGTAGGTAGTCCGATATTTGTGATGTCACTGGTCATGGCGTCGACGATCCGGCAACACCGACGAGTGGCCATCGGCCAATACGCCTAAATTCACGACGCCAGGACGCGTACGTACGCATGCCTACGGCGCATCTATTGGCGATTTCGCTGATGTTCTGTGCTGTAGGTCACCGCATGCTGGCTAGCATGAGCGAAACTAGCTGGGGCGACGTAGACATGGGCGAGCTTCCGACGGGAACCGTGACGTTGCTGCTGGCCGACGTCGAGGGCTCCACGCGGTTGTGGGAGACCCAGCCCGAGCAGATGAAGTCCGCCGTCGCACGCCTCGACCAGACAGTGTCCGACGCCGTCGCCACACACCACGGGGTGCGTCCGGTTGAGCAGGGCGAGGGCGACAGCTTCGTGATCGCGTTCGCGCGCGCTGCGGATGCGGTGGCCTGTGCCTTGGAGCTGCAGCGAGCGCCATTGGCGCCGATCAAGTTGCGCGTCGGCGTGCACACCGGCGATGTGCAGCTGCGCGACGAAGGAAATTACATCGGCCCGACGATCAACCGCACCGCCCGGCTACGAGACCTCGCGCATGGCGGCCAGACAGTGCTCTCGGGCGCTACGGAACCGCTGATCCTCGACCAACTCCCGCCCGATGTCACCGTGATGGACCTCGGCACCCATCCGCTGCGTGATCTGCCTCGCCCCGAGCGGGTGGTGCAACTCTGCCACCCCGATCTGCACAATGTGTTCCCGCCGCTGCGCACAGTGAATATCGTTGTGACCGAGAATCTTCCGGTACAGCTGTCGAGCTTCATCGGACGCACGGCGGAAATCAGCGCCATCCGCGAGGCACTCGCCAACAACCGGCTCGTCACTCTGACCGGCGCGGGCGGCGCGGGCAAGACGCGCCTGGCAGTTCAGGTTGCCGCCGAGACAGCCAGCGAGTTCGCCGACGGGGTTTGGTATGTCGACCTGGCGCCGATCACCGATCCCGACGTGGTGCCCGTGACGGTGGTGCGCGCGCTGGGCCTGCCCGACCAGCCCGGTCAACAGACGATGGACGTGGTGCTGCGGTTCATCCGTGATCGCCGCATGCTGATACTGCTCGACAACTGCGAACACCTGCTGGACTCCAGCGCGGCACTGGCTATCGCCCTGTTGGGCGCCGGCCCGGCGTTGACTCTGCTGGCCACGAGTCGCGAGCCGATCGGCGTGACGGGTGAGGTGAGCTGGCGGGTGCCGTCGTTGTCGCTGGCCGACGAGGCGATCGAGTTGTTCAGCGACCGCGCGCGCAGGACCAAGCTCGGATTTCGGGTCACTGCAGAAAACTGCGAAGCCGTAACCGAGATCTGTCGCAGGCTCGACGGCCTTCCGCTGGCCATCGAACTGGCCGCCGCCCGAGTCCGTGCGCTGTCACCGGACGAGATCGTGGGCAGTTTGCACGAGCAGTTCCGCCTGCTGACGGGTGGAGCGCGTACCGCTGTGCGCCGTCAGCAGACGTTGCGTGCATCGGTGGACTGGTCGCACGCGTTGTTGAGCGAGCCGGAACAGGTGTTGTTCCGAAGGCTGGCGGCGTTTTTCGGCGGGTTCGATGTCGACGCCGCGCAAGCTGTCGCGGGTGATGCCGGTATGGAGCGCTATCAGGTGCTCGATCAGCTCACGCTGCTTGTCGACAAGTCGCTCGTGGTCGCGGAGGACACTCGACATGGAACCCGCTTTCGGCTGCTGGAAACCGTGCGTCAGTATGCGCAGGAGAAGCTGCACGAGTCGCGTGAAGGCGACGACGTACGGATTCGTCACCGCGACCACTACACAGCGATGGCCGCCCGCGTCGACGCTCCGACAGGCGACAGCCACCAGCGTCGGATCGAACAGGCTGACACCGAAATCGATAATCTACGAGCTGCTTTCGCCTGGAGTCGGGAAAACTCGGACGCTGAGCTTGCGCTGAGCCTGGCATCGTCGCTGCAACCGCTGTGGCTGACACGGGGACGCATCCAGGAGGGACTGGGCTGGCTCGACGCCGCGCTTGCCGATGCGGCAGAGCATGGTGCCGACGCAACGGCGGTGAGCGCGCGGGCGTACGCGGACAAGGCCCTGCTGATGTCATTTACCGGCACGACGATCGAACTCGAAGACGCCGAGCGAACTCTGGCAACGGCACGAGATCTTGGTGACCCTGCGCTCGTCGCGCGGGCGCTGACCGCCTGCGGTGGCCTCGCCCAGCACGACCGCGAGCTGGCCGAGCCTTACTTCGCCGAGGCGGCAGGCCTCGCGCGAGAGATCGGCGATTCAAGGCTGTTGGGGCAGATCCTCGCCCTGGATGCTCTGTCGGCTCTCATCGTCGGCGAACCGGTCACTGCTCAGCCTGCGGCAGAGGAAGGACTTCAGACTGCCGACAGCATCGGTGACGCCTTCGTTGCCCGTCAATGCCGCTTGGCGCTGTGCTGGGCGCACATCTTCAGCAGCGACCTGTCAGGAGCTGCCGTTCTGTTGGGTGATCTGGCTGAGGAGGCGTCTGGGGTCCACGACGCGATGATCTCGATGTACGCATCGGTGATGCGGGCATACGCGCTCGCCTACACGAGAGATGCGGCCGGCGCGCGAGCGGCGGCAGAGATGGCCCGTCAAAGTGCATCCGAGCTTTTCGAGTACTACGAAGGCACTGTCTTGTCGATTCTCGGTTTCGTGCACCTGGCGGGAGGAGATGCGTCGGCGGCACGGGAAGTATGGGAAGCAGCGCGCCAGCGCACCGGCATGGATCCCACCTTTGCCTCGACCTACAACTGGGCAGCGGTGGCGGCGTTGGCGTGTGGCGATCTCGCATCGGCCCGTCGCTGGGCCGACGATGTCGTGTCGGCGACGAAGGGCTGCTATCTATCGATCTCGTTGGCGTCGCGCGCACGCGTGGAGATCGCACAAGGCGAACTCGACGCTGCCGAACGCGATGCCTACGACTCGCTCGATTTGGCGGTCCGACTTGCGAGTGATCTCGTTGTTCCGTTTGCTCTCGACTGCCTGGCCATTGCGGCGAGCGACACAGGCAACCACTTGTCAGCGGCGCGACTGTTCGGCGCCGCAGAAGCAGCTCGCCAGCACATGGGCATAGTGCGCTTCGAGGTACTCCAAGCCGACGATGACGCCCGGATCACCGCGTCTCGGGATGCCCTGGGCGAGCAGGATTTCGACGCCGCGTGGGCCGAGGGTTCGGCGCTCTCGATCCAGGAGGCGATCGCCTACGCCCAACGCGGTCGTGGTGAGCGCAAGCGCGCCAGCAGTGGATGGGCGTCGCTGACCCGCGCCGAGCTCGACGTCGTACGGCTTGTTAGCGAAGGCCTCGGCAACAAGGATGTGGCCGCACGGCTGTTCGTCTCACCCCGCACCGTGCAGGCGCACCTAACCCACATCTACACCAAACTCGGGCTGACCTCGCGAGTGCAGCTCGCGCAAGAGGCGGTGCGCCGCAGCTGAACCGCACCCAGCACCACCGGTGGTGTGGGTTTTCAGACTCCGTATCATCTCCACGCTCTGACCTGCTGCGATGCAGGCCGTCTCACGTCGCGAGATCTGGGTGACATCTCGGCGCGCGGTGACCCGGTCGTTCCCCGAGTTGTCTCACGCCGCCCCGCGGCCCGGTTGTCTCACTGGGACGCTTGATTCCTACCCGGGCTCGTCAGGCTTAATGCCCTGCCTTTGGAGGCGATCTCACATGGCCACGGCGCCTGGATCCAGACCGAGCTGGCGGGGCGCACTTTCTAACCGAAGGGGATGATGGCCGCCTCGCCGCAACCGCAGCGGGCATGCTGGAGGCATGCCAGAGCGATCGCCTGCGCATACCGACCGCCGTCGCGCGGGGGCGTTCGGCTCCGCTGCAGAGGAGTATGACCGCCACCGCCCGCACTACCCACAGCCGCTCGTCGCCGACCTGGTCGCTCGTGACGGCATCCAGGCCTTGGACGTCGGCGCCGGGACCGGCATCGCGTCGGCCCAATTGCTGCAGGCCGGCGCAAACGTGCTCGCCATCGAGCCGGATCCGCGAATGGCCCGTGTCGCCGCCGGCAAGGGCATCCGCGTCGAGACGGCGAAGTTTGAGGAGTGGGAGCCGGCTGGCAGGTCGTTCGACCTCGTCGTCTTCGCCCAGTCGTTCCATTGGGTGGAGCCCCGGGTCGCGTTGATGAAGGTCTCGACAATCCTGGTCCGCCCAAACGGTCACCTGGCACTGCTTTCGAACCGGATCACGCCCACCTCGCCGACACGGCGAGACTTAGACGAGGCGTACGCCGACTATCTCGACGTGACCCAGAGGCCGGCCATCGACGCCGTCCACGATGTGGAGCTGACTGCGATGGTCAAAGAGTGCGGTTTCACCATCGAGCGGCGGCGCGTCGTCGAACGATTGCACTACGCCACCAACGAGTGGCTGAACATGGTGTTCACCTACTCCAACGTCCTCACGCTCGACCCGATGGCGCGCGCCGGGCTACGGTCGCGGCTCGAGCAGCGCATCGGCGCGGCCGGGGTCGATGCGCAAAACGACGCCGTAGCGGTCATCTGCACTCTCCATCGGTGACAGTTGCCATTCAAATCCGCCCTGCAACAACAAATCTCACGCAGATGGCCAATTGGCCAGACGGTGGCCATGTCGATTGAGAATTGGCCACGAAACTCGGAACCTACAGCGGTGCGGATGTAGGTTCTCGCCGCGGATGACGTCTCACCACCGCCGCTGACTGCACTTCTCACGTTTGTCTCACGACGACAGCGGACCAGTTTGTCTCACGAACATCTGCATTCCTACGTCACAGCGCTGCAGCGGTTCGACCCTAGGGACGGTGTGGGTCCGCCAGAACTGAACCGGCGGCGGGCTCAACCGTGGCGCGCAGCCTCTTGGACGAGTTGCATTCGCGAGCTCAGGCCGAGCTTGGTGTAGACGTGGGTCAGGTGGGTCTGAACGGTGCGTGGGGAGATGAAGAGCCTTGCGCCGATGTCTTTGTTGGACAGTCCCTCTCGGACGAGTCGGACCACGTCGAGTTCGGTCGGGGTCAGTGAGCCCCACCCGGTCGTGGCACGCCTGCGCTCACCGCGCCCGCGTTGGGCGTAGGCGATCGCCTCGTCGGTGGACAACTCCGCGCCCTCGGTCCACGCGGATTCAAAGTCCTGCTCGCCCAGCGCAGTACGCAGCGACGCCACCGAGGATTCGTAAGATGGTTGAAATACTTTGAACCGAACCTCGCCGCTGCGTTCTCGCATGGCTTGTGCCGCGCCGAACAGCCTTGCCGCCTCCCGGCAGCTTCCGGTACCGGCGGTCTCGCCGGCAAGGCATTCCATGGCATCGGGCATGCCAAGGTAGGTCTCAACCTCGGTGCCGCAGGCAAGCGCTGCGAGGGCGTCGTTACGAGCCTGTTGCGGTTCGTCGAGAGCGATCGCCACGCGCGCACGTGCTGTCAGTGCTTGCATCCGCCAGTATCGTCGTCCTGATCGCAGCGTCGTCAGCGAAGGATCGCGCTTGAATCAAGTTTCCTTGCGCGAACGCAACGTTCGCCATCATCGGCCCGTATACCCCTGCCATTTCTGGTTGCGCGCTGATGTCCGGCCAACCCGCCTCGTTCGCCGCTCGCGCGGCCGCAGCATCACCCGCGGCCAACGACACGTACACCATGGCCGCATGGCTTGCGGCGGTGTATATCGCACCGAACTCACCGGCCGCCTGCATCGCCGCGACTGCCGCCACGTGGGCCGCGTCGGTGTCTCCCGATACGCCAACGCTTGACCGAGACTTGCCAACGCAACGATCCGCGGAGCCATGTCTGTGGCTGAATCGGACGCAGTCCCGAGTTCACGGAATAAGTTGATCGCGTCGTCGAGATGCCCTTGCAGCATCTGTGCCCACCCGAGCCACATGCGACATTGATGGGTGACGAACCGGTCGCCGACTGCTTTGGCGAGGTCATGGCCTTCTGCGGCCGCCTCGCGGCACGGAATCGGGTCACCGGCTATGCAAGCCTCGGCCGCTTGCCAGTACAGGATTCGGCTGAGGCTCCACCGGTCTCCTAGTGTGCGGGCGAGAGGGATGGCCTCGTCGAAGTACGGCCGCGCTGCTTCTGCGTTGTAGCCGTTGGCGCAACCGCACGCAGTGAGAGTGCGAACCAGCAAGGCGGGGTCGTCGGTGTTGCGCGCTATCGTCAAGGCCTGTTGGGCTCGAACGATGACGTCGCTGTCGCCCACAACGCCCATCCAGACGTCGAGCATGGCTCTATCTGCGAGCGCTCGTGCTCGTACCTTGGCCGACACGTCGGCAAGGGCGGTGGTGTCTGCTTCGAGTGCCGACTCGAACCATGTCAACCCCTCTCGGATACGGCCGAGGCCGAGCCAGAGCGGCTGCAGCGCCGATGCGAACTGCAGGGCGCTTGTCGTGTCGGCGTTCTCACAACTCCACGCGAATGCGGCTCGCATGTTGTCGATCTCTGTCTCGGCTTGCTCGAGTTGGTCGCGGCTGACGGGCGCTGGTGTGTCCAGCCGCATCGCCATCGCGGTGTAATGGTCGCGGTGCCGCGTGCGAACATCGACGGCCTCACCCGACTCGCCGAGCTTCTCGTGCGCGTAATGCCGGATCGTCTCCAGCAGCCGGTATCGCGTTCTGCCGCTGTCATTCTCGGCCACCACAAGCGATTTGTCGACGAGCAGAGATAGCTGATCTAGAATCTGGTAGCGCTCGACGTCGGGTCCACCGGCGACGGCTTGGGTGGCGTCGACGTCGAACCCGCCGACGAACGCGCCGAGTCGACGGAAGAGGATCTGTTCGGTGTTGGTGAGCAGCGCGTGCGACCAATCGACGCACGCGCGCAGTGTCTGATGGCGTTGCACGGAGCTGCGCGCGCTGCCGGTCAGCAGCCGGAACCGATCGCGCAGACTCTCGAGGATCTCGTCCAACGACAACGCCCGCACCCGCGCCGCTGCCAGCTCGATGGCCAGCGGCATGCCATCGAGGCGACGGCAGATCTCCTCGACCGTGCCGAGGTTGTCGTCGTAGATCTTGAAGTCGGGCAACGCCCGCCGCGCACGGTCGGTGAACAACTCGATTGCTTCGGTGTCCAGTGACAGCGAGGGCACCCGCCACGTGACCTCACCGGGCACGCCGATCGGTTCGCGGCTTGTCGTCAGGAGCACTAACTGTGGGCAGCCGCTCAACAGCGCAGTCGTCAACGCGACGCAAGCATCGAGCAGATGCTCGCAATTGTCGAGCAACATCAGCGTCGGTTGGTCGCCGACAAACCCAAGCAGAGTGTCCATCGTGGAGCGGCCCGGCTGATCCGGTAGGCCCAGTGCGCGCGCCACCGTGGTCGGCACGATGTCGGGATCACTGAGCGGGGCCAGATCGACGTACCACACACCGTGGCCGAACTGAGCCGCCATCTTGGCTGCGACCTGGATGGCCAATCGGGTCTTGCCCACTCCACCGGCGCCGGTCAGGGTCACCAGCCGGTTGGCGGCCAAGAACCGCTGCACGTCGCCGATTTGTGTCTCACGGCCCACGAAACTGGTCAGCTGTACCGGAAGGTTGAGCACGGCAACGGCTTTGGGTGTGCGCAGCGGAGGGAACTCATTGCGAACGTCGGGATGGCACAGTTGCACCACGCGTTCGGGGCGAGGCAAGTCGCGCAGCGGGTGGCTGCCCAGATCGGTCAGCCAGGTGCCGGTGGGAAGCTGCTCGGCGACGAGTTCGGCTGTCGCGCCGGACAGCACGGTCTGGCCGCCGTGGGCCAGATCGCGCAGCCTCGCGGTGCGGTTAATGGTGGGGCCGATGTAGTTGCCCTCGTCGCGCAACTGAATGTCGCCCGTGTGCACACCGATCCGCAGGCGGATCGGCGCCAACGGCGCTCGCTGCAAGTCCAGCGCGCATGCGACCGCGTCGCCGGCGCGCGCGAACGCGATCACGAAGCTGTCGCCTTCGCCTTGCTCGACCGGTCGCACTCCATCGTGGTTGGCGACGGCCTCCGCGACAACGCGATCGAGGCGCGCCACGGCTGCTGTCAATTCATCCGGTTGGGTCTGCCACAGCCGCGTTGAGCCCTCGACGTCGGCCAGAAGCAACGTCACTGTTCCGGTCGGCAGCAACTCGGTCACGCCCAGATCGCTCCAGTCCAGTGGCGGTATTTCCGCACGTGGATCAATCTCGCTCATGCTAGCCAGCATCTGCCCACGACACAGGGCAAAACATCAGCGTGAGCGCGTATATGCGCCAATCGGGCCGCGCAGGAATACGACCCCGACCGCGCAGATATACGCGTCGTGGCCGATGGTTGGCGATCCGCGACGCCTCATTGTCGATTCGAGGACTTGACCAAGGAGGCCATCATGACCATCGCCGCTGACCGTTCCAGCTGCCCGAGCGTGTTCGATGCCGGACTGCCGGCCATTGACTACGGGCGAGTCCAGCACCCCGATGAGGCCCACGATCTCATCCGCGTGGCCCGTCGTCAGGCGCCGATCGCGATCGGACCTCACGGCCCGGAGTTGCTGACCTACGATCTGGTCCGCGCCACGCTGCGCGACCCCCGATTTCGTGTGCCGGAGGGCATGTTCCTTGCCGCCCAGGGCATCACCTCCGGCCCGCTGTGGGACCGGGTCGCCACGAACATCATCAGCCTCGATGGCGACCAGCATCATCGGCTGCGCCGCCTCGTGTCCAAGGCCTTCACACCCCGCGCAACCGCACGGCTGAACACCACGATCGTCGAGGTCATCACCGACCTGGTCGACCGCTGTACCGACCGGGGCCGCTGCGATGTGGTCACGGACATCGCGCGCCAGTACCCGATCCCGATCATCTGCGCGCTCCTCGGCACACCATCGGAGGACTGGGAACTGTTCTCGGCTTGGACCGACGACATCTTCAAGGCCTTCAGCTGGAACGCCGCCGCCGAGACACCGACCATCCTGGCTGCGTGGGACGAACTCGACTCCTACATCGACGACATGGTGGCCCGCCGGCGCCGCGTGCTCACCGAGGACCTGACCTCCGAGCTGATCCGCGCCGAAGACGACGGTGAGCGGCTCACCGCCGGCGAGCTGCGCATGCTGGTGGCCGGGCTGCTGATGGCCGGCACCGACACCACACGCAACCAGCTCGCCGGCTCGGTGCACGTCCTGTGCGACCGCACCGACCAATGGGCCCTCCTGGCCGCCCGTCCCGAGCTTGCGGCCATGGCCGCCGAGGAGACCATGCGCCACTCGCCAATCGCCTTCAGCGCGTTGCGGATAGCCCTGCACGATGTCGAACTCGCCGGAGTGATGATCCCAGCCGGCACCCTCGTCATCGCCAACACCGGCGCCGCCAATCGTGATCCCGCCGTATTCAACGACCCGGACCGCCTCGACATCACCCGCCAAGGCGCGGCGGCGATACAGACCTTCGGCGCCGGAACGCACTACTGCCTCGGCGCCAACCTTGCCCGCCGTGAGCTCGCCGAAGCCCTGGCCGTCATGACGCGGCGCATGCCCAACGCCCGCCGAACCGGACCTGCCCCGTGGAAGCCAGTAACGGGCATGAGCGGACCGACCACCCTGCCCATCGCGTTCGATGCTGGGCACTGAAACGGTGTAGGGCACACCCCTCATCGCGCCATCCTCGTCGTCTGGTTGGGGTGATGATGATGATTGTTCTCGCCTTCGGTGACATTTCAGCTGCCGGTGACCTAGTGGTTTCCCGGCTGTCTCACGGCGATTCCGGACCAGTTTGTCTCACGAACTGCTGCATTTCCTCAGCCGCCGACGCAGTGGCACCTCTGACAAGTCAGCCATGAGTCCGTTGTCTCAAATGTGGTCTATTTCGAGACGCCGTCGAGTTCTGCTCGGGCCTGGTCGATTTGGTCGTATGCGTAGGTGGCTATCTCGGCGGTGCTAATTGTCTCGCCCTTGTGCGCGAGCGATTCGTAATTTTGGTCACCGAGAACATCGCGCAGATGGGCTGTGGTGGTGCTCAGTTCTGGATACGTCGCCACGGTGAAGGGAGTCGACGCGAAACCGGCGATGGTGGCTGCGGATTCGTAGCGGCCCATCCGGTCAAGAACCGTCGCGAGGATAGCCATCGGTGCTCGCATGGTCATTGGGTTACCCGAGTCGTGGCAATTGTGGATCGCCACGGCGACGTAGTGGAGCGCGCCGAGCGAGTCACCGTATTCGGCCTCGATTCGGGCAACAAGCATCGCCAGGAATGTCCCGTTGCCGCGGTTGCCGCTGTCTTCGGCAACCTGCAGCCCGCGGCGACCGGCCTCGAGAGCACCGACCGGATCGGCATGGGTGAAGGCGCCCCCGAAGCCGAGGAGCGCGGAGGAGAGCACCCACGGATTGCGGGTGGCCTCGGCGGCTTCGATCAGCCCAGGGGTGGCTGCGATCGCCTCCTCATGTGCCTGGGCGACGGCGAGGGAGAGGATGAGGGAGGTCCTCGACACTGCGTGCGTGTCACGACCGCTCTGAACCCGGCTGCGGCACCAATCGACGGCCAGTTGAGGCCGGCCTGCGTACAGGTACGCGGTGGACAGCAGGCCCTCGATGCCGAACGGCACCTCGCCCCGACCGCTCTCAACAACCGGGATGGCTGCATCGCTGTAACGCACAGCCTCCTCAACGCGTCCGGAGGTGTAGCACTGCGAGGCGATCACATACAGGAACGCGAGCCGGGGATGGTCGACAGCACAGGCCGGCTCGATCAACTCTTCGGCCCAGGCGATGGGCTCGTAGTTGTCGATGCAGAAGCCGAGGAACGGCGCGTAAGTGGCAATTGTGGCGGCATCATCGAGGTCGCCGCGGTCGGCAGCCCACCGGAACGCGGTACGCAGATTGGCCAACTCGATGGCGAACCAGTCGTAGGCCTCACGCTGGCGGGGACTATCCCACAGCGACAAGATGTCGGCTTCCCGCGTGGCGAAGTGGCGGGCATGGGCGGTGCGCGCCTCGGCGGCCTCACCCGTACCGGCGAGTTGCTCCTCGGCGAACTGACGGATCGTCTCCAGCATCGAAAACCGAGTCCGCCCCGAGGAGTGATCGGCGACCATCAGCGACTTGCGGACCAACGCGTCGAGTAAGTCGAGAGTCGCGAAGTCATCGTCAGAGCCTGTGACGGCTAGAGCACCGACGAGGTCAAATCCTCCTGCGAACACCGAACAACGGTCCAGTAACGACCTTTCGCCATCGTCAAGCAGGTCATAGGACCACGCCACGGCGTGACGCAGTGTTTGATGGCGTTCCAACCCGCGGCGAGAACCGACGAGAAGACGGAACCGATCGCCGAGCCGGTCGCGTACCTCGGTGGCCGTCATCGACTGCATGCGTGAGGCCGCCAACTCGATGCCCAGGGGGATCCCGTCGAGTTGGCGACAGATCTCCACCACGGCTGCCGATTCAGTGGTCGCGGTCAAAGGGATATCCTGCCTGACGGCTGCCGCGCGCTCGACGAACAGTGCCGCCGCCGACGATTCGATACCGTCCTTCAGATCAAGCGATGGCACTGCCCAGAGGTGTTCGTCGGGAGCCCGAAGTCCTTCGCGGCTGGTGGCAAGGACATTCACGGTCTGCGAGTGAGAGAAGATTGCTTCGATCATGTCGGCTGCGGCGTCGAGGACGTGCTCGCAGTTGTCGAGCACCAACAGCCGCGACCGGCCTTCCAGCGCGGCGGCCACGGACTCACTGACGGTCTTGCCGGGTTGCTGGGTGATGCCCAGCACCGCGGCCACCGCGTCAGGGACTGATGCGGGATCCGTGACGGCGGCGAGTTCGAAAACCCAAACGCCGTCGGGGAACTCATCAGCCAGCTGCGCCGCGACTTCTAATGCGAGGCGCGTCTTGCCAACTCCGCCTACCCCGGTCAGCGTCACCAGACGGTGAGACCGCACCGCGGTCGTGATCGCGTCGACGTCGGATTCGCGCCCAATCAGGCTCGTGGTCGGCGGACGCAGGTTTCCCGGCGTCGTATCCAGCGCCCGCAGCGACGGAAATTCCACGCGGAGTCCCGCTGACCGTACTTGATACACCCCGACCGGTATCGGTACATCCCGCAGTCGTCGCGGTCCTAGATCTTGTAGATCAAGCCCGCTCAGCAGTCCGGCTGTCGAGTCGGCGACCAGTATCTGACCACCGTGACCGGCAGCCATCACCCGTGCGGCGCGATTGAGCACCGTGCCGAAATAGTCACCGTCGCGAAGCTCGGCCTCCCCGGTCGCAATACCCATTCGCACCGGCAGCTCAAGAGCGAGCTGGGCCTTGACAGCCGCGTCGACTGCGGACCGCGGCGATGCGAACGCCGCGACTACACCGTCACCTGTGTGACTGAATACGAAGCCGTCGCGTGATTCGATCGCGGTTTGAAGCACCTGGTCGTGCTTGGACAGGGCCGCCCGCATTGCTACCGCGTCGGATTCCCACCGACGAGTCGACCCCTCAATATCGGTGAACAGAAACGTCACTACCCCCGAAGGCGGGTCCCCCGTGGACACTCGCACAGGATGTCACAAAATGCCCACGTCAACCGGCCAATCGCGACTGACTTTCGAGACTCTCGTAACTCGTCTCTTTCGAGACGGACCGAGCACGCAGCCGACCCACGCCAATTCGTTCGGACGTGTCTTACCCAGTCGATACCCTGCTGCCGTGACGAAGACGATCGTCCCAGCGTTCTCGATAGCCACGGTCGAGTCCGTCGCCAAGGCAGTGGGTGACCTGTACAGCGGGTCGGAGCTGACGCGGATGCTCGCAGAGGTCCGGCTGAAAGACGCCCTCGGTGAGGGCATGACGAAGTGGAAACGGCTCACCGCCGCGATGGCCAATCAGCAGGCCCGCCAGGGAGATGGCCGACCGGTGGTCGCGCTCATCAACGCTGCGATGGCACCCGACAGGACGCTGTCTCGCCGTGCCGCCGCGTCTATCGCGCGCGACGAACTCAACCGTGTGCTGTCGTTGTCGGGCTACTACGTGACCGATCAGGGGAAGGTCGGAATCACAACCCGCACGACCACCGAGAGCGAGGCGGCAGCGCGGAGCGAACGGCTACACACGCTGTTGTCCGAGCGCGGTGGGCATTCCGATGTCCTCGGCTACTGCCGTCCCGAACTGCTGCGCACCGACTTCTACGAGGCCGTGTTCGAGAGCATCAAAGGTCTCGGTCATCGGCTCCGAACGATGGGCGGCAAAGACGAGGACGGACCGCGACTCGTCGAATCGGTCCTCGAAGGCACCGACCCAATGATCCTGCTGAACGACCGCGCCAATCAGTCGCAGCGCGACGAGCAACGCGGTGTCGCCCTCCTAATGAAGGGACTGTTTGCGGCCTTCAGGAACCCCCAGGCGCATCAGCCTCGAATCGTGTGGTCGATGTCCGAGCAGGACGCGCTCGACGTGCTCGGCACACTCTCGATGATTCACCGCCGCCTCGACGGCGCGGAGCGCCGCACGTGATCGCTCGACTAAGCAGAAGGCGACTGAGAACGGCCTTGTGACACCACAAGGAGTCGTCGGTTCGTCGTCGTCAACGCCCGTCCCCCTCAGCGCGTGTCGGGTCTCAAACTTCGTGACGAACGGCGAAGCCTCTACCTGCGATTTGTCGTCGTCTCATTCATGTGGCGGACAGTTTCGTCTCATTTTCGTGGCGAATCTTTTGCGACTGACGATCAGTCGGCATTCCCTAGGCGGTGAATCGGACCGGAACGGTGAGTGGCCCGCGGATGGCCTGGCACGTCGCTTGACCGAATCCAGCAAGCGCGCGCCCAGCGGGTGCCATTCTTGGGGGATGTCCGATGCTAGGCAGGTGGTTCTGATTCATGGGAATTGGAGCCGCGGGGAGCAGTTGGCTGCGGCCCGCGCCGCATTCGAGGAGCGCGGTTTCGCCGCCCATACACCGACGCTGCGTCATCACGAGCTACCGATCCACGAGGGTGCGATGAAGGTCGCGTCACTAAGCCTTCGGGACTACGTCGTCGACCTAGTGGCATTCGTGAAATCGCTCGAATCACCGCCACTACTGGTTGGCCACTCGATGGGCGGCTTACTGGCACAGCTGGTCGCGGCACGCACGCGCCACACCGGATTGGTTGCAGCATGCCCAGCCCCCGCGTCAGGCATCACTGGTTCTTCGACCCCGGCAAACCGGCGCATGTCCCGCCCGTATTTCTTGCGCCTACGCCCCTGGGCCAAGCCGGTATATCCCCCGACGTTCGAACAGTTGCGCCTATGGGTCACCAACACGCAGACCGAGGACACAGCACGCGAGATTTATGACGGTTTGGTCTGCGATTCTGGGCGCGCGCAGTGCGAGATGCTCCTTGCGATGTTGAAGCTTTCCAAGGCCACCGTCGTACACGCCGCAGCGGTGAAGACTCCCGTGTTAGTGATTGGCGGCGAGTGCGACCGCATCGTGCCAGCAGAAGTGTTGCGCCAGACAGCAGCTCAATATCAACACGCCGACATCGTGCAGATACCACGGTCGGACCACATGCTGTTTTCAGGAGCGTCGCTACCAATCACTATGGACCACATCGACGACTGGTTGATTAAGAACCAGCTGATTTCCGCCGCCCCGAACTAGAGACGGGGAGATCGCTGTCGGCCGCCGATGCGCCGCCGATGCGATGACGACGACGCGGAGGCGATGATGATGTAGGTTCCCACGTTTGGTTGCATACACCCGTACCGGTGAACTGGGATTCTCTGATCTGTCTCGCGCCGGCTATATCGGCGCTTGTCCCACGAACCACATCCATTCCTACAGCCATAGCCGCGCCGCACAATCGCACGGACAGGCGGGTAGTCCGCCCAATGGTCAGAAACGGAGGCGATCCCGCGCAGAGGTCGATGTTGCCCTGATTGAGCACGCCGCGCACCGGCCCACCCCTCGGTCTCGGGGAAGACGATGACCGCGACGTCGTAGCCGACGATAGTGGCAGAGTCAGGCCGGCACGAAGTCCGAGTAGGTGTGCGTCATCGACGGCACCGCCGTGGCGGTGATACGCACACCGCGTCCGCGAACCACCGCGACGAAACTGGCGCCGGCATCAACCGGCGCAGGAACGATGTGGGGTTCGGGACTGTCTTCGACCTCGACATGGGTTACACCGAATGGCCTCAGTGCGATCATTGCGAGGCGTCCGCCTGAGGTATTGGTGAAGCGATACCGATTCGCCCCCAGCGGGATTGCTGACCAAGGTCGGCCGGCTGCAGCGTCCAGCCGGTAGGACTCCAGGTCCTCACGAACTTGACCGGCCAACTCGGTCTGACCAGATCTCTCGAAGTAGTCGAGGGCCGCCTCAAGGTTCGGAATGCCTTCGGCGAAACGCCGGATCTGGCACTGCGTCTGCCCGAGGTTGTTGGCGATGTCCGCCCAGCCCGAAACGTTGCCACGCTCCTTATAAATCTCGGCCGCCTCTTGAAGCAGTTCGATCGCTTCCTCTAGGTACGCCTGGTTGTCCTCGATTCGCGCCAGGCGGGCGAGAACTGCGCCGAGATTCTTACCTGCGCTGGCGATTCCGGGTTTGTCGTCTAGATCGCGGCAGATGGCAACCGCTTCCCGTAGCGGTGGAAGCGCCTCGGGGTACCGCTCGGCTTTCCCCAGCGCGCCGCCGATGTTGCTCAAAGCACTTGCTTCGCCGCGGCGGTTCGGCGGATCAGATTCCCGACAGGCTCGTACATCTTCCCAATAGATTTCGACGACTTCGTCGACGTCCCGGCCTTGATCGAGGTAGACGTTTCCCATGTTGGTGCGCGCAGCAATTGCCACACCGTCAACCCCGGCTTCCTCGGCGACCTCGGCGGCCCGCCGAAACGCTTCGAGCGCGTCGTCGAACTGGCGCATCTTCCGAAGAGCGGAACCGTAGTGGTTCAGTACGCACGCCGCATAGTGTCGGTTCTGCGCCTCGGGGACAAGTGATGCACCAACGACCGCGACGTCGTGGAATTCTTTGAGCCAGTGCCGCTGTGATCCCAATATCTCGCCGAGCCCGACCGCTAATGCCAGCATTAACTCGCGGTACTCGGGCTCGGCGCGCCTCGCGACCGCCAGGACGATGGCAACTGCCGTGGTGCGCTCCTCCTCGAACCAGGCAGCTGCGTGTTGTGCTGTAGGAAAGAATTTCTTGTTGTTGTCGTTCGGCACTCCCGTGAGCCAGTCGGCCGCAGCTCCGACACCCAAGAGGTATTTCACAACGATTACCTTCAACGCCCGCTCAGCGTCCTCGGGTTGCTCCGCCGACAACTCGGCCGAGTACAAGCGGATCAGGTCGTGCATGCTCCAGCGGTTGCGCACGTGCTGCTGGATGAGGTGACTGCGGACCAAAGTCATGAGTTGCGGCCGCACCGCAGTGTGTGATGCAGAGATCAGCCAGCCGGCCGCTACCAGGCCTACGTCGCCTCCGGGGACGACGGACAGCAGACGGAACAGGCGCTTCAAGTTGTCGGGCAATCTCTTGTAGGACAACGCAAACGCGGCCCGCACGGAGAGGTCTGTGCCGTAGTCCAGGCTGTTGAGCCTGTCCTCCTCGCTGGCTAGCTCCTCGACCACCTCGACGATCGGCCGGTCGGGTTCATCGGCAAGGAGTGCGGCCACGATCTGCAGTGCCAGCGGCAAGTGGTCACAGAGTTCGGCTAACCGCAGCGTGGCCTGCGGAGCCTGAGTCAGTCGCCCATCGTCCGGAGTGCGGGCGCGGACCGCGCTGATCAGAAGTTCGACCGCTTCGTCGGAACCCATCACGTCGACGTCGACGACTTTTGGCTTCGGTATGTGGCCGAACGTTTCCCGCGTCGTTACGGCGACTCGATGGATGGGACTGGCGGGCCGTAGTGGGTCGAACTGCGATGGATCGCTTGCGTTATCCAGCCAAAGCAGTACCGATTTTCCTTCCGCTGCGAGCTCGTTGAGCCGCTGCTGATACTGGATAGCCTGCTCGGCCGGATCGGCAGCGATCGCGGAGTCCTCGACCCCGAGCAGGATCAACAGTTTCGACAACACCACCGCGGGCTGCACCCGATCGTTGGAATCATCCGCGTAACCACGCAGATCGACAAAGAGAGCATGGTCGAACCGCCCGGCAGCAGCGGCAGCGGTCGCGGCCTGCCGCACCAGCGCCGTTTTCCCCGCCCCAGGGGGTCCGCTCACCACGACGATGCTGCTGCTCGGGTCACGGTCCGCGCCAGACAACAGATCAGCGATCCGCATCAGTTCGGATTGGCGGCCGACGAACGGCGTGGGTTCGACCACCAACGCGTCGAGAGGGAGGACGGTTGTGGCGGCCTGCAATTCGGCCAAGCCATCGATGATCACCTGATCAATGCGATAGGCGGCCACACCCCCGTCCCTCGCGTTGATATAGATGTTCCGGGCACCACCGTCGTCGCCCCGGCGGCCCTCCGCCTCCTCGGTCAAGACTCTTTGCGCTTCCCGCGCCTCCGCGACTCCCCGATGTGCACTTCACCCATGTGATACGCGGCCGCCGAACCATGGTCGGCGTTGATCGATATGTTGGCCCCTTCACCGGACGCTGTCTGTTGCCCCACGGCCCCGCCCCGCACCGCCTGGCTCGCAGCTCGCGAGTCGCGCTCTCTCTTGACCAGGACGCCGCTCGCTATCCCGGCCACAATTGCCACCCCGAGGAGAAGCCACTCCCACCAGACTGTGCCGCTGCTCGTCAGGAAGGCACCCGCAAAAGTCAATCCCACTGCCGAAACCACCGCCAGCGTCGCCGACGCCCAAACCCGCATCATTCGATCCCCCGCTACCGCTCAGATCGCACCCAGAGTCATACCTAGAGGTTCGCACTCACTACTGGCGATCCGCCAGACGATCAGGGACACCGGCGTGTCTCACCACCGTGTTAGCACTCGCCCCTTGCGCGCTTGCGGCTTCAACCTGAAGTCCGTTGGGAGTCACCTGTGAGATTTTAAGGTCCGGTGTGAGTATCTACAGCGGCGGCCTGTAGATAGCCAAACTCTATGACATGCCCCCGTGCCCGATCTGCGGCCACGCTGTGCCTCCTCAAATAGTGGATTGGTCGAGCAGGGAATCGACGGTCGCCAACACCGCCGCGGCGCCGTCGTCTTGATGGATTCGGTTGGCGAGTTGTTGTGTGTTGTCACGAAGTTGATGGTCGGTGACGGCGATGTGGATGGCGTCGGCGAGGCGCTGAGCGGTGAGGTGGCGCTGCGCGATGGTGGCGGCGCTGACTTGCAGTTGCTGTAGTCGTTGCGCCCAGAAGGGCTGATCACCCATCGGTCCGGGCAGAGCGATACTGGGGACACCGGCGCGCAGACTGGCTGCCGTCGTTCCGGCGCCGCAGTGATGCGCGATCGCGGCCATCTGCGGGAAGAGCCAGTCGTGAGGTGCTTCACCGACGGTCAAGACGTCATCGCCGACGACGTCCAGACCCGCCCAGCCGGACTGCACAATGCCTCGCACGCCGGCTAAGCGCAGGGCTTGGCTGACCACGCGCGACAGGTGCTGGGCCTGCTGTTCGGTGGGGGTCGTGCTACCAAAACCGATCAGCACCGGTGCCGGACCAGCGGCCAGGAAGTCGGTCAGGACGCTTGGCGGTTCCCACTCGGCGACTGACGCGGGCCACCAGTAGCCCACCACCTCCAGCCCGGGCCGCCAGTCCGCCGGTCGCGGTAGGACGTGCGGTGAATAGCCGTGCAGCACCGGCCATTGCGCTTGTGTGCGGGCTTGCCGCAAGGCTCGTGTTGACGTCTCGGGCAGGCCGAGATCGCGGCGAAAGCCAGCGACGACCCGCCGGTAGACGCGGTCGATGACCCAGGCGCCGGCATCTGATGCTGCCCGGTTACCGAGGGAACCGGCCGACCAGGCGCCCAGCACGGTCGGCGGATAGGCCGCGGTCGCTGAAATGGGTTGCATGCGAACCCCTATCGAGGGGATGCCTTTCGCCTCGGCTAGTGGATGACCCGCGAGCTCTGCGAGCGGCGGGAGCAGCAGAGCATCGGCGGGTTCGTCTTGCAGTGCCGAAATGATCGCCTGCCCCATCTCGCGCATCCCGCGTGGCCCGGACAGTGACACAAACGCTTTCGCTGGATTGTCAGGGCGGTCGGCGCCGGGGGTGAAGTCCACCGGCATCTCGCGAAACTCCAGACCACAGCCGGTGATCAACTCCTTGAACGGTGTGAAGGCGGCCATCACGACCCGATGACCCGCCTGTTGCAGTCGCGCGCCAACCCCGGTCAACGGTGCGACGTCGCCGCGGCTGCCGACGGCGGCGATGGCGATGGTGCTCATCGCGGGCCTCGCACGACGCGGCCGAAAATTTCCACGAGGTCCTCGCCGTAGCGGTGGGCGTCAAAGTTGGGGTCCTGCATGAGTTTCTCCACGAGTGCGTTTCCGGCACCGCTCAGTGCGGTCGCGACGGAGTCGACCGGGAAATCCCCGAACTCCCCGCTGTCTTGGCCGGATCGCAGAATCGGGGCGGCATCCAGCGCTGCCAATTCCTCAGCGAGCGCCGGGTTGAGCCCCAACTCTTTGAACGAACGCCCGTCGTTGGGTCGGTAACTCGAAGCGAGCTGGCTCAGCGCGGCCAGGTGGATTCGGTGCGCATCGAAGTACCTGACCGTCGCCCGGATGTAGGCGTTGAGCTTTCCGGTCGCGGTCGACTCGGCCTCCACTGCGGGCACCACCGCGGCCAGCGCCGAGCGATACATCTGCTCGATGATCGCCTCGACCAGGTTGTCTTTCGTGCCGAAGTGATAGAGCACCGCACTCATCGCGACGCCAACTCGATCGGCGATCTTGCGGATCGAGGTCTGAGCCCATCCCACATCGGCGATCACCTCGATCGCGCAGTCCACGATCTGGGAGCGGCGTGCGGCCTGGGTAAAGGTCGGGGCTTTCGCACTTCCTGATCGCATAATCGAAGTTTAGATCATGTGATCTGTAGCCGCGAGGTGGGGCCGTGCTGGACCGGGCCGGTGCTGGAGAAGGGTGATTCATAGTAAGGGTGGTTCCTCGCCGGTAGTCGACGGGTCGGGTGCGTGGACGAATTTGAGCATCCGCTGGTCCCGGATCCCGAGTCTGTTGCGCAGGACGACAGGAGCGTCCGGCCAGAAGTAATCCTCCCAGCTGCGGTGGTCGTTCACCTACGCAGCTGCGAGCTGCCCGCGAAGTGGGCGATGATCGCCTCGGCGGCCTCGTCGCCGGTGAGTTCGCCGCGGCCCATCGCGTCGGTGACTTCGCGGGTGAATGGGTCCAATTCGTGCCCGGCAAGCGCCAGCGCGGTCTCAGTGACCGTCGCAGCTTCCTGCGCCGCTGCGCTCGTTGGATCCGTCATCCACAGCAGTTTATCGGCCGGCCACCGGACGTCCGGGACATCACAATCGTCCGACTATGCCCCTGCACATTGCGCACGCGCGCACTAATACCCGCCCCGACGGCGCGGTGTGTCAATTGCCGACCAGTGAGTGGAGCCCCGCACCCATAAAGACCGGCTAATGCGCACAGTGCGCCGCCCGACCACCGTGGTTGGAGGACGTCGGGCTGTGGGCAGGATCAGCCTGGGTTGTGATCCAGTGCTAGCGACTGGCGTTAGTGTCCGCTTTTGAGAAACCGAAACAACGTCACCCACTACCCAAACGATTGGTTACATGTTGTCGTGGGTAAGAACACCTCGTTCAGTCTCGATGAGCACTACAGCGCGTTCATCGAGCAAGAAGTCACCTCGGGCCGCTATCGGTCGGCCAGCGACGTGGTACGCACCGCTCTGCGGCTGCTCGAAGATCGCGAAACGCGGTTGCGCGCACTGCGCCAGGCGCTTGTCGACGGTGAACGCGGTGGGGAGTCGACACCGTTCGATTTCGACGAGTTCGTTGCACGCAAGCGGCCGCCGGTACATCACTCACGGTGAGCCGGTAGGTACTGTCGCCCGCGGCCCAGCTGGACCTGGAACAGATCTGGGACTACACGACCCACTGGATTCAGATGCGCCCTCGTTGGTCCTGCCTGGCATGACTGCGACTGCTGCCACCACCTGGCTTCCGAATGGAGTCAATTGCATAGGCCTTCCGGCGTTGGCTCGCACAAGGATTTGGCTCCCGAGATCCCTTTCAATCCGGTTCACCTGGTCGACCAAGGCAAACTGGTTCAGGCCCAGATCCTGGGCCGCGGCCTGCAGTGTTCGGTACCGGGAAGCTTCGGCGAACCGTTGCAGTCGTTCCCATCCGCCCACCCCGGAAAGCGCGGGGCGCAGTATCGATGGGATGCCGGTGTCGGCCGCAAGTTCGTGGGGGGTGTAGCGGCTGAGTCTGCGCACCGGGATGCAATGCGCTCTGGCCCACCGAGCCATGTTGGCCACGCTCATGCCGCACTCAGCGGCGAGGTCTTCGAGGGAACGGTGCTTGGTGACGTACTGCTCGTAGAGCCAGGTGGCGTCGATGTCGTAGATCGGCCGTCGGTGTGCCTCACGCACGGCGATGCCGTACTCGGTAGCCAGGCGGCCGATGGTTTGGCGGCTGACACCGACGGTCGCGGCGATGTCACGCAGGCTCTGTCCCTCGCCCTCGTACAGCTGAATCAGTTTCTCGCGCGGCAACATGGTTTTTGCGGCGCCGTAGACCAGGCGCGTTTGGGGTCGTCGCGGAGTTGCTACGTTCGCCGGTGCTGGATGGCATTCCAAAACATACCGGACGTCATCGAGTGCGGTGTCTAGCTGGCTGGCGGCGGCGCTGAGCGTTAAGCGGCGACGGCGAATCATGCTGTGTAGCACTGGGATGTCGAGTGCGGCTGGGTCGGGACTCGGCAGGGTGAACGGGTCCATGAGCGTGGTCGGAGGGTGCCAGAAGGCGGGCTCGTCAGTGACGTCGTGCATTCTCAGGAAGTCGCTGGCATGGTCGCGCAGGGCCTTGTTCAGTTCCGGGGTGAGGTGACGTGGGAAGTCGGCGGCCCTCTTGAAGGCTTCGTCGTTGCCGGCGGTGCCGGGCGCTGCCACGGCGGCGGGCATGCCGCTGAGGCGCTCGAAGAGGTAGAACCTGACGTTCTTGGCGCGGGCGGCGGTGCCGCCGGCGGTGCCGGTGTCGCGGCAGATCCGCGCCCACTCTGCTGCTGAGAGTAGCTCCGTGTAGTCGAGCTGGCGGCGGCGCTGGTAGTCGATGGGGGTGTCGGTGGCGGCCAGATAGTCGGCTAGGCACGTCAGCGCCTGCCGGATGTGGTCCCAGTGTTGGGAGCGGGAGAGTTTGCGCAGCACGGCCAGCACGGACTGCTCATGAAGAGGGCAGGTTAGAAGCCCGGCGGCTTCGCGCAACCGGGCGCGCGTCTCGACGAACAGCAGCGCCGTGGACAATGCGGGCCGCAGCTGTTTCTGGTTGCACTCAGCTGTTGCCAGCCGCAGTGACCATGCTGGCCACAGCATCGTCGGGGTGCGTCGGGCGAGGCGGTCGAGTCTCGCGCGGTCGCGCGTCGGTCGGCGGGGCATTGGGGTTCCGATTCGGTAGCGCAGCTGATTACCCGGGGCCAGGAGCGGGGCAAGGGCGCTGAGTTGCACGGCACAAAGGTTGTCGGACTTTCCGCGGCCATGGCCAAGGGTGGTGGCATTGACCGACAATCCCTGCGTGCGGGCGCCGGTGACCAGCCAGCGCATCTTGTCACCCGCCGAGTCGATGTCACGGGCTCTCAGGATGCCCATGGTGGCGACGACACCGACGGCGGCCGTCTCGGCGCGTGCGGGTGCGGCCAGGCCGGGCTTGTCTTCCGCATATGGCCGGCCGGACCGCGGGCTGGGTTGGGCGGACACCGCGCGGTAGGCGCTCAACAGATCGGTGGGGACTGCTTGGGCGAGTTCCTCAGGTGCGGCGTAGGCCAGGATTCGTCCCGCGACGGCCCGGATGTCGGCCAGGACCGTGCGTTGTGGTTGCGGCGCTGTGCGGTAGACACCGAAATCACCGACACCACACTCGATTACGTCAAACACCGTGCGCTGCGCGGCCAGCAGCGGGTGATCATCGTCGAATCGGACTACCGAGGTGTCGGCGAGCTTCGTGCCGCACCGCGCGGGTGCGGATCCGGTCTGTCCGATGGCGGGGTTGGCGCAGTATCCGGGGCGCGGGATCGCGGTCGTTATGTGGGTGCGGTGGCGTTGCGCGCTGTGGCATGTCGGGCAGACATCGGCTAGCAGACAGCGATGCTGGGTGCAGGCGAACGCCCAGCCGAGTCGCCAGGCCAGCTGCCAGCGCCCACCGGTGTCAGCCAGGCAGTGCGGGCAGTAGCGCGACCCGCGGGCTCGACCCCACGGAAAGGTGCGCAGGAACCGGCCGGTCGCCAGGTCGATTCCCACCGCCCTGTTCGCGTAGTGCGACAACGTCATCGCGTGTACGGCGGCGGGTGTAGCACCGGCCGCTGCGCCGAGGGCAGCTGCTTCGGCGTCGGCCAGCTGGACAATCCAGGTGTTGGATCTGTTGTCCGGTGAGGTGAGAGCCACCGCGGTCAGCAGGTCGCCCCACGCGGTGTCGGATCGGTGGGCGGTCGCTTCAAGCCAGGAGTCAATCGATTCCCCCGAAAGCGGCGCGACCCGGATCGGAAGCGTTCGAACGGTCTTCATCCGGCCTTGCCGACCGCGGTGCTCAACCGTCGCGCATCGAATGCTGCCGCCAACTCCTGGCGGGCCTTCTCCGAGGCAGCGTCGTTCTTGACGCGGTCCAGTAGCTCGCTGTCGAGGCGTTCGGCGCCGGTGCGGATGGCGCGTTGGCAGCCGCGGTTGATCAACGTCATCAGCGAGCCGATATGCCCGGTACTTCGCACGAAGAGATAATCGGTCAGTTCGTTGGCCAGCATGCCGGGATGCTTGTCGGCCAACACAATACGTTTCTCCAGGGCCAGGAGCAGTTGGCGCCATTCGCGGCGGCCGTCGTCGGTGTCGACGGCGAACGGGCGCATGCCGAGTTGGGTGGTGCGCCGCCCGGTCTGGGCGATGACCGCGTCTTCATAGGTGCAGCCCTCGGAGAACAGCCCTCGCGCGGCCAGCCCGACGCCGACGAACAGCAACGTGACCGGGAACTCGTTGGCGATGTATTTGAAGTGGTTGCTGATCTCCACACCGCTGGTGTTGCGCCATCGCAGGAAGTGCAGATCATCGACGATCAGCAATCGGGTCTCACACGCCAGGACGCAGTCGAGTGCCCGGTGTGCGAACTGGGCGGCGTTGCCGCGCGAAACACCCGGATGAGCGAAGAACGACAGCATCGCCCGGTTGAAGTCAAGCATCCCGGTGTTGCCGGTGAGGCCCACCCGACAGACCGGCCAACGCTCATGCCCCTCGCGGGTCTGAGATCCGTCGGCGGCGATCTCGCGGCGGTGATACTCCCGCGCGAACGCCAGCACCGAGGTGGTTTTGCCCAGCCCCGGAAACGCGTCGATCGCCACCGCGCCTTTGGCCTTATCGCCGTCCTGCAGGTTGCTGTCGACGATGTCCCACAGGTCCTCATGAAGCGCGGCCAATTGCGGGGTCTTGATGGTGCCCAGGTTGGCGTGCCACTCCCGGCGTTGCCGGTTGTAATCCTCGTAGGCACAGTCGCTAAGCGCCCCGAGTTCGGGGCGGGTCAACGGTTCCGGTGGAATTCGGGCCGGTGTGTTGACGAATTGCTGCCAGCCCTCCTTGCGGGCCAATGTCAGATTGTCCAACCGATGCGGTTTGTCCGCAGTATCTGGTTCTCGCCCGGTCACGCGTCCTCCAGGGCATCGGCGTAGAAGTCGTCCTCGTCGGATGCGTCGAGTTCGTCGTCCGTGTCGTCGTCGCCGACCTCGGGCTCGGCGACCTCGATGGGTGCGGTGGCGTCGACGGCCGGTGAAGCCGTCATTGCCAACACCCGTGCCACGGAAGGCAGGGCGGCTACCTCGTTTTCGGGTTCAGCGGCGTCGAGGAGCGACGCTTCCCGTGAGAGGCGCAGCGCGATCCGTCTTTCGGCCACTGAAGAACCCAGTCCCAGGTTCCAGCGCTCCAGCAGATCAGCGACCGCCAGACGGTCGTCAGGATAGGTGTACTTCGACGCCGCGAGCTTGCGGGCGAACTGGAGAGCGTCCTCGCTCAGCGGCATGTCCATCGACGCGGCGTGCTCCCACATCAACGTGTGCCACGTGCGGCTCTCCGGATCGCGGAAGTAGATGCGGGTCACGTCGTCGGGGTCATGATGAATGGGCCAGCGGCCCTTGGCCTTCCCGGTATACGGGCTCGTCATATTGCGGTACGGGTTCAACGCGGCCCCGTTGTAGCGGCGGCCTCCGAAATCAACCCCGTAGTGCTGGATCTTGCGCCACTCGGTCTTCAAGAACTCATACACCAGGTCGGGGTCACGCGGTGCCTCGATGAACCCAGCCCGGGCCATACCGTGCTCGAACATCAGCGCCGGCGACATCCGCAGACCGGGCACATGCGGATCCACCAAACCGTCGTGGGGCCGGTGGTGATAGACCACCGCCACCCACTCCCGAATGATCGCCTCCAGTTCGTCAAGGTAGAAGAACGCCTCCGACTCCGGGTCCACCCCTCGCGAATGCACGTCAGGGCCTTTGTAACCCGGCAGTGCCTGCAGCAAGTCCTCCCGAATGGTCCGGAAGAACCGCTCCACCGGTCCCTTATCGCGGCCGGTGCGCAACCTAGCTGGCTGGATCGACACCCCCATCCGCTGACACACACTCGTCAGATGCTCGGAAACATAGATCTTGCCATGATCGACCACTATCGTCTCCGGCACGATCGCCGGCCCAGAAGCACCCCCACCGGTAAGTGGGCCGTCGACCGCGTCGACGTCAACGAGGACCGAGCGTGGGATTCCATGCTCAGGCCACACCGCGTGCGTGGGCCAATCGCGTCCAGGCGGTCGCGGACGATACACCTGATACAACACTGCGGCAGCGTCCACCGATTTCGTCGACACGGGCGTCACACGGATCCCGGTGACACACCGCGTGTACCAATCCATTCCGACCGTCAACTCCGCTTGGACCCAGCGCAACGTCACGGGATCCAACGCGAACACATCCAACCGAGTGGTATCCATCAGCAGGTACTCACCGGGCCGAGTCGGGCGCAGCTTCCCATAGGCATCGCTTGGACGATCGGCGATATCGCGGTTCCGCTTGGTACTCAACCGAAACGTCGGGTGGCGCTTCTCCAACTCGGCAAGTACCCGGTGTGCCGTTGCACGCGACGGCAGCTTCACGACACCGTCGCCGAACCTCGCCACCACCCTTGCGTTCGTCCGGTCGATCACCATCGTCTGCGACGGCCGCGATTGATCCGTGTGCTCGACCATCACCTCAAGCCCGGTTTCAATCCACCTGTTATCCACAGTGCCGAGCGGCTTCTGTCGGCTCATCTGGCTTCGAGCCAGGCCGGCTTCGCCGTGCCGACGAAAATCCGAGACCCACTGCTTGACAGTGCGCACGCTCAGGCCAAGTTCAGATGCCTTCGCGGCGTACCGGCTAGTGAGCGGAAGGTGCGGGTCGTATTGCGGTCGCGGCTCGCCCGCCGTAGCCATCTCTGCGACACCAGATCGATAGCCAGTCAATGCCTCTCGTATGTGGGCGGCACGTTCAGTGAGGTCCTTCCTCTCTGACTCGGTCATCGCCGATAGGACGACGCCGGCCAGTTCTTCCGCATCGTGGGCTCGCGGGCCGGAGTCGTCAACCACGACGCGCGCGCGGTCCCTGGCAAGAAGGTCGCGCAGCGCCACCCGCACTGCGCCGCCTTCCCCTGAACCAGCGCGAAGGACGACATCGGTGCCGGTGGCGGCTGAATGCATCTCCACCACCTGCATCAGTTCGCCGTCGTAGATGAACCGTGTTCCGATAGCGACGCGGACAAGACCACCACTCACGATCGGGACCCCTTTTTGAGGATGCTCGTCTGGCGCAGCGGCCGCGCCATTTCGATGGCAAGGTAGTCGCTCCATACCAGATGCAGTATCGCCGACCGCACAACCGGCTTCGACCAACCGGCATAACTGGTACATGCCTCACCCAGCGTTCGCCCCGGCAGATCGTCTCGACGCCTCAACTCATCCAACAGAGTTGGGCTGAAACACCTTTCATTTCGGAAGCCAGCGAGAAAGCGGATGCTCGCGAGCTCCGGCTCAGGCGGCTCACTCCACAATTCGTAGCGCCAGCCCCGCTGCTCGACCAGTCGCCTTGTCCAATCGAGGGTGAAACTGATCTTGGGGTTGGCCAAGCGCGCGTGGGGCTTGACGTCGACGACTATCGGGCCGTCATCAGTCAGGAGCAGGTAGTCCGGCACGTGTTTGCGTGCCTGACGGTTCACCGTTGCGCGAAGAAGGAAAGGTTGTGCGACGATTCGGCGGACCTTGACATCGAAGTCAGCGAACAGTAGTCGGGTGAGCTCGAGGCGAGACTCGTAGATGACATGCCGCTGCTCGGTCGACGACCAGTAGGTGCCTGAGTAATGCTTCTGTCCGCGATACCACCGGAACGTGCGCCATGGAGCCGCACCGGCGAACGCATCGAGCGGGGCACGCCCCCACTCGGTGCTGTTCTCCTCGAACGAGTCTTGGGACCGGACCGAAACTGTCGCGCATCCAGGCTGCACCATCTCCGCCATGCCGACACTTTGACACCTATCGGCCCGACGGTCCCGCATCCGATGTGGTGTGTCTCAAGTTCGCTGCACAAGTGCAGCGGTGGTGCAGCCGGACTTGAGAAAGTGCAGTCAAACTTGAGAACCTACAGTTCCGCCCCGCGGTTCGGCTGTCTTCAGCGGCGCCACACGTGAACGCGGTCGCTCTTGAGTGGGGCGCCTTCTGGACCCTTGACGTACGGGGCGATCCACTTCGGGCGCCGATCGGCATGGTTGGGCCCACACGCCTGCTGACGCCAATGACCGCCCACCCACCATCGGTGTCGGTACTGACGGTCACCCGATGAACCATCGCGTTCCCCGGGCGGGCTCATGGGGCGTCGCAACTCGATGATGCTCACCCGGTTCGGGTCCGCAGCCGCACGAGAGCCTTCCTCGGTCTGCGTCGACTGTGCACTGCCGAGAACGCGCGTGGAGGCGACGGTGGGTTGGCCCATCAGGAGCCAGGCCGCCCCGACGACACTGACCAACGGTGACGCCTCAGCCGATCGGGCCACCTCAGCGGTGCGCGGCACCAACGGCTGTAGCAGCAGCGTCGGGTTGGTCACCCATAGTGGCGAAGACACCCCGTAGGGGGCGAGCAGCTCGGGGTTCTTAGCCAACCGTGACAACGGCTGAATTTGCAGCACCCCGTCGGGGCGAGACCACCACCACACCCCGTCCCACGAAACCTCGGTGGGATCGTTGGGACTCAACGCATTCCATGGCACACTTCCGGCCGGCTTTGCCCAACACAACAGCCCAGTCGGAGCCGGCGCGGCGACAGCGGGCGTCCACTCCGGAAGGGAGTCGGCGGCGTCGAGCGCGACGTCCACCATGTCGCGTGAAACCCAGTACAGCTCAGCACGTTTGATGATGTCGGCTTCGCCGCTCATCTGACTCAGCGTCTCGGCCAGCTTCGCCTGCAGCCGCTTCAACCTTCGAAGGCTCTCCCCCGCAGCTCCCAGGGCCTCGGACGGTTCTGCGAGGGCGCTGGATTGGTGGTCGACAAGGCTGTCCAAAGCGTTGCACCACTGCCGGCGAATGTCGGGCAGGCCCGGTGCCGCCCACGGAGTAGCTTTGCGGCGGCTCATCGCCGACCCGCCGTTCTAGCCGAGACCATCGGCGAACTCCATGACGGTTGCCGCCTGCTCCTCAATGAGAGAGACGAACTTCGGGACCGACTGCGTCGTCATGCGTGAGGGCAACTCCTGCGCCACCGCCCTGAGGCGGGCGCCGGCGGCCCGTAGTTCGGCCTGTTGCACCTCGCGGCTCACCGGAGACGGCGTCACATAGGTCAACACCGCCCGCAATTCGGGAAACCGGATGGCCTCCCCGCCGAGCTTCTCGTTGAACAGCCGCGCATGCGTGCCATCGGTGTGAGCCCAGCTGCGCATCTCCGATTCGAGGTAGGCGGCTATCACGTGCAGTGCCGTCGGTGTGGCGGCGGCGATGGTGGATGCCCCGGCGCGGCCGTACGTGCGGACGGTCTCGGCGAGGTCGCGAACCTCGGTGACCACCTTGGCCAGGTAATTGATATCAACTTGCACATCGAAGTCGGGCATACCAGCGATCCTAAGGGCGCGGCACACCGCTGATCTGCAAAGATTTCCCCCACTCACACCAGCTGCACTCCAGTCGGGGAGATGGCACTGCCGTGCCCGGGGCTGGCCCGTACCCGACACACGCCCCGGGCCTTGCCTGTGGTTCTGCCTTTCTGGCCCTCCGATTGTGGCCGGCGATCCGCTCCGCGCAAGGCCACGGCCTCCGCTGCGCTGCGGGCCCACAGGCTCGGGGCAGCTCCCCCACAAACGTTCGCTGCGCTCACCCGGGACCTGCCCCGCCCGGACCTTTGCACTCCACGGCCCTCTACCGGCCCAAATCTCCAGTGCCAGAAGGCAAAAAGAACGGGCGGGAGACCCACGATGAGCACCCAGGCACACCATGAACAGGCCAGCCTCTTCAGCGACGACACCAGCACACGCCGCCACCCCCGGCATGTGCTGTCGTATGGCCTCGGATTGGACAGCACGGCGGTCCTACTGCGCTGGCTCACCGACCCGTCCAGCCGCGACTTCGACCTATCCGACCTGGTGGTCATCACCGCCATGACCGGAGACGAGTTCAGTGCCACCGGGGCCGACGTCGAGCGCTACGTGCTCCCCGAGCTGCGTCGCCACCGGGTCCGGTTCGTCCAGGTCGGCCGCCACCAGCTGCTCACCACCGCCGCCGGCGAGGGCATCACCACCTTCAGCGACACCACCGAACCGGACCGACTCTTCGTCGAGGGGGCCTACGCGCTGTCGACGGAGATGCTCACCGCCGGCACCCTGCCGCAGCGCGGCGGTGCCCGCAAATGCAGCGCCCGAGCCAAGGGCGCGGTCCTCGACCCGGTGATCGCCCGACTGACCGGCGGTCAGCCCTATCAGCATTACGTCGGCTTCGAGGTCGACGAGACGGGCCGCGCCGAGCGCGACGCCGCCTACAACACAGCAGCCCGAACCGGCCGCTACCCCCTGATCCAATGGGGTTGGACGAGAGCTGACTGCGACACTTTTGTCTACAACCTCACGGGCCGCAGATGGCTCAAAAGTGCCTGCAGCTATTGTCCTTTCGCGCTGAGTTCGGCACGAGGCGTGCAGTCGACGCTGCAGCGTTACGCCGCTGATCCCGCAGCCGGAGCGCTGGCCCTGTTCATCGAACACGTCGCGGTCTGTATCAACGACAAGCAAACCCTGCGCCCGACTGGCCGCCTCTACGACGATGTTGCTGCTGCTGGTCTGACCGATGTCCTTGACCTGTTCCACCGCCGCCTCGACGACACCGAGCACGCGATCTACGAAGTGCGCCGGGTGGCCAAGGTTCGCGGGACCGGAACCAGGCCGGTCATCGCCCGGTCAGTGCGCCGGCTTGATCGTGGATCTCGCGCCGAGATGGCAGCCGCACTACTGGGCATGCCCGGGCAGCTGCACACCGGCAACGACGGCATCGCACGCAGCATCGCGGTGCGCCGCGGTGAGACGCCGCCATGGGCAGAGCGGTTCTATGTCGCCTGCCCGGCCGTCGTTGCGGACAAGGCCAGACCCCACTTCGAGCGCTGGTTCGCCGAGGTGGCCGGCGATGTCGCGCTGTTCTGACACCCGCCGTCGGGCACGCCAGCTACAGCCCCAGCGGGTCCGACCAGGCCGGCTGCGCAAAGGCGGTGTCGAACGGCATCACCGGGCGCGGCCACACGCCGGTGACCACCCAGGTCAGCACCGGCGCCGACACCGGCCCCTGGACCGGCCGCGTCAACGCATCGACCAGCGCACTCTCACACGACGACATCAACCCAGGCTACCGGGGCGGTGCATATCCACAGCGGAAGCGCCTGGCGGCGCTGCAGTTGATTCGCCGGCCCCTGCGGGGCCGCCGACCCACCGAAGTTTGCCTTTCTGGCCCTCCGATTGTGGCCGGCGATCCGCTCCGCGCAAGGCCACGGCCTCCGCTGCGCTGCGGGCCCACAGGCTCGGGGCAGCTCCCCCACAAACGTTCGCTGCGCTCACCCGGGACCTGCCCCGCCCGGACCTTTGCACTCCACGGCCCTCTACCGGCCCAAATCTCCAGTGCCAGAAGGCAAAAAGAACGGGCGGCCACCGCCCACTCACCTCCCGAAAGGAACCCACCATGGCTCACGAACTCGATCAGACCGCAGGCAAAGTCAGCTTCGCCGACTCGCGTACCGACGCCTGGCACCAACTCGGCCAGCAGGTTGGCCACGCTATGACCGCTCGCGAGGCTCTGCACGCCGCCCACCTGGCCAACTGGAACGTCCGCAAAATGGCGCTGGTTGTCCCCCAGGAGCCGGTGATCAGCGAAACCGGTGTCACCACACCCGCGCCGCTGGCAGTGCCCGACCAGTGGGCCACCGTGCGCACCAACCCCATCACCGGAGCCCTCGATGTGCTCGGCGTGGTCGGCAACAAGTACGAGCCGATGCAAAACGAAGCATCGTGTGACCTGCTCGACGCGCTCACCGGAGAAAGCGGTGCGGTCTACGAGACGGCCGGGGCGCTACGCGGCGGGCGCGAAACGTTCGTGACGATGAAGCTGCCCGAATCCATGGTGTTCGACGGGATCGACGGCACCAAGGACCGCACCGACTTCTACCTGGCCGCGCTGAACTCTCACGACGGGTCCAGCAAGTTCCGCTTCCTGGTGACGCCGGTGCGCATCGTATGCGCCAACACCCAAAGCGCGGCCATCGCACGCGCGGCGGCCAGCTTCGGCATCAGCCACACCGGCGGGGCCGCCGTCGCCTTGCAGGAGGCCCGACGAGCACTCAAGTTGAGCTGGCGCTACGTCGAAGCGTTCGAGCAGGAAGCAGCCGCCCTCTACGCCGCCCCCATGGACCTCGACCAGATGCGCCGTTTCGCCGGCGACCTCGTCGACGTCGACGGCGCCGAGTCCAAGACCACGGCCCGCAACCGCCGCGACACCGCCAACGCAATCGTCAAACTGTGGGTGTCCAGCCCCACCGTCGCCCCGATCGCCGGCACCCGGTGGGCGGCCTACAACGCGGTCACCGAGTACGTCGACCACTACAGCAAGGTCCGCGCCGCAGGAGATCCGAAGTCGGTGCGGGCCCTGCGCGCAGTCACCGGCGGCAGCACCGCTCAGAACCTGAAGACCAACGCCTTCCGGATGCTGCAAACCCTCTAACCCCTGGGGTGGTCTGGCCCGTCCCGCGGGCCAGACCACCCCATCACCCACGATCCCGAAAGGCACTGCCATGCAGGAACATCGGGCAAGACGGCCACGGCTTGACCGACCCGCACCGATGCCATCGGGGAACTGCACAGGCGGAAGCGCCTGCGGCGCTGCTGACACCGGGTCCCTGCGGGCCCCGGCGCTAGTTTATTTGCCTTCTGGCTTTCGATTATGGCCGGCGGCCCGCTGCGTGCAAGGCCACGGCCTCCGCTGCGCTCCGGGCCCAAGGGCTCGCAAATTTCTTTCGAGGCTCGCTGCGCTCGCGCGAAGAATTTTGCGCCCGGACCTTTGCACTCCACGGCCCTGATGCCGGCCCAAATCTTCAGTGCCAGAAGGCAAAAAGAACGGGCGGCCACCGCCCACTCACCCCATCGATGAAAGGGCACCATCACCATGAGCGAGAACACCACCACCGTCACCGACAACGACACCAACGCACAGGTCGCGGCGGCAGGCACCCTCGAACACCTCGACCCGCACACGTTGGAGCTGGAAACCAACGTCCGCGACGACGCCGCACTCGACGGTGATTTCGTCGCCAGCATCAAAGAGCACGGCGTGCTCAACCCCATCGCAGCGGTGCGCGGACACGACGGCGTGGTGCGGGTGCGCGCCGGACAGCGACGCACCCTGGCCGCACGCGAGGCTGGTCTGACCAGCGTCCCGGTCTACGTGCGCCCAGCCGGTGCGACCGACGACAAGGCCCAGGTGGTCGAACGGGTCTCCGAGCAGATCGTGGAGAACGACCGACGCCGCGAACTCACCGAGGCCCAGCGGGCACGCGGCATCCAGCAGATGCTCGACGCCGGAGCCTCCGTGACCAAGGTCGCCAAGAAGCTGTCCATCGGGCGCGACACGGTCAAATCCGTGGCAACCGCCGCCGGATCGCAGGCCGCGATGGAGGCACTCGACGCGGGGCAACTGTCGCTGTCAGAGGCCGCAGTGCTCAGCGAGTTCGATGACGACCCCGACGCCATCATGCGTCTGCTCGAAGTGGCCGGAACCAACCGATTCGAGCATCGGGTCGCCGAAATCCGCCAGGACCGCGCCGCCCAACAGGCCTACCAGGAAGCTGCCGCCAGCTACACCGAGCAGGGATACACCGTGGTCGAGGACTTCCCCGCCTACGGGGACACGACCTGCGTGGAACTGCGCTACCTGCGCACCCCCGAGGGCGAGGCTGCCACCGACGAGCATGTCACCGACCCTGCACACTGGGCGGTCTGCCTGACCGAAGTCGAAGGCTACGTCGACACCGAGACCGGCGAACCGGTCGACGCCCACGACATCGACTGGCACGCTCGATTCAGTGCCACGGTTGCCGAGGGCAAGCGCGACCCCAGCTCGGTCACCGAAGTGGTTGTGTGGGAGGCAGATTGGTTGTGCACCGACTACGCCGCCGCCGGACTGGTCTTGTGCGAATCACTGGCTAAGCGCGTGGAAGCCCTCGCCCGCGAGGACAGCGACCACCACGCCGATGACTCCAGCGACCAGGACGCCGAAGCGCGGGAGGCCGCAGCAGCCGAAGCGGCGCGCCGCGAGCGGCGCAAGGTCATCGCGCTCAACAAGCTCGGCGAAGCCGCCCAGCAGGTGCGTCGCCAGTTCATCACCGACAAGATCCTCGCCCGCAAGACCGCCCCCAAGGGTGCGGCGATGTTCGTGGCGAGCTGCCTCACCCGCGACGTGCGCCTGATCGAGGAACACCACGGCGGGCAGATCAGCGCCGAGCTGCTCGGGGGCAGCGACTCGACAGCAGTGACGAAGATGGTGGCCGAGCTGCCCGCCACCGGCGACGGACGCGCCCAGGTGATCACGCTGGCGCTGGTGCTCGGTGCACTGGAAGCCCGTACCGGCAAGGACGCCTGGCGAGGCAGCGGCTGGGGCCACTACGTCGGAGCCGCCGAGCTGCTGCGCTTCCTGGCCGACAACGGCTACCCGCTGGCCGACATTGAGCGCGTCATCCTCGGCGAGCAAACCGCCGATGCACTCTATGACTCGTTGACCGAGCAGTCCGAGCCCGCCGAGGACGACTAGCCCCCGCGTCGGGAGGTGGGGCCGGTCAGCGCCGGTCCCACCTCCCGCTCGGGACCGCCATCAGCAGGACCATGGTCGCGCATTTCATCCACGAAATCGACATCGCCGCGACCAGTGCAGCGGAAGCGCCTGACGGCGCTACTGAATTATTTTTCTGACCGCTTTCTCTTTTATCAATTGTGGCCGGCGGCCCGCTCCGCGCAAGGCCACGGATACGGCCTAACGGCCCGGAAACGTTTCCACGAATCCGCTCGCAAAAGACGCTCACGGGGAAAACTTTCCGTCCGGACCTGTGCACTGCGCTGGGCCCTACGCCCGGCCATGACATTGATGCGAGAAAGCGCCAAAGAACAGGCAGCACCAAGGCTGAACAGGAGTGTGCGAAGGCATGTTACGACCGATTCGAGGGTTCGATACCGGCCAGAGCCATACCGGCGGAACGGGTTGCCTTCAGCGTAATTACGCGCTGGTTTGCGCCCGGTCAAAAAAGGTCACAGCTTACCCACAAATAGCCCGATAAATGTTGCCTGACACGCCGAAATGCCGATATAATCGAAATAGATAACAGCAATTCGTGACAACCGTTAAGGAGTGAGAAATGACCGCCATCACCGTCTACACAAAGCCCGCCTGTGTGCAATGCAACGCGACCTTCCGGGCATTGGACAAAGCAGGTGTGGATTACGCGAAAGTCGACATCACCGTCGACAGCGACGCCCGCGACTACGTGATGGGACTGGGCTACCTGCAGGCCCCCGTCGTGGTGGCCGGCGGACAGCACTGGTCCGGTTTCCGGCCCGACCGCATAGCTGAGGTCAGCAAAGCCCACCCGCTGAGCGCCTGATCACCTTTGACCACGACAGGAGACCCACGATGTACCAGCTATCCATCGACCACCATGGCCGGTCGGTCACCACCACCGACCACCCCGACCGCGACGACGCTCACCGCAGCCTCATCAACTACGTCATCGGCGCCGACTACTACCTGCGGCCGCTGCCCACGCACCCCGACACCACCCGCTACGAGCTGCTCGCCCTGGCCGAACCCGACAGCCGCGCCACCAGGCCGCATCACACGGGACACGCCACCATCGCCCCTGCCGGTCACGAAGCCAGCGAGACCGCCACCTACCACGCCGCCGTCGCCGCGCAGCGATGGATCACCGACCACCACGACACCTGGCACCACGGGTCCGACACCGACCCCGGAGCGCGCTACCCGCTGGCGGTCCTCACCGCCGCCCGCGCCGAAGGGCACTGCTGGTTCACCGCTGGCACACTCTGGCGCGAAGCCGCACAGCTGGCCGGAGTCGAGCTGCCCACCGCACCCGATCAGCATGTTCTGGAGACACTGCGCCATCACGCCCTGAGCCAGGCCGGTACCCACCCCAGCCCCGCCGAGCTGGCCGCCGCCGTGCACGCCGCTTTGCCCACCGCCACCACCACCGACCAAGCCAGCGCCCTGACCTGGTGGTATGCCCTGCTGATCTGGGGGGCCACCGCATCATGACCGCCGCGCACCGCGCCCCACTGCACGTCGTCCCCGACAACGACACCGACCGGGCGGCCACCGAAGACTTCGAGCTCAGCGCTGAGCCGAGCGGCGAAACCATCGCCGCACGCTGGGAGCCGGAAAATCAGCTCCTCGGAGCCCTGCTGTGGATGCCCTACACCCGAGCGCGCACGTTCTGCGACCTCATCCCCGACACCGCCATCTGGCGGCCCATGAACCGCTGGGTCTACGAGATCATCCGCCGCGTCACCGACGCCCGCCGCGACCCCGATCCGGTCACCGTATTGGCCTACGGTCGCCAACACGCCGCCACCCAGTCGCTGGACCCCACTCGCCCCCCGACCGCCGGCCAACACCACCGACTGGCCCTGCATCTGGCCGACCTTTACACCCACACCGTCAGCGCCGCCGCAGCAGCCAACCACGCGCGCGACGTGCTCGACGAGGCGTACCGCCGTGCGGTGCGCGAACACGGAATCCGCATGCAGCAGATGGCCGACAGTGGCGCCGACCGTGCCGACCTCACCACCCACATCAGCACCGCCCGCGACGACCTCGCCGAACTGTGGCGACGCGCCGAAGCGGCCGCCCAGCCCGGATGGGACCAGCCGTGATGAGCCCCGGCCGTACCTCCACCCCGGTCAGCGTCGATCTGCGCATCGCCGCCCGCGCTGGCCAAGCGGTCCAATCCTGCGCCGCCCAGGACCACGGCCAATCCGCCCGCACCGCGCACGCCTGGATCGACACCCTGCACAACCGCGCCCGCCGCGCTGCCGAGCGGCAACGCACGCGGTCGCAGCGCTGAAGACCAACACCGCTTCGATCCCACCGACGCCAGCTACCGCCCGACCCGGTGATCCACAGGGGCCGCACTTATCCACAACCGGGAGTGCGGCCCCTCCCGCCACCGCCTCCTGGCGGCGATCATCAGAACATGACCATCACCTGGGCAGTGACCAGCAGCGGCCACCGCAGCGAGCAGACCATCATCGGTCTCGGCGACAACCCCGCCCACGCACGCATCCGGCTCACGGCCGCCACCGCGGCCCTGATCGCCCGCGCCGGCGATGACGAATGGCCGCGCTACACACTGCACCTCGGAGCCGACATCGCCGCCATCATCCAGACCGGCCATGCCGTCGACGGCAGCCCCGACCACACCGGCACCGCCGAGCTCCTCGCCTGCCTGCACCACGACAGCCCCCACCCCTTTACGCCGTAACCCCCGCACACCACACCGGCGCGGTGCGGTGTCTTCGCCGTGCGCGGTCGCCGGGGCACTAGGCGCGACCGGCGGAGGCCCGCCTGCGGCGGGCGTGGTCCGTAGCCCCTCACCTTTAACCGTTCAGCTGGGTCGCCCAGTGTGACCGACGAGGCCCCGTCACGCGCAACCCACACCCGCGCCGAACTGCGCAGGCCGAGTGACCTTTTCGGCCCTATCAAGCTCGCTGCCGCTCGCGGGCCGAAAACCCTGCTCCGCTCGTCACGGCCTCTTCGAGGTTGCGCGCGCCACCCCGCCGGTCCCCCGCAACCCCAGCGCTAACCGGCGCACCCAACCCGTACACGAACGGAGAACAACCATGACCACCCACACCGACCTCCTCGCCGGCGGCCGCCACACCTACTGGCTGGGCGAACGCCTCGCCGCCATCGCCACCGACCTGCTCTACTTCGTCGAACCCGGCCACGAGGAACTGCACCCCGACGGGCTGACCATCACCGCGCACCGCCGCAACCACACCTGGGGCTCCACCGCCCAGGTCTGGGCCCGAGACCCCCAGGGAGTCCTGCAGGCCAGCGCCGAATCCAGCGCCGCACACCCCGACCTCGGCCGTTCCATCTCCGCACGCACCCGCCACTTCCGCGGCGGCGGCCTGCTCTGGACCCACACCGCACCCGTCGTCACCGATGAACCGATCAACCCGCTGGACCCCTGGAGCTACGCCGCTGTTGGCCGCCACCTCTACCAGCTGCGCCCCGAATACCGCCTCGACGGCGCACCCCTATGGCAGCTCCGCACCGACGACCTCGACACCGAGCACCCCCGCTTCGCCGGCATCGACTCCGCCACCACCCACATCGCCGAGTTCCTCGAACCCGCACCCGCACCGTCCCGGCGGCGCCGCGGCACCCGTAGCGCCTAACACCCACACCACGCCGGCCGCCGCCAACCCACCGCGGCCGCCGGCACCTCCCCTCCCGCACCACCGAAAGGACCCGACAATGAGCGAGCACGCCACCACCCCCGCAGGCGAGACGACACCCCTGCGACGCGACGGAAACGCCCACTACTACAACCAGATTGACCCTCCAGCAACACATTTCATCGAACAGACCGTGGCAGTGCACCTACGGCTCTCCGACGACGGCACCCGCTGGATCGTCGACGGCCCCAGCGTCGACGGCCACCCGCTCGACAGCACCTACCGCGATCTAAGCGCCACCAACTCCGAATGCGCCTGCAGCCAGCCCAAGGAATGCGCCCGGCTCCGCGACCACGCCGACAATCTGCCGCTCCCCACCGGCGCCGAACTGCTCACGATGCTCGCCGACGCCCTCGACGCACCCGCCGAGCTCATCACCGCCGAACAAGCCAGCAGCTGGGCCGGGCGCGCCCTCACCGCCGACGAGCTCGACCGCCTCTCCGAAGCGATCCCGCACTCCTCGATCCCCGACGCCATCGACACCATCGCCGCCAGCTGGGACTAAAACTCAGCACCGCGGGCCCGGTCACCCACCGCAGGGTGACCGGGCCCCCCTTTTCCTCCGGTCCTAGCCGCCCGCCGCAGCACCCCTCCGGGGCGCTTGGCGAACGTCCGATATCCGTAACCCGTCACCTATCTACCTGTCAGCAGCCGCCCAGCCTGACCGCAGGACCCCGAGCCGGCTCAACCCACACCCGCGCCGAACTGCACAGGCCGAGTGACCTTTTCGGCGCTGCCAACTCGCCGAAGGCGCTGTCGCGCCCGGCTCGCGCACGCCGAAAACCCTGCTCCGTCCCGGTGCGGCCTCTGCGGGGTTGACCCGCCCCACCCCACGGTCCATGACGCGCCCGCACTGACCGGCGCACCGCCGGTCACCAACAGTGAGGACCCACCATGTTTGACCCGTTCGACAAGATCGCCGTACCCACCACCGCCGGCACCTACGTCATCGCCCTGTACTACGACATCGACGCCGCCGCACCCGATTACAGCGACGACGGCGGATTCGTCTATCTCGGCACCGCCCGCACCATCAGCGCTCAACTGGGCGACGCCGCCCATGACGTCGCCGCCCTGCTGCGCCAGCACACCGCCGCCAATGACTCCCTCAACGACCATGAGTACCGGTCCGCGGCCGCCCTCTGCCGCTACCTGTGGCTGACCCGCGGACTCACCGGCATCCTGGAAGTCACCCGCAGCGGCGACCGCTACGGCACCGCCGAGCCCAGCGCCGACCGCTACCGCAGCATCGACGGTCTGGCCTGGGCGCCCGCCGACGCGACAGCACCCCTGGACTACACACGTGGCACCGTGGCCGCCTACGACGCCTGGGCCAACGGCGAGGTCTACGGCTACACCGTCGTCGCCCCCGACGGCCGATACGTCGCCTCCTGCTGGGACTTTTACGCCGACCCCGACGAGCCGATCACCGCTGACGCTCCCCCCGGCCTGGCCATCATGGTCGCCGAGGCGCGCGAGGAGATCGACCAGGACGTCGAAGCACGGACGGCCCAGGCCAACACCATCGGGTCCGGATTCATCGGGCTCATCTAAAAACACTGTCCCGGCGAGCCGGCCACCGCGACATCCACCGGTGGCCGGCCGCCCTACAGCGACCCACCGCGTGCTGGCGGCCGCCCTGGCGGGCGCCGGATGCCCGCCTGCGGCGGGCGTGGGTTGGGTAGCTACTCACCTTTAACCGTCAGCAGGGGTCGCAGCCTAATCGGCCGGGGGCCCGACCGGTCAACCCACACCGACGCCGAACTACGCAGGCCGAGTGACCTTTTCGGCCCTATCAAGCTCGCTGCCGCTCGCGGGCCGAAAACCCTGCTCCGTCCGGCGTCGGCTCTTCGGGGTTGACCGCCCACCCTCACCCGATTGACCGCTCCCCAGCGCTGACCGGCGCACCACTCACCACGAGAAACGGAGAACAACAATGGACCACGCATTCGAACTCGCCTTCGACCTTCTCGCCGAAGCCGCCGACCGCATCCAGCACCAGCAGTACGGCATCACCCGGAACCTGCACCACAACCACGGACCGATCCAGCTGACCACCGTCCACGAGTACAGCCCCGAACAGGGACACCACCTCGTCCTGCTCGCCAACGACGACTACGGACTCCTGGCCGCCATCGAAGCCACCTCACCCGACCTCGACACCACCCCCGACACCCGCATCCAGAAAGTCCGGGACGGCGACCTGACCTTCCACGCCGTGCCCGGCACCTGGTCCTACCGCGCCACTGGCGCCCACACCTACACCCTGACCGCCGGAATCGGCGACGAACCGATGTGGACCCTCACCATCGACCACGCACCCCTGGCCCTGGCCTACGACGACCTCCACCAGGCCATCGACGACGTGCTCACCACCGAACCCGTCGCCGCATAACCGATCTGCGGCCGGGCCCGCCACCACCAGGCGGGCCCGGCCCCATCCACCCACTGAAAGGACTCTCAATGAAGAAGTCAAGCCGCGGCGGTGACCGGGGGTGAATCAGGTTGCCAGGTCCGGTTGTCACGGATGAGGGCGTAGAGAACGTTGGTGCGCCGTCGCGCCAGGCAGATGGTGGCGGGGATCGGCCGCTTTCCTTCGTCTCGTTTGCGCTGGTAATAGGCCTTGGAATCTGGGTCGCAGCGGATCGCGGTCAACGCCGACATGTACATGACTCGGCGCAGTCGGCGACTGTAACGCTTGGGGGTGTGCAGTCGTCCGGTGCGCTTTCCGGAGTCTCGAGACACTGGCGCCAGGCCGGCCCAGGCCGCGAGTTGGTCAGCCGATCCGATCAGCGCGGGATCACCAACGGCGGCGAGGAATTCGGCGCCCAGCCGAAATCCTATGCCGGGCATGCTGGTGATCACCTCGGCGAGTGGATGGCGGCGAAATCGGCCCTCGATGTCGGCGTCGGTGGTCTTGATGCGGTCATCGAGGGCGATCACCTCCCGCGCCAGATCAGCGATCAACCCGGCGGCCACCTCTTCGCCGGGCAGGCGCATCGTCTGGGTTTTCACTGCAGCCACCGCAGCCGCCGCGATCGAGGCGGCGTTGCGCACACCGGCATCGGTCAAGACTTTGGTCAGCCGCGAAACACCGCTTTGTCGAATCGCTTTGGGACGCTGGTAGCGCGCCAGCAGTATCACCCAGCCACGGTCTTGGCTCGGTTGGGCGGCTCGTTCCAGGGCCGGGCAGACCGCGACGAGTTGCTGGCGCAGCCGGTTGATCGTGCGGGTGCGGTCGGCCACCAGGTCGGCGCGATGGCCGGTGAGCATCCGCAACTCGCTGATCAAGTCATCATCGGGATGCAGAACGGGCAAGTCCTGGCCGCGCATGCGCGCCTGGTCGGCGATCACCCGAGCGTCTTTGGCATCGGTTTTGGCCTCCCCACCGCGGTAGGTCGCCGAGGCCTGCCACACCGCCCGGCCGGCCAGATACCGGACCGTTTTGCCGGCGTCGGCCAGCACCGTCAACACCAGTGCGGCATACACCGTGGTCAGGTCCACCGTCCACGACACTCGCTCGGCCAGCTCGTCGATTTCAGCGACGAGCTCCCGGATCGGTTGCTCGTCGTTGACCAGCCGGCGCGACAACACCACCTTCCCGCTGTCGTCGACCGCACAAACCCAGTGATGCTCTTTACCAACATCCACTCCAGCCCACACCTGGCCCGTCGTCATCACCCCTCTTTTCGCCTGTCTACCAACATGATCCCCATGGACAACCCCGCCAGCATTTCCTTAAACAAGCGATCACATCGCAGATCTCAATCAGCGGCCAGAGGAGTCCAGGCAGGCCGGGCGGCCAGTCCTTTCAAGCCGCACCACCAGGGCCGGCTACGACCATGCAGCCTCACCCGACCCACCCGGGTCACAGCCCAACGTAACAACACGAAGTAACTGCAACTACGAACTTAAGGACCCACCATGACCAACAGCAACGACGCCGACTGGCAGGCCGACTGGGCAATCGAGATCGACCGAGGCCGCCTGGCCCTCGACGGCAGCCTGGTCGACGCCATCAACGCCCTCACCCGCGCACAGCAGGCGCTGGCCACCTTGACCAGCACACACGTCTACGACACCGAGTTCGCCGAGAACCCCCAAGGCGACGACATCGCTTCGTTCCTGTCCGACAGCCTGCGCAACACCCGAGCCGCCTACCACATCGCTCACCGCGTCATCGAGGACGAACGCACCTGAGACGTCAGGGGCCGGGCCCACCGCCACCTGGTGGGCCCGGCTCCGCAGTCCAGACAACAGCTCTGCACCAACACATCTCGACCACGGAGGCCCGACAATGCGAACCGCTCCACAACACCCACAATATGCGTTGCAAGGCGTATTCCCTCAGAGTAGTATCAACGTATGTTGATCGACTGGTCCGACGAGTTCAACACCTGGCTCGATCGGCTTGAAGATCACGCCCACAACGACCCGATCAGCGCCCGCCGACTCGACTACATCACCGCACAACTGCAGCACCTCCAAGAACTCACCGACGCACCCGAAGAAGACACCGCCCACCTGCGCCGCGTTCGTCAATCCAAGACCTATCCCGTCTGGCGACTGGCCCACCCCTACGACCCCGACATCGCCGTGCGGCTCATCGTGTGGTTCCCCGACGACGAACACGCCGTCATCGCCCTCTTCGCCGGCGACAAAGCCCGCATCGGAAACGCCTTCTACAACAGCGTCGGAACCCGAGCCGACGCCGCCATCGAGACCTGGAAACGCAGAAAGGACACCCAATCATGACTGTTGAAGATCGCGGCGGGGCCCGCCTCAAGAAGCTGCTCGCCGACCCCGACCGCGCCGAGCGCGTCGCCCACATCCGCCAGCAGATGCGCGAGGACGACCGCGCCTACGCCATGAACCTGGCGCTGATCCGCCGCGCCGCCGACCTCACCCAAGTCGAACTCGCCCGACGCCTGGGAGTCGGACAAGCCGCGGTGTCCAAAGTCGAACGCCAACACGACCTTCTGCTGTCCACCCTGTCCAGCTACGTCGCCGCCGCCGGCGCCAACGCGCGCATCGTCGTCACCGTCGGAGACCGCGACCTGGAATTCGACCTCGCCACCCTGGCCGACGCAGCGCCACCGGAGCAGTAACCAGTCGCACCCGAGGGCACCCGTCAGCGAGCGACGCTGGCGTGGTGCCCTCGTTCATCGTCGAGCCCGGCGCTGCGGCCCCGATGCGCCGGCGCACTAGGTGCGACCGACGGATGCCCGCCTGCGGCGGGCGTGGGTTGGGTAGCTACTCACCTTTAACCGTCAGCAGGGGTCGCAGCCTAATCGGCCGGGGGCCCGACCGGATCAACCCACACCGACGCCGAACTCCGCAGGCCGAGTGACCTTTTCGGCCCTATCAAGCTCGCTGCCGCTCGCGGGCCGAAAACCCTGCTCCGTGCGCCGTCGGCTCTTCGGGGTTGACCGCCCACCCTCACCCGATTGACCGCTCCCCAGCGCTGACCGGCAGCGCACCGAAAGGGGAAACGTCATGTCCATCACCACCGCCATCATCACCACCGACTGCATCGCCACCATCGACCAGCCCGTCGATTGCCTCCTCGACGCCATGATCGAAGCCCAGAACCGCGTCGGACAGATCACCTGGGACGACATCGCCGCCGAGCGGGCCCAGGGCACCTACCGCAATCCCGCAGGAGCCACGGCCCCCATCACCGTCGTCGACACCAGCACCACCACCGACCTGCTCGACACCATCCGAACCTGGATGCAGCACGCCTAAGCGCAGCGCCGCCGGCCCGGCCCCGCCTCGCGCGGGGACCGGGCTACCGGCGTCTTCCGGGATCACACCTCACCAGCAGCAGCGGCCGCCCTGGCGGGCGCCGGATGCCCGCCTGCGGCGGGCGTGGGTTGGGTAGCTACTCACCTTTAACCGTCAGCAGGGGTCGCAGCCTAATCGGCCGGGGGCCCGACCGGATCAACCCACACCGACGCCGAACTACGCAGGCCGAGTGACCTTTTCGGCCCTATCAAGCTCGCTGCCGCTCGCGGGCCGAAAACCCTGCTCCGTGCGCCGCCGGCTCTTCGGGGTTGACCGCCCACCCTCACCCGATTGACCGCTCCCCAGCGCTGACCGGCGCACCACTCACCACGAGAAACGGGAGAACATCATGACCACCACCACCGCCACACCCACCGTGCCCACCACCGTGTACCTCAACGAGGCCCCCGCAAGTTTCCTCGGCTTCAACCGCGCCGCACCCGCGCGGCTGCGCGCCGCCGCAACTTTCAACCTGCCCATCCCCACCGACACCCGACCACAGCAGACCGCCATCAGCGCCGCACTCGAGCACATCTTCGACGAGCTCAACTGCGAACCCACCACCACCTGGGCCACCGGATGGCGCCACGCCGGACACCGCAGCCTGTCCGTCGGCGACGTCGTAGTCATCGGCGAAACCGCCTGGGCCGTCGCCTCGGTGGGTTGGAACCCCGTGTCCACCGACGAACTCACCGCAGCCATTGATCGGTCCTGACCACCCGATCGGGCCCCGCCCCGGCGCGGGGCCCGATCACCACCCCAGCTCATCCATCACCCATCCTTGAAAGGACTCTCAATGAAGAAGTCAAGCCGCGGCGGTGACCGGGGGTGAATCAGGTTGCCAGGTCCGGTTGTCACGGATGAGGGCGTAGAGAACGTTGGTGCGCCGTCGCGCCAGGCAGATGGTGGCGGGGATCGGCCGCTTTCCTTCGTCTCGTTTGCGCTGGTAATAGGCCTTGGAATCTGGGTCGCAGCGGATCGCGGTCAACGCCGACATGTACATGACTCGGCGCAGTCGGCGACTGTAACGCTTGGGGGTGTGCAGTCGTCCGGTGCGCTTTCCGGAGTCTCGAGACACTGGCGCCAGGCCGGCCCAGGCCGCGAGTTGGTCAGCCGATCCGATCAGCGCGGGATCACCAACGGCGGCGAGGAATTCGGCGCCCAGCCGAAATCCTATGCCGGGCATGCTGGTGATCACCTCGGCGAGTGGATGGCGGCGAAATCGGCCCTCGATGTCGGCGTCGGTGGTCTTGATGCGGTCATCGAGGGCGATCACCTCCCGCGCCAGATCAGCGATCAACCCGGCGGCCACCTCTTCGCCGGGCAGGCGCATCGTCTGGGTTTTCACTGCAGCCACCGCAGCCGCCGCGATCGAGGCGGCGTTGCGCACACCGGCATCGGTCAAGACTTTGGTCAGCCGCGAAACACCGCTTTGTCGAATCGCTTTGGGACGCTGGTAGCGCGCCAGCAGTATCACCCAGCCACGGTCTTGGCTCGGTTGGGCGGCTCGTTCCAGGGCCGGGCAGACCGCGACGAGTTGCTGGCGCAGCCGGTTGATCGTGCGGGTGCGGTCGGCCACCAGGTCGGCGCGATGGCCGGTGAGCATCCGCAACTCGCTGATCAAGTCATCATCGGGATGCAGAACGGGCAAGTCCTGGCCGCGCATGCGCGCCTGGTCGGCGATCACCCGAGCGTCTTTGGCATCGGTTTTGGCCTCCCCACCGCGGTAGGTCGCCGAGGCCTGCCACACCGCCCGGCCGGCCAGATACCGGACCGTTTTGCCGGCGTCGGCCAGCACCGTCAACACCAGTGCGGCATACACCGTGGTCAGGTCCACCGTCCACGACACTCGCTCGGCCAGCTCGTCGATTTCAGCGACGAGCTCCCGGATCGGTTGCTCGTCGTTGACCAGCCGGCGCGACAACACCACCTTCCCGCTGTCGTCGACCGCACAAACCCAGTGATGCTCTTTACCAACATCCACTCCAGCCCACACCTGGCCCGTCGTCATCACCCCTCTTTTCGCCTGTCTACCAACATGATCCCCATGGACAACCCCGCCAGCATTTCCTTAAACAAGCGATCACATCGCAGATCTCAATCAGCGGCCAGAGGAGTCCAGGCAGGCCGGGCGGCCAGTCCTTTCAAGCCGCACCACCAGGGCCGGCTACGACCATGCAGCCTCACCCGACCCACCCGGGTCACAGCCCAACGTAACAACACGAAGTAACTGCAACTACGAACTTAAGGACACCACCATGGGCCAATACTTCAACCCCGTCATCGTCGACCCCACGGGCCGACCCCTGGCCGCCCTCAACCCCGCCACCTACGGCGCCGGACCCAAACTGTCCACCCACACCCGCGCCGACTCCCCGCTCATGACCGCCGTGGAAATACTGCTCACCCTCGACGGCGGCGCCCGCCTGGTCTGGGCCGGCGACTACGAGGACCCCGACGACGACCAGGATGCGCTGTATTGGCTCGTCGAACCCCAGCATTTCGTGTGCTTCGCCGGTCTCATCGACCCCGACGAGCCAGTCACCCCCAACGCTGAAGCGCCCGCAGCACTGCCGGCCCACAGGTACATCTGCAACCCCGACAAGCGCCAGTACCTCGACAAAGACCGCTTCGGTGTCGACGACTACGGCATCCGGCGCTCCCCCCTGCCCTGGCTCACCGCCGAAGGCGGCCTCGCCACACAGAGACGCCACACCACCTGGGCCCGCGACCGCATCTACCTCGCAGCCCAGCACCCAGGCCCCGGATGGACCGAAGTGCCCGCCCTGCTCTGGGTCTGACCAACCACCAGCCCGCCCGGGTCCGCGCAGCCGCGCGGGACCGGCGGGCCTGCGGTGTCTTCCGGTCCGCCGCCCCCTGTCGGCCGGCGCGCCCGGAGGCGCGGAGGCCCGCCTGCGGCGGGCGTGGGTTTGGGTAGCTGCTCACCTTTAACCGTTCAGCTGGGTCGCCCAGTGTGACCGACGAGGCCCCGTCACGCGCAACCCACACCCGCGCCGAACTGCGCAGGCCGAGTGACCTTTTCGGCCCAATGCCAGCTCGCCAGGGCGCTGCGCGCCGGCTCGCGCGGGCCGAAAACCCTGCTCCGCTCGTCACGGCCTCTTCGAGGTTGCGCGCGCCACCCCGCCGGTCCCCTGCACCCCAGCGCTAACCGGCGCAGCAAATACCGCAGACGAACGGAGAACAACCATGACCTACCCCCTCGACGACTTCTGGGCCAACGTCGACGCCGCCCTGACCCGCTGCGCAGAGGCCACCACCGTCGAAGACGTCATCACCATCCTCAACGAACACTTCAACCCCTCCAGCGGCGCCGCCTTCTTCGGCGGCTCCGGGGGCGACACCCAGCTCCTCGACAAGCTCTACTGGGACCGAGCCGACAACACCTGGCGGGTCGTCCGCTACGACGCCCCCTACTACTGGTGCCTGGCCGACACCAACGGCGACCTGCTCACCTACATCGAAGGCGACGTCTACCGCGGCAACACCATGACCGACTAACCCGCCGCCCCCGGCCGGTGTCCGCGCAGGGGTGCGGGCATCGGCTGGTGTGGTGTCTTCCGGTGCGCGGGCGCCGGCGCACCAGGTGCGACCGGCGGAGGCCCGCCTGCGGCGGGCGTGGTCCGTAGCCCCTCACCTTTAACCGTTCAGCTGGGTCGCCCAGTGTGACCGACGAGGCCCCGTCACGCGCAACCCACACCCGCGCCGAACTGCGCAGGCCGAGTGACCTTTTCGGCCCTATCAAGCTCGCTGCCGCTCGCGGGCCGAAAACCCTGCTCCGCTCGTCACGGCCTCTTCGAGGTTGCGCGCGCCACCCCGCCGGTCCCCCGCAACCCCAGCGCTAACCGGCGCACCCAACCCGTACACGAACGGAGAACAACCATGGAGATCGACTACGGCCTGGCCTGGGACTTCCTCGACGACCACGACAGCCGGCCCTACCAACTGCGCTTCCGCCGCAACGGGTGGTTCGACGACACCGGCCAACTCATCGCCGTCGTCGCCAAGTTCGACCACCCCGACAACGGACACACCCTGCCCATCAGCCGAGCCGACGTCGACTTCAACGACGTCGAGCAGGCCATCGACGGCTGGCAGAACTGGGCCCGAATTACCGACTCCACCGTCAGTCTCGCCGCCATTCGCCGCCGCCTCACCGCCGCCGGGCTCGTCTAACCCCACCCCCAGAAAGGAACCCACCATGAGCGCATTCATCGTCGACCCCGAACACATCCACGTCCTGCTCTGGGCCGCCAGCCGGCCCACCAGCCCCTACGGACCCCTGGTCTGGTACTACGACAACCCCAGCCGAGAAGGCCGGCTCACCGACGACGCAATCGACACCGTCGGACAGATGCTTGTCGACGAGAACGCCGCCTCCGTCAACTACCGCTACGACGAAGACGACGCCTATATCTACGCCTACCAGCAGCCCCGCCACACCACCTGGAGTGGTGTCGAGCTGATCAAAGCTCTGCACTGCTACGAATACCAGTCCTGCGAGCACCCCGGCTGGCGCACCAGCCAAGCCCACTCCTTCTGCCGCGCCCTCGAACGCCGCCTCATCGGCGAACTGCCCGGCTACGACGACGCGCCCTGGGCCATCAGCAGCCTCGACACCCCCGCCGCCGAACGACGGGCCGACACCTAACCGGCACCCACCGGCCGGTGTCCGCGCAGGGTGCGGGCATCGGCTGGTGTGGTGTCTTCCGGTGCGCGGGCGCCGGCGCACCAGGTGCGACCGGCGGAGGCCCGCCTGCGGCGGGCGTGGTCCGTAGCCCCTCACCTTTAACCGTTCAGCTGGGTCGCCCAGTGTGACCGACGAGGCCCCGTCACGCGCAACCCACACCCGCGCCGAACTGCGCAGGCCGAGTGACCTTTTCGGCCCTATCAAGCTCGCTGCCGCTCGCGGGCCGAAAACCCTGCTCCGCTCGTCACGGCCTCTTCGAGGTTGCGCGCGCCACCCCGCCGGTCCCCCGCAACCCCAGCGCTAACCGGCGCACCCAACCCGTACACGAACGGAGAACAACCATGACCATCAAACTCGGAGCCCCCGCCGACGTCATCGCCGCTGCCCCCGCCCTGCTGGGCTTCACCCCCACCAACAGCGTCGTGGTCTACCTGCTGGGCACCGAGCCCGACGGCACCCCCATCATCAAAGTCACCATCCGCTGCGACATCACCATCAGCGCCAGCCAAGCTGCCAGCTTCGCCCGCACCTGCCACCTCAACGCCGCCAAATACGACGGCGCCCTGCTCCTGGCCGTCTGCAGCGCCGAGCTCGACGACCACGCCGCAGTGGTCCTCGACGGCATCCGCGACTCCCTCACCGAGGCCGGCATCACCGTCCGCCGCCGCCTCACCACCCGCGACGTCACCGCCGCCGGTACCTGGATCGACCCCGACACCGGAGCCACCGGAACCACCTACCCCTACACCGACTCGCTGCTGACCGCGCAGCGCATCCACGACGGCGCGATCCTCACCGCCCGCCGCGAGGACCTCGTGCGCGAGTTCGACCCCATCACCCCCGCCCCCGCCGTCGCCGTCGGAGACCACGCCGTCCTGGTCTCCACCACCATGGAGGACATCACCGACGCTCTCACCGGAGCCAGCCGCTACATCAGCGCCACCCTGTCCACCCGCGCCGGCATCCTCATCACCAGCCACCCCGCCCTCCGCGACGCGATGCTGCACCTCGCCCTCGACCACGAGCGTGCCGCCACCAACGTGTGGACCCACATCGCCCGCCAACTGCGCGGGCGGCCCCGCACCGAAGCGCTCACCATCGCCGCAGTCTGCTACTGCCTGATCAACGACACCGTCCGCGCCGGAATCGCCGCCGACATCGCCATCACCGAGGCCACCGACGCCGGCGACGAACCGCCCACCCTGGCCGCCATGCTCCTGGCCGCCCTCGAATCGGGCATCGAGCCCGCCCTGATCCGCCGCGTCCTGACCGACACCCACCCCGGCACTTAACCCACCGCGCCCGGCCGGTGTCCGCGCAGGGTGCGGGCATCGGCTGGTGTGGTGTCTTCCGGTGCGCGGTCGCCGGCGCACTAGGTGCGACCGGCGGATGCCCGCCTGCGGCGGGCGTGGTCCGTAGCCCCTCACCTTTAACCGTTCAGCTGGGTCGCCCAGTGTGACCGACGAGGCCCCGTCACGCGCAACCCACACCCGCGCCGAACTGCGCAGGCCGAGTGACCTTTTCGGCCCAATGCCAGCTCGCCAGGGCGCTGCGCGCCGGCTCGCGCGGGCCGAAAACCCTGCTCCGCCCGTCGCGGCCTCTTCGAGGTTGCGCGCGCCACCCCGCCGGTCCCCTGCACCCCAGCGCTAACCGGCGCAGCAAATACCGCAGACGAACGGAGAACAACCATGACCCTCGCCGCCAACCCCTGGTCCGTCACCGACCACGACCCCACCAGCAACCTCAACGCCGGTCCCAGCACCACGGCGGTGCTGGCCTACGCCCGCGCCGACATCCACTCCGCCGTGGCCGCAGCCGACGACCCACACCGCCGCCGCCAATACGCCCTGTCGGCCCGCGACAACGCCGTCACCGTCCTGCTCGCCGGCGACGCCAGCCCCGACGAGCTCCGCCACGCCGAGTACTACCTGGCCGACGCCGAAGCCTTCATCGCCGCCACCGCCCCGACCCACTAGGGCGCCACCGACCGCACATCACCCTCAGCGCGCACCGCGCCCCGTGAAAGGACTGCCATGACGCACACCGACACCCTCAACACCTTGAGCGCACTGCGCACCGCGCTCATCGAGCGCACCGAGCCAACCGCCGACCTCGCCGAGCGCACCGCCGTCGTGCTCACCGGCGCGCACGCGCGCCACCTCGCCGGCGTCGCCGACCGCCACGAAGCCCGCGCCGCGGCGCTTTACGAGCGCATCGCCACGCACCTGGGCCCGCGGCCGATCGCCGCAGCGGCCTACGTGCTCGCCGCCCAATGCGCCTTCCTGGCCGCCGACTACCGCCGCACCGCGGCCCTGCTCGCCGCCGCCGAAACTCATGCCGCCCGCCACGGCGGCGACGTGCCGCCACTGGCCCGACTGCTCAAACTCGACCACCGCGTCAGCGTCCACACCGCACCCTGACCCCAGACACCAAGAGAGCCGGCACGCCCTGTCCTCGTGACAGACAGCGTGCCGGCTCTCTTTTTCCTCCGGTCCAGCGCCGGCCTCAATAGCTGATGCCGGCGCTGAGCCCCGCGCTCATCCAGTCCCACAGCTGGCCGCCCACCAGCCACGCCAACACCGCGCCTTCTGCAGCCACCGCCACCAGCGCCGCCCAAATCTTGCCCATCCTCACCCCCTTTGCTCCGTAGCTGCTGACTGCTCACACAGCTGCGCCAGCCACGCCCTGCGGTCCGCCCCGACCCGCTGCCACGCCCGCATCGACCGCCAGGTCGCCGGGATCGGCGCCCACGGCGGCCACGCCGCTCGCGCGGCGCCGCCGGCCTGCCCTTCACCTCTCACAAGCCCACTCACCTCCACTTCGTCCCCCACACCCCAACTCTTTCCATCCCCCTCACCCTAAGCCCGCCCCTCACCACACACTGGCACCAATTCCTCACCACCACCCCCTTGCAGCACACCCACTCCGCCTCCGCTCCGCTCCCACCCAACAGACTTCCGGCACATTGGCACAAGTTGTGCAATACTCGGCTTCGGGCGCTGGCGCGCCCGAACCCCGGCCGCCTGGCGGCGGCCTGTCCGGCTTGGTGAGGTGGTCTAGTGGCGGTGCGACCGTGCTGACGATCTCGCGGCTGAGTCGCTGGAGCATCGGCTACTACAACGACACCGCCAATCAGGCCCGGCAAGCCTCGATGGACCGTCAGGCCGCCGGCGGCGGCCTGGGCGAGTACTACTCCGAAGGCGACACCCGGGTCCCGACCTGGGTCGTGGTCGGCGACAAGGCCACCGTCGGTGAGGCCACCGGACTCGACGGCGCCGCGCTCGACGGAGGCTTTGCTGACACCGAGGTAGCGGCACGGTGGCTCGACGACGGCGTGACGCCCAACGGGGAGGCCGGACGGGCGTTCGGGACCAACGGGGTGCACGGGTTTGACCTGATGTTCGCCGCGCCCAAGAGTGTGTCGCTGCTGCGGTCGCTGACCGACGACGTGGCCGAAAAGGTCATGCAGAACGCCCACGTCAAAGCAGTCGAAGCCGCGATGACCTACCTGCATGAACATGCCGGGTACACGCGGGTGCACAACCCGCTGACCAGCAACAAAGACCTCCAGCGGCTGCCCGGGCTGGTCGCGATCGCCTACCAGCACGAGACGAGCCGCTGCGGGGACCCGCACCTGCACACGCACGTCATCGTGCCGAATCGCCAGGTCAGAGCTGATGGGCGGCTGGTGTCGATCGACTCCAAGTCGCTGTATCACGAAGCCAAAGCCGCCGGGATCATCTACCAAGCCACGCTGCGCCACGAGTTGCACGCCGAGCGGGGCTTCGAATGGCAGCCCGTCGACGAGCATTCCGGCATGGCCGAGATCGCCGGCGTCACCACGGCGAGCATCAAGGCGTGGTCGCAGCGTTCGACGCGGCTGCGGGAATGGGCCAAAGACAACCTGGTCGTCGTCGACGGTGAGCCGACCGCCGCGCAGTTGGCGACCGCGCAGAAAGCCACCCGGCCCACCAAACCCGAGCAGCTCGCCTGGGACGAACTCAAAACGATGTGGCGCGCCGACGCGCGCGGTCTGGATCTGGACCGCGACGCGCATTTCGCCGCGCGCGAGGCGCGGCGCGCACAGGCGCGCACTCCCCTGGACCGAGCGCGCATCGCGCACATGGCAGCGCGCATCGACAAGGCCGCGTTCACGCGCGCGGACATGGTGGAGATCGTCGGCGCGCAGCTGCCCGTCGGCGCGGTCGGGGAACCGCGCGCGCTCATCGAAGCGTTCGTCGACGACGTCGGTGTGCGCATCAGCGCGCCGCGCGAAGCGCACCACCGCGAGGGGCACGAGAAGTACACCGTCGACGCGATCATGCTCGAGGAGTCCCGCATCCTCGACATGGTCGATACCTCCGACAACCGCAGTCGTCTCGATGTGCGCGCTGCCGATCTCGGGGACCTCTCCGCCGACCAAGAGCGCGCCATCCGCAACATCGCCGTCTCCCCATTTCTGGTGCAGCCCTTGCAGGCTCCGGCCGGTGCTGGCAAAACTCACTCACTGAAAGCGTTGCGCGCCGCCGCGCACCGGGCGAACAAAGAAGTGCTCGTGCTCGCGCCCACCGGCAAAGCCGTCGACGAGGCGATGCAGGAGGAAGCCGGCGACCGCGGCCTGACCGTGGCCAAGGCGCTCAAACTCATCGAGGACAACAATCTGGCCATCGACCGGCGCACCGTGGTCGTCGTCGACGAAGCCTCCATGGTCGGCACCCCCGAGCTGAAAAAACTGCTGTCGGCCGCGGTGGCCGGGCGCGCGAAGATGGTGCTCGTCGGGGACCCCTACCAGCTGGCGCCGGTGAAAGCCCGCGGCGGCATGTTCGAGCATCTCTGCGGGGACCTGCCCTGGTCGCAGCGCCTGGGCGAAGTGTGGCGGATGCGCAGCGCCGAGGAGCGCGACGCCTCCCTGGCGTTGCGGTCCGGGCACGGCAATCGCCTGCGCAAGGCGGTCGGCTGGTATCGCAGTCACGGCCGCCTGCACACCGGCGACCCGATCGCGATGGCCAAAGACGCCGGCGATGCCTACCTGGCTGACCGGGCCGCCGGGAAAGACTCACTGATGGTCTGCGACTCCTGGGAGATGGCCGACGCGCTCAACCAGCGCGTTCACAACGCCCTCGTCGGCGACGGGCCGTCCGTGCGGGCCGCCCGCGACCAGCGCATCGCTGTCGGCGACATCATCATCAGCCGCGAAAACGACATCAGCATCCCCGTGCACCCCGGGGCCGAGCACCCCGTCGGCCAGGCCGTCGACCAAGTACGTAACGGCAACCGGTGGCGCGTCGCCGGCATCGACGAGAAGACCAATCGGGTGGCCGCCGAACGGCTCACCGACAAAGCGCGCGTCGTCTTCGACGGCGACTACCTGCGCCAGAACGTCACCCTCGGCTACGCGGTGACCGTGCACTCCGCCCAGGGAGTCACCGTGGGCAACAAAACCACTCCCGGTGTGTGCCACTCCATCCTGGCCGACACCTCCAGCCGAGCCATGGCCTATGTCGGCATGACCCGCGCCAAAGACGAAAACCATGCCTACGTCTACCAACGGATCAGCGGCGAAGCCGACCACGAACACTCACGCCTGGTCGCCGGGGCTGACATTCACGTCCTGCGGCGCGGCAACAAATGGGCTGCCGCCCACCACTTCCGCACCATCCTGGCCAACGACGACCGGCCCCGCACCATGCACGCCGAAGCTGAACGCACCGAACGTGACCTACTCCCCCAACCCGTCAGCGACCTGCTGATCGCCCAAGAGCAGCGCCGCAGCGCCCGCAGCGCGGTATGGCGCGAACACAGCGCCGCCGGCAGGGCCGCGGCCGCGGCCTACCAGCGGATGGCCACCGTCGCCGAGACCGTCGCCGAACGCGACCGTGACCGGGGGCGCGACATCGACGGCCTCGAACTCTGATCTGCTGACGCACAGTGCCACCAACGCGCGATAGCGTCAGAACCTGACCGGTTGCTGCGGGGAGCCAGCGGCCAACGACGCAAGGAGTGCACCAGGTGAAGATCACGACCGTGTTGGCGACAACCGCAGCGGCCGCCGGGATCGGTGTCATGAGCGCACCAATCGCGCTGGCCGACAACCCCACTCCGAACCTGGTGACGTTGGGGCAGCCAGCCGAACTGATCAACGGGCCGGTGGTGCAGGCCTGGACAATCAGCGGGCTCAAGCCCAGCAGCGACGTCATCCCCTGGCATGTTCGCGGAGCGCTGTGGGAAGCCACCGCCACCAACACAGCGGTCGCGGGCACCGTTCAGCCCATCGTGTCCGACCTCAACGCGCGGGCCCGCAACGGCGACACCTACCGAACGTTGTTCCTGGTCGCCACCCCCCAGGGAGTCAACCCGGCCGCGCTCGCCCAAGGGCAGCAGACCTCAGGAAAAATCTACTTCGACGTGACCGGCGCCCAGCCCGACAGCGTCGTCTACAACGACGGTGCCCGCGACCTCGCGGTCTGGCTGACCCCGCCGCCCGCACCGCCAGCCCCCGCGGCCGGCGGCTCGGCCCCCTACCGGGGAACCCCCAGTGCCAGCTCGCCAGCGCAAGATACCGAAGCCGCCCCGGCAGCGGTCCCGCCGGCAGCCGAAACGCCTATGACGCCCGCACCCGCCAGCGTGGGCACACCACTGACCCCCGGCAGTGTCGGTACGCCCCTGCCCACCGGCAGCGCGGGAACTCCCCTGCCGACCGGCGACGCCGTCGCGCCCGGCAGCACCCCAGCCCCAGCGGGTAGCCCATCGGTCACGACAACCCCCGACATCAGCACAGGAACCCCGCTGCCGGCCGAGACCCCCGCCACCGCCGCCGCTCCCGCGCCGACCGCGACGCCCGCGGGTAGCGCCGGCACCCCCCTGCCCGCGCCCGAGGTAGCCCCGGCCGCCGGTGCGGGAACGCCGGCGGCGCCCGTCACCACCACGCCGGTACCGATGCCCTGATCGGTCAGAAGACGCGGTGGCGCATCTGTTCGGTGTATTCGGTGACGCGCTGCAGGGCGGCCGACAGGCGGTGTATTGACCCGCCGAACAAGCCCGCCTGCAGCGGCGGCCAGTCGTCACCGGCGGCGTTCACCTCAGCCAGCACCGCGCCGTAGCGGCTGTCCTCCAGGCGGGCGGTGTGGCTGGCGTCGGTGACGAACAAACCCAGCCACGGCTCGGTGAATACGCGGTCCTGCGCCATCTGGTCGGCCACGACGAGGGAAAACATGATCTCGGTCTCGTCGAACAGCTCGCCGTAGCGCGGCAGGCCGTAGAGGCCGGCGAAGTGCGGTTGCAGCGCGTCGAACAGATACGACGAGGCGACAAACGGCGGCTTACGCCGTCGATGCTGGGCGATGTCGCCCAGCAGGTGCTCCAATTCCGCGTCGTCGCTGGCGACTTGGGCCGCCCGCAGCGTCAACGCCAAGCTGTCCTCGCGCGACAGCGCCTCCCACGGGCCCACCCTCTCGATCACCGTCACCCGCAAATTGGGGTGCGTGATCGACCACGGCACGGTGGCGTCGGTGGTCAGCGCCCGCAGGGCACCGAAGTTTCGTCCCTGGACCGCAGAGATCGAGCCCGCGTAGAGCGCCAGTGTGGCCGGTAGCAACGCCAACGCCTGAAGACGGTCGTCACGGCCTTCCACGATCAACGCTTGGGTGGCGCCGACCCGCATCTGTCCGGTCACCGTGTCGCTCAACGGTGCCGGTTGGGCCAGCGCAGCCATCGTGTCCGCCCAGATGCGCTCGTGATCGGCGTTGGGCCATGCGCATGCGGTGATGAGCTGATCCAGCAGCGGGGCGGTGAGCTCCTCGTAGCTCTGCGCCATCGCCAGATACTGGCGCAACTGCTCTACCGGTTGGCGGCTGGCGAACGTGTTCGGGAACACCTGCGGGTCAGCACGGGCCGCCTGCAGCTGCTGGACCGTGGCGCGCATCAGCCGGGCAACCACCAGCGGGTTGCCCTGCTCCACCGCGTCACGGAACTGCTCGCCCAGCGGGCGGGGCGGATCTTTGAGCAGCCGATCCTGCAGCATGATCAGCTCACGGTGCGTGGCCGGGGGTGAGCTGGCCACGCCACGGTGAAACACCGTGCCCGACCGGTTGTTCTCATAGGTGGTGACCAGCGAGTGGATTCGGTCGCCGGGGCGCGGCGCGGCGACGGTGAACACCGCGACGTCATGGCCCTCGACCTTGAAATAGTCCACCGACCACTGCGGACCATCCACGTAGGGCCGCAGCTTGTCGTGCAGCGCGGCAGCATCAAGGACCTCGGTGACGCCGACGAGTTGCCCCGGCGCGACGCCGACCACAAGATAGGCTTCCCCACCGCAGTCACGGCCCGCGCTGACCGGATCGCGGTTGGCGAACGCGATGATGGCGCGCGCCGCGGCGAACCGATCAGCCTTGGACCCGAAATCCAGCGTGCTCTTGCACTCCAGCCAATGGGTTTCCTGGCTTCCCGGGTCGGCGCGATGAATCGCCTCCACCAAAGCGGTCACGCTCTGCGGTGACCGCAGCGGAGCCGACGTATCGAAGTCCAGAGCCATAGTTGCCAGCCTATGGGCGCGCCGCGACAGCCCCCGGACACAACAGGCCCTTCGCGGGGCAACAGCGGCGCGCTGGCGGCAAGCGCCACAGAGTCCCGCACGGTGGCGCGCCAGTATGGACCCATGATCACCGAGCCGATCGACCTCAGTGGCTTCACGGGCTGGGTGCCGTTCGCAGAGCTGCCCAACACCGACGTGCCGACCTCCCCCGGCGTGTATGTGGTCATGCGACCCACCGACGACCCGCCCACGTTCCTGGACACCTCCCCGGCCGGCCACTTCAAAGGCAAAGACCCCACCGTGCCGGTCGACGAGCTCCACGCGCTCTGGGTGCCGGGAACCCGCATCATCTACATCGGGAAAGCCAACGCCGGGCGCACCGGTCGCCGTGGTCTACGCAAACGGCTCGATGAATTCCGCCGCTCGGGTGCCGGCCAACCCGTGGGCCACAGCGGCGGGCGGCGGATCTGGCAACTCAGCGACCACGCCCAACTGCGCGTCGGCTGGCGCGTCACCGACGACACCGCCGCGGCCGCCACCGAAACAGCGTTAATCGCACAGTTTCACGCCCACCACGGGCGGCGGCCCTTCGCCAACATGCGGAACTAATGGACGCTTCTCCGCGAGTGGGGCCTGCCACTGTCGGGCCCTGAGTCCACACTGGGCGCGTGAGCGAACCCGGCGATGCCCCCGCCCAGCATGTCGTGCAGAAGCCGCGCAGAAGAACCGACCAGGTGACGGTGGCGGACTTCACGATGCTGGTGCGCGTCGACGTTAAGCCTGCGGCGGTGCGGGTGTTCACCGACGCCGAAGCTGACGATGCCGCGACCTACGCGGCCGAGATCGGTGGCGAGATCGTGCAGTTGCCGCTGGACCCGCCCGCCGGCTACACCACCGATTCTCGTGGCCACCTTGTGCCGGTGTCCCCGTCTGAGGCCGCCAGCACCGACGACGGACCCGCCTCCGACACCGACTGACACGGAAAACCGCCCCGCGGACAGGCGGTTCCCCCAGCGTAGGTGCGCAATTTGGTGGCAACCGGGACCGGGCAGGCCGGATACGCTCGTCACAGACGTCCCACCCCACCCCGATCCGGCAGGTCCCATGCTGACCCTTCGCGACTATCAGCGCGCCGCCGTCGACGCCGTCACCCCCGACGAGCACCGGGCGCTGCTGGTATCTGGCTGCGGTACCGGCAAGACGCTCATGGCGGTGCACGCCGTGGCCAAGCTGCTCGCCGGCGCACCCGGCACGGTCCTGCTGACCTTTCCCACCCTCGGCCTACTGGAGCAGACCTATCAGGTGTGGCGCGGCGAGGCACCGATGCCGTTCTCCGCGCTGGCGGTGTGCTCTCAACAGATCAGCGACCCCGAAGACATCGCCGACGACGAGCTCTCAATACCCAGCACCACCTCCGCTGAGCAACTGGCTCACTGGCTGGCCGACACCGCAGGTGTGCGCGTAGTTTTCGCCACCTACCAATCGGCGGCGGTCCTGGTCGAGGCCCACCGTGCGTTCAGTGCAGCGGCTTGGACAGTCATGGTGTGCGACTTTTCCTCTCGCGCTAACGCTGTGCGACACGTACGCCAACACGGGGAAATGAGGCTGTGTCACACACCTCGAAGGTACTGTTCACGACACCCGATGAGGGTGACTGAATCTGGACGTGTCAAGGGGGGTGGATGCACTCGGGAACGCTGGAGTACTTCGTCCAGGCCGCGAACCACAAGGACCATTCGCAGAGCTTCTCGATATTCGACGCCGGCACCGCCAAGATCCATGCTCGCAGCGACCGCTGGCTGAGGACCTTTTCCGAAGGGACCCAGCGCACGTACGCCTACCACCTGGTTGATCACCTGCGGTGGCTCAAGGCCGTCAACGCGTCTGAGGAAACAGTGAGCCTCGAGGACCTCCGTCGATATATGGCATTGTGCGGTGCCGAGCAGGCCGGCCCATTGGGATCTCCGTGGCTGGACGGGCCACTCAGCGCGTCGGCGCTGCAAATCCGCGCGGCGGTCCTGAAGGGCTACTACCTCGATGTCACGTCGCGTGAGCCGATCAATGGGGGGTTGAAAAGCCAACTCACTGAGAGCCGGTTGCCAACCCGTTCCTTGAAGGACAAGCAGTTCCTCGCCCACGTCTCTGGACAGGACGTGCAAGCCAATCCGCTTGCGCCGGCGGCACCTTCGCGACGTCACCCTCGGCTCATGCCCGACGGTGTGACGACTGCACTGATGGACTGCGTCAACACGGCCCGCGATCGGATGATCGTGACATGGTTGAACGACTCCGGCATACGAGTTGGCGAACTGTGCGGATTACACCATTCAGATCTGCACTTGCGGGCCAACCATGAGTGCGGTGAAGAGCGGCTCGCTCATTTCCACATCGTCAAGCGTTCAAACCCCAATCGGGCACGGGCCAAACGTGTTCAGCCAGCCCGGCTAGAAGATGGCGTTATCCGCGGCGGCAGCGTCCGCTACGCCAGCCCGGCCATGGTCGAAACCTACTTGGAGTATCTGACCGAAGAATACTTTCAGCTTCGTGGATTAGCGACGAGCAATCTCGTACTGGTGCAGTTGCAGAACGACATTGGCATGCCGCTTTCAACCCACGGGGTGAGGCAGATGTTGGCGAGGGCCGGAAAACGGGCAGGGGCGGGAAAGGTACGCCCGCACTCTTTCCGTCACACGTGGGCGACTTCGTTAACCGAGGCGAGCGGCATGCCCGCGCTGACCGCGAAGGCCGGCGGTTGGGCGAGCGCAAAGACCGTTGAGGAAACCTATCTCCACCTCGCGGCCAGTGATCTCGTCAGCGACTCCTTGGAACGTGTGTGGGGCAGGAACGGCGCATGAGTGCAATCAGCAACCTCGCATACGACGACACGGCACTTATGGCGCCTGCTGCCGAGCGTCTACCGCTCGTCTCTAGTATCGATGCATTCATGAAGCTGTCCCCACTACAGCGATTCGAAGAGCTCACTGCGGCAACGAATTTCCCTAAGTACCTTCGCGCCGAACCAATCAGGTTTGACGGCCGCGATCAGAACTACGGATATCTATGCGACATCCCGGACTGCCAACTCACAGCAGCAAGCAAGGTGTACTGCGACAGACACCGGAGCGAGCAGATCACAGCGGAACAGAACGAGATACCAGAACCGCAATGGCGCCAACAAGCCAGCCCTCTCAATGCCCCTGGACACCTAGACACTTCGGGTAGTGGCATTGTTTCTCTTGCAGGCCTGCCGCTTCTGGCCGCCGCTGAAATCCGGTACGCACTCTTCGCCAACGCGTCGTCACCACGACCAACAAAATGGCCCCCGAGAGTACTCCGGGCGCTGATTGAAGGCCTTGAAGAAAAATGCGTCGCGTCGATCATGGAAATCGACACCACGAGGCGTGCACCGGGAACAGGCAGGAAGAAGAATCTGAAGCGCTGGCCGAAGTACGGCCAAGTTTGCGATTTGATTATCGCGGTCATGCAGGGCCACTGCTCGCCGGTGCATGTCACCCGCGCGGAGAGCCGTGAGTTGGGCTACATCGACGCGCTGCATTGGGGCTTTCGCCTTAAGGACCGCCGGTCACCGTTCGACCTCAGGTCAATAACCCAGGATTGGTTGCGCACTCTCACTTGGGATCTCATTGCGGCAATCTTCGACTCCCCGGATCGCCCCCGAACCCAATCGTCACTAGAGCAGCTCAGGCGCTGCTCGGTGACACTCAGCGCCTACTTGGAGTGGTCGGTCCCAGATGGTGGGGCGGACGCCACGCAGCTCACCGAGGATGTCGGCCGAGCCTTTGTGGCTGATTTGACTCGCCGTGCACATAACGGCGAGCCGCAACTCGGCCTCTATTTGGTAGATGGTCAGCCGAGCACTGCGACGGAACTCAGCAAGTCATTGACGTTCAACGGGCTCAGGCGACTCATGCGCTACGCGCTGGATAGCGGTGTCGCGGAGGCCGTCGGATTGCGTAGGGACTTCATGCTCGCCTTCCCGGAAGGGAAAATGCGGCACTCAAAACGGCCCAGGCCGTTGAGCGATGACGTGTTCGAACACCTTATCTCCCCGGCGAACATGCAGCTGCTCGCCGCTAGGGACCCCAATGACCTTGGCATTGAGGACATCTGGTTCATTCAGATCCGAGTAGGGCGCCGGATCGGTGAAGTTGTCAATCTCCGCTACGACTGTATCAGCGAGCACTTGGGCCGCAAATACGCCTGGTTCGACATGACGAAGGTCAACCAGCTCGACTACGGCGTCCTGATACCAGACGACGTGTTCTGGGTCATCCGCGAACGTCAGAAGAAGACTGCCGAAAGATATCGCCTCAAGCACGGTGTTGCGCCCACTGGGAAGACAGCGCAAAAGATCGCGCTGTTTCCCAGCACCACGCAGAACTCACACTTCCGAAACGCAATAGCCATCGCCACCTTCCAGGACCGCTTCAAGAAATGGCTGGAAGACATCGAGCTGCCCGGACACGTCAGCCACCAGGCGCGGCACACCCTCGCAACGCGGCTCGTCGATGCCGGCGCACCGATGGTCGTTGTGAAGCAGATTCTTGGCCATGTATCTGAACGAATGTCGGAGCATTACACGCTCATCTCGTCAGCCAGGATCGAACCCTACTTGCAGCAAGTGTGGGTGAAAGGTCCCGGCAGCAGTGCACCGGGCGAACTCGTCCGGACTCCGGATCCTTCGGCCAATTCCGCCATCCAACTCAACCTGATCGACATCGCTGTGCTACCGACCGAAGGAGGGCTGTGCACCTTCAAGCCTGTCGTCGGCGGTGCCGAATGCCCAAAGGGGCGGCGCTGCAACGATTGCGAAGACTTCGTCCTGACCGGTGCCGACTACTCCTACTGGAAAAGACAGGAGGAACGGTGGGCAGCCTACGCGGAAAACGCCCCCGACGACTCCTCACGCGCCTACGTCTACCAACTCTTCCAAAGCTCCTCGATGGCGATCGCCGGGCTGGAGAAAGCGCTGTCGACCCTCGGGCTCCTAGAGCAGGCGCGGCACATCGATCTGCGCAACCCTTACCAGGACTTCTTCGAGCCGATCTGGAACCGCGGCTGGCGGGCATCGGACCTCATCGACCTCACCGAACGGGACACAACCGATGACCCTTCCAAGATCCTTCAGATCGAATCAGAAGACGAAGGGGCGGCATGACGCGAAACTCGGGGCCACCGCAAGCGGCGATAGCTGTTCGCAAGAAGGACTCTCTGACGAAGTTGGAAAGCGTCGAACAGGCGTTGAAGCGGCTGCTCAAACAGAAGGTGACTGAGATCGACAAGTCTCATCTCGCCGCACTGGCGGGTTGTTCACGGACCTTCCTCTATCAGAACCAGGACGCCCGGAAACTCATCGCGCAGGCCGAGACTCGCATGAAAGCGTCTGCGCTGAAGGGCGTTTGCGACTCCGATGCGGTCGAGGAAGCCAATTGGCGCGAGCGGGCGATCTTCGCCGAGCAGCAGTTGCGGGAGACCCGCGCGAAGAACCACTCGTTGTCGCGAACCGTGGCCGATCTGCTGGGTCAGCTCCGCGACCCCGATGGGACATGGGTCGAAGATGACAGGGAACAACTGCGACAGCAGAACGAGACGTTGCGTGCCGCCCTGGCCGCAGAGCGCCTCGCTCGCTCCGAAGCTGAGCGACGACTCGAAGCGTCCCGATCAAACGTCCGCCACCTGCGGCAGAAGGAAGCCGACAAGCTCGTCAATGGAATCAACTAGCACTAGCCGATGGGATGGGATTTGACCTGCGCCTTTGTAGACTCGGCCACTAGGGGGTGATGCACGTGCAGGAGACCAGCCAGGCTGACGGCTCGGTGCTGTTTCAGCTCGACGCAGACGGCCAGATCAAGCACCGCGACCGGGTCCGTGATCTCGCCGAGGTCTACACCCACCAGCGTGAGGTCACCGCGATGCTCGACTTGGTGCTCGACATGTTCCCCAGCGAGGACGAACCCGACAACCTCGACAAATCATTCCTCGAGCCGGCAATTGGGCATGGCAACTTCGCTATCGAAATTCTGCGCCGCAAGCTGGCCACCGTCACCCCCGGCCGCTGTGGCAGCGGTGAGGAGTTCGAGCACCGGATCCTGCGCTGTCTGGCCTCGATCTACGGCATCGACATCGACCCGGAGAACGTGACCGACTCCCGCCGGCGCATGCACGCCGTCATCACCGCTCACGTCGGTGACCCTTCCGAGCGGACAGAAGGGTTTTGGTCGGCCGTCGAGGCCATCCTCACCACCAACATCGTCCGCGCCGACACCCTGGCCGACGCCCAGGTGATCGAGCTCGTCGCCTACCAACCCCGGCCGGCCGGAACCTTCGTGCGGGAGTGGTCCACCCTGGAAGAGTTGGAATCCGACTCCCAGCTGGACCTGTTCGCCACCCTGCCCGACGAGCCGCAGCGTGACGCGGTGCCGGTGCACTACACCCAGCTGGCCGCCAACCCGAAGCCGACCGCCGCCAAGGGGAGGAAACGATGACGGGGGCTCTGCACCGGCGGTTCGGCAACCACGTCCCCGACATCCTCGACTGCCTGGCGCAGCTGTCCAACGACGAGGTTCCCACCCCTCCGAAGGTGGCGCGGGCGATGCTCGACATCCTGCCAGCCCACGTCTGGAGCGAGCCCAACTACCGCTGGCTCGACCCCTGCTGCAAGTCCGGCGTCTTCCTCCGTGAGATCGTCTCCCGCCTGCTCACCGGTCTCGAGGGGTGGGAACCCGACTTCGACAAACGCCGCGAGCACGTCTACCGCAACATGCTGTTCGGCACCTCGATCACCCAGATGACCGGGATGATCTCGCGGCGCAGCCTGTACTGCGCCCGGGACGCCTCCAGCGAGCTGTCAGTGGTCCGTTTCGACGACCCTGCCGGGAATCTTCCGTTTGTGCCTGCTAAGCATCGCTTCGTCAGAGGCCGCTGCGTTGCGTGCGGGGGTCCGGAAAGCCTTGAGCGTGAAGGCCGCGAGAACTACGCCTACTCATTCATCCACGATGCTGAGATGCCAAAGAGGTTGCAGGATATGAAGTTTGACGTGATCGTCACGAACCCGCCCTATCAACTTTCCACCGAAGGTTTCGGTGCGACAGCCTCCACGATTTACCACCGGTTCGTCGAGAAGGCGGTCTCGATGAACCCCCGCTACCTGTTGATGATCACGCCGTCGCGCTGGTTCGCCGGCGGCAAGGGGCTGGACGATTTCCGCGACAAGATGATCGCCGACCGCCACCTCGCCAAGTTGATAGACAACCCCAAGTTGTTCGACTGCTTCCCCGGCGTGGAGATCAAGGGCGGTGTCTCGTACTTCCTCTGGGAGCGCGAGCACGACGGCGACTGCGAATTCTCCACGCGGATAGACGGAGTGGTGCTGTCTACTGCACTCCGAGATTTGCGTGCCGGCGACGGCGTGGTGATCCGAGACAACCGCGCAGTCAGCATCGTCGAGAAGGTCCGTGCGAAGGAGAAGACTTCAGTTGAATCGGGCTGCACCGTGACTAAGCCATTCGGGCTAACCATGCGTTCGAACTACCCCGGCAGTGTGCCGGAGCCGTTCGAGGGCGCCATCCCGCTCATCTACTCGAACCGTATCGGATACAGCCGCCCAGACCAGATTCAACGCAATCATCAGTGGATCGACCGGTGGAAAGTTCTCTTGCCAATGGCCGGTGACGGTCACGGCAGAGAAGTGTCCTACGTACTCGGAGAGCCAATTGCCGTCGCACCAGGCTCGGCGTGCACCCAGACTTACTTCATCCCCGGAATGTTTGATACGCGCGAGGAAACCGAGAACTTCGCGCATTACCTAGCGTCGAAATTCGTCCGATTCCTAGTACTACAGCGCAAAGTCACGCAGCACGTCACTCCCGATCGTTTCAGATTCGTCCCCATGCTGGACATGAAGCGGCGGTGGACCGACGAGGAGCTCTACGACAAGTTCGGCCTCACTGACGACGAGCGCGACTACATCGACCGGACCATCCACCCGCGGGAGCCGATTCTCAGTCTAGACTCACCGATCCCCCCCTCCCACCTCCCCGGCGGCGTGAAGTTCCGGGTGGCCGACGAATCGACCTCCGAGGACGAGGAGGAATGACCACCTCCACTGAGACGGAGCTGCCGCCGGAGGAGGTCGAGACGGTCGGCTCGGCCGTGGTGTCGCGCCGCATCTACGCCTACACCCTGCCCGGCAAGGATGCCCAGCCGTGGGAACGCACAGTCGGCGGCACGCATAGCAGTGGGACGGGCCTGATCAAGGTCGGTGACACCACCAAAGCCGAAGTGCTGCAGCGGATCAAGCAGCAGCTGGGCACCGCCTACCCGCACCTCGAGGGCGTCACGCTGCTGTTGGACACCGAGGCCCAGCGCAACGACGGTACTGCATTCCGCGACCACGACGTCCACCGCGCCCTGGTCGCCAAGGGCATCCGCAAGGACGCCGAGTGGTTCGAGGCCACCGTCGACGAAGTACAGGCCGCCATCGTCGCGGTCCGCAACGGCCAGTCCTACGACGGCACCCGCACCGCCGACTTCGGGATGCGCCCGGAGCAGGAGGAGGCGGTCGCCCAAACCGCCGGCTACTACCGCTCCCACGCCGAGGATGGGCACGCCCCGCGGTTCCTGTGGAACGCCAAGATGCGGTTCGGCAAGACGTTCACCACCTACCAACTCGCGCGCGAGATGGGCTGGAAGCGCGTCCTGGTGCTCACCTACAAGCCGGTCGTCCAGACCGCATGGAAAGAGGACCTGCTCACCCACGTCGACTTCGAGGGCTGGCGGTTCGTGGACCGGGAGTCCTCCCCGGAGGACCGCGACGCGGCCGCCGACTCTGCGGATCCGGTGGTGTGGTTCGCCTCGTTCCAGGACATGCGCGGCAAGACCGCCGAAGGAAACATCAAGGAGCACAACGAAGTCATCCACCTCATCGACTGGGACGCGATCGTCCTCGACGAGTACCACTTCGGGGCGTGGCGCGACTCGGCCCGCGAACTCTATGACCCCACCGACGCCGAGATCGCCGAGGCAGAGGAGCCCGACGAGTCGGTCACCGAGGACGACCTCGGCTTGACCAGCCGTCACTACCTGTACCTGTCGGGGACGCCGTTCCGAGCGATCACCAACGGTGAGTTCACCGAGGATCAAATCTTCAACTGGACCTACGTCGACGAGCAGCGGGAGAAGGAGCACTGGGACGCCGCCGCCGGTTCCAACCCCTACATCGATCTACCGGGCATGCAGATCTTCAGCTACGACATCGGCGGAGACGCCGAAAAGTGGGCTGCTGATGGAGAGTTCGACGGCTTCTCGCTCAATGAATACTTTAAGGCTAAGAAACTCAACCCCAAGAGCAACTCCACCGCGGCCGGCGCCTACGAGTTCGAGGACCCCGACCGGGTGCACGAGTTTCTGGAGATGCTGCGCGGCACGCTGCCCGAGCAGATGAAGCTGCAGATCGTCGGCGGCCAGAAGCCCCCGTTTCCTTATCAGGCGCCGGTGTTCGCCCAAGCCATCACGCACTCGGTCTGGTACCTCAACGACGTCGCCGGCTGTTTCGCGATGCGCGACGCCCTGCTGAAGCACCCCTACTTCAAGACCTTCGAGATCGTCGTTGCCGCCGGCAGCGGCGTCGGGATGGGTAAGAAGGCCAAGCCGCCGGTGATGGACGCCATCAACCGCGCGACGAAGGCCGGCACCGGGTCGATCACCCTCACTTGCGGGAAGCTGATGACCGGGGTGACCGTCCGCGAGTGGGGCGCGATCCTCATGCTGCGGTCGCTGAAGTCCCCGGAAACCTATTTCCAGGCCGCGTTCCGGGTGCAGTCGCCCTGGTCCAAACGGCTCCCGGACGGCACCGTGGAGGTGCTCAAAGACCCGGTGTACGTCTTCGAGTTCGACCCGAACCGGGCACTGACCCTGGTCGGTGAGTACGGTATGCGCCTGGGCGCACTCGGCGACACCACCCCACAGGAAGCCATCGGCCAGCTGCTGAACTACCTGCCGATCTTCGCCTTCGCGGGCGGCATGATGACCAAGCTCGACGCCGCCGATGTGCTTAACTGGGCCACCACCGGCGTCGGCGCAACCGCCCTGGCGCAGCGGTGGAACTCCCCACTTCTGGTCAACATCAACGAGCAGACCCTTACCAAGCTGCTTGACCACCCGGAGCTGTTGGAGGCTCTGGGCAAGATTGAGGACTTCCGCAACCTGGCGCAGACCGCGGAGCAGATCGTCACGTCCTCGAAGCTGCTCAAGAAGGCCAAACGGGAAAGCGACGACGGCAAGCTCAACCGTGAACAGAAACGGGAGCAGTCCGAGGCCGCCAAGCGCCGCAAGGAGATCCGCGAGAAGCTTCAGAAACTGCTCGCCAAGATCCCGGTGTTCATGTACGTCACCCAGATCCGGGAGCAGGCACTCAAGGACATCATCCTCGGCGTGGACGGCCTGTTGTTCGAGCGGGTGACCGGCCTGAGTGTCGAGGACTTCAAGCTGCTCAACCAGATCGGGGTGTTCAATCCGATTCACATGAACGCCGCCATCTACCAGTTCAAAGCCTTCGAGGACTCCAGCCTCGAATACGCCGACAATCCCAACGTTCCGCACGAAAAGCGCCCGATAGGGCTCTGGGACACCGTTATGCAGCCGCACGAGACGATCGAGGACGTCCTGGAGCGCATCGTCGAAGACGATGCTGATGGATGACGCGGTGCCCGGCTAGCGAACTCTCCGCGATCAGATTGACGATGCTCCGCTCGTCGATAATTGTCGTAACCAACTGCCCAGCAATACATTTAGCAACTACGGAAATTTTCGTCACGTGACCGGCTAAAGGTCCGTGAACCGGAAGCGTTCTCGCTGTACGTAGCTGGAATCCGCGGCTTCAATTCGTCGATGCTATACCTGGCCCATGAAAGGCAAGATCGGCGATTCTCAAGGCGGCGGCAACTTCGGTTGAGCGGGTGCAGGTGCGGGCGACGCCGGCACTGGGCTCACCACGGTCGTGGTCATCGTGGGTCCGTGCGGTAGAGGGCTCGCAGCCTTATCGGTAGTGAACGCTGCGGTGACGGCCACTCCGACACCAAGTAGCAGCATTGCGCTGTAAAAAGGGGCGATCGACCACGACGTCCACACCTCCCGAGGGGGGAGGTACTTGTCGCGCAACACCTTCCATTTCGCTGTGGCAGGCGCATCGCCGCATTGCGGCTCGTGGGCGTCCGTTGGGTCGAGCGTGAATCGCGGAACCATGCGTTCGGAGCGGCTCACCGCGTTATAAAGAGCGCGGTAGGCCTTCTCGCTGCGGAGGTAATTCGCGTCAATATACGCGAACACGGCAATCAAGAACATCCCCAGCAGGGCGAGCAGCCACACGTGCTGGGTGAGTGCGAACCCGAAAAGTGCGGTGACAACAGGAAGTAGCCAACCCTTCGCGGACGCTGAGGCCGCCGACTGTCGAGTCACCACAGCTTGGATGTAGTCGAGGTGCTTGCGTCGATCCTCCGGTGACACCTCCGGCTCTACGGGTTTGAGGGAAGACACCGCCGACTTCACCCGGTTGAGCACATCGTCCTTGCGGTCCTCGGAATAGTCCGTCTCTTGCGGCCAGATAGGCCCCATCGCGTCCCCTTCGTTCCTAGGGACGAGATGGACGTGCAGGTGGGAAACCGTCTGTGTAGCGGCCGCTCCGTTGGACTGGATGACGTTGAAGCCCTCGGGGACGACCGCCGCCCGAATCGCATCAGCGAGTCGTAGCACGGCCGCGGAGAGTTGCGCGGCCTCCTCGGTGCGCAAGCTCCAGATATCCGGAACGTGGCGACGCGGGATCACCAGTGTGTGGCCTAGTACTGCGGGGGCGGTCGGGAAGAAGGCGACCACATTCGCGTCGCGGTATACCTCCCGCACGTCAGGATCGTCGCGGTCGACGATTTCGCAGAACGGGCATTCCGCTGGAGGCACTACGCGCGTGCCCTCGCCTGGTCCACCCAGCTGGGTAAGTTGGCAGCGAGGTAGGCGTAGGTGGCCTTGGTATCGATCCGGCCCAGATAGTCATGCTTGGTGGGGTCGAAGACCGGCACGCCCGTGACACCAGCGACTGCGTCGAACGGGTTAGCCCCCTTGGTGTCGGCGAGCCCCATAGATGACAGCCCGTGGATGTGAACGCCGACGAGGGGCTTTTTGCTGTTCCATGCCTTCTCGATCTCGTACTTGACCCAGGGGCGGTTCGCAGTCTGCTGGCCGATAAGGACGACCACAGCTCGCTTGTACGCCATCTGCTTGTCGATCCATTTGACTACCGCCTGCTGGCTGTTGCGCCGGACGGTTTCCCACTCTTGCGATCCGAGAGCGGGGCTTCCGTCTACGGCGCCGATATTCCTCACCAGCTGGACGCGGTGAACGTCACGGTCGTAGTGGAACGAATAGAAGACCGTCCGTGTACCCAATGCCAAACTCCTGCCGTGATGCGGGCCGTTTCGTGCCGCGGTTGAGGGTACCGACCAGCTCCGACATTTACTTGGTGTCATATCGAAGATCAACTTTTCGGATGCGCAGGCGAGCGCGACCAGCCCCTTGCGGCCACCGGCACGCACACTCCAGTCATCACCAGCAAGCACGGCGCTTCCTGCTCCAGGCGAACCTTGACGTGAATGCCGTTGACCCACAAGTAGACGAAGTCGCGCCGGGCCAGGTCGCCGGAGCCGGTGGGAGATTGGCTCGACTGGCCCATGTCGGTCATTGCCCCTAACAAGCCAGCGGTCCGATCTAATCGGGTAGTTACGCCGTACCCGCGTCCTGTGGCGTACATGTGCGCGACGCATTCCCGCACGATCCGCGGCCCGAATCTGTGCGCCCGATCAGTAAATGCGACGAGGCGCACCGCACCGCCGGGCGACGCGGCAAGGCGTTCGCCGTCGTGCTCGACGACCGCAAAATGCCGGCCAAGCATCGACTCTTTTTCACCGCCACCCCCAAAGTGCACGCCCGAGGTTCGGCTGTCGGCCGCGGCGCCAGGACGCGGCGCAACGCCGTGGCCTCCATGGACAACCACGACCTTTACGGGCGGCGGGTCTTCTCGCTGCCCACCCGAGACGCCATCAATCGCGGCATCCTGAGCCCGTTCAAGGTGGCTGTCATCGCCGTCACCGATTCGGCGGTGGCCTCCGCACTCAAAGATGTCCGCCTGATCAGCCTCGCTGCGGGAGAGGATGGCAGCGCCCGCGCCGACCATGTGGCCGCCGCGATCGCCTTGACCCAAGCTGCCAGCGACTACCAGCTCTCCAGCGTCCTGGCCTTTCACAACACGATCGCCGCCAGCCGCGACTTCGCGGCCACCTTCGCCCGCACCCACGCGCTGCTGCGCGCCCGCGGCCTGGTCGCCGACCAGCGCCGCGCGCACATCACCCACATCGACGGAACCTCCCCCTTGCGGGAGCGCAAAGCCGCGGCCGAAGACACCCTCGGCCGCCACCGGCCCGATCAGTGGAACATCGTCACCAACGCGCGCTGCATCACCGAGGGAATCGACATCCCCGCCCTGGACGCGGTGTTCTTCGCCGAACCGCGGTCTTCTGACATCGACGTCGCCCAAGCCGTAGGGCGCGCCATCCGCAAGAATCCCCACCACGACCGGCCCGCGCTGATTGTGTTGGCACTGACCGTTGACGACAGCCTCGACGCCGAATCCGTCATCGACGTCAGCCAATTCAAGAAGGCGCGGCAAGTGCTGCTGGCGCTGCAAAGCCACGACCCCAGCATCGGCGCCGATCTCACCCGCGTCTGGGACACCCTCGGCGAGACCGGACCTGGTGACGGCGACTCGGTGCACACCGACCTCATCGACATCCGTGTGCCCACCGACCTGCCCTCGGAGCTGGCCGAGCAGTTTCTGCGTGCCTTCAGCGTGCACACCGTCGACACCTTGACCCAGCAGTGGGAGGACAACTTCGCCGCGCTGGCCGCCTACGCCGCCGACCACGGTCACGCCAGCCCTGCGCAGCAGTACATCTCGGGTGACGGGCGGCCGCTGGGCCAATGGGTGTCCGGTCAGCGGCGCGCCCACGGCCACGGCCGGATGCTTCCCCAACGCATCGAACGCCTCGAAGGCTTGCCGGGCTGGGCATGGAACGTCGTCGACGCGCGCTGGGAGGAGAACTTCGCCGCGCTGGCCGCCTACGCCGAAACCCACGCGCACTCCTATCCGCCGCGCACCACCCACCTTCGCCTCAACCAGTGGGTGATCGGGCTTCGACGCCCAGGGCATCGGCAACGGCTTCGCGAGGACCAACGCAAGCGGCTGGAAGACCTGCCGGGATGGAGCTGGGAGCACCGTCAAACCCGCCTGTGGGAAACCTACTTCGACGATCTCACCGCTTACGCCGCCGACCACGGCCACGCCAGCCCGTCTCCCGGCTACGTCACCGCGGCGGGAGTGGACCTCGGCGCGTGGGTGCATGAATTGCGGCGCCCGTCCCGGCGGGCCAAGCTCTCCCACGCCCGGCAGCGGCGGCTGGAATCATTGCCGGGCTGGTCCTGGGAGTACCACGCCCGACCCACGTGGGACGCCGCGTTCGCCGCGCTGGCCACCTACGCTGCGGCGCACGGCCACACCAATCCGCCGCGCAGCCAGGCCACTGACGACGGCCGGTCATTGTCGGCGTGGGCAACCGCGCAGCGTCAGGCCCGCAGCAAGGGCAAGCTCAGCGCTGAGCGCCGCCGGCGGCTGGAATCGCTGCCGGGATGGTCCTGGAATCTCGCCGACGCCCGATGGGAAGAGAACTACGCCGCCCTGGCGGCCTTCGCTGCCGACCACGGCACCTGCGATCCCCCGCCGGGCTACGTGTCATCGAGCGGCGCCAGCGTCGCCGACTGGCTACGGGGGGTGCGCCGCGCCGCGCGATCCGGGGACCTCTCTGCTGACCGCCTTCAACGGCTGCAAGTGCTGCCCGGTTGGTCGGCGCAACCTCGGCGCAGCGACGCCGCCTGGGACGAGAACTACGGCCAGCTCGTCGCCTACGCCGATGAGCATGGCCACGCCGCCCCGTCCCAGCACTACCGCACCCGGGCGGGGATGGCGCTGGGTCATTGGGTTTCCAACCAGCGGGCGGCGTTCCGGACTGGGAGGATGGCCCGCGATTTCCCCGACCGTATCGACCGCCTGGAAAGCCTGCCCGGGTGGGCGTGGAACACCTTTGATGCGCAGTGGGACACCGGGTTTCGCGAACTGCAGGCGTACTGCGCCGAACACGGAGCGGCCACCCCGGGAACCAAATTGGTGACCGCCTCGGGCCACGGTCTCGGTCAGTGGGTCAGCGACCAACGCAAAAAGCACCGCGGCGGTCAGCTCAGCGAGGATCGGTGCCGCCGACTGGAATCGCTGCCGGGCTGGAGTTGGTAACCGCGTCGCCTCACTCGGTGGCGTCGGGTAGAAAGTAGCGGGGCGAGACGCCAAACACCTTTGCCACGCAATACATTTCGTCGACACGCGGCGCCCGCTCGCCGTGGTCCTAGCGGTACCACTGGGTGGTGGAGGTCTTGAACTCCGGGCCCCGGATCAGCTTGTAGACCGTGAGCGGTTTCGTCGTGCGGGTGCGGCCGGTATTGAGCATCTGGACCCGATGGTTGTCCTTGATGAGCGCGGCCTACTGCTGGGCGAAGTAGGTCGCCGCCGCATGGCGCTCCGCACCGCCGAGCACGGGTGAGTCTTACTCATGGCGTCGTCGTCGTCGGAGCCGCGGTGGTCTCGCCGGTGTTCAACGAGGAGGCCAGCGCTCGGCGCATGTCGTCGGTGTTGACCACCAGCACTGAGGGGTCCGCGGCGGCCAGGGCGGCCAGCTCCTCGGGGGTGTTGCTGCTGAGTCGCCGGGCGCGCTCACGCTTGCAGGCAATGACCACCTTGCGGGCGTAGCGACCGTTTCCGGCGATATCGAGTGCCGTGCCGGCGTCGGTCGGTGTGGCGCGCAACCGGGTGGCCTCGGCGTGCAGCATGGGCCAGGCGTCCTCGGCGATCGCGATCTTTTCTTTGCCCGCGATGTGGCGGCCGATGGCCACGATTTCGTCGGAGGTGTAGCTGGTGAAGGTCAGGGTGAAGTTGAAGCGGCTTGCCAGGCCGGGGTTGGCGGCCAGGAAGCGTCGCATCTCTTTGGGATAGCCGGCGACGATGACGACCAGCCGGTCGCGGAAGTCTTCCATGTACTTCAGCAGCGTGTTGATGGCGTCTTTGCCGAAGCTGTGGCCCTCGGTCTCGGGGACCAGCCGGTAGGCCTCGTCGATGAACAGCACCCCGCCCAACGCCTCTTCGCAGACCTCTTTCATGCGCTGCGAGGTCTGGGAGACGTAGCCGACGACGAGGTCCTCCTCGGTAACCTCCATGACCTCGGGGCGCTGAATCTTGCCCAACCCGAACAGGATCTCGGCGACGATGCGGGCGAACGTGGTTTTCGCCGTCCCGGGCGGACCTTCCAGGACCATGTGGTTTTCGCTGGTCGAGGAGGTCTCCTGGTTCTGGGCCGCCATCAGCTGATCGATCTGAATTTCGGTGCGCCACACCGCGATCTGCTCTTTGGGGCCCTCCAGTCCGATCAATTCGTCGAGGCGGCGCTTAGCGTGGGCCAGGACGTCCTTCTGTTCGTCGGCCAACGCAGCCGCGTCGCGCTGCGCGCGGCTGGTTTCGGTGGCCGGATCCCACTTGTCGGTGCGGGTGGCGATCGTTTCGGGATCGGTGACCACGAGGCGGTAGCTGGGGTCATCGATGGCTTGTTGGGCTGCGGGTAGCAGCTGCCCGTCGACGGCGGCGGCGCGAAACGCCGCCACCGCGGCGTCGGGGTCGCCGAGCTCGCGCAAGCACCAGCCGCGGGTCAGCGCCACATCGGCGTTGACGTAGGGGTTATCGGTGTTGATCTTGTCGGCGGTTTTCAATGCGGCTTGGAACTGTCCCAAGCTGGCCGCGGCCGCCGCGGACAGCGCCGCGACCGCCTCGGTGACGGGATCAAGGACATAGGTCGATTCCGGCGGCGGGGACACCGCCGTCGCGGCCAGCAGATCTGGCCAGCGTCGGGTGCGGTAATACAGTGTGGCGGTGATGAATTGGCGCCACTGGGCAGCCTGGGTGTCCTCGGTGATGGCCGGGTCGTCGAGCAGTGACGCGGCCTGGGCGTACTGCTCAGCGCGGATGAGCGCCGAGGCGTAGGCCAAAGCGAGGGTGGCGCGCGACCATACCGGCAGCGTCACGTACAGCGGTGCCAGGATCACCGCGTGCAGCTCGCCGGCCTTGAGTCCGATGCGACGGGTTTCGCGGTAGAGCGCCCGGGAGTTCTGATGGGCGCCGGCCAGGGTGGTCAGGTCCTGGTCGCCGCACGCCAGGCGGCCCAGCCAGGCGTCGGACATTCCGGGGTTGTCCGCGGTGATGCGGGTGAAGATGCTCAGTGCGGCGGCGCGGTCCCCGGAACGGTAGCTGTCCATCGCGGCGTCGAACGCGCGGCGCTGTTCGGTCGGCGAGGTCATGGCTGGCACTTCTCCCCTGCTTGGCTACGTGTTGGTGATGGGATTGACGGTAGTCGGTGCACCGCCGAGAGGTCCTGGGTCGTTGTCCGGCGGCGGCGGAAACTCCTCGTCGGGCGGCTCCGGTGGTGGGGGCACCTCGTCGCGATACCGGGCATCGGGCAGATCAGCCATCGGCGGCAGCGACGTCGCAGGTCCGTCGAACCCGCCGAAGCTGTCCCCGGGGAACTCGAAGCCCGATGGTTGAGCACTGGTGGCCGCGGGTGCGGAGCCCCGGGGGGCGGGCGCGGCCGCGCGAGCGCTGTCGAAGCCGCTGAGCATGCCCTGGATACCGCCGCCGGCGGGCTGCGGCGCTGACAGTGCGGGCTCGCCACCACCGCTGGGGGCGGGGTGTGCTGCGCCGCCGGGGTCGATGCCGCCGGAGGAGGCGTGCTGCGCGGCGGACCCACCCTCACCCGGGGTCGATGCACCCGCCCCCGGGCGGTCGGAGGGAACCGGCTCAAATCCTGGCTGCGGCCCGCCGTGAACTTGGCGGGCATCGGCGGACTGGGCGTCGAGCTGCTCCCAGGGCGTGGTGCCCCCGCCGCGGCCCAAGCGCGACCCCAGCCCCTTCGCCCCGGCGACGGCGGCGCCACCGGCCCCGCCGATCGCGGCGTGCATGCCCATACCGACGGCCACACTGCTGGCCTGGCGGAACAGGCCGGGCCCGGGCCGTTCGGCCGACAGGTCGGCGCGGATGTAGCGCAGCAGCATCATTGCCGCCACCGACACCGCGCCCATCATCAGCACATGCGCGAACGGGTTCGTGCCGCCCAACTGCGCAGGTAGCCGGCCCGACACGATGGACTCCACCGCTAGACCCATGACGCTGACGAACACGATGTAGACCAGGACCTCGATGGCGTGGCGGAAGAACTGCCACACCACGGCGGTGGCGCGGCGCTGCGGAGCACCGGGGATCGCTCCCAGCCACAGCGTCGGCAGCAGGATCACCGTCGTGTAGATCGCCTTCACCGACACCTTGAGCACCGCCCAGCCCGACAGCACCATGAACGCGCCCAGCAGCAGCGCGACAACGACGAACACCAGCCCGACCCAAATGTTGGTGCCGTCGAGGTGCTGGGCGTAGGACACCGCGGCGGTGTTGCCGCAGGACTGCATCGCGCGGATCGGGCCATCGGGGGCGCCGCGGTTGACCGCCGCCGACCAGGCCGCACCGCAGCCCCCGACGCGATCGACAACCTGCCCGAAGTTCCACAGCTGCAACGGTTCTCGCACGGTATGAGTGATCAGGCTGGAGGTCAGGGCGTCGACCTGCCCGCCGGAGCCGACACCGTCGAAGGCGCCGTTGTGGCCCGGGGTGGCGGCTTGGGCGACGCTGAACCCGACCCGGCGGGCGAACTCGAGGAGCCCGCCTTCGCCGTACATCAGACCGGCGGGGTTGGCGAAGATGGCGAGCGACAGCGCCGGCATGGTCAACGCAATCAGGATCATCGTCCAGCCGCGCCCGGCTTCGCCGCGGTGAATGGTCACCACCCCGGCGAATACCCCGATCGGGATGGCGATCGCCAGCAGACCGAGCTGCGTGGTCACAGTGATCACCGCGTTGGTGACCGCGCGGGCGATCTCGCCGATGACGGTCAGCCAGTAGGTGCTCACGGTCATCTTCATCAGCCACAGCGCCAAGGCGATGATGCCGATGAACAACCCGGCCTCAGCGGTGAGGATGCTGGCCGAGGTGACGTTGAACGCCATCGTCTCCATGGCGTGCAGCGTCCAGGCCATCCAACTGTCGGGTGTCCAGCCGATGTCGGGGCCGGCCTGGGTGATCTGTTCACGGATGGTGGGCAAGCTCAGGTAGTAGTTGCCCAGCGGCACCCCGTAGGTGTCTTTGAGGCCGGTCCAGTTGAGCACCATCGCGTTGGTCGAGGCGCTGGCTGCCGGGGCGGCTACGGTCGCGGTGACCGCCAGGAGGTGCAGGACAGCCAGCACCAGCAGCGGGCGGCCCCACCGCGGATGGGTGAGATACCAGTAGTGCAGGCGGGCGGTCATGATCGCTGCGCCGCTTGGCTGCGCTGTTTGGCGCGGTGGGGGTTGGTGTCAAAGCGTGCGGCCAGCGCGTCGGTCGGCGCGGCGAACAGCGCCACCTTGCCGAACCCGCCGAACTCGTCAAGGAACCACGCTTCGCCTTCACGGCCGGGAATCACCTTGCCGTAGCGGTCGTCGATCGCGTCATCACCGTGGTCGACCAGCTGCACGGGGCTGGTGTTGTTGACGTAGTTGGCCAGCAGTTCGGGGTGGCGATCCAGGTCGCGGTCACACCACTGCAGGGTCGCCTTGGCGATGTCGGATCGCTTGAAGCCCAGGCACAGTCGTTGGTCAATGAATTCGTCTTCGAGCACGGCGAAGTCCTTGATCGGCTGCTGGCTGATACCGCAGAACCCTGTCCAGGCCTTGCGGCCCTGGCGGATGATCGTGTTCGCGCACTTCTGTCCGCCCGGCGAATTGGTCCAGGCCGCGCACTCCTCGACGACCAGCATGTCGGGCTGATTGGGGCGGCCGAAAAAGATCGACTGGGCCACTTCGGCGCCCAGCCCGTAGAGCGCCTGGGCGGCGCGCTGGCCTGGGGTGGTCTGCTGATGCAGGTGGGCCTGGTATTCCTCGGTGACGGTGGGCAGCTTGAGGCCGGCGAAGTTCCAGATCACGCACTGGGTGGTGGCGATGTCGGGCACCGGCAGCGACTCGTCGAACAGCGGCCGCAGCAGGCGTTGGGCGGCCAGCCCTTCCAGGCCGATCAGCAGGTCCTCGTCGGCGTCGGTGCGCGCCGCGGTGGGCATCTCGCGCAGGTAGCGGATCAGCTGTGCGGTACTGCCGATGCCATGTGTCTCGCGCGACTCGGGCGCGAGCAGACCCCACAGCCGCTGCGCACCGCGACTCAGCGGCGACAAACCCAATTGCGGTAGCAAATGATCAATAGTGCGTTCCGCGGCCTCTTTATAGGGAAATACCCGCAGCCCGTCCAAACTGAAATTCATGCGGCTGACATCAATAACCACTTTGTCGTCAAAATCGGCCAATGCTGTTTCGTGTTCCCGGGCGTCGGTGGGGTCGAACAAATGCAGACCGGCGCCAATTTTGAGCCACGAGCGGCACAAATTCTTCGTCACATGCGATTTGCCGCGGCCCGGCGAACCGCAGATCACCAGATTCGCCGGATTCTCGCGGGCCGGCGCGTTGAGGACGTCGAGCAGCACCACATCGCGCAGTCCTGGGCTGGTCAGGTTCATCCCCAACGGCACACCGGTGTTGTTGCCCAACTTGCTGGCCAGCAGCGGCACAAACGGCGCGAATCGCTTGGTCGTGGTCGGGTTACGGAACTCGTCGAGGGCGGCGCGGCGCTCCCCCCCTGGGGCGAACGCCCGCCACAGCGTGGGCTGGCTGCCGCGCCACCGCTTGGAGCCGATGTTCTGGCCGCGGTAGGTGCGGGCGACGTCGGCAACGGCGCGGTTGACCGTCTCCGGGTCGCCGGCGGCCGCGGCGATGACGATGGCGGCGTTGACACCACGCTCGGCGCTGCCGCGCTTGAGCTCTGAGGCCAGCTCCCGGCCAGAGGCCAGCTTGCGCAAAAGCTCATCGGAACTCGACGCATGGCGACCGCGCTGACGGTACTGATCGCGAATATTGACAATGACGTTCTCCGCGGTCGACACGGCCACATCAGCGCTGGTGAAGGTGATGTTGATCGTCCAGTCCAAGACCGTGGCCGGGGTCGTAAGGTCATCGAGGACCTTGAACAGGGTCGAGCGCGGCCAGGCAATCCCGTTGTCGGGGAAGCTATCCAGCGGCAGCAGCGCCTGATAGGAGTCGGGAATCCCGTCGGTGCGTTCACGGAACGTGCGCACGAAGACATCAGCGTCGGTGCGGGCCGCCCGCCAGCGCCGGTCGCGCAGCTGGGCCGCCCCTGGGTCCAGATGGACCGGGGTGAACGCCGATCCCGGCAGCGTGGCCTCGGCATTGAACGGTTGCATCGGCAGCGGAGCATTCCACGCGCCGCGGCTGGCAATGTAGTTCCAGTGCCACCAAATCTGTTCCACTGAGGCCGGTTTGGGGAAAAAGACCGATGGCAGGGCGGCGACCATTTGGGCGGCCAGATCCCGGTAGTAGGCAATCGAGGAATCGGTGTCCTTATCGCGGCCGACAGCAGCGTCGACCATGCGCCGCCACATGCCGCTGGGGGTGCGCCCGGCCAGGCCGTAGTCCAGCGGGAGGCTCAGCCAGTAGATGCGCCGGCGGGCGCGGTGATCGGCGATGGTGGGCTCCCAGCTGCGGCAGTGCTGCACCCAGGGCCGCGCCGACTCGGACACACCGTCGGGTGTGGTTGTCCCCGGGCGCAGGTCGGGATGGCTGTAAAGCATCTTGCGGACGGTGGCCCGCGACGCCACCGGCACCGTCAGGCCACTGATCGAGGACCCCGAGGGCAGCGCACGCCACAGCTCGGCGTGCTCGGCGGCCACCCGGTCCTGCCACTCCTCGGACAAGAAGATGAACGGCTGCCCCGACAGGAGGTAGTCGGCGTAGACCCCCTGCGGGGTCAGCCGCAGGTTGCCGATCGCGCGCAGCGGGGCAGGCACAGACATGGAGGGAGACCCTTCTTAGCGGGGAGGTCGATGTGACGAGATGACCTGCGGGCGCAGGTTTTCCCACCACCAGCGGGCGCGGGTGCGCAGCGATGGCCGGGTGGCGGGCAGCTTCGAGAGCAGCAGCACCGCGACCACCGTGATCACCACGCCGGCGACCAGGATGCGCACTGCGCTGCCCCCGTTGCTGATGTTGGCCGTGACCAACGAGCCGGTCACCACAAAGCCCAGCACGGCGGCGATGGCGTCGGGGGCGCGCCATTTCTCCTTGAACGGCAAGGTGAACCCGTCCCCGGAGTCGCCGAGGTGAATGGGCAGTGAGCGCTGGTCGGAGTAGATCTTGGCGGAGACGTCCTGGCCCATGGGTGTCAGCGATCCCAGACGCTGTCCACGCGGACCGGGTTGCGGATGCCGGAGTCCTCGGCTTCCTGGGTCAGCGCGGAGGCGATGCCGACCGAGAGCCCAATGAGGACCGCGAAGACGATGGCACCGATTTCGGCGGTGATCGCCGAACCCGAGCCTTCCTTGAGCTTCTTGATGGCCGAGCCCGCGCCGATGACCAGGGCCACCAACGCCAAGAAGCCCAGCACCGTCAGACCCAGTTTGTTACCGGCCTCAAAAAGGCCTGACGCCGCCAGCAATTCGGTATTTCCTGTCATGGTGGTCAGCCTTTCTTTGAGTGCGCTTAGTTATGCGGTTTGGCGACAGGATCAGCTTCGGAGTTGCCGCCGACCTGTGGAACTAAGTCTATGGCCGACACCATCCAGGTTCCGCCGCTATTTTCCAGCGTCAGCGGGTACACAAGATTCACTGTGGCAAATTGCGATGTTTGGGCGATGACCGTGGCGCGCACGTGCAACTGCTCCCCCGGTGCCGGGGTCTCGGGCACGCTGCGGTTGGTGGCGGCCGCGGAGACGACGGCACTTTGGTAGCCGCCGATCGGGCGCAGCGGAGCGCCGGCCACCACGTAGCGATCCAGCCCGTTGGTCGCTGTCAGATAGGTGCGGATGAATCCGGCCACCACGGCGAACACCGGGCTCTCCGGGCCCAGAGCGTTGCGGTAGTCGAGTGTGAAGTCTGCACCCGGTCCGGGATCGTTGATTTGGGCCGGGAAGTCGAGGGCTCGGGGCTGACGATTCCACAGCGACACCGGCACCTGGTAGAAGGTGCGGGTGGGTTGGGCCGAGGCGTAGGGGCGTTCGTTGACCGAGATCACGGCGGTGTAGAGCTCGGTGTCATCGAGGGTGCCCATCCGCAGCACTGGACCCACCTGCGGTGCGGTGATCACCGCTGCCGGTGTCGAGGGCAGCGCCAAGCCCTGCTCAGGCAAGGTGATGAAGCGCGCCAAGCTGTCTCGCTGATTGACCGTCGCGGTGCGCCACGCCACCACGAAGTCCGATGCGAATGCCCCCACGACGCTTTGTTGGTTGCGTTCGCGCTGAGCGATCCCGATGAAGTCGGGGCGGTCGGGGGCGAAGAACACCTTGCAGCCCGCGGCGGCGCCGAATAACGCGGCGGCGGTCACGGCGATCACGCCGGCCCGATGGGCGCCACCGCGCCAGCGGTGCAGACGTCCTTGCCAGGTTTTTGACAGTGCCACAGGGGATCTCATTTCTTAGGGCTGGTAACCGAGGAACTTCAGTGCACTCATCGCGAACGTGTTGTCCACGGGGTCGCTGCCGTTGTCGGGCGCGGTCAGGTCCGGGTACGGCTCGGGGTCCTGCGGGGATTCCGACAGCGGGCCGCCACCTTCGCCGAGCAGCGATTCCACCAAGCCCGGCTGAGCCTCGGGCAGGGCGGCGGGATCGGTGGCCGGCAGCGGCGAGGCGGGCGGACGCGAGGTCTGCAGGATCATCACGTTGACCCGAGAGGCCAGCACCCGTCGCGGCAGGGCCGCGGTGACCGGCCCGTGGGCGTTTCCGGTGTCCTGAGTGAAGATGTCGGAGACGACGTTGCCGTTGAGGAAGATGTATTGCAGCCGGGTCACCACCCGATGCTGAAGCCAGCGGTCCTGTCCCCCAGGTGTTTTCGCCACCCATCCCGGCGTGACCTCGACACCGGAAACCATGTAGCTCTTGCCAAAGTCGACAGTGAGGATCTTGCCTTCGAGGGCCTCATCGCGTGAGCCCCGCGCGCACACCCACGCCGAATCGGTGGCCGTGTCGGTCAGCGACTGCGCCGAGGTCGACCCGGCGGCGCACGGGGCACTGGCGGTGTACGGGATGGACTGGTCCTGGGGGACTGTCGGCGGCGCGGAGGTGGGAACCGGCTGAGGCTGAGCCACCGGCGCGGCCACAGCGGGACTGTCCTGACGGGGCGCTGCCGGGGTATCGGTGTCGCTGAACGTCACCAGCGCCGCCACGATGGCCGTCACCGCCACGACCAGTCCCGCTCCCAGCATCACGGCGGTGCGTTTGGCGCCGGCATCAGCGCGCGCCGCCCCGGATTCGTCGCGATCGGCGGCCAAAGCCGTCGCGGCGTCGAGCTGCACCGGCGGCACGTCGGGTGCGATCGCGGCGGCCGAATGCAGATGCGGGTCGGTCAGCGCGTCGTCCTCGTCCTCGGCGTCCGGTTCGGCGACGTCAGGTTCAGCGGCGTCGGATTCGGGGATGGGGGCGGAGGTGTCGACGTCGGCGAAGTCGATGCCGGCGGCGTCGGAGTGCACCGTCCCGACCGGCGGCGCGGCCGACGAGTCGGGGCCGCCCAGCAGGTCATCGACCCAGCACTCATCGGTAATCGGCGAGCTCTCAGCCACGGCGGTCGTCCTCAATCACCTCGGCGTCGACCACCGTCGGCCTCGGCTGCCACGCCACCGGCGGGGGTCCCATCCACACCGGCAACAGCACCCAGCCACCCGGGGCCTGCGGCGCCCAGCCCACCGGCCGCGCCGGCGGTGCCGTGCGGGCGGGGGTCACCGCGCGTGCGGTCGGCAGCGCCGGCAGCTGTCGGTGCGGGCGCCGGGCCTGCATCGCTTTGGCCACCACGACCACGACGGCGATCAACAGCAGAAGCGGAGCGAGCTTGATGACGATGTGCACCACCGCCAGCGCGAGAACCGCCGTCAGGGCGGCCATGATGGCAAATAGAGCCAGAAGTATCCTCATGCGGGCAACCTAACGTCGGTGTATGACATAAATCGGCGGTCACAATTTGCTGGCCGACTTCGTGAATCTGGTGCGGTAAGTTGGGGATTATGACGGTCCCAGCCGACGGCGTTCCCCGACTCATGCACTTCGTCGACGCCCGGCTGTCCCAGCTGCGGATGAGCAAGGAAGAGGCCAACCGCCGCGGCTTCCCCCACCCCAGCACGTTGGCCGCCGTGCGCGACCGCGACTCTCAGCGCACGCCCACCGTGCGCACGCTGCTGCGCATCGACCGCACCCTGGGCTGGCAACCCGGCTCCGCCGCGGTGGTCCTGCTGGGAGGCGCGCCGTTGAGCGTGACCGCGCGCACCACCCGCGGCGTGCGCGCCCACGAACAGACCGCGAAGCCGATGACCGCTAATGACGTCGCCGACCGGCTCCTGGGCCAACTGCACGATGAGATCGAGCGGGCCCGCAGCGACGTGCGCGCCTTCGACGAACGACTCCAGCGCCTCTACACGGTGCACAAGCGGCTGGCCCAGGAGTTGCGCGTCGATCACAGCCTGGTCGAGGAGTTCGACGACCAGGATGCCGTCACCGAATCCGTGCAGCACTGAGGTACGGCCCGCCCTCACCATCGCGGCATCCGCTCGCCGTGGTCGGGCAGCGGGCGGGGTTCCACCACCGGCGGGCCGGTGATCTCGTAGGGCCCCAGAATCTCGGCGGCATCCTCAGGACTCAGCGTGGGCTCGGGCGGAGTCAGCGGCCACCACGAATCCGAGCCCGGAATCGCCAACCAGCCTTCGGCCAGGCCGTACACGCCGGCCACCACCGGGGCGGCCGCCACCTGAGCGCACAACCACGGCACGACCACCATCTGACCGAACGTCTGCGCAGGGTCATACAGCGCGACGATCGGCAGCCCCAGCGCCACTCCCGACCACAGCAAGGCCGCAATAGGAAATGAGCGCAGCGTCGCCGGAATCAGGTTCACCAACACCGATTTGAGCGCGACGCCGGCCAGCCAACCCAGCGGAATGCACACCGCCAGAATCGTTATCAGCACCAGCTCCACCTGAGAGGTCGGCGACTTCGCCGCCCGCAGAATCAGTGGCGGCAGTGACGTGTCGTCGTGCGGGTCGGGCACCGCGGCCACGGTGCTGCGCTGGCGGGCGCGGACGCGGCGGCCGAGCTGCTCGGCGCGGCGGCGTTGAATCAGCGACCACCCTTGGTGTCGGGCAATCCAGGCCCTGCGCACCTCATCAAACTTGTCGCTGGGATCAGCCATACTCCGACCCTAAATCGCGCCAAAGGGTTGCTCGTGCACTATTTTTGCGGCCCCATCGTGCTGCCGCGCAGACCGGCCGCGCATCGCTTGCTAGCGGGCGCGTCATCACCGGGTGACCGGCCACCGTCAGGTGACAGCCGCTCGCGCTGCCCTACCCTGCGGGTGCCCAGTCGGGGCGCGGGCAGCTGGGAGCTTCAGCTGCCCGCCGGGCATTCGCTCATGCGCTCAGCGCGCGATAAAGCGCCACTTCATCCGCCGAGAGCTGTTGCGCTGCGGTGAAATAGAGCCGGGCGTATCGCAGCTGGTCGGCGCTGGCGCTGCCAGCCAACAACACCGTGGCAGCCTCATCCCGGGCCGAGAGCGCGTACTGACGCCGGCGATGAGTGTCGAGACCCATCAGCACCGCGTACTGAAGATCCCTGCGGGCCCGCGTAAGGGCAAGTGCCACGAGATCATGCCCGAGCGCCGGCGGCGCCGCAGTAAGGCCCACCGCAGCCGAAATCGCTTGCGCGGGAGCGGTCATCGTGCCGCGACCGCCGCCGCGACGCCGTTGCCTCGTTGCCGGCTGTTGCGGCTGCTGAGTCGAGCTGCCCGCAGTTCGTCGAGGTACTTCACGAACTCGGTCCAGTCGATAAGGGTGACCATGCGCCCGGGGGTTCCGCGGATCAGAAGCCGCGCAAACGAGTCGTTGGGCGGCATAAGCTCCTCAGGCTCAAGGGCACTGCCGAAATTGCGGCTCGTCGACGTCGAATCCAGACTGTGGTCATAAGACAACTGACTGCGCGTGGTCTTGCCGCTCCAGAACGACGCCGACTCCATCAGATCCTTCTCGTGAGAGCCATACATCAGCAGCGACGCCGGAACGACGGCCCGGATCGCGGCGCCCTGGAGTGGGCCGTAAATCGCGTCGAGCTGCTCGCCGGCTTGGGCGGCGAAACACAGCGACACCCCCAGGCCGCGCGACTCGGCAATGTATTGCGGCAGCTTCGGCAGCGGAGTGTTGGTGATCTCATCGAGGAACATGCCCAGGCGGGAAAACTCCTCCCACTGAGCAACTTTCACCCGCTGACGGTTGATCAGCTGATCCATCAGCGTGATCGCCTGAGCGGCGACCGTTCCGTCGAACGGCGTCAACAGGTAGATGGTGGCGTTGGGGTCCTCCAGGAACGCCTCATCGAGGACCGGAAGTCCTCTGTCGCGTTCCATCGTCTGCAGCCAGGCAGTCAAGACCTTGGTGACGGTGATTTTCACCGAGTCACGCTGCTTGGCCTCCATGCTCAGTACGCTGCGCACCCGCGCCTCGAAATACTTATTGGAACAACTGACTGCCGCGGTCACCCACGAGGGCTCAATGCTCAACTGCGCCAGCGACGGCCACGGGTTGGGCATGGAGACGTCCTCGGCGGCTTCGATCACCCAGTCGATACCTTGCCCGAGCACAGCGGGGCTGGCGGCGTACAGAAGGCACGTCAGCGGTGCGAACGCAAGGTCGTCCCAGGGGCCGGGATCGCTGCCGCGAAATGAGCCGCCCGACAGCGCCACCGCCGAGGTACTGAGCAGCGTGCGCGCTACCGCCTTGGCGTCTTCCAACCCGGTGATCCACGCCGTGGGATCGAAGCGGTAAGGACGCAGGTCGGCCGGATAATAGGGGGCCGCGACCGGCCGCAGATCCAACAGTGCGGCCGGCCCGTAGCGCCGCGAGGCCACCATCTGCATGAGGTCATCCTTGGAGGACGACACCACTGCCGGGCCCGGCCACAGGACCGCCGACTGCGCCAACCACTTGCGGGTCTTGCCGGTGCCCGGCGGGGCGAACGCGGCGACATGCGGGGCTGTCTCCAGGGGCACCAGCCGACCGCGGTCGTCGTGTACCCAGCCGGCGAAGGGAGTCACCGGTGGCCGGTAGCCGCCCGAAGCGGCGGACGTCGCGCTCATAGTCAGAACAGTAGGGCGCCCGGCGGGGTGCTCCGTGCACTATTTTCTGCGCGCTCAATCCTGGCGGGGCGAGACATACTCGCCGGCGCGCACGTCGGGCGCGATCTCGACCGCGAACTGAAGTTGGTCGGCGGTGTACATCCAGCCCGCATCGGTCCAGGTGCGTGGAACCAGCTGTGCCACAACGGGTTGCGGCAGGCCGCACGCGTTGGCGACATCAGCGATCGTGAACCGAGCGTGCTCGCCGCGCGGCGCCGTTTTCCGGCGGCGAAACGACTCCAAACACAGCGGCGCGGCGAGCTGCTCATCGGGCATGGTTTAAGGCTACGGCCGACTGAGGTGCTCTACAGGCAGAAAATGTGGAACGTCGAACACGACATCACTTCGTGATGAGTCGAGAGGACAGCGCGGGAGCCAAAGCGGCCGCGTCGAACAGCTGGATTGGACCGTCGATCACGCCGGCAGCAGATTTGACATAGGCATACCCGGGTAGCTCGGGCAAATGCCAGGCATCAGGTCTGCCGAGGGCGTCCATCGAGGTCTGCGCAGTCGCGGTCCTCAGTGCGATCACGACATCACCGGTCGCCGCGAAAGGCTCACCGATCCACGAGAACTTCGACGTCTGCTCGGTGCTGGACATGATGAGCCGGACCCGCTTGTCGCGGCCTTCGTCCACGACCCGCCGCAGCGTGCCCGCTACTTGGGGGTGCCATCCGAGCAGCTCGTCGACGACATCGACGAGGACGAGCAGTTCGGGTAGGGACTGGTCGGTGCGCCGATCCAGCGCGGCCTCGACTTGGGCACACCAGTTGTCCCAGTTCGCCGGGGGGTTTGATGCGCGACGGTAGCCCGCGCAGTGGGCGAGGACGTGGGGAGGGCGGGCGGTGTTGCTCCAGGTGGCGATGCCGTTCTGGGTATCGGCGATCGCCAGCTGCACGCGGGTCGGCGGATACAGGGTGCACACGCTCAGCGCGAGCGACTGCAGCGCTGTCGTTTTGCCGGTGATACCTACGCAGAGCGCGACGCTGGCGTGATCGGCGACCTCGATTGTCACCACCGAATCGGGCGCCTCGACTGGCACTCCCACGGGAATCCTCAACACGGCCTCGTTGGCGCGGCGGTGCCACCCCGGGTGCGGGTCGAACGTGTCGAGGTCGCTGACGGCCAGGGCGTCAAGAAGACGACGATCCGCCCCGGGCGGAAGATGATGCATTCGGTCAGCGCTCACAGGCCCAGCCAGGCCTGCTCTTGGTTGAACGCCACAATGGCGACCTCGATGGTGTCGTGGGCGGTCCTGATGCGCACCGATTCCCGCGAGATCTGCTGAAAGTGGATGTCGGGTTGCTGACCTCCGGGCTGGAGGCGCCCAAGGGTGATCACCGTGGCTGACAATCCGGTCGGCGGGGCGATGAGAGGCCGGTCATTGACGATGATCGACGGCACGAACTCTGCGGGCCGCCGCCGGTCGACCACGGCGATGTTGGGCTGAGCCAACCGTGCCCACCGGTTGGGCTGACTGGAGTAGATCGCGATCCGCTCCCCCACCGCGGCGGCGCGGATCAGCAGCTGCCGCACGTAGTACTCGCTGGTGTCCATGACGATGCGGGTGGCCTGCTGCGGGTCGGTCAACGACAGCATCACCAGATCGTCGCGTTGTACCTCGGGGACGGCGCGGCGGTCATCGCGCAGCGCGCTTCCCACCAGAATGCCGGTTGAGCCGATTGGGATCTCCAGCGCGTTCGGGTCTCCCAGCGGGCGCGAGGGGATCTCAAGATGGTCGGGGCGTGCCGTGGGGGCCGGACGCAGTGCGGCGGGAAATTGGTCACCGGGCAACGTGTTGAGATACAGCGTGGGCGGCTGCTGGGGAGGCTGCGGATCATTGGTGCGCACCGTCGCCGCGATCATCACCGGGCCGTCGCCGTCAGGGGCTTCCACATAGCGGCGCTTGAACAAGCTCAGCGTCAGCACCACCTCGTCGGTGCGTAACGCCCACATCTGATGCAGTGAACCGGTAGTGATGTCCTCCGGCGAGAAGTAGTACGTCGTGAGGAATCCGGGATGACCTTTGATGGTGCGCCAGCCAATCTCATTGCTGACCTTGCTGCGGCGGCGCGGCGCCGGGCTGGTGGAGCGGAACGGCACCGGGTCGGCCGGGCTGTCGGTGCCCTCGACGACCGGCGGTGTCGGTGCTGGCTGCAGCCGCGCCCCCAGCCGGTCGAGCGCCGTGTCGAGCTCGGCGGCGGTCAGGGCTGTGGCGCGGATGTCGCGCTCTAACAGGGCATTGATGATGCGCTCGGTGGCGGCGGCGGCCGCAGCCCCGACCGAGTGCCGATACTGCAAGCCGGGCACCGAGTTCTGGATGTCGAGGCGCACCACGAACTGCACCGTGCGCTGCCCGGCCGCGGGCCGGTCGGCCAGCAGAGTGCTGTACAGCGGCGGGTACTCGTTGCCGCGGCGCACCCGGTGCCCGGCGGGCACCACGTCAATGGCCGCGAGCTTGAGTCCGCCGGGCTGGTCGAGCAGCTCGGTCAGCACCTCCAGAGGTAAGACGTTGCGGGTTAGCGACACCGTGGAGCCCCGCAGGAACGTCAGGGAGTACGCCTTGCCGGTCACCTCGATCATGGTCAGCGCCTCGTATTCCTCGACGCGCACACCGCACACGATGTTGCCGTGCGGCACATCGACCGCCGCGGCGGCCGGCGGGCGCGTGCCGCGCCTGCGCCGACGCCACCGCCTCACGGCCGCCAGCCAGGCCGGCACGTTGCGGCGATGCACCGTGGGCACCAGCAGCAGCATCGCCGCCGCGGTGATGGTGACCGCCGGCCACCAGCCGAACCGCGCCGGGGGCAGGCCGATAAAGGCTGCCAGGGCAAGGACTTCCAGCGCCACCACGACCGGTGTTCCGGCGCGTACGCCCACGGTGCGGGCCTTCATCGGATCCTCCGGCGCATGGCAACCACCGCCACCGCGACACCGGCGGCCAGCAGGACCGCCGCCCCAGCGAGCAGGGCGCTATTGCGCGGTCGATGATCTGGCCCGGGCGGAGGCGGGGGAACGTAGAGGTCGGTGCTGAGCACCTCGGCGGGCTTGGCGTCGCCAAGCGGCACATCGAAGGTCAGCGCCGCCACAGGATCGACCACGCCGTAGCCCACCTGGTTGTCGACGCCGCGTGCGGGGTTGTGCGCGGTCTCGGTGATGCGCCGCATGACTTGAGCCGCGGTCAGGTCGGGGAACTTGGCCCGTACCAGCGCAACGACACCGCTGACGTAGGCGGCGGAGAAGCTGGTCCCCCAGAAGCCCGCGCCCAAGCCGGGTTCATCGGGGCGTGCGTTGACCGCGGCCCCGTTGGTGTTCGACAGGCCCATGACCCGCCAGCCGGGCGCCGCCACTGACACCCAGGGTCCATTGATGGAGTCGGGCAGCGGAAGGCCCTCGGGTGTCACTGCGCCGACGGTGAGGACGTAGTTGGAGAACCATGCCGGGGTGACGATGGTGCGCACCCCATTCCAGTCGCGCGGATCGTCGGGGTTGAGCGGATTGAACGCCGGGTTCTGGCCGCAGTCCTGTCCCTGATCCCCGCCGCCCTGGTTGCCGGCCGCGGCGACGACCACGATGTCTTTTTCCACCGCGGCGTAGCGCACCGCCGCCCCCAGAGCGTCCTGGTTGACCGGTGCGGCCGCGTTGATGCACGACGCCAACGACACGTTGATGACTTGAACACCGGGGAGGTCTGCGGCGTGCCGGATCGCCTTGGCCAGGGTCGCGATGTCGCCGGCTTTGCGTTGACCCTCCATGTCGCCGGGTGCCGGTCGGGCCGGGGTGAACGCCGTCGACGACTGTCGAATCGAAATCAGGGAGACATCGGGGGCAACGCCCACCACTCCGTCCGGTCCTGCCGGCGGCGGGCCCGGCACTAAGGGCTGCGCGGCGCCGGTGTCGCCGGGCCCCTGCGCCGGAGGCGGGCCCGCCGGAGGAGGTCCGCCAGGAGGAGGCTCCGCCGGAGGTGGCGGCGGTGGCTCGGGTGGGGGCGCGGGTGCGGTCACGGTGGCGGTCGCGGTGATCGTGGGCGGCGGAGGGAACGCCGGCGGCGCGGGATTGGCCGGCACTCCCGGCGGTGGGACCGGCGCACCCGCACCCGCAGGACGCGGTGTGGGCCGATCTGCGGGGTTGGCCGGAGCGGCGCCGATGATCGAGGCGACGATAGTGCCGTGACTTTCGCAGTCGGTCAGTCCGCCGTCCTCGAGTCCCTGCACGAAATCACCGCCGGGGAACAGCCGCGGAAACCGCGGATTAGGGGTGACGCCGGTGTCGATGATGGCCACCGTCACCCCGGCACCGGTCGAGTACTGCCAGGCTTGCTCGATGTTGAGCATGGTGTTGCCCGGATCGGGCTGTGCCACATTGGGATCGCCCACCACCACTGGGGTGATGCACGCCTTGGTTTGGCGCATCTCCTGGGGCGGTCCTGGCGTCTCATCGGGCGGTAGGGCGCCCGGGTCGATGACCGGTGGGGCGATCGCCAGCGCGGCCGGCGGTGCCATCACATTGGTGGCGAGAAGTCCGAATGCGGCCAGCCCGGCCGCCACACTTTTCCCCCTCATCAGTGCAACCTGATGTATTGCAGCAAGCCGATCGCCCACGCGGCGAACGGCACGATGAGGGCATAGCCGATGTACTCCAGCCACTCCACGACCTGACGGATGGGTTCAGAGAAGCTGCGGGAAGGAATGACCGCCCCGGCCAGCAGACCGCCGACTGCCACCGCGAGCACCGCGGCCGCCGACACCACGACCGCCAGGGTCGCCGACGCGGGCGCACTGAGGCCGTAGTGGAGCGGGATCGCCATCAGCGACAGCGCCGACCCACTGACGATGGTCACCGCATGGCGGCGGTGCCGCAATCCGCGGGCCCGCAAGATCAAGCACAAGGCGGTGACCACGACGACGGTGATCGACGGCCATTGCGACCCTGAACCCGGGTCGATGGCCCACCAGGAGGACGCCAGCTGCACCACGGCGATCCCGAGCAGGGTGCCGGTGAGCACCCGGTTGGATCGGCGGGCCACCTCGGCTACCTGTTCGCCGCGCAGCGTCACGTCGTGGGCGGCCGACTCCACAGGGGTCAGCGTGTCCTCGGGTTGGCCGGGAGCCCGGGTGAACATGTCGCGGCCAGTGATGGATTCGAAGCTCTGGCGCGGCACCTTCGCCATCTTCAGGCCGATGGCAGTGGCCGCTCGCGAGGCGATGAGCACGGCCATCAACATGACGATGGCGATGCGTTGGGCGGGAACGTCGAAGAACATTCGGGTCACGCCAGAGGCGATGATGGCCGCGGTCACGGTGACCACCGCCGCAGCGGCGGTCCAGTGCCGCTCGGTCATCCGGGCGAACAGCAGCACCCCCACTGTGGCCACCACGGCAGCCAGGAAGGCATGTGGGGCGCCGGGCTGGTTGCCGTAGGGCGCGGTCGCGCCGGCCAGGACAATGCCGACGAGAGCGGCCCAGGCGGCGCCGTCGACGATGACGCGGCTGGCTCCAGCCCGCGCCGACAGCATCGCCGTCGCTAACAGGACGCCCGCGGTGGCGGCGAAGATTGCAGGGCTGAGCCAGAACGGTTCGGCCGCCCAGCGCAGCCGCCACACCAGCAGGGCTGCGCCGATGAGCGCGGCCGCGGTCAGCGCGCCGGCAACCACCACGGCGTCGTGGGTCGACACCGGTGGGAAATGGGCGTGCGCCCAGCGGGCCAGGGCGGTCGAGACATTTTCGATCAGCGGTGTGTACCGGCGGGCCGTCTTCTCTGGGACGAACGCCAACAGGTCCCCGTCCGCGACGCCCTGTGCTGACAGCGACACCTCGTCGGACAGGCGCGTCATGCCCACAGCGCGGGCGAATTCGTATGTCCCGATGGGAAGTTCGTCTTCTCCCTTGCTGCGCAGCAGCCGATTAACCGCTCCCAGTGTCGAGTCAGTCAGCGCGGAGAGCGGCACCGCCGCCGGCAACACCAGATCAATCTGGTGCGCGTCGCCGACCAGCAGCGACACCCGGCACGACGAGGGCACCAGCGGCCCTCCCGGAGCCGACGACCCTGACGTGGGAGTCGACGGGTGCACCGTGGTCATCGGCGCCCCCGCGGGCTGTCGCTGGTCGTGGGAAAGTGTTCAGCGATCGCCGCGGCGATCTCGATGAACCGGCGCCGAGTGACCTTATCGACCTCGTTCTGTACGTCGATCACACCGCCGGGGCGCAGATGCCGATCGAAGGGCACCTCCACCACGCGCTGACCGCGCTGGCTGAACTGCTCGTGGAGCACTTCGCGGGTGCGCTTGTCGGCGTGCCCGTCGCCGTCGTTGAGCACGACTACGGTGCGGTGCAGCAAGCCGGTGTGGCCGGTGTTGGCCAGCAGCTCCATGGTTTGAGCCGCTGCTGAGGCACCGTCCACCCACATCGAGGACACCACGATCAGCGCGTCGAGGTCGCGCAGCACCTCGCGGGTCACCGGGGAATCCATCGTGGATCCGCAGTCGATGATCGACAGCGTGAAGTGGTTGTCCAGCCGTCCGGTCGCCTCGCGGTAGATCGTCGGATCGAGAACCCGGCGGCGGGCGGTGGCAGACTCACCGGCCAGCACGAACAAGCCGGCGGTGTTGTTGCCCACCCGGGACCGCACGTCGGCGAAGGTGCGTAAGTCCTGATCGGCGGCCAGCTCCCAGTAGGAGCCTTTGGCGTTGGGGTCTACCCGCAGCCCCAGCTTGCCGAATGCGGTGTCGGCGTCGATGGCCACGACCCGATCGTCTTGGCGTAGCTCGGCGAAAACCGACCCCACCCCGGCGGCGATGGTGGTCTTGCCGACACCACCTTTGCCGAGCACCCCGATCTTGTAGCGGCCCCGCAACAAGGAGCGGATCTTGGCTTCCAGCTCGGCCAAGCGCCGCTCATCCGGTGACTGCCCGAAGTTCAGTAACCCAAAGGTGCTCTTGAACAAAGCTTTCCGCCACCCTTTGCCGGGCGGGATCTTGCGGGTGGGCACGAGTTCATTGGGTCGAATTGAGTCGACGTAGGAGTAGTTGGGCGGCCCGCCTGGTGACGGGGCTGGGTCGCCCCACTGACGCGGATCGCCTGCGGCGGGAGCCGCGGACCGTTCGCCGGGCCAGCTGTCGCGGGGTGACTGCGGGCGTGGCGGCGCAGGCTGCTGCGGGAACGACGGAGCTGGATGCCGCGGCAGTCCAGAAGTATCCCACCCGGGAGGGGCGGGCGGTGCGGCGTGCTGCCCGGAGCTGGGGTCGCCGTAAAAGCCTGCACTAGAGGGGCTTTCGCGCAGTGGTGGGGGTGGGAAATCGCGCCGGTCGAAAAACGTGGTGGTCTCCGCGTCGGACGGGCGGTAGGGGGCCTGGTCGGGATCTTCGGCGGTGGCTGAAGGTTGCTCTGGGGGCGGTGGCGGCACGGCGGCATCGGACTGGCCGGGCAGTTGGTGCTGGCCCCACGGCATCTGCGCGGCGTCGGTTCCCGCTGCTCTGCTCGGCACCTCGGGGGTGCGGCCCGGCCACGGGGGCGGGGGCGGCGGCGTCGCCGAGGGCTGGGCATGAGCACCCGACGACTCTTGATCACTGCTCGGGGGCAGTGGCGGCCAACCCGGCACGGGCGGGGGCGCCGGGTCTGCGGCGTGCGCGGGGGTGTCGCGGGTTTCGCCCTCGGTGGCCGAGGGGTAGCCCGCCTGCTCAGGGGGAAGGTCGCGGTCAGTCACAATCCGATCCTATCAGCGTAGATGTCGTATATCGGCACTAGTTTTTCCGCCCTTGATTTCGGTACGAACTAGCTTCCCGGGGCCCTGGTGGGCAGCGCCTCCGCGCCGCCTACCGGCGCGAGGGTGTCGTGTTGAACCATGGCATCGGCGCGGGTGAGCGCCGGCCCGGGCGCAAACGCCCGGATCAGTGGCCACGGGGCCTGCTGTGACCTGTCCGGAGACACCCCGAGCGCTGTGAACGTCTCGTCGGAGAGTTCGATCCCGTAGCGGACCCCCTGATCAGAAATCCACCACATGACTTCGCGCGAGGAGGCCGAGGGTGCGGCGCTGGTCGTCATGACCAGGTTCGTCGCGCCCGGGCTGATGTACACCTGGTCGGCCTCCACGGATTCGGGATCGCGGACGCCCTTGGGTAGACGAACGAGGCGGTTATCTGCCGCACCGAGCGGGATCGGCAATCCCTGCCCGGACAGGATCGTGACTTCGGCGGCGCGATCGGTGGACCCTTTGGACCATGCCAAGCAGGTCGTCGCGTCGACAGCAGTGTTCACCAGGCGCAGCCGAGTGGCCGGATAGAACGACACTGGCAAGTTGTCCACCACCGGCACCGGAGCCAGCCTGTCGGGGGCTACCTGGATCGGAGCCACGTCGCCGAACGAGTTCGCCGATCGCAACAGCGAGGCGACGAACGGCGAAATCCTTTGCACACCATCACGCAACAGCACGTACAGCGTCTCCTCAGCGTTGGGCTGCCCCAAGTCGCGCACTGAGAGCACCGAGCCGATCACGGCGCCGTCGGCCACGTTCCAGCGGGGGCGCTCCCCTCCCCCCGGAATCGCCGGGCTGACCAACGGATCGGTCGCCGGAAGGGCGTCAAACAGCGGCCTGGACAAGGGAATTGGGTCCGGCGCTGTGGAATCCACGCCCAGTGCCAACGCGACAGCCTTATTGCTCAAATCGATTTCGGAGCGATGCCCTTCCCAGATGACGTAGGTCCGATCGGCGTAACGGCCAAGGATGGCGTCGGGCATCTGCAAGGGTGCCGAGCGCTGGCCGAGGGATAGTCGCCCGGCGATCGCGGTCACCACCGGCTCCGAGGCCGCCGAGGACGTCGACGTCGGTGTGGGGGCGGTGTCGCACACCGCCCAGTCCGACGAGGATGCCGTGCGCACGGGCATCGCTGCGGGAGCGCCCACGATGCCCACTAAGGGTCCCTGTGGGTACTTCTCCAATTCCACGGGCTTGACGAACGTCGGATTGTTCGCCTGGCCGGCGATCAACCGGGCACTCATCAGGTTCAGCGCCGGGTGCAGGCGGCCGTCAACCACCACATAGACCGCGCCGGTATCGCGGTCGGCCAGAATCGCCGACTTGCCCACTTGTCCGGCGGGTGAGCACATCGACAGCATGAACATCAGCGCCATGGCCAGCAGCGTGAACATGACCCCGAGAATGAGCGCAGCGCTACGTCGCTGCTCAGGATCGTATTCGAGCCGGACGCCGTGATGGCTCAAGGCTGCCGCATTGCGGCGGTTCCAGAAGTAGTGGGCGGTAACCTGCAGCCGCGACGTCAAATTCAGCGCCATATCGCCCACCCTACTAGGGGTAACGCCTCTAAATCGGCACTAATTTCGTGCCCCCCGACATATGCACCCATGGTCGACTAAGCGGCGGCTCGCGGCACCGAGAGCAGTCCGTAGAGGTCCTCGCGCACCGCCTCGGCCGTAGCGGGCCACACGCTCATCCACTGCTTACCGTCGGCTGAGGTGCTGGTGGTGATGCTGATGCGCCCATACTCGGTGTCGGCCACCGTCACGACCCGGGGATGCACATGCTGGGCGATGCCGTGGTCGATGACCATGGCCACCGCCATCGCTGACTCATCCAGGCGCGTCGCGGCAGCGAGTACCTCGGCCTGCTGGGGTTGCAGACCCAGCCGGCTCACCGCGGCAACAAGCGCGTCGCGGCCTTGCGGGGCAGCAGCTTCAAGCGTCGACTGCATCAGTTCGGCGGGAATGTTGACCCCGTCGATGTCCGCGGGTGCGGCGACGCCTAGCGCTGGCATCAGGGTTTGGCACATCAAGTCCACCTGGGCCGCTGGGTCATCGGTTTCGCCGACCGCATCCACGACCATGTCGTTGCCGTCGCGGGCAGCCATCGCCAGCCAGCGGCGGTAGCGGCACACCACCACCACGCGTTCCTCCACTGTGGGGGTCTCGCCGTTGTGGACGGCCTGGCCCGAGGGCCGGCGGATCGTCAGTACCGCTTGCCGCTCGGGGCGGCCCAGCACGGTCATCCAGTCGCGCACCGGTTCGTCGACGGCACCGCCGGGGGAAATGACCCCGGCCTGCACCAGGCTCAGATACTCCGCGGTGTCGGCGATCGGGACGGGCCCGGCTGTCGTCTCAACGATCAACTCGTGATGCACCGACGGTATAAAAGGCTTGAGTCGCAACGCTGTTGGCATCGACTCCACGCCAAGCAGTGCCTGCAACACCCACACGCCCCCGACTGTCGTCGTCAGCGCCATGTCCTACTCCTCTCTTCGAAGCAGCAAAAAGGGGGCCAACCGCAGTTGGCCCCCTTTCGGCATTGCCGCTACAGCACTCCTTGGCGGGCCGTCAGACCATGAACGTGTTCGCCGAGGCCCCGTCCTGGGAGACGAAGTCCACGCCCGCCTGGTCGGCGGCCTGCCCGTGGCGGTGGATCACTTCCTTGCCTTCGTTGGTGGCGTCGATGATCATCTGCTGCGCCTGGGCGTAGGTGACCGACGCCTGATCGGTGGTGAAGTACTCGGCGATGCCGCCCAGCAGGTTCTGCGCCTCGGAGGCGATGTTGTCCAGCTCGCCGCTGAACGTGCCCAGCGCGGCGTTGTAGTCCACGATCGCGCCGGGATTGACCTTGATCATTCCGTCCATGGTGGTGGAATCCTTTCGAGTGTCTCTGGTGGTGGGAGGGTCAGGTGAAGCGCAGGCCGCCGGAGACCGACTGGATCTGCTGCGCGCTCTGGCTGTCGATGTTGGTGAAGTCCGGGGCGCTGTTGCGCAGCGCCGCGATCAGCGACTCCCACCGCGTGTTCATCTCGCGCTGCGCCTGCGAGATCTCCTCTGCGGTGGCCACGTTGGCGACACCGGCCTGCCCGTCGAGGCCACCGGATGCCTGCAGGTCGTTCGAATGCTGCTGGTAGCGGCTGAGCACGTCGAGCGCCCGCATCTTGAGGTCGTCGAGCTGGTCGGCGGTGGACTGGATCTGCGCCGCACCAACAACTTGCTGTGCCATGGAAACTCCTGTTCTGGAAGATGTTTGGTTCTACGACAAAAGTCTATGGGCGTCTACACACCCCTCCGTGCGCTAATTTTTTGTTACCTGTCCCCCCTGTCACCAGCCGATCGGGCAAGCGTGACCTGCATCGTCCGTCCTTGGCGCTGCTCGGTCGCCGACCCGCCGCCGTCTCGCCCCATCGCCGAGGCCGGAGCGCCGTATAGCCCGCCCGTGCCTGCACCTCCCGACGGTGCGGGACCGGTGGCCACCGGTTCGGGCACGCCCCCAAATCCGCCCGGTAGCTTGGGTGCGTTGGGCGTGCTGAAACTGCCCACTGGGCGGGTGTAGGAACTGCTCGGGACGACCCCACTGCCGCCGGCTCCGATGCCGCCACCGCCGCCACCGCCGCTGAGTGCACTGGCCAGCCCGGGCGAAGCTACCGGCGTGCCGGTGAGCGGACCCGCCGCGGTTGAGGGGGCACCGCCGAGGCCGCCCATGCTCGACGACAAGGGGCCCAGCATGCCCATCGGCATCTGGGCGAACTGACTGAGCATCTGCGGCGCCTGACCCAGCATCTGCGGAGCTTGGCCCAGCATGCCGGTCACTGACGACAGCTGTCCCATCGCGCCCATCGGCCCGCCCATCGCTGACATCGCATCGGCGGGGGCAGAGACCGCTTCACTCGCCGGCACCGCCGCGGTGCTGGCCTGCTGCATGCTCTGCGAGCTGGCCTGCAACGCGCCCTGGACACCGGCCTGCGCCCCGGCGTCGCCCAAGGCGGCCAGCGCTGCGGCCGGATTCGGTGCCATCGGCGCGAACGGCGGAGGCGTGGCCAGCACGCCCAGCGCTGCGGTGACCACACCTTGGTAACTGGTCATGATTGTGGCGTTCTGAATCCACTGCCGCTCGTACTCGGCGACCAGGGCGGCGATCGCCGGGCTGTTCTGTCCGATGAAGTTTGTCGCCACCAGCGCATCGGTGTCGACGAGATTCTGATCCGACACCGGTCCGGGCACCATCGAGGTCTTGGCCAAGTGGTAGGCATCCACGATGGCGGTCGCCTGCACCACAGCTTCCTCGAACCAAGCCACCGCCATGCCCAGAACTCCCGCGAACGCCTGCGCCGTCATCGTCATCGCAGCCCCACCGGCGCCCTGCCATCCCACCGCGGCCGTGCTGCTGGTGCTGGTGGTCATGGTGGCAATCTCGGCGGATAGCATCGCCGCGGTCGCCTGATGAGCCGCCGCGCAGGCCGCGGCCGTGGCAGCCTCATCGCCAGTGACCAACTGGTAGTAGTTGACCTGCGGTGGAGTGAGCGCTGCATCTCCGAAGCCCGGCATAGCGAGACAGCCGTTCTAGATCGCCAAAGCGGTCTGCTGCAGCACGTCCATGGCGGCGTAGCTGGTGCCGTTCACACCGACATTGCCGGCGAACATGGCCCGTGTCATCGTCAGCTGCGTCAACGCCGCCACCGCGGCTGCGCCGCGCGCGTTGAGCGCTGCCGCGACCGCCATCGACGCCGCATCGCTACCCGGGGGCAGCACGGTCGTCATCACCGGGGCAGCCCCGGAGGTGCCAGCTGCCATGGTCGCCGCGCCGGCGCTCTCGGCGGCCGACAGCATGCCGACCAGTGCCGGCTCGACACCAATGATAGGAACGGACATCTGTTTGCCTCTCCATTCGTGCGGGTGATCTGGACTCAGTTTAGTTCCGGTGCTACAGGGGTGCCGACGCTAAATTCCGCAGGGCTATCACGACCACTAATGACCTCAATGAATGACGCGTAGGGAGGGCCGAAATTCGTTGGTTTCGGCGCTTGGGCGACTGATTCCGTAGCCGAATGATCCGCAGAAGTCACTGCTGAGCGCATTAGCTCTGCCCCATAGGGGTGGAATGCCGACCCGGTATCGAACGCACCGGCTCGGGTGTCCAGGCCACCAGCACCCCATCGGTGGTGCCGCCGGGGTGCACGTAGATGCCCTTACCTTGACGCTGCGGCTCGGCGTAGATGCCGCTGATGACCGGGCCGTTTTCGCGGCGGCCGTCGAGGATGATCGTCGGTTGCAGCGCGCCAGCCAGTCGGCCGAGCATGCTGTTGCCCGATGCTTGGAAGCTCCACAGCTTGAGGTCGGCCGCCGCGATGATGTGCAGGCCCAACTGGTCGGCCGTTTCGACATAGCTTGCTAACGGCGCCAGCGGGTTCTCCGCTGAGTTCCAGGACGTCACGTCATCGGCGAACACGAAGATCTTGCGGCCGGTCCAAAACTGGCGCGAGAGCATTTCGGTGGGACTGGTGCCCGGCGGTGGGGTGCGCCTGTCGAACAGCTCGGCCAGCTCGCCCGCGGCCTTCTTGATGTCGCTGAGGGTGTAGGCATAGCGCGACAGCCACGTGTCCTCCGGCACCACGCCCATGTGGCGGCGGCGCGGATCGATCAACACAATGGTGGCCTCGTCGGGACTGTAGTGGGCCATGACGCTGTGCATCATCGTGCGCAAGAACGCCGAGCGTCCCGACTGCGCGCGGCCCACGACCACCGCGTGGGGGTTCTCGGCGAAGTCGACGTACGCCGGACCCAGATCGGACTCCGACAGACCAAACGGAACCAGGTCGCGTTGGGCACCCCCATTGACCCGCGCCAGGACGTCAGGCAGGGGCACCATCTCGGGCAGGCGTTTGACCTCAGTGAACTTGTCCACCCCGGCCACCCGGCGCACCACTGCGCCGACGCCGCGCGCGTCGACGTGACCGGACGGATCGTTGGCCAGCACCGGCTCGCCGATCATGACGTGGAATCCGGCGGTGCTGAGGCCATGGCCGGGCTTGTTCGGGACCTCCTTGCCCCGGTTCACCGTGGGATCTCGCCGGCCCAGTTCCGATTCCCGCTCATCGGTCATCCGCAACTCGATGCGCTCCGTGGACAGGTTCTTGACCACAGTGTTGATCTTTGACAGATAGCTGGTGTGGGTGACGACCGTGCGCACGCCGTAGTTGCCCGCGCGCATCAGCGACATCACCTGGTCAACCCATTTCGGGTTGGCGTCGTTGAAGTTGCCCCAGCCGTCGATAACCAGCACCACATCACCGCCGGCGACGCCGATATCGGTCGGGTGAGGGCCGAACTTGGCCTCCCGCACCTGCTCCATATCCAGACCGCGGCTGGCGAAAAGCCGTTCGCGCTCCTCGACGATGCCACGCACGGTGGCCAGCAGGCGGGTAACACCCTCGGTGTCATGCAGAGCCGCCACCGCGGCGACGTGCGGCAGGTCGTTCAGCGCGGCCAATTGCGGGCCGCTGGCTGCAATGCAGTAGAACTGCACACGCTCGGGGCGGTACATCAACGCGCCCGCGGTGATCATCGTCATGACCGCATTGGTGTGGCCCATGCGGGGGGCGCCGACGATGAGCGCATTGCTTTCCAGCATGTTCAGGTAGCACACGTCCTGGCGGTGCTGGCGCGGGCGATCCTCCAACGCCACCGGCAGCACCAGGCCTGGGTTCTGGCCGTAGTCGACATCCCACGGCTTGCCGCGCAGCCGCGCCACCAAGTCGTCGGCGGCCGGCGGAGCACCCAAGGGGGGCAGCCACAGCTGCCGCGGTGGGGCGACCCCGGTCGCCTGAAGAGAGCTGATCACCGCGTCGATCATGTTCACGCTGGCGGCCTCGACCACCGGCGCGGGGGTGTCGGCGCGCTCGACAGGCTCAGCCAGTAGGCCATCGATGTCTGCGGCCTCTTCGGCGGTGAAAGCCCGCGGCTCGAACCAGGTGCCCGCCTCCAGTGGGCGATCTTCCTGCGGGCCCGTCTGAGGCACAAAGTCGGCCGAGGAATAGAAGAATCGGAACTGGCGAGGTTGACGCTGCGCCACCCGCAGGAAAGCAGTTCCCTCGGCGCCCTTCTCGTCGATCTTGGCCGCGATTCCCGACCCGATCGCCTCGCGGGAATCTTCCTCCGTACCGGTGCGGGCGGCGACGGTGAAACCCATCAGCTTGCGGATGTCGCGCAGCTTCTGCGTATCAACGGTCTGACCTACCAATTGCAGGAACATGTGATACGCGCGGCCCTGGCGCATAATCCGCCAAAACAGGTTGCGAAACTTGTCGCCCCAGTCCCGGTCGCTGAGCAGCTCCTGGTACTCGTCGGCGATGACCCACAGCACCGGCACCGGTGGCAGCGACGGATCAGTGAGCCGCCGCTGGTTGTAGACCGTTAGATCCACCACGTCGGGCCCTGCGGCGTTGCACAGTGCGCCGCGCCGATCAAGCTCGCCCTCCAGGGCCTCGTACATGCGCCCCACCAGGTGCCGCTCATCGCCGAGGTTGCTCACGCTGGCCACGACGTGCGGGAACTGTTCGAGCACACCGGCAGCAGACTTGAGCTTGAAGTCGAAGAACACCACATTGGCGACCTCGGGTGAATGGGTCAAAGCCATGGACGCGACTTCGGTGACGATGCCCTCGGACTTGCCCGCGCCGGTGGTGCCGATGAACGTCGAGTGCATACCCATGCCCTGCTGGCTGCCCTCTTTGAGGTCCAGCTGTACGACCTGGCCGCTTTCGTCGAGCCCCACCGGGAAACGCATCCACTCCGGACCCTGGCTGCGTCGCGGCGACCACAAGCGGTCCACGTCCAGATGCCGAGGGTCACGAATCCCCAGCGCGTCGAGCAACGTGCGCTGCTGTTGACCAGAATCGGTGACGGTGGTGACCCCGCCCGAGGCGCGGAAGCGGGCCATCGCTCGAGCGAACCGCTCGGCCGCGGTCACCGACATCTGGTCAGCCCTGGCGTAGAACGCGTCGTCGAGCTCGTCGGAGGACAGATGCTGCACACCGCTGACCGCCGTGAGGTCCTCGGCGGCCATCCGTTTGCGCAGCGCCCCATCGACGAGGCGGTACGTCGTTTCCGGCGAGAACCCGATCCAGCTCTTGGTGCCGAACGCATCGTGCGGTGAGGGCGGCGGCACCGATGGAGCAAGCCGCACAAAGCAAGTGCCCGCATACCCTGCGCTACCGGTCAGACCGGCCCAGTCCTCAGGTGTCCCGCAATGATCGTCGATGATCACCCGGAATGGCAGAGCGCTGCTCGAAGTGCCGTGCAACCCACTGGCCGGCGGGGTCCATTCACTACGCGGCAGCTCCGCCTCGTCGAAAAACTCCTCCAGCTGGGCCGGAGAAGAAAACAACAAGCGCCGCTCACCACAGCCGTCCCGCTTGCTCTGATGCTGCATATGCGGCAGCCACTTCGTCCAATCCCACGCCGACGGCGCATCGCTGACCACAAGGATCTGGAGATCGGCGGGGCTGTGGAACGCCGCCAGCTGACACACCATCGCCCGCAGCAGCGACCTGGCCCGGTCCATGTCCCCGACAAACGAGACACCAGCGAAACGCTGCAGCCAAATCACCTTGGCCATGTCGTCGATGTACTCCTGCTCCAGCAGGAACTTGCGCAGCGCGTGGCCAGTGGCGGGCTCGATCTGCGAAGCCTCCGGAATCTTCGGCTTCTCGATCGTCATCGCCAGCTTGACCTTGCCGACCCCGACCCGGACCTCAGCGAACTCATCCGAACCCGGTGAACGCTCCCACATCCGTTCAGTACCGACCGCGGCCACGAGCTTGGTGGGCTCCCAATGAAAGTGCTCGCGATGCTCGAACTGGGCGCGGCGCTGCACCTCGATCTCATCGCGCACCTCGTCCTGGCGGGCGAAGTAATTGGCCCGATACTGACGCAGTTCGCCCCACGACATCTTCTGCGCTGCCCCGCGCCCACGGAACAACATGCCGGCCATGCCGACCAGCATCATGATCCCGAAAATTCCGGCCCCCCCGGCGATGCTGCGCATCCCGGACATGAACATCGCGACGATGAAACCGACCACACCGACGATCAGCACGATCGGCAGCACAATTCCCCACACGCTGCGCGGCGGCGGGATGGGCGCCGGAATCGGCGGATCGATCGCGATCTTGCCGCCGGCCGTCGCCGGCGGGCGTGCAATCGGGCCGGGCCGCCTGAACTGTTGAGTCGTCACGAAACCAACCCTAACCCCGCCCACGACCCCATATCGGCACCAATTTCCGACCCCCCGATAACACTTACTTCAACGCTGTTGCAACACCTTCACGGGCAACAACCGATCCTCAACCCCTGTCAGGGGCCGACCGGGGCAAGCCCGCCGAACCCACCGCCAGCCGCGCCACCCGGGTCAATCGGTTCAACGTCATCGACTCGGACCATCAAACCGTTGTGGTCGTACTCCCAGTGCCAACTGTCCGCGCCGGTGTTGCTCACCATGCGGACACCCGGTGTGCCGGCACCGCCACCGCCCGACCCTGGCGGAGGCATCGGCTGCATGGTCTGAGAGACCGACCTGATATCGGCGGCGCTCTCGGCGTCCTGGGCCCGGAACTCGGTCGTCGCGGTCTCCGCTTTCTGAATCCCTTCCATGGGCTCAGGTGCCAGCGTCGCCGAGCAATGCGCGACGTTCTCAGCTACCGCAACCGCCACGGCGTTAGCGGCCACGTCGATCGGCGAGCCCGCGGCCGGCATGGGAACCGGGCCCGGCTGGGCCGCCCGTGCGACCTCCCCGGCGATCGACTGGGCGGTTCCAGTCACCGCCGCCGGCAACACCTCGATCGGCTTCGCGCCCCCAGATACTGCAGGCATTAGACAACTCCCCTCACGCGGCCATCGTGGGCCATAGTTCAGCTTCCTTCGCGATATGCCTTGCCGTGTAGGCGATCTCGACATAATCCGGTGTAGTGCTGCGCCACCATGACAGCAGCTCCGCCGCGCGTGCCACATTGTGGAAACACCGCGCATACGCAGACGGGCCCACATCGGCGGCCATCCGCCCCGGCCGCTGGCCTGCGCTGTCGAGGATCGCCGCGCGCATCGCCACGTCGAGCTCGGTCCACAACTCATCCGACACCGGCTCGCCGTTCTCGATCGCCGTCGCGACTTGGCGGATCGCCGGAGGCACCTGGAAGCCCAGCAGCTCCGAGGCGCGCGAGAGGGCCGTGCGCACGGCGGCAACCGTCAACGCCCACAACTGCGTACGATCCACTACCCCGCCGGTGGTCAAACGCGCGTACTCGGGGCGGTCAATCGTCTCCAACCGATGAATGCGGGTTTCATCCAGCGCGGGTGCTGGTGTGTCCGGCTTGATCGGTGATGTGGTCAGCGCGCAGTTCTCGATATGCCGAACCCCGGCATCGCGTGCCGAAGCAGCGTTGCCGCCGTAATCCGTCGACACCGCCAACGCCCACAACTCCACATTGGGGTTGCTCGCCATGCACATCTGCCCGTACGCGGCCATTGTCTGGGCTGGATTGACCCAGCCGAACCAGCGAGCGTGAAAGTCCTTGTCCAGACCAGGATCTGAGAAAATGAGTCTCGCAGAGCTCGGTAGGAACACACCAGGTGGGATGAACCCGCTGCCCTCACTACTCACCACCCACGCCTGCGGACCCGATGGCGTCTTGAACATGCCGACGCACCAGTCGATGCACCCATAGACCCGCGAGGCATGCATCAGCTCGTACACCAGCTCCGATGCCTTGTCGAGCAGCGGATCCGGTGCCCCAGACTGCGCTCCAGCGACCGCGCCGGCCGCCGTAGCGCCAACACCTGACGCGACCACACCCGGAGGAAGTGGCGCGGCCTGCCCTGGACCCGCGGACGGGGCCGGCGGCGGCGCGGGCGGCGGGGCGCCCGCCGCGGCTGGTGCCACCTGCCGCGGCTGCAAATCGGAATTGAAAGGAGGCAGCGGGCCCGCCGGTGCGGCCGCAGGCGGCATCATCGGCGCGCCCATTGACCCCATATGCCCAGCCGGAACACCCGATGCCGCCGGCCCCGGTGAAGCGACATGCGCTGGACCGCCAGCCGCCGACACCGGCGCGGGGCCTGCCCCCACCGGTGAACTAGATGCACCTGTGGTCGAGCTCAGAGGCTGCGCCGGCGGCGGAGCCACGGGCGGCGGCAACACCGACCCGGTGCCCAAGCCCGCATTGAAACCGCGAGAAAAATCAGACGGCGTCGCCGCCCCCGGTGCGCCACCACCACCCGTGGCCGCCGACGGCAGCCCACCCGCAGCGGGTGACACCGACGACGGCAGCGACGAAGACGACAACCCAGCATTCGATGACACCGAACTCGGCGACAGACCACCGCTCCCCGCCGAAGACAACCCACCCGCCGACGGCGGCTTAAACCCGCTGCCGAGGCCGCCGAGCGGCGATGACCCACCGCTCCCTCCACCCGCTACGGGTGTCATAGGCGGCGTCATCGCACCCGCGGTCGACGAGCCCCACTCGGGCATCTTCCCTGCGGGATCTCCCTTTAGTGGGTCAACGGAACTTGCCGGGTCGCCTTGGGCACCCTCGCCTGGGGCACCGGACCCGGCACCTGGCTCGGCGGGCGTTTTCCCGGGTTCGGACGTACCGGGCGTCTCGCCGGGTTGCGGCTCTGTGCCGCCCCCGCCAGGCATTTCGTCAGCCGGGGACTTAGGTGTTTGACCCCACTCGTCAAATTCGCTGGCCGGTGACTTTGGTGCCGTCCCTCCTGGACTGGTCGGGTTGTCGAGGGCCTGGACGTTGTCTCCGTTGCCACCGGTTTGGGTGGTGTGGTCGGCTGGGGTGATCTGGCCGCCGCCGGGCATTTGACTTGAGGGGTTGCCGCCGATGTTGGCGGCTTGCTCTGCGATCGCCGCGGCGGTGTCGGTTCCTAAGGCCAGCGCTTCCCCTTGCGCTGCGGTAATGACGGCTTCGATCGCTGCGTAGATGGCGGCCGTCGCCGCGCCCGCGCCTAATGGCGAGAGGGCCAGCGCTTGGAGTTGCTGCTTAAGCCGTTCGATTTCCTCGTGAGCTTTGCGGTCGATCTCTTCGAGCTGGCCGCGGGCATGCCAGATCAGTTCGGCTGTTTCCTTGACCGCCTTGGCCATGTCGCCGTAGAGGTCCGAGTGGTTGATCACCGTCTGCGCTGTGCGATAGCTGCGTTCGCACATGGCGTCGATCATTTGGCCGGAATTAGAACCGCCGAGGTCATCGGCAGCGCGGCGGATCGACGAAGCCGACATGTTCAGATCGGCACTCTTCTTACTCAGCGCGCTCGCGGTGTCCGACCACGACTCCGGCGACGTCGCCGGCCATGACCCGCCGAGAATGCGCATCGAGTACGGCCGGGTCGGCATCCCCGGGCCAGCGGCAACCGCTGCTGAAGCCGGCATCAGCTAGTACCCCCTCACCGGCTACCAGCCAGCACCAAGCGAATCGCAGATGGATTGCGGACCACCAAAGGCAATGAGGCCGTCGGTCCACGCGGCGCCGTCGTACGTTCTCTCCGGCCCCGGCTCGATATTGTTCGCGAAAAGCCACAAATCGTCCAGGTAGCGCTGTAGCGTGCGCTCGAATCTCGGCTGGACATTCGGGTGCTCGGCCAATATTGCATCCGCGCGGCGGACCCAGCTTTCCGTATCGCCGATGAATTTAGGCAGAGCCGCGTCCCTCGCAGGAGTTCCTGGTTGCCCGAGGGCGAACCACGCTTTGGCAGTGGTGCTGTATTCGCTTATCAGTGGGCCGATGGCTGTGCAGAGTGCCCGGTCAGCCTGTTCAGTGGACGCCGGGCTGGACGATGCGGCGGGGTCGCCAGCAGCTGGAGCGGCGCTGTTCGAGTCTTTGCTGCTGGAGCGGGTAGTCAAGGCCACTACCAGCGCTGATGCCGCTAATACGACCGCTAGAACGATCCCGGCGGCGGCGAGTGCCGTGCGTAGGCGTCCCGGCCGCGGCGGCTGAAAAACCGGCGGCGGGGCAGGTGGGGGTCCATAGCCGGATGGGCCGGGGCCATTTGGCGGCCCGAAGGGGCCACCGTTCGGCGGCGGCACATATGCTTGGGTTTTCCCGCCCGCGGTCATGAAACCAGAGTAAACGGCATCGGGGCGGTCTGGCACCGCCAATTTGGGTTGCTTGCTCGGCGAGCGGCTCGCGCGTGGGTTCGTTGAGGTACCCACGGGGGACTATTGGCGCCCAGTTTTCGCGCTGCCAGATGTCGGTTTCCGGTGGGTTCGCCCTGCGGCTGGCCGCGCTGTTGGGAGGCCGCAAATTTTGTGCACGGCGGGTCTTGGGGGGTGCGGTAGCGTTCGTGGTGTTCCGGTCGCTCCCCCCTCGGCCGGAACCGGAAGGGCCCGGCTCCTCCCACCCTTGGTCGGGCCCTTCCATTCCGAATTCATTCCGCGCCAAAGTTTCTCAGCCCGCGCTGAGTCGTCTTTGGCGCGGTTATATTTGACGCTGCGGTGTGCCGTCCACGGAATCTGGCGACAATCCCACAGAACGGTTAAGGCCTAAATCGACTTATGCACAGTCGTTTTGAGCGGCCTACCCTGTAATCAGATGTCGGTGATGCTGTAATGATCCCAGAACTCCTTGCGGGACAGCATCATTGCTTCATTGGCGGCGGAGAGAAGATCGTTGAGCTTCTTTTCCAACGCCAGATTTGTCAGCGAGGTCCTGGCCGCCTCGTGAATGAACAGCTCAAGGAGGCGGCCGTCATCGCCCAGGGTGAACCGCACGAACCCATCGGGATCCTCAACCTCGGTGCGCAGCGCTCCGAGCTGGGCAATCATCTTGTCGAGGCGCTCAAGAGTCGCTGCCTGCTCCGCTTCGGAGAATTTGACCTTCTCCGCGTCACCAAGGTCGTCGAATCCGGCGCCGCCCAACACTAGGGACCGTCCTTCGGGGCGACGGTCGTGATGCGGCGGATGACCGGGGCGCTACCCCGCTGCGGGGAATCGTCGTTGGACGGCGGATCGTCGTCCTTGCGATCCGGTGCGGTCGACGACACTGCGATCCTGTCTGCGGTCACCTTGCCCGTCACCGATTCGGTGTGCGGACGATCCTTGCCCACAACCTGTTTGGGCTTTCCGTTACGGTCATCGGCCGCACCGCCCTGCCCCGCGCCGCCCATCGGCATCCCGCCCATCGGCATCCCGCCCATCGGCATGCTCCCGCCCGGGCCCATCGTCGGACTTACCGGCGGTGGCAACGATCCGCCGGTCGGCAAGGTCGGCGGCGTGGGGTTGGGACCCGTGGATGGCATCACAGGCGGTGTCGAAGGTGCGCCGCCAGAGGCCGGCGACGTCATCCCGCCGCCTCCGCCACCACCGCCGAACCCACTCATGTCGTCCAGCGGTGCATCGTCTAAGCCCAGGTCCTCAGTACCGATGTCGTCGAGCTCGGGTTGCATCAACCCCGACAGACTTTGCGTGGCCGCGCCCATCGCCTGCGTTCCGGCCTGAATAAGCGCTTCGGGGGCTTTCATCACCGATGACATCGCCCCACCCATCAATCCACCCGCCGCCCCCAGCACCGTGGGAATCATGCTGGGAAGCATCGAGGACAGCTGACCGGCCATATCCGACGAGCCCGGCTCGCCGGGCTTCGCTTCGCCAGGCAGACCCGTTCCCTCCCCGGCAGCGGCCGCGGCCTCGTCGGCGGAGATATCGGGGATCCCATCACCGTCAAGATCGATCTCGCCGGCCGTCGTGGCCTCCGTGCTGGCGTAGTAGCCGCCGAAGCCTTGCGTGGTTTGTTCCTCCATCTGAGTTTTCTGCGCCACCGCGTTGGCTAGCGGGACGGCATACATGCCGCCGGTGTCCGCGTTGGCCTGCGCGAGCGTCTGCAACTGATGGTTCATCGCCTGGAAGGCCTTCGGGCTCGGGATGTCGCTGCGCGCCTGGGTGACTTCTTGGGCGTGGCGATTGGCTTGTTCGGCGACCGTATCGGCGCGCTGACCGGAGGTTTCGAACGCATCGGCGTACTTGATCAAGTGGCCGCGTACCACGTCGGTGGCCACGGGACTGTCCCAACTGTCGGGCAGATTGTCAGCCACCAGACGCACCGCCGATGATGCGTCGCGCGCAGAGCTGGCCACCTGGCGCCATCCGGAGATGAACGTCTCGCCGCTGGCGGAGTCCCCGGAGTGCACCGCGTTGGAGATGATCTCGGCGGGCGCCGCGGGCGGCGCGGCAAGGATCGGACGCGCGTCGGGAGGGACCGGGGGTGAAGGGGGTGCCCATCCCGATACCGAGGCGCCCTCACTGCCGGTGTTGAGGCTGGAGATCTTGGTCGCGTTGGCGGCGTCCTTGGCGACAAACCCTGCTGCCACGTTGGCCAACTGCTCGGCGGTGACGGCCAGGCCCGCCGCCTGTTCCATCAAGACGCCGGCCAAGGTGGTGCCCGCGGTCGTCAACCGGCCGGCGGCGCCCACCGAGGCCGGATCAGCGGCCAGCGGAGGATGCTCGGGGTTGGCTGCCGACAGCTCCGACAGCGCGGAAGTGATCCGTTGCGCTGCCGAGACCAGTCCGCTCGGGTCAACAGAAACCATCGCTCTACAGATTCCTCAGTCGCTCGCGGGCAGCGGCCAGATCCCCCTCGGTGGGGAAATCCGCGTAGCAGACCGGATCGAGCTTGGCGTGCTCCATCTGCTGGCGCAGGGCCACCTGTCCCTGAAGATACGCCACGTCGGCGCACGCCATGATTCGCTGAGCTAACTCGTGCATGTTGTCGCGCATCGCTTTGGGTTCGAGTTGAACACCCAGGATGGAGCCCTTGACCGCCACCCTGACCAGGACCGCATCATCAGAGGTCCTGGCGAGGAACGCCTGCTCGCTCAGCGGCAGGGCATCATCGCTGGTCAACTCGGAGGTTCTCTGCGTTGATCTCATCGCGGGTCACGAAGTTGGCCGCTTCCCGGCGCAACCCGATCGCAGCGTCGCGGTGGGTGTGCTCGTGGTTGAGCAGCGCGGCGTCGCGGTTGACCATCAGGTCGGATACCGCAGATTTGAACTGGTGCATGATCGGCCCGTAGGTGTTCACCGCGGCCAGGATCTCGGCGCTGGCCTCCCGGGCGGGCGTGATCTGGTCGGCGATGTCGTCGTGCTGGTTGGCGACGGTGCGCATCACCTCAGGGTCGATGTGAATCGGATTGGTCATCTCGGCAGCTCCTTCGATCTAGATATTGTGGCGATTCTTTGCCGCCCCGTCATGCGGCAGGCGCTATCCAGTGGGAATTGGTAACGGCGCGCTGGCCAGCGGCGCCGTATTGGTGGAGGGATCGGTGACCGGCGCCGGCGGGGTGGGTGCGGGCATCGGCGCCGGGGTCGGTGCGGGTGCGCCGACCGCGCTGGGATCGAGCCAACCCAGGAAGCCGGGGCTGGCAGCGATCGACGATGCCGGCACTACCTGACCATCTTGCAAGGCTTTCACTGAACTCAGCGCGACCCCGTAGTGGTCGTTGAACACCGCGAGCATCCCGGCCGACAGACGCGACGGATCGACCGGGTTGGTCACCGGGGTCCCGGGCGGGGGCAGTTCGAGGTGCTGTTCGCGGTAGGCCTCCTCGAGTGGCTTGCCGTCCAGGTGCGCCTTGACGGCCTGAGCCAGTTCCGGCGTGCGCGCGTTGGCGGTGGAGCCGTCTGGCAGCGAGATCGTGGTCGGCGGCGGAGGCGGCGGGCCAGGCGCTGCCGGCGGCGCTCCTTCACCGGGCGTGCCGGCGGGCACCGGCTCCGGCGGTGTGCCCGATTGTGGCGTCGTCGACGGCGGTGTCTCGCCGGGCACTGGCTCGGGTGCCTCCTCGTCGTCGTCGTGCTTGTGCTCGTCCTCGTCGAGCTCGTCGTCCTTGGTCTTGTCGGACTCGGCGCCGGGATCTGGTTCGTCGCGGCGGGCCTGTTCGCCCAGTTGCGAAGCCAGCCCGGCCAGCGGTGACGCGGCACCGGTGAGGGCATCGAGCGGGCTGCCGCCCATACCGCCACCCGGCGGGAAGGCGCCCATCGCGGCGGGAAGAGCTGAGGCCAACCCGGCCAGCGGATCTGCACCCAGCGGACCCCCCATTCCGAGATCCGACAGCATGGGATCTGGCATCGGTTCCATCGGCCCCAACCCCGCATCGGTCAGCGCAGGGTCGGTCAGACCGGGATCGGTGGCCGGCGGAACCGCCGCAGGAGCGGGCACCGCAGGCGCGGGCTGAGCAGGATCAGAGGGGCTGCCGCCCGTCTCGGAGGAGGGGCCGTCCATGTCGTAGAGAGCGGCCAGCGCCGACGCCGCCTTGGCCTGATCCTCGGCAGTCAACGTCCCGGACTTGAGGACCTCACCGATCGCGGCGACCTGGCTGCGCAGAAACTTCAGGAACGCCTGCTCCCCGGCGGGAGTGTCCAACGACATCGCCGGATTGTTAACCGCCTCAACGATCTTCTGCTGGATGTCGTTGAGTTTCTGCTGGCCCTCGGCGGTCGTAGTCCGAGCGGTCAGCATCGCCTCGGTCAGCTTGCCCTCGGCATCGCTGAGCTTGCTATAGCGGTCCTTCATCTCCTCATGCAATTTGCGCACGGCATCGGCGGTGCGCCCCGACTGCTGCTCGTCGGTCGCCACGCCGGGCTGGCCCCCCGGCGGCGCACCGGCGGGACGCTGCTCAGAACCCACGACGTCGCCGTTGGCGTTGTAATAGGTCCGCTTGCCCGTCGCCGGATCATCGACATACGAGGCCGCCAACGGCGCCACCTGCTGCCCCTGAGCATTGACCGGCACGTACTGGCCCGCCTCGTTGCGGCGAAACTCCGGGAAGAACGGCTGACCCGTCTTGCCGTCACCACCGAGCAGCGAGACTGACCCGTCGTTGTTCATCACGTAGGTGTTGCCGTTGTCGCGATATGCCAACGAGCCATCGGTCGGCACCCGCGTGCCGTCGCTGAAGACGAGATAGCGATCCGCGCTCGGCTCGGAAGTGTTAAACCGCATGCCGGGGTCGCCGTAGGCGGCTTGAGCCTTATCCAGCACCGTGTTCCAGTACGGATCAGAGGGACTGATGTTGGGGGCGAACGCTCCCCCATCGGCGCGCCACCCGGGATCCCAGCCCATGCCGACCCCCGCGACAGGTTTGGCGTGCCAGGACACCAGCTCATCGAACTTGCGCGGATCAGTCATCGGCAGACCCACTGCCCCAATAATATTGGGGTGCCCGTAGCGAACCTACGGCCCAAATCAGAAGCGGTCACGAGAGATTTCCTCTTCGAGATCGCGCGGGGCGGCGAACAGCGGCGGCCGCTGCGGGGTGGAGTCACCGCCGAACACTTTCTTAACCCGCGTCGCGAGATCCAAGATTTGACTGGCTTGTTGCTCCAACCCAGACTCCACGGCCACATCCTTTCCTCGGGCGGTCACCTTCGAGCCTAAAGCCGTTCCGATGCCCCGCCGTGCACGATTTTCGGCCCCTACACGTCCACCGGGCGGCGCGCTACAAACCCTGGCGGCATCGGCGCGATACGCACCACATCACCGGTCTGAGGCGCATGAACTACCTGAGTCGATGAGATCGCCAACATGACATGGCCCGGGCCGCGACCGTCATACGACGACTTCGGAAAAATTAGATCGCCGGCCCGGACCTGACCAGGAGGCACCGCCACTCCCTGATTGACCTGGGTGTAGGTATCGGCGCCCAGCTGCACGCCCGCTTGGCGCCACGCCCAGCCGGTCAACCCCGAGCAGTCAAAGACCGAAGGACCCTTCGCGCCCCACACGTACGGGCGACCCAGTTTCGACAACGCCGCCGCAACGGCCTGCCCACCTTTACCCGGGGGGATATCGCGGCCTGACGTGATACTCGGAGACGGCCGCCGCGGTCCCCCGCCAGCACGGCCGCGACCAGAGCCACCGCCAAAACCGCCGCCGCCCAACGGAAGACCGAACCCACCGCCGCTTTGCGGCATTGACAGTCCGCTGCCACCGCCGGTGGGCATCGCGCTTCCGCCGCCCACGCCGCCGCGGCCGCCGTAGGCCATCGAGCGCAGCATCGACGCCATCTGCGCATCGCGGGTTTTGTAGGCCTGGACGACTTGTTGTTGTTGGGCGACGCGGTTGCGCAGGGCGACCAGTAGCGCTTTCTGTCCGGCGGGGGTGTTGGTGAGCGGGGCCAATCCGTTGGTGTCTGCGGCGGCGCCGTTGACCACGCCGCCGGAGCTGGTGCGGCCGGTGCGGTCGGTGCGGGCGGCCTCGTCGAGCTGGGTGCTCAGTGCTCGGTCGTTGCCGGCCAGGGTGTCCAGCGCCGGGCCCGCGCCGCCGGCGAAGGTGGAGTAGTTGGTGGCCAGCTGTCCCGACAGCGGCGCCATCTGGGCTTGGCCCGAGCGCACCAGTTCCCCGGCGCCGGAGAGCTTCATCACCGAGCCCGCGGCCGGGCCTTGCCCGGAGGCCGGTGGATCACCGAACAGCGAATGCGCGCGACCCAGCACCTCACCGACCTGAGCCACCACCGCGCCAACCGACACGAAACCAGTATCAGCGACCCCACAGGGCCGTCCGGACACAAAATTCCGGCAGGAGCCACGAGCAACCTCGGCAATCGGGCACGGTTACTCGTGCGTAGCGCCCCACGGCCACAGCGCCCATCAGGCGCGCATGAAGCCGCCGCCCTTCGTAGCGATGTGCACGTGGTCGAAATGGTTTGCGGTGGCACCGCCGCGGCTTCCCATTCCTTCACCGCCACCGGGACCGTAGTACATCGCTTGCCGCCAGATCGCGTGCTCGACGCCGAGCGCCTCCTTGTTGGCCATCACGAACGACAACACTTCATCGCCCAGCGCCTTGCCTTGCGGGGTGTTCCAGTTGGGAATCATGACGTCCAGCGCTAACCCGTTCGGGTGCCACTTCAAGGAGTCAGAACGTACGCCACCGATCTCCCGAATTTGTGGAAACGCCGCCGACACAGCGCGATTGGTGAGCACAGTGTATTTCTGCAGCCCCTTCTCAGGAGCTTTACCCGCAGGCAGCTGCCCCTGAAGGGCTCTGGCGACGATACTGCCGGCGTCCAACGGTCCTAGCGGCTGGCGGCCCGATCTCCTGCCCGACACCAGGCGGCTACCGCCACCCGCGCCACCTAGCCCAGAGAGCCCGGAAAGTCCCTGCAATCCGCTCAGAGGTGAACCCATACTCGGCATCGCGCTTCCGCCGCCCACGCCGCGGCCGCCGTAGGCCATCGAGCGCAGCATCGACGCCATCTGCGCATCGCGGGTTTTGTAGGCCTGGACGACTTGTTGTTGTTGGGCGACGCGGTTGCGCAGGGCGACCAGTAGCGCTTTCTGTCCGGCGGGGGTGTTGGTGAGCGGGGCCAATCCGTTGGTGTCGGCGGCGGCGCCGTTGACCACGCCGCCGGAGCTGGTGCGGCCGGTGCGGTCGGTGCGGGCGGCCTCGTCGAGCTGGGTGCTCAGTGCTCGGTCGTTGCCGGCCAGGGTGTCCAGCGCCGGGCCCGCGCCGCCGGCGAAGGTGGAGTAGTTGGTGGCCAGCTGTCCCGACAGCGGCGCCATCTGGGCTTGGCCCGAGCGCACCAGTTCCCCGGCGCCGGAGAGCTTCATCACCGAGCCCGCGGCCGGGCCTTGCCCGGAGGCCGGTGGATCACCGAACAGCGAATGCGCGCGACTCAGCACCTCACCGACCTGAGCCACCACCGCGCCAACCGACACGAAACCAGTATCAGCGACCCAGACCCCCCGCCCAGACACAAAATGTAGGTTGCCGAACTGCGTGTCAGTTATCGGTGCGTCGCCCAGGTACAACCGTGGACATTGGCATTGAAATGTCGGCCGAGAGCTTTGCCATCTGAATGTCGAATCCTAGAGCTGAACGGTTGTTCAAGAAATGGCACGTCAACCGCTGACATCTCGCGCGGAGTCGTTCCTTGAAGGACCGGGGGCTGGCCACCGCCACTCGGGTGTTTGCCGATTATCTTGATCGGCATCTTCGTGGCTTCGGCCACGGCGGTGGAGGATCTACGCGACACGCGACCTCTGGGTTATGAGCTAGTCGCTCACCGTCTCAGCAGTGGCACACCGTCTCAAACACACAGTTCAAGCCCGATCCCCCCGTCCACCACGTCGCACGCGTTGCACCCAGTCCCATGCGTTTCGCTGAGTTTCGTACACAAACACGTACACAAAATATGGCTCCTCATACGCTATGCCGGCGGTCGCCCCGCGGCGCCTCCGAAGGCCGCTGGGTGACCGGACGTGCCGACACGGGGCTGACCAGGAAAACAGATGGGCGCGGAGGCCGCCACGGCCGTCGACTCCACCAACATCCCCCGGCGAAAGCTCCAGCTTCGGGGCACACAAAGTTCTCAACTCGGGGCTTCTGTCGCTATGCATCAACTCGTCAATCATGGGGCGCCGTCCGGCGTCGTGCGGAACTTCCTGCCGCCGAGCGCACCGATCGCAAACAGAACCCCGCCCACCTGAGCACCAGGATGGTCAGCAGTTCCGTAAACAGTCACTGGCTTCCTTAATCAGCGAGACGCTGAGACGACCCTTCCTCGCCACAACATCGAATCCGGACGTGGTCGGTACAACTCATTGTCCGGCGACCGGATCGGTCCAGCCACAGCCCTGGCGATCTGCCGGCATTGAAAGCAGGCTCCGCGTATACGACCGACTACTCGTCAACCGTGGACACCCCGCGCGGGAATCTCGAACAGGACCACGAGCGCTACCTGCGCACGAAAAGAACAGTGCCCCAAGGGACCTCGATTTGCCTCCGCGCATGGACGCGTAATCCCATCCCGGCCCTTCTGCCGCCCAGCCTCCTCGACCGTGTCCGCGAAAGCCGCCTAAGACGATGGCCGATACCTCTGAGTGTGGATCCATCGCGCAGTCGAACACGAACTTGCGCAACGCGTTTGCCCGGCGCTCCGGGTGCTGCGGCATTGCGCTACCAACCCTGGAAAGCGTCGCCGTCATCAATGCTGACGTCGTCGACCGCCTGCCCGAACCAGGCATCGGCTTGCGTGACGTAGTAGTTGCCCCACCTCTGTTGAGGTGCGTCGTTGCACTCACCGTCAGTGGGCGAAAGTCCGCGGCAGAGCACTCAGCGACCACACGTGCATGAGCTTCACGTGCAGCGCCGATGACTCAGTGGCCGCCGCGTCGGCGCTGAAGCACACCGCGGCCCGGGTCAGTCACCCGGATCGACGTCAGGCATCCAGGGCCGCCGCAGGGTTCAAATTTATGGCTGTCGTCGTTACGAATCATCTCCCTGACCATCGGGACGCCGATCGGCGCCCCGCGGAACATCGGACCACCGATCACGCCCGCCGCCAGTAGCCCGGAACCACCACCCACCTAAGCACCAGAATGAGCGGCAGGTCCGTACACGGTCACGTAGCTTCGCCTCGACGCAAAGACGGCCCTTACCTCGCCAATACGTCCAGTCGAGACGTGCTCGGTACACCGATTGTCCGGCCACCGGGTCGGTGTAGCCACACCCCTGGCGATTCTTACCGACACACGCGACGGTGCGAGCTGATCGGCCGGCAGCAGATAACCGACAACCTCCACCTGAAACCTCAGGTCGCGGGACTGTGGAAATAACGGTGTTTCCGGTACTGACACGCTGAGCGATGCTCGGCGAGAAAGGTGCCGTGATGACGACACTGGAAGATGTGGCGAAGAAGAAGGCGGCTGAGCAGTCCGCAGAGCAGAAGGCTGCCGTCGAGCTGGTCCGACTGGCACAGGAACAGGGCCTGTCGCTGACTGGGCCCGACGGGCTGCTCAAACAGCTGACCAAGACGGTCCTGGAGACCGCACTCAATGAGGAGATGACCGAGCACCTCGGTTATGAGAAACACGACCCGCCGGAGGCGGGGTCGGGCAACATCCGCAACGGGACCCGCACCAAGACGGTGCTGACCGACACCACCGGCCCGGTCGAACTCGACGTGCCGCGCGATCGGGCATCCACGTTCGAGCCCCAGATCGTCAAGAAACGTCAACGCCGATTATCCGGGGTCGATGAGGTGGTCTTGTCGTTGTACGCCAAAGGGCTTACCACTGGGGAGATTTCAGCGCATTTCGCTGAGATCTACGGCGCGTCGGTCTCGAAGGAGACGATCAGCCGCATCACCGACAAGGTCATCGAGGAGATGAACGATTGGTCGGTGCGGCCACTCGATGAAACCTACGCCGCGATCTTCATCGACGCGATCGTGGTGAAGGTCCGCGACGGTCAAGTCGCCAACCGCCCGTTCTACGCCGCGATCGGAGTGACCCTGGCCGGGGAACGCGACATCCTCGGATTGTGGGCCGGCACCGGCGGGGAGGGCGCGAAGTTCTGGATGAGCGTGCTCACCGATCTGCGCAACCGCGGCGTCAAGGACACCTTCTTCGTCGTCTGCGATGGGCTGAAGGGACTGCCCGAGGTGGTGGGCAACGTGTGGCCGCAGGCGATCGTGCAGACGTCATCTATTAACAATGGACGAGCCGGGATGGTCTCGGCGTTCACCTGCACCACCACGGGCAGGACCTGTGCAAACGCGTCACCTTCGAGGTCCACATGCAGACCCGTCCGCCCGTGGTGGCTGCGGGGCATGGACCGGCCAGCGAGAGCAGCACCACCGGTATCAGCGGTGAGTGCCGAGATGAGGTTCCGGGCACGCCCCGTCATTGCAGCGTGAACTTTCGGATCGAAGGGATCTGACTGCAGTGATTCAGGATAGTCCGGACGGTGGGAAACGTTTCTGGTGCGGCATCGATTGGGGCGGACGCTCCCATCACCTCTGCGTCCTCGACGACGACGGCCAACAGCTCCTCAGCCGCAAAATCGCGCACACCGTCGACGGTCTGATGGCCCTGGTCGAGGTGATCGCTTCGTTGGCCGGCTCAGTGCTCATCGCTATCGAACGCGCCGAGGGCTTGCTTGTCGAACATCTCCAACAGCAATGCGAAGCTGAAATCTATTGCGTATCACCGAAGATCTCGGCTCGGGCCCGTGAACGGTATCGGATGGCGGCAGCAAAATCCGACGAGTTCGACGCCTACGTGCTGGCCGACACGTTGCGTCACCAGCATGCCCAGTGGCGGCCGTTAGCCACCCCGTCGCCGGTCCTTGCCGAGCTGACCGCGATCAGTCGCGACCGTCAACGCATCCTCGACATGCAGGTCGACACCGAAAACCGGCTGCGTTCGATCTTGGAGGCCTACCATCCCGCGCCATTGCACCTGTTCTCCTCACTGGACCGTGACATCACCCTGGCCTTCATCCAGACCTATCCCACGCCCGCGCAAGCGGGCAGGATCACCGCGACGCGGATGGGTGGATTCACCGGCCGTCACGGCTATAGCGGCCGCCAGAAGCCCGAAGCGCTCATCGAGCGCATGCAGCCGCACCTTTTGTCCGCTAGCGAAGGCACTGTGGCCGGTAAAGCGTTGGCGGCGAAAGCATTCACCGAACAACTCGCCTTGCTCAACACCCACTTACGAGGCCACGACAAGCGTCTACGTGAACTACTCGACGCTCACCCCGACACCCACATCTTCACCAGCTTCCCCGGTATCGGACCCGTCACCGCCGCAGTGCTGATCTCGGAGATGGGTGAAGAGCGCACCCGGTTTCCCTCGCCGTCGTCGCTGCTGGCCGACACCGGTTTGGCGCCAGTTACCAAGGCCTCCGGGCGCACACGGCAGGTTCGGTTCCGTTACGCCGCTAACCGCCGCATGCGGCACGCCATTGACTGGTGGATGTTCGTCGCCACCCGTGAAGATCCGTGGTCGGCCGAGATTTACCAGCAGGCCCGTGCTGCCGGCCATGCCCACCATCGAGCGTTACGCGGTCTCGGTGCTCGTTGGGTGCGGATCCTGTGGCGCTGCTGGCAAGACCACACCGCTTACGACCCGGCAGTTCATCACCGCCCGACCGCGGCCTAACTGGTTTACAGAAGCGTCCCGCTGCAGGCAGCAAACAATCGCTGCAGCGCGAACGAACGCGTCCGGAATCAGAAGGTTGACAGCGGGAGTCTGCATCATTCACTTGCTGCGCAACACCTTTCGGCTCACGTCCCGAAAGTACTGGGATGAGATCAAGCGTGATGTGAAACCGATCTACACCGCAGTCAACGCGACCGCGGCCCGCGCAGCGTTCGACGATCTGGCCGAGAAATGGGGGCAACGCTACCCGGCGGTGATCCGCCTGTGGGACAACGCCTGGGCGGAGTTCATCCCGTTCCTGGACTACGACGTGGAGATCCGCCGTGTCATCTGTAGCACCAATGCCATCGTTATCTGTAGTGCTGCGGTGAGCGTCTTTCATGTGGACCACGAAGTCTCGAAGTGGTCGGTTCTGCGTTCTGGATGTGGTTATCTCCAGCCGTCCATGAAGCAGAGCCTGGAGGATCGATGTGCTTGTTGTGAAGGTGGTTTCACCGCTCTCGTCGCGTGAATCGTTCACCGTCCTCGGCGAGGACGGTGTGCCGGTGGCACCGGTGGAGCGGTATCTGAAGTATTTGACCGACATAGAGCGGTCGCCGAACACGATCAAGGCCTATGCCCATGATCTGAAGGACTGGTTCACGTTCCTGGGCGGGTGCGGCCTGGACTGGCGGTCGGTGAGTCTGGAGGATATCGGCGCGTTCGTCGCCTGGCTGCGGCTGCCCACGGCGCTGCGGCAGGGCGCGATCGCCGTGCTGCCCTCGGTGGAGCATCACTGCGGCGAGTCAACGGTGAACCGGAAGCTGTCGGCGTTGGCGGCGTTCTATCTGCACGCCGTTCGCGACGGGATCGAGGTCGGCGAGCTGCTGACGACCTGGCAGATCGGAGGGTCGAGAGGCGGTTGGAAGCCGTTTCTGCACCACATCAGCAAGCACATGCCGCTACCCCGGCGAACAGTGTCGTTGAAGGCGCCGAAGAAGCTGCCGCGAGTGCTGATCCCCGGCGAGATCCAAACACTGCTGGACGCGTGTGACCGGTTGCGGGATCGGTTCCTGTTGGCGCTGCTCTATGACACCGGGATGCGCATCGGTGAGGCGCTGGGGCTGCGTCACAGCGACATCGCCGCCGCTGATCGGCAGATCACAGTTTGTCGGCGTGACAACGACAACCGAGCCCGCGCCAAATCGTTGACGGTCCGGACCGTTCCGGTGAGCGCGGAACTGATTCGGTTGTATGCCGATTACCTTCACGCTGAATACGGCGACCTCGACAGCGACTACGTTTTCGTCAACCTCTGGGGGCGGCCACACGGCCATCCGTTGACCTATAGCGCGGTCTACGACCTGGTCCGCCGTTTGCGCCGGCGCACGGACATCGACTTCGACCCGCATTGGCTGCGCCACACCGCAGCGACCAGGATGCTGCGCGACGGGATCGGATTGGAGGTCGTGGCCAAGCTGCTCGGCCACGCCAATGTCACCGTCACCGCCGCGACATACGGGCATCTGAACGTGGAGGACGCCCGCAAGGCGATGGAGCACGCGGGCTGGTTCATCGGAAAGGCCCAGGTGAACCTATGACCGCCCTGGAGCCCAACTCAACGCCGGGCCTGCTGGGCCTGCTCATAGCCGGTGTTCGCGCCGAATTCCGCAGCGACGCATTGGAGTTCGCCTCGGACGACGCCGTATTCGGTGGAGGGTCCTGCCGCGTCACCGACTGCGGACGCAGCGCCCGTGGCCATGGCCTCTGTCAAGGTCACCACCAGCGATGGGCCAACGCGGGCCGCCCCGACCTCGAAGAGTTCACTGCCTCGACCGACCCGCGTTGGCGCAAACATCGCCCCAACCAGGCATGTCGGGTCGACGGCTGCGGTTACGGGTCGGCTCGCCGCGGATTGTGTCAGCTGCACGCGCAACGGTGGGAACGCGCCGGGCGGCCGCCCCTGACCTCGTGGTTACGTGATCCGCTGCCGGTGAAACAGCCCCGGCCCGGCGCGACCTGCCAGATCGGGCACTGCTCGTTATGGCCGCAGGCCAAGTCGCCGCTATGCCATTCCCACACCAACACTTGGAAAGCGAACGACCGCAACGATATCGACGAGTTCGTCGCAAGATTCGAATCCAACGACACACCGGCAAACGAGACGATTCAGCTCGGGATGCTCACGCCGCAGCTCAAACTGGAGATGCAGTACGTACTGCAGCAACGCCACGACGACCGACGCGGCAAGCTGACGCCGGCCGTTGTCGCCAGGGTGGTCCGACTACTGATAGACACCGCCACCACCTCGCTGCTCGACTTCGACGCCGACCAATGGCGGCAACGCTCAGCCGTGCTACTCAACGACACGAGATCTCGCGGCTTGCTGCTCTATGCCCACCTCACCATGCTGGACTTGGCCGAGGCCGGAGGTTGGGAAGCCGAATACCCACGCGACGTCTGGCGGATGCACCGGCTCGGCTACGAAGGCCACTACACACTGCGGTTCGACCGCATCCCGCAACCCTGGCTCAGAGAGCCGGCCAAACGATGGATCCGGCTGCGCCTCTCACGCGGACTCAACCTCGAAGCAGGCGGTGGACGCCCGCTGCTGGCCATCGCCCGATTCGGACGATTTCTCGCTGACGTCGACATCGACGACATCAGCCGGATCGACCGGGAACTGCTCGAACGCTACCTCGCGCACCTGAACCAGGAATACAGCCCACAGCGCCGAGGCGCCCACATCGGCCTGCTCAATGGATTCTTTGCCGCGATCCGCCAACATTGCTGGGCCACAGGACTTCCCGACACTGCGATGTTCTTCGCCGAGGACCACCCCAAGCGCGGCGAACACCTGCCCAGAGCGTTGGCCGAACACGTCATGACCCAGCTCGAACACCACGACAACCTCGACCAGTTCAACAACCCTGCCTATCGACTGATCACCGTCATCCTGATGCGTTGCGGGCTCCGGATCACCGACGCCCTGCGATTGCGCGGCGACTGCGTCACCACAGACGCCGACGGGGCACCCTATCTGCGCTACTTCAACCACAAGATGAAGCGGGACGCCCTTGTTCCGATCGCCCCAGACCTCGTCGACATGATCGGCCACCAACGCCGACTCGTCTCCGAACGCTGGCCCGGCGGCACTGGACTGCTGTTCCCGCGCCCCACCAAGAACATCGACGGCCAAGTCCCCCTGGGGATCCCGACCTACCGCGAGGCGATGCACCGATGGCTCGCAGCCTGCGACATCCGCGACGAGCACAACCGGCGGGTGCATTTGACGCCGCACCAGTGGCGCCACACGCTCGGCACCCGCCTGATCAACCGCGACGTTCCGCAAGAGGTCGTGCGCCACATCCTCGACCACGACTCACCGCAGATGACCGCCCACTACGCTCGCCTGCACGACACCACCGTCCGCCGAGCCTGGGAAGCCGCCCGCAAAGTCGACAGCCACGGGCGTGAGGTCAACCTCGACCCAGACGGACCGATGGCCGACGCCGCTTGGGCCAAACAACGCCTCGGTCGCGCCACCCAAGCCCTACCCAACGGCTACTGCGGTCTGCCCGTCCAACAGAGCTGCCCACACGCCAACGCCTGCCTGACTTGCCCCATGTTCCTCACCACCCAGGAATTCCTGCCGCAACATCGGACCCAACGCAAGCAGACACTGCAACTGATCACAGCAGCAGAAGCTCGCGGACACAAACGGCTGGCCGAGATGAACCGCCAGGTTTTGGGCAACCTCGACGCCATCATCACCTCGCTCGACACTCCCACCGATCCGACGGCAGCCGAACATGCGAGCTGACAACAGCATTCACATCGTCACCGCAGCCAAGCAGCGTCACGAGCTCACCCGCGCAAAAGCTATCGCCGCCTTGCACGAACTCGACCGCGCCGGAACCAAGATCAGCTTCGAAGCCGTCGCCGAACACGCCGGTGTCTCCCGGTCCTGGCTCTACACCCAGCCCGACCTCAAAGACGAGATCAACCGCATCCGTGCGCTACGCCGCCCGCAACACGACCAGGCTCCGCCAGCCCGGCAACGCGCCAGGGAAGACTCCCTGCGCCAGCGCCTCGACGTCGCACTTCGCCGCAACCGTGAACTCGCCGAACAGAATCAGCGACTGCGCCACCAACTCGCCCATGCTCTCGGACAAGCCCGCGACGACACCCACAAGCGACCCGCCCGAGATCGCGATTCGATAACAATCGACCCCTGCTGACTGGGCGACAACCGAGCGCCAAGAGCACGTCGCGGACACCGTCCACACCGCAAACCAGCAGGTCACAACCCTGCCCGACCGCCGGACTACAGATAACCCAGGAGTCGCTCAACGCCCGCTACCGCCGCGCGATCAAGGCCCGCGGCCACTTCCCCTCCGAGCAGGCCGCCCTCAAGTGCCTCTATCTGGTCACCCGATCACTGGACCCGACCGGTGCCGGCAGGGCACGATGGACGATGCGGTGGAAACCTGCCCTGAATGCGTTCGCGATCACCTTCGCCGATCGATTCCCGGCAGCCGAAACCTACTGATGAAAACCGCCGGAAACACCGTTAGCGAGATAGTCCCCAGGTCGCGCAAACGTAGTGGTCACCGTCTGTCCTGGACCGCTACGATGACCGAATCGTTGACATGTCTAGCCCAATTTTCGCGAAACGCTGTGTATGGCGGGTGGTAGATAAGCGAAAGTGCCTGTCCGGCAAGGAGTAATCGGACTTCTCAAGGGTTCGATCGTTGCAGCTGGGAGGCACTTCCCACGTGAATGAGTATCGCGGTGGTGGCGCGGGTGAAAGTGTTCTCCGATGGTCACGGTGTCCTGTCGCACGCCGGGATGAGCATTGTGCGTCAACTCGCCGACCAGACCCGGGTTGTCAGCGCAGGTCACGGCTGCGTTGGCGGACACCTACCGGGCCGTGGGTGTATGCGCCGGGAGAGGTGTTCGCCGAGCTGGCCGACGCCGTCACCGATGGCGCGGACTGCATCGACGGGATCGGAGCAACTTCCAGTGTGTCGGACATCGGTGTTGAGCAGTAGTGGGCGACGGATTCCAGCATTTGGTCAGCGGTCTTGGTCCAGATGTAGGGCTGGCTTTGTCGCTCCAGTGAGCGATCGATTTGCAGAAGGTCAGAAGTTCGACCGCGGGGGCGGGCAGATCCGATCGAGCTCCGCGGCCGACGCCGGTGGTCGCCGGCGCGTCGACGCCGACGCGAGAACTCTGCTGACGTCCAATGCCGTCAATTGAGGTCCGTACTCAGGTGGGGGGAAGTCCTTAAATCCTGTTGCCCCGGAAGGCTCCCCGGTGGCGTTCCCCTGGTACACGCGGATCGCTCCGTCCCCGAGGCGACTCCCGATCCGGAGTGCACCCTCTATCGCGCGAGCGCCTGCAGAGTCGATCGCGAAGACCGCGGCAATGCCCGCTGTCCTGTCCGCTAGGACACGCGCGCAGTTCAGTTCGGCAGGATCCGGTTCGACATCGCTCGTCTGCGCATCCGCACCTTGGTGCACCACGACCACCGGGAGCGTGCGGCCGCCACGGTTGATCAGCTCGGCGACCACGAGTCCGCCCTCCGCACCTGGGTAGCGTCGCGGTCCCGGTGACAGGGTGTGACCATCGACGGCCGGCGACTCGGCGTTCTTCAGCAGCTCGGTCACCAGAGACGGGGCCTCCCAGGTAGCCCATCCGAGGTGCCCGGCGCCGTCCGCGTGGGTGTCGACCCACGTCCACCGGCGAGTGCCGGCGGGCCCGTCCTCGTTCCAGCTGCGCAGCGTCGTGTTCCGATGTGCCACACCGTGCCCGCCGGCGAACCGTTCGCGGAAATCGCCACGGTAGGCCTCGCGGATGCCGGCGTCGCGGTCACGGCCCGCCGTCGCACTCATTTCGATCTCGAACTCGGTCCAGGCAGCACGCCCGCACGACCTCGTGGTCGTACCGTCCTCGGGCACGGCCAGTGTCTTGAGCTGAAACCCGTTCAACCACGTGGCGTACGCGGCCCGAGAGGCGTCGCAGGACCGGCCGAGGCCGTCATCGCTCCAGATCGCGCGGAACATCAGATTCAACAACTCGACTCCCCCTGCTCTGCAGACGTCCCGAACCGAGATCCCCCGGATCGCCTTGCCCCGACGGCGATTACCGGTCAACGCAGGTAGTGCTGCATCGCCTCGGCGAGGAGCCTCGCGCTAACAGCGAACTGCGGCGCGCGGTGTGCTTGAAGCTCGTCTTCGGTGTTCACGTAGAGGTAGGCGAGGCGACCGTCACCGTGGCCCATCGGCAGCATTCGCGAATCCGGCTGAGTCGTATGAAGCGCGGGCACCCCGTAGTCGGGACCCTTGTTGTAATTCGTTCCGCGGCTCGGCTCGGGGAAACATACGCCCCAGGTAGCAGAGACCAGGCGTCCGTGGGTCGTAACGACGGGCGTGTTGAGGTAGCCGCGCGGTGCACTGCTGTCGCTGTCGTAACGACCGACCGGCCACCCCTCGGCTACCGTCCGGTAGGTGGTGTGCCACACCCGCGGTCGCTCCTTCTGCAGTAAGGCCTTCTTCTGGCCTGGGGTCACCGCTACGTCGACCATGTAGACCGGCAGCGTCGGTATGCGCCGGTCGCTCATCGAGCGGCTGAACTCCGTGACGAGTGCCAACGCGTCGGCGACGGCCTTGTTCTGATCAGCCTGGGCCTGCGCCTGCTCGTTCCTCAGCGCGGCCAACTCTCTGTCGAGCTCGGATGCCATGGCGGCATTATGGCACGTTCGACACGACTCGACGGCGATCCTCGAACACCGCGGCGGACCGGCCGAGAGCACATGTCCGGCCATCGCTCCCGTGACGGTGTTACCCGCGGCTCCGGGTCCTCCATCGGCTATCGACAACCGCGCCGAATACGTCCCGAACGCCGCTGCCGAAGAACCGTTGGCGCAATTCGGGGACGACGGTCACTGCCGTCGACGAACGCCTGCCCACGTGATGTCATGTAGTTCGTCGCGAGGATGACCGAGGCAATGAACACCCACGCCTTAGCGGCCAGTTGCAAGCGCTCGTTGGCGGTGTCGAGAAGCTCCTTGCGGGCACGTGTAGTCATTGTTTTCGCTACCGCAGCCTCGTCGGCGTGCTGACGAGCCTCGAGGCCGGATCCTGACGCCCGCCAACTTGATTCGGCAACTCGCTCGTCCGGCCCCGGAGCAGATACCCTAGTAATAGGTGACGCTCCCCACGAGAATCTGAGTAGCGGCACATTTGTTCGATCTTCGCGGCAAGGGGTAGCAGTGGCGAATTGTCGTACCTCCCTCCCCGGTGTTGCTCGGTTCCTGCCGGGACGGTGTGCGGTAGCGACGGAAGCGGTCGGGCGCGGCATTACAGCCGCAGCCCGACCGCGACCCCCCGGGTGGTGAACCTGTTCGGAGTGTTGGCAGCGTGCGTAGTTCACCGTGCCAGGCGATTCGCGCCAACACCATCGGCCGTTTGACCGAACTTGACTCCTACGCTTTCCTCGCCTTCGAGGACTTCGTCGCACTCAACGATCGTCACTCCGCCGAGGTTTCCCGCAAGGTCAAGGATTTCTGCTGACCTCGGGCCGACTCTTGAGTGACGGCGACGTCGGGGCCATCATCTGGCACCGTCAACACAATCCGTTGCGGCACAGGGATCTAAGTCCTGTCGCGACTTAGCCATCGCGCCACTTGCTCTTCTCCGCGGGTGTCAACGGCCATAGATGTTCGCTGTTCAAAGCGCCAGTATGATCAGCAGCGACTTGTCGCGCCGAAACCGCCACCTGTGTCGCTTCCTCACGTGTGTAGAAGGTTCCGCTCCTGCCAACGAATCCCTCTTCACAGCCGTCGCGACTGGTAATTCCTTTCAGCGCCATGGCCTCGTAGACGTTGCGGTGGCGGCGTCCGGTCACGATCTCACCCCATGGGTACCGTACTGCTGCAACCAGGATCACGTCCGAGCACTCCACAGCTGAATCTCTCCGCTCCATCGTGTCCGCCAAGGACGCCGCTGACTGTTCCGGCCGAGCCAAATTAGCACTTCACATTCGCGGCACGCGACGACGAGGCCGTCGGCGGGGTCCGAGCACTATCCTCCTGCGAGACAGACAGCCCCACTGGTCGAATGTGACTCCGAACGCGTGCGCCTGGCATGATTCAGCATCGCCCGGGACGCGGATAACTTGGCCTTGGTCTGGGCCACCCTGTTTGTTGATCAGCGATCTGGTCACACCGCTGTCCCTGAATGCGTTGTCGGTCAACGCGCCGCGTCCCCGTCGGACTCGGCAGCCGAGCGATACCTTTTGGTGCCGTGGGCTGAATCTCGGCACACGCGTCGCGCGCACGCCGCCCGGGTGGCTGAAACCCGTGTGGAGATCTGCGCGCGGGGCGGTTTCGAAGATCGGCTCAAGGACCATGTTGAGTGCCATTCTGAACGGCCCTGTCGGCAGGGTTCGAGGCAACTTGCCCATCCGCTCCCACAGTACTCACACGGCATGAACATCCATGCCGTGTGAGTACTGTGGATCTCAGTTCCTGAGGCCGACACCACGATTCGAGACTACAAATAGAAACGGGCAGATGACCGTCGAAGTCTCGCGGCTGCCGGCCCGCTTCCACGGACCTTCCACGAACTTGTAGAAAGTCGCACCCGGAATCGTCGGGTTCATGCACGTGGCGTATGCCTGGTAGGAGCCATTTCCTCCCGAACATACGGCCGTAGCGTAGACGCCCCCGCCTCCCTTGCTGCAGCCTGTCGGTGCAGCAAGCGCCACACCGGTTCCTCCCGACCACAATGCGGTGCACACAACAGCACAAGCCACCGCAGCGCTTGCAAATCGCGTTCTCATTTCACTCCCCTCGAAAAGGTCCACCCAGCGTTCTCATCGGAAGTGCCCAGTCGAGCAATCGGTTTGGTGTTCATGTCCGTATAACCGATCCCCCGGCGTCGGCATCGATCGGAGTCATTTGGCCATCCGATTTCGGAACGCTCAGTGACTGGCGCGCTTCGGCCAACAGCGCGAGTATCGATCCGAATCCGCGGCCGAACATCACGTCCACCTGTGCTCTCGTGATCCGGGGACCGGTGGATGCCGCCACTTCACCCATGACCTTGCACCGTCCGGTGTCTTCGTCGGTGATTACGACGGCCTTCGGATTCCAGGTCCGGCGGTTCCAGTCCGCGGCGAACGCGCACAGCCGTTCGTGCTCTTCCGGCGCGAAGTCGATACCGGCTGCGGAGCCGGTGAGGGTGAAGGTGTCCGCGTGACGGCCGGCCATGGCGACCCACACGAGGGTCTCGGGCCCATCGTCTTCGCCCTCGAGGACAGCCAGCAGCCCGTTTTCGTTGCGTGTGTATTGGATTCCCTGCGAGTCGAAGTGGGTTTCGGCGAGGTTTATGGAGGCGCGCAGCAGCTGTGCAATCACGCGATTGCCCTGTGCTGCTGCGGGATTGGCCTCTGTGACTTTGCGCACGACTTCGGCCACCAAGTCCGCCAGTACGGTCGCGACCGTCGCCCGGAAATTGGGTCGGTGGGATTCCAGCCACTTATCGCACAGTCGTTCGTCTCCACCGTCGAGCAACTGCTCGAACTCTTTGAGCTCCTTATCCGTCAGTCCTGCGCCTAAGGCTCTGCCGACACGGAGGTGTAGCTCCTCACCGACGCGCACGCCGAGGTCGGAGAGGTCCTTGTCGGAAAGCCCGGGCAGGCCGACGGCAAGTTGCGTTTCCATATCCCAACGGATTCCGCGGTCCACGTTATCCGTGGTGGTGTCGTTGTCAGGCATTTTGTTGGCTCTCCTTACGGGTATTCTGGTCAGTTGGCCTATCCCCCGGTCGATCGTTTGCATCGGCACATGCGCGAATCCACTCGTCGAGGAAGCTCGGAGTCTTCGGCCGACCCGGTGCCGGTGGCCGTGTCGCGGGGACTCTGGGGCGGGGTGGCTGCGGATCACTGGACGCGGCCGGGGTCGTGATGTTGGAGGCGCCACCCACGGCGCTGGCCGTGAGGTCACGGTACGGGTCGACCAGGTCGGCCCATGTGGACCGAAGTAGATCGGCCACATGTGTATCCAAGTCCTCGCCGGACCGCGGCGCGACGCAGCGGTTATGGTCGATCACCATCGTGTGCGGTTGGCTCGGCTCCTTCTGAGCAGTGCGCAGGCTGACCGCCGTCAATTCCGGCAACGTGACCAGGACCGATGGATTGACCTGTCCGCCGAACCGCTTGTAGATCTCTCCTGCATCACCTACGGCACAGCGAAATGCAATGGTGGTAGCCACATTTCCATCGACCGCGGGCCGAAGGTCGGGGTTAAGTTGTTCCAGATATTGATGAGCCAGCACAACCGACAGGCCGAACTTGCGGCCCTCAGCGAGCATGTTGGTTAACGCACCCGCGATAAGGGTGTGCGCCTCATCGATCACGACGGTGAACGGTCGTTCGGTGCTCGTGCGTCGTAACGCGGCGTTCCATACTCGGCTCAGATACAGGAAGCCCAGAAGCCGACTCGCCGATTCGCCGAGTTCGGCCTTTGACAAGTCGAGCAAGATGATGCGGCCACTGTCCATGGCGTCGGCGAAGTCGATAGCATCGGCACCTGAGCCGAGGATTCCGCGCATCGCCACGGTACTCGAGAACGCTTCGAACTTGCTGTTGACCCATGCCACGACCTGACCGTGATCGTTAGATTTCCGCTCCATCTTGTCTATGTGCCACCAGGTTTGGAGGCGTTGATCACCGGACTTCTTCACCGCGGCATCCATGAATGCGTCATTGGTGGCGGCGATCGGTACGTCCAGTAGTGATGCCCGCGGACCGTGTTCGGCGGCCAACGCCCGCAGCGTCATCGCCACTCGTTCCTGAAACCGCGGTCCGACGATTCCGGTGCCGTTCTTGTCGAACAAGTACTGGAACGTGGCACCGATGTCGGCGATCGCGATGTCGCGCCGCACTGGATCGGTTTCGGCAAGCGGGTTCATTGGCACCGGATTATTCACATCGCCGCAGCGGATCACCCAGGTCCGGTCGCGTGCCTCGGCGGGTAGCTCGGCAAGGATGCGTTCGCACAGCTGGCCGTGCGGGTCGGCGACCAGGGCGCCGTCAGATCCGGCTGCCAGTTCTCTGACCATCCCGGCGAGTGCTGTCGACTTGCCCGTACCTGTCCGACCGAGCACATGGATGTGCCGGAGCCGTTCTTGGACGCTAAGCCGCACGGGGATCCGCCGGCCGCTGTTGGTTATCGCTTGACCGATGCGCAACCCTGTTTCCACGTCACCGGCACGAGTGGGGGTGACGACAATCGGCGCCGGCGGCGCTGTGTAGGCACCACGCAGCGGCTCGGACCCTGCCACCGGGATCGCAAGCAGCTCGGACAGATCCGCGCTGCCCAGTTCGAGCCACGCTCCGGGGTCAGACGCAGAGTCGGCCACTTGCAGGCCACGGTACCGTCGGCGCAGCGCGGCTCGGAGGCGCAATGACGGCCCGTCTCCGGCGCCGATGACGTACATCTGGACCTGCCACCGGGGCTCCGGAGCATGTGGGATTGCACGAAGTACCACTTCGATTCCCTGACCCGGAAATGTGGCCAGTTCATCGATCAATTGGGTGCCCATCACCTCGCCGCTATACCACCGCGTGGTTGTCGGTCGCGGAGACTCCCGGTCAGTGAATCCAAGCGAGCCTCGGCGTGTGTCGGGAACGACAGGCCACCGATTAAGGCTGTGTGGTATCTCCGCGCCGCATACTGCTATTTCGGCGATCGGATCCAACGCTGCTGCGACTTCCGCGATTACCACGGCTGCTTCCTCGCCCGCCGATGCCGCGAGCGCCGTCCCCACCATCCCGTCGGCATCAGTCAGCATCGTCAAACCCAGTTCAGCGCCGGGCACCTCGCCGACGATGCCCGCCAGCACCAAGGGAAGTGTGCGTCGCAGCTCAGCCGCTGCAGTCTCGTCGTGGCGACGCAGTGCAACCAGTTCGACCGACTGTCGGCGCGGCAGCGGGTCGTACTCGTGCGCTTCGAACTCTTTCATGTGCCTCCTTGGACTTTGGCGTGCCGTCGACCGGACCGTCCTTCCAACCGATCCCCCGACGAAACGCAGGCCGCTCACACCGGCATCCAGCCCCACCCGACGGTGTCTCAGTCGATCCCGGGGGATCCGTGTGTTCGTTCAGATCGCGCGATTGCCGCCCGGCCCCGGAAATAGAAGGAGACGTCATGACCGCCGCCCTCGAATCCACCGACCTCGCCCGCACCGCGGTGGCCGTACCTCGCATGGGTCGCCACCGCAGCTGTCGGCCACGCACCTTCAACCTGGTCGACCTGGAGAACCTAGTCGGCGGTCGCGTGGACGCGGCGGCGGTCTGTGACGTCTGGTCGGAGTTCGGCAAGATGATCGACACCCGCCACACCGACCTGACCACCGTGGCCGTTTCCCGCCGGCACGCCGCGACCGCCTTTCTCGCCCTGCCGGCCAACCTGCATCGAGTCATCGGTGCCAACGTGCCCGACGGCGCCGACACCGCTCTGATCGACTCGGTCGACGTCGGCTGGATCGCGGCCAACTTCGGGCAGGTGGTGATCGCGTCCGGAGACCACATCTTCGCCCCGCTGGCACGTCGGCTGCGGAGTAACGGCCTACACGTCGTCCAGGTCATCGGACGCGGCGCCTGTTCGGCAGCGCTCTACCGCGCATGCAACGAACAGAAATATCTCACCAATAGTCCGGAAACGGGTGTATCAGGCTGCCCCGCAGAGGAATCAGTGGCATAGCAGTGACGCGAAACGACGTTCGAGTGTGTCGGGTCTACCAGTCCTGGCCCGATCACAAACGCGCCATATGCGAATGTGGCTGGCAAGGCTCTGCCCACATCATCGTTGGCTTGGCCAAACGCGACGCTCGGCGGCATTGCGCGCAAACGGGATGCCGAGTCGCCGCCAGGCTCGTCGTGCACCGGAACGTGACAAACTAAGCCGCCTGTTTGGCCCCCTCAGTCGGCGAACGCCACGGACCCGCCGGTGAATTCCGTTGCTTGCCTCCCCGACGACTTAACGGCCCCCGGGAATTCGACCGGGCCGCCAACTTGTCTAGCCGTCCCCGTGAACGTGCTCGTCGCTGCAAGCGACCGAACTGACGCCTGCGATGCCGCGTTGTCGATCGCGGTTGGAGTCCCGGGGTACCGGTCCTGGCGAGGACTGGATACCTGAAATGCGGTGTGGGCTTGCACGTCCCGGCTGCCGCTACGCTCGGGCGGTTCGGTGTCTACGCGGTGCAGAGCTTTCTGATTCGGCTGCGTACACGGACCAGCCCTTTCACCCACCCTGGGCGAGCTGATCCGCAGCAGCAGGGACACACATTGCTCGCAGTTTCGGCCTAAATCGACTACTTGAGAGGGGAATCGGTTACTCAGTTAGTCACTCCACCGGGTGGCCGAGCATCGTCTCCACGCTTACGACCGAGAAAGCAGGTCCATCATGGGATGCCCGTGTGTACGTCACGCTGATGTCATGCCGCTGCTGACCGATCGGGAACGCGAGGTCCTCGTGGAATGGTTGCGCACCGACAGCAAAGGCGAAGCCGGCAAGCGCCTGTTCATCAGCAACGCCACCGTCGCGACCCACATCGAGCGGATTCGCCGTAAATACTCCGCCGTAGGTCGCGCAGCACCGACGAAGGCGCTACTGACGATCCGCGCCATTCAGGATGGCATCCTCGAGATCGACGGTTTGTAGACGACGGTCTATCGCGCTGCCCCAGCAGGGTTCACCTGATTCACCGGAATTGCGCGAATGCGCCTTGCTAATCCGAGCATTTCTTGTGGGAGTGGCGGATTCCCCGCCTCTGCGAGGCGGCGTTCAAAGAAGTTAGATGCACTCGATGGACAGCAGAGACCTGTTCGGCGAGAAGCGGTTCGGTGACTCCTGGCGGTTCTCATGATGTCGCTCCAGGGACAACCGGAGCACCTGCACCAAACTACGTGGCCCGCAACCGGCCCACGCGGCACCCTGGTGTGCATAACACTTGGATTGTTCTGCTCGTCAGTCCGCGGCGAAGCTAGCCATCGGTGTCACTTCGACGCTCACCGGATGACAGGACATCACGCGTAGTGGTGTAGGGAACGGTCATTGATCAGCTCCCAAGCGATTTCGTGCGCATGAGTCCTGCCCAAGCCGCGGATTGCGCGACCACCTCACCCGTGGAACGCCGCGCGCAGATCCTCGGCGTGCGCGCGAAGCTCGCCCTTCATACGATCGAATTCGACCGCGACCAACTCTTGGTAGTCAGGCTGATTCACGCCAAGCCACTTCGCCGCGGCGTACTCGGACATCACGACTTCGGTTGGAGCAGAGGCGAGTTGCTCGACCATGGCTTCGTACATCGGGTTTGTGAGATAGTCCGGTACCACCGACTCGAGCCACACGGTCGCCGCGGCGATGTCACGGTCGATGAGCGACTCGAACTCCAAGAGCTGCAGTTCAGACAGACCGTCGGACAACCGCGTACCAACACGCAGTTCGAGCTCCTCGTAGATGTGCTGCAGGAAGGCCGGTTTCTGCGATTCCGGTATCTCAGCGAGGCCGACATCACACAGGAATGCGTCGTCCAGGGCAATCATGTTGAGCCTATCGATCGGTTTACACAGCTTTTCGCAACGCTCCCGATGAACCGATCCCCCGGATCGGTCTCAACCGTTAGGAGTTCTGCATCCCCCGAGGGTGTACTACGTGGGGCAAGACCGCACTTAACGGGCTGCGTCACTGACCATGGCGAGTAACTGTCTGACTCATCTACGCATTCAGCGGCCGCGTCGGATCCTCATGCAAAGCCGACGATGCCTGTGGGGATCGGTATAGGGGTTGTCACCAAAATCGGTGGCTTGCATTCCCCGAGAAAGGAGTAGCTGATGCTGGCCTTGTCATGGAAGGTGTCGTGCGCCTTCATAACCCTAGTGGTCGGGCTAACCCTGAGTGCCTGCGGGGCGGTGCCTGATCAGTCACAAGCAGCGACGGTGTTCGTGGTGACCACCGCGACCACGAATGAGCCGGGCCCGCAACTGCCCATCGACTTCAATCGAGTATTGAAGGCGGCCAACGACACTCGGCAGGGCACGCTCACAGTACTGATGCCGCGTGGCGGAAGGGTCGACGTGGTCGGCGACCCCGTCGCCGTAAAGGTGCTCCGCGACGGCACGAATGCAGAGAACAATGCGCAGCTGATCGAGAAGGGCCTGAAAGAAATCTCCTCGGATATCGATTCCCGGTTGGCCACCGCCGCCAGCAATGAGCCGGTGCTGGACCTACTCACCGGATTGAATGATGCGGCACGGCGGGCGCCGGAGTCGACGATCGTGGTCCTCAGTAGCGGTGTGCAGTCGACGGGCCTGCTAGACCTGGCCGGGCTCGGCTGGGACTTCCCGAACGCCTCGGTGATCGACAATCTGCGATCGCAGGGATTCCTGCCCAAGTTGGACGACAAGAAGGTGATCTTCGTCGGCCTTGGCGACACGGCGGGCGCCGCGCAGGTGCCGTTGCCGGAACCGATGCGAGCCAAGGTCGAGTCGCTGTGGCTCGACATCTGCCGCGCGAGCTCGGCCGCCGAGTGTGCACTCGGTCAGGCGCCGTCGACGGCGCCCACACTGTCGACAGCGCCGGCGAAGGTCGTGCCGGTTCCGGTGTTCACGCTGCCGTCCTTGCCCCCCCGGGGCACGGTTGCCCTCAGCGTGCCGACGGCGGCGCTGTTCGCTCCGAACAGCGCCGACCTGCTCCCCCAGGCCGATCGTCAGCTCAAGGATCTTGCTTCCGACCTGACGTTGCGTGCTGCCAGCGTCGCGCTGATGGGCCACACCTGGTCGGTTGGCCCGGCCGACAGCGCGCGGGAGCTATCGCAGCAGCGCGCCCAGGCCGTCGCCGATGCCCTGACACGTCACGGGCTGCCCGCGCAGAACATCAGCTCAGTGCAAGGGGTCGGCTACGACGACCTGATCAGCCCGCCAGGGGCAGACGCGGCACAGACCGCCGAGGCCAACCGCGTCGTGGTCATCACCGCCCGCCTCGACAGGTGACCGTGATCTCAGGCCCTGTGGGGGATCCGTAGTCCTTCCAACCGACTTGTTCGGCCGGCTGTCACCGACCGGGCGCAGTTCACGCAGTCCAACATGAAGGGAAGACCGATGTTCAAATGGTTCCGCCAAGCGCAAGCAAGGCGACAGCAGACGGTGCTGGTCGACACGGCGCGCCAGCAGATCTCCCGACTCACCGCGGGTGACGCACAGGACGGACGGATGTTGCACGGCGAGGCACTGATCATCACCGGAGTGCTGGCCGCCATCACGCGCCTGATCAACGGCGCATGGATGAAGATGGAGCAACTCGCCGCACGGTTCGTCGCCGCACAGTCCGAAATCACGGCACTACAGACACAACTCGCTCAACTACCGGTACGCCAACACATCGTGGCGCCCGCCCACCATCGCAGGCCCCACCAACTCGCCTCCGTAGAGCAGCCCGCCAAAGCGGGACGCCACATCGGTGGATTCCTCTCCGGGATGCTGGGCCCCAAGGGGGTTCCCGGCGACGCGGTGTACGGCGATGCCGTCAGTACAGATCAGGCCCGCACCGAGCACTCTGAGATCTGCAACCGCATCGCCGCCGAGGACGCCGAAGGCCAGACGCGGCACCACCATCACGTCTCGCGGGTGTGGCAATGGGCCGCACGGGTCGTGCTGTTCTTCGATGTAGTTGCGCTGTCGGCGCTTACGATCACGCTGGAGAACGTGTCGTTCGATCGAGTCGTGTGGCAGGCGCAGTTCCCCGATCAGCTACAGCGGCTGCTCACCGCTATCTGCTTCGCCCTCTTCGGTGCGATGGTCACTGCCGTCATCTCGCACAACGTCGGCGCCCACACCTGGCGCTACATCCACCGCACCAGCCCGTTGTTGGCCGGTACTGCACACAGCAAGCGTGCTCTGATCGGTGCGTGGGCGGTCCTGGGGATGATGGCAGCGCTGATGGGCATCGCGATATTCGCCCGGCTGCAACATGAGGCGGCGGCCACGAGTTCAGGTGGTTCCGTGGGCTTTTGTGTCGCCCTGCTGATCGGTGTTTCGGGTGTTCTCGCACCGCTGGCAGTCGCTCTGGTCGATGCGCTGCACTCTTCGCCCGAAGTGCTGCGCCGAGCCGCGCTCGCGCGCATCGTCGCCGCTGCCAACCACGACGAGCAAGCTCTCGCCCGCCAGATCGTCGACCGCACCACCCAGCGCAGCACCATCGTCCAGGAAGCCGGCCGATTGCTCGCCGACACCCGCCGCCGTGTGGACGCAGAGCGCCTGCCCGCCCATCAGGCCATCTTGATGCTGCGCGCTTCACACGGCTACGCCGGCGAACACGCCTCCCCGATAACATATCCCGGCCGAGGGGCGGGCTTCATCGCTGATCTCGACCATGAGGAGCAGTTCCGTCCGCTGGTCGAAACGCTGCACCTGATGCAGTCACAGCTCGCCGCCACGAGCACCACCGCACCGGAGCCTTCAACGCCACCTGTGACCACCGTGATCAATGGTGCCGACCTGCAGCACGCACACACCAGTTGAGACCACCCGACATCCCATGGCTGCACCTCGAACATGTTCACTTACGAATAGCAGCCACCCAATCGGAGCCACCGAAGGAAACTCATGTCGCTCAACGAGGACGTTCCGGAGGACCTCGAGGTGCTGCGTGCCATCAGGGATGCCGTGGTCGCCAGCGACGATGTACGGGCTGAACAGTTGGCCTCACGGCTCACGCCCACCGAGTCTATCGAACGCTCGGTCGTCGATGCGATGGACCGCGTCCGCTACGAACGCGGCACCCATCGCCGGTTCACCGGTGGGCTGATCCGCTGGCTGCGCCGCGCCGCGAGTGATGATCAGACATGGGCGCTGGCGCGCATCGGCGTCGAGTGGTGGCCTGAACTGGCACTTGGCAGCTCGATCGGCGGACGCGACGACGTGACGAGGGAACCCGAGATCAAGGAAGAGGAAGCCGAACGATGTCTCGCGATCGCAGCTGAGCGGGGGCACCGACGGGCCGCCTTCAAATACGGCACGTTGGACTCGCTGTTGACCGCGTACGGTGACGGAACTCCCGACGATCACGTTAGCGCTGGCGACCTCCGATCGATCGAGGCACGCATCGCCGAGCATTGCGCTGACTCTGACGACCTCCGCGCCAGTTCGTGGTTTCGCCTCGCCGCCGCCAGTCCACGATGGGAAGACGAAGACGGTCAAGCCACCTGGCTGGCCGCTCTGGGCGGTTACGCCCGATGGGCCCACCGGGGTGGCGATATCGCGCTGTGCGAACAGTTGTCGGCACGGGTGATCGACGACGCCGCGCTGGAAGGTGCCCGCGACCGTAGCGCTATCGCGGCCGACGCGCACAAGCCGTACCGCTACAGCTATTCGTTGGCGGCAAGCAATGAATCGGCACGGTGGCAGGCGATGGAGCATCTGCTCACGGCACACGACCCCAGTCCGGTGGACGGGGTCGAGCTGCTTCGGCTTCTGAGCCGAAATCACTTCTTCCGAGTGGACGCACGTGACCTTGCCGCTGCGGTGTGGACCCGCCGGTTCGGCCCGATCCGTGACGCCACAGCAGTGGAAGCACGCGCTTGGGAGCTCCTGGGCTGGCTGATCACCGACGCTGTGCCCGACCTCCTACGAGCCATCCTGTGCGATCAAGAGGCCGAACACATCCATGACGAATCTGCCGGGATCGACTTTTCCATCAGTGGGGTGTGGGAGCCGAAACCAGACGATGAGTCGCGTTGGTCCGAGTTGCGCGACCGATACTGGGGCTTCGGCGAGCCGCTAGATCATCTGGAGAACGCCGAGTTCCATGCCATCACATCCTTCGAACGCCATCCGCTGGATGACTTTCTCGACCGAGTATTCGACCCCTTGCGATCAAGCGAGTGGTTGGCGCTGCCGAAATGCGTATCGGCAGACAGCGGGGGCGTTCCACGCGGCCGGTTCCGCTGGAATCGCCCCCTGGCGGGGGTCGGCATCGACGCCGTCGCGTCCACGTACGAAATCGGCTTGAGGACATCAGTTTTCGAGGGCGAGCGCCGACTGCTGAGCGGCAGCGATGCCTGGCTTGCCCTCTGGTTCGCCACGACGACACAAGAGCCCGATGGCTGGTCTCGATCCCTAAGTTGGTGCGACACCTGGGACCGTATCAGTCCGATGATCGCCGAGTACATCAACACCGCCGCCACTTTTGTTTCCTGTCAACCACATCGGCGCGGTGAGGATTCTGACCTGATCGCAGCCTACAACCGCTGGGAAACGAACGTCCAAGGCGGAGTCCGGCAGCGCATCGCCACAATCATGCAAGCCGCCACCGGATCCGATTAGATCTCCGATGCCCTCTGCGGTTTCAGGTGCCTACGCCGCCACGGCACTTCCAGCGGGCCCGGGTCGACGGGACTCACATGCCTGGGTGCGCAGCGCGGCGATCGCAAGGGTCGTGATGCGCTCGACCGCCGTTTCCTCGGATGCGAGCGTGGCGGCGATTTCACCGAGTTCGGTGTCGATCCTGGCCGCCAGCTGCAGCGCGCGTTCGGCCAGTCGGGCCTTTCGGGGGTCGATCTGGCGCGGTTCGATCAGGAAGTACCGCAGCAGCGTTTCGCGGGCCGCGGGAGCGTCGGACCCTCGCTGTCCATCCGCTAGCTGCGCCGCCGCCGAAAGCACGATGCGCAGCATGACGTCGACCTCGTCGACATCAGCTGCGTCGTCGTTCGTGCCCGCAGCACGCTTGAGCCCCTCGGGGTCAAGCACGTCGCGGCCCTGCCGCTGCTGTCGCGTCTTGAAGAGGTCCTTGGCAGCGTTGTCCACCGTTGCCCGCCCGTAAGCGAATCCGGCACGCAGTTCCGGGTTGTTGCGGAACTGCGCGGCGATTTTCAGCAGCGCGGTCCCGACGATGTCGTCGGCATCCTGGCCGAAACGTGCTGCGGCATAGCTCCTCAGAGCCGTCAAGTGGGTGCGGACGAAGTGGGTGGCCCGCTCGGCGGCGTCGTCGTCGAGCCGTGTCGCTCTGGCGTTCTTGGCCCGCGTCGACTCGACGACCGTAGCCGCCAACGCATCGACGTCAGCGAGGATCAGCCGGAGATACCCCTCGACCGACTCGCCGGCCCCGGAGCGGGCGTGCACGTTCTCCGCATGCGGGCGCACGTGTCCGACGACGAACCCGCGAAGCTGGCGGCGGTCAATCCCCTCACCGGAATCGACCAGCCTCGCCGCGGCATTCGTCACCGGGATGCGGGCCAACTGCACCGCGGCGGCCAACGGGGCGAGCGCCACCGCCAGCGCAGCGGCCATCGGGCCGTACACGACCGGCATATCCGCCGACTTGGCGAATGACCGAACCGGCGCGAACTCTTCCGGTCGCACGCCGATCACGTCCAGCACAGATACCGCGTGGGCCGACAGCGCTTCACGCTGGCGCCGACCGCCCGTCTTGAACAACTCGGTGATCAGCTGCTGAGTCGTCTTGGCCAGGTCCAGCATCGTCACCTCGAGGTTCGGATGGGCGGCCAACCAGGCTTCGGCCACCTGACGTGAGACCTGCTCCCACGTCGTTAGCTCGCCGTCGCCACGGAACTCGAATTCGAACGCAGTCATAGTGATCCCCTCCACCTGGAGCCGGCCCGGTGCCGACCCTCAAGGTGGAGGGTTTCAACCACTGTTTTTGCAGGTCGCGAAGAAAACGACCGGTCGGTCGCCGAAAAAGCGACCCGCCTGGAGAGGCTGTGTCACCAGCCGTCAGACAGGCCAGACGCCAGTCGCTCAAGATTCGCTGCCGGTCTCTAGTCGGAGCGTTCGAGAACGTCCTTCAGGCGGAGCGCCATATCCTCCACCGCGGGGAGTGAGTGCCAGAACGCATGGTGACCGGGCACGCTCAGTTCGGCGGTGGCAACGCCCCGCTGGCGCATCGCACTCAGGACTGCCTCGCAATCGGCCGCCGATAGCACACTGCGATCGCCACGCACGATGACCACTTGACGCGGAGTGACGTCGGTACGCAGGTCGCCGCCCAGCGCGCCTCGCCTCAATGCGGCGCCCAGAAGAAGCAGGTCGAGGTGGCGACGCGTCGGCGGCCGTACACCCGGGCGCATTTCCCATGGAGCGACCGCGCCGTTGAGCGCATCGTTGGTGGCGATGTAGTCGGCGATCCAGCGGTCCTCTCGATAGGTAGCCGCAACCAAGCGTCTGGTCTTCCACCGGTCTAGGGCAACGGGCTCAACGAGCACCAGGTCGTTGATCGACCATCCCTGAGCCGCAGCGCCTTTCGCCATCGTCGTCGCCACGGAGGCGCCCATACTGTATCCGAGGAACGACAGCGCCCGATCCGACTCGCCATCGAGCACTGTCGCCGCCGCCGCAAACATCCGAGCGGCCAGTGGACCGAAATCGCCGCCAAGCAACGCCCGACGCTCACCTGGCAAGAGTCGAGAACCGGCCACCCCGAAACCCGGCACTTCGACGACGATCAGTCTCGCGCGCAGCGTCCGCGCGAGGAGTTGAAATCGCTGCAACTCGAATTCTTCGATCCACGACTGGAAACCCTGGACGACGACGAACGTCTGACCCCCGGCGTGGGCTCGCGCGTCGATCACCGCCACGAGGATTCGCGATCCGGGATCGCCCGTTGGTTGGTGGACGTACGTCGACCAGCCGGGAATCCGGTCAGTACACATCGTCCTTGGGTTTCCGCTTCTCGTTGGCCCGGTAGTACGCGAGCGCCGACCGCACGTCCGGTTGGGTGAAGAAGGTCTGCCAGTCGCCGCTCTGCACGAAGTCCAGCACGGGGTTGTGCTCGTCCCAGTGCTTCGAACTTTCGACATGGTCGATATTCGGCCAACCGCTGACATCACGGTTGAAAGCCTGCAGGATGTCACTGAGCGCCAGCTGCCATCGGCGCATGGCCCGACAATAGATGTCGAACTCCAGCGTTTGCCGGCCGAAGCGAGCATTCAACCTGCGGGCGAATTCCGCTCGTGTGCCGATCCGCGGGCAGTATCGGTATTCGGCCAGCCAGTCCCATGCCTCCGCGGCGTCACTGAGGAAATCGAGGCTGTTTGTCAGCTTGATAAAGCCCGGCTCGGCGGCATGAAGCTCGCGCATCATCGACAGATGCTCCTCCGGCTCGTCGCTCAGCAGTGCGCGGCGGATCTCGTCAGGCGAATCCTCGGCGTTGATCGCGCCTGCGCCCAGCCACATCTGGGCGGCAAGCAGAAACAGCAGCGAATGGTCGGCACTGCGCTCGCAGAACCCATACAGCGCCACGTCGGGAGCGTGCTGCTTGATGTAGCACATGGCACCCAGTCCGGTGGTGACGTTCACGGCGGGAATGCCGGCGCGGGTGTGCCAGTCGTGCTCGGCGTGTGCCGCCCCGATGATGTCTGGCGAATTACCCTCGTCGACAGTAAGTTTCGGGCAGTCCTCCTCCGTGCACGGGTAACGCAGGTAGGTGTACCCAGGTCGCTTCGGAGTGCTGAGGTGGAAATCGACGATGACTCCGTCGAGCACCACTAGTTGGTGCTTCACGCCCGCGAGATGGACAGCCTCGCTAGTCGTCTTGATTCTCAGTTCATCGTTGGACACATGCGACCTGAACTGCTCGTTGCGGCTATGCATATCGTCGAGCAGAAGGTAGCGGTGCGCAGAACGCCCTGACTCCTCATGGGTTTCCACCGTCATCACCAATCCTCCGTAAGGCTCAGCGGAGCCCGCTTGGCGGGCCAACTCGCTCGAATTTCCTTTCCTGCGGCGGGGTCATCGCCGTCGACAGGGAACTGGGCGAGGCCACTGCCACCGAGCGCAAGCAGATTCTCGTGCAGCCAACGGGTGGTCGACCCTTGACGACACCAGTCCTCAATGAGAGGCAGCGGGTCGCGCACCGCGATGTGGACGTGGCCGTCGCGGATTTCGCCAGTGACCGACACCTCGCCTCGAGCACCCTTCATCGCCTGCCCCACGTTGACGAGCAATGCGGTGATGAGGGTGCGCGCCGTCTCGTAGTTGTCGGACGTCAGATCGTCCAAACGAATGTCCACGGCCAGCTTCAGCGCCCCGTCCGAGCCACACTTGTCGGCGATTCCCGCCAGGGATGGCCGCTCCCCCTGGCTCACCCACTGCTCATGATCGACGGCCTCGGACATCAGGCTGATCAGGGGTGCCAGCGCGGCGGCCTTGACCTGTAACTCGGCGGGCACCTCTGCGTTGCGCGCCAGCGCCCGGTTAAACACCCGAATATCGGTATAAGTGTTGTGAAAATCCTTGGCCAGCAGTTCTTTCGCTGATCGCTGAATATCGGGCAACAGTTCGCTGCTGGCGCGCAACATGCGTTCGTAGTCCCGCAGTTTCATGCCGATCACGGTCGGGAACAGACACGTTGCCCAGGCCAGCGGCACCATCTCCGGCGCCCACCGCTGCCCCACGATCGAGCCGGCGACGATGGCGGTCATCAGCACTCCGATGATCAGCCAGGCATGCGGTCGCACCGTGTGGAAGATCCGGTACGGCAGCGACGGGGACATGTGCGCCGAGTAGTGCGTCGAGTCGGTGAGGAAGCTGAGAATGGCCGATGTCCCGTACGCCGCGGCAGCAGCGAGCGCCAATACCTTGACCCAACTCGGTTCACCCGGGCCCGCGAAGTAGCACACGGCAACGATGTTGCACGGGACTGCGACCACACCGATGACACCGGTGACATTGACCAGCGTGCGGCTGTGGGCTTTTTCGGCGATGTCCACCAAGGGTTTCAGGGCACGCACCCGGGTGGTCTCCGGCGTCGCCAATTGGAAGTTCAGGACGATTTCGAGTACCACCTGGATTCCGGCGGGTACCAGCAGCAGGAACGTCATCCACGAGGTACCGGGTGCCAGACTCAGGGGCAACGCCGTGAGCACGAGTAGCGCGCCCCTCGTGACGAACGCGCGTATCTGGTCGTACGCCCGTATGCGCACCGTGGTGACGTCACACGCCCAGTGCGACATCGGCGCTGGCGCGTACATATCGCGGACGATCTGACGCCAGGGATTGGTAGCCCGTTCCAGCCCAGGGAACAGGTCGACGCCGGCATACGGGTCGTCCACTTCCATCGTCTCCGCTGCGACCTCAGCCGTCACTTCTGTATCTCCCCCATCGTTGCCCTCGGGTTGCGGATTCATGCGTTGACCATTCAATCCCGATATCGAGGGGCAGGGTCGTGAAATTCACGACCCTGCCACGTCAACTGCGCAATGCGCGACAGATCGCCTCGCGACCGCATGGTCGATGACGCCGAGAATGGCGCCCAGGAGGCCGACGAGGACGGCGAGCACGGCGACCGCCCCCGCCACCGTCGGCCAACCCACCGCCGCGGGCTGGAGGAACGGATACGGGATCATGTCCGAACCGAGGATGAGGGCCAGTACGTTCAGGCCCCCGATATAGGCCAGCGGCCACGAATAGGCCCACAACACCGCAATGCGGATCGAGTGCATGTTGCGCCGCAAGACGTAGTCGAGCGTGACGAGAATCGGGGCGACCGCGTGCATGAGGACCGTGGCGGTGCGGACGGGCAGATCGTCGTGCGGCTGGAACCACGTGCCGGTCTCTGTGGCAGGGACGATAACGGCCGCGAACACCATCGCAGAAACCAGTACACCCACTACCGCGGTCAGTCGGGCACGCATCACACGCTCGCCCTGCCAACCCAGCAGACTGAACAAGGCAACCACAGCCGACAGAACCGCTGAATCGACGGTGAAGTACAGCAGCGGAAAGCGCGGGTCGGTGCCTTGGGTGAACTGGCAGATGACGGCGACGACCTGGATCACGACAATCGACACCGACAGCAACGTCAGATGACGCCGTGATGCACCAGGAACCTTCAGACTGCTCATCGCCGGCCCAGGCTATCTGCCTCGGCGCGACCCTGCTGCACACTGAGGGCCAAGGCGCCGTAAAGGTCAAGGCTGGCGCGGGGCGTATGTCGGGAATTGCCGAGTAGACCAAATCGGTACGACGGCAGTCGCATTGCCCGCCTTCGCGACCGAAAAACGCCAACACGTGCTGCCTGGTGCCAGCAGTTTCGGTCGTGTGGGCAGCGCAGCCCAAGCCCGACATCGCTGACGACTTCCCAAGAGACGATGAGACAAGTCATCTCTACTTGCGCCCGAGTGTGGTTCCCGACGTTCCCATGTCATGGCTCAGTGTCTTGGCGAAACAGTGGTCTGCATCGAATCCCTGTTGTGTGCACCATTCGTTCGCCTGCTCCCCGCTCTGAAAAGGAAGACCAGCAACGGTCACCCACCAGGTGGGGTCTGAGAAGACCGGCCAGTCACCGGACCACACGAGCTGCGCCGTGGGAAACCTTTGCCGCAGGTCCATGTGCTCGCGCAGAATCTCTGGCGCCGACCAAGTGATCCCGTCAGCGACAAGTCCTGGGCGTTTCGCGCTGAGCTGTGGTTGCCAGACGTTTAGCAAACTAGCGTCGATGTGCGCCCGGTCGGCGGCAGCAAGATCGGCGAGGGCCGATTCAGACGCTGCATCGATAGTGCCTCCCTCGGGGGCACCGACCCGGCTGGCAGTGACATGGGTGGACGTCGAGTTAGTGCGAGTAGTTGTCGGGTGGTCGTTCCCCAACCGGACCTCACTATCTCAGATCGCGGTCCGGGGAGGCGTTCGTGTAGCCGGTGAACGAGAGCCTCCGTCATCGGGGGCTCTGCGATCATGCAGCAGATGGCCAGCAATATAGGGGTTCGATCGTACGGCGGCAACGGTCTGTACGGAACCCTATTGCCAATCCGGTCGTAACTACTTCGACCTGAAAAAGTCTTTGCCGCTGAGGTGATGGTGAGTGGAGGGTGGCCGTCAGGCGCGGCTGGCTCGCTGAGGCGGTGCTTCATGCGGCGAGGGTGCCGATCTTGACGAGGTTGTGGGCGAAGACACCGTGTCCGCACCAGGTTCGGGCGCCGGCGAGGCCGGTGAGTTCGGTGCGGTTCCAGCCATAGCTACGCTTCATGTGATTGATCCGACCCTCTGATCCGGTGCGCCATTTCACCTTCTCGCGGAACGCTCGCCGGTGTTCGAACTCGCGGCGCGCCGCGGTGGGTTTGCTTTTGCGAGGGATCGCCACGCTGCGCACTCCGAGGTCGTGCAGGTCGCGTTCCACCGATGCCTCGCCGTAGCCGCGGTCGGCGGTGACCGCCCGGGGCGTGCGTCCGGTGCGGCTGGCGATCCGTGCGACCGCCGGGACCAGTTGCGGGGCATCCGGCGGGTTCCCCAGCTCGACGTTGTGGTCGAGGATGACCCCGTCGGCGTTGTCGACGATCTGGGCTTTGTAGCCGAACTCGACGGGCTTGCCCAGGCGTCCCTTGCGGATCGGGCGGGCATCGACATCGTGCAGGCTCACCACCCGACTCGCCGACTCGGGCATCACCCCGGCCAGGCGGCTACGCGCCTGAGCCGCAACGCGTTGCGCGATGACCACGATGGTGTCCAGGTCGTTGATCGCCCGGTGCAGCCGACCCTTGCGCTGCCCGGTGGCCGTGCGCAACGCGCGTCGGGCGTTGCGGATCACCGCTTTGGCCTCACCCATGGCCTGTTCAGCGATGCCGGCCAGTTCACCGGTGATGCGACGCACCGCGGCTTGGGCCGCATCGCGCTGCTGCTCACCGCGCAGTTTCAGCTTCGCGGCGATCGAGCGGGCCCGCTGCCCAGCCGAGCGCCTCCGATCCCGCGACGGCGTGCGACTCGCGCCGCCAGCGGATTTGATCCGTGCCACGGTGCGGGCCATCGTGCCGATGGCCTTGGCCAACAGACCTGAATCGGTCGGATAAGCCACCGCAGCCTCGACCACAGTGGTGTCGGCGCGGACCTTGTCGGTACGCAGCAGTTTGGCTGCGGCCGCTCGGGCTAGCAGCGCCTCGTTGAGACCGGTGACGGCGCCGTCGCCGCAGCGGGTGGTGATCTTCATCAGTGTGGTCGGATGCGGCACCCGGGTACCGAACGGGATCCGGCAAAACCGTTGCCACGAGATCGAATCGGATACCTCCCGGCACAATGACTCGTAGCCCAGCCGGTACCGGAACTTCAGGAACATCAACCGAAGATAGGTCTCCATCGGGATCGACGGCCGGCCGATCCGAGCATCGAAATACGCCGCGAACGGTGCGAAGAACACCGGGTCGTCCAGCAGGGCATCCACCCGCTCCAACTCCACCGGCAACACCAACAACTCCGGCGGCAGGATCGAATCCCACAACGTCGGCTGGTCGTTTACAGTACGAAACACAATGACCTCGAATCCTTCTCACCAAGGGTTCGAGGTCATTGTCCCAGTTCAGGACCATCCAGACGCAAAGCCACGCCCGACTTTTTCAGGTCGAAGTAACTAGGTACATTCCTTACCGCCACATTTTGTGGATGCGAGCACCACAGCTCAATGCACCTGACAGACGTCTCAGGGAGACGTCTATTCACAGTCAGGAGCAGATGGTGCAAGACCCCAAACTTCGTTTCGCACTGGCCATTGTGGCCGGCCGGTTGCACAAGGCCAACGGCGACAAGCGCTGCGGGTGCGGGCCCTGCGCCCACTGGGTCGCGGTCGCCGCGTACCGCGCGGGCATCCCGAGGGGCCATCTCGAGTCGGCACTGCCGCCGGCGGCCAAACCTAAGCCAGCCCACCGGCACAAGCCGGAACGGTTGCAGGTTCGGATATGCGACAGCGGTACCGTCAAACTTCGCGGGCAGGATGTCGACCCCCAGGAGGGGTTGGCGCTGCTGCTGCGCCGACTGCACGACTCGGGCTGATGTTCGGGCACACGGTCAGCGGCGAACGGCCCATTCACAACGGCTTTCGCCAACGACTACCAACCCACATCGACAGCCTGTCTTACGCCGGTTCAACAGCGCCGGTTCACTTTTCATCGATCCCGGCTCGCCGTGGCAGAACGCGTGGATCGAATCGTTCAACGGCCGACTCCGCGATGAACTGCTCAACTCATGGCGCTTCGACTCGCTGTTGGAAGCCCGGGTGATCATCGAAGACTGGCGCTGCGACTACAACGCCAACCGGCCCCACTCCGCCCACGGCGAACTCACCCCGACCGAGTTCGCTCTACAGTGGACCACGACCCACCAACCCCAAAGTCGCATAGCGACTGGACCACCAAACGGGTCCCCCTCACCGGCACGTAACGACCTGCGTCTGCACTCCAGATTCGGCCCGAACAAGAGATTACTGTCGATCGATGCCCTGCGGTTCTGTTCGTCGGCAACGTTGCCCAGGATGTACACACCTACTGCACGTGGCGCCTGGTGTCTCGTCCATCGAGCCATGCGATCATCTCGGAACCCCATGGGTTCACGAGAGATCCCGTAAATCGGAATCCAGACCGCTCAATGTCCTCGAGCTTTCGAAGGTTCTCAGGTGCTACGTCGTAGAAACCCACAATGAATCGCCCGCGTGAAGAAGCAAGTGCCGCAATCGCATGCAACCATCGAATATTCCCCGGATCGCTGAAGTTCATGTTATCGCCAACGGCCCAGTACACGAAGTCGAATCCATCCCGCATGCCCATCGTCCAAGTGTCCTGTGGACAAGTGAAGTGATTGGAATCCGTGGCCAAGATTGTCCTGGCCCTATCGAGCCGTGTCGCATTGATGTCCACGCCATACGGTTCGAGCTTATGCGGGCACCACTCCTGAAGGCACCGGAGCAGAAAGCCGTTTGCACAGCCGTAGTCGAGAATCGACCCTCCACGGGTGATCATGGATGCGATGAAGTATCGACTGGCCTCCCACGCGGCCAACGCATCTTTGGATGCGACATCGGTCGTGACATCACTTCCCGACAGCAGGCCGACCAGCTCCGCGGCGTCGCTGACTAGCTGTCGAAACGATGGAGAGTAGTGAATTAGGTTAGTGGACATTCGTTTTCGACCGCCCTGGTTATCTAGCATCACCCCCACCACGTCACCCGCTGGCGTGGTCCCAGCCACATCGGATCTCCAGTCTTAGTTCGAAAAGCAGCGTGGAATCCGTTGTTATTGCGGAGCGCCCAGTTGCATCGTTCACGCGCGGGCGGATGCGAATCGCCGGTCGAGGTGACAAAGTCTGTCGTAGCACGCATGGTCCATGCCCATGCGACGAAGAATTCCTGCATTGCCGCGCAACCGGACGCCGAGATGTCGCCTTGGCTACGGTGGGCGAATTCGCGTCGGAACGCATGCTCGGCGACAGCCAGCCCGATTGAGTCACAAATAGTTTCGTTCAAGACGTGATAGGGGGCGATCTCAGCGGCCCGTATCGATGATGGCTCGTAGATTTTCTTGGAACACTGCGCGATCAAGCGCTGTGCCTTCGATCGCAAAACCGTTAGGTCGGCTTCTGCCCATGCAACCGCCCCGCTGCTAGAACTGGAGCTCCATGTGGCGAGGTCTATGCCGTGTGCGATCTCGTGACCGATGACCACTCCTAGAGACGCATACTTTCTGGCGTCGGACCAGCGGATGTCAAAGAAGGGTGGCTCAAGCAGTCCCAACCCGAGCGAGAGCCTGTTCGTCGGGTGATCGTATAGTCCATTGGCGCTATAGGGTTCGCTCAGCGTGAGGACGGTATCGCGCCCAAATCCGATGCGGCTCAACTCTCGTCGCCAGTTCATCTCGGAGACTGCGCGTAGATTACCGAGTAGGTCGTTGCTGCTTAGTGGAATGTCATACCCCGTGGAATCGTAGGTGAAACTACCTATGCCGACCGTCATCTCGGTGACCCGGTCGGTCGCGTAGCGGCGACCTTGCGTTGTACACCATCGCGACATCGCTATTAGATCGCGTAATACGTCCTTCAGTCGGGCGGCCATCAGGTTAGCCTCGGCAATCGCCCGTCCCGACCCGAACTTTGCGCTATATCGGTGCGCCAAGTTCGGACTGAAGGCACGTTCAATCAGTTGCCGCGCTCCGACAGTTCCGCCGGCAGAAAGCGCCGCCGATCTTGCGCCCACGACACGGACTCTCAGCCACGACGCCAGCTCGGCGAGGTCTCGCCCCGCCATGAAACAAGCAACCGCTCTAACGACGATGGGCTCGGCGACGACGACTTCCTGGCATGTATCGGGCACGCCGAGCGTCATCAACCATTCGGCCCAAGGAAATCCGGGATATTCCGCGGGCAATAAGGCAGTGGGTGTTGTTCGCGCCAGCGGCGCATGTCGGCCGCTGTCTCGCAGCGCATTGACAATCGTGCAAGCCAGTCCCGAGTCGAACTCCTCGGCTCGCTCGCACTCGATTTCCGTCAGACCGCTCTGCCTGACCGCTGCACGTAGCTTCTCCAACGGATTTCGGTGGGACGGCTCCCTCACCTTGACCTTAGGCGTCCATGCACCTGACCGTGGTGAGTATGAGACCGTCAATTCGATTGGCGAAGGGATACCCAAGCGCTGCAGGGTGGCGAGCGCCTCACCAGGACGCTCGGACCGACTGATCCTTTGGCACGCATCAAGTTCTGGCCCAAGCGCTTCGGTGGTTACCAGTAGGGATGGATGATCTCCCGCGGCGAGATAACTGTCGCGCAGAAGGCGCACTGGGCTCTCGCTGGGTTCGGTGTTGACGAGGGCATCTAGACGTAGTTCGGCTAGGCTGCGCGCGCGGCGAAAAGGTCCTTCGAGTCCGTTGCTGTCGGTCGTATGGTTTGCCAGCCAGCCACCGTTGACATGTGTGTAGAAGTCCTCAATCGGAGCGGTTGTGGGATCGATAGACGCACTCATCTCGTCGTGGTCGCTGCACCCGTTAACGATCGACACGTCTGATCTCCGCCGAAAGGTGTTGGGCGATTTGGGCGTACGCGTCTCGGCGATAGTGAAACCCGGTAGGGTCGTCGACGGCAGCTAGGTGGGCCGTACTGGTGACGATGGCGGCCACATCGACCAATGTGACATTTGCAGATTCTGCGGCAAATACGGCTACTGCCCTATTGAGTTCTTGGTTTCGCCAGTATTGCCTCTCGCCCCATTCGTATTTGGTGGGCCTGTCGAGCTCTGCGGCGTTTAGGAGGACGAGCTGTGTGTGGTTGGGCATTGCCGCGGCGAGCAGGCGCAGACGGTCGACAAGTTCACTTGCCTTCAGGGGAGGGCAGAATTCCAGCTGTTTGACTACTTCGTCGCGTGTCAGGTTCGGACCAACCCAATGTCCCCATTCGTCGTCGGTAAGGCTGTCATCGATGCGTTTGTAGCAAGGAACTCGGACGGCGTTCGCGTCGCCGCGGCATCGCACGGTCATGCAGCAGTAGTCGACCCACAGGCTTAGGACGACGAAGTCATGGGCACCCCAGTCGTTTACTGCAGAGACATCCCCGATCCAGGGCAACTCGGTAGAACTGACAGCTAAATCTGCAGGGGATAGCAAGATTTGAGCTGCCAATGCTGAAACCCCACTGTGTCCGTACTGCTGTACGCCTTCGACTTCAACTAATCCGCGGACCGCAATCGAGAACTGCGTCTCGTCCATGAGTGCTGCGACGATGTCGAGGTCGCATCCGCCGATGAGCAGTACAGACGGCCGGGAGGCGTCGATCGGCCGACTTGCCGGCGGTATGGCTTGTTCAGTCACCCAATCGATCTCGACGCCGAAGTCGATCAAGGCAGGATGTTGAACGCGGTAGCCGTGATCCTCGTCGAGGCGCGCTACGAAGTGCTCGACAATGCCCTGATTGAGGATGCGACATGACCAGAGGAAATGGTCCAGGTGCTTCGATTGGACATTAAAAGCGATAAAACCGCATAACCCGTAGGAACCGAATCGGTCGGACACCGTGATGGCGAAGCAGTCATAGTGCTCTGATGAGCTGAGCCGATGGACGTCACTCGGGCTTAGGCGGCTCTTGGTGAGGTTGAGGCGATTGCTCCGCATCGATAGCTCGGCGATCCGATCGGCGGCAGTCCTGACGTCGATGCGGTGTACGCGCGTGGCACAGCTGCGGAGGAACTCGACGTGCGCGTCCGGCGAACTAACTTGACGTCCGGCGCGCGCCTGCGCTTGCCGACGGTGTGCCAGAACGCGGTAGTGCTGCATCCTTTCTAGGCCGGCATCTTCGGTGCCCCAGGTGCGCAGGTCAGCGCGCTCAAGTTCTCCCGGATCGACGGCGATGATTCCGAACTCGGAAGCCAGTCTTGTACGGATCTTCACATCGTCGTCGACTAGCACCATGCGGTCAGGAGCGACCTGAAAGAAGTCCACGATGTCGTTCATAAGTTCGGACTTGTCTGACCACCCGATGTGGGGCACAACGGTGTATTTCTCAACACCGAGCGTTCGCATCGCCGCCAAGCCCGCCTCAGGGGAGTTGTTGGAGCAGACTGTGTTGACTATTCCGCGTTCGGCAAGCTCGACTAACAGTGACGCGCACCGGCGCGGAATCCACGCTTCGTTTGCGTCGATGGTCCCGTGCCACAGGGTTCCGTCTAGATCCCATATGACGACCTTGGGATTCAGCGCTTCAAGACCGGTCTGTTCATCTGACATTGGCCGTCCGCCGGTACGAGGCAACGACCGTGTACCTGAAGGAATCCGAATGGAGTTCGGTAACGTCATGGTAGCCAAGCCGCTCGGTATTGAAGACAACGCAATCCCCCATACGGAGCGGAAGCGCTACCACGGGCTGCTGCGCTGCGTCGCACAATCTCAGCAGTCCTCCGTTCGTGGGTAATGGCGAAGTGCCGAGCACGGCACGGTACGCAACCTCGTCACCGCCGTCGTCGGAGTGAGCGATAATGCTGTCTCCACGTCGAATACGATGTGCCTTAACCGCCGTCAAGGTGACAGCGTCGCCGAACTCGTTTCCGATCAGATTCGGCAACCTCGATGAGACGAATGCGTCGATCGGTGGGTGTGCCTTAAGGTTCACGTCGGTTCGGTCTTGATCGGGAAACGCCCCATTGCCGCGAACCCAGTTCCCGACACTCAGCTCGCCGTACGCATTGATTGCGGTCCGCCTGGACTCGTCGCTCGCCCATAACAGCCAAGGAAACATGCTTTGTGTCGCTTCTCCCCGGGCGAGGACTTCACCGGGTGTTGGCTGCGGGACTGGAGTGTCCCAGCTGCCTAGGTTGGTCTGCATCCAGTTCTGTAGCCATGTCGGTAGCGGACCGAGGATTCCGGCACACAGCTGGGCGGTGACGTCAGTTACCCAGCCGATCTCACGAAGACGAGCTTCCTCGTTGTTGGGGTTGCCGAGGCCTGCCGCTGCGGCGCGGGTGCGGACCTGCGCGGCTCGGCCGAACGAGATGAGACCGTGCAACACGTCGGACAGTGAACGCATCATGCCGGGCTTCCAGGGCACAGGCATCTTGTCGTCCGTGTCGGGAAGAACCTTGAACCCCATGATCTTGTCAGCGCTATTGATCAATCCGTGCGCTTCTTCGTGCGCCAAGCAGGCAACGAGATCGACAGGGTCGCGTTCGAACGACGAGTACACCACGAACGGGGCGGCTTCGTCTGTGCCGGCATGTGAGATGCGTCCATCACGACAAAGCGGGACGACGTCGGTGAGGTACCTGTCTAAGAGACCAGGTACGAGGAGTTCCGCTATGTCGCGGGCCGCCGTGATCTCCTCATGGGCGGGCCTCCAGTGTCCGAGCTGGTCGAGGTTGAACTGAGACATGGAGCGCGCCAAGCGGTATGTCGTCTCGTGGGCGTCGACGCGCAGCCCGCCGACCCGTGGTGGACCAGCCGGTTCGGCGTCTAAGCGTCCGTTGAGTACCTGGTATCTCGATGTGTCGAGGTCGAAGGTGCCCACTAGCGGGACGACCAGGCGTTTCGTGTCGTCTGTCGTCCCGTCGAAGTCACCGCCGGATAGGATGGCGCCGGCACACTCGAACCTCGAGAAGTCCGCGAGTAAATCGTCGAATAGCGTGGTGTCGTCGCGGGCAATCGCGTGGTGTAACCGAGTCACCCACTGGTATGCAGCCCCATAGCTGAGCACTTGGGGAGCTTCCGCCAAGACGGATTCGATCCGGGCGGCCACTAAAGGAAACGCGGTGTTTAGCGAGGCCGCAGTGCGTAGATAGGTGGAACGGATCTTTGCGCTGAGCAGGTCATAGATGCCCGTCGCCTGGGCCGGGTCAACATCCAATGGAGCAAGAGACATCCACACGGGATCGCCGTTACGCATCAGACTCTCTCCGTAAGGCCTGCAGGCGGCTGCATACGTGCGCGATGAGGCGGTCCCGCTGCTCCTGGTAACGCGGCCACGGCGCGGACGGCGTCGTCCGTGTGATCAGGAGGTCGACCGCGCGTTGAACCGAAGTGGGGCCGAGCAGCGGACGCATGCGCACCTTTGGTTGAACGCTGTCGCTGGCCCAATCCTCGCAAGCCTTCTGCAGGAGATGCTGCAGCGCCTGCTCGTGATTGCTATCGAAAGCGATTACACCACAGTAACTTTCAGAGTAGTGCTCGCGTGGCGTCTGGGTATGGACGTGTCCATCGCAACTGGAGTAGGTGACGAAGTTCCATCCGGAGACCAGTTCGACGACCAACGGGCGAATCGCAGGCTCAAGACTCAAGATGAACTCGGTGTGATGCCGCGAGAGCGACGCGCCTTGTCCCCAGGCCAGCGCTCCCTCCGGTCGAGCGCGGCCGTGCTCGTCGAGGGTTATCGAACGCGGTGTCTCATTGCGCGGATGCGCTGCATGCAGCCATGATTCAAGAAACTCAGACAGATCGCTGAGGTAGTTGAAGCCTTTCTGTGCGCGCAATACGTACATTCGGCTCACCTCACCGTTGGGCGTAGCATGCTCCCACTCCTCACAGATCAGGAACGATGCTTCCCGTGCCGCCGCGTCGAAGGCGGCTCGCTCAAGGACCAACGATGACATCACCTGTTGCGTAACCACCGTAGCGTCTGAGGTCACGGTGAACGTGTGCTGCAATCGCCGTTGGTCGACTGCCACGGTGTCCTCATGCACCAGAAGCTCGGCAGAACCGTAATCGCGTGGCTGGTCGGTCAGCTCAAACTGTTCGACTACCAGGATTCCGTAGTCGGGCATCGCGGCGCGAATACTTCTCATGGCTGCGACGAGGTCACCGACTGTCTCTTGAATGAAAAGCACGTGGGCGAGAGCGAATACGACATCAAACGAGCCGTAGGCCGCTAAGTTGGCGAAGTCATCGTTGACGACCTCAACTTGCGGGTACAACTCGCGACACATAGCGGTCAGGGCTGAGGACCTCTCCACTGCGAGCAGTCCGGCGGGGCCGAATTCGGCGATGCAGGCGGCGCACCGGCCCGAGCCTGACCCCACTTCGGCCACCCGGAGATCACTCAAACCGCCTATACGAGTGAGGGTCTCGGAGATGGCCGCGTTTACCGCGTCGTCGGCGACCGTTGCGTTGGCCGCCTTAGTGAAAAGCGCCCAGAAGTCCGGATCCTCGGAGGGACTACGCCGCGCGGCGTCTAAGCGAGACGTCGTCACGGTTGTCCGACCGGCCTTTCTCGGTCAGCCACGTTGTGCTCCGACGCTCATCCGATGCTCCTGCAGAATTGCGATCCTCTGGTCCAAGTCGGTGTTGATGTGGCGGATCAAGGACCTCATGTCCGAGCAGTAGACAGTTTGGTTCTTAAAGCCTGATTCGCTGTCGAAACGGTGCGAGATCAGACCGCCGCCGCATATGTCGACAACCTCGCAAGAACGGCACACCTGTGGCAGAGCCTCTAACCCAATCTGCCTGCACACGACGCCCGGGTGCCGCAGGACAGCATCGATGTCATCCCGAAGCACGTTGGCTCCGGTTTCGGCTGCTCCGCCATACGTGAACCCAATGCTGTCGACCAGTTCAATGTCGCCGTTCGCCTCGATCGTCACCAACTGTGCCGGCGCCAGACCGAGAGACTCGAAACTATAGGTTCCGCCCAAGAGCAAGTGCAGAATGTCATCGAAGATGCGCAGTCGTATCCTGTCCTGTTGGGCTGACCAGTGGTCGTACAGTTCCTTTAGCCAATCGCCATAGGGGCTGGCTGCAGACAGAGAACGATCACCGTTTTTGCCATCGGGCAGCGCGTCCCATGTCGAATGCGGCAGCAGGACATCCAAACTGGTGATGCCGAGATTCCTTACCGTTTCGTAGACGGACACGGGGTCGTTACGCAGGTCGATCACCGCAAGCCCACCTTGGATGAGACCGGGATACCGAGAGAGCCGCTCGATTCCAGCGACTACACGCCGATACGACGACCGCCCGCGCCGATCCAGGCGGTGAGAGTTCGCCTCAAGGTCACCATCGAGGCTGACACCGACGTGAATGTCGAGTGCATGCAGCCGTTGGGCGATGTCGTCGGTAACCAACGTCGCGTTGGTCTGCATAGACACCTCGACCTCCAACTGCGCGAGGTGCGATTTCACGATGGTCACGAACCGTTCGATAGGTTCGACTCCCCGCAATAGCGGTTCGCCACCGTGAATCGAGATGCCCACACCCCGAAGACCGTGCGCTTCTGCGTGGCGCCGAATGCGAACCGCTGCGGCGCCGGCCACTTCCTCCGACATGACAGATGGTGCCGATTTCCATGAGTCGTCACCGAGGTTGTAGACGTAGCAATAGTCGCAGTTCAAGTTGCAGCGGGACTGCACCTTGAAAATGAACTCATTGATGGGTTGGGGTGCCCACCCACTATTGCTGAGTGTTGTGAAGTCGCACGATCCGTCGTACGGCCACAGCGCGGACACCCAGGGCCCGCTCAGGCGTTGTGCGAGCCAAAGGACCCATGCCGGAAGAACTCGACGTTGTCAGCAGCCGCTTCACGCTTTGCTCTCCGTACTGCATCCTCAAGCAATGAGTCGTTGTCGATGTCGATGTCGACCAACTCAGACAGGCGTTTCTTGGGGCTGTTGTCGCTCATAATCCCTCTCGATTGTTGTGTGCGCCAGTTGCTCAGCAACGACACAGTAACTGACGTCAGGCGTTTTGTCTGTCCATCAAACGACCGACCGACAACACCAATTGTTCGCGGGCGTTCCGTGCTTCGGTGAAGCCGGCGCCCGATGCCGTTGGTTGCTCGAAGAGAGACCGAGGACCGCGGCTAAGCTAAGCGACGATTCGTCTTTACACCTATTGCCCGTTCGAAACCCGAAGATCTTCCGCTGCGAGCTGGAGCGAGAACCGCTCCTCCACGTCGATCATCCCCTGTCGTGACGAGCCAAATAGGGCGATCGGAGTCATCGAGGATGAACGTGGAGGGGTTGTAGGCGCTTTCCTCTCCGTACCCAACCCATTGCAGTTCGGCGTGTGCCAAAACCGGAGTGAAGTGGACTTCTGCTGAGGCCAGTTGTGGAGCACCCCGTTATCGCCGGCGGGCAGATCGACGTTCGTGTTCCGCGGTCGACTCGGCGGTGTTCGATCAGCGCAGATTGAACTGTCCGGCTCCGGCGCCATCGAGATTGAAGTCCAGGAGGCGACCGGACGCTGTCGGTAGAACTATGTTCGTTGCCTTAGGGTTCATCGGAGTCCGGGCGCCGGTGGCGCGACTGACCTGCGAGATGTCGCTACCGCCTGAATCACGGTACGGCACATCCCATCCGACGTGGTTCACCTCGATATCGCGCGTGAAGACGTCCCCGTCGGGCAGGGTGAAGTTTCCGACGAACCTCCAGCCCCGGTAGACGGCGGCGAGATTGCACCCGTCAACCGAGGTGCCCTTGGCCAGCCCGAGATGGACCTGCCAGAGTTCCGGCTGATGCGCGCCGTTCTCCGCCTCGATGGTCCAGCTGGCACAATCGACGTACCTGTCCGCATACGGGAAGGCCGTATCGCGCAGCTTCGCAACGGTCGTCTGTTCGGCGTCGTGCCACTCCGACTTCGTAACTACGTCGCGAGGAAGTGATCCCAGATCCCACGCACCTCTCCGACGTAGACGTCCGGGTCGGGCTCCAGGACGAGGGTCCGGGTCATCAGGAGGTGACCGATGAGGAAGGGCACCAGGACCGTTAGCGCAGCGACGACTGAGAGACCGATGGCGAAGACATCGGGGAAGGTGTCGACCGCTGAGTCGTACCGACCGGCTCCCGTGGACGTCACCGCATGCGGTGGGCTGATCGGCGCAGGCGGGGGCGGAAGAGGAGCGATCGGGCTAGGCTGGCTCGCTCGCGTGCCCTCCAACAGATCGGTCAGCACCCGCGTCAGGCCCGCCCCCTTGGCGTCGACGAGCAGTTCATCGCCGCACTCCCGATCACCCCAGGACTCGGAAAAGCTCACGTACTTCCGTTCGAAGTCGAACATCTTTGCCTGGCGCTCGTCGAACCCGTACTCGAAGTGCTCTTTGCTGCTGCGGTGTAAGCGCAGCGCCCCGCCGTCGAGAACGGTGGTGTCCTCAGTCATGACCACGACGAGTTTCAGTGACCCGTCGGGCAGGAGGACGTAGAGGTGGTCCTCATGTGTCTCCGGAGCAATGATCAGAACCTGTGGATGACCCTCGGTGGGGCGGCATGAAAGTGGGCGCACCTTCCCGGGGATGATCTGAAGTCCAAGGTTCTCTGATCAAGACCGGCGTTGACGCGCTGGTTGGGAAGGTACGCCCATGCTCACCGTAGTTCACGACACCGATGAGGCCAACGCCAATGACGGCGGTGGTCGGTCGTTGTTGGATGAGATCGTGCGCGACGGCGCCCGGCAGATGCTGGCCGCGGCGCTGAAGGCTGAGGTGGCCGCCTACATCGATGCCCACGCCGGTGAGCTCGATGAGAGCGGTCGCCGGCTGGTGGTCCGCAACGGCTCCCACGCCGGGCGTGAGGTGTTGACCGCCGCGGGCGCGGTGGCGGTGACCGCGCCGCGGGTCAACGACAAGCGTATCGACGCCGATACCGGTGAGCGGCAGCGGTTTTCCTCGGCGATCCTGCCGGCGTGGGCGCGCAAGTCCCCGCAGATGACTGAGGTGCTGCCGCTGCTGTACCTGCACGGCCTGTCGACCAGTGACTTCGGGCCGGCCTTGGAGCAGTTCCTCGGGTCCAGTGCCGGGCTCTCGGCGACGACGATCACACGGCTGACCAGCCAGTGGCAGGAGGAGGCCAAGGCCTTCGGGGCCCGGGATCTGTCGGGCACTGACTTCGTCTACCTGTGGGTCGACGGCATTCACCTCAAGGTCCGCCTCGAGCAGGAGAAGCTGTGCCTGTTGGTGATGATCGGGGTCCGCTCCGATGGCCGCAAGGAACTCGTCGCCCTGGCCGACGGGTATCGAGAATCGACCGAGTCGTGGGCCGATCTGCTGCGGTCGTGTCGCCGCCGCGGGATGATCGCCCCGGTGTTGGCCGTCGGTGACGGTGCACTGGGCTTTTGGAAGGCGATGCGCGAGGTGTTCCCGGCTACCCGCGAGCAGCGCTGCTGGTTTCACAAACAGGCCAATGTCCTTTCCTGCCTGCCCAAATCGGCGCAACCCGGTGCGGTCGCGGCGATGCGGGAGATCTACAACGCCGAGGACCTCGACCACGCGCAGGTCGCGATCAAGGCCTTCGAGATCGACTACGGCGCCAAGTACCCCAAGGCGGTCGCCAAGATCGTCGACGACGCCGACGTGCTGTTGGAGTTCTACAAATACCCAGCCGAACACTGGATCCACTTGCGCACCACGAATCCGATCGAATCAACCTTCGCCACCGTGCGATTGCGGACGAAGGTCACCAAGGGGCCGGGATCCCGCGCGGCCGGAATTGCCATGGCCTACAAGCTTATCGACGCCGCACAAGCCCGGTGGCGGGCAGTCAACGCACCCCACCTGGTCGCCCTCGTCCGTGCCGGCGCCGTCTTCCACAAAGGCAAGCTACTCGAACGCCCCGCCGACATCACACCGCCCGAGCCGGCCGAATCAACCGAAACGGAGGTCGCCTGAAACACCCCGATCCACAGGTATTGACAATTCCTCTGTGTCTCCTCCTCGGTCTGGTAGCCGGTCCCGCCGTACTTGCGCCTGATGTTGTGCCGACGAGTGTCCAACAACCAGTGCGAGCCAACCGCTTCGACTACTCGGTCGCCGTCGCGGTACTGGATTGGCGAGTTCCGCGTCACCGAGGTTCCCACTGCGACTTGGCGCGCCAAGGCCTGAAGGGCCGACAGGTCGAACCGACTGGCGTCGTACATACGACGATCCGGCACGGCGCGCCCCCTTCGAACGGAACAGTGTGAGCTGACGGAGGGATGTTAGCTGCATTCAGGCGGGCGGGTGCGCATTCCCCAGAGCGAGATGCGGACTCCGCGGCGGATCGCGGTGTGGCGATGCGGGGCGCACGTAGGTCGTGAATCTTGCCGAAGTTTCGGTCTGGGGATAGGTAATGCTTATCGGGAACACGTCCGCTGACATGAGATCATTCGCCAACTGAATGGCCCACCCGCAGAAACCCGAGCGTGGGGAGGAAGTATCGTTGGCTGCATTGTCCTTTTTCATGACTGATAGTCGTGGCGGGCTGGGTGATCGTGCAGCTAGTCGGCAAGCGAATGTCTGTCATGGTGTGTGACCGCCACTATCAAGACCGCGGCTTCACCGCGAAAGGAGCGATGCCAACGATGTCGGAACGGACGGAAGACTTCGGCATGGCCACGGACATCGAGAAAGTGATCTGGCAGCGCCAGTCGGTCTCCAACGAGCTACGCGATGGGAACGCCGCCGGCGCCATTGGCTCGGTCGGACCAGGCATCGGTGCTGGTGTGGGGTCGACGGCCGCCGTGACGGTGAGTGAGGCATGTAAGGACGAGACCACAGGACGAGACCGATGAGCGCTCCGAATCCCACCGGCGCCAAGCCCAATCTGATGCTGATCGTCAGCCTGATCGGCGGAGTCGTAGTTCTAGTCTTCGGGGCGATATTCGTACTCACGACCGAGACTTCGCCTGGCAGTCAATCGCGGGGAACAAATGGTGTCGCCGCCGACATCACGGAGTCGCGGCCATCCGGCAGCGGTTCCGAACAGCACGGTAGTGAAGCGGCCTTCCCGGGTGGATTGCCTCAGACGACACCGAGAATATCGCCCAACTCACTCAACGTGAGCGTCCCGATGAGTCACCCGGCGTGTGACGGTTCGGGCATTGTAGTGCTGGCCAACGCTGTGACGCCCGGGCGCTACGATGCGGAGATCCAGCACTACCTCGATATGCACCCGGGAGCGTCTTACCTAAGGACAGACGAGTCGTGTTCCTCACTGCGCGCTCGTGACGACGCAGGAAATCCAATCTATGCGGTTTACCGACAAGCCGGGCGCAGCCGAGCTGACGTGTGTGCAGCGGTGCGGGCCGCGGGCGGGAACGCCTACGGCAAGTGGCTTGATACGACAACCAATCCACGTGACATGATCACATGCTGAGCAGTTGATGAAGGGCATTTGCCGGCCAGCACGCTACTCACCCGGCTAATTGCCGTTAGCTGTGAACACGCTGTCGGCTTCGGACGGCACCTAACCCAACCCAGCCCTACGCACACGGTGAGGTACACGAGCTTGAGCACGCGCTGTCACCGGAATTTGTTGCGAGCCAATACCGCTCATAGATTGAATCGTTAGTCCGGGAGTGAGAGCTTAGGCCGTAGTGGGCTGTGGATAACCGCGCGCGAAGAACGCGAATGCGATGACGCGGCTGGGTGCACGTACCTTTCCGTCGAAATGCTTCGCGTCTTGTCATCGGAGCGATTGGAGTGCATAGCCAAACTACCGCAACCCCGCCTCGATATCCGCCACTATTGCGGAAGCCTCCTCACCACAGATTGCGTGCAAGTCCACAGTGCCCCTGGCAATCAAGTTGTCAACGCGGAGCTTGAGGTCTCCCGAGGTGACGTGGGCGTAGAGATTTGCACCGGGACAAGCTGTCTCCGGGCTTGCGTCGCGATGACCCCCCAATGTGGTGGTCGCGATTGCGAATCGTTGCGCCGCCCAAGCGAACGCAAATGCTGCTCCGTTGAGTTGCGCCTCCGTCACCTGCTCTACTTCGAAATTGCCCTCGCAGACCACAAGGAAATGTCCGGTCGGGTCGTAATTTGTTGCCGTATCCCCCACAAGCTCGGGTTTCCGCAACTCGAATATGTTCCCGTTCCGGTCGACGCCGATGTGATACGCAATATCGATCCAACCATGTGAGTCTTGGTGATAGCGCTGGTGTTGTCGCAACCGAGATGGGGCGTTCCTGTTGTCGCCGAGAGTCACTGCGGTGTGGTGAACCGTCATGCGACTGAGGGTGTGTGGAATACCGCCCGCACGAGCCGGTGTGGCACCCCAGGCCTCGCGGCACAGCAGCGGCGCCGAAGCTGCGCTGCCCGTGGGAGTTGGTGAAGTAACGGGAGCGGGTGGAGAGGTCGATGCAGTGCTCGACGGCGGCACGGTCGATCCGTTCGAACTCGATGGAGCTTGCGAGTTCGGCGGATATGTGCAGCCGCTAGCCGTGACAGCCACCCCCAAACCCACTGTGGTCGCCTGTCGGAGCAGCTGACGACGGGTCATACGCTCTGCATCGCTGGGCGCAGATGGCGGTTGCGATTCCATGAAAATCACAATACGGTGTGCCACACATTCCGGACACAGTCCCACACTCACCGTTCGACGTCGTACGTGCAGGTGCGACAATGGCAAAATACTTATCCAACTCAGAAGTTTTCGCGCTGGCAGGTATCGGATACACCAGTTTGCCTGGTTGCGTGAGCACCCCGCACGCCGCGATCACCGTGGCAGATTGCGGCTGAGGCTAACTCCGGAACGTCCTCCGACGGTGTCAAAGCCTTGTGTGCATTCACCAATTAATGTAGGATAATCGCACTTAATTGCTGGCAATTTCACTTGCGGCTAAGCGTTGTGCCGGCTGCTCCCTGGCTGTGACTCAAGACCTTTGCGAAACAGTGGTCAGCGTCGAATCCATTGCTGGAGCACCATGAGTTGGCCTCAATACCACTGACGAAGGGAACACCCGCAAGGGTCACCCACCATGTCGGGTCGCTGTATACCGGCCAGTCTCCCGACCACACCAGGCGGGTGTCGGAAAACCGTTGGCGTAGATCAAGATGTTCCCGAACGATATCGGGCGTCGACCACGTAATGCCATCGTAGACTAGGCCCGTACGTTTCGAACTGAGTTGGGGTTGCCAACGATTAAGCAGGCTGGCATCTACCTCTTTACGATCGGCGGAGGCGATGTCGACCAGGGCCGATTGGGCGGCGGCTTCGAGGTTGCCTGACTCAGGTGCCCCTGGAGCCACCGCTGTCACCGCCGAAGCGGACCTCGCGCTGCCGAGTACCGCACGGTCAGCGCCCTCGTTTCGACCCGTCAACCGCACGTCGCCATCGATGGCGTTCGGCGGCCGCCAGTAGGAATTGCTTGGGAAAGTGAACGTGACCGACACGCCGCCCGGGCCCACGGCAATGGGTTGGGTTGCCAGGTCGAAAATTCCCGACGCCACATCGCGTCCGGCCGAGTCCACTCCGGTCAGCCGAAAACCACTGTTGATCAACAAATCTCCTTCTGAGCACGCCGACGATATCGCGGTCGTGATTCTCAATCCGTCCGACCCGAAGCCCACCGACTCGGCGGTGAGGGTGGGCGGCTGAGTACATGGGCTCACGTCTGCGACCGACGCGTTCGAAGTAACCCCATCCTTTCCCGGTAAGCGCTGATTGTCAGACGCAGACCCGGCGTTGAATACGAATAGGGCTCCGACGGTCAGGACAGCGGCACCGCCGATCACACTGGCGATCAGCAACGAGTTCGGTTTGGCGCGCAGCGGACTCGGAGCGGTCATCGGTTGCATCCCGTCTCGTTCATACGTATCTCCACTATCGGTGCCACGTTGGATGCAACTCGGTTGGCCATCACAGTGATGTCCGTTTCAACGCTCCGGCGAGCCCGGCGATGCCGTCGGCTAATCGATCCGCCTCCACCATCCTGGGCTCGGCCCTGTCTTCGGTGCTGATCACACTCAGCGCATTCGCCGACCCCGCTCCCAAACCCAGCGTCAGGATCCGAATGCCTTTCATGTGCAGCGCATCGGCCTTTCGCTTCGCGCTGCCCGGATCCCCCAGGTCGCCATCACCAAATATGGCGACCACGCGGTCCCCGCGGTGGTCGCCCATCTCCCGTTCGCACAGGTCCAGGGTGGGGACGATGTTGTTGCCACCGGATGCGGTCAAGCCCTTCTTAAGGATCGCGTCGATGCGCGCCAATCCGGTGTTGAACCCGTGGTACCCGCCGACGTCGTGATGCCACTCCAGCAGCGCCACTCGATAGCCGTTCTGCGCTGCCTCCGCCAAGAACCGGCGCGCACCGTCGCACGCCTGCCGGATAGGACTCCCCGACATGGATCCGCTGATGTCGATGCACAACACCACCCAGCCCGCGGCCAACTCCTGGATCTTGGATAGGTGCGGGCCCGGCTTCTGTTGGGTGAGCCCGTGTGAGTCAAACGATTTGCGAACCCAGGTGGCCATCTTAGTATCTCAGCTATTCGTCTTCAGGGCACGTGCCAGGCCGGCGATGCCGGTGGAGATGTTCTCCTCGTCCACCACACGCGGGATTTCACGATCTTCGGTGGAGATCTCGTCCAGCGCAGTGGCAGCGCCGTGTCCTAGGCCCAGCGTCACGATCCGGATTCCCTCGGCGTGCATCGCGGTAGCGTGTCGTCTGGCGCCGGAGACATCTCCCAGGTCGCCGTCTCCGAAGACTGCGACCACCCTGTCGCCCCGCAGACCGGTGAGCACACGGTGCGAATGTTCCAGCGCGGGGACTATATTCGTGCCTCCACCGTCACTTAGCCCGTGTGTGAGTGCCTTGTCGATCGTTCGAGCACCGGCCTCGAAGTCGTAGGACTCCACGATCCCGGTATCCCAGGAGACTAACGCGACGCGGTAGTTGTTCGCGGTCGCCTCGTTCAGGAACCGGCGCGCCCCCGCACAGGCCTGGGCGAGCCGCGTTCCCGACATCGACCCGCTCACGTCGATGCACAGGATCACCCACCCGCACGCGAGTTCCTGGATCTTCGCTAGGTGAGGGCCGGGTTTGTGCTGAGTAAGCCCGTGCGATTCGAAGGTCTTGCGAACCCAGTTACCCATTGAGAATCCTTATTCCGCCAACGATCTCGGCCTGACGGGTCGCCTCAGCCGAATCGGCCACGCCTTCGATGTAAGACTCCAGCACCAACCTCTTGCGGCTCTTCGGCTCGGTCGCCGTCACGGTGATACGGCCGTCGCGGTCCACCCCGATCTCGACTTCGATCGGCGAACCGCCCTTGAGCGCCGGGATACCGGTCAGCTCACCGTCGAGTACACGGCGGTTGTGTTCTAGTTCGGGAGACGCTGTCGCACCGGCTTGTTCGAAGATCTCGACCCGGATCTTGTCCTGGTTGTCCAGACATGTCGAGTAGGTCTTGACGACCGGTCGCACGGGCAACGAAGAATTGGCGGCAACCAGGTGATCGACGAATCTCCGGGTGCCCTCGGGATCGAAGCTGTCATGAATGAGCACACCCAGGCTCCTCGGCAGAACCGAGCTGACTCGACTCAGCAGCAGCCCGCGTTGCGCCTTCTTGCTCATCGCGCCGACGGGCAAACTGGGCGCCTTCAGCCCGGCCAGCGCCTGCGCATGCAACGCAGCGCCCTTCGCCACCGCCAGATCCGGGTCGGCGAGGACGGTCTCGACGCGGTATCGCGCCTGCAGTTCACGGGCCACTGCTACCATCCGGCTCGATCCACCGACCAGCAGAGCCTTGGTCGGATTTTGCGCGCCAGATGATTTTGCGGTCGCCAGGGTCCGATCCACGATGTGGAACGTGCGGTCGAGCAGATCACTCGTGACGTCTTCGACCTCCTGACGGGTCACCTCGATCTTGGCCGTCGCTCCGTCGTATCGCAGAGCGACTGTCTTGGCGGTGAGCCCGGTGAGATCCTTCTTCAGCTGCTCAGCGCGCAGCGCGAGATCCTGTAGCCAGGACTCGTCGTCCGGTGCATCGTCGATCCCGTTCAGCGTGCAGAACCGCTCCATGAGGTGCCCGAGGATCCGCTCGTCCCAATCCGCCCCGCCGAGTTCGTGATCGCCATCAGTGACCAGAACGGCGGGACCTGTCGAGGTCAGCGAGATCACCGTGGTGTCGAATGTGCCTCCGCCGAGGTCATAGACCAGCACGGTGCCGGTTTCACCCTTGTCCACACCGTAGGCGACGGCGGCCGCGACGGGTTCTGCGATGAGTTCGAGCACCTCTATTCCGGCGATCTCGGCGGCCTGCGCCGTGGCCTCCCGCTCGGCGACACCGAAATACGCCGGCACGGTGATCACCGCCTGCACCGGCCCCGTCGCCCCGATTGACGCCAAGGCCGTGTCGACCAAGCCCCGCAGGATGAGCGCGGAAATCCCCTCGGGCCCCAGCACTTTGCCCCTCACTCCGATGTCGAAGCGTTCACCCATCCGGCGCTTGACATGAGTGATGGTGTTGTCGGCGTCCACCGCCCCGCACTCCTTGGCCTCCTGCCCTATCAGTGCAGTGCCATCAGCCTCGAAGTACACCGCCGACGGAGTGGTCAGCGAACCCTGGGCGTTGGGGATCACCTCGGCTTCCCCGTCGTCGCCGACGCGCGCGACTACCGAATACGTGGTTCCCAGATCGATTCCCAGAACGATCACGGCTTGGCTCCTGTCGAGGTGAGGATCTTTCTTACATTGGTCTCGATCTGCTGAGCGATCGAACGGTCCAATTGGGCGTGATGCACCGCCTGCGCGATCTGGCACCGCTGTAGGCGCCAGGCAGCTTCTTCGCCCAACAGCATGACGAGGACTTCGGTATCCCGGGCGACGGCGTGTTCGATCGACGGCAGCGCATCACGGCGGGTGGACACGGTCAGCGCCCGAAGCCCAGTGCGTGGCTGGGCCGCGAGTCGCAACTGGGCCGGGATACGCACACCACACATCTCGTCGCACATATCGCAGCGGGCGGTGTAATTGCCGGCGTCCAGACGGACATCGACACCCAGGACGGCCTCTCCCGGCCTCTTTGTCGCCCAAGCCGCATAGCTGGCGTCGAGCGCCGATTGAAACGCTCCCGGCGACTTGATCAGGCCGATGGCCCGCTCCGCGTTGAGCACGGTGCGTATTCCCGACCACACCAGGCATTCTCGGCTCAGATCACGCATCGATGAGATTCGCAACATGGACTGGAATACAAACTGGCGAAGCTTCGAACCGTCACCGTCGCCAAAACGAATGCCGACGAGGAACAGCGCCAGGTAGGCCGCTGCGTCGCCGGCTCGCTGCCAGGCGAAGAAGTGGTTGGCGCCCGCCGTGTCGTTGGACGTACAGCACGGCCATTGCGAGAGTCGCGGTTTCTCGGTTGCCGCGGCCTGCGACCCGAAGGTGGGCGCCAGGCCGATCTTCACCAGTTGCGCTGCCGGCTCACTGCGGGTCGAGATGACCACCTGGCCGCGTTCCAGCGACCCGAGTGCGGCGTGGTCGTCGTCCGGAAGACTCAGGGAGCCGCCGAGCTGCCGCTGGTCATCGGGGTGCACCACCCGGTGCGCGATCTTGAGGTTGGTGTTGCGCACGACATCGGCAGCCACTTTGGCAGGGCTCTGGTCGACCACCAGGACCTGCTCCCCAAATCCTCGAACCTCCGCCAGCATCGATGTCAAAAGCGTTGCCGATTCCCTTTGGGCGCTGCCACTTTCGTCCATCAGCGGCTGGTTCCCCACCTCCGGAATCACCCGGTGCGCCTCCTCGAGGACCAAGAGGTGCTCGACGGGTTTGGGGTCATGCCGAGCCCTGGCAGCCGACCAGACCGTCAACGCCAGCAGCAGCACGACGAAAGAACGCTCCTCGTCGTCGCCCAGATCTGCCAACGTCACGACAGTCGGTCTGGCGAAGAGATTGCGCAGCTGAGCGGAGTCGTGCCAGACGAACCGGTGTGCGCGGGTGGGCGCCAGCAACAGATTCAACCGGGTCATCACCGCTGCTCGGATGTTCGCAGTGTTTTCCGATCCGTAGCCCATCCGGTGCACCAATCCGTCGAGCGAATCCCTGAGATCGGCGAGGCTTGCGTACTCACCAGGACCGCCACGTTGGGCCAACAGCGAGTCGAACATCTGGGTGACAACGTACGGCGCCGGGGACGGCATCGAGAATGACCCCCGAAACGCCTGGGAGACCCGGGAGACGTGCACGTCGACGGGCGTTCCGGGCCAAGGTTGGAGGATGTTCATGCACAGCGTCGAACCCCGCACGACGGTGAGGCCCCCACGAAAGTGGCGGGCCGTCTGCGTGTAGTCGTCCTTGACCGGATCGAGGATCAGGCACGGGATGCGGTGCCTGTTCCACGCCTCGGCGACGATGCGGGTGACCGTCGCCGTCTTTCCCGACCCAGTGGTGCCGGCGATGAACGCGTGTCCTTCGAGGTCCTCGAGATCGAGTTCGCACTTGACATCGGTGCCGTAGAACTGTCCGACCACCAGCGGCGACGGTCTCGAACCCGAGTACCGTCCCGACCGGATCGACCGGTGTACCCGCAATCCTGGCACCGTTGCCGGCGGGGATGCCAGCATGGCCGCGACGTCGAAGGTGGTCACCACCGAGGTGGGTGGCGGATCGCCCGCGGCGCCCACTCCGCACACGTCGGTGGCGAAAATGCGGGTCGCCGAGACCGGGATCGCGGCGCGGCAGACAGCAGAAACTGAGTTGAGCGTCGCCGGATCGGGGCTCAGCGCGTGCGTGGTCATCTGCCAGAGTCCGACTGATCGGCCCAGGCATAGATGGTCATGTAGATGGGCCAGCCAGCGCGCGATCCGCGCCCACGAATTCGAGGTTACCGATGCCGATGACGTCGCCGTTACCTGCTGCGTGCCCGACTTCTGCTGTGCCGCAATCTCTTCGACGTCCTCGATTCGGGAGGTCAGCGCGTCCAGGTGACCGAGGTCACATCCGGCGATTCGCCAGCACAGGCGCCAGTCCCCGTCGATTGTGCCCAGTCGTTCTAGCAGTCGTGTTCTGCCTTCGGGTGGTTCGTGGCCCAATGCGTTGTGGTTCAGCAGGCGGAACACCAGGCCCAGCTGATGCCACCCAGCTCGGTTGGGCGGCGTGGCGACCGGTTGCGGATCGACCCGTGGCGCCATCATCCGGCGCCCGAACTTCACGGTGTCCGGATCTCCCCCGACGAAAAGCGCCAACCCCTCATCGGAGTGATCGAGCACCACCTCGATCACCGTCGACGCGTTGATCAACCCGCTCAGCAACGTCTCGAACGGTCCCGCATCGTCGTCCGGCATGAGCGGCAGCCCACCGATATGCACCCACCTTGTGCTCGTGAGTCTCGTTGCGGGCGAGCATGTTCCCTCGGTCCAGGCCCCGTACCTCAGCAGGTAGAGAATCTCCGCCGGATCGCCGGTGCGTCCACGCGCCAACGACTCCACGGCGTCCATCCGGTAAAGCGCGGAAAGGGTGCCCGTCATGGTCTCTTCGGCACGGCGGTCACAGCCCGAAGTTCCGCAGGTTTATGCTCCCGCTAGTCTCGTTGCGACGATCCCAGATGTCGTAGACCTCCTCGGCGTCACCCGATTCGGCGATCTCCCGGCCGACGTCGCCCCGGATTTCGATGGTGCCCTCGGTCTCGTTGCTGCGGTCCCAGGCATCGGTGAACTCGCCGTCATTGTGCGGTTCGGCGGGAACGTCTTCGTAGCCGTCCAGAGCGGCGTGGCCGATTTCACGGTCCAGTTCCGGCCTACCCGCGCCGTCGACCTGATGGTGGAACTCGCCGGTCTGCTCGGGGTTCTCAGTTTCCAGCGGTGCATGCTCTACGGAATCGAACGTAGTCGTCTCCGCGCGTGCTTCCCAGTCACCGTTGATCTCACTCACGGTTCACGTCCATTCGTTCACTTGATAACTCCGCACATCGCGAGCAACACCAGAAGGATCAGGACCCCGGCTAATAGTTTGAGAATCGCCAGGGGCATTGCATATTTCACGGCGAACGGAATGTGTGGCCGAATCGTAGTGCCAGTGTCCAGGTTCTGGACCTTGGTCACGTTGATAGCCCGACCACCCCGAATCCCGCGGTGCCCGTGAACGCGGACTCGATCACCCAACGCGAGTTCGCTACTGCGATTCTCGCCCCGCAGCACGCAGTCGACAGTGCCGCCACTGTCCGGACGGATTCGGAAAGACTGAATTTCGACGGGTTTTCGGGTGCCCGACGGTCGGTTACCCGCGGCGCCGAGCAGGCTCAGTCCGGCCAGCACGCGTAGCGGAGCGAAGAAGACGCCAAGTGCGAGCACCGACGCGCGCGGGACGGCCCCGGCCAGCCCCCCACCGAGTTGCGACAGCGAATCAGCGGCCGCCGTCGAGCGGGTGACGGTGCGACGGTCACCGACGAAGACCACTTCGCCGTCGAACGGTGGGCGGCTGCGCGGCGGCGGTTGGGCTGCAGCGGTGGCGCCAACCGGCCTGCGCGGGTCGCCGGTAGGCGGCGGGGTGCCACTCGATGCGGCTGCGGATGGCGGAGGCGCCGGCGCCGCAGTGCCCGAGGGCCGCCGGGATGTGGTCGGCCTGGGACGCCGGGTGTCGCCGGAAACGGGTACCGAGGGACCTGCAGTTGATCGGTAGCCGCAGACCGAGCACCGCGCTCTCGGTCTGGGGCGGCCGCACCGCGGGCATGGAGGATCTAGTCCCACGGGAACTTCCACGCATGGAACAGCGTGTAGAAGAGGTTGTCCTGCTCATACTTGAACTGGTAATACCAGTAACCGACATCACCGGTCTGCACCTTGGCGGCGTAGAACCAGATCAATGCCATCGCCACTGCCGTCAGCGTCGCGATGATGACAAGCCGACGAGCAACGACGTGGCCGGCTGGAAGCTCGTCTGGATTCACGGCTTGCTCCAATTCATACTGCTGGGTTGACCGGCGCGGCAGTAGCCGCGCGGTTCGGGGTCGGGCTTGCGCTGGGCACGCCACTGACTTCCGGCCGGATCAGGTTGGTCTTCAGCTCGCGCAGCAGCCAGTCCAGCGGGTGGAACGGGCTCAGCGGTGCTGCCGGGTCGGTCGAGTGCATCGAATCGACGGTGAAAAACTTAACGCTCCCGAAGTCCAACCTGGTGCGTTCCATCAATGAGTCCAAGTCGTGTTCAACTAGCCAGTCCCGCACCGATGCCTCATCACCCGGCGTTAGGTCTCCGGCGACAGGGAGCTGCAACAATACGTCGGCCTTCGTGAGCACCACCGCCAGCGACTTCTGTTTGAGGTCGGAGCCGGCCGCTCGGAGATGCTCGACGGCGTTGTCGTAGGAATCGGTGGGGCTGCCGTGCCCGATCGACACAGAACCCGTCGCCCCCGTTCGCTGCAGCGCAGCCTTCGCCGCCGGTGTGGTCAACGGATCGACGACGAAAACCATGCCTTCGGCAGAGTGCAGGTAACGGAGGTTCGCGCTGGAATCCCAGGTGTCGAACAACTCCCCCGCCGCGTCATAGAGATGCAGTTCCACCGCCCGGCCCTCAGCCGGTTCCACGACGAGCCCGAACGCCTGTGGGAGTTTGGCGTCGGTTTTCGCAGTGTTTGCGCGCTCGATGATCAGCTGGCGGGCACTGTCCAACTGGCCCTGTGCCGTATTGGTGCTGCCGGCCAGGGTGCCGCCCTGGGAATGCAGCTTCTCGCCAAGTGCCACCGTCGCGGAGAGCATGAATCGGGTCTTGCCTGAAGCGGTGGTGCCGAACACGGGGATCTGGACCGTACGCCGGCTTCCCGCACCTTGACTCAAAGCCGCATTACACGACGGGCACTTGGCTTGCAGTTTCGACCACGACGAGCGGACCACCATGGTGGGCATCGATGCCCCACAGCCGCAACGACGTACAAAGACACCCAGACGGCCGGGTCGCACGTCGCGATGAACAGTGGCGCAGCCCGTATTCGGGCATTCGAAGCTGGGCAGCGTGGTGGGCTCGTAGCAATCCGGGCATTTTGCCGAAGAGCGCATGACGATCCGATAAGCCACGTCGATACCTCGTAGCGCAAATATGATCACCCACCGCAGCAGCATCGCGAGGGCGAACGGGATGGCAAGCAGCGCCAGGATCAGAGTCGTCACCAACAGGACGCTGGCACCGAACAGGCCGATGGATCCGGCGATCAATGGAGTCGCAATCACCCGCACGGCGATCCCGCTGGTGGCGATGCGACCGAAGGCCGACTTCCAGTATCCGCTCAGCAAGGTCGTCTGGGTCGCGTAGATAGCTTTGACATCCTCAGTCACCTGATAAGGAAGGTACGACGGCCACGCCCAATCCCAGCCGTAGGCCTTCGTCGGGCCCGTCGGTGAGCGCCGGAAGACTTCTTTGGCAATCACCTTCTGCGGAGACCGGATCAGCGGCGGTGGCGCACCGCCGCCCCAGAGCACCCATGCTGTGGTGACAATCGCGAACACGGCCCCCGCGGCGACGGCAACGGCGAAGACGATCGGAACGATGTAAATCAGGAATGAGAACGCCTTCAACGCCGCGACCGCGACGACCCAAATGACGAAAATACCTACGCCGACGGCGAAGATAAAGGCGATAAACGGGCCTGCCTCATCCATGCTGGTCTACCTCTGCCTCTCATGGGCGCCGAATAGCCGTCCGACTTTCCTGAACCCGGACTCGTTCTTTCGCTCGTACTGTGTTGCTGTCTCGCCCCATTCGGGCCAATCACGGTCCAGTTGCCGGCCTACCTTGTCGCGCGCCTCTTCGGTGGCCGACTCGTACCAACGCAGTGGAACGGTGCTCACCTGCTTGTGCATCGATTTGGGTAGCTTCGCGCGCAACAGATAGAACGTGATCTCAATCGTCTCCACCGGAAAATGTTGCGCGCTGGTGTCGAGAGCCTCCACCAAATGCTCGGTGGAGTCGACTGCGGACTTCTGCAGGAATGCCAGGAGACAGTCGCTGCCGCCGTCTTCGACCAATGTCCGAATGATCTCGGCCATCCGCAGATTCAGAATGATCGGGTCCATGCCCCCGAGCGCATCCCCCGCATCCGACGCGGCACGGCGACTGCGCATCAAATTCAAGGTGTGCGTCAATTCGGCGTTCTGCCGGCCAATGCGGGCGACGTGTCGCGGCAACGCATCCGGCGCCACGGCGTACAGGTCTTTGATCAGGCGCAGTACCTTGGCCCGCACCCGGCCCGAGTCGATCGCGGGAGCGATGGCCTTTCCAGCAGGTCCCGCGAACCGCGGGTCGTGGGCGTCGGCGGGCTGCGCGTCGAGCCAAAGCAGCACCTCGCTGAGACCCGGTGTCCGGTTGCGCCACAACGGCTGCCAACCACCCGGCCCAGCCGTGCTGGCGATCAAGCGGATCAGGTGCTCCTGCCGCTGCGGGTCAGCTTTGGGGATGGACCGGCCGGCAATCTCCGGTGCGAGCGGACTGCCACCGCGGATGATCCAGTCGATGTCGAGCAGCCAGTCCCATTTCCCGTTCTCGATCGCCGCTTCGACATCGCCTGGCAGGTCTGTGGCAACTCGGTGCTCCAGTCCCTGCACCATCACATCCAGCACCCGATCACCATGCAGCCAGGCCCGTTGCCGTCCGGACAGTTCGGGATGATGGATCCAGTACTCGGCGAGTCGCTGGATGGCGTCCCGAAGTTCGGCGGGTTCGACTGGGAGGCCGAGGGCGGCGGCGAACTCGAATGCGCCCGGCAGCTGATCGGATTCGAGCTTCGCCAGCGCGGCGGGTACCGCCCGGGCAACCGACGAGGAGCCGGTGAGCTGTTGGGACCACGTCCATCGCCAGGTCGAGTCGGCGAACAGTGCTCGGGCGAAGTCCGCCGAGATGGATGCGCGACCCAGCAGATTGGCCTGTAGTCGGTCCAGCAATTCCGAGGTCTGGCCGCCGAACCGCTGAACCACGGGCAGTATCCGTAGGAAGCTGCCGGGAGTCAGGCCGCCCAGATCCTCGGCCTGCTCCATGGCATCCACGAGTTGTTCGGCGAACTCGTCGTATTCGGCGGCGTCGAACGTCTCTAGAACCTCGCCCACGGTGTCCACCTGAACCCCGCCACTCAGCGGCTCACCAAGTACAGCCACCGCGGCCACCAATCGGTTCGCATACTCCGAACCCCGCAGGCGGCCCGCGAGTTCGACAGCGTCGACGACTTCGTAGGGGTCACCTTCGACGAAACGCCGTGCCCAAAAGGCCGCGCGTTCGCTTACCTCGATCGGGCCGGTGCGGTAGTCGTCGACGTCGATGCCGGAGACCGCCGGCAGGGTGGTGACGTCCGGCGGTTTGTTCAGCGAGGGCGGATGCACGGCGACGATCCGCTGAGTCGCCGACAGCGGATCGCTGAGGAAGGTACGAATACTGAGTGACAATGCTTCTTCGGTGGGAATCAGCAAGGTCCCCAACGCGATCCACTGCAGGGCGGTCTGCGGTTGGCTGCACGACACGATCGTCTTCACCCAGGAGTCGCCCGTGGAACCCTCGAACGCCGAGATCAGTTTGGCCAGGAACTGCTCGGCATCCGCACCACCGGTGGCCAGCTTGTGCAATACCGGGAGGTCGAATTCGTCGTCGTAAAGCAGTGGGGGCTCGATGTCGGGAAGCCGTTTGGACGGCTGCTTCTCGCGCACCCAGAAGTCCGCACCGAAAAGCTGAGCCGGACGGGTACCCGCCAGATCGTCGGCCTCGTCGGTGAACAGTCCATGGGTGATCTGATTACCCTGCCGCCCGTCGCCGGATACCTGCCCGAGGTAGATTCCGGTGGCCAGTGCGTAACCGTCGGCCGAACGGTAGTACGCGAACGACGGCGGGTACTCCGACACCGGAGCCTCGCGCGCCATCAGATCTGGCGAAGGTCGGTACATCAGTTCCTGCATCATGATCATCTCGTCGGCCGGCCTAGCAGCCGGTGAAGCGGCCTGGAACTGGTATCCCGTTAAGCCACGCAGGGATTCGTCAGCACGGCAGTCGGTGTACAGCAGTGCTCTGAAACTCATCTCACCCCTGCTTCGCGATGATCTTGTCGTTGGCCATCAGCCACAACAGCGGCTCGGCGACCCTATGCGGACGCAGCCCCTGGCTGTCAGCGCGAGCGGCCCGATAGTCGGGCTGCGCCCCTAACGCCGACGCCGCGAAAAACCGGTAGTTGTCGTAGTTGGTGCGCAGCAGGCTCAGCACGTCTTCCCCGCCCCACTCGTCGATCAACGCCTCGACGTGGTTGTGTAGGTCGGCCGACTCAGCCTCATCGAAGGCGGGTAGCTTGGACGGTGACTGCCGGATGGCGTGGTCGCTCGGAACATCGTCGAAAAATGCGTCGATCTTTGAAACCACCAGTGCCAGCGGACGTTTGATCCGCTTGCTGGCCTTCACCGAGTCGGCTTCCCGCAGCAGCTCGGTGATTCGGGAGATCACCTCGATCGCAGGCGTGTCCAAGGAGTCCTCGCTGACGCCCAAGCTCCGGCCGCGCTGGATGTTCTCCGGGAACTGAAATGGGTCGAGCACAACGATCAACCCATCGGCCGCCGCGAGATAGGCCAGGCTGCTCGTGGCGTTCTGGGTCTGCAGATCCTCGCCCGCGGTGTCGTAGAACGACAGAATCGTCGATGACACACTCGTCCGTTTGAGCAGACCTTCCTTTTCTTGGCGCCATTCCAGCACGATCGGGTACTTCTTCTCGGCAGCGGCGGCCGCCGTCGATTCGGGAAGTGCACCGCCGCTGTTGATAGTTTCCCGGAATTGCTTGACCTTGCCGATCATCGGGGATTCGCCGATGGTATGGATCGATGCCCCAAAACGGCGGCGAATCGACGTGGTCAGTTCATGGATCAGCACGGTCAGATACACCGTTTTCCCCGATCCCTTGACGCCCACCATCCCGAACATCGGGCTCTTCTCGTCACCAAATGTCGACGGCAGCACCGAATGGCACACCGAGCACACCCGGGTTCCTGTCGATCCACCGCAATCCGGACATTCCGCGCGTTGGCCCGTTGCGTAAACCTTGGCGGTCGTGGGGAAGCTGGGCAACGCCGGCGTGGCATTCTGCAAATATTCGACTTGACGAGGATCGACTGTCGGGGAGCAAGGTTGGCGCCCCGGCGCCTGACGGCCGGAGCAGCGGAACATCAAGGAGGTCAGCCGCACCTTGTGGTAGCAATACGGGCAGGCAGCTTCAGCAAGGAACTTCAACGCTCATCGTCCTCTGAGGTCGTCGGTCGAGGGATCAACAATTCGGGTGCCTTCCGCGCCATCGAGGAAGCACCGCACCCAATAGGGCTTGGGCATCTTGGGTAAGGAGACCGGGTAAGTGACGGACTCACCCGCACCCAACTGCAACGGATGCCGTTGGATCTCCTCGATCCGCTTCAGCGAGCTCGGCATCACGCGGTCCGCGCGGTAACCGATCACCAGATCTCCGCCGGAGGCGTCGCCCTCGGCGGTGAGTGAGACATCGAATCCGCTCGCACCACCGAAAAGCTTCTTCTGCCAGGTGATTTGATATCTTACCGTCGCCGAGGACGCCTCCACGGTCACTGTTCTGGTCGGTGACTGCCACTGCCCGTCGGCATGATCGATGAAGGTGGCCAGCCGGATTTCTGAACGACCGGAGCCGATCCGGATACGCATGCCACCGGCACTGTCGTAGCGGGTCTTGCTGATCGTCGACTCACCCGAGGTGCTCGGGCCCGACCACACGGCCTGCACCGAGTAGTCCACGGCCGGCCAGTCCCAGCTCAGCACAGCCTCCTCACCGAATCTCTCGACCCGCGGGTTACCCACCGGTTCACAGATGCCGAGTTGATCCACCTGACCGATGATCCGGTCTTCACCGTCGACGGTCACCGCGGCGTAATGCATCAGACCCGATGGCACCTCCGCGACCAACGTGGACACCGCGGACTTGTCCGCACCGTGGCCTTGCATTTGTATTCCCTTGTCATTCAGAACATCCAAGGTGATCCGGGTGCCGTACGACCACACCGGAGGCTGCTTGAAGCACCACAGCTGCACCTCGTGCGCGGGCTGGCGGGACCACTGTGCTTCGATGCGGCACACGTTCTCCCGTGTGACCATCGGCTTCACAGTGAGAGACCGCACGGGTTGTGCCTCGGTGCGCGGGATCGCATCCTTTACCGAGGGTTCCGAGACGACAGCCGCACCCGTTCGGGACCGGTAGTGCGCAGTGACCTCGTAGCGATACCGCGCTCCCTGCGTCAGGCCGTCGCTGATGAAGCTTGCGGGGCTGGACAGCGGAATTTTCGCCCGCACTCCGTCGGGACCGATCTGCACAACGCTGATCTCATCGGCGCTGGCCGGATTGACCCAGTGCCCGGCCACGCCGGTTGGAGTGGCCGACAAAGTGAGCCTACCGACACCTGGCACCACGGTGTTCGAGGCGGTGCTCGGCAGCGAGTACGCCTTTCCGCGCGTGGCGAACACCGAATAGTGGGCCTCGTCGATGAACATTGGATGCTGGTCGACGACTGAAGTGGTCGTGGTGTCGCCGACCAGTGTTCCGTCATCAACACTTTTGGGCGCCACACCGACTTTGCGCACCACTCGGTAGCGGGTGGCGTCGTCCGAACCCAGGCCCGCCTGCCAGGACACCCGCACCTGAATGCCCGCCGGATCGTCGGCGGGCTGCACTGCGACGGTGACGTTGTTGGGCGGTTCCGGTGGCAGACTCGCTACATCTCGTGCCAGATCTTCGTTTTCGCGGTCCAATCGCACGGCTTCGAGTAGCGCGGCGCGAGCGGCGGCAATGTCGTTGTTCCTGATCGAGACTGCCGCTGCCGTCCGGAGATGCTCGATCTTTGTGCGCTGGGCGTTGAGGGCCGTGCGTAATTGCTCGACCTCTGCCTTGGACTCGTCGGCTGCGGTGGAGTCGAACCTGGCGAACGCCGCGGCGGCCTCGCCGAGGGCGCCGTCGGCGAGCAGCGCCCGGACCGCCTCGGCAGTGACGACGTTTTTGGCCTCGACATCTGTGTCCAGTGACAGGACGATGCGGGCGGCGTTGGTGGCGTCGAGACCGGTACCCACGAGGTACTGGTGGGCGATCTGTAGCAGTCCGCCCTGGCACCTGCGTTTGGCCTCATCAGCGAGGTGGTACACCACGAGCGCATTGAGGTCGACACCCGTGGCCGCCGCGTCAGCCAGCGGTCCGAGCACCTTGCCCCTCGCTGTGACCTCGGCACTGTGGCCCTTGGTGTTCGCATCCCGTGCTGCCGCAGTGGTTGTCGCATCGAGTCGTCGCGCGTCTGCGTCGAGCAGGAATGGCTTGCCGCCTTCGCCGCGGCCCAGAATCGAATACGACGCAGGCACGTCGTTGAAGAAAACCGCATGGACGATGGTCGGGTCGGTGGCCTCGTTGAGCTTGGCGACCAGCGCCGAGTAGTTGCCGATCCCGGGATCGGTCGGGATGTCCACGGGCTCGACCACCGTCAGACCGGCTTTCTGGGCCGCGGCACCCAGGTCGTTGCCGTCGAACGACGAGAACGCCGCATCGTTGGCGGCCACACTGACCAGCCGGTCTTCGGTGATGCACTTCAGTCCCGCGTACGGCGAATGTTTCAGCACCTCCGCCAATTTGGTGATCACACCGAGCTTCGCCTGCTGCTTCTGGGCGATCGAGTCCGCCCACCACTTCTGCGTGGCGAAATCGGGATTACGCCTCTCGAGCAGATCGTGTAGCTGCCGAACGAATCCCGCCGCCGTCTTGCGTTTGGGATCCCGGGTCTTGAGAGACTCGTTGTTCCAGCACACCTCGACGGCGTTGAGCTGGGTGGCGATGTCGGCGTCTGTCATCCCCGGGCCGATCTGATAGAGGAACGCCAGATCGAACGACGCCGGCCGCGTCGCCGCCGGATCCTTCATCTCCGAGAGCGCCTGCTGCAATGCACGGGAGTGATTGCGCGCCGTCGGAACAATGACATTCGTCTTGTACGCCGCTGCGTCAAAAGCAACCATCAGATCGTCGAATTCCGGAGAGAGCTGTCAGCTGAGTTCGACTCAACCAACCGTGATCCTGCTGATCTGTTCCCTGGCCTCCTCGAGCTCCTTCTCCTGCATCTGACCAAGGCTGATGGTGAACTTGAGCTCCTTGCCCGAAGTCAGGTCCTTCGCGGCCAGGTGCGCCTCACCCTGTTTGTTGATGTCCAGCTCAATCTCGATCGGGGAACCCTTGGGTAACTGTGGGAGGTCCGTGATGACCGCCCCTCCCTCGTGGCTGAGCAGCCGATTGTTCGGGATCAGCTCAGATTCCGTGGCACCGGTCTGTTCAAAGACTTGGATTCTGACAGTGGTCTGGCCTTCCGCAGCGGTCCCGAAGGTTCGCTTCTCGACAAACGGAAGCGAGTCATTCTTGTGGATGAAGAAGTCGACAACCAACTTGTCGGACTGGGCGTCGGAATGCTCGCATGCCGTCCCACCGTCATGACCACACCACACGCCGATGCCGATCGCTTTAGGAATCACGGTTCGGATCTCCCGTGCGGGACCGGCTGCTTGCTGGCCGGTGTCGCCGAGCAGGCTCTTCGCTTGCTGCGCAGCACCTTCGGCATCACCCCCCGATAGAGAAACGGGGCTGCTGCCGTAGATGGCGGCGCCTTTGGCGATGGCCTGGTTCGGGTCGCTGAGCTTGGCGTCCCAACCGAACTTGTCTTTGAGGACGCGGGCCACCGCCGGCATAAACGACGAGCCGCCCACCAGCAGCACCTCATCGATCCTGATACCCGGATCCTTGTCCTGGGCGGCCTTGAGCGTGCGTTCGACGATCGTGACGGTCTCGTTGAGTAGATCGGCCGTCAGATCCTCGAATTGCTCCCGCGTCACCGTCAGTTTCGCGGATTTGGAACCGAGCTTGAGCGGGACCTGACGAGATTCCAGCTTGGACAGATTTCGCTTGAGTTCCTCGGCCTTGAGCGCCATCTCCTGCAGGAAGTTCTCGTCCTCAAGCTCTTCCTCGGGAATCCCTGTCTGCGACTGGAATTCCGATATCAAATACTCGATCAGCTTGGAATCCCAATCGGCACCGCCGAGTTCGTGGTTCCCGTCGATCACCACGACCTCGAGCACTTCGGGAGTGATCTTCAGGATCGTGGTGTCGAACGTGCCGCCGCCGAGGTCGTAGACGAAGACGGTCTTCTCACCCTCGGACTGCTTCATTCCATACGCCAGCGCGGCGGCGACCGGCTCCGCGATGATGTCGACGACATCCAGACCCGCGATCTCACCGGCCTTTCGGGTGGAATCCTTCTCCCGCACACCAAAATAGGCAGGCACCGTGATCACCACCCGGTTGGTGTCGATGCCGGTCTGGGCGACCGCGTCCTGCATCAACTGCTTGAGGATCAGCGCCGAGACCGACTCCGGGGTGTACTCCTGACCGTAGAAGCTGAGCTTGAAGTCCTCACCCATCCGCCGCTTGACCAACGTCACCACATTATCGGCGTCGATCACCGCGGAATTCTTGGCGGTCTGACCCACCGCGACGTTGTCCTCGGTCTCGAAGTACACCGCCGACGGCGTGGTCGGCTGATCCTCACCGTTGGGCACAATGACTGGCATACCGAACTCGTCGATACGCGCCACCGCCGAATACGTGGTACCCAGATCGATGCCAAAGATCTCCGTCACGTTACTGTTCTCCTGTATGTGCAATTGGGGTGGCCTCGGCGTTGGCGCCGTCATAGCGGTATACGGATACCCGGCTCGGCGCGAGAGGCTTTGCCTCACCTGGCTCGATGAAGCCCTGCCGCAGTACCTCGACGATCTTGCGGTCCGAGGCCGGATTGCCGGTGTCGACCTTCTTGATCGCGTGATGCATCCTCGGCTCGAAGTCGTCCCCAGCTGCGGTCTCTAGGGACGTCAGACCAAGGTTGTCGAGGATCTGCTCCACCATCAATGCGAAGTTGCTAAGCAACCCGCCGATCTGTTCGACAGAGATGCCCGGACTCAGTGCCGCCGCCGCGTCTTCCAGGTCCGAGTAGAGCGCGATCAGCTGAGTTGAGACCGGTTTCAGCAACTTCTTGGTCTCGCCGCTCTGCAGCAGCTCGATGCGTGCGTGCATCTTTGCGATGAGGACTTCTTGTGCGGCCGCTCGCTCGTGGAAGTTGGCGATCTGCGAGTTCAGATTCGCCAGCACATCTGCCAGCTCGGCCGTGGTTGGCTCGACGCTAGAGGCTGGTTCCGAAGCTTGTGTTGACGCAGCAGTCGGGCCGTCGACGTCAGAGTCGCCGCCATCGGAGTGCGACGGACCAGGCTGCGCGACTTCGTCTTCTGCGGAAGCCGTATGGCCTGACTCAGCTGAAACAGGTTCGGAGCGACTGGGCGCTTCGACGGACTCAGGCGAATCCGACAACGGAGTAGTCTGTTCTAAAACTTCGATCCCCCTTATTAGATTGCGGCCCGCTCACGCGATGTCGCTACCCGGTTCGAGCAATATAGGACAGATTTGCTGGCGACGCCGTGGCTTGTTCGGCGAAATTGTGTGATCGACCTCACATGCAAATATCCACTTGCCGCGACTAGCGAACTGTTGAGGCAAATCACACGCGGGATCTCTGGGTGTAGTCGGGTCTCGGCGGGTGCGGGTGGCGGCAGGGCCCGACCCGTGCCGACGGTCACGCCGTGGCGGTGGCATCGACGGCCCGATCCTGCCGTCGCAAGTACTGCATCTGTTCTCACGCCTTTTACCCCCATCACCCATCACCCATGACCCGGCGGAATTTTCTCACACGCGCCAGCTATTGTCGCGACTTCGTTCAGCAAACTATTTCAGTCGGTTAGCCCACTTCTCGCGGCAGGTGGCGGATCTGAGCTTCATTCCCGCGTGGCGACGGGACCTGAGGCCCAAGCGATATCCCAGCCAGCATCGACATCCATTCCCGTCGGCCCGGCTCGGATTCCATCCGCACCCGGCGACGGGTCATGCCCAGTGAGGCCCGTCGAGCCATAAACTGGTGGGCGCTGACCTGCACCCGAGTCGCATAGCCCAGGCCACGACCCCTCCGGCTCGCGCCATCCTGCTCGCGAGTTCCGGTGCTGGAGTCGGTTGCCATCTACACCGCTCCAGGACTCCCGCGCCGTATCGGCGTCCGGTCAACTTCGGTCACCGCTTCAACGTAAGCGGCACTCGCAGCCGTTAACCACACGCCAAGAAAAGACCTTGGCATTTAGTTGCTGTACCCATATCGCGCGCCACGCATTCACCCGATCATTTCGTGGGTCACGCGACAGCTGTGACTTCATCATACTTCGTGGCCAGTTGCGACGGTTTGAACTGCGGCGATGCGCGAAGTCTCACCTCGTGTCCAGCGCGATTCGTCCCACGTTTGTGTCCAATGTTCGAGGCACAGGGTGTCTACGCGACTGAACCAGTGAGCCCGGTGGGCAATCGACGACAGCCCGGCTCGGCGATCAGAGCACGCCTGACCCGCCCTAGTTCTAGCAGCGGCGTCCCCAGAACGAAGCCTGGGTCCGACTCGGTCGGACGTTGGCTACGCAACGCGACAATGGCTTTGGGAGAAGGTTTTTGTAAGCAGCAACTTCTTTGCAACAGCAGCATCGGGTGCCGCGATACAACGCGGGCGCAGCGAGTTGTTGCTGCAGGTATTGAAGTTGTGCACCATCGCCTCCGGGTGGCTACTCACCCATTTCCACGAGCGCGAGGAGGTCCTCGGCGACTAGCTTGGCGTCGGGGTCGGCGGCGCCGGTACTGAAAGAGACGCCTTCGGCTTCCAGCACGTCCTTCGGGCTACGGGTGTCGTCCGGGTCGGTCCATTCGAAACCCTCGGCGACGTGGCCGTCCCAGGTGAGCACCCGGTACGCGTTGACACATTCCGGGCACTTCGATACATGGTTCGCGACTGCCTGCGCGGACGTGCTGACTGCCTCAGCAAGGTAGAAGTAACCAGTCCACCTGCCTTCGGGCACCTTCGCCAAAATCTCATGCGTCAGGCCCCAGTCGAAGCCTTGCTCCTGCTTGAACTGGGTGCGGTACTCGGCGAGCACCTCGGGCAGGAGCGACGGTCGTTTCCACACGGTGGTGGCCTGATCGGCAAGCGTCTTGGCGCGCGCCACGATGGCCTCTTCGTCCCATGCTTCCAACCCGGCGAGGGATTTGTTGAGTTGAAGGTGGCTGTCGCTGAAACCGCCTGGCATGTCACGCTTCTCGAGAAATGGGCGGTCGGATAGTTCAGGGTTGTAGCCGGTCAGCGTGAGATTGCCCAGGGTGTGCAGTAGTCGAGCTTGGACGTCTGACCAGTTGGGGCCGATCATGTCCTGCCAGGCTTGCGACAGTTTCTCGTTCTGGGGCATGACGTGTTCGATGGTGTAGTCGCCGATGCTGATTGGCTCTTTGTGGCTGTCGTTCTCCATCTTGACGAAGAAGTAGGGCGCACGCTGGAGGTGGTAGAGGTCTTCCTCGCGCAGGTATCGCACGAATTCCTCGTCGTCGGGGAATCGCTTGTAGGTATCGAGGGTGAGGAATCGCCCCCGCACGCTCTCAACGTATTTCATCGGATTCACTTGTCCGGCAAGGGAGGCGAAGGTCTTGTTGAGCGAGTTCGTGGGGATGCGGCAGATGGTTCGGCGGAATAGGTACGCGATGACGACGTCGAGGATCTGCGTGAACTCGGTGTCGGAGATCTTGCCGTTGTCGTAGTCCTGGTAGACCCGCAGCAGGAACGGGTACGCCACGGTGGCCTTGAGTTGCTCGATTTCGATGAACCGGGTTGCCAACTTGGGGTTCGTTTCCTTGCCCACCGCCATCGCGACGAAGTACTTTGCACTCTGGCTCAAGTCCACGACCACGGCGTGTTGGCTGACGCCGGCCTCAGCCTGGGCGAAGGTGAAGTCCTTGAACGCATCGTAGATATCGTCGAGCCTTGGGATCGTTCCCGTGCGGACGGTGAGGAAGTGACGCACGAACTCGTCAAAGCGACGCTCGTCGGGACCCTTGAACTGCTGCTCCATCGGGAACCAGTAGCCCTCATAGAGATTCGTCTGCTGGCTGGGCTCGAGGTCCATGAGTACGAAGTTGCGGATGAGGTCGGCTTGCGACAGCTTCTTGCCGGTGGAGTTCATCGCCTCGAAGACGAGTTGCGGATTGTCGACGCCGCGGGCGAGGTGGACGTCGACGACCACCAGCTTCGAAATGCCTTTGCAGACGGCGGCGATGTCGGTGGCCGGGTCCTTCAACTTGGACGCGAAGAGCTGGAAATTGGTGATAACCCGCGATGTGTTGCCCGTGGGGAGCGGGTCGTTGCGGACGACCGCCTTCAGCGCTTCCTTGTCGCTCTGGGAGAGGATCAATTTGAAGTACTGTCGCCGCTCTCATATTCGTTGGTGAGCCACAGGCCACGGATCTTTCGGGGCGCGAAGCCCTCGACCGGCTCCTGCTCGGCCTCGGGCAATCCGTCGAGGTGAGCCGCTAGCGCGGCCAGGAGCAGTGTGACAGTGGTCGTGCGCTGCTGGCCGTCGATGATGAGGGCAGGCTCGGCTTGCGTGATGTTGCCCTGGTCCTTTTCGACGTAGACGATCGAACCGGTGAAGTGCGCGCCGATGGCGTCGCTGCTTCCTGCCCGGACGATGTCCTTCCAGAGCTGTTCGCATTCCGATTCGTCCCAGGAGTAGACGCGTTGGTATATCGGCACAACGAACTGGGTCGCTTTCTTCAGCAGGTCCAGCAAGTTGGCGTCGTCGGCTTTCACACCGGGTAATCCTGCCGGAAGGCTCCGACGAGTTTGCGGATATCCGCGGGTAATTAGAGATTTGCTGAGGGCCGTGAGCAGGTTCGCGCCGCAATGCTCGGTGACGTCGCGTGCGACGACACTGCGCTTCGTCGCCGTAGAAGTCCTGCAAGTGACGCACCGAGGCCTGGCGCGGCAGACGCTGTTCGCTCCGATGGCCATCGGAGCCCACAAACGCGCGGCGTCATGGGGTGCCCGTATAGGGGACTCCCGTCGGTGCGCAGATGCATACTGGCAGCGTGCCGGTCATCACCGCAGTTCGTGGGGACATCACCGCGCAGGATGTCGACGCGATTGTCAACGCCGCGAACACCGCCATGCCCGGGGGTGGTGGCGTTGACGGCGCGATCCACCGCGGTGGTGGCCCCGCGATCCTGCGCGACTGCATCGAGAAGTTCCCGCGCGGGTTGGCCACCGGTGACGCCGGCTGGACGACGGCCGGCGATCTTCCTGCCCGGTGGGTCATTCACACGGTTGGCCCCAACTACGCCGCCGGGCAGCGGGATCGTTCGCTGCTGGAGTCCTGCTATCGCCACGCCCTGCAAGTCGCCGACGAACTCGACGCTCGCACCGTCGCATTTCCGCTCATCAGCGCCGGCATCTTCGGGTGGCCGCAACAGGACGCCATCACCGCAGCAGTCGCCACCATCGCCGCCGCCGACACCCGGGTCGATGAGGTGCGGCTGGTGGCGTTCGACGCCGGGATACACGAGCAGATATGTATGCAGCTGGCGTTGTGGACTCCGATCCGCATCTTGCAGGGCATTCAAGTTCTGCATCGGCGCGGCTACCATCGGCTGCGTATTCTGCCGGGAGTGAGTCCCTCGGGAATGTACTGGCGCGTCGCCATCACCGGAGCTGACAACCTCACGGATGACGTGCACTTCCCCCATGTCGTCGACTACGACACCCCACTTTGGTATTCGACGGGCGGACTCACGGAATTCGCCGGAGGAGAGGTGACCGTTTCAACCACTCCCGAGTCGGTCGCCGACTTGATCCTCACCGCACTGCCCGAGACCACCCTCACCGGTGACGACCATGCCTACGTTACCTGGTACGCCGACCTCTTGCGCCGCGTCGAGCAGCCCGGGCAGCTGCCCGTCGCGTATGCCGACTACTTCGACGCCGCCGCGGGATGGGAACTGGGCTGGGGCAGCGGTGTCAGGCATCCCCATCCACCCCTGGCACCCAAGGCGGCGAACACCCCACCAAGGAGACCCCCTCAGATGGCATCACTGCATTCACCCTCGACCTCCGACGGCAGGCTGACCGCTCTGAACCGACTCGATGCGATGCTGCAGAAGGCAACGGGACTCTCCGGGAAAGTCAGTGCGGTGGAAGGCACGCTGATCCCGCGCGGCGACTCGCAGTTGCCTGGCGTGACAGTCAAATTCGCTGCCGACCACGTCCGCGGTGCCGACCGGGCCTCCGTGTTCATCGACGGCGCGTACGTCCGCTTGGGTGTCTGGCCGGCGGAGCTGCAGTCCCAATACACCTATGTGTATTCCGATCCGGCCAGAGTCGACGCGCTCCTCGAACTGGGCACCCGCGACGGTTTCACCGTTGAGCCCAACTTCCAGCTGGCTCATCGGTTCGCCCAACCATTGCAACGCTGGTTTCCCGCCAGGCTGCTGTCCGGGGAGCAGTACGCACATCAGTGGATCGACGATTTCCGGGACGGTCGTGCTGGAGGTCGAACCCTCGACCAGATCGCCGATCCCAGGTTCTTTCGGTGGCTGGCCGAACGCCGCTACGCCAGTGCCAGCGAAGAGGAAAGCCTGCACGAGTGGCTGGACAGCAAGAAGGCCGGCATTCAGATCCACATCCGTCCGGGCTTCCAGATCATTCGAACCTGGTCGTATGACGACGCTTTTGCAATCGACCGTCAGGACGAGTTCGTTGCGCAGGTCCGCGAGGCGGCGAATCAGATCCTGACCGCACTCGGCCAGCCGAAGCTGTGCTAGTGCGATCGATAGATCGTGGAATTGGTCGATTTCCTCGCCATTGTTATTCCAAGTCCTTCAGTCTTACCGAGACTTCATAGAGCAGCCAATCCATCTTGACGCCTCGTGATTCCGCGAGTTCGAGGACCAGTTTCCGCAGGTTCGGGTCAGGCTGACCGGTCACGATGAGGAGACGGGAGCTGGGTCGGGTTTCCTTCTTGGCTTGGCTTTGCAGCGCGACCATGTACTTCTCGGCTTGCGCAAGTTTGCGTTCGTCGGCCTCTTCCGCCTTCAACTCGAAGCCGACCAGTTCACGGGTTTTCGGGTCTTCGGCGAGCAGGTCAATCACACAGCCCGTCGCGATGCGTGAAGCGCCCCAGGTTCTCTGCCGCTTTTATACGGGTTGCGGCTCTCGGTTGAGGGTCGCGTAGTGGGCTTGCTCGAACTCCACGGGGGTCATCATCTCAAGGCTGCTGTGCAGGCGCCTGTTGTTGTACCAGTCGACCCAGCCGAAGCGGTGGCGTACTCGACGTCTCCGATATTGCGGTAGGGGCCGCCGTGAAAGATCGTGGTGCGGATGCACTCGGTCTTGTACAGCCCGATTACGCACTCCATCAACGCGTTGATGCTCCTATATCCGTCAAGCCGCGGATTCCATGGTCTGCGGACTCACCCGCAAAGGGCGCATCAGGGACCAGATTTCGCGGGCAAGGAGCCGTTTGAGGCAGCGGATGATCTCGGCTTTGGTCTTGCCTTCGGCGGTGCGACGAGCCACGTAGGCCTTGGTGGGTTCGTGATGCTGCATCCGCACGATGACAGTGCGGTAGAGGGCAGCGTTGGCTTGGCGGTGGCCGCCGCGGTTGAGCCGGTGGCGGGTGGTCATCCCGGAGGACGCGGGGATGGGGGCAACGCCGCAGAGTCTGGCCCAGGCCGGCTCTGAGCGGACCCGCTCGGGGTTGTCGCCGGCGACGATGAGCATTTCGGCGGCGGTGTCGGCGCCGACGCCGAAGGCCGCCGAGAGCTGCGGTGCGAGGGTAGTGGTGAGTTCGTCGAGGATCTTTTCGTGGGCGGTGATTTCGTCGTTGAGTTGTTCCCAGCGTCGCGCGATGGAACGCAGTGTGTGTTTGGTCGCCGCCTCGACGGTGGTCATCGAGCCGGGCCGTAGTCCAGCGCAGCGGCGGATCAACGCCATCTTCGACAGGGGTTGCAGTTGCTCACGCAACGCGGTGGGAGCATTAACCAGAATGGACTTCAACGAAATCATCGCCGACGTACGTGCTTTCACCGCAACGTCTTTCGCGACTTTGATGGTGCGGATCATCTCCACCACGCCGTCGGCCGTCTTGGGGACGGCGTCGGCGTGACCGGCCAGCACGGCGCGGGCGGCGTTCTCAGCGTCGAGGAAATCGGACTTGCCCCGAAGCCGGCGGTCCCGACGGTCGGTGCGCATCACCTCCACGACACCGATGTCACGGCGGCGAACCGCGGCGGTCAAACCGGCTCCGTAGGACCCAGTGCCCTCGATCGCGAAGGTCAGCAGATGTCCGTGGGTCATCGACCAGTCGATCAACTGGCCGTATCCGTCGGTGTCTGCGGTGAACTTCTCCTTGCCCAGGACACCGCCGAAGTCGTCGAGGGCTACTGCGACGTGAATGTACTTGTGGGTGTCGACGCCGATCACGACTCGACCGCGGCGCCGGTCTTGGTTCATGCTTGTCATTGCGACCTTCCAACGTGGGTTGTGACGCTGGCCGGTCGGGTGGACGGGACTGTGATGGGACCTGGTGAGGTCAGGCTCCTATGAGGTCACTGCCCGCCCGGCCAGCACCATGTGGTGCGGCCACCTGGTGGACGACAGATCAACAGCCAGGACACCCAAACCTCGGGGTCAGTCGTAAGCACGAGTCAGGCCACCAGGCAGCCAAGACCATTCTCACAGTCATACGCGTCGGCTACCGACCCGATCGAGGGCAGGATGCCCTCCTGGGCAAGGTGGTCGGTGAAGGTGATGGAGGTGTATTGCGACCCGGCATCGGCGTGACCGATGAGCTCTCCGCGGACAACAGAGTGGCCCTCACGGTTGCGCGCCCACAAGGCCATGCGGAGCGGCACCTCGACCAGCTCGACCGCCTTGGTGGGTGCCACGTTCCACGCGATGATCTTCTGGGCGAACACGTCGAGGATGAACGCGACATAGACGAATCCCACCCAGGTGCGGACGTAGGTGAAGTCCATGACCCAGGTGCGGTTGGGCGCTTCGGCGGTGAAGTCCCGATCAAGGAGATCACCGGCGCGCGTGCCGTCCTTGGCCGCGATAGTGGTCCGAATCCCCTTTGAGCGTCGGACACCCTGCAGGCCAAGCAATCTCATCGCCCGGTCCACACTGCCCGGCGACGCGGCCGGAGTGGTGCGCTTCACCAGCGCTGTCATCTTCCGACGGCCGTAAAGACCTTCTGGGGTCATCCGCCGCACTCCTGCGTGATCGACCTTCCATACCAGGTCGCGGACCTGATCGGCGACCATGGCGTCGGTTATCGTCCGGTCAGCGACAGGCCGGTTGGCTCGTGCCCAGTCACGGTAGGTCCGCGCGGCGATCTGAGGGCCCTGCTCACGCAGGACTCGGCAGATCGACTCGACCGCATGGCCCTCGGCCCGCAGCTCGTCGATGAACGCGACGATCATCGGTTGCGGGGGTCGAGTTCCCCCGCGAAGAAAATTGAGGCCCGCCGCAGGATCTCGTTGTCCTCCTCGAGCCGACGGACCTTGGCCTTGAGTTCCTTGATCTCAGCGAGCTCCTCGCTCGTAGCGCCGTGGCGCTGACCCCCGTCGATCTGGGCCTGCACGACCCAGCGGCGCACCGATTCCTTCCCCACGCCCTCACGCCGCGCGACGGCCTCACACGCGGCAGTCACCGACGGGTACTGCGGCAAGGTATCCAGCACCTGCCGCACGCAGCGCTCCCTGACGTTCGGGTCGATCTTCTTCGGCATGGCTTGCATCCTTCCAACTCAGAAAGATGCGGCATCAAACCTGGGGCGCTTCAGCGTGCCTCCGCACGTCGTAGCTTCAACCCGTGTTTCCGCACGTAGGTACGGGTTATGGTGTACGCACCTTATGTCGGTCCACCCTGTTATACCTTGCCCTAGCAAAGAGAGCAGGGGGACGAGTGCATGACTGATGCGAGCTCGACGTTTGAACAATCGGTGCGCACAGCCGTGGTGCAGGGCCAGGCTGAACTCACTCGGCTCGACACATTGACGGATGCCGTCGCGGAAGCGATCGCCGAAAGTGGGCGATACGAGCCGAACCCGTCAGACTCAAACAGCCAGCTTGACGAATTGCTCCGGACCTTCATGCGTGATCTTCGACGGCACCTCGACCGCGAACGGGATGCTCTCGGGTCGTTTAACATCGTCTTCTTCGGTCGTACGGGTGCCGGCAAGAGCACCCTCATGTCCGCATTCGGAGGACTCGACGGTGACTACGTCTCACCTGGCGCAAGTGACTGGACCACCGGGGTCCATCATGTCCGATGGCACGATTGCCGACTGTTCGACACCCCGGGTATCAACGGGTGGGGCAGAACAGAGAGCCGCGAGAATCTTGAGGCAACCGCCCGTCGGTCTGTCGAGACAGCGGACATCGTCCTCCTGTGCTTCGACAGTCAGAACCAGCAAGCGATGGAGTTCGCGAAGATCGCGTCATGGATTCGCACCTATGGCAAGCCGGCCGTGGCCGTACTCAATGTGCGCAACAGCAGATGGCGGCACCCGGCACTCGTCCCTGATGACCGACGCCAGCATCTCAGCGATTCCGTTCGACAGCACGCGGACAACATCAGAACCGAACTCGCACAAATTGGGCTGGGGAGTACACCGCTGGTCGCAATCCAAAGCAGGCGAGCGCTCTTCGCCCGTGCGACAACACCTTTCCGTGGCCCTGCTCCCGAGAGCTTCCAACACGAACGAGACGAGTTCGGCATCGAATACCTCGCACGGTGGTCCAACTTCCGAACTCTGGAACAACTGCTGACCACCGCGATCCATTTGGGCGCCAGCGATATTCGGCTGTCGGCACTCCGCGAAGACATCCGCGCACGATGTCGGGATGCGTCGCTCACGCTTGCCGAGATGGCCGACGACTTCCTCGCCGATGCTCGCCGTCTGGAAGACGGAACCGAGTCCATTCTGGCGGTGATCGGATATCCGACCGCCGGTGAGCGCGAGAACCACCTGAAATGCGGCGAGGCGGGTTCCGACTTCCTTGAGACGCTGGAGAAGCTGCAGGGGCACGCCTTCAACTCCCCGGGCAAGGGTTCCCTTGACCGCTTCGTCCGTCACCAGGCCGCTTCACACCTGGCTGCCCAACGCCGCCACAGCAACACCCAAGCTCAGCTGAAGATTCAAGAGGCCTTCGATACGAAACAAACCGTCGATGAAGAAACGTTCAGGACCGCTATCTTCAACGAACAAGCCATCGACGCCGCCATCACTGATGTCTGGGGTGCTCGCGGCGAGTTCCTCATCCGAGAACTCAAGGTCACCGCACAGCAGGACTTCGAACAAGACCTCTCCTCCCTGCTCAACACCGCATCGTTCGTCGGTATCGGCGGGGAGCACACAGCCGGTGACATCCTGCGCGGTGCCGGCATCGCTGTCGGACTTGCAGGGGTAGCAGTGCCATTCGCGTTGGCGAACATCTGGAATCCGCTCGGATGGGCCGCCGGTCTCGCCGCTGTCGGTGTAGGCATCGCAGGCCAAGCGCAACAGCACTTCGGCAAGAAGATGAAAGACGACGCGCAGAAGAAGGCCAGCGAAGCACGCGCACAAGCGATCGCCGACGCTAGCGACGCGGTGGAAAAGACTTACGACGCATACGAAGAGGCGATCGTTGTGAGCAGTCGGGCGGCGGCATGGGAATCGCTCGCTCCGATCCTCACAGAGTCACTCCGGGAGACCATCGCACTCCGCAATGCCCACCGGCGCGCCATTCACCTAGCCCAGCACCTCAGTACGCAAGCCGACTCGATCGTCATGACTCAAGCAGCCGACGACATCCTCACCCGGGCTCAGGCAATCATGGCCGAGTCATCGCCCGAGCTTCGTGCCCTGTTGTTGGGTGAGGATTGGATCCGATCCGATCACCGACACAACGCACTGCGCGGGCTCGAGGAATCCGTGCTGACCGTGTACGGCGATCATGCAGCAGAGGCCCGTTCCGCGCTGACGACGGCTATCGCAAGAGCATGGACCTGCCCGTCACGCGACGAAATCAGATCGTGGGCCGAGGAGTTGGACGACGCCACGCTGCACGACAGTGGTCTACTAGAGGTGGCGAAGGAAATGCGCCGGGTCTCCCGACACAAGCCCTCGTTCGCCGTGCTCGGTGACTACAACTCAGGCAAAACCTCCCTGATCCGGCGAATCCTGGTGGAGGCCGGAGATCTCGCCGACCAAGACGGACTGGAGATACTCGCTCGGCCAGCAACTGCGACCGAACAGAGATACGAGTTCCCGCGCCTGGAACTCGTCGACACCCCCGGACTCCAGAGCGGGAACACCTCCCACGACGATCAGGCATTCGACTCCATAACGCAGTCATCACTAATTTTCGTCGTCGTGCACGTCAACCTCCTGATCGGTAACACCGCCGTCATTGAAGAGATCGCCAACGGATCCTCGTCAGTCGCCGCCAAAGCCGGCAGGCTGATCTTTCTGATCAACCGTTCTGACGAACTCGGAGCCGATCCGCTGGTTGAACCACACACATTCCTGAACCTCCAGAGCCGCAAGAAGGAAGAACTAATCGCGGCACTTGCGGCGAAGTCGATCACCATCAAAGAGAACATGATCCACTGCTTGGCGGCAGATCCGTTCGGTCTTGTCGGAAACGCGGAGAGTGTCACTGCGGACGACTTCGATGACAATCGAGTGTGGGATGGAACCGGTTCGCTCATCGGGGCCATCACAGATCTGTCTGACGCTTCCCTGGCCGCGGCGCCGTCCATCGCGGGATTTGATACGGCGGTGACCTTGCTCAAACGGCGCCGCCATCATCTCCGCACAGAATTCGACGACTACACGAACACGATCCAACAGCGCGATTCAGCCATCGCCACGCTGGTGGCAGCCGAGGCGGATGCCGCGGTTCTGCAGAAGTCCATATCTGAGAATGCTGAGCGTCTCGTCAGCGCCGCAGTGCTGAATGCCGCTTCAGAGCTCTACCAAATCACCGTTGGTGACAACGCTGGGTTGGACAGGGTTGCCAACAGCTGGACCGACGACCCTCGCCTCCGTTCAGCCATCGATCGCTACGCAGCCACCGCCGAAAAAGACCTGCTCAGCTGGCAAGAAGAGCACGCCTCGATGATCGAAAGAGAGTTCCGCGGGACTGATTCGATTAGTGACGCCACTGTCGTCAGTGATTTCAGTTCCAACCGTGCCACCGGGACCGTCGACGGAATCATCGGAGGGGCCGGAAACGTGGCCGATCACGCGGCCAAGGCGGCTAAGTTTCTCGGCAACCGAGACGCCGTCTACGCGATTGGCAAGCAGTTCGGCCACAAGTTCAAGCCATGGGGAGCCGTCAAAGGCGGGGCGCGGGTAGCGAAGTTCGGGGTTGTGTTGGGCGCCGTGGCCGCCGCGGCAGATCTGAAAAGAATGTTCGATGACAGCAAAAAGTCCGAGACCCACCGAAACAATCTGGACGCGGCAGCTTCAATGATCGAAGATCAGGCGTCTCAGCTGGTGGTCCAGATTACGGAGGGCGACGAAGGTTCGGGCCCAACCGGTTTCCTCGATGCGGCAAGGACCGAAATCCGGAGCTTGATTGAACGCACCGAAGCCGAGAAGGTCGAACTCGTCGCGTTTCGCGATGCCACTGCATTCGAGAACGAGATGGCCGACCGCCTGGTGTCGAGCGCGCTGAAGCTACAGACCGCGCTCCAGGATGAGGAGTAGTGATGATGCAGATCAACGCCGCGCAGCAGTGGCTCCACAACCTTCCCGGCGAATCCGAAAGTCGATACACCCGGGCCTGGGAGGAGTTTGCACTGAACTCTCGACCTGTTGCCACCCTGTTCGGGTCGTACGACACGGGCAAGAGTTCTTTGCTTCGCCGGCTTCTCATCGATTCCGGTCGGTCAGTGCCTGACTGGCTCACCATCAGCGCCAGGCATGAGACATTCGAGAGCAACACTGCAGAAATCGGCGACTGCCTGGTCCGTGATACCCCGGGATTCGCTGTAGATGCGAACGACGTTCGGGGACAGAGTAATTCATCTCGCGCGCTGAATGCAGTCGGACTGACGGACCTAGCCATCGCAGTCGTGACGCCGCAGCTCGTGACTTCCGACCGGGATCTTTTCAAAACGCTCATCGACAGGAATTGGCCCGCGAGTACTCTGTGGTTCGTCATTTCACGATTCGATGAAGCTGGTGCGGATCCGGAATACAACCTTGCGGGATACGAGGATCTGTCTGCGCGAAAGGTCGCAGAACTGCGCGACCTGTTCGATCTCAATCCTGATGTTCCGGTCTTTGTCGTTGCGCAAGATCCTTTCCAGGAAGTGGGTCCCAACAACGACGTTTCGGCTGCGGTGTGGGACAAGTACCGCTCGTGGGACGGCATGGATGCGCTCCGAGACCAAATAATGCGGGTCACTACTGCCTCACTGACCGACTACCGTGCGGCCGCCGCGGGTCGCTATTGGACAAGTGCGGTGGTAGAAACACTCGCCACCCTGCGAGACGAACTTGCGAAATGCCAAGAGAATGCGCGTGTTGCCGCCCACGGTCTTGCCCGCCGCGATGCGTGGGAGAGCGAACTCCGTGCGATCGACCAAGCCGCGAAGGTGAGTCTCGACGGTCTGGTCGCTTCTGTTGTCGACCAATGGTTGGGCAGACCAGACACTCCGCTCGTACACCTACAATCCGAGATCGAAGGCTCTCTTTCTCAGTGGTTCACGCAACACGACTCGCATCTCCAGCGCCTACAGCGTTCGATTAGCAAGGCCGTGGAGCGTGATCACCGGCAACCCTCTTGGAACGGCTTCGCAGCTCTTGTCGCGGAACTGCACAGCGGCACACCAACCGACAATCCAGCGCCCGCGGCCGGGAAGACCGCAGAGCACGTCGAAGAGGTGGGAATCCACGTGCTCAAGATCATGAAAGCCCTTGCTCAAGAGGAAGGTGCGGCCAAACGCACTGCCGCCTCCGCCGGAAAGGCCGCCGCTAGCGGGAGGACAGCAGCCGCCGGCGGCAACGCAGCCACGGCTGGAAAGACGGCCGGATCAGCCGGCGCCTCGAACATCGGCCGGTACATCTCCGCTGCGGAGGCGGCCCTCCCCCTGGCTGTTCTGGTCGCCAAACTCATCGATGATCAGAAGGCCACGGACATCGGTCAAACCCATGGGCAGCAGAACCCACGGAAGCGACAGAGCGTCATCGATTCCTGCACGAATCAGGCTCGTTCAACCTGGGAACCCTTTGTCGAGCACACCCGCGCACTGATTGAAGAAGAAACCGGCGACCAAGTCCGAGTAGAAGCAGAGCTGGGCGAGGCCGTCAGGCAGCTTCAGGCGGCGATCGCGGGCGGCGAGTCTCTCCTTGGCGGCTGACTCAATCGGGGCCCAATCGGAAGACAAAACTACTGAGCCCTAGCCCGTGAAGGCTCGCTGATACGCCTCGGCTTCTGACGGCTTGAGTTGGCCGCTCACCCGCAAAACAAGGTTGCCCTTGACGGTCTGATACTCCGTTCCCAGGATCGGTGCCGAGGACAGCAGGGTCTTGATGTACGTGGCGCGCTGCTGAGCGGCGGCTTCATCGGCCCACTGTTCGATCCCGGCCCCGCAAGCGATTCCGGGCTTGTTGAGCTCGCATCCCTCGGTAATCCGAGAATCGACGAGCACGGTCGCAGCCACGTATCCGTTGACCCGGCCGATCATGTTGTTCGCGTCGTTGTCCTCGGTGATCTCGACGAGGCTGGTGACCTCAGGCACGGCGGCCTTGATGCTCTCCGCCGCGACATGTGGCGTGAGGGCCGGCGCCGGGGACTCTGTCGAGATGCTCGGGGTGTTCTCGGACGACACGGCATGGGTGTTCTGCGACCCGCATCCGACGGCGCATGCCATCAACAGGGCGACACCAACGGCCCTCAGCGTGATAATCGTTGTCTCCTTTGTCATTCCGACCTCTCGGTGCTTCATCGGCTCGCTGCCGTAGAACCCTGCTTGACAGTCATCCACAAGAGGACGTCGAGGAGACGCAGGTTCGGGATGTTGGCTGGCACGTTTGGGCAATGCTCACGGACTTCAGTCAGCCAATTCCATAGGGCGCGGTCATCGGCGACCAGGACCTGTTGGAATTGCCGCCAGTAGTCCTTGGTGTCCAGCCCGGTTGCCTGCTGGACGAAGCTGTCCCAGATGGGGATGAGCCGCGGACGTTTGGCGGCGATCAGCTTGCTCGTCGTGGTGGGACCCAGCCCGTCGGCGCCACTGCGCAGCAGCTGCCAAAGCTTGCTGGCCGCCGACCCCGTGGCCAAGCTATCGGAATCAACATCGATGATGTCCTCGTCCACCGGGATCCGCATGAGCAAGTCGGTGATCTCTTCCGCGTCGGGACCCAGCAGCCGGATCGCAGCCTGCGCAGGGACGTCAACACTGAGCATCGATACCGCCGTGAAGTCGGCGGGGCCAATCGAGTACGGATCAGGATTGTGCGCGGCAATCACCTCGAACTGCGAGCCGGAGTATGCGGGCAGCCCGTCATCGGTGGTCGCGTAGTACGCCTGCAAGACCCCGACGGCTTCGGCAGTGCCCCGCTGCACCACAAGTGCTGGCCAGCGTTGCCGCCATTCCTGGTAGCCCCCTATCGCCACAACAATCCTCCACTCGTCGTCGGTGAAACGAAGAGACCATAGCAACGGCCACCGACACCGCAGACACCTGCTGTCACTCTGTCGTACGTGCCGCTTATGCTCCAGAAATGACAGAACCAGCGAACTGCCCGGACTCTCTGCTCGCCGCGTTAGCGAAGGCGCGAATCCCGGCGGAGAACCACCAGTTCATCCGCCGGTTCACCACTGCCATCGGAATCGCGACGTTGCGAGCTGTGGATAGCTCCGACAAACCGCACGTCGTGGCGAAGCGGCGCGACGGTCTGCCCGATTTGCACATCTACTACGGGTACACGACCGGGTTCACCTCCGAGGAGGAAGCGATTCGCGCAGCCGGGTCCGGAGCTGCCTGTCGGCCGAGTTCCCGCAAGGGCACCTGGTACGTCGAACATCCGACCAACCAGGTGCGTCCCGGCGCGGAGCGCTCTCGGAACACTCGGCGCGAGGGAGGCTTCTGCAGCTGCGGCATGCAACTTTCGCTGACCGGTTCGTGCAGCAGCTGCGACTAGAACAAGCTGGATAATTAAGGACAGGAGACGCTGTGTCCCCCGAAAGGCACTGCAGTTCAGCGATTTTAGCGGACGATTCGTCCATCCGTCAAACGCGGCCGGACCCGTTTGCGAGTCTCGACCGTGGTGTTCAGACACCGCGATGATTCCGTTTCACGTGCGTGCCAACGGCACCGTGGTCGAGGTCTGGTCCGGTTATCGCATCCAGTTCGGTGGCATGGAGCGCCACTCCTGGCAGAAGGAACTGAAATCCGAGCTCAAACAGTCACTGTCGTGTCTGTCCATTCCAGCCGGCAGTGCGCTGAGCGGTTACTACGACACCAGCGACCCTCGTGCCTCTGACGCAGAGAACAGCCTGTTCACGAACGTGCTCGAGTCCATGCCGCCGGGTGTCAGCATGCTTCGGTTCGAGCGTGGCACCTCCGAGCCGCCGGCGGCGCCCGTCCCCGTCGACCTGATCGGTGGCCATCTGCATTACTACCGGTACGAGGCCGGCGGTCAGTGGACCACATGGCAACCCGACCAGACGATTGCCCAGTGGAATCGCGTCCCGCGCCGGCTCCCCGACGACGGATCGGCTCGCCCAGTCTGGTTCGCGTTGCGCGACGCGAACGCCGCCGGGCACGTCACCGCCATTGAGCATCGCCTGGCGGACGATGCCAAGTTCGGGCTTCGGCTGACCGTTCACGCCACCAACCGTGGCCCGCGCGATGCGATCAGGTACAGCGAGAAATTGGTGGACGGAGTGATCGCGGCGTTCCATAACGATCGCCGGTCCGCTGCGCTGGTAGCGATACTGGCACCGAAGCTACCCGGCATCACGGTGGGAGCACTCGGTCAGGTACTGGAACAGCCTGCAGGACCGCTCTTCTCACTTCCGGCGATTCGTACGAAGGGTGGTTACGTCCAGATCAGTCCGGACGATGAACGCTGCATCGTCGGCGAAGTGACGATCACACGGGACTCACTCGGACCGTGGCCGGAATTGAGTGGCGAACTGTTCACCGTTCGACCGTTTGGTCCGACTGCATCGCGTTAGATCCGCCACTCGCACCGCCAGCCGATACCGCTTCTATCAACACACACGGCGTACCTCGATCCGTCCACTGGGCACGCTCGTGATGTGAACCGACTGGCCCGGTGTTGGCGCTTCGATTGCCATTGTCGGCGAGATCGCGAGCATGACGTGCTCAGGCGTGCGCGGGGCCGACCAGTTGCACAAGATTAGATCCCCTTCGCGAATCTGGCTGCGGCTCACAGGAATACCTGCGTTCACCAGCTGATAGGTGGTCCTGTCGAGGGACACCCCGGCCTGACGGTATGCCCACTGCACCAAACCCGAGCAGTCGAACGCTTTCGGCCCGGCCGCTCCCCACACGTACGGCGCGCCGATCCGCGACCGCGCATAGGCCACAGCTCGCGAAGCCGCGCTGCTGGGCTGCCGATTTCCTCCGAAGAGATCATCTCCGACCGAGGCGGCGCCGGTACCTTGGCTACCGGGTGCGAAGCTCCGAAGAGCGGACAGAGTTGGGCTGGCCGCAGAGCCCAGGCCTGAAAGCATGCCGGCGCCGCCGCCCCCACTGCCTATTCCGGGTAAACCACCAGAGAATGACGCTGGCGACGCGGCAGCGCGATACGCCATCACGACCTGCCGCAACCGAGTGGCCAGCATCTGGTTCTGGGCCTTGGTCGAGGCGATTTGCCGCTGCATGGCCGCCAGTCGGTCATCCATGGTGGAGACGAGGGCCTTGACCCCGGCAGGTGTGCCGGTGCTCGGAGCGATCGCCGCGGCCGCAGCGGCAGCGTTGGTACGAACACGGGTGGCGCCTGCCTGCCCAGAGTCACCCGTCGCCTTGCCCTGGGCTGCCGAGGCGTTCGTCTGGTCGTCAATCCCAGCCACCGAATCCCAGCTGCGGCGGTAGTCCAGTCCGGCCACCCCCGCGCCGACGGCAAGGTGGGAAACGGCTGGGGCTTCTGGAACTTGCGGGCCGCTTGCATACACGCCACCCAGGCCCGGGCCGAACGCCGGGAACAGACCTTGGCCAGCAGCCAGCACCCGATCCACCTGCGCGACGTACGCGCCCACACTAGCGGCCACTCGTTCACCGTAATGGCCACTACCAGTACTAACTACACCCCAAACCACTGGCGAAGGGCCCGATCACCGTCGAACCAAGCTGGCTAGTGGCGGAAGATGATGCCTCTACACGATCTCGGTGTATGCGCGTTGCACATCAGTAATTCGCTCGGCTGCGGCCACATACATAGACCTCGATTCAGCGACGTGATCCTGCATTTCTGCCAGTCGCTCGTCGAGGCGAGAAACCAGCAGCCCGACCGCCTCCGGCGTCGGCTCATGGCCCCGCGCGATGGCGCCGGTGTCGGTTGCAGCTCGTTGGCGTATATCGGCAGCAGCCACCGAACACTGCCGTGCTACTGCGACCGCCTCTTGTACAACTGCTCTGAGTTCCGCGGTCGCAGCCGTAGCGCGGCTGTCCCGAGCTTGGTAATCCAAGGCGGCAGCTTCTTCGGCGCGGACAAGCCCTCCGGCAGATTCCGGCACCGTCCTCGGCGCCACAGGAGCGCCATCAGGCAGCGCCCCGTCTGAGCCGGGGAACAGCGCGCAAGCCGCTGACAAGGCGCGGTCGACCTCTGCGACGTACTTCCAGGCGGCGTTCATGAGATCTGATGCTAAGCCCCAGTGACGCTAGTTGGAGGCCAGACAGTTCTTACGGAATCCTCATTCAAGCAAGACCTGCAGGTCAACAACCGCTCGCATCCCGGCAGCGAATCGGCTGGCGTCGGCCGAACAGCCCAATATTCGTCGAATAGACGCAAGGGGCCTCCCAACGGTGTTCGAACGGGTGTACGATCGAACGAACCGGATGCTGGGCCCAGGCCGGACCACTTGAGTTCTCTTTCGTCTGTGATGGCTTGTTCTGCGGGGCATTTCGCGTACAGCAGGCTATGAACCCCTAGGAGGAAGACTGATGCATGCAGGCACCCGGGTCCGGGACGGCGAGTTATTACCCGTACCGGTGAGCGACTGACGCAGGCCGCGAACACATCGCCGTCCACAGCTATTGCGGGCGCTGTCATGTACACGAGAGCGACACTGTGTTCGGTGAGCCCGCCGCAGCCAACGGGAATCTGTTCCTAGAGCTCGATGCGCCAACTCCGTTGCACCACCGGAAATCTCATCAGGGACATCGCAAGTCCACCGTCGCAGCCGGCGCACGGGGCATCGTGAAGGAGCCCGAGTTCGACCTGGGTCGTCTTGCTCGGGTGTTACCGGAGCCGCCGATTCGCCCAAAGCCCATTCCGACGACCGCCGATAACAGAGGAGATAGTTCGCCGTGACTGTTTTTGGCCCGTCCGAGACTGGATCAGCCAGGAGCGCCCGTTCAGGATCATTCTTGGACAGTCGCTTTGGGTCACCGACAAAAGCTATGGCCCAAGGACTTTCGCGGGGAGCCACTCGGCCTGAACGGTCTACAACAACCAAAGAAGAAGGGCTACAGCGTGTCTGATGGGACAGACAGCGGGGGCCATGTCGTTGAGATTCGTGATGGGGCGACCGTCGAAAGAGGCCATCATCAGCATCCTGGAGCCTAGGTCGCCGTACGCCCCCTGGTCCGCGCAGCGCGCGCTCAGACCCGGCGACGATATCGCGGCGGTCCTCGACACCGACCCACCTTCCGTGTTGACCGGGGTGGGAAGCCTAGGCAGCGACGGGGACATTCGCGCAGCAATTGCCAACTCCGACCCGTTCCTCCCGCGAACCCTCGTGGAGAGAGGCACTCTCAATATGTTCGCGCGTTCACACGAGCAAGTTGTGTCGGTACTTGCCGCCGAACGCTGGACGCGCGCTGACGCGTTATTCGGCCACTCGACACTGATTGCTGGCAGGATCCTGCTCAGATCCGGCGGCAGATGCACCTGCTGCGGTGCCTATCTCAGACTGATGGACCGTGATGCACGCGAGCACGTACACATCCATACGGTTGATCTCGATCGCGGTGAACCGGCCGATTGGCCTGCGACGATGTGCACTCAGTGTCACCCGCAAATGCGCGCTCTTGGCTTCACCAATTTCCTCGATTTCCTCTTCGAATGCCGACCGGGCTGTCCAGTGTGCGGGGCAAAACATGCGCTTACCCCCCTCTACGGTCGTCCCTCCGGCCCGATTGAGGAACCCTGGATCTGCGAAATGGGTTGTGGTGTAACGAAACCTAGACCCAGATGGGTGTGTGGAAGCTGTCGATGTCATTGGTGACAGTTTGTTTTCGCTTCGCCGTTGCAGGCAATTTGGCAATGCAAAGGAACCTGGGTCGCACCGAAGAAGGCCAGCTCCGTGTAAGTGCGGCAGTCCGTCGCTACAACAATGCAGGTCACTGATGCCGCGTACGGGACCGGCGCCGGGTGGCCAACCACTGGTGGTACACATGGACTGTCTCAACGGCGCGAACGGCCCGGGAGGCACGAAACATGCGGTGACCGTTCACCCCGACTGGACCGTCACGACACCTCACGATGCCGAAGCGGAACGGATCGCTGAGGCATTCGGGAGCTACACATCCTGCGTGACGCACATTGAACGCACCGTCGAAGCGTTCCACGCTTCACTCAGCATCCTTGTCCGTTCTGAACGTGTCCCGCTGACCATTGAGCGTGGCTCAAGATGGTATGTGACCAAAGGCTATTCCGTCGCTGGATGCTGCCGTGGCACGCCCTTCGGCAGCGCCGCCGCCGCAGCCCGGCATACGCGATTGCCCAAGCACCTGGCCACAAAGCACCGGATACCCGTCAAGAACCTCGAGATCTTCCTCGACGCCGCCGCGGTCACCTGGGGAAGCTGGGAGGGCACTCCGAAAGTCAGCCAACTCACCGAACGCCTCATCCGGGAGCCTGGCGGCATCACCGAACTCTGGCGGGCCGGGATACACACCGACGACATTCCGACCCTGGCCGCTGTCGCATCGGTCGTCGACGAACCACTGCCGATCCGCTTCTTCTTGGGCTTGGTCTACGGCAACGCTGACCCTCGGTGGGTGACCGATGTCCTGGCTCATCAGCCAGACCCGGACACCGCCGCGTGGCTGGCGTGGCTTGACGAACCGCAGAAGCTGGCAACTCCGCAAGAGTGGGGGGCCTGGCTCAATTTCGGAATCAGAAGAACCGACGTGCTCGCGGCGATGAACGGCGGGATCGCCGCGGAGTACGTTCGCGAAATCGCGTCCGCGATCGGCTGGCCGGTCAACGCGGTGGCGATCCAGGCCCTGAAGTGGGCCACTGCTGGTTGCAGCCTCACCGCGGAGCATTTTCACGCGCTCGCGCGGCACCGTGTTGACGTGCCCAGTCCATCGGTTGGGGCGATCGATTCGTTGTGCGAACAGGTGGACCAAGAGTCAAGCCCGCTGGGCAACCGCCCGGGACGCACCGAGCTGGCGGTCATGCTGGAGATCCTGGGAACCCGCCGTGAGGTGATCAGGGCGCTCAAACACGGCGTGCGCTCTGTCGGCGACCTCGACAACTACACCACGAGCTACGAGCAGACAGCGTGATGACAGGAAGGACGCGGCGTGACCATCCGCACCAGGAGCGAGTACGAAAATGCCTTGCAGGCGTTGGGAATCTGCGTGTCGGTGCGCATCCCCGCGCTGCTGTGGGGCAACCCAGGCGAGGGCAAAACCGCTGTAGTCGAATCGGCTGCTCAAACGGGCTGGCACGTCGAAACGGTGATCATCACCCACAGCGAACCATCCGACTTCGCCGGCCTGCCAATCATCAATGACGGCTCGGTGCGTCTGGCACCGCCCGCCTGGGCGAAGCGACTGGCCGAACATGACGGCCCCTCCATCGCCTTTTTCGATGAGTTCAGCACCGCTCCACCGTCGCTGCAAGCTGCCGCGCTGCGACCACTCACCCACTACGAAATCGGCTCCCTCCAGCTGCCCAAGACGGTGTCGTTCGTCGCCGCCGCCAACCCTTCCGACGTGGCGGCCGCGGGGTGGGAACTCGCAGCGCCGACGGCGAGTCGCTTCGTGCACCTGGATTGGGCGATGCCTTTCGAGGTCTACTCCGAGGGACTCGTCACCGGAAACTGGCCCGCCATGCCGGTGTACAACGAGCCCCCCGCATACCCGAACAGCCTGCACGAAGAGCTGGTGCTGGTCTCGGGGTTCTTACGCGCGCGTGAGTCCCAGCTCAGCGTGACACCAAAGAACGCCGAGGAACGCGGGCGCGCGTTCCCAACTCCACGCACCTGGGACTACGCCGCCCGGCTCTCCGCGTTCGCGCGAGCGGTCGGAGCCAACGCCGATGTGCGCCGCCTACTGGTCGCCGGCTGTGTCGGCGCACCGGCCGCACACGAATACCTCACCTGGGCCAACACCCAGGACCTGCCCGACCCCGAGGACCTGCTCGCAGACCCCTCGTCAGTCGACTTCAAAGGCATGCGCGCCGACCGCGTGTTCGTGACACTGCAGGCGGTGCTCGGTGCGTATTCACGGCAGCCCTCAGCCGTTCGCTGGGAGAAGGCGATCGACGTCTGCGCGCGGGCCGCCACCAATGTCAGCGTCGACCCGGCCGTCCCGGTCGTACGCGCACTGATGCGCCCCGACGTTCGGCCCAACGGTTCAGCTGTTCCCTTGTCGATCAAGGTCTTTGCGCCGGCGCTGGCGCTGGCTGGCCTGCTCCCGAAAGCTCGCTGAGATGGACCATCACAAGCTCGCCGCAGCGAAGCTGTGGCTGATCAGTGCTCCGCCGTCAACCGTGGCCGGGCGGCCCGACGCGCCGCGCGATCTTCCCTACCTCTCCCACGCGATCTACGCGCTGATCCCGATTGTCGATGATCAGGTCGAGCGACTGATCTGCGACGAGTGGTGGCGCATTTACATCAACGAGGAATGGTTCGACTCCGCGAGCGTTCCCGAGATCGGCGCGGAACTCATGCACGTGACGTGGCATCTGCTTGCCGAACACGCCGAACGCGCCAGAAACCAGGACGTCGACCGCACCACTGCCTCCGCGTGGGAAAAGGCAGCCGACGTCACTATCTCCCACACCCTGCTCCCCGACAAATTGAAGCCGCGCCAGTTGCCCACCGCGAAGAGCTTGAAACTGCCAGAAGCTCTCTCTGCGGAAGAATACTTCGCCCTCATCTCACGACTGCCTCCTCCAGACGCCGATGGCGCCGGCACAGGCACATTGGGGCCGAGAGACGGCTGCGGGAGCGGCGCTGACGGGCTGCTGCGCCCAAACGAATGCGGTCCAGACACCGATATCGGCGTCGTCTCCAAACATGACGCGACCGAGATCCGCCGCAAGGTGGCAATCGAATACGAAGGGCATGCTGCCAGCCGAGGAACCACAGCCGGCGATGCGCTGCGGTGGGTCAAACAGACATTGGAGCCCGAAATACCGTGGGAACCATTGCTATCCGCTGCAGTACGTCGAGCCTTCGGCTGGGCAGCCGGGCGCGGCGAATACACTTATACCAAACCCTCACGCCGCTGCACGGCGCTTCCCAGTGTCGTCCTGCCGGGCCAGCACAGGCCGGTACCTCGAGTCTCGATAATCATCGACACGTCCGGCAGCGTCGATGACACCCTCCTGGCCCGCGCCCTCGGTGAGGTCGACGGCGCCTTGATGGGGCTCGGAGTACCGGGCGCTCAGATGACCATCTACTCCGTCGACGCCGCCATACACACCGCCCAAAAGGTACGGAATGCGCGGGACGCCAAGCTGGTCGGCGCCGGCGGAACCGACATGCGCCTCGGTTTCCACGGTGTTCAAGACGAACGCCCGCGCCCGGACGTCGTGATCTGCTTCACTGACGGCGACACGCCCTGGCCGAGTGGCCCCCCTCCAGGAGCAGCCGTCATCGCCGCCATCCTCGGGCGGCGCGGCTTCGTCCTCCCTCCCACCCCGAAGTGGGCTACTCGCGTGGAGTGCCTGGTCGACGACAAGTGGGCACGCATGTGAGTGCAAGTGCCCAACACCTCGACGGTTCCATTCCTAGCTACTTCGACCTGAAAAAGTCTTTGCCGCTGAGGTGATGGTGAGTGGAGGGTGGCCGTCAGGCGCGGCTGGCTCGCTGAGGCGGTGCTTCATGCGGCGAGGGTGCCGATCTTGACGAGGTTGTGGGCGAAGACACCGTGTCCGCACCAGGTTCGGGCGCCGGCGAGGCCGGTGAGTTCGGTGCGGTTCCAGCCATAGCTACGCTTCATGTGATTGATCCGACCCTCTGATCCGGTGCGCCATTTCACCTTCTCGCGGAACGCTCGCCGGTGTTCGAACTCGCGGCGCGCCGCGGTGGGTTTGCTTTTGCGAGGGATCGCCACGCTGCGCACTCCGAGGTCGTGCAGGTCGCGTTCCACCGATGCCTCGCCGTAGCCGCGGTCGGCGGTGACCGCCCGGGGCGTGCGTCCGGTGCGGCTGGCGATCCGTGCGACCGCCGGGACCAGTTGCGGGGCATCCGGCGGGTTCCCCAGCTCGACGTTGTGGTCGAGGATGACCCCGTCGGCGTTGTCGACGATCTGGGCTTTGTAGCCGAACTCGACGGGCTTGCCCAGGCGTCCCTTGCGGATCGGGCGGGCATCGACATCGTGCAGGCTCACCACCCGACTCGCCGACTCGGGCATCACCCCGGCCAGGCGGCTACGCGCCTGAGCCGCAACGCGTTGCGCGATGACCACGATGGTGTCCAGGTCGTTGATCGCCCGGTGCAGCCGACCCTTGCGCTGCCCGGTGGCCGTGCGCAACGCGCGTCGGGCGTTGCGGATCACCGCTTTGGCCTCACCCATGGCCTGTTCAGCGATGCCGGCCAGTTCACCGGTGATGCGACGCACCGCGGCTTGGGCCGCATCGCGCTGCTGCTCACCGCGCAGTTTCAGCTTCGCGGCGATCGAGCGGGCCCGCTGCCCAGCCGAGCGCCTCCGATCCCGCGACGGCGTGCGACTCGCGCCGCCAGCGGATTTGATCCGTGCCACGGTGCGGGCCATCGTGCCGATGGCCTTGGCCAACAGACCTGAATCGGTCGGATAAGCCACCGCAGCCTCGACCACAGTGGTGTCGGCGCGGACCTTGTCGGTACGCAGCAGTTTGGCTGCGGCCGCTCGGGCTAGCAGCGCCTCGTTGAGACCGGTGACGGCGCCGTCGCCGCAGCGGGTGGTGATCTTCATCAGTGTGGTCGGATGCGGCACCCGGGTACCGAACGGGATCCGGCAAAACCGTTGCCACGAGATCGAATCGGATACCTCCCGGCACAATGACTCGTAGCCCAGCCGGTACCGGAACTTCAGGAACATCAACCGAAGATAGGTCTCCATCGGGATCGACGGCCGGCCGATCCGAGCATCGAAATACGCCGCGAACGGTGCGAAGAACACCGGGTCGTCCAGCAGGGCATCCACCCGCTCCAACTCCACCGGCAACACCAACAACTCCGGCGGCAGGATCGAATCCCACAACGTCGGCTGGTCGTTTACAGTACGAAACACAATGACCTCGAATCCTTCTCACCAAGGGTTCGAGGTCATTGTCCCAGTTCAGGACCATCCAGACGCAAAGCCACGCCCGACTTTTTCAGGTCGAAGTAGCTAGGTGTAGTCGGAGCCTCCGGGGGGCACCCCCGCGACGGGCGTGATGCATCGCCCTGCCGTTTGGCCAGCCACTCGTCGAGAAAGCTACGGTCCTTGGGCTGCTGCGGGGGTGGCGCCGGGGCGGGTGGCGGCCGCTCGGGCAGCCCAGGCGGAGGTGGCATATCGCCGGCCTTCAGGTTCGACTTGCCTTCAGCAGCAGCCGATGTCGCTTCCCGGTACTTGTCAACGAGTGCACGCGACGTAGTGGTCGACAACGTCTCGGTGAAGTCGGCCAGTTCGACTCCCGATCGCGCGGTTACTCGGTCGTTGTGATCGACGATCAACGTGTGCGGCTCACCGGCCACGTGTACCGCGGTGCGCAAGGTGACCGCAGACAGGTCCGGCAGCGTCATCAGCGTTGCCTCTTCGACGCCGTGGCCGAACCGCTGCCGCAACGCCATAGCGTCAGCGACCGCGCTGCGAAAGGCAACCGTGGTGGCGACGTTACCGTCCACGGCGGGCAGCAGATCCTCCGCGAGTTGCCCCAGGTACTGGTGAGCGAGCACCACCGACAACCCGAACTTGCGTCCTTCCGACAGCATGGCACTCAGAGAACCGGCGATCATCGACTGCGCCTCGTCGACGACCACCGTGAACGGTCGATCTGGATTGCCCCGCTGCAGTGCGCCGACCCAGGTTTCGTTTAAGTACAGGTAACCCAAGAGTCGGGTCGCCGACTCGCCGAGATCGCTCTTGGACAAGTCCACCAGCAGGATTCGGCCTTCATCCATGGCCTTCGTCATGTCGACGGCATCCTCACCGCTACCCAGGATCGCCCTCATCGCCGTGGTGCTGGTGAACGGCTCGAACTTCGAGTTCACCCACGACACGAGTTCACCGTACTCTCCGGATTTACGGTTCACGAGGTCGTTTTCGATCCACATGCGCAACCGCTCGTCGGATGCCGCCTTCGCCGCGCGCATCATGAACTTCGGGTCGTGCAGGGCGGCAGGGACATCGAGGATAGAGGCCTTGACCCCGTTGATCGCCACGAGGGCACGCAGGGCCATCGCCACCCGTTCGCGGAACCGCGGTCCCACGATGCCGGATTCCTTCTTGTCGAACAGATATTGGAACACCGCACATACTTCGTCGATGGCGATCTCCAAGCGCCGACGGTCAGGTACCGCAAGGGGATTGACAGGAACCGGATTGTCCACGTCGCCACAACGGATGATCCAGGTCCGGTCGACCGCCGAACCAGGAAGTTCTGCGATGATGCGGTCCACCAGATGGCCGTGCGGATCCAGAACCAACATGCCGTCCCCGGTGTCGGCGACGTGATGCGCCAAGCCGGCTAGAAACGACGACTTTCCGGTACCGGTGCGGCCTAGAACGTGTACGTGCCGAAGTCGCTCGGACAACCCGAGACTCACCGGCACCCGCTTGCCGGATACCGTTACCGCCGAACCGATCCGAATTGACTGCGTCGTCGCCGGGGATTCGCGCGTGGGATGGAGCGGCAGTGGTGCTGCCGTTCCGACATATGCGCCTGGTATCGGGTCCTCGCCGGCGATCGGTACCGGAAAGGCCGTCGGCAGTTCATCGGCGGTGACCTGAAGTACCGACGCCCGGACGCCGGGTTCGGGGGCGACTTCGAGGCCGGGAAACAATGCCCGCACCGCGGCGCGCAGCCGCAACGACGGCGTCACACCATCACAGATGACGGCCATATCGACATTCCAGCGTTGACTCCCCGCGGCGAGCTGCTGATCGGCACTCAGCCGAATCCGGATCCCCACACCAACGTAGGGGCTCACCAACTCCACCAGTTCCGGTATCCCGCGGGCCCCTGCCGTCGCCCACACCGCGGAGCGCGTTGTGTTCGGTTCGTCCCGTCGAAATCCCAGTGGTGCCCTGCCCGAGGAAATCAGCGGCCAGACCGCGACCGACGTCGCCGAGTCGTTTTCCACGGCCGACACCTCGGCGATGGATTCCAGTACGGCGGCGGCTTCGCCGAGCAGGTTCTCGGTTACCGCGCCGGCTTCGACGGCCAGTGCACCGGCCACGACACCATCGTGCCCAGTGGCTACCTGCAATTCGATGGTGGATCCGTCGACCTCCGCGGCCAACCGGCCGATGAGCAGTGGGAGTTCCGCTCGCAGCTCAAGAGCCCGGCGGTCATCGCACCGCCTGAATGCAGCCAGACAGATGGCGCGACGTTCCACGTATCACCTCGTTTCCGGTCCGTCATGCCGATCGGCTCGGACGGCTGAACCTAACACGCTGACGCGCGCTGCGAGGGGCGGATATTCCGCGATGAGGGTCGAATAGCCGATTGCGCGGACGGCACAGAGCAGCAAACATGGAGCCTCTGTATTGCAGCGCGACGCAGCCACGTTCTGAAAGGCACCATGATCCAGTTAGACGACAACTTCCTGGCGGAAGTCGGCCTAGCCGACCTGGCGGCGGATGCTCGCCAAAGCTTGCTTCAACATGTCTATGAGGAACTCGAGTTACGGGTCGGGTCAGCCATGACCGATGGTCTTTCTGATAGCCAACTCATGGAGTTCGAGGCCATAATCGACCGCGACTACGAGCACATCGCGGCTTGGCTCGATGCCAACGCGCCCGACTTCCTCAACGACATCGTCTATCAACGGATGGAACAGGCACTGCGCGACACGGCGGAGCAGGCAGACATCGTGTGCGAATACGCCTCCACCAAATGGCTGGAACTGAACCGGCCCGACTATCAGATGATCACCGAAGCGGTATTTGAGGAGCTGAAATCTGAGCTGCGTCGCAAGAGCGCCCGACTCCTTGAACAAGGCGTGAACAGGGGTATCGAACACCATCGAGTCGGCCGGCATTGACAAGTTATCGGAACAGCCGAGCGTCCCCGTTTAGGGCAGGCCGGCAACGGACTCACCAGCCACCTGCGTCGGCAAAATGCTGTGCACCAACAACTTCAAGTTCGCACTAGGGAAACCCCTAGACTAGTGGCGCTGCGCTGGCGGATGGCCGCCATGGTCTTCCCGAACGACCCATCTGGGAGCCGCAACCATGGCCTGAATCCCGACTCGTGGAATTCCACGACAGACATCTCGGTTCGCCAAGCGGCTAGACGGAGCGATCACGCGCACCGCCATCGCCTGGCCGCCAACGAAATCACCTGTAGCGCAATATCTGCCAGTTCATGAGGCCTTCGGAGGTGAAGGTGGCAGCTTCGTGGTCATCAAGAGCCATCATTGCCGCTACCCCGTGTTCGAGCCGGCGATCGATGATGCGAGTGCATCCGATGTCCAAAGTCAATCGGCCAGCCTCCGGTGTCAGGAACGGCGCATCGTCGGACGCCACGAATTCGGCACCCGGATCCCGTACCTCGGCCGCATCGAGCGGCGGCCATGAGTGCCTGCTGAAGGTGTGATTCGACACCGACCGGCCGGTGTCCGAAGCGTTCCGAATCCCACGACAACCCGTCGTCGGCTGCCGTAATCGAGTAGGTGGTCGTGCGAGACGCGCCAGCGCGGCCGACTATCGCCACAACCACGATCTCCTCCACCCATCCCTTGGCGAGCCCATTGTGCTGAAGGCGTACAGCGTCAGCCTCGCCGCGTTGCCAGGGCTGCCCGGTCACCGGATTCACCTCCGCGGCCGGAACAACGCCCTCGAACGTCAGAGCCAGGAAGTCGGCGCTGTAGCCACTGGCGGCCAACTCCGCCTGTGCGAGCAACTGTGAGACATCGTTGGATTCGACCAACGCGATAAGCCGACCCCCACGAATCACGATCAGGAGCGGATCGGTGTCCCCGTTCGCGAGTTCCTTGCGGTGCCGGACGAATCCATCCACCGACGCGAAGACGTCATCCATCGTCATCACACTCGTTTCGGCTTCGGTGTGACCAGACCGGGATCATCGGACCGCAAGAGCCGGTACCACTGCTCATCGATCCACCAAAAGCATGGACCGGTTTCGGGCTCCGGGAGATAACCAAGACGACGCAGTCGCGCTGTGGCTGCCGACAATTCATCCGCGGACACTCGCGATACCTCGAGCAGACCCCGAACTCGGTCCCACTCGATCGGACAGGGGAAGTGATCGCTGATCAATCGGAAGCCAGCGTGATCGATCGCCTGGGCCAAGAAGTAGGCCGCGAGCTCTGGCTGCGCCAGAGCGACGTATGCGTCGGCCACCTGCAAGGCGCATCGGCCTTCGAGTGGTCCGCGGAACTCGTACTTGTCGTAGCCACGCTTCAGGATCAGCACGCGTGCAGCCGGATCTGGCTCCGCGGTGGCCAGAATCCACGCCGCCGCCTTCGGTAGGTACCACGAGTCGACCTCGTCCCTGTCCGCTTCGGCCGCCCACTGGGACGCGAGATGCGCGCACACCTGCGCGCTACGCACTGATTCGACGCCATCGCCGAGCACATAGTGGATCACCGAAGCGAGGGCATGCAGCTCGATGTGCAACCTGCCTCTGAGCTCCCTTGCGCGGCGGTAGCTGTCGGTATCGAGGGGAGGGACCGCGGTGTCTAGTTGGGCCATACCGAGCAATGACCGCGCGATGGCGGCATGCAGCCCGGCCGCGGCGTTAGCCGCCGCATACATCACGGAAGCGTCATCGCCGTCATCCAGAATCTGCTCGCGGTGCGCCTCGAGAGCTCCCATCAGTTCCGGCCAGCACCCCGAGTCGGCGTCCAGGCCTCGCGCCATCTCCAGTAGAAGCCTGTGAGCATCGGCGCTGAAGCCGGATGCGAATGCAAGGGCACGGGCATCGTCACCCTCGTCGAGAAACCGGTGCACCAATGTCGTGGCGATGGAGCGCCGGTGGGAGAACTGATCGCCCGCCAGTTCGGCTGAGGTGGAGAGAGTTTCGAGCAGCAGCGCCGTCGGCAAACGATCATCGATGCCTCGCGCGGCGGCCATCCCGACCCGTTCCACCTGTAGGTCGCCGGGTGAGACCTGGACGAAATCAACCAACTGCCCTGCCCAGTGGTCACGGAAGGCCCGCGCAAACGCCGGATCGACGCCCGGGTGGCGCGGCAGTTGCAGATCTCCGCGCAGCCAGATCTGCGTGTTGAGCACGATCGCCACAAGCACTTGCGCGGCAGCCTGCTCGCGGGGCCACGGGCCGTCAGCCCAATCGTCGAACGCTCCGCTCTCCAGCAGCCGCCGGTGCAGTTCCGCGGCGGTCGTCACCCTGTCGCCGTCATCCGAGCCGGTGTCGAACGGGTAGAGCTCGCAGACGACGGCCCGATCGCAGAGTTCGTCGATTGTCAGCGCACCGCGCTTGTACTGCAGCAGCGGACGAGCCAGACCGCCCAGATCGATTCCGTACTCCGCATCAACCAATTCGACTTCCTCTCGCATTGCCGGGTGAGCCTAAGCTAGATGGCGGCGCTCCTGCGCAACCACCACCACTACGGATTGGTGACGTCCTGGAAGATCGCGGCCGCCGGACCCAACTTGCTTTGGATCTCGTCGAGATAGGCACGTCGTCCGTTCTCGTAGGCCAGTTCGGCGGACTCCTCACCCGGCCTCTGCTGCAGCCAGAAGATCGACTTCCAGATATCCGGGGAAGCCGGTCCCCCTCGCGCTCCCAGGCGGTCGAAGAACTGCTCGATTACCGCGTTCGGGTTGCCGCGACTCCTGTAGGACGAGTCCTGCTGAAAGATGCTCTCCCACTGACCATTTGCACTTATCGCCTTCGGGCGGAGATCGCTTTCCTGCAGCGCTGTCGACAGAATCGCGACCGTTTGGCGAGGCGAATAGCCACGCCTGAGGGCCTCGTGGACTATCACCGCCGCGACCTCACGACGAGTTGAATCCGCAGAGAGTCGACCAAGTGGGGATCCGGAACGCCCCACCGTGTTCAATCTGCGAGTGACCGGAGCGAGGCGAGACAGCCCGGTCCGCATGCGTCCCCCGGCTGGGCCGAGCCCGGAAAGCTCGCCGACGCCCACGCCGCCACCGATCCTCGGCAGGACGGCAGACGCTGCCGCCGGCGCCACAGCGCGGTAGGCCATCACCACCTGCCGCAGCCGCGTCGCTAGCAAATGGTTCTGAGCCTTGGTCGAAGCGATCTGACGCTGCATCGCCGCTAGCCGATCATCCATACTCGACACCAGCATCTTCACTCCCGGCGGCGTATCAGTGGCCGGGGCTAACGCCGCGGCGGCTGCCGCCGCAGTGGTGCGAACTCCGGTGGCACCCGCCCGGCCGGACTCCCCCTCCGACGCACCCTGAGCCGCGACGGTCTTCGCCTGCTCATCCAACCCGGTCACTGCATCCCAACTGCGCCGATAGTCGTTGCCAGCCGCCTCAGTGCCCGAACCGAGCTGAGAAACCTGTGGCGCAGCCGGTGTCCCGGGGCCTATCACGCCTGCACCGCCAGGGCTTGGCACGAACGTCGGAAACAAGGCCTGCCCAGCGCCGAGTACCCGATCGACCTGCGCCAGATAGGCACCGACACCGCCCACCTGCACACGGTATGTCGCCGTCGCCAGCGTTAACCACACCGCAAGCCGTGAGCGGTGCCGCCGTCAAGACAGATCAGGGACGGAAACTCCGGCCATGATCGCGGCGTAGACGATGTCGGCGGGTCCGTGTTCCTGCCAGCACAGGAGCGATTCGAGGCGTCGGCAATGGGCGAACTCCTGTTGGTAGGCCACCAACTGGCGGGGTTCTTCGACACCCATTAGGCCCGGGCGCTGAGAACCGGCCATCAGCCGGTCAGTCTCATACTCGGCGCGCAATGTCGCCCATTCCCCCGTTGATGGCCAACGCGCCGCGATGAGCGCGCGAGCAACCGATTGAGCGACGGCGGATATGTCCGAGCCGGAGAACACAACCAGTTGGGTCACTTGGCGGGCGTACTCCTCCGCTTGCCCACCTTCCAAACGTGTGAGCGCCTGGTAAAGGCCTGGAGCAATCGTCTCGAGGCGATGTGATCGGCCGCGGGTCAACGTCGCCGAGTCGGCGTCCGATGGCCCACCCGAAGGTGCGACTGCGATTGCTACTTCGTTTGTCGCGGAACGCACTTCGAGAGAATCCTGGGTCCAGGTAGTGGCGATCGCCGAGAGCGCCTCACCGCGCGCCCGAACCGCTCTCAGCACGGTCTCGGCAGGGTTGAACCAACCGAACCAGCGCTCGTCGAAGTCAGGATCAAATCGGGCCGCCAACGGCATCGACCGAGGCACGAACACCCCGCTCGGCATGTAACCCGCACCTTCGTTGCTGGTGATCCACAGCTCGGGAAGCCCTGATGCTCCGCGGGCAACCGCAACAGCCCATTCGAGTCCCGGGTAGACGCCACTCGAGGCGGCGGCCAGGTCGGCTACGACTGTGCGCGCGGTTTCAAGGTCCGTCATCGACAGCCCGCGGCCAACCTGACGAGTTTGAGACACCTCTCGGACACCCGGAATGAAGCTCGGGGCCGCGGGTGTTCCGCTGCCACCCGTTACTTGCGGCGGCGCAGAAGATGGGAACGTCGCCGCGGCGCTTCCTCCCCCGGCCCCACCGACAGCCGACGGCGGCAGAACCGAACCGTATGACGTCAACGGCGCGCTGGCGGCAACGCCAGGGGCAGCGGTGGGCGACCCAACGGTGGTTGTCGGCGCGCTCGCAGAAGGGGCGGTGGCCGCTGCTGGTGCCGCCGAAAGGGGCGAGGCCGACTGCGTAGCCGCTATCGGCCCTGCTGGAGTCTGCGGGACCGGCATCTGACCTGCGGCGCCACCGCTGGTCGAAATGCCGCCGGACGGCGGAATCGCTCCAGTGGCAGCAGTTCCCGTCGCGAGGCCCCGCCCAAATTCGACACCCAGAGGGTTCGGCAGCGAATTGCTCGAGGCGCCTCCAGTGCCCCCGGGCCCCAGTCCAGGTGTTCCCGGCGATGCCACCTTTGCTCCGCCAACAAGCCCTTGCAGCGATCCGGCAGCCCCGCTACCCATGCCGCTCAGTGGCGAAGTGGAGCCACTGCCGCCGATCGACGGCGTCGCCGGCATTGAAGGTAGTGACGGCTTGATCGGGTTGCCCAACTTCGCATCGGGCATTGTCGGTGCATTTCCACGGCCAACAATTCCCGGGCTCAGCACGTCGCTGGCGGATCCGGCCGGAGACAATTCCGCGTTGCTCGTCGCTCCCCCCTGGTCGGTGAAGCTGTTGCCTCGGCCCGCGCCCGCCGCGGCATGCTCGTGACCGTCGCGCTTGTCACCTGCTTCCTCCGCATCGCCTCGCTCGCTGGAAGGGGCATTTCCGCGTCCGCCTGACTGCGTCGCGGGAGAATCCGGCAGGGGTCCGAATTTGTTTGTGAGAAAGCTGGTTTCGTCGGCGACCTGACCTCTGAGCTGGTCCGCATATCCTTCGATGAGGCCTCGATACTTCGGCAGGATGACACTACCTATGACAGCTGTGGGTATTCCACCAGGGGCTCTGAGGTAGTCCTCGATCTCTCGATGTGCTTGGTCGTGCGCATCACGCATATCACGCTTCGCGCGACTGATGTGCCCAGCGAGTCGGCCCTGAACCGCAGCCACACCACCAAGAACCTCGATCAGATCCTCGTGCGCTGACTGCTCCCCGATGTAGTGGACATAGGCCGCTTCTGCACCGTCCCCCGAAATCCAGGATTCCGAAAAGACCTGATCTGAAACATTCTTCGCCTGCTCGGAGGCTGTCCGGTGACGGTCGCACAGTCGGTACAGGTCCTGCCCGGCGTCGATAAGGGCGTTCTCCGACTCGCTGGGCCAGACCTCAGGCCCGATCAACGCGTTGGTGTATAGGCCAGTCGGCTTGGGAATGTCACCTCCGCCGGGCATCCCATGACCGGACAGGAACCCGTCGGGGTCAGGCTTGGCAGCGGCAAAGACGTTCAACAGTTTGGCTGCCTCGGCATTCGCCCGCGCTGATGCCGGCTTCGTGGCTTCACCCGCGTCGACTACCGCCGAGCCACCGGGATTCCCTACCGCAGGCATCAGCGAGGCAAGCCGCAGGCGTCCGCCAGCGCGTAGGTGGCTTCGTTCGCCGATGCCGTCAGGTTGTTGATGTCCTCGACGGAAGCGGCGCCCAAGGCGGCGTTCATCTGGTCGAGGTTCGCATCGATGTAGTTGCGGGCCGCGCTGGCAATCTCATTGGGCGCTTTCGTCATTGCACTCTCGACGGCCACAGTTCCGGTGAGCTTGCGCAACAGAAGGGGAGCATTGGGATCGCCGTTGATGCGCAAGCCTCCTTGCCCCTCCTGACCCTTCGTCGAGGCGTCGAACACCGAGCAGAGATGCTGTTTTGCCGTGGTCTGCTCGTCGGCGCTGTACTGCTGCCCGGGCGCCACCGTGAACGGGGGTTCCGCGCCAGTAGTCGCAGGAGTGGTCGAACGCGCGATTGCGTAGGTGATGGCAGCGGTAGCCGCGATGGCAGCGATGACCAGTAGAACCGCTACGACCGCAATCGGCCACAGCCGCGGGCGCCGAGCCGACTCAGAATACCGAGAAGGTGGTGTTGGCTGCGGCGAACCACCAGGCGGATACGGCGTCCCGGGCTGAGCGGGAGCTGGACCTGTCGATGCGTGTTGGGCGAAGGGTGTACTCGCCACCGTCGGCCCCTTTCGTCGTCCGCTACGTCGTTAACGCGGTTGCGTTCGCACCTTCGGTTGCCTCGTACGAGGCAACGCTGTCCACGGCTGCGCGAGCACCACCGGCAACACGAGTACCCACTATCGCCAGACGCCCCGCAACCAGACCCGCCCCGAGAGCATTGGTGGCCGCGACGTAGTTGCCTACCGGCAAGGTCACTTCTCCAGCCGCGATCGCCTCCGCACGACTGGCGGCTTCGCTCGCCAGACCATCAGCGGTAGCGGTCGTATCAATCTCCGTTTTCGCCGCCATAGGTCTCGATGCTACCGGCGCATTCCGCCCGGCACACCGTCCAAACTGCGACAAATTAGGAGGGCTTCCGCTGCCGGTCAGACCAAGAGCGAGGCAAGGCGGGGATCGTGTTCCCACCCCTCGCCCAGCACGGCCGTGGCTGTCCACAAGCACAGCACCGGTACCGGAGCTCCAACAATCCGTAGCGGGTCGGAGCCGTCGTCGAATGCCAAGGCCAGCGACCACCGGGCCAGATCGGGGTAGAACTCGGTGACGGTGCTGTACCAATAACTTTCGAGTCCGTGCCGGCCTTCGATGATCAGCCGGAGGGTCGTCGCCCAGAGATGAGCGGGCTGATCGTCGCGCCAGCGCACTTCGGCGCGCCGGCGAGCTGCGACCTTGCGGCGGTAGTTGAACACTTCGTTTATCGCCAGCGCCCCGACCATTACCGCGGGCCGGCCGAGCATGACGAGTTCGTTGCGGTTGTAACGGGCGTCGCCGCCGTACATGCGGCTCGCAGTCACGTCGGCTTCCAGGATCGCTTCCTCGCCTTCGACGAGAATGGGTCCGTAGATGTCGACGCCGACCGGCTCCAACCCAGCGGCAAATCGAGCGGCACTGACGCGTGCGTACCGCCACCACCACTTCCACGCGTCCGTGTCACGCAGAAGCTGTGCATCTGCGCTGTTCACGTACCGTGAGCGATCGCCTGCGGGCTCGGGCGCCGCCCGACTTGGGCACTGCCCGTTTAGGCGTCCATCCCAATCCATGCGCACAGTATCGGTAGGCGCGAAGACCCCTAGCCATACCCGTGGCTTTTGAGGTTCTCGAGATGCATTCCGCTGATTCGTCCGCCGAGTCCGTTCGGCCTAACCGCTTTTCGCGCAGCACATGTCACTTGATTCGAGCAGGCGCATCTAGGTTTCTGTGCCCCAAGGCCGTCGGAGCGCCACGAGCAGCTCGATCGCCTCCCCTCGTTCTTGCTCTTCAAGCCAGGGCATCATCCGCACGATCCCCTCCTCGGCCTCACGGGCTGCGCGGTCCAAATCGTCAAGGAGCGCTTGGCGCGCCTCCCCGTCGATCCCGCTCTGGTGAGCCGACAGCGTTGCCCGCATTGAAAGAACCTGGCGCGCCAGAGCGTATCGGTCACCGACTCCTGGAGCCACCGCCGCTGTGTCATCCCCCTGAGCGAGCTTGTTCTGCTTCGGGGTTGCGACACCGCCGGCTAGTACAGCCTCGACACTCCCCGGCTCCCACTCCAGAGCGGTTTCCAGGCCGATCCGGACCCGCGACCATAGCTTGCCGGGCCGGCGGTTGCGTTCAATATCCCGGAGCCGCTCTACAGAAATCCCCGCGGCCGCAGCAGCCGCCTCCTGCGTCAGGCCCAACTCTTTGCGGCGGCCCCGGACGGCGACACCGAGCTGTTCCCACGACATAGTGCACAACATTTTGCCTGAAATACCGGCAAAACACGCCCGTTGAACCGGTAAAACTCAGCTCAATCTGGCATCTCAACGATGAACCTACGGACTCGATCAGCGGCGAGGCATCATCTCGCTCACACCCAACCGCCCTGCAAGGCGTCGCAGCTGGACCAGAGCCGGTAATAAATCCGCGGTCGCTGAACCATTGAACAGCTCGGATTCAGTTCGAGGTAGACAAAACCGGCAACTTACTGCTAAAGTTACCGGTTACCACCGTTGATTACCGGTCGGGGCCGTCACGGAAGGACGAAACGGCATGACAAAGACTCAAAAGACTCCGGCAGATGCCCGAATCGCCGACTTCGAGCAGGCGATCGGCGTGCGGCTGTACCAAACCGAAGCCGTCACTCCGTGCCAAACCGTTGATCCGCGACGATCCCCCAGCGGGCGATACCTGTGGTTCTCACCGTTCAAGGACAAGGTCCACGCGGTGCGGGCGTGTCAGGAATGCCCGTTCATCGGCCGGTGTGGGTACAACGCGGTTGCCGGCCGTGAGACCCACGGTGTGTGGGGCGGCGTCGCGCTGCCGGGCATTCACGGTCATGTCGAGGATCTCGAAGCGGCCTACGTCGTGCTTCTGCGTCAGTTCAAACGCCGCATGCCCATCGAACTTCCCAACCTTGCAGAACCGCCGATGCCATCAACCTCGGTGCGTCGTCGCCGTAACGGTGACCCTGCTGCTGCATGACGGTTGAAGTAATGCCGTCGGTGCCGGCCTCTGTAGTTGTTCATCGCGCATCCGCGAAGGGCCCTGGTTAGCCATAGTTCTTGGGAGACTGCAACTTTCAACCGACTCAATTCCCAGTTGCCTGGGACTAATCAAGGAGTCACGAGTCGGGTTCCGGTGGCTCGACGTAGGGTTCGGGCAAGGCATTGGGATCGAATCGCGGGTCTCCGGGCGCGAGGTACTTGGCCAGCAGGCCATCCATTTGTTCCAGGACCTGCGCGCGGGTCTGACGCAGTACCGTCGTGACGATCTGCTCGAGTTCGACATTGGTATAGGCGGTCAACGCCTCCGGCGCGATGTCGAGATCGACCAAGGAGCCGTTGCTGTCGAAACGAGCGCGTACCGCGTCGTGTTGGCGCGGCACGGTTATCTCCTCCACTGCCTGTAGAAACGCCTTATTGCGTGCGCGCAGATGCGCGAGCGAAGCCTCTACTTGAGCTAGGTACTCGTCGTCGCTCAACGATGGCATGGCTCGCTACTCCTCTGTGCCCGAACGTGATTCACGAGCTTCGCGCCGACCTTTGACCGGCTCGCTGTTGGGCGGAGTCGGTAGATGCAGTCGCTTTTCCGGGTACAGGCGTCGGTCGTCCTCGCCGTTGGGGCTTCCGCGGCCCGAACCCATCACCGGCGGCGGCATCATCGCGCCCATCGGCATGCCGACACCGGGTGAGCTTGCGACGGTCGGTGACGTCCCCGCGCTGCTGTAGGTCGGTGCGGCGACGGCTGGCGCCGCAGCGGCCGACGCCGGCGCTGAGGCCAGCGGACCTGCAGGCGCAGACGCCGGCTCGGTATCGCCCGGGACCGACCCGCCGCCCGCATCTCCAACACCTGAGCCGTCCCAACCGTCGCCTCCACCGATTCCATCGACAGCGGGATCGAGCCCATTTGCGTTCTGCGCCTGCAGCGCCGATGTTGCGGACATCGCCTGTCCCGCTCCCTGCAATAGACCTCCGGCCAGTTGGCCACCGGTCTGCTGCAGCTTCTCCCCCACGCCGCTCAATGCTCCGAGCAATGCGCCAGCAGCCCCGGCGACGGCACCGAGAACTGCCGGCAAGACGGTCTGCATCAGCTCGTCGGGCGTCTGCGACGGTGCTCCCGACGCTGCTCCGTCTTCGGGCGAGCCGGCCGTGTTCTCGTCGGCGCCGCCGACAGCACCCTGGCTGTGATCGGCACCCTCCGCGGCAGCCTCGGACACAGCCGAGGTGGGAGGCAGGTGCGTGGCATGGAGCAGCGCGCCGTTCGAGTACGTGTTGAACCCTTGCACCGCATGCTGATTCGCTGCGGATAGTTCGGTCTGCAGCTTCGTGACCATCGCCGTGTACCGGCCTTGGCTGGCGGTGACAGTCTGATTCGGGACCAGTGTGACGGTCTGATTCGGGACCCACCCGGGCTTCGGCGTGGCGTCGTGACGGCTTGATCTGGACCCACTTCCGTGGCGTCAGGAGGACCCGCATCCAGCGGTCCTCGCGGCACCGGAAGTGGGTTTCGGGATGAGGGTGCGTGTGGAACTGTTCGCTGCGATCCGTCGGGACGCCCGGGTCGAGGGCATGTCGATCCGAGCGCTCGCACGCAAGCACCAAGTCGGACGCGGCACCGTTCGCCGGGCCCTCACGTCCGCGGAACCACCGCCGCGGAAGACCCCGGTGCGTTCCTCGCCCCGGTTGGATCCGTTCAAGTCGGCCATCGACGACATGCTCCGCGCCGACCTTGAGGCGCCGCGGAAGCAACGGCACACCGCCCGCCGGATCCACGTCCGCCTCATCGAGGAACACGACGCCATTGAGGTGTCGTACTCGACGGTTCGCGACTACGTCCGCATCCGCCGCACGCAGATCGGCCTCGAAGCTGGCCGCCGGGTCGAAGTCATGATCCCCCAGGAGCACGCGCCAGGCGCAGAAGCAGAAGTCGACTTCGGCGAGCTCTACGTCATCCTGGCCGGGGTGAAGACGAAGGTCTTCCTCTTCACATTCAGGTTGAGTTACTCCGGGAAGGCGGTGCACCGGATCTACGCCACCCAAGGCCAAGAGGCGTTCCTCGAGGGCCACATCGCCGCGTTCAACGAGATCGGCGGCATCCCCGCCCGGCACGTCCGGTACGACAACCTCACCGCCGCAGTCACCCGGGTCGTCAACGCGCGCGGTCGTGAGCGGGTAGAGAACGACCGCTGGGTGCTGTTCCGCTCTCACTTCGGGTTCGACGCGTTCTACTGCCAGCCGGGCATCGCCGGGGCACATGAGAAGGGCGGTGTGGAAGGCGACGTCGGCCGGTTCCGCCGCCAGCACCTCGTGCCCATGCCCGTCGTCGACTCGCTCGACGAGCTGAACGAGAAGGTCCGTGCCTTGGACGCCGCCGACGACCGCCGACGGATCTCGTCGCGGATCCGGACCGTCGGCGAGGACTTCGCGACCGAACGCGAGAACCTCGCGCCGCTCCCGGTCGAGGGGTTCGACCCCGGGCTGATGCTGAACCCGATGGTCGACCGCTCCGCGATGATCACCGTCCGCATGGCCCGGTACTCCGTCCCGGCGCGGTTCATCCACCGCCGCGTCCGCGTCTCCTTGCGCGCATCCGAGGTCGTCGTGTTCGACGGCCGACTCCAGATCGCCCGGCACGCCCGCGTCATCACAAGGGGTGGCCAGTCGGTGAACCTCGACCACTACCTCGAGGTGCTCAAGGGTAAGCCGGGCGCATTGCCAGGCTCCACCGCGTTGGCGCAGGCCCGCGAATCGGGGGCGTTCACGCCTGCGCATGAGGCGTTCTGGGCGAACGCCCGCAGGCGGCTCGGGGATGCGGTCGGCACCCGGGAACTGATCGACGTGCTCCTACTGCACCGCGCCATGGCCGCCGACGAAGTCGAAGCCGGGCTGCTCGCCGCAGTGAGCGTCGGTGCAGTCTCAGCTGATGTGGTCGCGGTCGAAGCACGCCTGCACACCACCCTCGCAGCGCCCACCGGGGCCAGTTCAGACCGTCATCCCGTTGCGCAGCCCAGCGATGGCGAACGACGAGATGGCGACGCCAAGCGCAGCCGGAAGGTCGTGTCCCTCACCGAACGCCTGCTGCTCGACCCGGCCGCGGTCATCGCCGGCCTCCCGCCCGACACCCGGCCGCTGCCGTCGATGGAGAAATACCAGCAACTGCTCGGCCGCCGCACCGGCACCGACCACCACCCCGACCCGATGAGTCCCGATGAGAGCGGAGCACCCCGATGAGCACAGTCACCAGCGTGACCACCACCTTGCGCCGCCGCCGCGGCCTGACCGAGGAAGCCGCCGTAGCGGCGGTCGACCAGGCCTGCCGGAGGCTCCGGCTCCCGACCATGCGGGCCCTGCTTGGCGACGCGGTCGCGGCGGCGAACAAGGACCAGTTGACCTACACCGGATTCCTCGCCGAGCTGCTCCTGGCCGAGTGCGACGACCGCGACCGTCGGTCCACCATCCGGCGCGTGAACGGCGCCGGGTTCCCGCGGAGCAAGTTCCTCGCGGACTTCGACTTCGACGCCAACTCGAACATCAACCCCGCCACCATCCACCAGTTGGCCACCGGCGAGTGGGTGCGGAAGGGCCAGCCGCTGTGCCTGATCGGGGATTCCGGCACCGGCAAGTCTCACCTGCTCATCGGCATGGGGACCGCAGCCGCGGAAAAGGGATTCCGGGTAAAGTACACCCTCGCCACGAGGCTGGTGAACGAGCTTGTAGAAGCAGCCGATGAGAAGCAGTTGGCCCGCACGATCGCTCGTTACGGCCGCGTCGACCTGCTCTGCATTGACGAGCTCGGCTACATGGAACTGGACCGCCGCGGCGCCGAACTCCTCTTCCAGGTCCTCACCGAGCGAGAGGAGAAGAACAGCGTGGCAATCGCGTCCAACGAGGGCTTCGCCGGCTGGACCAAGACCTTCACGGACCCGCGCCTGTGCGCGGCCATCGTCGACCGCCTCACCTTCGGCGGCAACATCATCGAAACTGGTACCGACTCCTACCGGCTGGCGTCGACCCGGTCAGGGAACGCGTCGCGGTGACGCAATCAACCGAGCCTGTTTCGTGCGCACGCCGCACCCGGTGGGCTGTCACTGCGTGCTGTCCCGCGTGGTCATCGGGCGCCCCCGAAGGATCCGGCGGCGTCGCTGGAGAACCCCGAGCGCCAGCACTACCAGCGCAGACGCGGCAGCGAGCGCGCCGATGAGTGTCGCCCGTGTCTGGATCCAGCTGGAGACCACCGCGGAGACGTCAGTGAGTCCGCCACCACGGCCCGCGGCGACCGGGGCGTCGCTGGTGGCCGCCGGGTACCAGTACCAGGCCAGATAGGCGCCGGTGAGCAGCAGGACGACAGCGGTGACCCGTGGGCCATGGCGGGCCAATCGCGCGACGTGGCGGGTGAGTCCGCTGCCTGCCGCGGCGGTGGCCAGGGCGAGCAGCAGCAGGACGGTCGCCGAGCCAGCAGCGTAGACACCGAAGACGAGCAGGAGCCCGGCATAGCTGTAGGTGGCCTGCGCCTGCGCGATGACCGCGAGGATCACCCCGAACGTGCACGACAGCGAAGCCAGCGCGTAGCGAGCAATGATCAGAACCTGTGGATGACCCTCGGTGGGGCGGCATGAAAGTGGGCGCACCTTCCCGGGGATGATCTGAAGTCCAAGGTTCTCTGATCAAGACCGGCGTTGACGCGCTGGTTGGGAAGGTACGCCCATGCTCACCGTAGTTCACGACACCGATGAGGCCAACGCCAATGACGGCGGTGGTCGGTCGTTGTTGGATGAGATCGTGCGCGACGGCGCCCGGCAGATGCTGGCCGCGGCGCTGAAGGCTGAGGTGGCCGCCTACATCGATGCCCACGCCGGTGAGCTCGATGAGAGCGGTCGCCGGCTGGTGGTCCGCAACGGCTCCCACGCCGGGCGTGAGGTGTTGACCGCCGCGGGCGCGGTGGCGGTGACCGCGCCGCGGGTCAACGACAAGCGTATCGACGCCGATACCGGTGAGCGGCAGCGGTTTTCCTCGGCGATCCTGCCGGCGTGGGCGCGCAAGTCCCCGCAGATGACTGAGGTGCTGCCGCTGCTGTACCTGCACGGCCTGTCGACCAGTGACTTCGGGCCGGCCTTGGAGCAGTTCCTCGGGTCCAGTGCCGGGCTCTCGGCGACGACGATCACACGGCTGACCAGCCAGTGGCAGGAGGAGGCCAAGGCCTTCGGGGCCCGGGATCTGTCGGGCACTGACTTCGTCTACCTGTGGGTCGACGGCATTCACCTCAAGGTCCGCCTCGAGCAGGAGAAGCTGTGCCTGTTGGTGATGATCGGGGTCCGCTCCGATGGCCGCAAGGAACTCGTCGCCCTGGCCGACGGGTATCGAGAATCGACCGAGTCGTGGGCCGATCTGCTGCGGTCGTGTCGCCGCCGCGGGATGATCGCCCCGGTGTTGGCCGTCGGTGACGGTGCACTGGGCTTTTGGAAGGCGATGCGCGAGGTGTTCCCGGCTACCCGCGAGCAGCGCTGCTGGTTTCACAAACAGGCCAATGTCCTTTCCTGCCTGCCCAAATCGGCGCAACCCGGTGCGGTCGCGGCGATGCGGGAGATCTACAACGCCGAGGACCTCGACCACGCGCAGGTCGCGATCAAGGCCTTCGAGATCGACTACGGCGCCAAGTACCCCAAGGCGGTCGCCAAGATCGTCGACGACGCCGACGTGCTGTTGGAGTTCTACAAATACCCAGCCGAACACTGGATCCACTTGCGCACCACGAATCCGATCGAATCAACCTTCGCCACCGTGCGATTGCGGACGAAGGTCACCAAGGGGCCGGGATCCCGCGCGGCCGGAATTGCCATGGCCTACAAGCTTATCGACGCCGCACAAGCCCGGTGGCGGGCAGTCAACGCACCCCACCTGGTCGCCCTCGTCCGTGCCGGCGCCGTCTTCCACAAAGGCAAGCTACTCGAACGCCCCGCCGACATCACACCGCCCGAGCCGGCCGAATCAACCGAAACGGAGGTCGCCTGAAACACCCCGATCCACAGGTATTGACAATTCCTCGCGCGTAGCCGACCCCAAACGCAGCCATCCGGGCAGTGGGTGGGAGTCCCGCGGCTGCCCGGCCGGGGATCCGAGGCACCCGCACCGAGACCGAGCGTCCGGCTAGCATCCACAGGCCGAGAACCACCAGCAGGATGCCGACGGCCAGGCCAAGCGACGGCGCGGCGCGAATCAGCCCTCGGGCGCCGGCGCTGACTACCAGGCCAGCTGCCGCGAGGGTGCCGGCGAACCCCACCGCCAACACGAGACCGGCCCGCAGCGCCCGCAGCAGCCGCACCGGGACCGTTGAGGCATCGGTGTCGCCGAGGGTGTGGGTGATCCAGGCCGGGAGTAGCGCGAACCCGCACGGGTTCACGGGCGCGACCATGCCGGCCGCGAAGGCGAGGGTGAGCAGTCCGCCCATGGGTCAGGCTCCGGCCTTTGCCAGTTCGGCGGTGATCGTCGCGGCGTCGGGGTCGGTGGCGCGGAAGGTCACCGTGCCGTCGGCGTCGACGACGATCAGGGTGGACAGAGCGGCCACCTCGAATCGCCGGGAGAGTGCCGCGCCATCGTCGATTGCGGCCGGTACGTGTTCGGCGTCGACGGACTCCATGAAGTCGCCGATCAGGGCCTTGGATTCGCCGGGGTCCATGTCGACGGCGAGGAAGCTTGCCACGGTGCCGGCGTTCTCGGCGGTGGTGGCGGCCTCGCCGAGGGACCGGACGCCGTTGACGCATTCGCCGCACCCGACGGAGAAGAAGAACACCGCGGTGGGCTTCCCGTTGGCGGGCAGGCTGATCTGCTGGCCATCGACGCTGGTCACGGTGGCGGGTGAACCGGAACCGGCGGTCGCGGGGTCGGCACTGTTGCCGCAGGCGGTCAGGGTCAGCGATCCGGCGGCGAGTACGGCGGCGATCGAGAGCGCGGCGTGGTGGCGGCGGGTGATTCTCATCGGTTCTGCTCGTCCTTCGGGTCGACGTTTTCGTTGGTGGGCATGGGCGGGCAGCAGCCGTGGCCGGCGGTGCCGCCGCCGCGGCGGGAGATGGCAATCAGCGCGAGGATCGCCAGGGCGATCCCGGCGCCGATGACCCACGGGTTGCGGAGGAACGCGCCGATACCGGCGATCGCGCCACCGGCGATGAGGATGGGGAGCAGGGCGCAACAGGCGACCATGAGCAGCGCGGCGCCGGCTCCGAGGAGCAGGCCGCTGCCTCCCGGGCGATCGTCGTGGTTGGACATCATCGGTGTTCTCATTCCCTTCAGTGGGTATGGGTCAGCAGCAGCTGTGGCTGTCGTCGGCCGCGGCGGGCGCCTGGAGGCGGTTGAGCAGGCCGGTGGCGAGGGCGGCCCCGATCCGGCACGCCTCGGCCACCGGGACCACCTCCGCGCCGGGGTGCTCGGCCAGCCAGCCCGCGGCGTCCTCGGGGGAGGTGAAGTAGTGCACCTGGTTGCAGAAGGAGGAACGGATCGAGGTGATCTGCTCCGGGTTCACCAGCGACACCACCGCGGTGGGCGGATCGACGCTGGTTGCACCTTCTGTGGGGTCGACGTTGACCCGAACCGGCTCGCCGCTGACCGGGGAGGCCGACTCCACCTTTGCCGGGCGGTCCAGCAGGGCGGGGAAGATCAGCGTGTCCAGCGCACACCAGGTGTAGAGCTCCTCACCGGCCACGGTGAACCGGTGCGGGGTGGGGCGCAGGGTGAGGCCCTGGCCGATGATCCGGCCCTGATCGTCGTACTCGGTGTCCGGCACCGCCGCGAGACCGCGCCGTACGTCATCGAGGGTGCGGCTCGCAGCCGCGGCGAGTTGCTCGACGGTGACGGGGTCGCCGTCGACGAGCAGCCGCAGCAGCGGGATCAGCAGGCCGGCGTCAAGGCCGGTCTCCTCGGGTCGGGTGAGTCGTTGGGGCAGTTGGGTGCTGAGGTCCGACATCGCGGATGCCTCCTTCGTTGAGTGGGGTGGGTGCGGGTCAGGCGCAGCAGGAGAGCTTGGAGACGTCGGTGGTGAAGGCCTTCGCGACGATCCGGATGCCCTCGGTCATGGTCAGGTAAGGCGCCCAGGCGTCGGCGACCTCGGCGATGGTCTTGCCGATGATGTGGACGCCCGCGGCGGCCAGTTCGCCGGCGTCCTTGGCGACCGCGGTCAGGCCGAGGATCTCGCCGGTGTCGGCGTTGGCGACCATCTTGATGAAGCCGCGGGTGTCCCGGTTGACCAGCGTTCGCGGCACGTATTCCAGCGGGAGCACCCGGCAGTCGCAGCGGATCCCGGCCGCGAGGACTTGGGCCTCAGTCATCCCGACTGCGCCGATCGCGGGACTGGTGAACGTGACCCGGGGCAGCCGCATGTAGTCCACCGACCGCTCGGCGTCGGTGAAGGCGTTCTCGGCGACCACGGTGCCGTGGTGGGCGGCGACATAGACGAACTCGGGGTGCCCGGTCACGTCACCGGCCGCCCAGATCCGCGGGTTGGAGGACTGCAGCTGGTCGGTGACCACGATCTCGCCGACCTCGCCAGTCTTCACCTCGACCGCGTCGAGGTTGAGCCCGTCGGTCACCGGTCGGCGGCCGAGAGCGACCAGAACCTCGTCGGCGCGGAACTCCTGCGCGCCACCGGAGACGTCCGCGGTCACCACCACCTGGCCGGTGGCGGCGTCGCGGGTCACGCGGGTCGGGACCGCTCGGCGGACCACCCGGATGCCCTCATCGGCGAAGACCTCCTGCAGCGCCTTGGAGACCTCCGACTCCTCCTTCGACGCGAGCCGGGACCGAACCAGCAGGGTCACCGTCGACCCGAGCCGGGCGAACAGCTGCGCCTGCTCCAGGGCCACGTAGCCACCACCGAGCACCAGCAGCGAGTCGGGGACCTCGGTCAACTCCATCGCCGTAGTCGAGGTCAGGTACCCGGCCTCCTCCAACCCTTGGATCGGCGGGGCCCAGGGACGGGACCCGGTGGCCACCAGGTACTGCGCTGCCTCGATGGTCTCGACGCTGCCATCCGCCGCGGCGACCTCGAGCAGGGGCGAATCCGGAGTGCCGGCGAACGCGGCGTTGCCGCGGCGGACCTGCCAACCGTAGGAGTCGGCGACGTCGACGTACTTCTCACCCCGCAGGGCCTCGACGAGATCCTGCTTTCCGCCGATCAGGGCCGGCATGTCCACCGCGCCCGCGACGCTGGCGATGCCCGGGAACCGGGTCGGCGCGTCCGCGGCCACGTGCCGGGCCTCCGCGGCTGCGATCAGTGCCTTCGACGGCACGCAGCCGGTGTTCACACACGTGCCGCCGAACGTGCCACGCTCGACCATCACCACCGACTTGCCCAGAGAGGTCGCACGAATGGCCGCCGCGAACGCACCGCCGCCGGATCCGATGATCGCGAGGTCGTACCTGGTCTGCATCCCGATTCCTCCCAGAACTGTTGGGAAACGCTCCTGATGCAGCGATACTGGACCTTCCAGTAAAGGGGAAGGTCAAGCGAGACCTGCGACACGATGGAGGCCGGGATGCGGATCGGAGAACTCGCCGAGGCGGCAGGCACGACCACCAAGACTCTGCGGTTCTACGAAGAGCAAGGGCTGCTGCCCCCGGCCGAACGCACACCGGCCGGCTACCGCGACTACACCCCCGACGCGGTCAGCCGGATCGACTTCGTCCACCGCGGCCAAGCGGCCGGGCTCACCCTCGCCCAGATCAAGCAGATCCTCGACATCCGCGACCACGGCCAAGCTCCCTGCGGCCACGTACGTGACCTGCTGGACGCGCGCCTTGCCGACATCGACGCGCAGATCGCCGACCTCACAACACTTCGCGACAACGTGGCTGCGCTCCGCGACGATGCAGCCCTCCCAGAGCCCGAAACCTGTAGCCCCGATCAGGTCTGCAGATACCTATAGCCCTCGCCACTCGGCAGTGACCACCGAGACCAAGGGCGTGATTAGCCGGTGCCAGGTGGGTCCCAGTCAGGCCGTCATCGTGGTCCCAGATCGGGTTGACACAGCCAATTCCGAACTTCCTGCCGCTGTTGGCCGAACGGTTCGCCCGCCAACGCCTGCACGCCCTGGCGAGAGTGGAAGGAAAGATCAGCGACGGCAAACCGACCGTGTTGTTCCTGTGCACCCACAACGCCGGCCGCTCGCAGATGGCGCTGGGCTACTTCACCCACCTGGCCGGTGACCGGGCCGTCGCCTGGTCCGGTGGATCCGAACCCGGCAACGAGATCAACCCCGCCGCGATCGCTGCCATGCACGAAGTCGGTATCGACATCACTGGCGAATACCCCAAACCCTGGACCGACGAAATTGTGCAGGCGGCCGACGTCGTCATCACCATGGGCTGCGGGGACGCCTGCCCGATCTTCCCCGGGAAACGCTACGAGAACTGGGAACTGCCCGACCCCGCCGGCCAGGGCCTCGACGCCGTCCGCCCGATCCGCGACGACATCGAAGAACGCGTCCACCGTTTGTTGGCCGACCTGAACGTGCCCGTCACCCGGTAGCCGCGAAAACCTCAAGGGAACACACCGAATATGGCTGACACATCAGTGTTGTTCGTCTGCGTCAGTAACGCCGGAAAATCGGTCATGGCCGCCGGGCTCATGCGCCAGATCGCCGGACCGACCATCCACGTCAGCTCGGCGGGCACCCGCGCCAAGACCGCCGTCAACGACCTCTCGGTACAAGCCTTGGCAGAAGTCGGCGTCGACATCAGCGACCATCAGCCCGCCCAACTCACCGCGCAGATGCTCGACGACGCCGACCTGGTCGTCATCGTCGGCAGCCAAGCCCACCTCGACGAGTACTGTCCCGGCGTCACCATCCAGCGGTGGGATACCGACGAACCCTCCTTGCGCGGCATCGACGGAATCGACCGCATGCGAATCATCCGCGACGACATCACCACGCGCGTCCAGGCCTTGGCCGCCAACCTTTCCACCGCGATCACACCACCCACCGGCCAGCCATCCCGATCCAACGCGCGTATTGAGCGAAGCTAGATGTATGCGTGTGGAACTTCTCACGAGCCCGGGATGTCCGAATGCGGCGGCGGCTCGGCGCTTGCTCGCCGAGTGTCTGTCTGAGGTTGATATCGCTGAAGATGTGGTGGTGGAAAGGGTCGGTGGATATCCATCGCCAACAGTGCTCGTTGATGGTATGGATGTCATGAAGCCGGGCACTGAGCTGGCAGCTGATGCGTGCCGATTGGACCTTCCGACCAGGGATCGCGTGCTGGCGGCGCTTCGGAGTGCGACGCCGTTGACGTGATCGATCCGGGGTCTTACCCCGATGTTGCGGCCCCGAGTTCAGCTGGCTGCCGTGGTCTTCTGGTTGCGGGTGTGGGCCAGCCGGTGGGAGTCGGTTCCGGTTTCGATGATGGTGCCCCCGAGGGGCTTGGTGCGTCCGGCGCGCACGCCGTTGGCGATGACGACGATTTCGGCGAGTTCGTGCACCGCGACGACCGCGGCCAGCCCGAGGACACCGGTGAGGGCGAGCGGAATGAGCACCGTAATCAATGCCAGTGAGAGGCCGACGTTTTGCAGCATGATCCGCCTCGCGCGCCGCGCGTGGGCCAGTGCTTGGGTGAGGTGGCGCAGGTCTTCACCCATCAGCGCGACGTCGGCGGTTTCGATGGCCACGTCGGTGCCCATCGCGCCCATGGCGATACCCAAATCGGCAGTGGCCAGGGCCGGGGCGTCGTTGACGCCGTCACCGACCATGGCCGTCGAGGAACGTTGGCGCATTTGACCAATTAGCGCGGCTTTGTCTTCGGGCCGCAGATCGGCATGCACGACCTCGATGCCCACCTGCTTGGCCAATGCGTGGGCGGTCGCTTGGTTGTCACCGGTGAGCATGGCCACCTGATACCCGCCGCGGCGCAGCTGGGCGACGACGTGGGCGGCTTCGGGCCGCAGCTCATCGCGCACCGCGACTGCCCCGATGATCTGGTCGTTGTCTTCGATGAGCACGGCGGTGGCGCCGGCGGCCTGCATGGCCGCGACCTGGCCGGCCAGCGGGCCGGGGTCAAGCCAGCCGGGGCGGCCCAGCCGCAATCGACGGCCATCCCGCGCGCCGGTCAACCCGGCACCGGTGACCGCCTGCACGTCATCAGCCGGTTGCACGGGGCCCTGCGCGGCGGCGAGAATCGCTGCCGCGAGGGGGTGTTCGCTGCGGGCCTCCAACGCCGCCGCCACATCCAGCACGTGCTCGCGGGTGGCGCCGTTGGTGGTGGCGACGTCGATGACGGTGGGTGCGTTGGCGGTCAGGGTGCCTGTCTTGTCCAGCGCGATCGTGCGGACCGCGCCCAGGGCTTCCAGCGCCGCCCCGCCCTTGACCAAGACACCGAGCTTGCTAGCCGCGCCGATCGCGGCGACCACCGTGACCGGCACCGAGATCGCCAGCGCGCAAGGAGAGGCCGCCACCAACACCACCAGGGCACGTTCGATCCACACCAGCGGATCGCCCAACACGCTGCCGATGGCGGCGATGAGGACCGCGGCGATCATGATCGCGGGGACCAGGGGTTTGGCGATGCGGTCGGCCAGGCGCTGGGCTTCGCCCTTGCGGGACTGCTCGGCCTCCACGATCGCCACGATGCGGGCCAACGAGTTGTCAGCAGCAGTGGACGTGACCTCAACCTCCAGCACGCCGGTGCCGTTGATCGACCCGGCGAACACCTCATCACCGGGCCCGGCCTCTACCGGCACGGATTCGCCGGTGATGGCCGAAACATCCAGCGCCGTGCGCCCCGACACGATCGTGCCGTCGGTGGCGACGCGTTCGCCGGGCTTGACCAGCATCCGGTCACCCACCGCCAACTCTGCTGGGGCGATGGTGGTTTCGGTACCGTCGCGGAGCACGGTGGCCTCATCGGGCACCAGCGACAACAACGCCCGCAGACCTCGGCGGGTGCGGGCGAGGGAGTATTCTTCGAGGCCCTCGCTGATGGAGAACAGGAACGCCAGCATGGCGGCCTCGCCGACCTCGCCGAGGATCACCGCGCCGACCGCGGCGATCGTCATCAGCGTGCCGACCCCGATCTTGCCCTGCGCCAGCCGGCGCAGCGTCGAAGGCACGAACGTGTAGGCACCGATCACCAAGGCGAGCGCATACAGGCCGATTTCGACCGCATGGGGGCCGCCGGACCAGCCGACCACATAGCCGGCCAAAAGCACCACGCCCGCCACCGCGGCGGCGCGCAGTTCGGTGATCTCCCAAAGCCGTTCGGGTTCCTGCTCGTCCTCGCCGGGGCGGTCGTCGCTGCCGCAGCCGCACGCCTCACTCATCGCCCAACCTTCTTCCGCTCAGTCGGGTGGCCGTAGTTGGGGCACAACGCCACCGCGTTGCCGGTGGCCTCCAAGACAGCTTCGGCGGCCCGCAACATGTCCAGTAGTTCCGGGCGGGCCAGCCGATACACCGAGGCGCGGCCCTGCGGCCGGAAATCCACCAGCCCGCAGTCGCGCAGGCACGCCAGATGCGCCGACACCGTCGACTGCGCCAACCCCAACTCGCCGGTCAGATCCACCACCCGCGCCTCACCGACCGCCAGCCGGCGCAGGATTGGCGTGCCCTCTGTTCTCCGGACTGCGGACCAAATAGGGTCCGACTGGAAAGGATGAACGGCATTGGCGAAGAAATATCAGAAGTTCTCACCGGAGTTTCGGGAGGAAACGGCCCGACTGGTGGTGGACGGGCAGAAGTCCATCGCCGAGGTCGCGCGCGAACACGGGCTCAGTGATACCACTGTCGGCAACTGGGTTCGGAAGTATCGAGAAACGCATGCCACCGACGAGCCGCCGCTGGAATTATCTGAACGTGCTCGGCTGCGTGAATTGGAACGCGAGAACCGAGAAATGGCGATGGAACTCGCCTTCTTAAAAAAAGCAGCAGCGTACTTCGCGAAGGAGCCACGGTGAGCCAGAAATACGCGTTCATCGCCGCGGAGCACGCTGACGGTGCCACCTTTGCGGGCATGGCTCCCACGATCGTGCAGATGCTGAAATGGCTGGGGGTGTCGAAATCGGGGTTCTACGAGTGGTGGGGCCGGCCGGCGAGTGCGGCGATGTGCCGCCGCGAGGAACTCAAGCTCAAGATCGCCGCACTGTTCACGTCTTTCGGCGCCGTGTACGGGTATCGGCGCATCCACGCCGAGTTGGTCCGCGCCGGTGAACGGGTAGGCCCAGAGTTGGTGCGCACACTGATGCGCGAGTTGAATCTCGTTGCACTGCAACCGAAACCTTACAAGCGGACCACTATCGCCGGCGAGTCCGCCACCGCGGTGCCTGATCTGGTGGCCCGTGACTTCACCGCGGATCGGCCCGGGGTGAAGCTGGTCGGTGACATCACCTATATCCGGACCTGGGCTGGGTGGCTGTATTTGGCGACCGTGATCGACTGCTTCAACAAAGAAGTGATCGGTTACGCGATGGCCGATCACATGCGTACCGAGCTGGTCACCGGCGCCCTGGAGATGGCTGCCCGCAACCACGCCCTGGAACCGGGATGCATTATGCACACCGACCGCGGGACGCAATACACCTCGACCGATTACGCCATTAAAATCGCCGACCTTGATATGAGAGCCTCGCTGGGGCGGACCGGAATATGTTGGGATAACGCGCTCGCAGAATCATTCTTTGCAGCCCTGAAAAATGAACGTGTGCACCACATGGTGTATCCGACGCGGAAGAAAGCAAGAGCTGATATTGCCCGCTATATCGAACTGTTCTATAATCGGCGCAGACTTCACTCCGCGTTGGGCTACCGCACGCCGCATGAAGTCCGCATCGAATACATGAATTCACAGCTCGCGGCATAATTCCCGCGAAATCCGCAGTCCTAAAAGCGCGGAGCAGGCCAGATCGCCAACCGGGTGCCATCCGAGAGGCTGTGAAACAACGCCGTCGCCGCATCCACATTCCCGCACATCGCGGGATCGACCGAACCACTTTTCATCGCCACACGACGATGATAGCGTCCAACACTATTGATCGGTCAACCCCGCCAACATCGATACAACCCGATGGATGAGGACGCAGGGCGGGGACGGGCCGACCGGGAAGGAGCAGGCGATGGCACTGACTGCACTGGGCCTGTTCGCGATGTTGATGCTGGTGATCGGGGCCTGTCGGCGCCGGATCCAGCTGGCCCGCATCGGCGACAGCGGCAACCGGCGGGGTTGGCGGCCCGACGGCACCCTGGAATGGTGGGCGCTCGCGCTCGCCGACGTGGGCTATCTGCTGGTCGGCGTCGGCGCCCCAGCGGCGGCCCTGGCCGGGCTCGCCCCACTGCGTTTCGCCGACCATCTGCTGGTTCATGCGACTGGGATCGCGGTTGCGGTGGTGGGCATCGGGCTGACCTTGCAGGCCCAGCTGGGGTTGGGGGCCTCGTGGCGGATCGGGGTTGATGAGACCGAACGCACCGAGCTGGTCACCGGCGGCCCGTTCGCGATTGTGCGCAACCCGATCTTCACCACACTGCTGCTCACCCTGACCGGCCTGACGCTGATGGTGCCCAACCCGATAGCGATCGCCGGCCTGCTGATCGCGATCGCCGGCATCCAGCTGCAGGTGCGCGAAGTGGAAGAGCCCTACCTGCGCCGCGTCCACGGCCACACCTACCGCGACTACACCACCCGAGTGGGGCGCTTCCTACCGTGGCTCGGCCGCACCAGAGATGAGACCAATGATGCTGCCCGACACTACACCTGACTTCGACACGGTCGAGGCGACGGCGGCGTTTGTCGACCTGGCCGGCTACAGCATCCTCACCGAAATCTGCGGCGACCACGAAGCCGCCCAGCTCGCCGCGCGGCTTGCCGACCTGGCACAGGCTGCACTACAACCGGGCGTGAGGCTGGTGAAGACGATCGGGGACGCGGTCATGTTGACCGCCGACACACCCACCCAGATGCTGGCCACCCTCACCGACCTGGCAGAGCAGGTCGCCGGCGAGGACGGGTTCCTGGCGCTGCGCGCCGGAATCCATCACGGACCCGTCATCGCCCGCGGCGGCGACGTGTTCGGCCACACCGTCAACATCGCCGCCCGCATCACCGCACTCGCCGGGGCCGGCCACGCCGTGATCACCGACCCGATCGCGGCTGCCGCTACCCGACAAGGCCTGTCCACCCCAGCGATCGGTGCTCCGCCGCTGCGCAGCATCACCACCCCGATTCCGCTACACACGCTGGCCCTGACCGAGGCCCGCTACCCCCGCGACCCGGTCTGCGGCATGCGGATCAACCCGGAAACCGCCCGGGCGCGACGCCGCTACCAGGACCGGGATTGGTGGTTCTGCTCGACCGACTGCGCCCACCAATTCACCACCACCCCAAGCACTTACACATCGACACTCCCGGTCACCGCCAGTGAACGGCAGCCGACATGAGCCGCCCCTGGGGCCGCAACCGGCTCAAATTCGCCCTGGCCGGACCGCTGTTCGAAGCCGGCAACCGGTTCATCCCCGGCCGACCCCATGACCGGCTCGCCCAGCTCGTCGCCGACCAGAAACCGAAACGAGTGCTCGAACTGTGCGGCGGCACCGGCTACGCCGCCCGCCTGCTCGCCCGCAAATCCCCGAGCACACGAGTGGATTGCCTCGACATCTCCCCGGAAATGCTGGCCGTCGGCCGCCGCTACCTCACCCGCGCCGGGATCGGTACCGTGGCGCTGCATGAAGGTGACGCCGCCGCACTGCCGTTCGGCAATGACACCTTCGACGTGGTGATGAGCGTGTTCGGCTGGCACGAACTGCCCACCGACATCCGCCACCGCGCCATCGACGAAGCCATCCGCGTTCTACGTCTCGCCGGCCAGGTCATCGCCATCGACCTCGACCCACCACCCACCGCCCGCACCATCTTCGAGACCTACATGCGGCTCGCCGAACGACCCCACGCCCGCGACGTCCTGGGCACCGGCCTGGCCGACGCATTCACCGCACACGGACTGGCCGTCACCACCCATCTGCCCGCGCGCAGCTGGGCCGCCCCGTTCCAGATCGTCCACGCCCACAAAAGAGGTATCTGAATGGCGCGCACCAGCCGCATCCTGCTCACCGCGTTCGTCATCGCCGCCATGGCGATCGGGGCGCTGGTCTACCTGTCAGTGCGCGACCGCGACTCGACCACCACGGCACAGCCCGATACCGGCGAGGCCGGGCAGGTGGTGCGCGAGAACAGCCACCGACTCAACACGGTGCCCGACAGCACGGTGACGTTCGTGGAGTTTCTCGACTTCGAATGCGAGGGCTGCCGCGCGGTCTACCCAGAGATCGAAAAAGCGCGGGCCGAATACGGCGACCGGGTGAATTTCGTGATCCGCTACTTCCCGCTGCAAGCCCACGTCAACGCCGAGCGGGCCGCCCGCGCGGTGGAAGCCGCCGCCCAGCAAGGCCAACTGGAGGCGATGTATCGCAAAATGTATGACACCCAAGCCCAGTGGGGTGAAAAGCAAACCCCAGCCGATGACGTATTCCGCGGATTCGCAACAGAACTCGGCCTGGACATGGCCGAGTTCGACGCGGCCTACGCCAATCCCGCCACCCTCGAACGCATCCAACTCGACATGGCCGACGGCCGCGCCTTGGGCGTGCAGGGCACCCCGACCTTCTTCCTCAACGACACCCGCATCCAGCCACACAGCTATGAAGACCTAGCCCAGGCCTTCGATCAAGCGCTCGCCGAGAACTAGGCGCGGCCTGCCGCATCCATCGGCTTGACCGCCCCTCTCCACATCGACACTCATCTCAGTCCGGCCAGGAGGTTCACCCATGCCCGCCACCGCGCTCGTTCTCTACCTGGTCTTTGCCGTCTTAGGGTTCGGCTGGCGCAGCTGGACCCAGCACCGCCGCACCGGCTCGACCGGGTTTCGCGGCATCCACGGCCGGCCTGGCTCGCTGGAATGGTTCGCCGGCGCCGGATTCATCGCTGCCATCCTCGCCGGGGCGGCCGCACCGCTGCTGCAACTGCTCGGCATCCTCACCCCGATCGCGCTCCTGCAGGCGCCGTGGATTCAGGTGGGCGGGACGGTGCTGGCGGTGGCGGGTATCGCGGCCACCCTCTACGCCCAGCGCGACATGGGCGAGTCCTGGCGGATTGGCGTCGACCCCAGTGAGACCACCACATTGGTGCTCCGTGGTGTGTTCGGGCTGGTGCGCAACCCCATCTTCACCGCGATGCTGATCTTCGCCGCCGGCATCACCCTGATGACCCCCAACCCGCTCGCCCTGGTCGCGTTCGTCGTGCTGCTGGCCACCATCGAGCTGCAGGTCCGCGTCGTCGAAGAGCCCTATCTCAACGCTATCCACGGCCAGGCCTACCGGGACTACTGTGAGACGGTCGGCCGGTTTGTTCCCCACATCGGACGCACCCGAATCGTCTGACTGGCCGACTCGAATCGAGGTGAACCATGGCCACCGGTGATCGCACCGCCCGATGGAACCGATACTGGGACAAGAAATCCCGTACCTACGACCGCGAAATCGGATTCTTTGACCGCCACCTGTTCGGCGACTCCCGCCAATGGGTCTGCAGCCAAGCGGCCGGCACCACCCTGGAAGTCGCCGTCGGCACCGGCCTCAACCTCGAGTTCTACCCCGACACCGTCACGCTGACCGGGATCGACTGGAGCGAACAGATGCTCGACCTGGCTCGTCAACGTGCCGCCGACCTCGGCCACCCCGCCACGCTGCAACAAGCCGACGCCCACCACCTACCGTTCGACGACGCCACCTTCGACACCGTCGTCTGCACCTTCGGGCTCTGCGCCATCCCCGACCACACCAAAGCCCTCAACGAAATGACCCGCGTCCTGCGCCCCGGCGGACAACTCATCCTGGTCGATCACATCCGCAGCAGCGTCGCCCCCGCCCGAGCCGTGCAACGCTTCCTCGAACTGTTCACCGTTCCCCTCGGCGGCGAACACTTCCTGCGCCGCCCCCTCAACCACATCCGCAACGACCCCAACCTCGACATCGAACGCGTCGAACGCTTCAAACTCGGCCTCGTCGAACGCCTCACCGCCCGCAAAACCACGTAACCCGACGCGAACTCACCGACCATCCAGCTAGAGCTGTCCCACATCAACAGCTCAGCCGCGCCCTCGAAGGCTCCAAAGACTCCGACTGATGACCGGCCCCGGTGAACCGGATTGACTAGTGCAGATAAGTCCGCCCATACCGATCCCGCGCGTCCTGGCTCGGATCGCCCACCAGTACCACTCGCTTGTTCAGCAACGTAGCCTCGGCGAACTCAGTCGCCTCAGCGCCCCAACACTGAGCAGGCGGCTTAGTCTCCGGAGTATTGATCCCTAGAACCCGCACGCGCAGTCGGCCACGCCCGTCGTCGCGCACATCGAGGGTGTCACCATCGACCACACGCAACACCACAGCGGAACCAGACTCCGCAGAGACCGGGGCACACCCGGCCAACGCGGCGACACCGAACAACAGGGCGAGCAGTCCTGGACGCATACAACCATTTTCGCGCAGCAGACACACGCCACATGCACAAAAATGCGGCCTGGCGGTCTCTAGTGGTCTGAATCCAGGTCCTGGATGAGTGCTTCGATGCGCGCGGCCTTCTCCGCATCGTCAACCGCTGCGCCGTTCTCCACCGCCACGACGAGCTCATCCGGCAACCCGCTGATCGCCGCGACCTCACTCGCAGTCAGATTGGTGCGATGACGCGCAGCGTAGAGCCTCTGACCCAGCGTTGCGGCCGGATGCTCGCTAGTGCGCAGCATCAGCTCGTCGTAGCGGCGCCGAATCACGCCGAGCGCCTTGACCACCTCCACTGCTGACCCGCGGCTATGCCGTACCGCCCGGGCTCCTATCTGTTCCAACTTGCGCAGATCGGCCAGAATCACCGAGGCGTGATCGACGAACTCTGGTGCATCGGCCGGCGGCAGATCGGCGATAGCTTGATCAAAACGAATGAGCGCTGGCTGGACCGCATCAGCCACCAACGACGCCAAAAATTCGCCATCGGCGCTGTCTGCGCTGCCAGTGCCCATGAAAGCCTCTGCCGGTTCGCCGTCGCGGATACGCGCTATCGTTCCCGCCGGCCACTGCAATATTTCTTCGAGCACGTGTCTAGTGCGTTCACGCGGCCAGGTGCGCCCCTTCTCGAAGCGGATCAGCGCAGTCGCGTTGATGATCCCCTCACGGGCGAGCTGGCGCTGAGAGATCCCGAGTTCGCGCCGCCGAGCTGCGACGGTCGCGCCGGCACGAGCAATGCCAGGGTCCGGTGCGCCGTCTTCCACGGCGTCAGTGTAACCAGCAGGTATCGGCCGATCGGGATATCGCACCCGCAAAAGGAGTCATCGGTGGCGGCGCAGGTGCTTGCGTTCTAGATTTCCCTGGTTTGTGGCCGCTATCTCTCCTGGGTGTGCGTTGCAATACGATGAAAGTATTGCACTGCGATACTTTAGTGCTAGAGTCCAGATCATTCGATAGCTCAGTGGGAGGAGCTTCAGTGACCGTGACACTCGAACGACCGGTAATCCGCAGCAGCAATGCACAGCCCTGCGTCTCAGACCCCGACAGGTGGGCGGCCGGCGGCAACGACCCCGAACTCAAGACCCTCTGCCGGGGCTGCCCCCGACGCTGGCAATGCGCCAAGGATGCCCTCGACACGCCGGGCGCCGAAGGCATGTGGTCCGGGGTGCACCTGCCCAAAGAGGGACGCGGCCGCAAGTTCGCGCTGCGCCAACTGCGCTCCTTGGCCGCTCACGGCGGTTTCGACGTTGCAGAAGATCTCGACGACGAATAGGTCCGGCGGGCGGCCATCCTCATGGATAACCCCCGCGAGGGACGAAACACAATGCGCCAGAACATCATTGCGATCCTCAGCGCGGCCGACGAGCCACTGAGTACCGCACAGGTCTACGCGGCCCTGGCTCAATGCCTCACCACCAGCAGCGTTCGCCGGCATCCCGCCACTCACGAACGTGTCTACCGACAACTCCTCAGCCTCCAGCGCAACGGCACCGTGCAGCGCACCTCCAAACACGGCCGGCACGTCTGCTGGTCAATGGCAACCGGCCAACGGCTGGCTGTGCCCGTCGCGTCGAACGGCCCCAGTGACATAACAGGCCTGCAGCCGGCAGCCCAGGAATGCGGCGCCGGCAGGGATCACCCAACGGCATCACCTGCAAGAGCGCTCGATGTGAGCGGTCGCATCGCAGTGCGGACATCCGACGAAACGGTGACCATGACTTATGGCCGGCCCGGTATCGACCGCTGCCGTGCTGTGATCGGGCAGCACGGATACACCACCATGCTGCGTGTGCAGCTCAACTACAACGCCCTCACAGCCGACGATATCGAAGCTGTCGAGCGCGCTATCGCCGAAATCGCCTGTCGAATGGTCCGTCTCGCGGCGGCGCAACGTCACGCCAACAGCCCTTTGTTCGGAGTCGCGCACGTCATAGAGAACCTCAACCGGCGGCGGCTATGACCACCCCCAAGGAGTCCGCCAATTCGACGATCGTCTGACCATGGTTGACGCAGAGCCCGAGCCAGTGACCCGGCACTGTCTGCGGCTGGCCGTGCACCCCTACTCCAGAGTCTCCCAACGGATTCGCCACCTACGGGGCGATAGCGGTGCCTTGTCGGGCAGTCAGTATCTGGCTACTCGCGCCCCGAGCTGCCGCCTCCGTGGACTCCAAGCCAAGGAGGTATCCCCACACACCAGCGACTAACGCCGCTACCTGGCCACGACCACCACCAGTGGCGACCAGGTTGCCGCACATGACATTTGAACAACGCGAGAGCCTCAGAAACGGCGAAACCCCCGGAGTACCAGTCCGAGGGTGAACGCCATCTGAAGTTATCCGAGTTACCAGGCTCGGCTCGTGCTCTCGCCCCTATCCCTAGGGAGCTGTCGTGCAAGACACCTCTCACGGTAGCGCACGCCCGCGTGGAGCACCAGTCGTTGCGCACCGTGAACGCAGATTGGCGGGACCAGAAAAGGTTGACCGCGGGTACCGCGGAACGAGCAAAACCAGGCCGCGACGCGGCACCGCCCGTACCCGCTCATGCCGGCAACGACAGGCCAGCCAGACCTCGTCGGCAGCAACGCAGCACTTCCTGCACCAGTTATCCCACGAGGTAGCCGGCCGCACACCAACAGCGATTCACCTCGAACTCGACGAAGATACCTACGCCGGCGTGCCATGCTGGCTGTCCGGCGAACAACGATGGGCCCGCGTCGCGGTCCCCATCGCCTACCTCAGCCACTACGACACCAAAGTCCGCCCCGCGATGCCGAGCAACCCCATCTCATTGCGCGCCCTCGTACGTGTCGCTGAGGCACGAGCCCGCTACGCGGACTGGACAACCGGGCGCAATAGCCGGCCAACCAATGCGCGGCTTGCCCGCGATACCGGTCTGTCCGTACGCACCGTGCAGCGGGCCGACACCACTCTGCGGTTGTTGGGCTTGGCCACGGAGGTCCTGCGGGGTAGGCAGCGTACCCGTGCAGAGCGGTTCGCGTCCTGGCGCGTCGGGGAGAGCAATGATCAGAACCTGTGGATGACCCTCGGTGGGGCGGCATGAAAGTGGGCGCACCTTCCCGGGGATGATCTGAAGTCCAAGGTTCTCTGATCAAGACCGGCGTTGACGCGCTGGTTGGGAAGGTACGCCCATGCTCACCGTAGTTCACGACACCGATGAGGCCAACGCCAATGACGGCGGTGGTCGGTCGTTGTTGGATGAGATCGTGCGCGACGGCGCCCGGCAGATGCTGGCCGCGGCGCTGAAGGCTGAGGTGGCCGCCTACATCGATGCCCACGCCGGTGAGCTCGATGAGAGCGGTCGCCGGCTGGTGGTCCGCAACGGCTCCCACGCCGGGCGTGAGGTGTTGACCGCCGCGGGCGCGGTGGCGGTGACCGCGCCGCGGGTCAACGACAAGCGTATCGACGCCGATACCGGTGAGCGGCAGCGGTTTTCCTCGGCGATCCTGCCGGCGTGGGCGCGCAAGTCCCCGCAGATGACTGAGGTGCTGCCGCTGCTGTACCTGCACGGCCTGTCGACCAGTGACTTCGGGCCGGCCTTGGAGCAGTTCCTCGGGTCCAGTGCCGGGCTCTCGGCGACGACGATCACACGGCTGACCAGCCAGTGGCAGGAGGAGGCCAAGGCCTTCGGGGCCCGGGATCTGTCGGGCACTGACTTCGTCTACCTGTGGGTCGACGGCATTCACCTCAAGGTCCGCCTCGAGCAGGAGAAGCTGTGCCTGTTGGTGATGATCGGGGTCCGCTCCGATGGCCGCAAGGAACTCGTCGCCCTGGCCGACGGGTATCGAGAATCGACCGAGTCGTGGGCCGATCTGCTGCGGTCGTGTCGCCGCCGCGGGATGATCGCCCCGGTGTTGGCCGTCGGTGACGGTGCACTGGGCTTTTGGAAGGCGATGCGCGAGGTGTTCCCGGCTACCCGCGAGCAGCGCTGCTGGTTTCACAAACAGGCCAATGTCCTTTCCTGCCTGCCCAAATCGGCGCAACCCGGTGCGGTCGCGGCGATGCGGGAGATCTACAACGCCGAGGACCTCGACCACGCGCAGGTCGCGATCAAGGCCTTCGAGATCGACTACGGCGCCAAGTACCCCAAGGCGGTCGCCAAGATCGTCGACGACGCCGACGTGCTGTTGGAGTTCTACAAATACCCAGCCGAACACTGGATCCACTTGCGCACCACGAATCCGATCGAATCAACCTTCGCCACCGTGCGATTGCGGACGAAGGTCACCAAGGGGCCGGGATCCCGCGCGGCCGGAATTGCCATGGCCTACAAGCTTATCGACGCCGCACAAGCCCGGTGGCGGGCAGTCAACGCACCCCACCTGGTCGCCCTCGTCCGTGCCGGCGCCGTCTTCCACAAAGGCAAGCTACTCGAACGCCCCGCCGACATCACACCGCCCGAGCCGGCCGAATCAACCGAAACGGAGGTCGCCTGAAACACCCCGATCCACAGGTATTGACAATTCCTCCGTCGGGGATCGTCACCGCGGTTGGGCATCAGTGTGGGCGCTGCATCACGCGCCGGTCCTACCCCTGTCACCCCACCCCCGTAAGGGGTCTCTTTTAAGTTCTTATCTCTTGATCTCTAGTAAAAAAGTTGTATCCAGCTGCGCCGGGGGCCATACGGCCCACACAAGAGGCGGCGCTCCGCGCCCAGCATCGACAAAGGAGATCCGCCGGCGACGACCAGAAATTGCCCCAACGCCACGCGTGGCCTACTTGTTGGCTTGTGACTGGCTCCGTGACGAACGAACACCGCGGTGGGCGCGTCAACACTCCCCCAAGGCATGGGCAAGGATTCTGGCCGCGCTGGCGGCTCACCGCTGGACAGCCGACGATCTCAACCAGCTGCTCGCCGATTGGCAAGGCACCGGCGGGCACTGGATGCCCGAGAGACCGTACAAGCCCATCGGATTGGTCCGCTCAATCATCGCCTGGCACCTGGCGCACAACGGACTAGACGACCGACCCGCGGCCGCCGAAACCGCACGCCTAGCCGCAGAGCGCGCCCGCCAGACTCGTGCACGCGCAGCGTTTGAGGCAGAGCGCGCCGAGAATCGTCGCGCCCGCGAGGAAGGCCGCCGAGCGGTCGGTGGGCCCGGCCACACAGCGGCGTTCGCTGAACTGCGACGGCTCCAACGCAATCGCGCCGCCCGCCGGCCCGGTGATGGCCACTGAGCCTGGCGGGCGAGCGGAGATCGCTCCTAGCCAGCGCTGACGTCGGCGAATTGCTCTGCGGCCGTGAGGATACGAGTCACCGTCGTGTGGTGAACTTCGTGCCGGCGGCCAATAGTGCTCGGTGGGGTGCCAGCCTCGCTCTCGGCCAGGATCTTGGCAACCAGATCCGGATCTTTGGACGTCACTCCCTCGCGCACCATCGACTCAGCCACCGGCCACCACCGATCAGCACGAGCACGGCTTTTGGTGGTCGAGTCATCGTCGGTCGTGGGCACGGATTCAGGACGGATCTGCACCGGAATACGCCCCGCCGCCGGCACCGCGGACAGCGCCCGTTCCGGAGCCTTCTGTGGCATTGGAGCATTCGGTGGCGCAGATTGTTCGGCCGAAAGAGTCACCGCCGGTCCTGTACCGGTCTCGTTCCTGGCCGGCGAGTCAAGACGCGCTGCCACGGCGGGTGCCCCTGAGGGCATTGGAACTCTATCTGCGGCAGTTCGCGGTGCCGCCGCAGGCTTGATCGCCGAGTGGGAACCGTCATGCGCATACTGCGTAGTCGGCAACAACGTTTCCTCAGACCGTAGAGGTTGCATGCCTGCCTTCATGCGCGCCGCCACAGGGGCAGTCAGCACCAGGCCGCGGGTAGCGCCAAATACGGACAGATCGATGACAAGAGGTGCCACCCAAGCCATCTCGGCCGGGATACCCATTTCGACCGTGAACCCGTAGATCCCAAACGCCGACCAACCGAAAGCTCCGACAGTCACCCCCCACACCACGACAGACAGAATCTTGTCGCGCGCAGGAGCAATGATCAGAACCTGTGGATGACCCTCGGTGGGGCGGCATGAAAGTGGGCGCACCTTCCCGGGGATGATCTGAAGTCCAAGGTTCTCTGATCAAGACCGGCGTTGACGCGCTGGTTGGGAAGGTACGCCCATGCTCACCGTAGTTCACGACACCGATGAGGCCAACGCCAATGACGGCGGTGGTCGGTCGTTGTTGGATGAGATCGTGCGCGACGGCGCCCGGCAGATGCTGGCCGCGGCGCTGAAGGCTGAGGTGGCCGCCTACATCGATGCCCACGCCGGTGAGCTCGATGAGAGCGGTCGCCGGCTGGTGGTCCGCAACGGCTCCCACGCCGGGCGTGAGGTGTTGACCGCCGCGGGCGCGGTGGCGGTGACCGCGCCGCGGGTCAACGACAAGCGTATCGACGCCGATACCGGTGAGCGGCAGCGGTTTTCCTCGGCGATCCTGCCGGCGTGGGCGCGCAAGTCCCCGCAGATGACTGAGGTGCTGCCGCTGCTGTACCTGCACGGCCTGTCGACCAGTGACTTCGGGCCGGCCTTGGAGCAGTTCCTCGGGTCCAGTGCCGGGCTCTCGGCGACGACGATCACACGGCTGACCAGCCAGTGGCAGGAGGAGGCCAAGGCCTTCGGGGCCCGGGATCTGTCGGGCACTGACTTCGTCTACCTGTGGGTCGACGGCATTCACCTCAAGGTCCGCCTCGAGCAGGAGAAGCTGTGCCTGTTGGTGATGATCGGGGTCCGCTCCGATGGCCGCAAGGAACTCGTCGCCCTGGCCGACGGGTATCGAGAATCGACCGAGTCGTGGGCCGATCTGCTGCGGTCGTGTCGCCGCCGCGGGGATGATCGCCCCGGTGTTGGCCGTCGGTGACGGTGCACTGGGCTTTTGGAAGGCGATGCGCGAGGTGTTCCCGGCTACCCGCGAGCAGCGCTGCTGGTTTCACAAACAGGCCAATGTCCTTTCCTGCCTGCCCAAATCGGCGCAACCCGGTGCGGTCGCGGCGATGCGGGAGATCTACAACGCCGAGGACCTCGACCACGCGCAGGTCGCGATCAAGGCCTTCGAGATCGACTACGGCGCCAAGTACCCCAAGGCGGTCGCCAAGATCGTCGACGACGCCGACGTGCTGTTGGAGTTCTACAAATACCCAGCCGAACACTGGATCCACTTGCGCACCACGAATCCGATCGAATCAACCTTCGCCACCGTGCGATTGCGGACGAAGGTCACCAAGGGGCCGGGGATCCCGCGCGGCCGGAATTGCCATGGCCTACAAGCTTATCGACGCCGCACAAGCCCGGTGGCGGGCAGTCAACGCACCCCACCTGGTCGCCCTCGTCCGTGCCGGCGCCGTCTTCCACAAAGGCAAGCTACTCGAACGCCCCGCCGACATCACACCGCCCGAGCCGGCCGAATCAACCGAAACGGAGGTCGCCTGAAACACCCCGATCCACAGGTATTGACAATTCCTCCGCGCGCAGCGCGATCGAGCATCCGCGCCAGTGTGGGCAGGCCATGGATCGCGAGCATTAGCAGCGCAGGTGGTGCCGATGCCCAGCCGATGGCCATCCACCGACTGCCTTCGGTCGGCAGTTCCAACCATGCGTGGCCCACGTTGCCGGCGACCGACAATGCCGTGGCGACACTCAGCCAGAACCATAGGAAACGGCGATCTGCGCGCATCGTCGACCAGGCGGCCTTCTCCGCTGCGCTGCGCTGGGGCACGGTGTCGTCAGGAGAGCGACTCATGACACCGACCCTATGACTCGTGCGCTGGGTCTTCGTGCACGATTTTGGCCGCTACGCCACACACTCCTGATAGTGCAACTAGGAAGCCGGCCCGTTCGCAGTACTGCATTTTTGTGGCCGGCATTAGGCGTGTCTGGTCGGTTAAACCGACCACTTCATGTCAAACTCGACCGCAACACGAGAACCAGGAGGAGCGTCGACCACATTGGCCACACGGCACACCTGTCGCCACGAGCGTGACGCCGGCCCCTAAAACTCGAAATCCCCGCCGTATCGACGGGGAATCCGAGATGTGAACTGAAGGGCCAACTTCAGTTCACGGAGCCACCACAACCGCATTTTCCACGACCGATTTTGGGGCCGACGCTGCGCTTCTCAGGGCACAGCGACGGGCTCCAGGATAAAGGACGCCCATGTGAGCCGCAATAGCGCACTCAGCGCTGCGCGCATTCACCGCAGCCGAGACATCAATAATGCTGGCCGCCAACTGGACTCGGTGGCACAGCCATGACCATGACGGCTGATGCCCACGCGCAGACACACCAAGCAAGTGGACCGGCGCCAGAGCTCGTATGGAAACGACTCGCACGTCTCGTGGCAGCTCCGGGGCGCTCCCGAATGCGAGTGTGCAGCAGAGACACTGGCAAGTTCAGCGAAACGACCAAGCGCACCGATCGGCTTCCTTCCCGGCCGGCTGCGGTCTACTTGTACAGCCGCCGCCGAACCCAAATACTCTGGCTCGACTTCGATGCCAAACGCTACGGGCGCGCAGCCGTCGAGGCCGACATGGCCGCGGCGACCTCATGGCTGACCCAATGCGGGGGCGCGATCATTGCAGACAGATCCACTAGCGGCGGCGGCCACCTCCTGTGTCCGCTCGCAATAGGCACCTCAGCGTCACTTGACGAAATGGTGCCCTTGGTCCGACTCCTAGCAGCTCGTCTCCCCACTCTCGACATCACTCCCAACACCAACGCCGAGACAGGTTGCATGACCCCGCCGGGCAGTCCCTGCCGCGAAGGCGGCTATCGCCAGCTAGTCGGCTCGCTTGATGACGCGATCGCAACACTGACGACGCGATCACAGCCCGACCTGTTGCCCCGGCTGTACATGCTGCTCGGCGCACTCAAGTCGCGTGGTCCCAGCACCCCCTATGCCGCAACCCCAACGGCCGGCAGCCGCGCCGACTACCTTCACGGCGAAGGCGAGACACAAACCATCGCTGCTGCGTATGTACGCAGCGATCCCCTGCCCGCCGACGTCGAGGCCTACGCCACCCGTGCCGTCGTGACGCCCGCGCGCCCGACTTGGCAGTCCAACCATGAAGCCCGCATGGCTGTCGTCACCCAGGCCATAGCGCGAGGCCACAGCCTGGCCACGCTCCGCGACATGATCAGCACCGGGGGTCCGTGGGAACACGGACTTGGCAGTGCCTACCGCCGCTATCAGCACCGGGCCGAGGACGCTCTCGCCCGCGACATCGACAAAGCAACTAGCTGGCTGATCGACAACGTCTTAAAATCCTCACCCCCGCGGCACAAGAATAAGTACTCACCGGGGGGGCACAGGGGGTACCGGGGGCCACAGCCTTTGCGGGCGTGGCTGGCAAACGCAATGGCCTGGGCAGACGGTGAGTTCACCGGCAAGCGGTACCGATGGACAGTTCACGCAGTACTGCAGACCGTCGCTTTCCACGCCCTAGTGGCCGGGGAACAACGATCGGGTGTGTGGCTGGTAGGTGTGGGCGGCCGGACGCTGTCGTTGGGCGCCGGGCTACTCAGCGAGGACACAATGTGGCGCGTGCTGGCCGACCTACGGGAGCGTCCTGGCTCGCCACTGATCCTTGTACGAAAGCACATCGCAACAGAGCCTGACGTCTACGCGCTGACCACGCAAAACAAGATTCAAACCATGGCGGGGCGTGCCGAGCGTGTGCGCATTGAACCGGTCCACGACGCATGGGTGGTGCTTGGTCACCATCTCCGACGTATCTATGAACTCGTCGCATACCACGGCATGACGAGGCGTGCGGATCTGTACGCTGCTGCTGCCCTGCCCCGCGCCACAGCGGACACGATGATTACCGACCTGCGGGTAGCAGGCCTCATCGCCGTCACGGGCCGTGGCACGGTGGCGGCGGGAACTCACAGCCTCGATGACATAGCGAACCGCCACCACCTCCATGAAACAAGGCAGGAACGGTTGGCGAAGCACCGTGAGGAGCGCGCCGCCTGGCGAACCTGGCTCCTTGAGCGTGCACGACAGCGAGATCTGACTCAGATCGGCGGCACTCCCCCACCATCATTGGACGCTGGCCAAGAAGTCGCGGACGACGCTGAGCACGCTGCATGGCTGGAGTCAGTGATGGCCACTGGCCCACCACATTACGACCCCGGAGCCGATGATCTCGATGCCATCGAGCTCATCGCGGAATTACTGGGCGGCCGTATCGTGGCCGCATAGCCTGAAGTTACGAAGCTCTCGCGTGCGAGTCTTGCTGTTGCGAGTCAAGGTCTTGGCAGAATTCCCGCGCCTGCTCAATCAAAGCGTCGACGGCCGGCGCGATCATCTCGGCGATCGCCGTACCATTCGCCTCAGCGAACCTCTTTAACACTGCGTGGTCGTCTGTGGTCACCCGCCGCGCGACCATCTTCGGGGAGGCGCGCACTTCCCGGCGTTGCCAATCAGGCCGATGCCGACGGCCCGAGGTAGCCGTCGTGGACGTCTCCGCCATATCCAGCTCCGATCATGTTGAGCCGTGCCGCCATGCACACAGCGTCTGCCTGCAGAAATGTCGGAATAACCGACATCGATATAGTAGCGGTCGACCAGTGCAGCGTTGGCTAACCCGGTCCCGCGTGTCCGATGTCGATAGATGTAGGTAATACCGCCAAAAGGCCTGTTCAGTACCGTCATCGTTGGGCCATAGGGGCGGTATAGTAGTTCCATTCATGCGTGATCAGCGTTAGAGGGGTGGAAATGGGCACTTCCCAACCCCCGCATGCTGGTCGCCCGACCATCTCCCTGGCCCAAGCGGCCAAACTTCTCGGCAAAGACTGGCGAACCGTTAAACGGATGGTCGAGGCTGGTCAACTCGACGGAGGGTCGACGCTCGCCGGCCAACGGCCCACCTACTACGTCTACGCCGACCAGGTCGCATCCTCCAGCCGCGCGTCCGCTACCTCCGACTCGCGCGAGCTCTTGGAAGCCATCGCTGGGCTTGAGCGCGATCTAGAGCAAGCCCGTGCCGCCGAAGCTCGGGCCCGCAACGATGAAGCTCAAGCACGTGCGTCCGCCGCCGCCGCCGAGGAAGTCAATAGAATCCTCCGCGCCAACCAATCAATCCTCCTCAACGCCGTTCAGGACTTTCAACAAGCAAGTGATGGCGCCGCCGCACTGATCGACGACTACCGCGCACTTACCGATCGACACTGGGCCGTCGCCGGGCAGTATCGAGATTCCGCCAATAGCTTCGCGAAAGCAGCCAGCAACTACCAGGACATCCTGGGCCAATTACTCACCCCAGACGACATCAGCGCACTAGCTCCGCCCGATCCGCCTCCCCACCGCACATAGGCGCCTGGCCGACGATTTCCCCGCCGGCCCGAAAAGGCTCGGCCCCGCAGAACAGCGGCGCGGCCCGTCGGCGTTGCCCGCACTGAAGTGGGAAAACCGTCCACGCGCGGCGCAGGGCCACGAACGCCGCGCCGACTAGGTGGCTACGGCTAAAAGCACTTCAGGTGACTCAGCGTCCACTACAGCCGGCACAGCGGCCGCGTAGTCCTATGTGCCTACGTACGGTTCGCGCATAACGCCTAGTCAGAGCGTATTAGGGCAGCAACGGCGTCCAAACGTTCCTGTGGCGATCAAACCGGCGTCGCCGTCTTATGCACAATCCCGAGCGCTATATTGCGCCGTGCACGCGCTAGAGCAGGCAGCCGCACCCGTAGCTTCACGTTGTCCGTCATCCCTCATGCTGTAGGTCATTCAGCGGCGCTCCAGATGATTTAACAAATGGCGCGACCAATTTGCTAGCGCGCGGTGGGTAATGCTGTTGCCCGTGCAACCGACACAGCGTGGATAACCACCGTTACACATGCACGCGCGCACCTAATGTGCGCTGCAACGTACGCAGTCTTTCACAACGCTAGTAGGCCAATTGCGAGCAGTGTCTACTCCTAGGTCGGTCAACACGGTGACGTCGATGCAATGGGTGGCATCCGGTAGGGAGTTGCTCGGTCGGCGCTGCGCCAAATCTGTGCCTGTGCACCGCTGCTTGTCTGACAATCTATCGGGTTTCCGATGGTGGCAGGCACTCGTTGTGACATGGCGCTTTGAGGCTACATGCAGACCTGGGCAAAAGCGGCGGGCAGGGCGCGTGTGCGTGTTTGGTTGAGCAGTCGTGATCAGGCGAGTGTGCGTGCGTCGATCTATGCACAGGCTATGGCATTGGCTCAGGCCTGGGTGGTGGCGTCGGTGGTGGTGGTAACTATGGCAGATGAGCGGGCAGCATGCCTGGCAATGTCGCGGGCTGCTTGTCAGGCAACTGGTCAGGCGGTGAGTCAGGTGGTGAGTCAGGTGGTGGTGCCAGCCTCGTGCAAAGCGTTGCGGCGAGCTGGTGGTTGTGTCTCGACGCAGGCTGCAGGGCATGCAGCTGCTGCCGGTGTTACCAGTGCGCAGGCTGAGATCTGCGACGCAAGTGGACCGCACGTAGTTGCCTGCACTGGATGGAATGCGTGTAGCGCTGGTGCGGGTGTCGAGTGGCGCATAGCCTGCATCGGAGTGGTCGGTGACGGCCGGACTTGTGCTGCGTGCACCGCCACAGCGCACGTAATCAGCCAGGTGTGTTGCACCGTTTAGGGGTGTGCTGCGCGGCGCATCCAGTGTCACAGTTAGGTCACCGTTGCACGCTCGGCGTGGCGTGACGGTGCGTGTCGCGCGCGGCTCACTAGACTCTGCTGACCATGAACCGCAATACACGCGCGGACCGCGCGCCTGGTGGCGCGTGGCGCGCAAGCGAGCAGGCCAGGGGGCTTTCATGACCGAAAGCGTAACCGCCTGGACTGCTCCCATACCGACAATCGACTGGGCGCGCCTCGGTCATGTGTACGCAGTCGCAAACGGAAAAGGTGGCGTCGGCAAGACCACAACCACGGCCAATCTCGGGGCGCTCGTCGCCTCCGACGGGGCCCCGACCCTCATAATTGACCTCAATGGGCAAGGCAACATCGCGCACATCCTAGGGTTCGCCAATACCGACCTTGACGACCATGGTCGCGGTCTGTTCAGTGCCATTACCGGCGGGGCCGCGTTGGCTCCTGTCAAAGGCGTGCGAGAAAATTTAGACGTGGTGCCGGGCGGTCCGTTTGTGCGTCGGATCGGCGCAGCAGTGGCCGGCGACATGATGTCCCAGGAAACCGTGCCGGCAGTTCTTCTATCCCTGGCGGACGGTCTTCAGCGGATCGCGCACCGCTATCAGCTCATAATCATCGATACGCCGCCAGAGAATCCCCTGCTGTTAGAGATTGCACTATGCGCAGCTCGCTTCATCGTCGTGCCGATGAAGACTGAGCTGATGTCCCAATTCGGACTCCGCGAGTTGGCCGGCGAGATCCGCAGGATGCGCGAGTTCAACGAGTTCCTCACGCTGCTGGGTGTGTTTGCGTTCGCATCGGGAACATCAGCCACGAAGGTGCGTAAGGAGATGAACGACCAAGTGACGCGCGACCTCGGAGCGCAGAGCGACGTGATGATGTCGTCGTTCATCCGGCACTCCGAAGCCGTTGCGAATGACATGACCAAGTACGGCCGTGTCGCCCACGAGCTGGAACAAGAGATCGCCAACAACCCTAAGTACTGGGAGTTGCGCAGCGGCACAGCGAAGAGCACAGCCGTAGTTAGTAGCACGTCCAAGCCGGTAGCCCGCGACTTCGCCAAGCTGGCGAAGGAAATGCTGACTCGCGCCGGGGCGCGACGTGCCGAGATGATCGAGCAAGGAGTATGGCCATGAGCGGCAAGTTGAAGCAGCAAGACATCCCCGCAGAAGACCTCTCGGACCTGGGCGCCCCTGCGCCCCGCGGTTCCGGACTCAGCGAGCTACTCGGTGCTGCCACACCAACGGCTCGGCGTCAGCCGGTCCCGGAAGCCCGCGCCGAAGCCGTCGAGGCAGTGCGTGAGGATGATTCGGTTGCGCCAGCTCGCCCGACTCGGATTACGCGTCAGTCGAGTACGCGCTCGCGCACCCGGCCAACCTCGGCGGTGTACGTAAGCCAGGGGGTCAAACAGCGGTTCGAGGACTACCGACACAAGGCCAAGAAGACCAACCTTCAGGTCGTGCTGGACGCGATAACCGCCAAGCATGAAGACCTTCACGACATCATCAAGAAGTCCGCGGTCAGTACCGCTCCCGTCGGCTCCCTGTTCCCCGCAGACCCATCTGCGGTGCGCTACTTGGGCGGGGGGAGCGTGCAGATCGGGTTCAGTCCCACGCCCGAACAGGAAAGCGTGCTCGACAGCATTGGGCAGGATCTTGGCTTCACCACACGGAGTACATGGATTGCCCCAGTCCTGAACGCCTTTCTCCCTGGCCGAAAGGACACCTAGACCGGACGGAGCTCGCGGCACCGTCGTCGGTAAACGACAGTTGCGACGTCTGGCAAGCCCGTGATGGGGCCGAAGGAGGCCGCCTGATTCGCCCGGTGGGGTAGGGGAGTGAGTGTGTCACCGCCCCGTTTCGCTAGCCGACTACTAGATGCCCGGCCCTGACGGCAGCGAGAGCGGTTGAGGACGTACCGCCAACCGGGAATGGGCGGTACGCCGTCATCCGCGCCGACATAACGCGCAGTCACTTTCTGGCAGGGTCGTCACGCTAATGCGGCGCTTGCGCATGTCGACCTGGAAGCGCCCGAAGATCCCGGGATGATCGAGGGCGTAATCCTGCTGGCGTCCCGCGTTGTCACACACGAGTTCGACGGAGTCGTCGCAATCCCACAGTGCAAGTGACGTTCCGAAGTTGTAGGCGGTGCGATAACGCACCCCGCGCACGGTGGGGCCAGCCGGCTGGTCTTCGAAGATGGCACGCGCCCACTGCTGGGTGAGGGCGCGCGCTTCGTTGCCGTCGGCGAGGGTAGGTAATGCTCCGATCGCCATTGCTGCCCCTGCTTTGGTGAGGTCGAACACGGGCAGCGGCGAGGTAGGTGCCAGTATCGACACGCGGTAGCGGGGGCAAATCGCTGCGATGCCAGCTTCACCGAACACCTCGCTGGCCGAGGTGGCTAGATCAGCTCCGACGTACAGGACCCGCCGATTCTCGGAGTCCAGTTGTGGGGGAGTGGCGGCATGGTGGTGGTCGAGTCGATAGAGCGGACCGAACTGCCGGAACGTCATCCCGTCAGGGGTGTGGGTGCCGCGGTGGTAGACGCGACACCACCGCCAACGGGCCGCGTCGGGGCGCGGTGCCCAGGTCCAGCGGAACCCGGCAGCTCGGGGTAGCGGACGTTGCGGTGGGTCGAGCTGTTTCACCATGCGGCAGCGGTCAAGGCCTGGGCAAGGGCGATCACCGGTTCGCTGCCGCGTCGCGACATCACCTCGCGCGCCGAGCGGCCCCCGAACTCGGGCTGTTCGCGCTGCATCCAGGCCGACAGACTGACCACCCCCCCGGGGAACACGGACTGCAGCCGATCCAGGTCGGGCAGGATGCCGGACGGGTCATCGGAATCGAACTGCCACATGGGCAGGCGCCATTCCCTACCCACCTTGAGCCCGACCAGCTTGCCAGCGGCGAGCTTGGCAGTGATGCTCTGGGGGGCCACGCCCAGCAGCTGCGCAGCGTCGTCGCGGCTGAGGCTTTCGATCGAAAGTTGCCGACGTGCCGCGAACTGGTCTTGCAGGTCGGCGAATGCTGCTTTGGACACCGCCACCGAATCGGGAGCAGGCCCCCACAGCGCCACATCGAGTCCGTCGTCGGGATCGGTCTGAACGGCCGCGCGCAAGCGCTCCAACTCGGTGTCTGCGGCCGCGTGGACCACCGCCGTAACTGCCGCGCGCAGTTCACGGCGGTCATCGCCACCGTCCGGTGCGTCGATGAGAACGTCGAAAGGCACTGAGGCGATCGCCAATCCGGCGTTGCGCAGGGCGCGCTCCAACGGACCACGCTCGGCGCCTCCGACCGGCAAACCCTCGGGAATGCGGTCGCTAGGCTCATCCGCGGCCGCCGGTTCGAGAACAAAAAGCTCGGTCATAACAACCTCCTCTATGCAGGATATGCAACCTAAGAAGGATCCGCCACTATTCCTGGCCGAATACTTCAAACGACCCATGCCGGAAGCGGCGCGTCGACCGGGCTGGGGATCAGCGAACACGCATATCCAGCTAGTCCGAATGTAGCGCCAGCATCGCGGGGTATTCGCGGCCGCTATCGGAGTGACGCCGTGGCTGCTCCCCGGCGGGGGGAGCGTAATGATCACAAGCGAATCGAACACATGAGCGAATTCGAGACTAGAATGATCATTCATGGGGCAGCTGAGGCGGACACCGCAAGGCTGGGCCGAGCCCGGACCGCCAGCCCTCTGCCCACAAGGCCACCGACTCCGCGGCCCGCAGCGCGTCCTGGTCGGCACGCAGCAGTGCGCGGCCTGCTCCAACCGCGGCAGTGGAATCCACCGCTCATATACGTGCCGCCACTGAGCGGAATTGCATTTGTTGCAACAGTTCGGCGCTCGTTAGAGCGTCGTTGTCCCTGGTGAAATCCCGTCCCGTTAGGCGAGGTGACATCGATGCGCTCGCCTCAACTGCGCGTCTTCCTCTATCGCATCATTGTTGCATCTGCTACAACAAGGGTGTGGGTGTTGATCTGCCGGGTTCTGCGGCGTTGTCGTTGGTGTCGAAGGTCGCGTCGTTGGATCCGCAGGAGGCGGTGTTTCGGGCGATGATGGCGGGCTGGTCGGATCAGCAGCGGGCGCGGGTGTGCTTGCCGCCGACGATCCTCGCGCGAGCGAGTGTGGTTCGGCGGTTCGGCGATTTCACCGGGACCCATCCCTGGCAGTGGACCGCTGAGGACGCTGACGCGTTCTTCTCATCGATGAGGTCGGGTTCATCGCCGAAGGCGGTTTCGACGCTACGCGGGTATCAGAACGCGTTGCGATTGTTCTGCGATTTCATCACCGACCGCCGATACGGGTGGGCCGCACTGTGCCTGGAGCGGTTCGGGCAGCCGCCTGCTCAGATCTTGCACGACTGGAACACCGTGACACATGTCACCGAGTTCGAAGGCAGAGCCGGTCGGCGTCCGCTGAGTTTCGACGAGGTGCAGGAGTTGTTCGACGCAGCTGACGGGTTGGTCGAGGCCGCGCGTAGTCGTCACCGCAAGGGCAGTTTGTCGGCGTTGCGAGACGCCGCCATGCTAAAGACGGTGTACGCGTATGGACTTCGCCGCCAAGAGGTGGTGGGCCTCGACATCGTCGATCTGCGATCGAATCCGAAGGTTCCGGCGTACGGCCGCTTTGGTGGGTTGTTCGTCCGCCATGGCAAGGGGTCGCATGGCGACGCGCCGAAGCGTCGCACGGTGTTGACCGTTCCGGAAATGGATTGGATCGTCGGCGTCCTGGAGCACTACGTCGCCGAGGTACGGCCGTGTTTTCAGCCCGGCCGCCATCCCGGCTTGTGGATCACTGAACGTCAGGGGCGCTTGTCCAAGCGCAGCGCCAACGAGGCGTTCACCGCGGCACGGGATGCGGCCGGCTTGCCCAAGGAACTCGATTTGCACTCGCTGCGCCGCTTTGTCCCCGCTTAGTTCCCGTGTTGCGATAAGCCGGGAAGGGGCTGGTGGCCTTGGTGTTTGGCGGTTGCGTCGAGTCGTGTGGTGTTTCTAGCCTGTTCGCTTGTGATCCTGAGCTTCTTCTCGTCGCAAGGCTGGCGGTCCTGGGATGTCGAGCACCGGCCGGTGATTCCGGAGGGGATGCCGGTGCTAATCGATGACGACCTGCTGTTCGAGGACGGCCTCGGGGCGCCGCGATCGGTGTCGGTGGCGAACCGGTGGCTGCGGCTGCTTCCGGCCAGCGGGGCGCCGGCGCCGAGTTCGTGGGAGAACTACGCGCGGGCAGTCAAGGAGTGGACGGAGTTCCTCGCTGAGCACGGGATCGGGTTGTTCGACACCCGCGACCGGCTCAAGGCCGGGCTGAGCCGGTATGCCGAGCACCGCGCGGCCGGGCCAATTTCGGCGAGGTTCGCTGCGACCACGTGGTCGCAGCACATGAGCATCCTGTCGCTGTTCTACCGGTGGGCGATCGACGAAGGAGTTGCCGCTGCCGAGCCGTTCACCTACCGGTCGGCGCGGGCGGTCTTCGCCGGCACCGGCCGCGATGTCCGGGTGAATCTGGCGTCGCGCCGCACCCCGAAACCACACGTGACCATCAAGTATCTGGAGCCGGACTTCACCGACCTGTTCCGCAAAGGGTTACGCGGTTTGGCACCGGATGGCAACCGCGACAGCGGGTTCGCGGGCCGGGAGATGACCCGCAACGCCGCGATCGGGGATCTGGCGTTGGCGACCGGGTTGCGGTTGGGCGAGTTCACCCATCTGCTGCCGTGGGAGGTTCCGGCGCTGCCGCTGGCGCCGACGGCGATTCCGATCCCGTTTCCGGTGCCGGCGGGAATCACCAAGGGCCGCAAGTTCCGCACTACCTGGATCTCTTACGACGCCCTGGCCGGGCTGCACGACTACCTGGAGCTTGACCGCGCGGCCGTCACCGAAGGGTCGGCCTGGCGACCGCCGCGACGGTGGGGTGAACCGCTGCTGGTGAGCGACCCGGATGCGCGGGGTGGCCGGGTCAACGGTGTTCGCCGGTCGTGGGAGTCGCTGACCCCGGCCGAGCGGCGTCGGCTGGTGGCACCGAAGGGCGGGTCGTGCCTGCTGGCGGTGAAAGCCGATGGTGGCCCGTTCACGGCGTGGGCGACGGTGTTCGAGCGCACCGCCGACCGGATCCGCGCGAGGTTCGAGCCACGGTTCCCGCATGTTCACCCGCACCGGCTGCGGCATTCGTTCTCGATGCAGACCTTGGAATATTTGGTGACCGGCTACTACCGGCAGGCGGCAAAGCTGGTGCGCGACACCGACGCCGACGCGGCGCTGGTGTTCTACCTGACCAAGGCCGATCCGCTGCTGGTGCTGCGGGACCTGTTGGGTCACTCGACGGTGTTGACCACGGAAAAGTATCTGAAACGCCTTGATACGACCCGGATTTACCGGCAAGCCTACGAAACCGCCGGCGTGGAATCCGGACTCGTCGGCGAGGACGCCGCGCAGCGGGAATCCGACGCCGAATTCCACGACGACGCCGAGGAGGTGTTGTGATGCCGACGATGGTTGTTGACACTCCGCTCGGTCTGAGCTGCGTGTTCAGTGACGGCAGCAGAGCCGAATTCGACCTTACGGGGTCGCCGAACCCCAGGTTGGCGCGCGATCTGGCCGTCGGTTTGGTGGAGCTGATACACCCCCACGGCAGTGCCGATACCGCTGGCACGGTCGGCCACTACGTGCGTGGGTTGCACAGGATGGTGCGAGCGCTCGCCGATCAGGGGTTCACCGGCGGCATCGCCGATCTGCGGCGCGGGGCAGTTGGCGCAGTTCTGGATGGCGGGCCCGAACTGGTTGGAGGCGCTGACTCGGTCCTTGGTGGAGGGTTACGCGCGATCCGGCGGCCGTGTCGGCGACGGCGTGGTGGAACTGGCCGCCGGGCGGCACTTCAACATTCAGCCGAATCGGCGGCCGTTGCCGCCCTACTCCGAGGCTGAATGGCAGCGACTTACCGCGGTCTGCCGACAGCAGGTCGATGACTCCTATGCCACGCATCGGCATGCGTTGGCGTCCGTTCCCGGAGGGCGGCATCCGGGCGCGGGCGCGTGGTCTCACCAGAACTTCTGCTGGTTGCTGGCGACGCACGGCCCTCTCGGCAGCTGCGAGGCCGCTGAGACGATTGGCATGTCTATCAACGTCTTCCGCCATCGAGGAGTCACCACTGTCTTCCACGAGGCTGCGCAAGCGATGTTCCCGCACCTCGAAGTCGTGGTCGCCTACCGGCTGCTGTTCGGGATCTACTCCGGCATCGTCCCGGACGGTATCGCCGACCTGGAGGTCGGAGACATCGACTGGGCCGGGGATTCGACTGTTCTGCTGTCCTATGTCAAACGCCGCACCGCCGCCGAGAGCACCACCTTGCCGCGGCCAGCGGTGCGGTTGCTCGAGCAGTGGCTGGCGCACTCGGCGCTGCTGCGCCGCTTCGTGCCACCGGACGAGCGCACCACGCTGTGGTTGGGGATGAGCCAGCCCGGTTACTCCCGCCGCCTCGGCGAGGTGAACCGGTCGGCGACCGGGCGGTGGATGCAACGCCACAGCATCGTCGGCGACGACGGCGAGCCGCTGAAACTGCACCGGTCCCGCATCCGCACCACGCACCACGCGATGCGAGACAAGAAGTCCTGGACCGGGAATGCGCGCGCCACGATCGACCCGAACCACACCCCGGCGGTCGAGGGCGACCACTACCTGTCGGCAACGACTCCCGGCCAACGCCACGCCGTCGAGACGATCATCGCCGACGCCCAGCACGACATCCTCCGCCGCGCACACCCACCGACCGTGATCACCGCGGAAGACGCCGCAGCACTCGTCGAGGGCTACCCGCAACTGCTGGCGGTGATGAAGCTCGACGAAGGCGTGCTCGCCGAGCTGGTCGGTGGCACGCGGGATGTATTCACCGCGGCCTGCGCCGATCAGCTTTCCGGGCTGCACGGACCGGCCGGGAAACCATGCCCGGCACGTCCGTGGGTCTGCCTGCTTTGCCCGCTGGCGGTGTTCGCTCCCCGGCACGCGGTGAACCTGTTGCGGCTCAAGGCATTCTTCTCCCGCCAGTGGCAGCAGATGCCCGCCGCCCACTTCATGACCGTCTTCGGCCGCTACGCCGCCCGGATCGACCAGATCCTGGACCGCTTCGACCCCGCCGAACTCACCGCCGCAGCCACAAGAATCACCGACAGCGACAACGAAATCCCCTTGCGCCCGGAGGAACTCACCGCATGACAAGCACAATCGCGACCACGGCACCCGGCACACCCCCACGGTCCCCGTTCACCGGCGCCGACATCTGCCGCGAAGCCGGGCTCACGCTGCCAGACCGCACCTCACGACCGGTGTTCGACGACGACCTGTGGGATTTCACCGACGTCGTCGGGCTCCCGGTCCAGATGGCCCTCTACCGGCGGCGATTCGACTTCACCACCATCACCGACCCACGTTGGCGGCTGGTCGTCAAGGAGCTGATCCTGGCGCTGCTTGCCCCGAACCATGATGCCGTGGTTCGGCTGCCGCGCGCCTACCGCACCGCACTGCATCTGACCAGCTGCTACAGCCGACTCTACGAGGCCGGGACGTTCTTCGGCTGGCTCGACCGGCGGGGAATCACTGCCCTCACCGAAGTCGATACCCGCCTCTGCGAGGACTACCTGGGATTCCGACGCTATGTCACCGACTCCGACGGCACCGTCGTGGGCGAGCAGAGCCCCGGCCTCCGGCGCGCTGCCGCGCAGATGATCGTCGACCTGGTCGACTACCGTGACCTGTTCACCACCGACCGGGTTCCGGCCGATCTGCGTCCTTGGGGCGGCGCGACAGCGTCAGCGGTCGCCGAAATGCCTTCTGGTCGTGAGGGAAACAAGACGCCGGCCGTCCCTGCCGAAGTGCTGCAGCCGATGCTCGCCGCGGCCTTGCACCTGGTGCAGACCCTCGGCCCACACGTTGTCGAGCTGCACGAGCAGATCCGCCACATCGACCGCATTTGGGCTACGAAGGCACCGGGCCTTCGTCATGGCTCGTCGGCGATGATCAGCGACATCAACAAACTGCTGGCCGACCACAGGGTGACCAACACGCCTCTGCCGATGCTCGAAGACCACGATGTCAGACGCCGACTCACGGCTGGCTGGGACGCGAACAACCCGCTGCTGCCGGTCTCCACCGGAGCCCTGGCCCGGCAGGCCGGATACGTCCAGTTTTGGGCGAAATGGATGCCCGCGCTGCGCAAACCGCTGATCGACACCCTCCACACTGTCGGAGTCGAGAAGGTTTTCGCCCGCAACGCCGCACAGGCACCGACCGCCGACGACTCAGCCCTGTTGCCCTGGACACTGCCACTGCACCGATCCGAAGCGGTCGCCCTGATCGGCATCACCCGCACCGCGGCCATCGTGGTCCTGGCCGCCGCGTCCGGAATGCGGGCCAGCGAGCTGATGGAACTGCGGGTCGGCTGCTGCCGCCCGGTCGAGGAACCGATACCCGGTCTGAAGCGCTACCGCGTCGCCAGCAAGATCATCAAAGGCCAGGGCCTGGGTGGCACCGACGACGAATGGGTCGTCATCGAACCGGTCCACCGCGCAATCGAGCTCATCGAACAGCTCCATGACGACCCCCACGAGGGCGCTCTTCTGCTGTCCCGGTTCAGCTTCCGGGTCCGTTACCTATGGTTTCGCGCCTGGGTGAACTCCCCGGCCGGGGCCCGCCTCGGACTCGCCCCGATCCCCGACGAACCAGTAGCACTGCGGATGCTGAGGCGCACGGTTGCGTTGGAGATGGCTTACCGGCCCGGCGGTGTTCTCGCAGCAAAACTGCACCTCAAACATATCGCTGCCGCCACTACAGAAGGCTATGCGGCTCGACCGGGCGGTGCTCAAGCGGAGTTGCTGGCCGAAGTCAACAAGCTCGAGGCCGACCACAAACTCCAGCTCGTGCTGGCCGAGTTCCGCAACTACCAGCAAGGAATCCTGCCCGCCGGGCCCGGTGCCCGCAACCTGACCGAATTCTTCGCCAGCATCGACACCGACCTCGACACCGAAGCGATTGCGGCGCCCAAGATCCAGCGCAACGACCGCGACATCCTCAACCTGCTGTCCAAACGCGCGAAGGCACTGCATCTCGGCCCGGCGAACTATTGCTGGTTCACCGATCCCTCGCGCGCACTCTGCCTGAAACTCGCCGGCACCCCGACCTCGGACCGCCCGATGATCGGCATGTGTGACTCCGCGCGCTGTCCGCAGGCCACCCACCACCAGCACCACCGGCCCATCTGGGCCGAGCACGCCGAACTCACCAAGACCCTCCTCGGCCAACTCGGCAAAACCCGCACCACCGAACACACCCGACTACAGACCGACTACGACCGCGCCGTCCGGGTCATCACCAGCATCGACACAGCCACCGGGACCGGCGCAACCGAGGAGCAAGCATGAGAATCACTGCCGCCCAACGCATCCACAACGAGAACTGCATCCGCGCCGCCATGGACCGGCTGCTGCGCGGCGAGATCCCGCCCGGCGGCAGCTGCGATATCAAGACCCTCGCACTCGAGGCCGGGGTCGACCGCACGGCGTTCTACGGCACCCGGCCCTACGCGCACCTACGCACCGAATTCGAGCACCGACTCCAGCAATTGCAAGAGGCGGGAGAAACCCCGGACCCGAAAGTCGCTCAGATCGAACGCCTCAAAGCAGAGGTTGACAAGCTCAAAACCAACCTCGCCCAATCCAATTCCACAATCCAGGACCTCACCGACTTCCGGAGCCAGGCCCTGGCCCGCATCGCTGCCCAACACGACGAGATCCTTCGACTCCGCGCCGCCGACAACCCGGCAGCAGCCGTCACCTGCCTCCAGAGTCGCCCGAAACCCCGGCAGAAAGTAATCGGACCATGCTGACCCCGTCGGCAGTGACGTCCATCACAAACGATTTGGGTTTATCGCCACACGATCGGCAATCAGCGTCACGAACTACGCGCCGAGAATCGGCCACGTCAAACGCAACACGAACCCAACCGCACACGACCACTGCGGAGACAAGACACACCTACGTCACACATCTCACCGAGTTCGACTACCCAGAGCGCTTCGTGCAAGACCAAGTCGGACATGCCTACGCCAGTACCACCTCGATCTACAGCCACGTGTCCGACGAGTACCGCAACCGCCTGCTGCGCGCGGCGCTCACCAAACGTGGCGTCATCACCGAAGGTGAACCATGATCCGAAAGATGGGCTGCCAGTGGCACCTTCGCACACTGATGGCGCAGCAGGGGATGTTTCAAACCACGGAGCTCGTGCCGCTGCTGGCCGAGCGTGGCGTCGTGCTGTCCCGCGAACAGGTCTTCCGTTTGGTGACTCAGCCTCCGCAGCGGCTCTCGATGGACGTTCTGGCGGCGTTGTGCGACATCCTCGACTGCACACCCAACGATTTGGTTGAGATCACCGTGGTCAATGCCGCAGCCAAGAAGGTCGCCGGTGGGGCCGCCCCGTCGCCGCCGACGGTCCGGCGCACCACGGTGCGCCGCCCGGACCACACTCGGTGAAGGGTTCGGCGGACTTTCGGCCCGACGCGTGGGCCCGGGTCACCGCCCGCCTGGTCGCCGACATCGACGGCCTGTCCGTCGAGGCGGCCGAGCGCCTGCTCACCGATGCCCGCGTGAACCGCCCCAAGACGCTCAACGCCGTCGACTGCTACCTGGCAATCACGCCCGGCGGCGTGTGCGACCCAGACTCCGCGTGCCCCCGCGGCATGATGCGATTGAGCCACATCCTGCTCGCCGCCGGATACACCACGGTTCACCCACCGCAGTGCACTCAGTGCGGCCAGCGCTCGGCACTGACCAATGTCGGCCCGTCCGGGCGAATTTGCGAACACTGCCTTCGAGCCAACCGCCCCACAGTTCTCTGCGCGCGCTGCGGGAAGCCAGCTCTGCACCGACGCAATTCCGCCGACGGCGTAGTCTGCTCGAACTGTTATAGCCGGGACCCCTCTTCGAAAGCGCCATGCCACCGGTGCGGGCGGGTGGGGCACCGTCGGCGTCGCCTCCCTTGCGGAGGCGTGCTCTGTCCAGCGTGCGCTCCCAGGCCCCAACACACCTGCGTCGAGTGCGGCAAAGACCGACCCGCGCAATCCATCACCGAGAACGGGCCGATCTGTAGCACCTGCTACAGCCGAATCAACATGTCGTGGAGCTGTGCCGCCTGCGGCGCGCTCCGCCGAAGGAAATCCGGCGGCAACGTCGGTCCACATATTTGTGGGATCTGCCGACGCGCACTACGCAACGACGTCCAGAAGGCCTCGACGCGGACAGCGCTACCCGCGTCGCGGCCACCCAGAGTTGCCCCGATCTGCGTCTTCTGCCGGCGGCAACGCCCGATAATGAACCGATGGCCAGCAGGCCCGGTTTGCAAGGTGTGCGCCAAGCGGGCGCGGTCTTACCCGGGGATCTGCGGGACGTGTCAGCAGTCTGCGGTCCTCATCGGACTCAACGACCATGGTGGGCGGATCTGCGGACCGTGTGCAGGCGCCTCGCTCGATTACCGTTGCCGCAATTGCGGGCAGGCCGGCATGCACGCCAACGGTCGGTGCAGCCGCTGCGTCACCGCCCAGCTCCTTGATGCCGCCTTGGGTGGCCACGACGGCCAGATACCTGACCAGTTGCGGCCGCTGGCCGACGCGTTGGCCGCCGCACCCGATCCTCGCAGCGTTGCCGTCTGGCTCGCCCGAAGCGACGCCGCGCGACTACTGAGAACCCTTGCCGAATGCGGAGAAACGGTCACCCACGACCTTCTCGACGCCTTGCCGCCCGGACGGCAGGTCAACTACATCCGCGAAATCCTGGTCCGCACATCGGTATTGCCGATGCGCAACGAGCGTCTCGAGCGACTCGAGCCGTGGCTGGATCGCTACCTCGCCGACCAGCCAGCCGACCACACCCTGATGGTCCGCAACTACGCCGTCTGGTATCTCCTGCATCGTGCCAGGCGAAGCCCCCGACCGTTGGTCACGGCAGGGGCGGCTCGTATCCGGCGCAGAGTGCGCGTCGCTCTCGAGTTCCTCACCTGGTGTGACGCCCGTGGGAGGTCCCTGACCGACATCGATCAGGGCGACGTGGACACCTGGCTGGCCACCGGAGACTGGCGCCGGCCAGAAGTGCGACCGTTTCTGCACTGGACGACCCAACGCCGCATCACTGGCGCCGTCTCCGCGCCGGCACCCAAGCCCGCTCCACCGTCGGTCTTCATCGACGAAGCAACGCACCTCGAACAATTGCACCGCTGCCTGCACGACGACGGTATCGACGTCGATCTGCGCGCCGCGGGCGCCCTCATCCTGCTCTACGGCATAGCCACCTGGCGAGTGCTCAACCTACGACGAAACCAGGTACATACGCGTGACGGCGAGACCTTCCTGGTCCTGCGCGACCACGAACTGCTGCTGCCACCCCAGCTGGCCGACCTGATGGCTCAATTACCGCGCTCCACACGACGATCCACATTGCCGGACTCCGACGCCTCGGATCGGCTGCTGTTTCCCGGCCGAACTCCCGATCGACCCGTCGACACCGGCGGATTCGGCAAGCGACTCAAACGCAGCGGCCTGACCATCCGAGCCGGCAAGAACACCGCCCTGCTCGGGCTGGCCGCCGAACTTCCCGCAGCCGTTCTCGCCGACCTGCTCGCCATCGACGTCGGCACTGCCACCCGGTGGGCCACCTACGCCAAGACCGAATGGAACGACTACATCGCAGCACGAACCTCCGGCGACAACGGGTAAGAGCCATCCGCTGGCGACTCGGATGGTCAGCCGATGCGGGGTTCGGCGGCAAATAAGAGGCTCGAAGCCCACTCTGGTAACACTCCCACCGCTGTGAACGGTGCGGACTCTGGTTGCCGGCCGAGGCGAGATTTGTCTGGCCCGTGCCTTGGGGGACACGAAACCGGCCACGGCAAACTAGGCCCATCGGCACTGCCGCAGCCGGTACCTTCGGCCGGGTGCCGAAACTATGGCAGTCTGCACCCCCAACGACTCAAACGGCTGTGATATCGCCCGCGACCGCCTTCAACGTCGCCCTCCACGCGCAACGTGAGTGTTTGCTGCGTTGCACCGTTGCTTTCCGGGCGCGTGAGGTAATCGCGCGACCCAATCGGTCGAATTCCTCACTCCATCTGGCGTTGTCGGTGCGAGCCAGCCCAGCCGCCTGACTCTCAGGGCGGTCAAGTCCCGGGAAGTGGTGTAGTGCTGCGTGATCCGGTGGGTTAGGCGGTGAGGGCAGGCATGTCATCGGCTCCTATTTCGGGGTTGTCGTTGCTGATGGTGGTCAGGCGGCATCGGGCGAGGACGTCGAGGCCGAGGTAGCGGCGGCCTTCGGCCCATTCGTCGTTCTGTTCGGCCAGCACGGCACCGACGAGGCGGACGATGGCGTCGCGGTTGGGGAAGATCCCGACGGCGTCGGTGCGGCGGCGGATCTCTTTGTTGAGGCGTTCCTGGGTTATCTGTAGTCCGGCGGTCGGGCAGGGTTGTGACCTGCTGGTTTGCGGTGTGGACGGTGTCCGCGACGTGCTCTTGGCGCTCGGTTGTCGCCCAGTCAGCAGGGGTCGATTGTTATCGAATCGCGATCTCGGGCGGGTCGCTTGTGGGTGTCGTCGCGGGCTTGTCCGAGAGCATGGGCGAGTTGGTGGCGCAGTCGCTGATTCTGTTCGGCGAGTTCACGGTTGCGGCGAAGTGCGACGTCGAGGCGCTGGCGCAGGGAGTCTTCCCTGGCGCGTTGCCGGGCTGGCGGAGCCTGGTCGTGTTGCGGGCGGCGTAGCGCACGGATGCGGTTGATCTCGTCTTTGAGGTCGGGCTGGGTGTAGAGCCAGGACCGGGAGACACCGGCGTGTTCGGCGACGGCTTCGAAGCTGATCTTGGTTCCGGCGCGGTCGAGTTCGTGCAAGGCGGCGATAGCTTTTGCGCGGGTGAGCTCGTGACGCTGCTTGGCTGCGGTGACGATGTGAATGCTGTTGTCAGCTCGCATGTTCGGCTGCCGTCGGATCGGTGGGAGTGTCGAGCGAGGTGATGATGGCGTCGAGGTTGCCCAAAACCTGGCGGTTCATCTCGGCCAGCCGTTTGTGTCCGCGAGCTTCTGCTGCTGTGATCAGTTGCAGTGTCTGCTTGCGTTGGGTCCGATGTTGCGGCAGGAATTCCTGGGTGGTGAGGAACATGGGGCAAGTCAGGCAGGCGTTGGCGTGTGGGCAGCTCTGTTGGACGGGCAGACCGCAGTAGCCGTTGGGTAGGGCTTGGGTGGCGCGACCGAGGCGTTGTTTGGCCCAAGCGGCGTCGGCCATCGGTCCGTCTGGGTCGAGGTTGACCTCACGCCCGTGGCTGTCGACTTTGCGGGCGGCTTCCCAGGCTCGGCGGACGGTGGTGTCGTGCAGGCGAGCGTAGTGGGCGGTCATCTGCGGTGAGTCGTGGTCGAGGATGTGGCGCACGACCTCTTGCGGAACGTCGCGGTTGATCAGGCGGGTGCCGAGCGTGTGGCGCCACTGGTGCGGCGTCAAATGCACCCGCCGGTTGTGCTCGTCGCGGATGTCGCAGGCTGCGAGCCATCGGTGCATCGCCTCGCGGTAGGTCGGGATCCCCAGGGGGACTTGGCCGTCGATGTTCTTGGTGGGGCGCGGGAACAGCAGTCCAGTGCCGCCGGGCCAGCGTTCGGAGACGAGTCGGCGTTGGTGGCCGATCATGTCGACGAGGTCTGGGGCGATCGGAACAAGGGCGTCCCGCTTCATCTTGTGGTTGAAGTAGCGCAGATAGGGTGCCCCGTCGGCGTCTGTGGTGACGCAGTCGCCGCGCAATCGCAGGGCGTCGGTGATCCGGAGCCCGCAACGCATCAGGATGACGGTGATCAGTCGATAGGCAGGGTTGTTGAACTGGTCGAGGTTGTCGTGGTGTTCGAGCTGGGTCATGACGTGTTCGGCCAACGCTCTGGGCAGGTGTTCGCCGCGCTTGGGGTGGTCCTCGGCGAAGAACATCGCAGTGTCGGGAAGTCCTGTGGCCCAGCAATGTTGGCGGATCGCGGCAAAGAACCCATTGAGCAGGCCGATGTGGGCGCCTCGGCGCTGTGGGCTGTATTCCTGGTTCAGGTGCGCGAGGTAGCGTTCGAGCAGTTCCCGGTCGATCCGGCTGATGTCGTCGATGTCGACGTCAGCGAGAAATCGTCCGAATCGGGCGATGGCCAGCAGCGGGCGTCCACCGCCTGCTTCGAGGTTGAGTCCGCGTGAGAGGCGCAGCCGGATCCATCGTTTGGCCGGCTCTCTGAGCCAGGGTTGCGGGATGCGGTCGAACCGCAGTGTGTAGTGGCCTTCGTAGCCGAGCCGGTGCATCCGCCAGACGTCGCGTGGGTATTCGGCTTCCCAACCTCCGGCCTCGGCCAAGTCCAGCATGGTGAGGTGGGCATAGAGCAGCAAGCCGCGAGATCTCGTGTCGTTGAGTAGCACGGCTGAGCGTTGCCGCCATTGGTCGGCGTCGAAGTCGAGCAGCGAGGTGGTGGCGGTGTCTATCAGTAGTCGGACCACCCTGGCGACAACGGCCGGCGTCAGCTTGCCGCGTCGGTCGTCGTGGCGTTGCTGCAGTACGTACTGCATCTCCAGTTTGAGCTGCGGCGTGAGCATCCCGAGCTGAATCGTCTCGTTTGCCGGTGTGTCGTTGGATTCGAATCTTGCGACGAACTCGTCGATATCGTTGCGGTCGTTCGCTTTCCAAGTGTTGGTGTGGGAATGGCATAGCGGCGACTTGGCCTGCGGCCATAACGAGCAGTGCCCGATCTGGCAGGTCGCGCCGGGCCGGGGCTGTTTCACCGGCAGCGGATCACGTAACCACGAGGTCAGGGGCGGTCGCCCGGCGCGTTCCCACCGTTGCGCGTGCAGCTGACACAATCCGCGGCGAGCCGACCCGTAACCGCAGCCGTCGACCCGACATGCCTGGTTGGGGCGATGTTTGCGCCAACGCGGGTCGGTCGAGGCAGTGAACTCTTCGAGGTCGGGGCGGCCCGCGTTGGCCCATCGCTGGTGGTGACCTTGACAGAGGCCATGGCCACGGGCGCTGCGTCCGCAGTCGGTGACGCGGCAGGACCCTCCACCGAATACGGCGTCGTCCGAGGCGAACTCCAATGCGTCGCTGCGGAATTCGGCGCGAACACCGGCTATGAGCAGGCCCAGCAGGCCCGGCGTTGAGTTGGGCTCCAGGGCGGTCATAGGTTCACCTGGGCCTTTCCGATGAACCAGCCCGCGTGCTCCATCGCCTTGCGGGCGTCCTCCACGTTCAGATGCCCGTATGTCGCGGCGGTGACGGTGACATTGGCGTGGCCGAGCAGCTTGGCCACGACCTCCAATCCGATCCCGTCGCGCAGCATCCTGGTCGCTGCGGTGTGGCGCAGCCAATGCGGGTCGAAGTCGATGTCCGTGCGCCGGCGCAAACGGCGGACCAGGTCGTAGACCGCGCTATAGGTCAACGGATGGCCGTGTGGCCGCCCCCAGAGGTTGACGAAAACGTAGTCGCTGTCGAGGTCGCCGTATTCAGCGTGAAGGTAATCGGCATACAACCGAATCAGTTCCGCGCTCACCGGAACGGTCCGGACCGTCAACGATTTGGCGCGGGCTCGGTTGTCGCTGTCACGCCGACAAACTGTGATCTGCCGATCAGCGGCGGCGATGTCGCTGTGACGCAGCCCCAGCGCCTCACCGATGCGCATCCCGGTGTCATAGAGCAGCGCCAACAGGAACCGATCCCGCAACCGGTCACACGCGTCCAGCAGTGTTTGGATCTCGCCGGGGATCAGCACTCGCGGCAGCTTCTTCGGCGCCTTCAACGACACTGTTCGCCGGGGTAGCGGCATGTGCTTGCTGATGTGGTGCAGAAACGGCTTCCAACCGCCTCTCGACCCTCCGATCTGCCAGGTCGTCAGCAGCTCGCCGACCTCGATCCCGTCGCGAACGGCGTGCAGATAGAACGCCGCCAACGCCGACAGCTTCCGGTTCACCGTTGACTCGCCGCAGTGATGCTCCACCGAGGGCAGCACGGCGATCGCGCCCTGCCGCAGCGCCGTGGGCAGCCGCAGCCAGGCGACGAACGCGCCGATATCCTCCAGACTCACCGACCGCCAGTCCAGGCCGCACCCGCCCAGGAACGTGAACCAGTCCTTCAGATCATGGGCATAGGCCTTGATCGTGTTCGGCGACCGCTCTATGTCGGTCAAATACTTCAGATACCGCTCCACCGGTGCCACCGGCACACCGTCCTCGCCGAGGACGGTGAACGATTCACGCGACGAGAGCGGTGAAACCACCTTCACAACAAGCACATCGATCCTCCAGGCTCTGCTTCATGGACGGCTGGAGATAACCACATCCAGAACGCAGAACCGACCACTTCGAGACTTCGTGGTCCACATGAAAGACGCTCACCGCAGCACTACAGATAACGGCGGGGTTGTTGGACCAGATCTGGGTCCAGACGTCTTTGGGGAATGCGGTGAAGGCCAGGATGTCTTCGCGTGCAGCACTGAGGTGTTCGGCCACGGCGGGCAGTTTGTCGGTGACGTAGTCGATGAGCCGGTCGAATTGCGCGGCCACCGCGGGTGCGTCAGGTTGGTCATAGACGCTGTGCAGCATCGCTTTGACTGCCGGCCACATGCTCTTGGGGCAGATGCTCATCAGGTTGGCCGCGTAGTGGGTGCGACACCGCTGCCAGGCCGCTCCGGGCAGGTTGGCCGCGATCGCTTCGCGTAGGCCGGCGTGGGCGTCGCTGGTGACCAGTCGTACGCCGGCCAGCCCGCGGGCGACCAGGTCGGCGAAGAACTCGTTCCAGGCCGGGCCAGTCTCGCTGGTGACCACGCGCATGCCCAGGACTTCGCGGTGTCCGTCGCCGTTGACGCCGGTGGCCAGCAGCACGACCCCGTTGACCACCCGCCCGCCTTCGCGCACCTTCATCGTCAACGCGTCCGCGGCGACGAAGGTGAACGGGCCAGCGGAATCGAGGGGGCGGTGGCGGAACTGCTCGACGTGCTCGTCGAGGTCGGTGGCCATGCGGCTGACCTGCGATTTGCTTAGCGAATCGATGCCCAGGGTCTTGACCAGCTTGTCCATCCGCCGCGTGGAGACGCCGGCCAGGTAGCAGTCGGCCACAACGGTGATCAGCGCTGATTCGGCCCGCTTGCGGCGTTCGAGCAGCCAGTCGGGAAAGTAGGTTCCCGTGCGCAGCTTGGGAACTGCGACATCGATGGTGCCCACCCGGGTGTCCAGGCCGCGGTGACGGTAGCCGTTGCGCTGCGCTCGCCGTCCCGGTGTGGGCTGGCCCCATTCGGCGCCCACGACGGCATCAGCATCCGCCGACAGCAGGGCGTTGATCACGGTCTGCAGCAGTGAGCGCATCAAATCTGGCGAGGCTTCGGAGAGGGCCTCGCCAAGAAGGCCTGCAGGGTCGACAATGTGGGGTGCGGTCATCGTGATGCTCCTCGAGGATTCTGTGGAAGGTTGACTCGAAGGATCACGCGGTGGCCGCTTTACGTCCATCACCGACACGATGACGAACCCAGCAACCGCGCTACACCACTATGCGGGACTCAACTCTCAGGGCAAAGTTGGTGTCATATCGGCAGCGTGGTGTTGGTGACGAAGGTGTCACGGACCCAAGAGATGAATTCGTTCCACAGCCCGCTCACCAGCGCTAGTCCCACGGCGACCAGCAGTACACCGCCGAAGATCTGGATTTCCCTGGTATTTCGACGAAGCCACCCCATCGCGTGCACCGCGCGTGCAGATCCCAACGCCAACAGGACAAAGGGAATGCCCAGACCTAGACAGTAGGCCACGACGAGGACTACCCCGCGGGCGATGGCCGATCCATTTGTGGCCGAGGACATCGCAATCACGCCAGTGAGTGTGGGCCCCAGACACGGGGTCCAGCCCAGGCCGAACACCCCGCCCAGCAGCGGCGCACCCGCGATGGTCGACATCGACTTCGGGGTGAACCGGGCCTGGCGTTGCAGCGCGGGCACGAAGCCCATGAAGACCAGGCCCATCAGGATGGTGACGGCGCCGCCGATACGCTGCAGCAACACCTGATTGGTGATCACCGTCGCCGTTAGACCCAGGATCGCGATGGTGCCCATCAGGAACACCGCTGTGAAGCCGGCGATGAACAATCCAGCGGCCGCAGTTACTCGCAGCCGCGCACTTCGCGATGTCGATTGGCTTTGCTCGTCGACCCCGACGACCGCTGCAAGGTAGGACAGGTATCCCGGCACCAGGGGAATCACGCAGGGCGAGGCAAAAGACACCAATCCGGCCAATGCCGATACCAGCACCGCCAGCAGCACGTGCCCTGACATGGCGATCTCGGTGAATCCGTTCATCGGCGGCTGCGCATTGCGACCGCTTCTGCACTCCAGCTACTGGGTCCGCCCACGCCCATCTGCATCATGTCATCACCTACGTATCTACTACAGAGGTTAGTACCATAGCTGGGAACGGTTTCGAGACGCTCACGCAACCCCTCGTTTGACGGGCGTGTAATGCGCAGATGCGGCTTCAGCCGTAGACCGTCTGCGCCGAAATCGTTGGTGACTCAACGGCCATGCACAATACGGCAGCGCGTCATCCAAGCCGGGGGAGGTGTGTCGGTGCCTGTCCTGTCGCCACGACAGCCCATGGGCGACAACTCGGCACCGTGGTCCCGGTGCCTTTGGCCCCGCCGCCCGCAGTCTTGGCTGGCCACGTCCCCGGCGCGACGTGCGCATGCGCTGCGCGTCGGTCTACCGCGCCTCCATCGCCGCCCCACCATCGACCGGCCGGACCGCATCGTCACCCTCGTTTACTTCCACTATCGCCTGTACCAGCCGTAGTGGCGCAGATGGAAATAACTTTCTACTGTTCAGGTACGTAGACAGTAGAAGGAGGGGGACGTGCCTCTCCCTGAGATTAGAGGTTTGCGATGACTCTGACGATCGGCGACACCGCCCCGGATTTCGAGGCCGATACCACCGAAGGTCGGCTTCGGTTTCACGACTGGATCGGCGATGGCTGGGCGGTGCTGTTCTCCCATCCCCGCGATTTCACCCCGGTGTGTACCACCGAACTGGGTTACATGGCCAAGATCAAAACCGAATTCGACCGGCGCGACGTCAAGATCATCGGGCTGTCGGTCGATCCGCTCGACAACCACGCCAGCTGGTCACAAGACATCGCCGATACCCAGGGCGTCGCGCCCAATTATCCGATGATCGCCGACACCGATTTCGCGGTGTCCAAGGCCTACGGGATGCTGCCCGCCGACGCCGCCGGGGACCCCACTGACCGAACTCCCGCGCAGAATGCGACGCTGCGCAACGTCTTTGTGATTTCCCCCGACAAGACCATCGCACTGGTGCTGATCTACCCGATGACCATCGGACGCAACTTCGATGAGGTGCTGCGCGTGATCGACGCGCTGCAGTTGACCGCCACCCACAAGGTCGCCACTCCGGCGCAGTGGCGCCAAGGCGACGATGTGATCATCTCCAATTCGGTCAGCGACGAGGAAGCCCGCCAGATCTATCCGAACGGGTGGCAAGCACCCCGGGCTTACCTGCGCATCGTCCCGAGCCCGATTCAGCTTGCTTAGCCCAACAGGACAAGTGTTGGGATGGCTGCATCGGGTGCTCGACCGGCGACACTAAGGGGTACCCGAGGTAGTCGGGGCGTAGGGGCGAGCATCGTCGATGTCAATGCTGGTCACCTCTGTTCGGTATGGGGTTGTAGAAGGGTGCGGCGCAAGAATGCGATCTGATCGTTGACGACGCGATCTATCCAAGGTTCATTGAATAGGTCGAAATGCCCGATGGGGTAGCGTTGTAGCTCTCCGCGCGGCGCGTGCTTGGCCACTTCGATCGCGGGTTGGGGCGGTGCAATGGCGTCGCCGTCGCAGACGGACACCAGAAGCGGGCATGACACCAGATTGGCCCGGCGCGCCGGCCGGTCGGCGCGCATCTGCAGCACGATCCGGGCGGGGATCGTGGGCTCCCAGCCGACCGGGTCGGCGGGCATGATCGACGCAAATCCGGCGGCGGCATCGGGTGTGGTCAACATCGACATTGAGCCGGGTGCTCCGGCCAGCTCGATCCGTAGGGGTTCGCGGCCGCATCGTGCACGCAAGTTGTCGCGGATCCCTCGCCATGCCATCCGATAGCCATGCCGTCGGCGGGCGTAGCGGATTGCCGCGGCGGCTGCGGCGCGCCCGTCGACGAACGGATTTTGTATGATCGCCGCGGCGATGTCGTGGTCGCGGCCGGCGGTGGCAAGTACATGTCCACCGCCAAAAGAAGTGCCCCACAGGGCGATTCGGTCATGATCGATGCCGCTGAAGCGGCGGACGAGAGAGATGGCTGCGCGGTCATCGGCGCGCTGTCGCCTGATGTCGATCAGGCCGCGGGGTTCACCGGCGCTGGTGCCCAGGTGGCGGTAATCGAAGGTGAGGGCGGCTATGCCGACGGCGGCGAAGCGGATCGCGAAATCGGGCAAGGCCGCGCTTCGGATACCGCCGATGCCATGGGCTAGCACCACGCAGGGATGCGGTGGGGGACTCGTTGGCCGGTACAGCCACCCCTCGCATCGTTGGCCGCCGGATTCGAAGTTGATGTTCTCGCGGACCACGCCGGTGCCGCGGCCGCAGAAGGGAAGGGTTGTAGACACGGCCGCCAGCGTGCGCGTTAATGTCGACATGAAGTCAAGCGGTGAGGGCCGAGAAATTTCGATCGGCGAGTTGGCCGAACATTTCGGGCTGGCTACCCATGTGCTGCGTCACTGGGAATAGATGGGGTTGGTGGTTCCGCGCCGCACCTCGACGGGTCACCGAATGTACGGCCTTGCGGATCGCTATCGAGTGGCCGCGATTGTGCAGGCGAAGGCGGCCGGGATGAGTCTTGACAGTATTCGTGCGATGTTGACCGCAGCCACCCCAGCCGAGCGCAACAGGGTCTTGCAACACCAGTACGACGCGCTGAGCCAGCGCGTCGTCGAAGCCCAAGCCGCACTCGCCCTTATCGACACCGCGCTCGGCTGTGAACACGGCGACCTCGCCAGTTGTCCGCGCTTCCGCGCGGTGCTGGCCGAACGTGTCAGGCATCCCTAGCGGCGTGGTCAGATACCCCCACGATGCGAGTGCTGCGGGTACTGCGGCCGGTTCGCCACTATGCAATATGTCAGGGCTCGGTGGTCAGCCGGTCCAGTAGCGGCCGTAGGTCTTCGGCCAGTAGTGCCATGAGATACACCGCTGCAACTCTGTGCTGGCGGTCGAGGACCATGGTGGTGGGTACGACGCTGGTTGGATAGGTGCGTCCCAGCGTGATGAGGCTGCGCAGCGATGGGTCGAAGATGGAGGGATATTGAACGTCGCGGTCGGTGACGAAATCGCGTGCGGTGTCGCGGTTGTCGCGGACGTCGATACCCAGGAACTGCACGCCGCGGTCACGGTATTCGGCGTAAACCGTTTCCAGTTCTGGAGTTTCGGTGCGGCATGGCGCACACCAGGAGCCCCACACATTGATGAGGACCACTTTCCCGGTGAAATCCGACAACCGGATCGGTGCGTCGGTAAACAGATCGGGTCCGGTTAGATCCCCGATCGTGCCTCGTGTGGAGGGAGGGTCATAGAAGATCGCGGTCTGTCCGCCGGGCGATACGAAGTCAAAGGTGCCGCCTTGGGCGACGGCGCCCTCGCCGGTGGTGCAGCCGGCAACCGTGGCTGCGACGATAAGGGCTGCCACGACGGCGACGATTTGCCTAAGGCTAGTCACGAGGAGTCCTCTCGATGGTTCATGTTGGCGCCGGAGTGCACCGCTGGTGTTCGTGGCTGCCTAGTTCTCGAAGGCGAGACCGCTGACGAGGATCACGATGCCCAGGCCTATCAGGACGATCGGGAAGAGGACGTGTTCCCAGCGTTCGAGGACTTCTGCGATCGGCCGGCGGGTGGCGACGAATCTGGCGGCGACGACCAGCACCGAGACGAGCACGAGGAACACGGCACAGTAAGCCACCACGGCCGCCGGTCCCACGCTCAAGAACACCGGAACGTAGACGCCGATGTTGTCGCCGCCGTTGGCGAAGGTGACTGCTGCGACGGTTAACACGCCGACGTTCTTGCCAGCGACTTTGCCGTCGTCGTCATCATCATCATCGTTGCCGCGCCAGGTTTGCCACGCCGCCCACAGTCCCAGGGCGAGGGGGATGAGTCCGAAGTACGGGATCACTTCTGGGGGAAGGAACGCTCCGGCACCCAGCGTCACGAGCACAGCCGCACCCAGAATCCCGGCGAATCCCAGGTATTGGCCTGCGGTGATCCGGGCCGTGGTTCCGCGTTGTCCTGCGCCGCGGGCGAAAAACAGTGAGAGCACGATGATGTCGTCGATGTTGGTGACGATGAACAGGCCGATTGCGGGCAGCACTGAGGACAAGATCATCCGTTTACCTCCGAGTCTGCGGTATCGCTTGCCCGCCAACTAGCCACAACGAGGGCGGCTGCCCCGGTGACGACGAAGACGTCAGCGAGGTTGAAGGTGGGAAACCAGCCAGTGTGTAGGTAGTCGGTGACCTGCCCATCAGCGGCGCGGTCGATCACGTTGGCCACCGCCCCACCCAGCATCGCCGCAAGTGCCAGCACGACGGGCAGCGCCGCGGTGCGCGTGAGGCGTACCGCGAACACTGCCAAACCGGCCACGATCAGGCCGGTGACGCCGAGCAGGGCCGCTGGCGGCAGGGTGTCCCCGAGACTGAATGCCACACCGGGGTTGAACGCCAGCCGCAGATCTAGCAGCCCGAGATCTGTTGAGTTGCCGCCGGTCAGTGCGCGACCGGCCCACGCCTTCAAGCCCAGGTCAAGTGCCGCCACGGTGACCACCGTGGCGGCAAGGGCGATCCGCCCCCGTCTCACTCGGGTGTCGGTGTCGGTGTGGTCGGTGGTCACGACGGCGCACCCACGACGGCCGCGCGTATCGGTCGCGCCACCTCGTGCAGTGCCGCATCGGCCAGCGGTTTGGTACGCCCAGCGCGCACCCCGTTGGCAATGACGATGATCTCGGCGAGTTCGTGGACGAGCACGACGGCGGCCAGTCCGAGGATGCCGAACAGCGCCAGCGGCATCAGCACGATGATCAGCCCGAGGGATAGACCGAGGTTCTGCAACATGATTCGCCGCGCACGGCGGGCGTGCCGGAACGCTTGAGGAAGGTGGCGCAGGTCTTCGCCCATCAACGCCACGTCGGCTGTTTCGATGGCAACGTCGGTGCCCATCGCTCCCATGGCGATGCCGATGTCGGCGGTGGCCAGCGCGGGAGCGTCGTTGACCCCGTCGCCGACCATCGCTGTGGGACGCTGGCTGCGAAGCTGTTCGATCAGTCGGGCCTTGTCCTCGGGGCGCAGCTCGGCGTGCACGTCCTCGATACCGACATCGCGGGCCAAACTCGCTGCGGTGGTGTGGTTGTCGCCGGTGAGCATGGCCACGTGGTAGCCGTCGCGGCGCAGTTGGGCGATGACTTCGGCGGCTTCGGGGCGCAGCTCGTCGCGCACGGCAACGGCGCCCACCACCTGACCGGCAACTTCGACGAGGACGGCGGTGGCACCGGCCTGCTGCATCCGGGTGACGTCACCGGCCAGTGGGCCTGGGTCGAGCCAGCCGGGGCGGCCCAGCCGGATGGCGTGCCCATCGCGATGTCCGGTGAGTCCGGCTCCGGTGACGGCTTCGACGTCAGTGGCTGGGGTGACCTCTTTAACGGCGGCCAGGATCGCAGCGGCGAGGGGATGCTCGCTGCGCGACTCCAACGCTGCGGCCAGGTCCAGCACCTGTTCCGAGGTCGATCCGTTGATTGTGACGACTTCGATGACGGCGGGCCGATTGGCGGTCAGTGTGCCGGTCTTGTCCAAGGCAACCCCGCGGATTCTGCCGAGCCCTTCAAGTGCGGCGCCGCCCTTGACCAGTGATCCCAGCTTGCTGGCGGCGCCAATGGCGGCGACGACCGTGACTGGCACAGAAATCGCCAGTGCGCACGGTGACGCGGCGACCAGCACCACCAAGGCGCGTTCGATCCACGTGGCCGGGTCGCCGAACACGCTGCCGATTACCGCGATCGACGCCGCGGCGATCATGATTCCGGGCACCAGTGGTTTGGCGATGCGATCGGCCAGGCGCTGCGAGGAACCCTTGCGGGATTGCTCGGCCTCCACGATGCGCACGATGCGGGCCAGCGAGTTGTCCTCGGCCGTGGTGGTGACCTCGACCTCAAGCACACCGGTGCCATTGATCGACCCGGCGAACACCTCGTCTCCGGGACCGGCCTCCACGGGAACCGACTCACCGGTAATGGCCGAAACATCGAGCGCGGTGCGGCCATGACGGATGATGCCGTCGGTGGCGAGACGCTCACCGGGCTTGACCACCATACGGTCACCGATCCGCAATTCCGCAGGCGCAACGGTCTTTTCGCCGCCATCGCGTAGAACGGTCGCCTCGTCGGGCACCAGTGACAACAGGGCGCGCAGCCCGCGGCGGGTGCGGGTCAACGAATATTCTTCCAGCCCTTCGCTGATCGAGAACAAGAAGGCCAGCATCGCGGCCTCGCCGACTTCCCCGAGGATCACCGCGCCGACGGCGGCGATCGTCATCAGCGTGCCGACGCCGATCTTGCCTTTGGCCAGCCGTCTGAGGGTAGACGGCACGAAGGTGTAGGCACCGGCCAGCAGCCCGATCGCTTCCAGAGTGAGCACGACCGACTCGGCGGCATCGACTCCTCCGGCGATCAGGGAAGCCAGCAGGAAGACTCCGGAGATGGCGGCGAACTGCAATTCCTTGATCTGCCAGAGCCGTTCGGGCTCACCGTCCCGTTCGTCGGTGTCGCGGGGCTCGTCGTTGCCGCATCCGCAGGCGTCACTCATCGGCGGGGCTCCTCGGTATCGATCGTCGTCGTTGTGTGGGCGTTGGTTCCGTAGTTGGGGCACAACGCCACCGTGTTGCCGGTCGCGGCCAGCAGCGTCTCCGCTGAGGCCAGCAGATCCATGAGTTCCGGTCGGGTCAGCGAGTAGAACATCTGCCGGCCTTCGGGGCGTCCGATCACGAGACCGCAGTCCCGCAGACAGGCGACATGGGCTGAGACAGTGGACTGCGCCAACCCCAGCTCGCCGATCAAGTCAGCCACGCGCGCCTCACCGTCGGCCAGGCGGCGCACGATCGCCAGCCGGGCGGAATCGGAGAGACTATGAAACAGCGCTACCGCAGCATTCAGATTCGAAGAGGTTCCACCTGCTGAGCCGACAGCCGCGCAATCATCCGACACATTCATCGCCATTTGACGATGATACATGGTCCCCGGCGATACTTCGCGCCTGGAGTGTCCGCTTACGCCGGCTGCGGTCCCAGGGGGCTGAGCGGAAGGTGTGAAGCCGCCGCCATCAATGGAACGCTGAGGGCGATCTGTTGGCCTTGCGCCTGATGCAATTCAGCCAGGTGGCACTTATCGGGGCTGCTGGCCTCCCATGGTCACGTTGAGTCGGTGGGTTGTCGTGTGGAGGTGAGGCCCAGGGTGTCCGCGGTGCTGTACTCGTCATCGACGAGCACCACGACGCCCCCTTCCCGGTCGATGATGGAGGCGGCGATCGACGCTCGGTACCCGGAGCCGCAGTGCACCCAGATCGGCATGTCAGGCAGTTCGTGAAGGCGGTCGGCGAGTAGGTGCAGCGGGATGTTGATCGCGCCGGGGATGCGGCTGGTGTCGTGCTCTTGGCGTTGTCGCACGTCGAGCACGACGAAATCCTCGCCACTGCCTAGGGTTTCGGCGAGGTCGGCGAAACCGGCGGTCCGATAGCAGCGCAGTGTTGATCCGGCGCGTAGATCGTCGATGTTTCCTGTGGCGGCGCCGTCGAGGTGGTCGACGCCTATGCGGACCAGTTCGCGGCGGGCCTCAGCGATCTGATCGAGTGTTTCCCCGATCAGGGTCAGTGGTTCGCCCCACCGGTGAAGCCAGCCCAGGTAGGTTACGAAGCTGCCAGACAGTTCGAACCCGAGCGTGCCGCTGAGATGCCCTGCGGCGAAGGCGGTGCGATTCCGCAGATCGACTACCCACTGGCCAGCGTCGATGCGTCGCCGCACCTCCTCGGGATCGACCGGTTCGGGTAACGAGAGGTCCACCGGAGCTGGTCCAGCCTGGTTAATCACTCCCATGTGGGCGTAGTACGCGGGATAGGCCGACAGTCCCTCGAGCAGCTCCGCGACATAGGCCTGCTCGTCTTGGGTGAGCGCCGGATTGCTCAGGCGTTGCTCGGCGATGGTCGAGGAATCACCACTGCCGGGGGTCGCCGAGCAGAAACTGCCGAACCCGTGGGTGGGATAGACCGAGGTGGCATCGGGGAGCACCGCTGCCAGTCGGTGCACCGACTGGTACTGGGCACGGGTCAACTCGTGCGTGTGTTCGGCGCCCAACAGATCGGTGCGCCCGGTGGTGCCGTGCAGCATGGATCCGCCGGTGAACACTGCGGTCACCGCACCGGTGATGTCGCGCAGCACATAGCTGACGTGGTGGTGGGTGTGACCGGGAGTGTGCATCACCTCCAACTGGATCGGTCCGGCGTCGATGACATCCCCGTCGCACGCCGGGCGGCGTTCGTAGTCCACCTGGTCGCCGGCGGGCACCACGTACTCGGCGCTCACCGTGCGGGCGAGTTCCAATCCGCCGGTGACGTAGTCGTTGTGGATGTGGGTTTCCAGCACGTGGGTGATTTGCACCCCACGCCGCTGGGCCAGGCCCAGCACTCGGTCGATGTCACGCTGCGGATCGATCACGACCCCCGTCGAACCGCTGCTGACCAAGTAACTACGGTCGCCGAGACTGGAGGTGTCGATAATCGTGACGTCCACGAAAAGACTCCCTTCTGGTTTCTGGATTGCTGAAAGTATGTTCACCCCCGCCAGTATGGATCGAAGCCTCTTGGACGGGGCAGCTGATGAAGGTGGGATCAGTTAGGTCAGGACGAGCGTGTCCAGCAGGACATATGCCGCCACGGCGAAGACCAGGTAAGCGAACCAGTGTTGCAACCGGCCGGTGTCGAGTCTGGCGCCATAGTGCCCGGCGACCAGTGAGCCGCCGATCGCAGTCGCAACGAACGCCGCTGTAATGGACCAGTCGATGCTTGCCCCATCGAGGTGAAAGAGCGCCCCGGCCGCGGAATTGGCGACGATGATCAGCAGCGAGGTGCCGATCGCGACGGACATCTGCACACCGAGCAACAGCACCAGGGCGGGAATGATGACGAATCCACCGCCCACACCGAACAGCCCGGTCAGCAGGCCGACCGCGAAGCCCGCCGGAATGGACCGCGGTGCGCAGCGACGCCAGTTGATGCCGCCATCGCCGACGGTGCAGGCAGTGCCGGCGTCGGTGGAATCGGTCAACATTCGCAGGCCGGCGCCGATCATGAGGATCGCGAAGCCGATCATCAGAACCCGCTGAGGCAGGCGCTCGCCGATGGCGCTGCCGAGCAGGGCGGCCGGTATGCCGGCCACCGCGAAGACAGCGGCCAGGCGCCACTGCACCTGTCCAGCGCGCAACCTGGGCAACACCCCCACCGCCGAGGCCACCGCCACCACGATGAGCGACATGGGGATCGCCTGCTCGACCCCGAGGCCGAGCGCATAGACCAGCGCCGGGACCGCCAGGATCGACCCGCCGCCGCCGAGCAACCCCAACAGCACCCCGATCACCGCACCCAGCACCAAGGTGATGACCACAGTCACCGGCGACACCGCTTCGACGCCCGGACGCACGCTCTCACGCAGCACACCGCAGGTCAGTCATCACGGTCTCCGACGCCGATACCAGGCACTGCACGCATCCTTCATGCCAACGCCAAGAACAGCTTCTCCAACTCGGCCTCGGTCATCGGCGCTGCCCCACCTTCGACCTGCCCGGCCAGGCACTCTCGCAAACCCGTGGCCACGATCTTGAAACCGGCCTTGTCCAGCGCGCGCGACACCGCGGCAAGCTGGGTTACCACGTCCTTGCAGTCGCGGCCCTGCTCGATCATCGCGATCACGCCCGCGAGTTGACCATGCGCACGACGCAACCGATTGAGCACCACTACGATGCTGTCCTGATCGCCGACCATCGCCAAACCCCTTCCGTAACAGTAGTTCCATCGTATACCCCACCGGGTATCTACCCGATCGTTGCGACGCCAGTCGTGGCGCTCGGTGCAAACGGGGCGCGCCGTGGTCGGAGAGGCAGGGTCGGGCCGCCCTTGCATTTCAATAAATCAGGGCGGACCGTGACTTCGCCACCCATCGACAGGGTATACCGGCGGGGGTATACAGGAAGGGTGAATGAACCTGTGAAGTCACCGTCGACGAGTTGGCTGCCAGGCGGGGCGCGGCCGGCCAGTCGGGTGGCGGATGCCCGCGAAGCCCTAGGAATACCAGTGCATCATTTCCTTGGCGCGCTGCCTATCAAAGGTGCTGGCCGCGCGTCTCGTCGACATCCCGGACACTGCGTTACGTCGTCTGCAGGTCGGGAAGCCGGTTCACGGCGCGCGAAGCCTGGGATTCTTCGGCCCGAAACGCTGTGTCGACCAAGGTGTGGGCGGGATGACGCAATGGGGGTGACGTCAATCCGGCCCATCGAGATTTGACCACTCGTCAGCGCCCACCCCATTCGGGTGCGGTACCGACCCCGACTGAATCAACAATTGTCCGACTACAACGAAAGAGGGACGCTCCAATGAAGAAGACCGTACTGATCCTGGGTGCCGGATTTGGCGGCCTGGAATTAGCCGCCCAACTCTCCGACACCCTCGCCGACCTGCACGTCATCCTGATCGACCACAACGACGGGTTTACCTTCGGCTTTTCCAAGCTCGACGTGTTGTTCACGAATCGCACCCCCGAGGATGTCCGCATTCCGTATGCCGAGCTGACCAGGCCCGGCGTGGAGTTCCGCCAGGAACGCATCACCTCCATCGACCCGGCCACCCGTCGCGTCGTCACCGACCAATCCGACTATCAGCCCGACTTCCTCGTCATCGCCCTGGGCGCCGACTACGAGCCCGAAGCCACCCCTGGCTTCACCGAGGACGGCTACGACTTCTACACGGTGGATGGCGCCGCTCGACTGCGCGACCGCCTCGCTGAATTCACCAGCGGCACCATCGTGCTGGGCGTCCTCAGCGTCCCCTTCAAGTGCCCGCCAGCACCCTACGAGGCAGTCCTGCTGCTACATGCCCACTTGGTCGAGCGGGGCATCCGCGACGCCGTCACCATCAAGGTGATCAGCCCCATGCCCTCTCCGATCCCGGTCTCCCCGGAAACATCCGAAGCGCTGATCACCGCCATGGCCGAACGTTGCATCATCTACCGGCCTGAGACCAAGATCCATTCACTGGACCCGAACCAACACCTAGCCCACACCGACACCGACACCGAGCCCTACGACTTGTTCATCGGCATCCCCAAACACCGCGTCCCCGACGTGATCGACGCCTCCGGGCTGACTGCTGGAGGCAACGACGGATGGATCGCCGTCGACCCCGCCACGCTCGCCACCAAACATGCTGGTGTGTATGCCATCGGCGACTGCGCCGACGCACCCGTACCCCGCGCCGGGGTTTACGCCGAAGACGCTGCCGGCACCGTTGCCGCCCACATCGCCGCACAGCTGCACGGGACACCATTTACCGCCAAGTATTCCGGGCGCGGGGTCTGCTACATCGAGTTCGGCGATGGACGGGTCGGTAAGGTCGACGCCGACTTCCTCTCCGGGTCCAAACCCACCGCCCCCTTCATCGGGCCCTCCACCGACCTGGCCGACGAGAAAGCCGAATTCGCCGTCACCCGACGACACCGCTGGTTCGGTCGATCCGCAAGCTGAACGACAGAATCACCTCCGATGACGGCGTGCCGGACAAGACCGATCGTCGCACACCCTTTTCATCGTCAAACACCGATGATAGCGTCGTATGTAGATTATTAGCTGGCGATGTCGCACCCTTATAGAGCGATGGCTGCCGTGAAGGGAAAGGGTTCTGAGGTGTTGATGAATCGGGTCGAGACTGCCCTGATCAATTCGCCGCCCCGGCGGTGGCTGCAACGTTTCTACGAAGTGCCGGTACTGCTGCGCTTAGGGGGCCGTATCCCGCCGGGCAGTACAGCCCTCGAGATTGGCTGTGGACCGGGCTACGGCTCACAGCTGGTGCTACAACGCTTCGGCGCCGACCGGATCGATGCCCTCGATCTGGATCCGACGATGATCGATCGCGCCCGTAAGCGGCTGGCACCCTGCGGAAATCGGGTCACCTTGGTCCGTGGCAGTGCCACGGACCTGCGGGCCGCGCTCGACGCTGACGACGACAGCTACGACGCGGTGTTCGACTTCGGCATCATCCACCACATTCCGCAGTGGCGTACCGCGGTGGCAGAAGCCGCGCGGGTGCTCGCCCCCGGTGGACGGTTCTACTTCGAAGAGGTCACCAAACACGCCCTCGACCGCCCGACCTACCGGCGACTGTTCGACCATCCCACCGACGACCGCTTCACCGCTGAACAGTTTGTTGACGAACTCCGCCGGCACGGCCTGCTCATCCTCGGCTCTGTCACCCGCATTCGGGGCGATTATCTGCTCGGTGTCGCCACCAAGCCGCTCGTCAACGGTGGTGCACGGTGATGGCCGCCGCCGCGGTAGGCCTGAAGCGCACAGATCGACAGTAACGACGGGCGACGTGAGTGAGAATGGCCAACCATGGGTGAGGCCGCTGCAGCGGACGCAACGTTCGCTTTCGTCGATCTGTCCGGCTTTACGGCCTTGACTGAGATGTGCGGCGACGAGGAAGCCGCCCTTCTCGCCGGGCGGCTGGTAGACCTCGCGCGAGACTCGCTCACCGTTCATGTCAGCCTGGTGAAAAGCATGGGGGACGCGGTGATGCTGCGCGCCCCTGGTCCTGAACAGATGATGGCGACGATCGTGGCGCTGGCCGATCGCGCCGCTGCCGAAGACGGCTTCCTCGTGCTCCGAGTCGGAATCCATCACGGGAGCGCCGTCGAACGTGACAACGATTTCTTCGGGCATGCGGTTAACACCGCCGCACGCGTGACAGCGCTGGCCGGCGCAGGCCAGGCAATAGTCACCGATCCGATACTGCCCGCATGCGAAGGGTTGGGTCTCGCGGTCCGCTCTTTGGGCGCCACCGCGCTCCGCAATATCGCATCTCCTATGGCGGTGTATCGCGTGTCGCTCCCACCGCCCCGATATCCCGTTGACCCCGTGTGTGGGGTTCGAATTGATCCGCGCACAACCAGCCACCATGTGCGGCACGACGATCAAGACATATGGTTCTGCTCCGGCCGATGCGCCGAACGGTTCTTGGCCATTAATGAAGGCAAACAACCTGAAGGAGGGCGAACCCGCCGCGCCAACTACGACGACTGACCCAGGCGCACGACGAGTGGAGCCACCTCTTTCGTTTGAAGGGTGTCTACATGCGGCTGGCTTCCAGCGACCACCCGATCCGCTCGTCGGCTCGTTGGGGTTGCCGCAGCAGCTGTTCGGGTTGCGCCTCGGGTCAGAGGCATATCGATGGCGCAAGCATCAGCGCGGCGGCCAGGAGTGGTCCGAGCAGGGCCGCGCCCGTCGCCACAGTGAGGTAAAGGCGGGCGCGAATCCGGTTCGGCGGAAATAGAAGTCGTTCCACACGCTGAGTGACGGCCAATCCCGTCGCACCAAGCGCCGCGGCCGGCATCGGTGATGTCGAGGTGGGGCCTGGAAGGCTGAGGGCAACAAGTGCGTCGACGATGGTGTCGCAGCTGTGTCGTCGGGCGGCGGCGTCGTCGGCGCACATCTCCAAAAGGCGAGCGATCTCGCTGGCGCCCTTGGCGAAGAGCTGCACCCGCGGCAGCATCGCGCCCAGAGCGGCGGTGACGGCCAGGACATGATGGTGGCGTCCGCTCAGGTGGGCGCGTTCATGAGCGAGGACTGCGGCCAGTTCGGCGCCATCGAGGGCGTCGAGCGCGCCGCGGGTCATGACGATGGTGTGGGGTCGCCCAGCAAGGCAATACACCCCGCGCTGAGCGCTGTCGATGATCAGGGCGCCTCCAGGCCCCGGCAAGGTGTCACCGGCGGCGATCCGGGCGGCGCTGACGTGGTCTCTACTGCCCCGATGCGAACGGCGTATTGCGAGCACCACGCGGCTGCCCAGAACCACGACCGTCAGGGTGCTCATCGCGGCCAGCGCTAGAAAGCTGACCTGCAACAACTCGCCATAACCGCCGTGGACGATGAAACCCAAGCCGGCCAGGCACCCGGTCACCATCAGACCAATGTCACCTTCCGAGGTGAGGACATGGGTCACCAGCAGGGTGAACGCCCCGATCGAGGCCGCGAGCACGGAGGCCATCACGGCGAGCCAGGCGCTGACACCGAGGCGGGGGGCAGCACCGTGGAGATTGGCACGCAACAGCAATGGCGGCGCCAAAACGCTCAAGGCCAGCGCGTAAACCGCGAGGCAGACGGCCATGCTCATGGTTTCGGCGATGTCCGGCCCCGGCGGCGGATGACCTCTTTGAGCCCTGCCAGCTCGTCGGCACTCATCTCCCCGACGAAATGCGCCAGAACCGCGGCTGTGTCGTGTTCGCCACCGCCGCTCAACGCTTCGCGCATGAGCGCGGCGATGTGTTCGGGATGGCTCAGCACGGTGCGGTAGCGGAACGCTTTGCCCTCCCGTTCCCGCAGGAGGTGACCCTTGCGGTAGAGATTCTCCATGGTCGACAGCACTGTGGTGTAGGCGATCTCGCGATCGGTGCGAAGCTGTTCGACCACCTCCCGGGCGGTACCGCTGCCGCCGGATTCCCACAACCGCGCCATGACTACGGTCTCGAGTTCACCGAACACCCGCACCGCTACTCTCACCTACCTCGTCTTCGGTCCTTGCCGGGGTTGCCGTGCGATAAGCACACCTCCTGCACCAGCCTACGGCCTCGGTACGGAGAACCGACATTGCGCGCCGACGGCGGCATGACCCTCCGACGATGCGTCCACCACGTCATGTTCTGACGGGCCGGTTTCCTTGGGTTTGACGGTTACATGTTTCCTGCACAACACGGGCACGGTTCCGGATCGGTACAACAGGCGCAGTCATCCATCGGCATTGGCTGCATCGCCATCATCGCTCCGCTACAGCACATCATCGCCTCGCTGCAGCACCACATCAGCGGTTCAGAACCTCCAGCGTCGTAGCTCACGGCGACGGGGTCGCCACCGGTGACGTCGAAGTAGATCTTGCCCGTAGCGGTCTGGCCCTGAGCCAGTGCGGCGCCAGAAATCCCCTGCGGGCTCGCCATTTGCCACAGCACGCGATAGCTGCCGCCATCAGCAGTGGAGGCGTTGAAATTGGGGATGATGGGCGTCGATCCCCCTGAGGTCGCCGTGACCGACGCGGTCGCCTCCCATAGCTGTCCGGCCAGCGGATATCCAGGCGCGGGATCCGCGCTCTTCGTGAGGTTGGTGACTGACCACTCCTGTACGCCACCCCCCATCTCGGCCTGCTGCTGAGACCCAAAGCGGTGCATACAGTCATCGGAAGCCGACGCCGTCGCGGCGAGTCCCACACCAAACAGCGCCGCCACCGCCACCAGCGCCACCATCACACCGAGTCCGCGAAACACATTTGCTCCTTCTTTCACATTGCTGCGGCCGCCGACCGATCGGCCCGCCGAGCATCAAGCATCTACTATGTCGGTACCGAGATAGTAGATGATGCTCCGGGGCCCGGCGCGCCCGGATCGGCCAACGAGAAAGAGGGTGACCAAGTTGTCGGACCAAACAGCGTTCAGCGATGCGAACGAGGGGCGCGTTGTTCGGGACGCGTCGAACACACCCAACGAGACGACACAACACGACGGTGGAGCGACCTACCTCGGCCCTCGGGTGGAGCTGCTCGTGATTGCCGGTTGCCCTCACGCCACGCTCGCCGAGGCACTGCTGAGGGTGACGCTCGACGAACTGGGTCTCACTCGAACACCGGTATACATCAACATGATTGAGACCACCGCCGAAGCGATTCACCAGACCTTCGTGGGATCGCCCACCATCAGGATCAACGGCGTCGATCCTTGGGCGCAATCTGGCAGCGAACCCGGACTAGCTTGTCGTGTTCATCCCTCACCAGCTGGGCTACCCACCCAATACAGCCTCGCCCAGGCACTGTGCGCAGCCGTGGTCAATGACCAACTGCCCATGCCCGCAGACTCGCAGGTCAACGACTAACGAAGCCAATGAGACAAGACCGAGACGGGGCCTTGCCTTGCACGAGCCCGCCGTCTCGTTTCTAGAGAAACGAGACTCCTCACGCGGCCCGGCTGCGGTTACTTCGCGCCTGGTTTGCCGTGCCTCATTTCCTGTCTGATACCGCGCGTCTCGAATCCTCGATGTAGGAGGACAGTGAGATGGTCCTTCACCTAGGACAGTCGAGTACGCCGGAGCACGGCGGGCCAAGGCGGCCTCGATCGGCAACTCTTCCGCGCATCAAGGCTCACAGCACAAGAGGTACTTCGCACAAACTCGTTAGTCGTCGATAGTTGCGGACTCGAAGGAAACTGACTGCCCTAAGAAGCAAGGAATAGTGCACGCACGAAATACGTACACTCCACCAGCATCGTGCGACCGGACGGTCTACGACCCGCCGCCCACATCGGAGTGCGCCTTCATCGCCATGGATGGCCGCGAAATCCCGAAACGTTGATCCCGTGGCGTCTCGCCTTCACGGTGAAACCCTCACTCACCTGCGCGATCGGTGCACGGTGTACTTCGTCCAGGCGGGGAACTCGCGCATGACGACCGGGGCGCGGCCCGCGCGCGTGCAGAGCACCTGGAGCACGCCGTCGGTGACCACCGCGGCAACGTCGGCATCGGTGGGCAGATAGCGGGTGGCCGAGACGATGATGGTCTCGTGGTCGCTCAGGTGCACCTCGACGCTGCCCGCGCCGGCGATCTGGCACTCGCGGTAGTAGTCGACGCTCATCTCCATCAGGCGGCTGGGCGCGACGTCGAAAACGAGGATCTTCGGGCCGGCGATGGCGGTGCTCACATTCATGGTTGGTTCCTTTCGCTGCAGCACGACCTTCGCGCGGCAGGTCAACCGTAGAGAGTGACCGTGCAGCCTTCCGGCCCTCAGGCGCCTCACCTGCGCCGATGGCAGCTAACTCGCGCGCCGGGTGGGCTTGGAGCTGCGAAGGAGAGCCTCGATCGTGGCTTGGGTTTTCGAGCCCCACCGCGGGTCGAGAGCGCTGACGAAGGCGGCCCACAGTGGCAGGGCCACGGTCGCCTTCAGCGTGTCGGCGCTGGCGCCGCTGGTGGCGGCGGGGGAGCGGTAGGCCATGTTCCACGCGAGCGCGCGGGCCGCGTCGTCGATGATCCAGTACAGAAGCTCGTCGATGTCGGCGGTCTGGCGCGTGCGTGGCCGGCCAGTCAGGACATCCATGGACTGATAGCGGACAACGCCGTCCTCGACGGTGTAGGAAGCACCGGGGATATCGACTGCCGGGAATGCCTGGAACCGCGGGCGGGGGAGACTTCGCTTCACCCCGAGCCTCGCGACTGCGCTCAGCTGCGCCAATGCGCGGTCAATACGGGCTTCGATCGCCGCTTCGGCGCGCGCCTCGCCGGCCGTCTGGAGGTCGCCGAGGTCTGGCCACGAAGGTAGCGGTGACGTGGTGTGGCCCGCGAGGTGGTCCAGGAACGCGGTGGCGACCCAAACCATCTTGTTTGCGTCGAGAACATCGGCCTGGCCGATGCTGGGGTCCAAGATGTAGGAGATGTCCACCGGAAGGTTGGTGGCAGGCGTGGCCAGATCGGTCCCGGGGACGCGCGGATGCAGAGCCACGTAGTAGATCCACAGGAACGGCCCGTGCGCGTCCCGGCCGAACTGGGCCGCCGGATGGTCGGCGGCCTCCGCAGTCGCCGGCAGGCGGTGCTTGACCGGAGTCGCCAGTTGAGCGCACAGGTGAGTATCGCCGTCAGGGCCGGGCAGACCGGTGAGCACCGTGGCCGGTGCTGCGGTGGTGTTGAGCAGCAGCACGGGACCGCACTCGACGTGGTGAAGAAGTACCTCGCTCATGGGGCTAACCTTTCCGGCTTGCTTCGAGCCGTTCGAGGGGACTGCCGGGGAGTGATGCAGGGGTGGGGGTGTCCATGACGGCGCTTTCGATGGCGCCTTCGATGGCGCTGCGTGGGTACGCCGGAGGTGCGTGTTTGTCGAAGTCCTCGGGATTCCAGGTCTCAGGGGCGGGGGTGATAGAGATCGTGAGCGGCACCGCCAGCTCCAGGGCCGCGAGCTTCGCTTCGACAGCCTCGGTGAGTCGGGCCGCGTAGTCGGCGTATTCGCGCCTCCGCTGGTCATCGAGCGCGTCGACCAGCGCCGCGATCAACTGCATGGCCTGCTCATAGGCGATCTCCCCGGGGGTCGGATCGCGATAGGCTTCGGCCTCCGCTGAGAGTTCGGTCAGCAGGGTGACGTCGTCAGCGTCGCCGGTCCAGTCGTCGGGGGTGATGACCAGGTAGCCGTTGTCGTCCACATTCACCCAGTTCACGGCCGCGATGCGGGGGTCGTCGGGGGAGAAGGGGCCTGGCGGCACGTCGGTGGGCTCAGGAACGGCGTCGGCGCGGCCGTCGAGTTCGACCTGTGCGTCGGCATAGGCGTCGTCGCTGCGGTCGTCGACCTGGGCGAGGATGCTTTCCACCCAGAGGTCAACCACTACCGGCTCGGTGCGATGGCGCAACAAGTCCTTGTCGTCGAAAACCGTGGCTTCTATTGTGCGCCGCACCATTTCGGCCTCCCACGAGCCCGGCCGGCCTTCTAGCGCCTCCTCGATGCTTCCAACGTTGGCGGCAGCGCCCGCCAGGGCCAGGGTCACGAAGGCAGCCCAGTCGATTCGCAGCGCAGCGCGTGGATCGGGGTCCACTTCCCACTGGCCTGAGCTCGTCTGGCGCATAGGCTGATTGGTTAGTCGGGTTGCTTCGGTAAGCACGTTGATCGCGTCGTGGAGTACTTCATCGTGAGGCCTCGGTGTGGAAGCCTGGTCGTCGGTGAGGTAGCCGGTATCAAACAGGGCCGCGGAGATGACTTCGCGATAGGGCTTGCCGATCACACGCGCGACGGCCGCAAGATTCTCGCGGTCCGGTAGGCGGCTCACACCATTGACCCGCCATTTACGCAGATTCTCCCGGGACATGCCGATCCGGCGGGCCACCTCGGATTCGCTGACCCCGTGAGCGGCCCGGTACCTGTCGATCAGATCGACGAGGCGGGGGATTGCCATACCGCCAAGTATTCTGAGACGATCCGCATACGTCAAGTGTCAGTTCGCACACCTGCCAACTGTTAGTTGACATAATCGCTATTATCGGCGAAATGCGGTGTGGCACAACATTATTCACGGCTGTGTTCTTAAGCGGCTGCCAGAGTTGCCAACAGGGTGTGTGAGCCGGACAAGCAGTGTCCGGGGTCGGCCCGGTAGCGTCACGGCGGTGATCACCTCGGTCGATAGCGTGCGTCAAGAGCGCGCCGGCCGCGGAATGGGCCTGCGGCCACCGACAGTGCATCCGCCCGGCACGAATGATGCCCGGCAGCGATCGAGTGAAATTTCAGGCGTTCTCTACTGGGGTGCCCGTCACGTCCCCCGTCGACCGCACTACATCTACTGCGGGCCAGTAGCGTTATTTCGTCACTGTGACGAATTGAGGATGCCGACCACTGCCACGGACTGTGCAACCAGATGAGCGCACCAGCTACTGTCGACCTCGACGAGTACCTACGCCGGCCGCACGTGGCGCGGCGGGGCGCCGCGGAGCTGAGCCTGCCCGTGCTGCACTTCGAAAGCCTCGACGCCGCCACGGTCAGTTGGTGTCGCGATTGGCGAGCAGAGTGAACCACCCCGGGTTTGATGCACACCTTCTTTCGAGGGAAGGTTGTTCGCATTATGCCGAGGAAGTACGACGACGAGTTCAAGACCCGGGCGGTGCGGTTGGTCACCGACCATGCCGAGGAGTACGACAGCCGCACGGCCTGCATCAGCGCGGTGGCCAAGCGGTTGGGGGTGTCTTATGAATCGCTGCGCCGCTGGGTGAACCAGGCCGAGGTGGATACCGGGGTCCGTGACGGTGTGCCCACCGATACGGTGCGCGAGTTGCGCGAGCTCAAGCGTAAGAATCGTGAGCTTGAGGAAACCAACGTTATCTTGGGCCGAGTGGACGTTTCGGCGGCTTGACCTGGGCGTTTGCGTCGTGGACGGTGTCCGTGACGGGGGTCGCGGCGATGCGGTTGGCGCGCAGTTGTCCGTGCAGGAGTGCGATCTGGTCGCGTAGGTCACGGTTGTCGTTGTCGAGTTCGCGGATGCGTTCCTGGGCGAGGGTGAGGCGTTGGCGCAGTGAGGCTTCGGAGCTGCGTGCGACTTGGGGGGCTGCGGGTTCGCTTGGTTGGGGTGCGGCGGTCAGTTGGCGGAGTTGGTCGCGGAGTTCGGGTTGGGCATACAGCCAGGAGCGGGAGACTCCGGCGTGGGCGGCGATCTGGGTGACGGTGCGCTGTTGGCCGGTGTTACCGAGGTCGTGTAGGGCTTGGCGGGCGCGTTGAAGGGTGTCGTCCCGGCGGCGTTGGGCCGCGGCGATGAGGTGGTGGCTGTTGTCATGACGCATCGGATGAGTCCTTTCCGCAGTATGTTTGGTCGTCTGCCGCGGCGCATCGGCAGTCGGGGTGCTCGGTGTTGAGGGTGGTGATGATGGTGAGCAGGTTGGTTTCGACGGTGCGGTTCATCTCAGCCAGGCGGGTGTGTCCGTCGGATTCGGCGCGGGCGATCAATGCGCGGGTGTCCTCGAGCTGGCGGTGGTGCTGCGGCAGGAATTCGGCGGTCGTGACGAACAGTGGACAGGTCAAACACGCGTTGGCGTGTGGGCACGATTTCTGCAGCGGCAGACCGCAGTAGCCGTTGGGCAGCGTCATTGTCGCGCGGGCCAGGTTCTGCTTCATCCATTCACCATCGGCGAGCGGCCCGTCGATCGTGGTGTCGACGGGTTCACCGCGGATGTTGATCTTCTGGGCGCGTTCCCACTGGGCGCGGACGGTGCTGTCGGCCAGGCGGGCATACACCGCGGTCATGGTGTGGCTGGTGTGATCGAGCAGGCGCCGGACCACTTCTTGTGGCACGTCATGGTTGATCCACCGGGTCGCCGCGGTGTGCCGGAATTGGTGCGCGGTGACGTGGACTGGTTGGTCGAGTTCATCTGTGACGCCACAGTCTTGCAGCCAATGGCCGAGCTGGAGGTGGAATGTCGCGGTCGGGATGGGTAGGCGCCCATCGGGGTTGGCGCTGCCGCGCGGCAACAGTACACCGGTGGTGGGGAACCGTGTCCGGGTATACGTCTGCTGCGCCTGGATCAGGGCGACCAGTTCATCGTCGATGGGGACGACCGCTTCGCGGCGCATCTTGTGGTTGCGGTAGCGCAGATAGACCGCGCCCTGCGGGTCGCGGATCAGACAGTCCAATGCCAACCGGGTGGCATCCCCGATGCGCAGGCCGGTGCGGATGAGGATCTCCACGAGTAGCCGGATCCGAGGGTCGTTGATGCGATCGAGGTTGGCCGGGCTTTCGAGCTGGCCCATGACGAACTCGGGAATCGCCCGCGGTACGGGTGTCTCGTCGCGGCGGGGCTGGTCGCTGGGATAGAGCTGCACGTCCGCGGGCAGCGACGCCCACCGGTGCTGGCGCACGGCGTGCAGGAAGCCGGTCACCGCCCCGATGTCGGTGCTGCGGGTCTTCGGGTGTGAAATTTCGACGGCCAGCCGGGCCAGGTAGGCCTCCAGCGCCGCCCGGTCCAGCGTGCCCGGGCCGGCCGAGTTCGCCAACCCGGGCGTGAACTGCGAGAAGCGCACGACGGCGATACGGTCCTTGCGTAGCTGGCCCAGCCCGATCCCACACGACATGCGCCAGCGGCACCACCGCTTGGCCAGGTCACGCAGCCATAGTGGTTGCACCGCAGTGAAATCCAGCCGGGCTCCGTCGTGGCCGGCGATTCCGAGGCGGCGCAACAGCCACACGTCACGTTGGTATTCGCTGTCCCAGCCTGTTCCGTCACGCAAGTCAAGCAGGCATTCGATGGCATAGCCCAGGAACGCCCGCGGCGTGTTCACCGCCGCAGCAGCAGGTAGCCCGGCCAGCCATTCGGTCAACGGACGCTCCAACAGCGACTGGGCGCCGCTGGCGGCCAGATGATCCAGCAGCGGCTTGATGGAACGCGGCGTGGTGCGAGTCCGGTTCGTATCGACGCGGCACTGCAGTCCGTAGCCAATCTCCAGCCGCAGCCCTGGCGGCAGCGCCCGCAGGTCGAAACGGTCCTCGCCGTAGCTGGCGCAGTACGCGATGAACTCGGCGGCCGGCGGGCGGCCCCGCTGCCGCCACCGAACATGATGCGACCGGCACCAGCCCCCGTCCAGTTCCGCCCACAACGCACACCCCGGCAGCGCACACACCGGCGCCGGCACCTCGGCAAGCACCGGCCTCCACTGATCCAGCGGTGGGCGCCCGCACTTATCCCATAGTTGGGAATGCTTGTAGCACAGCTGATATCGGTGCTGGCCGAACCCGCACTCGGCCACCAGACAAGGTTGAAGCGGTCGATGACCCATCACCGCGGGATCCGCGGTTTCCGCCCATGCCGACCGGTCCGGGCGACCGGCCTTTTTCCAGCGGGCCAGGTGCGCCAGACACAGCCCGGCATAGCGGCTGGAGTGCACACACCCGGGCACCGCGCATGCGGGCGACCCGAGGATGGGATCACCCACCGCGGGTACCAACACCTCGACCCGGAACTCCGGACGCACCAGCGCATCCAGGCGCTCGGCCAGCGTCGGCCCTGGTGCGCCGGCCAGCGCCTCGACGCTCACCGCGGCTCGTCCTGATCCGCCAGCCACCCCGCAGTCACCAACGCACGGCGAGTGTCTTCGACCTTCAAATGCGCATACGTGTCGCCGGTCGTGGCGATTGAGGAGTGACCCAACAGGTGGGCCACCACCTCCACCGCCACCCCGCGACGCAACAACTCTGTGGCATAGGAGTGCCGAAACGTATGCGGTCCGAACGAGATTGCGGTCCGTTCCCGAATCCGGCAGACCAGATCATAGACACCGGCGTACGTCATGGGACGCCCGACCGGTCCCGACCACAGGTTGACGAACACGTAGTCACTGTCCAGGTCGCCGTACTCGGTGTGCAGGTAATCGGCATATAGCCGGATCACCCCGGCCCCCACCGGCACGTGTCGACCACTGACCCCCTTGGCCCGCGCTCCGTTGACGTTGCGTCGCGGCACCACTGACACCAACCGGGCCGCGGCGTCGATATCGCTGTGCCGCAACCCCAACGCCTCACCAATCCGTAACCCCGACGCAGCCAGCATCGAAAACAGGAACTGGTCCCGCAGCCGGCCACAGGCCGCCACGATCGCTGCGATCTGCTCGGCATCCAACGTCTCAGGGATGCGCTGCTCGGCTCGTAGCCGGATCCGCCGGCTGCGTTCCGGGCGAGCTCCCAAGTGCGCCAACAGCGGACGCCACGATCCACCACGTGTTCCCTGCCGCTGCCAGGTCGTCAACAGATCGCCCAAGTCCACCCCGTGACGTTGATGAAACTCGTAGAACGCTGAGATCGCCGACAGCTTCCGGTTCACCGTCGCCTCCGTGCAAACGCTATCGACCGTCGGCAGCGCCGCGACATTACCCAGCCGTGCGCTGCCCGGCAGCCGCAGCCACGCCACGAACCGGCCCACGTCCTCCAACCGCACCTGCGACCACACCAGGCCACGCTGGTCGAGAAACTCGAACCAGTCCCGCAGGTCATGCGCATACGCCTTGACCGTGTTCGGTGACCGCTCCACGGCATGCAGATGCGACAAGAACGCTTCGGCCGGCTCGACCACCACAAAATCGCGATCGAGCAGCGTCCACGACTGACGATCACCAAACGGCATCACCACCGCCTGCACCCGCAGCCCAGGGCCCGTCATAGACACCGAAGATAACCAGTCCACAACGCATTTCCCGGCACCTCAAACAGCGTGTCGTCTACATCGTGGACGGTCAGCTCAGGGCCTCAGATAACCATCGAAATCCTCAAGGCGGCAACAAGTTTCTTCGTGCGGGAGAGCGACCCGCGACACCACTGATCTGTGCGTTCATTGCCGAGCATCGTGCTCGGTTCGGGGTCGCTCCGATCTGCCGCGTGCTCACCGAGCACGGCTGCCAGATTGCCCCGAGAACCTTCTATGCCTGGCTGACCCGTCCCCCGTCAGCGCGGACCCTCTGGGACACCGTGATCACCGAAGTGCTGGCCGGCTTCTACGAGCCTGACGAGCACGGCCGCCGTAAACCGGAGTCGTTGTACGGCGCCACCAAGATGTGGGCTCACCTGCAGCGTCAGGGCATCGCCGTGGCGCGTTGCACCGTGGAACGGCTCATGCGGGCCCACGGCTGGCGTGGGGTTACCCGCCGCAAAAAGGTTCGCACCACGATCGCTGATCCGGCCGCGGCGCGGGCAGCCGATCTGGTCAAACGCCAGTTCCGGGTACCCGCCCCCAACGTGCTGCTGGTGGCGGATTTCACCTACGTCCGCCTGTCCAACGGAGCGTTCGTATACACCGCGTTCGCCATCGACGCCTTCGCGGGCCGGATCGTCGGGTGGACCTGCTCGGCCAGCAAGGAAGACAGGTTCGTGCGCCAGGCGATCCGCCATGCCGCACAACTCCGAATAAGCGAAGGTAATCCGTTGTTGGGCAACACTATTCACCACAGCGACGCAGGCTCGCAATACACCTCCCTGCGGTTCGGGGAAACACTCGCGCTGTCCGGACTGGTGGCCTCAATCGGCACAGTCGGGGATGCCTTCGACAACGCTCTGGCGGAGACGACCATAGGGCTCTACAAGACCGAAGCCGTCCGCGACGACTCACCGTTCCGGCGAGGCCCGCTGCACCGGCTCGCTGACGTGGAACTGCTGACCGCCGAGTGGGTGCACTGGTACAACACCGACCGGCTCATGCACCGCCTGGGCCGCATCCCACCGACCGAGTACGAGACCATCCACTACGCTACAAACACAGCCCAGCCAGAGGCTGCACACCAGTAACCAGGTGTGCATCAAACCCGGGGCGATTCAGAGATACGCATGACCGATCTGGCCGCCGAGGTGGCTGCCTCCCCCGCGGTGACGGTTGGCGCGGTGGACTTCGTGCTGGCGCAGCTCGGACAGAGCCGCCAGCCGGTCGCTGACCGTCTCGCCCAGTTGGGCACTCGGGAGGCCCGTTTCGGAGAGCTGTTCAACGGCGGAGAACTTGAGGCGGCGCTCGACGAGCACATCGAATTCTTCGACGGCATGCCAATATTCACCGTTCTGCCGGTGGTGGCCGCGACCGTCGACGACCTCATGCCAGTCTCACGACTACGCGCCTGGGCGGTGGCCGAGGTCATCCATACGATGCTGCCGACGAATTCAGGCATGGCGGTCGCTTCTGCCCTCGACGGCGCCGGCCGGCCCGGTCGTCAATTGGTGTCGGCCGACCGGCTCGACCGCGACTGGCTCGACGTCGGCCTCACGGGAATCCCCGGTCATCCGGCCCTCGTCGGGCGGGCGACGATGTTCACCTATCTCGACGATGCCCGCGCCGCCCTAGCAGGCGTCGCCGATGAGGTGTTCACTGTTCGAGCTGGTGGTTAACCTGTGTCTCAGTTCTGCTGCGCTGCTAAACATTTCAGTGTTCCGGCCAGCACGCTAGCTAGAAGTGCGGTGTCATCTTCACTCACGCTGCGCGACCACCCAGGGGATCGCTCGAAGGGCGCCAAACACGAAGATGGACCAGAGGCACAGGACTCCGACCCATAGCGCCATCTCGTCGTCGCGCAGCCACGCCGCACGGTGAAGGGCGCCTTCGACGAGGGCGCCGATACCAACGAACGCGAACAGGATGGCGCTGAGCCCAACGACCGCGCCCAGCCCCAGTGTGCTGCGGGATGGCCATCGGCGCTTCACGTACGTCTCAACACCCAACGCCGCGAAGAGAAGCGATCCGGCCCACGCGATAACCCAGAAACCAAGCATGGCGCTGATGCTAGGGCGCGTTTGCGACACCGTGGTCAATCTCTTGGTCAGCACACCCGAGCGCGTCACCACACGACCCACCGTCTTACGCGCGGTAGCGGGTGCGCAGTGAAAATTGTTGCTCAGCAACGTATTGAGGTGCCCTTACGATCTTCCGGTGGGGGTTTCAGCGAGCAGTCTTGCCTTGCTCGATGCGCGCGCCGATGATGTCGGATCGCGCATTCACTGGGAGATGCATGTACGTGCCGGTGGTGATCCGGAGACTGTCGGACTGACCGCCGGCGCCGGTCATGTTTTCATCTACGGGCCCGTCCGCCTCGACGACCGCGCCGTCGCGCATATCAACGCCCTTCTGGACGCGCTACTGCGCCGCGAACGCTGCATCGTCGAGGACCACCAGGGCCGACCGCGATTGATCTGACACTACGAACCCGAACCCCGTGGCTTCCTCGCTAGGGCCTGGACGGATCGGGAACCCACCACCCGGGCATGTACTCCACGTAACCCCACGGGGCAAGCTGATCTGGCGCTATCTCAACCACGTCGCGGATATCAATGGGCTGCTGCGGCTTGGGCCACGGCGGCTGCGCACCGTAATAGGAATCAGGGTGTGGGACACCAATTCCCGGAGCGACCTGCTGATAGCCCGGCGGGAAGAGCGCACCGGAGTCGGGGTCGATCACCCGAACGTCGCTCAGATCGAGGGGGTACTTTGCCGGCGGCGGGGGCGGCACATACCCCAGGCCGCCCTCAGGGTCTGGATACCAGAGGTTGGGGCCCACCTGCTTGTAGTTCGGTGGCGCGAGCTCTCCGTCACCCACGTAGGTCAACTTGGTGACATCGAGCCAGTACCGCGGATCTTCACCGTGCGGTGGGTCTTCCCCCGGCTTGTCGGTAGGAAGCTCGGCCGGAGCCTGGGGCAACTCACCGGAGCCGTAGCTGAGCGCTCTCACTTCGCCGGCGGCCTGGCTGGACTGCTGCTGAGTCGAGACCACTACCGACTGGGCGCGGGCGACCTGCGTCCGCAGGGCCTTGAGCACCATCATCTCCGCCGCCGGCGTGCGAGCCGATCCGGCCACCTCGGCGATCGAGCGTGTCTGGGCGACAATCGTGTCCATTTGGCGCGCCCCGCCCTCAGTGATCTGCGCCGCGTTGGCCAATCGCGCTTCCAAGGTGGAGTCGGTACGGCCGGCGGTGACCAGCTCCCGGTTCTGCTGCTGTACCACCGACGCATGCCGATCGACGAGCTGACCAGACAGGCCCGACATCTGCTGGCCCGCGCCGCTGACGGATTCCGCGGCCGTCTGCAGAGGAGCTCCCGACGTCGCCACAGGCCCGGGTGTACCGAACAGCGAGCGGGCGCGTTCGACCACCGCCAGCGCCTGGGCCGCCTCAAGCTGAATGGTCACGCCACCAATTATCGGGCATGCAGAGCCCTGGTGACAGCAGGAGTCAGCGCGGCCGCGCGGATGCCCGTCGCGATGAGTGTCGCCGCAGGGGGCCAGCCAAACGCCCTGTAAACTGATAACGATGATATCAGGAGGTCATGCACGATGGGCGATGTGCTGATCCGCGGGCTGTCCGACGCGGCGATCGCGCGTATCGACGCTGATGCCGCCGCCCGCGGCCTCTCGCGCCAAGAGTATCTGCGAACCAGATTCGAGACCGAAGGTTCAGTGGGCGCCCCCGCGCGGACCATGACCGTCGACGATCTACGCCGCGCCGCCGCGGCTGCCACCGACCTCGACGATCCCGACATCATGGACGCCGCGTGGCGGTGACCAACTGGCTCATCGACAAATCGGCCTACACCCGACTGGTGGCCTCCCCAGACGCCCAGGCCTGGGTCGAGCGCATCGAACGCGGCCTCGTGCGCATGAGCACCGTCACCCGCCTACAGATCGGCTACTCGTTCCGGAACGGGCCGCAGGCCCGCAGCGAATCAGGCGCACCGCCGCTGGCATTGATGCCGCTCGAGTACCTAACCCCAGCCGCCGAGGACCGCGCCGTGGGCGTGCAGCTCCAGCTGGCCGACCGTGGGCTGCACCGCGCCCCGGCGATCCCCGATCTGCTGGTGGCCGCGGTCGCCGAGATGGCCGGCCTCACCGTGCTCGCCCTCGACACGGACTTCGACCTGATCGCGCAAGTCACCGGACAAGCCGTCGAACGGCTCCGCCTATGAGCACACACGTGCGCAGCCTTCACCGGCTGGCAGGGAAGGCGTCGACATGACCGCACCAGAGGGCCAGCCCACACCACCCACCCACATCGCCGGATACCGCGTCGAGCGGGTCCTGGCCGTCACGGCGATGGCGACGGTCTACCTGGTGCACAGTCCCACCCTGCCGCGCCGGGAAGTACTCAAAGTGCTTCAACCCGAGCACGCCAACGGCGACCACGTTCGCGCCCAGTTCCTCCACGAAGCCGACATCACCGCCGGGCTCGAACATCCCAACATCGTGCGCGTGTTCAGCCGCGGCGAGACCGACACCGGCCAACTGTGGATCGCCATGGAGTACGTCGACGGAACCAACGCCGAGACTGCGCTGCACGACGGACAGATGACACCCGAGCGCGCAGTCCACATCATCACCGAGGTCGCCCGAGCCCTGGACTACGCGCACTCCCACGGGGTCGTGCACCAAGACATCAAACCCTCGAACTTCCTGATCGCCGCCCAGAAACTGCCGGGCGGTCTCGACCGCGTCGTGCTCACCGACTTCGGTGCCGCCCTGTCCCCCCACAGCCGCGGAACTGGCGACGGGCCCATGAGCGCCACCCTCGCCTACAGCGCGCCCGAAGTCATCACCGGGACATCAGCTTTGGACGGACGCGCCGACGTCTACGCCCTCGCATGCACGCTCTTTCGGCTGCTGACTGGAGACCACCCCTACCCGACAGACGCCGGGGTCGGCGCCACAGTAAAAGCTCATATGGACACCACCCCGCCCCGAGTGTCCGACCGGCTCAGCTGGGCCTCACCACAACTAGACAGCGTGATCGCCAAGGCGCTGGCCAAGAATCCCGCTGACCGCTACCCCACCGCCGGCGACTTCGCGGCCGAGGCCAGCGCGGCACTCACCCTCCCCCAGCCCTCGGCTCCAGCGGCACCGCCCGCCGATCGCGACGAGCCGCCACCCCACACTGAGCTAGGCAGGGCCGAGTCCCACGGCGCAGCAGCGGATTTCATCAGCCTGCTCCCACACACCCGTGCCGTCTCACAACGGCGCCAGCTGCTCGCGGCACTCGCAGTCGCCGCCGTGCTCATCATCGCCCTGTCGGTGTGGCTTATCGGACGCGGCTCCGACCCGCCCGACACCGCGCCCACGGCGGCGCCACCGACGACCACCGCGGCCCCGCCCGCAGCGCTGCAAGATCTCCGGCGGCTACTCCCGTCCGGCTATCCCGCCGACGCATGCACCCCAGCACCATCCCCCGATGGCGCGACGGTGATCACCTGCGGACCAAACACCGACCCCGGTGGACCCCGCAGCGCCACCTACACCCTGGCCGGCGGACCCGAGGCGCTGCGCACCACGTTCGACCAGCTCGTCGAATCCACGACAGTGGTCGTCTGCCCCGGCAACATCCAGTCGCCCGTTCTCTGCCCGACAGGCGTGTCGAAGACGTTTAGAGAGGTGCGGCGGCGAGGATGGGGGCAATGGTCGTGAGGTAGGAGGGGGCCGGGGATGGCTGATGCTTCGGCTGATGGTTGGACTCTTCATTTCTACGACTTCCAGCAGCGCTTCGTATCGGTCGACGACGTGATTCCAGGGGTGGGTGATGTCAGGGCCTGGGCGAAGCGAAATGGTGCGCGTGATGGCACTCCGTTCTTCCTTGATCCGTGGGGCCGGGCGGATGCGTTGGTGAACGCCTATTGGCGAGATCCGCTGGTGCGGGGACGAGCAACGGGGACGCTGCGTCGTTACGCCTTGTCGTTGAAGGTGTGGCTGGATTTTCTGCACGCGATGAGCGTTCGATGGGATCAGGCGTCGCGATCGGAACTAGCTGCGTTCAAGGAATGGCGGCTGTCGGCTGAGGAGAATCCTCACAATGTGAGTCCAAATAGTTTCTGTGTCGACCGCGCGGCAATCCGCGGTTTCTACTCGTGGGCGGCCGAACAGCACGGAATCGACAACCCCGTCCGAGCCCGTGCGATTGCCACGTCTTGGATGGGCGGGGGCCAAGCCGTGTTGGAGAGCACACCGTCGGGAATGCGCAGGGCCGACGTGAAATGGCTTACCCCGCAAGCATTTCGGTTGTGGCAGAACCTGGGGTTGCGCGGTTTCACGATGGAGGGCATGCCGCGCGACGATTGGCGGGGAGCGACTGAGGATCGCGACGTCGCATTCGTGGAGGGATTGTTCGGGACGGGTTTACGAATCGGCGAGTGGGCCAGCATGCTGGCCATCGAGGTGCCCGAGCCGGGCTCGGAGGGGCTGATGCGTTCGCGCGTCGCGTCTCATTGCGCGAAGGGCGGTAGCGGCCGAGCGTTCTGGATGCGGCGCCGCGTCGCCCAACAAGTCCACTTCTATCTGCAGGAAGGTAGTCGTACTGCTGCCGTTGCCCGTGCGCAACGCGCCGGTCGGTATGAGCAGATCGCGGATCGTTGGATCGTTGAACATGTCCGCAGGGATGGGCAGCTGGAGGTCATCGATGCGACGGGATCGCGTCGTACGGTTCGGCTGGATGCACTCGGGCCGTCCACACGAATGACGTTGTTCCGCCGGGGACGTGATGGCCTGGAACCGATGTGGCTGTGGCTGAATCACGACGGGACACCTCGCCCTAAACATTCCTGGTACAAGACATTCGACCGCGCGAACACCAGGGTCGCGAAAGTGCTTGCACCATCAGGGGGTACGCCGTTGTGGTGCCGTCCCCACATGCTGAGGCATTCCTTTGCGCTGCGGTGGTTTTGCATCGCCACGTTCGTGGCGTGGCGCCGTACCGATATGTTGACCAAGCAGGAGCAGCGCGACTTCCGTAATCAGCTTGGCGATGTCTGGTTTCTGCTGGCGACACTTCTCGGACATCGCAGTGCTGAGGTGACACGCAGCGTCTATCTCGAGCCGTTTCAGGCGTTGCAGGTGGAGGAGCTCATCGCGCTGATGGATGCCGATGATCGGCAATCCCTTGAGCGTCTCGTCGCAACGGTCGGCGTCGGAGAGCCTCGTGTATTGACAGTCCCAATGTGACGGGTCACCGTGCGGCGCAGCCGGATCCGGCCTGGCGAACGGTATTGCGGCGACGCGGGCTGATCGTGACGTTCGTCAGCGAGGATGGCACGCAGTCCAAGGACTTCGACTTCGGTTCACTGCCGGGTACTGACGGAATCCGCCGCGATTTCGCGATCGCGTTCGAGGACGCCACCGGTGTGCTGGGCGTATCCAAGCGGTTGAGGGGTGCTGGCGCGCTGTGGCAGTCTGCCCGGCATGCCTGCTGCTGGCTCGCCGAAAACCGGCCAGGAATTCAGGGACTGGCTGAGTTGTCCGCCGCGGATGCCCGGCTCCTCGCCCTATCGTGTCGGGTACCCAGCGGTCCTGGCCCGTTGCATAGCCTGAAGACGCTGCTGCGTTGTAGCCCCGTCGTTTCCGACGAGGCACGCCAGGCGTTCACGCGCGTGCGTCACCCGAAGACGAACACCGCACGCCAGCCCTATTCCACCGAGGAGATGCGCCGCATCACCGTGGTGGCACGGGGAATGGTTCGACGCGCACGTACCCGATCGCGGACTCATTGGACGATGGTCGCCGACTATCGCGCGGGACGGTTCGATCACCTCCCCCGCGCAGACCCTCATCGTAGTCTGGCCGAAGTACTCGATCATTGCGCCCGTGAGGGAGATTTCCCCCGCACCGCCTCGGGTGCACGGGCGTACGTGACGCGGCGGGTGGCCGCCGCGGCCGGTGGATGCCATCTTCAGTCGTTCCTGCATCTCAGTCCGGGCGAGGCGTGGGCCTTTGGTGTTCTGCTCGCCAGCCTGACCGGCCTGAACCTGTCGATGCTGGACTCGCTGCCCGCGCCGCACCGACACGCCAGCAGCCCCGATGAACCCGGCATCGTGTTCATCAGCGCCGACAAGCCCCGTCGGGGGAGAAGGTCGGTCATGACGGTGCCGGTGACCGCGCTGCGCCCCGAACTGCGGCCACTTGGTGGGGAGAATCGGCGCGCCGCAGTGGCCAACACGTCACTGACGACCGCGTACGGCGTCTTCATGTTGCTGCTGGAATTGACCGAACCGGCCCGCGCGCTGACCGGGTCCCAGTGCGCATTCATCTATTACAGCGCCCAGCCCGACCATGTCGAACAGAAACTCTTCGGATACGGAATCAGCAGCACAGCCTCCGGAGTCAACGCTCGACGGCGTTGGATGGCGCCATGGCTGACCGGTGACCCTGAGCGTGACGAGTTGCTCCTCGGGATCAGCATGGATCGGCTGCGCAAGACCTACCTGGAGCAGGTCCGAAAACCCATATCCCACACCCCGGCCACGTTGGCTCGCTACCTGAGCCGCATGGACCCTGTGCGCAACGAGGGCTTCCAGATCGTCGCCGAGGCCCTCGATGAGCAAGTCGCACGCGCACTGGCCCGACGATCGATCACGGTACAACCGGAAACCCACGACACCGGATCCAACCAGGACGCCCTGCTCGGCAATTGCGCCGATTTCGAGCACTCGCCGATCGACGGTAACCGGTGCCGCCAATCGTTCATGGCGTGCCTTGACTGCAGCAACGCCCGCGCCTACCCGCGCCACCTACCGATTCAACTAGTCGTTGCCGACCGGCTTCGCGGCCTACGCCAAGAGATGCCCCTCGGGCAGTGGATCGCCGAGCACGCGGGTCCTCTCGCGCAACTGGACGACATCTTCGCCGAGTACGAGCAGGCCCAGCTGACCGCCGCGCGAGCCGAGATCACCGACAGCGATCACCAGACGGTCAACCTTCTGCTGACGGGAAACCTCGAAGCATCATGACGCAACCGGCTGAAGCTTTCGAGGTCGTGGCAGGTATCGACATCGGCCCCGAAACAGCAGTCTTGCTTAACCGCACGCTCCACATCGACGGGATCCGGTGCCGATTCGGCGACCCGGTATGGGATCTGTCCGTGGCGATCGAAGACCGCCACAGCGCAGGACAGGCCGTGCACTGGGAGGGATTCCCAACGCCATTTCGCCACGCCTGCAAGCTCTACCTGTTCGCCCTGCTCAACATTATTGACGACGCACCCCGCCTTGACAGTTCCCGATCGCTCTATCCGCACATCAAGACGATCTGGGGCGAGCTGGTGCCGTTACGCCGGTTCACGACGTGGCTGGCGGAGCGGGGTGTCACATCGTTTGACCGGGTCAGCGTCGAACACCTCGACGACTATCTGCGCCACGTCACTGAACCCAGCGGTGTCAGCGCCGGATCCAAACGCTCTGCGCTACAGGCCATCAAGCGTCTGCAGATGTACCGGGATGCCCTGCCCGCCCATTGCCGGCTCCCCGCGGGCCCGTTGTGGGGCGGTGCGAGTGCACGAGGGCTCGCCCACTATGAATCATCCTGGGGCAAGCCGAACACGACCCCTCGCATTCATCCCGATGTCATGGAGCCGCTGCTCTCGGCAGCGTTGGTGGTGACACACACGGTTGCCGACGATCTCCTTCCCGCAGCGCGCAACCTTCTCGCGATGCGGTATCTAGCCCATCAGATCGCGCCGGACATTCGGCGGGCTCGTACTCGTACCGTGTCGGTGTTCGAGACCACCAAGGCTCAACTCGAATGCCTGCTGGCGGCAATGAGCCGCGATGGCGCCGCACTTCCGGGTATCCGGACGGGTGAGGTGACCAGGGTCGATCTGATGGGGTTGGCCGTGGGTGGATGGCTGCACCACACCGAACTGAAACGCATGAAAGAGACTTCGGTCCTTGTAACCAAGTCTGGATTGCCGATCGACGTGGACATGTTGCGCATCAACATATTTAGCGTCATCGGCACGCACTGCTGGCGTAAATCCCCTGTCGACGCGAGTGAACTCGTCGAACTGCTGCGCCACGTCACGACGGCCTGTTTCCTCGTCATCGCCTACCTGTCGGGTGTCCGTACCGGAGAGGCACTGAACCTGCGACGCGGATGCATCAGCCGGGACTCCAATTTGGCGTTGACTCTCATGTCCGGCCAGCAGTTGAAGGCCGAAGGGTCGTGCCGGGACCGATCGCCTGCCACGATCCCGTGGGTCGTCACCGACGAAACCGCCCACGCCGTCAGCATTCTTGAGCAGATTACTGTGAGCGATCTACTCTTTCCGGGTTTCAAGCTCCTCTCCGAGGCCCAATTTCGCTTCGGCGCTACCCGCACCAGAACACCCGGCTCCATCAACACTGACATCACCAGCTTCATCGAATGGTTCAACCGCGAGGTCGCCCCAGCAATCAGCCATCCGCAGATCGGCGCCGATCCGCACGGCAAGATTCAAGTGCCGCGACTGCGGCGCACGCTGGCATGGCATATCGTACGGCGGCCTGGCGGAACGATCGCCGGCGCAACGCAATACGGCCATTTGCACACCCAAATGATCCAAGGGTATGCCGGCGGAGCTGATGCAGGGTTTCTCGACGAAATCACGTTCGAACAGTTCCTGCACCGTGCTGAGATCATCCACGACGATTCCCAAAGACTGGAACGCGGCGAGCACGTCTCCGGTCCGGCCGCCGATGAGTACCGGGCCCGCGTTGGTAGGGCAAGCACATTCGCGGGCTTGACAGTAACCACCAAGAGTCAGATCAACAACGCACTATCAAACCCCGACTTACAGATCCACCACGGGGCGGTCGTGACGTGCGTGTTCCGGCGCGCCACCGCAGCCTGCCTCGAACCTGCCGACAGCTCCGCTGAACCCTTTTGGAGTCGGTGCCGTCTGGGCTGCGTCAACGCCGCCCGTACCGACCGCGACGCTGCGAACCTTCGCGAGCACGTCACAGCACTCGAACGTGACCTGGCGACACTCGAAGTGCCAGAACCGCTGCGGCAGCGAATTCAGGTTCGCCTCATCGAGCACCGAAAGGCCCTCGCAGGACACGAATCCAGCCGACCGATGACGATCTCCCAACGAGACGAGGAAGGCGAATGACTCTCGTGGCCGATGGCGCCGCACGCAACGATGACGAACGGCAGCGGGTCCGGGCCGCCATCAACCGCCTCCGAGACAACAAAGCTGAGCAGAGCAACGGCGCGCACACTGTAGTGGCCTTGGCTGACGAATCAGGAATACCACGGCAGAGACTCTACGAACATCACGGCGATCTGCTGAACGAGTTCAAGGCGACGGTCGGGTGCGGTCCCGTCACCCCGAATGCCGATGCTCTGCAACGACAACTTGCACAGGCCCGTGATCACAACCAAGAACTGGCGGCCGAAAATGCTCAACTGCGAAGCAAGATCAGGACGCTCTCAGCGGTGATCACCGAACTCACGCACGAAACCTCCGGAGCCAACGTCGTTGTTTCGATGCCACGCAAACACCCGGGGCGGTGACTGTGCGACTTTCCCCCCGGCGTTAGAAGGAGGATCGACTGATGCGGGGCTGGAGTCAGCGGCGACGGTTGGGGTGCTTCCTTGCGGCGCCGTCGCGGCCGCACTACGCGGGGCGGCGGTGGTCATGGCGTGGTCCTCTCGTCGGCACGGTCAGTGGAGGTGTCGGGGTGCCCGGGCGGGCAGCAGCCCGCCGTTTCACCGCGCCCGCGGCGGTGCAGGGTGTAGCCGACGGCGGCGAGCACCACCACGGCCGCGGCACCGATCAGCCACGGATTGCCCAGCGCACCGCCGAGGACCCCCAGCGCGCCGCCGGCGATCAGCACCGGCCCGGCGCAGCACAGCACCAGCAGAGCCCCGACGCCCACCAGGCCCAGGACCCCGGCCACGCCAGGGGAGCTCCGTCCGGTGGCCATCAGACCGGCACCTGCTGGTCGCGGGCCGGGGTGATGCGCACGCAGTCGGCCAGCGCGGCCGCATTGTCGGCAGCCAATGAGCGCGCCAGCATGACCAGATCGGCCACCCGGGGGTCGGCCACCTTGTAGTGGGCGAACCGCCCCGAACGGCGGACCTGGACATAGCCGCAGTCCGAGAGGCACGCCAAATGGCTCGAGACCCGACTTTGAGACAGCCCGACGTGGGTCACGCATTCGGTCACGGTGTGTTCGGTGGTCACCAGGAACTCCAGCAGCCGCAGCCGGCCGGGGTCACCGAGCGCCCGGAAGAACTTGGCCACCATCTCCACCCCGCTGTCGGTCTCGGGCAGGAACGCCAGGCTCGGATCGGTTCGGCAGGTCACGCGGTCTCCTCCACAACTCCATCTGATATATCTGGATTGACAGATATAAGAAAGTATAGTCATATCTGGTTATTCGAATGCAATGGTTCGCGGCGTGTGTCCCCCGGCCCATCAACGGAAGGTGAGACGCCCCATGCGGTATGACCTGGCGATCATCGGATCCGGCGGGGCTGCGTTCGCCGCCGCCATCGCCGCCACCCGGCTGGGGCGCAGCGTGGCGATGATCGAACGGGCCACCCCGGGCGGGACGTGCGTGAACGTCGGGTGCGTGCCGTCCAAGGCGCTGCTCGCCGCCGCCGAGGCCCGCCACAGCCCGGCGGTGGCGGCCCGGTTTCCCGGGATCACTGCCAGCGCGGGAGCGGTGGACGGTCCAGCGTTGATCGCCGGGAAGGACGCGCTGGTCGAGGGACTGCGGACCGAAAAGTACGTCGACCTCGCCGCCGATTACGGCTGGGAGATCATCGCGGGCAGCGCCGGGTTCGTCTCCGATGCCGGCGGGATGGGCCTGGACGTCGAGTTGTCGGGCGGCCGGGTCACCCGCGTCGAGGCCGAGCACTATCTGATCGCCACCGGTTCCGCGCCGTGGGCGCCTCCCATCGACGGATTGGCCGACACCGGATATTTGACGTCGACCACCGCGATGGAACTGGACCGCCTGCCCGAATCGATGATCGTGCTCGGCGGCGGCTACGTCGCGCTCGAGCAGGCGCAGTTGTTTGCCCGCCTGGGCACCGCGGTAACCGTGGTGACGCGCTCGAACCTCACCTCCCAGGAGGAACCGGAGGTCTCTGCCGTTCTGCAGGGCGTCTTCGGTGATGAGGGCATCCGGGTGAACACCCACGTCACCGTGACGGCCGTGCGCCGCGACGAAAACGGCTACACCCTCACCGCCGACCGCGGCACGCAACAGTTGCATCTGCGTGCCGAGCAGCTGCTGGTGGCCACCGGCCGCCGACCGGTCACCGCCGGGCTAAACCTGGAGGCGGTCGGGGTCAAGACCGGGCGGCGCGGAGAAATCGTGGTCGACGAATACCTGCGCACCAGTAACGAGCGGATCTGGGCTGCCGGCGATGTGACCGGAGGACCGCAGTTCGTCTACGTCGCCGCCGCCCAGGGCACCCTGGTCGCCGACAACGCCCTCGGCGAGGCGGCCCGCACCCTGGACTACACCGCCCTGCCGCGGGTCATCTTCACCAGCCCCGCCATCGCGTCGGTCGGCATGACCGACGCCCACGCCACCGACGCCGGCATCCAATGTGACTGCCGCGTACTGCCGTTGGCGTATGTGACCCGGGCGCTGGTCAACCGCGACACCCGCGGCCTGGTCAAACTCGTCGCCCAGGCCGACACCGGACGGCTGCTCGGGGTACACGTCGTCGCCGAGAACGCCGGCGACGTCATTACCGCCGCCACCTACGCGCTGACCGCCGGGATGACCGTCGACCAACTCGCCCACACCTGGGCCCCATATCTGACCATGGCCGAATCCCTCAAACTCGCCGCCCAGGCCTACACCTCCGACGTCGCCAAACTGTCCTGCTGCGCCGGCTGACCAACCCGACCCCGAGGAGAACCCGAATGTCTGTGTCCCCGACCCCCGCCACCGACCCCGTTGCCCGTGCGTTGCCGCCGCGGTGGCAACGCTGGCTGCCCCGCGGCGCCGCCCTGGTCGCCGGTTTCGCCACCCTGTGTTGCCTCGGGTTGACCGCGCTGGTGTCCTTGCTCACCGCGATCGGCGCCACGTTCCTGACCACCGACGCCACCCTGAAACCGCTGCTGGCCGTCAGCCTCGTCATCACCATTGTGGCCAGCGGGTTCACGTGGCGTCGGCACTGCAACCCGCTGCCCGTGCTGCTCACCGTGGTCGCGGCCGGGGTGATCTTCTGGTCCCTCTACGGCACCCAGCTGTTCGGTCACGTCGCCGGCGGGCACGGCGGCGACCCCATGGGCGACGGCATGGGCGCAAACACCCCCAGCGCTGGGCTGCCCGGCGGGGTGGGGGTGTGGGTTGGACTGGCGCTGCTGCTCACCGCCCAGGTGTGGGACGTCTGGCGGCTGCGCCAACTCAAACGCCAGAACTCCTGCGCCGCTTGACAACCCCACCCCGTCTCACCGCGGCCGCCGGTCGCGACTTGACCCCCGAAAGGACAACGCGACATGACCCCCGACATCGCCCAAATCACCCACCACCTGAACGACTCGCTCGGCGGCACCGACAACCCCAGCTCGACGCGCTGGCTGTTCCGACCGCTGCTCGAACTCCTCGCCCAGGGACAGCCGGTAACCATCGACCAGCTCGCTGATGCCACCGCCAGCACCGTCGACCAGGTGCGCGACACTCTGGCCACCACCCCCGACACCGAATACGACGACCGGGGCCGCATCGTTGGCAGCGGTTTGACACTGCGCCCCACCCCGCACCGCTTCGAGATCGACGGACGACAGCTCTACACCTGGTGCGCGCTGGACACGCTGATCTTTCCCGCCATCCTCGGCCGAACCGCCGCGGTCACCTCGCCGTGCCGCAGCACCGGGCAACCCGTGCACCTCACCATCGGCACCGACGGGATCACCAGTGTCGACCCGGCGACCGCCGTGGTGTCGATCGTCACCCCCGATGCACCCGCCTCGATCCGGGCAACGTTCTGCAACCACGTCTACTTCTTCGCCACCCGCGACGCCGCCGAGCCCTGGCTCGCCGAGAACCCCTCGGCCACCATCGTTTCCGTCGCCGACGCCTTTCAACTCGGCCGACCGCTAACCGAGACCCTCCTCGGAAGCGACGCCCCGCCGGACTGCTGCTAGCCCAGCGCAGCGGCACCACCCGATCACGGGCCTCAAGGCTCGTTGACGGGGCGCTCGCTAGTGCGCTTTGGTTGCCTTGGCGTGTGCCAGGCGGTAGGAGTCGGTGCCAGTTTCGATGATGTCGCCGCCGAAGGTGAGTCGGTCCCCGACCGCGGCGCACAGACGCGGGCCGGTGAACGTCCTTGTCCACGACCTGAAACTATCGTTGGAGGGGATGTCCACGCTGTTTTTCTCTTCACGCTCGGTCAACACCCGTGTTGAGTCGCGATGAGCGGGCCGCCACGGGTGATGGCGACCGCCGCCGGCATAGAGCACAAGCAGCTCCCCGACCCGGTGCCGGACCTGCTGCAGGCGCGAACGACCGGACCCGGGCAGCCTGCTCAGGCGGTGATGACAGGTCTGTCGACAACTGTCGAATGGGCGAGTGAACGCCCGGGCCCTGGCGGCGCAATGACAGCCCCACCGTCACCCGTGGAACCGTGTTGTGCGGCCTGCACAACGGACGCCCACGTGTCGTTTGGACCAACGAAGCCGAGCACCTCCTGGCCGACGTGCAATCAAGCTCCCCCACCGACCCGCCGATCGACCAGCTCTATGCCTGGTGGGGGTCGCACTCCTGAGCGGCGGGCAACGCCGCCTGCGGCCCCACGGCTGCAGCCTTGCTCAGGTCAGTCGATGTGGCGGTCGACGTCCATCCGTTGGTGCAGTATCCGAACCACGTCGATGACGTCGGCGCCGGCAAGGCGGTAGTAAAGCGTGTGCGAACCCACCGCATGCCTTCGGTAGCCGACCCGCACCTCATCGCAGGCCCGACCGATCATAGGGTTCTGCACAACTCGTTGGATCGCGCGCTCGATTTCCCGAACGTACTTCTCGGCCTGATCATCACCCCAACGGTCGCAGGTGTAGTCCCAGATCTGTTCCAGGTCCAGCTGGGCCGCGGGCGACAGTACATACCGGCTCACTGTGAGGGAGAGCGCTCGGTCCGCTTGCGTGCCACGAACTCGTCGACATCGAAAGGCGTTGACTCCCCGCTACGTTCGCCGTCGACAAGCGCCTGGCGCAGAGCGCGCAACCGCGTTTCGCGATCTTCGAGCAGCCGCAGAGCGGCGCGCACAACGTCGCTGGCCGACCGATAGCGGCCCGAGGTGACTTCTTGCTCGATGAACGCGCTGTAGTGCTCATCGAGGCTGAACGAGGTGTTCTTACCCACGACGGCATGTTACCAATAATTGGTAGTGAGGCCGGTGGTTGTGGGTTCTCGCCTTCGGTGACATTTCAGCTGCCGGTGACCCGTTGGTTTCCCGGCTGTCGCACGGCGATTCTGGACCAGTTTGTCTCACGAACCGCTGAATTTCCTCAGACGCCGGCGCAGTGGCACCTCTGACAAGCCAGCCATGAGTCCGTTGTCTCAATTGTGGTCTCTTTCGAGACGGACCGAGCACGCAGCCGACCACGCCAATTCGTTCGGACGTGTCCTATCCAGTCGATACCCTGCTGCGGTGACGAAGACGATCGTGCCAGCGTTCTCGATAGCCACGGTCGAGTCCGTCGCCAAGGCAGTGGGTGACCTGTACAGCGGGTCGGAGCTGACGCGGATGCTCGCAGAGGTCCGGCTCAACGATGCCCTCGGTGAGGGGATGACGAAGTGGAAACGGCTCGCCGCCGCGATGGCCAATCAGCAGGCCCGCCAAGGAGATGGCCGACCGGTTGTCGCGCTCATCAACGCTGCAATGGCACCGGACAGGACACTGTCTCGCCGTGCTGCCGCGTCTATCGCCCGCGACGAACTCAACAGGGTGCTGTCGCTGTCGGGCTACTACGTGACCGATCAGGGGAAGGTCGGAATCACAACCCGCACGACCACCGAGAGCGAGGCGGCAGCGCGGAGCGAACGGCTACACACGCTGTTGTCCGAGCGCGGCGGGCATTCCGATGTCCTCGGCTACTGCCGTCCCGAACTGCTGCGCACCGACTTCTACGAGGCCGTGTTCGAGAGCATCAAAGGTCTCGGTCATCGGCTCCGAACGATGGGCGGCAAGGACGAGGACGGACCGCGACTCGTCGAATCGGTCCTCGAAGGCACCGACCCAATGATCCTGCTAAACGACCGCGCCAACCAGTCGCAGCGCGACGAGCAACGCGGTGTCGCCCTCCTAATGAAGGGACTGTTTGCGGCCTTTAGGAACCCCCAGGCGCATGAGCCTCGAATCGTGTGGTCGATGTCCGAGCAGGACGCGCTCGACGTGCTCGGCACACTCTCGATGATTCACCGCCGCCTCGACGCCGCGAAGCGCCGCACGCGACCGCTCGACTAAGCAGGAGGCGACTGAGAACGGCTTTGTGTCACCACAAGGAGTCGTCGGTTTGGGGTTGGTCGTCGGCGGCTGTAGGTTCGCGTTCTGGGCTGCACCTCAAGGGCCCCTGAGCGTGGGCTTTCGTGTTGTCTCACGGCACCGTTGACATTGGTCTGTCTCACGCAGGGCTGCGATTCCTGGACTCGGTAGTTTGTCGCTCACCGATCCAGATGACGTGCTGCTCGGGGTGCGAGCCTAACGAAGCCAGTTCTTGGCTGAACCGGTGGAGGTCGGCGTTGTCCACGAAACAGCCAGAGTGACAAACTACTTGGCAGAGGCGCCCGCAGTGATGGTGGCCGAGCGCCTCGCCAGCGGTTGATGCCCGACGGCCGATACGCACTCCTCAGGACTGGCGATCCCGGCGGTAATTCTGCGCTGCCGCAGTCCGTTTCAGAAATTCCTGCGGTGGACACTCCAGGGCGTCGACCACCTTGGCGCACATCCCGCTATATGGATCGGTACCGGTGAAGTGAAATGCGAGTGCACCTAGCTCGCGCGCATCGGGCTTCGACTGTGCTAAGACAGTCATCCAGTTCGCCTGCGCGCAGTCGCTGCGCACAATATAGGTGGCATGCTCGCCGGCCAGCGGACTGATCGCGACAGCATGATCCCCAGAGTCGTTGGCGGACTTGATGGTCAAGACCACATAGTGGTTGTCGAAACCGCTGGACGACGAGGCCCGTTCATGCCACTCGCACCGTGCGGCGCCAAAGTGCTTCTCGATGTCCTCCAAGACCGTGACCCGCTGTTCGTCGACCTGGCGGCCGCGATAGCGCCCAGAGGACCGCAGGCCGTCGAGAAACGTTCGCAGCTGCTCACCACGGGGCAGCACCGCGAAGGGCAGTCCGTAGTTCTCCCCGCGTGGAGCCTTCACGGCGGCGGCGATGTCGCGGAATTGCCGCAGGAAGTCATACCGTCCCGCGTGCAGGGCGACCAGTTCTGTATGCGCTTGGCGGAAAAATTGGCCGAGCTGTGCTTCGTCGGCGTTCAAGAGCGTTTCGACGTCCGCGATGAGCTCGTTGAGCCGCGCGATGGCGAACTCCAGCGCAGTGCTGGTCTCCACGAGTTGATCTGGTGCTGGCGGCCGAATCCGGTCGAGCATGTCCCACAGGCGCTGGTCGCAGTCCGGGCTGGCGACGGCGAGAACGACAGCAAGCCGCAGAAACTGATACCCGGCCCGCACGTGGCGCAGCTCATCGGCGGCTGAGCGTCCGATGTCGTCGACGTCGGTGAGGTCGCTGAACTCGGCATCGAGCACACGCTTCGCCAGTCCCGGCTGTTCAAGAACGGGACCATGGGCGTGGATCATCTGGTCAACGAACTGTTTCTCGGTGTCGACGACGTGCGCCATGACCGCGAGGTCGTGATGAGCTGTTCGTGACGACAAGTCCGGGTACATGCGGCGGTGGACCGCGGAGTAGCGCCATGCAAGATAGCCGTAGCCGCCAGCATCGTTTGGGATGAAGTCCTGCACCGAAACCCTGACTTCGTCCCGATCGTCTTGGCTGGCATCGATGTTCACGATGAGGTCGACGACGCCCTCGGTGTTCGCAGCGTCGACGTCCGGTTGAAGGCTGCCGGTTCGCGGGCGAGGGCGACTGACCTCGCCCGCGCCCTTGCGGGATTGTCGCTTGGCCACATACTCGCCGGGGTTGCGGTTTAAGTCTTTCGCGACGGCAGCTTGTAGCGTTTCCCGCGAAACCCCGTATTGGGCTTCACCTTCGAGGTACAGCTGGTTGATCGCCGCCTGGTCCTGGCCGGAAGCAGACGCCTGCCGAAAGCGCTTGCAGACGCTCGCTGCCTGAGAGGGAGTGAGACGCCGGGGCGCCGCCCGTGAGACCGCGGTCCGCGAAACCGTCGGCCTGACTGGGCTGGTGGTGAAAGGTTTCGCTGAAGCCGGTGACCTGCCATCGGCACCGCGCCGCCCGCCGGCGGGGTTCGTCGCCTGATATTCCTCACGCAGACGACGCGCGACGGGGCCCTCAACTGTGGAGCTCGCCGACTTGACGAACTCGCCATGCTCGGACAGTCGCGCCAACACTTCCTTGGCCGTCACGCCCAGCTCTTTGGCCAGCTCGTGCACCCGCGCCTTACCGCCCACGCCTACCTCCCGACCCCGCCCATCACAGCCGTTACTCTTCCGGCTACGGCTCCGACGCTACTACTGGCCACCGACATCGGGGTCCGCGCTACGGTACACAACCGATTGTTTGGGCTGGCCGCAGCGTCCGCCGCCACCTCAGGTCAGGAGATCATGACCCTGCTGTCCTGCGAAGTCGGCCGCGGAACTGGCAACCACTCCCCGCCCTATCCGTCCAGGATGTCGATCGACATCGTTTGACATTTCAAATGGCAATTCGACACCGAGATTGGCAACCAACAAGGAGGCAGCCTCAGCGGCGGCGGCAGTTCCGCTCCCCCTACTAAACGGATTGTAGGTTCCCACGTTTGGTTGCATATGAGGTGAGCCCGTCGTAGTGGTCCAGTCATTGTGGGACTCTGTTGCCCGGTGTTCGGGCGAGGAAGAATCAACAACGACATGGCATCGAACAAGCGCCGGCGGCATACGCCGGATCAGATCATCCGCAAGCTCGCCGAGGGCAACAAGCTCCTGGGGGCCGGCCAGGAGCTCGACGAGGTGTGCCGACACCTGCAGATCGCGGAGTCGACGTGGCATCGCTGGCTTGCCCAGTACGGCGGCATGAAAGCCAACGAGGCCAAACGGCTCAAAGAACTCGAGGCCGAGAACACCCGATTGAAGAAGTTGGTCGCCAACCAGGCCCTCGACATCGACATGCTCAAGGAGATCTCGGCGGGAAACTTCTGACCCCGAACCGCAAGCGCCGCGCCGTCACGGCGCTGCGCGACCGGTTCGGGGTTTCCGAGCGCCGCGCCTGCACAGTGGTTGGCCTGCACCGTTCCACGATGCGCCTGACACCGCCGCCGATCACCACCGAGGAGGCCGAGTTGCGCGCCTGGCTGCGCCGGTTCTCCACTGACCGGCCCCGCTGGGGATGGCGGCGGGCAGGCCAAGATGGCCCGCCGAGCCGGCTGGCAGGTCAACAACAAGCGCATCCGTCGTCTGTGGCGCGAGGAGGGCCTCCGCGTCCCGCAGCGCCGCAAGAAGAAGCGTCTGACCGGTATCGGTATCGCCGTGGGCGCGATGTCACCGATTCGTCCGAACGTCATCTGGGCGATGGACTTCCAGTTCGACACCACCGCCGATGGCCGCACCTTGAAGATGTTGAACGTCATCGACGAGTTCACCCGCGAAGCCCTCGCGATCGAAGTCGATCGTGGCATCGACGCCGACGGCGTCGTCGACGTGCTGGATCGCCTGGCTCTGCACCACGGTGCGCCGCACTACGTGCGCTTCGACAACGGTCCCGAGTTCGTGGCCCACGCGGTCAGTGATTGGTGCCGATTCAACAGTGCTGGTTCACTTTTCATCGATCCGGGCTCGCCTTGGCAGAACGCCTGGATCGAGTCGTTCAACGGCAGGCTTCGTGATGAACTGCTCAACTCATGGCGCTTCGACTCGCTCCTGGAAGCCCGCGTGATCATCGAGGACTGGCGGGTCGACTACAACGCCAACAGGCCCCACTCCGCCCATGGCGAGCTCACCCCTGCCGAGTTCGCTCTACAGTGGACCACGACCCACCAACCCCAAGTCGCATAGCGACTGGACCACCAAACGGGTCCCCCTCACCATACACCCGTACCGGTGAACTGGGATTCTCTGATCTGTCTCGCGCCGGCTATATCGGCGCTTGTCCCACGAACCACATCCATTCCTACAGCCATAGCCGCGCCGCACAATCGCACGGACAGGCGGGTAGTCCGCCCAATGGTCAGAAACGGAGGCGATCCCGCGCAGAGGTCGATGTTGCCCTGATTGAGCACGCCGCGCACCGGCCCACCCCTCGGTCTCGGGGAAGACGATGACCGCGACGTCGTAGCCGACGATAGTGGCAGAGTCAGGCCGGCACGAAGTCCGAGTAGGTGTGCGTCATCGACGGCACCGCCGTGGCGGTGATACGCACACCGCGTCCGCGAACCACCGCGACGAAACTGGCGCCGGCATCAACCGGCGCAGGAACGATGTGGGGTTCGGGACTGTCTTCGACCTCGACATGGGTTACACCGAATGGCCTCAGTGCGATCATTGCGAGGCGTCCGCCTGAGGTATTGGTGAAGCGATACCGATTCGCCCCCAGCGGGATTGCTGACCAAGGTCGGCCGGCTGCAGCGTCCAGCCGGTAGGACTCCAGGTCCTCACGAACTTGACCGGCCAACTCGGTCTGACCAGATCTCTCGAAGTAGTCGAGGGCCGCCTCAAGGTTCGGAATGCCTTCGGCGAAACGCCGGATCTGGCACTGCGTCTGCCCGAGGTTGTTGGCGATGTCCGCCCAGCCCGAAACGTTGCCACGCTCCTTATAAATCTCGGCCGCCTCTTGAAGCAGTTCGATCGCTTCCTCTAGATACGCCTGGTTGTCCTCGATTCGCGCCAGGCGGGCGAGAACTGCGCCGAGATTCTTACCTGCGCTGGCGATTCCGGGTTTGTCGTCTAGATCGCGGCAGATGGCAACCGCTTCCCGTAGCGGTGGAAGCGCCTCGGGGTACCGCTCGGCTTTCCCCAGCGCGCCGCCGATGTTGCTCAAAGCACTTGCTTCGCCGCGGCGGTTCGGCGGATCAGATTCCCGACAGGCTCGTACATCTTCCCAATAGATTTCGACGACTTCGTCGACGTCCCGGCCTTGATCGAGGTAGACGTTTCCCATGTTGGTGCGCGCAGCAATTGCCACACCGTCAACCCCGGCTTCCTCGGCGACCTCGGCGGCCCGCCGAAACGCTTCGAGCGCGTCGTCGAACTGGCGCATCTTCCGAAGAGCGGAACCGTAGTGGTTCAGTACGCACGCCGCATAGTGTCGGTTCTGCGCCTCGGGGACAAGTGATGCACCAACGACCGCGACGTCGTGGAATTCTTTGAGCCAGTGCCGCTGTGATCCCAATATCTCGCCGAGCCCGACCGCTAATGCCAGCATTAACTCGCGGTACTCGGGCTCGGCGCGCCTCGCGACCGCCAGGACGATGGCAACTGCCGTGGTGCGCTCCTCCTCGAACCAGGCAGCTGCGTGTTGTGCTGTAGGAAAGAATTTCTTGTTGTTGTCGTTCGGCACTCCCGTGAGCCAGTCGGCCGCAGCTCCGACACCCAAGAGGTATTTCACAACGATTACCTTCAACGCCCGCTCAGCGTCCTCGGGTTGCTCCGCCGACAACTCGGCCGAGTACAAGCGGATCAGGTCGTGCATGCTCCAGCGGTTGCGCACGTGCTGCTGGATGAGGTGACTGCGGACCAAAGTCATGAGTTGCGGCCGCACCGCAGTGTGTGATGCAGAGATCAGCCAGCCGGCCGCTACCAGGCCTACGTCGCCTCCGGGGACGACGGACAGCAGACGGAACAGGCGCTTCAAGTTGTCGGGCAATCTCTTGTAGGACAACGCAAACGCGGCCCGCACGGAGAGGTCTGTGCCGTAGTCCAGGCTGTTGAGCCTGTCCTCCTCGCTGGCTAGCTCCTCGACCACCTCGACGATCGGCCGGTCGGGTTCATCGGCAAGGAGTGCGGCCACGATCTGCAGTGCCAGCGGCAAGTGGTCACAGAGTTCGGCTAACCGCAGCGTGGCCTGCGGAGCCTGAGTCAGTCGCCCATCGTCCGGAGTGCGGGCGCGGACCGCGCTGATCAGAAGTTCGACCGCTTCGTCGGAACCCATCACGTCGACGTCGACGACTTTTGGCTTCGGTATGTGGCCGAACGTTTCCCGCGTCGTTACGGCGACTCGATGGATGGGACTGGCGGGCCGTAGTGGGTCGAACTGCGATGGATCGCTTGCGTTATCCAGCCAAAGCAGTACCGATTTTCCTTCCGCTGCGAGCTCGTTGAGCCGCTGCTGATACTGGATAGCCTGCTCGGCCGGATCGGCAGCGATCGCGGAGTCCTCGACCCCGAGCAGGATCAACAGTTTCGACAACACCACCGCGGGCTGCACCCGATCGTTGGAATCATCCGCGTAACCACGCAGATCGACAAAGAGAGCATGGTCGAACCGCCCGGCAGCAGCGGCAGCGGTCGCGGCCTGCCGCACCAGCGCCGTTTTCCCCGCCCCAGGGGGTCCGCTCACCACGACGATGCTGCTGCTCGGGTCACGGTCCGCGCCAGACAACAGATCAGCGATCCGCATCAGTTCGGATTGGCGGCCGACGAACGGCGTGGGTTCGACCACCAACGCGTCGAGAGGGAGGACGGTTGTGGCGGCCTGCAATTCGGCCAAGCCATCGATGATCACCTGATCAATGCGATAGGCGGCCACACCCCCGTCCCTCGCGTTGATATAGATGTTCCGGGCACCACCGTCGTCGCCCCGGCGGCCCTCCGCCTCCTCGGTCAAGACTCTTTGCGCTTCCCGCGCCTCCGCGACTCCCCGATGTGCACTTCACCCATGTGATACGCGGCCGCCGAACCATGGTCGGCGTTGATCGATATGTTGGCCCCTTCACCGGACGCTGTCTGTTGCCCCACGGCCCCGCCCCGCACCGCCTGGCTCGCAGCTCGCGAGTCGCGCTCTCTCTTGACCAGGACGCCGCTCGCTATCCCGGCCACAATTGCCACCCCGAGGAGAAGCCACTCCCACCAGACTGTGCCGCTGCTCGTCAGGAAGGCACCCGCAAAAGTCAATCCCACTGCCGAAACCACCGCCAGCGTCGCCGACGCCCAAACCCGCATCATTCGATCCCCCGCTACCGCTCAGATCGCACCCAGAGTCATACCTAGAGGTTCGCACTCACTACTGGCGATCCGCCAGACGATCAGGGACACCGGCGTGTCTCACCACCGTGTTAGCACTCGCCCCTTGCGCGCTTGCGGCTTCAACCTGAAGTCCGTTGGGAGTCACCTGTGAGATTTTAAGGTCCGGTGTGAGTATCTACAGCGGCGGCCTGTAGATAGCCAAACTCTATGACATGCCCCCGTGCCCGATCTGCGGCCACGCTGTGCCTCCTCAAATAGTGGATTGGTCGAGCAGGGAATCGACGGTCGCCAACACCGCCGCGGCGCCGTCGTCTTGATGGATTCGGTTGGCGAGTTGTTGTGTGTTGTCACGAAGTTGATGGTCGGTGACGGCGATGTGGATGGCGTCGGCGAGGCGCTGAGCGGTGAGGTGGCGCTGCGCGATGGTGGCGGCGCTGACTTGCAGTTGCTGTAGTCGTTGCGCCCAGAAGGGCTGATCACCCATCGGTCCGGGCAGAGCGATACTGGGGACACCGGCGCGCAGACTGGCTGCCGTCGTTCCGGCGCCGCAGTGATGCGCGATCGCGGCCATCTGCGGGAAGAGCCAGTCGTGAGGTGCTTCACCGACGGTCAAGACGTCATCGCCGACGACGTCCAGACCCGCCCAGCCGGACTGCACAATGCCTCGCACGCCGGCTAAGCGCAGGGCTTGGCTGACCACGCGCGACAGGTGCTGGGCCTGCTGTTCGGTGGGGGTCGTGCTACCAAAACCGATCAGCACCGGTGCCGGACCAGCGGCCAGGAAGTCGGTCAGGACGCTTGGCGGTTCCCACTCGGCGACTGACGCGGGCCACCAGTAGCCCACCACCTCCAGCCCGGGCCGCCAGTCCGCCGGTCGCGGTAGGACGTGCGGTGAATAGCCGTGCAGCACCGGCCATTGCGCTTGTGTGCGGGCTTGCCGCAAGGCTCGTGTTGACGTCTCGGGCAGGCCGAGATCGCGGCGAAAGCCAGCGACGACCCGCCGGTAGACGCGGTCGATGACCCAGGCGCCGGCATCTGATGCTGCCCGGTTACCGAGGGAACCGGCCGACCAGGCGCCCAGCACGGTCGGCGGATAGGCCGCGGTCGCTGAAATGGGTTGCATGCGAACCCCTATCGAGGGGATGCCTTTCGCCTCGGCTAGTGGATGACCCGCGAGCTCTGCGAGCGGCGGGAGCAGCAGAGCATCGGCGGGTTCGTCTTGCAGTGCCGAAATGATCGCCTGCCCCATCTCGCGCATCCCGCGTGGCCCGAACAGTGACACAAACGCTTTCGCTGGATTGTCAGGGCGGTCGGCGCCGGGGGTGAAGTCCACCGGCATCTCGCGAAACTCCAGACCACAGCCGGTGATCAACTCCTTGAACGGTGTGAAGGCGGCCATCACGACCCGATGACCCGCCTGTTGCAGTCGCGCGCCAACCCCGGTCAACGGTGCGACGTCGCCGCGGCTGCCGACGGCGGCGATGGCGATGGTGCTCATCGCGGGCCTCGCACGACGCGGCCGAAAATTTCCACGAGGTCCTCGCCGTAGCGGTGGGCGTCAAAGTTGGGGTCCTGCATGAGTTTCTCCACGAGTGCGTTTCCGGCACCGCTCAGTGCGGTCGCGACGGAGTCGACCGGGAAATCCCCGAACTCCCCGCTGTCTTGGCCGGATCGCAGAATCGGGGCGGCATCCAGCGCTGCCAATTCCTCAGCGAGCGCCGGGTTGAGCCCCAACTCTTTGAACGAACGCCCGTCGTTGGGTCGGTAACTCGAAGCGAGCTGGCTCAGCGCGGCCAGGTGGATTCGGTGCGCATCGAAGTACCTGACCGTCGCCCGGATGTAGGCGTTGAGCTTTCCGGTCGCGGTCGACTCGGCCTCCACTGCGGGCACCACCGCGGCCAGCGCCGAGCGATACATCTGCTCGATGATCGCCTCGACCAGGTTGTCTTTCGTGCCGAAGTGATAGAGCACCGCACTCATCGCGACGCCAACTCGATCGGCGATCTTGCGGATCGAGGTCTGAGCCCATCCCACATCGGCGATCACCTCGATCGCGCAGTCCACGATCTGGGAGCGGCGTGCGGCCTGGGTAAAGGTCGGGGCTTTCGCACTTCCTGATCGCATAATCGAAGTTTAGATCATGTGATCTGTAGCCGCGAGGTGGGGCCGTGCTGGACCGGGCCGGTGCTGGAGAAGGGTGATTCATAGTAAGGGTGGTTCCTCGCCGGTAGTCGACGGGTCGGGTGCGTGGACGAATTTGAGCATCCGCTGGTCCCGGATCCCGAGTCTGTTGCGCAGGACGACAGGAGCGTCCGGCCAGAAGTAATCCTCCCAGCTGCGGTGGTCGTTCACCTACGCAGCTGCGAGCTGCCCGCGAAGTGGGCGATGATCGCCTCGGCGGCCTCGTCGCCGGTGAGTTCGCCGCGGCCCATCGCGTCGGTGACTTCGCGGGTGAATGGGTCCAATTCGTGCCCGGCAAGCGCCAGCGCGGTCTCAGTGACCGTCGCAGCTTCCTGCGCCGCTGCGCTCGTTGGATCCGTCATCCACAGCAGTTTATCGGCCGGCCACCGGACGTCCGGGACATCACAATCGTCCGACTATGCCCCTGCACATTGCGCACGCGCGCACTAATACCCGCCCCGACGGCGCGGTGTGTCAATTGCCGACCAGTGAGTGGAGCCCCGCACCCATAAAGACCGGCTAATGCGCACAGTGCGCCGCCCGACCACCGTGGTTGGAGGACGTCGGGCTGTGGGCAGGATCAGCCTGGGTTGTGATCCAGTGCTAGCGACTGGCGTTAGTGTCCGCTTTTGAGAAACCGAAACAACGTCACCCACTACCCAAACGATTGGTTACATGTTGTCGTGGGTAAGAACACCTCGTTCAGTCTCGATGAGCACTACAGCGCGTTCATCGAGCAAGAAGTCACCTCGGGCCGCTATCGGTCGGCCAGCGACGTGGTACGCACCGCTCTGCGGCTGCTCGAAGATCGCGAAACGCGGTTGCGCGCACTGCGCCAGGCGCTTGTCGACGGTGAACGCGGTGGGGAGTCGACACCGTTCGATTTCGACGAGTTCGTTGCACGCAAGCGGCCGCCGGTACATCACTCACGGTGAGCCGGTAGGTACTGTCGCCCGCGGCCCAGCTGGACCTGGAACAGATCTGGGACTACACGACCCACTGGATTCAGATGCGCCCTCGTTGGTCCTGCCTGGCATGACTGCGACTGCTGCCACCACCTGGCTTCCGAATGGAGTCAATTGCATAGGCCTTCCGGCGTTGGCTCGCACAAGGATTTGGCTCCCGAGATCCCTTTCAATCCGGTTCACCTGGTCGACCAAGGCAAACTGGTTCAGGCCCAGATCCTGGGCCGCGGCCTGCAGTGTTCGGTACCGGGAAGCTTCGGCGAACCGTTGCAGTCGTTCCCATCCGCCCACCCCGGAAAGCGCGGGGCGCAGTATCGATGGGATGCCGGTGTCGGCCGCAAGTTCGTGGGGGGTGTAGCGGCTGAGTCTGCGCACCGGGATGCAATGCGCTCTGGCCCACCGAGCCATGTTGGCCACGCTCATGCCGCACTCAGCGGCGAGGTCTTCGAGGGAACGGTGCTTGGTGACGTACTGCTCGTAGAGCCAGGTGGCGTCGATGTCGTAGATCGGCCGTCGGTGTGCCTCACGCACGGCGATGCCGTACTCGGTAGCCAGGCGGCCGATGGTTTGGCGGCTGACACCGACGGTCGCGGCGATGTCACGCAGGCTCTGTCCCTCGCCCTCGTACAGCTGAATCAGTTTCTCGCGCGGCAACATGGTTTTTGCGGCGCCGTAGACCAGGCGCGTTTGGGGTCGTCGCGGAGTTGCTACGTTCGCCGGTGCTGGATGGCATTCCAAAACATACCGGACGTCATCGAGTGCGGTGTCTAGCTGGCTGGCGGCGGCGCTGAGCGTTAAGCGGCGACGGCGAATCATGCTGTGTAGCACTGGGATGTCGAGTGCGGCTGGGTCGGGACTCGGCAGGGGTGAACGGGTCCATGAGCGTGGTCGGAGGGTGCCAGAAGGCGGGCTCGTCAGTGACGTCGTGCATTCTCAGGAAGTCGCTGGCATGGTCGCGCAGGGCCTTGTTCAGTTCCGGGGTGAGGTGGCGTGGGAAGTCGGCGGCCCTCTTGAAGGCTTCGTCGTTGCCGGCGGTGCCGGGCGCTGCCACGGCGGCGGGCATGCCGCTGAGGCGCTCGAAGAGGTAGAACCTGACGTTCTTGGCGCGGGCGGCGGTGCCGCCGGCGGTGCCGGTGTCGCGGCAGATCCGCGCCCACTCTGCTGCTGAGAGTAGCTCCGTGTAGTCGAGCTGGCGGCGGCGCTGGTAGTCGATGGGGGTGTCGGTGGCGGCCAGATAGTCGGCTAGGCACGTCAGCGCCTGCCGGATGTGGTCCCAGTGTTGGGAGCGGGAGAGTTTGCGCAGCACGGCCAGCACGGACTGCTCATGAAGAGGGCAGGTTAGAAGCCCGGCGGCTTCGCGCAACCGGGCGCGCGTCTCGACGAACAGCAGCGCCGTGGACAATGCGGGCCGCAGCTGTTTCTGGTTGCACTCAGCTGTTGCCAGCCGCAGTGACCATGCTGGCCACAGCATCGTCGGGGTGCGTCGGGCGAGGCGGTCGAGTCTCGCGCGGTCGCGCGTCGGTCGGCGGGGCATTGGGGTTCCGATTCGGTAGCGCAGCTGATTACCCGGGGCCAGGAGCGGGGCAAGGGCGCTGAGTTGCACGGCACAAAGGTTGTCGGACTTTCCGCGGCCATGGCCAAGGGTGGTGGCATTGACCGACAATCCCTGCGTGCGGGCGCCGGTGACCAGCCAGCGCATCTTGTCACCCGCCGAGTCGATGTCACGGGCTCTCAGGATGCCCATGGTGGCGACGACACCGACGGCGGCCGTCTCGGCGCGTGCGGGTGCGGCCAGGCCGGGCTTGTCTTCCGCATATGGCCGGCCGGACCGCGGGCTGGGTTGGGCGGACACCGCGCGGTAGGCGCTCAACAGATCGGTGGGGACTGCTTGGGCGAGTTCCTCAGGTGCGGCGTAGGCCAGGATTCGTCCCGCGACGGCCCGGATGTCGGCCAGGACCGTGCGTTGTGGTTGCGGCGCTAGTGCGGTAGACACCGAAATCACCGACACCACACTCGATTACGTCAAACACCGTGCGCTGCGCGGCCAGCAGCGGGTGATCATCGTCGAATCGGACTACCGAGGTGTCGGCGAGCTTCGTGCCGCACCGCGCGGGTGCGGATCCGGTCTGTCCGATGGCGGGGTTGGCGCAGTATCCGGGGCGCGGGATCGCGGTCGTTATGTGGGTGCGGTGGCGTTGCGCGCTGTGGCATGTCGGGCAGACATCGGCTAGCAGACAGCGATGCTGGGTGCAGGCGAACGCCCAGCCGAGTCGCCAGGCCAGCTGCCAGCGCCCACCGGTGTCAGCCAGGCAGTGCGGGCAGTAGCGCGACCCGCGGGCTCGACCCCACGGAAAGGTGCGCAGGAACCGGCCGGTCGCCAGGTCGATTCCCACCGCCCTGTTCGCGTAGTGCGACAACGTCATCGCGTGTACGGCGGCGGGTGTAGCACCGGCCGCTGCGCCGAGGGCAGCTGCTTCGGCGTCGGCCAGCTGGACAATCCAGGTGTTGGATCTGTTGTCCGGTGAGGTGAGAGCCACCGCGGTCAGCAGGTCGCCCCACGCGGTGTCGGATCGGTGGGCGGTCGCTTCAAGCCAGGAGTCAATCGATTCCCCCGAAAGCGGCGCGACCCGGATCGGAAGCGTTCGAACGGTCTTCATCCGGCCTTGCCGACCGCGGTGCTCAACCGTCGCGCATCGAATGCTGCCGCCAACTCCTGGCGGGCCTTCTCCGAGGCAGCGTCGTTCTTGACGCGGTCCAGTAGCTCGCTGTCGAGGCGTTCGGCGCCGGTGCGGATGGCGCGTTGGCAGCCGCGGTTGATCAACGTCATCAGCGAGCCGATATGCCCGGTACTTCGCACGAAGAGATAATCGGTCAGTTCGTTGGCCAGCATGCCGGGATGCTTGTCGGCCAACACAATACGTTTCTCCAGGGCCAGGAGCAGTTGGCGCCATTCGCGGCGGCCGTCGTCGGTGTCGACGGCGAACGGGCGCATGCCGAGTTGGGTGGTGCGCCGCCCGGTCTGGGCGATGACCGCGTCTTCATAGGTGCAGCCCTCGGAGAACAGCCCTCGCGCGGCCAGCCCGACGCCGACGAACAGCAACGTGACCGGGAACTCGTTGGCGATGTATTTGAAGTGGTTGCTGATCTCCACACCGCTGGTGTTGCGCCATCGCAGGAAGTGCAGATCATCGACGATCAGCAATCGGGTCTCACACGCCAGGACGCAGTCGAGTGCCCGGTGTGCGAACTGGGCGGCGTTGCCGCGCGAAACACCCGGATGAGCGAAGAACGACAGCATCGCCCGGTTGAAGTCAAGCATCCCGGTGTTGCCGGTGAGGCCCACCCGACAGACCGGCCAACGCTCATGCCCCTCGCGGGTCTGAGATCCGTCGGCGGCGATCTCGCGGCGGTGATACTCCCGCGCGAACGCCAGCACCGAGGTGGTTTTGCCCAGCCCCGGAAACGCGTCGATCGCCACCGCGCCTTTGGCCTTATCGCCGTCCTGCAGGTTGCTGTCGACGATGTCCCACAGGTCCTCATGAAGCGCGGCCAATTGCGGGGTCTTGATGGTGCCCAGGTTGGCGTGCCACTCCCGGCGTTGCCGGTTGTAATCCTCGTAGGCACAGTCGCTAAGCGCCCCGAGTTCGGGGCGGGTCAACGGTTCCGGTGGAATTCGGGCCGGTGTGTTGACGAATTGCTGCCAGCCCTCCTTGCGGGCCAATGTCAGATTGTCCAACCGATGCGGTTTGTCCGCAGTATCTGGTTCTCGCCCGGTCACGCGTCCTCCAGGGCATCGGCGTAGAAGTCGTCCTCGTCGGATGCGTCGAGTTCGTCGTCCGTGTCGTCGTCGCCGACCTCGGGCTCGGCGACCTCGATGGGTGCGGTGGCGTCGACGGCCGGTGAAGCCGTCATTGCCAACACCCGTGCCACGGAAGGCAGGGCGGCTACCTCGTTTTCGGGTTCAGCGGCGTCGAGGAGCGACGCTTCCCGTGAGAGGCGCAGCGCGATCCGTCTTTCGGCCACTGAAGAACCCAGTCCCAGGTTCCAGCGCTCCAGCAGATCAGCGACCGCCAGACGGTCGTCAGGATAGGTGTACTTCGACGCCGCGAGCTTGCGGGCGAACTGGAGAGCGTCCTCGCTCAGCGGCATGTCCATCGACGCGGCGTGCTCCCACATCAACGTGTGCCACGTGCGGCTCTCCGGATCGCGGAAGTAGATGCGGGTCACGTCGTCGGGGTCATGATGAATGGGCCAGCGGCCCTTGGCCTTCCCGGTATACGGGCTCGTCATATTGCGGTACGGGTTCAACGCGGCCCCGTTGTAGCGGCGGCCTCCGAAATCAACCCCGTAGTGCTGGATCTTGCGCCACTCGGTCTTCAAGAACTCATACACCAGGTCGGGGTCACGCGGTGCCTCGATGAACCCAGCCCGGGCCATACCGTGCTCGAACATCAGCGCCGGCGACATCCGCAGACCGGGCACATGCGGATCCACCAAACCGTCGTGGGGCCGGTGGTGATAGACCACCGCCACCCACTCCCGAATGATCGCCTCCAGTTCGTCAAGGTAGAAGAACGCCTCCGACTCCGGGTCCACCCCTCGCGAATGCACGTCAGGGCCTTTGTAACCCGGCAGTGCCTGCAGCAAGTCCTCCCGAATGGTCCGGAAGAACCGCTCCACCGGTCCCTTATCGCGGCCGGTGCGCAACCTAGCTGGCTGGATCGACACCCCCATCCGCTGACACACACTCGTCAGATGCTCGGAAACATAGATCTTGCCATGATCGACCACTATCGTCTCCGGCACGATCGCCGGCCCAGAAGCACCCCCACCGGTAAGTGGGCCGTCGACCGCGTCGACGTCAACGAGGACCGAGCGTGGGATTCCATGCTCAGGCCACACCGCGTGCGTGGGCCAATCGCGTCCAGGCGGTCGCGGACGATACACCTGATACAACACTGCGGCAGCGTCCACCGATTTCGTCGACACGGGCGTCACACGGATCCCGGTGACACACCGCGTGTACCAATCCATTCCGACCGTCAACTCCGCTTGGACCCAGCGCAACGTCACGGGATCCAACGCGAACACATCCAACCGAGTGGTATCCATCAGCAGGTACTCACCGGGCCGAGTCGGGCGCAGCTTCCCATAGGCATCGCTTGGACGATCGGCGATATCGCGGTTCCGCTTGGTACTCAACCGAAACGTCGGGTGGCGCTTCTCCAACTCGGCAAGTACCCGGTGTGCCGTTGCACGCGACGGCAGCTTCACGACACCGTCGCCGAACCTCGCCACCACCCTTGCGTTCGTCCGGTCGATCACCATCGTCTGCGACGGCCGCGATTGATCCGTGTGCTCGACCATCACCTCAAGCCCGGTTTCAATCCACCTGTTATCCACAGTGCCGAGCGGCTTCTGTCGGCTCATCTGGCTTCGAGCCAGGCCGGCTTCGCCGTGCCGACGAAAATCCGAGACCCACTGCTTGACAGTGCGCACGCTCAGGCCAAGTTCAGATGCCTTCGCGGCGTACCGGCTAGTGAGCGGAAGGTGCGGGTCGTATTGCGGTCGCGGCTCGCCCGCCGTAGCCATCTCTGCGACACCAGATCGATAGCCAGTCAATGCCTCTCGTATGTGGGCGGCACGTTCAGTGAGGTCCTTCCTCTCTGACTCGGTCATCGCCGATAGGACGACGCCGGCCAGTTCTTCCGCATCGTGGGCTCGCGGGCCGGAGTCGTCAACCACGACGCGCGCGCGGTCCCTGGCAAGAAGGTCGCGCAGCGCCACCCGCACTGCGCCGCCTTCCCCTGAACCAGCGCGAAGGACGACATCGGTGCCGGTGGCGGCTGAATGCATCTCCACCACCTGCATCAGTTCGCCGTCGTAGATGAACCGTGTTCCGATAGCGACGCGGACAAGACCACCACTCACGATCGGGACCCCTTTTTGAGGATGCTCGTCTGGCGCAGCGGCCGCGCCATTTCGATGGCAAGGTAGTCGCTCCATACCAGATGCAGTATCGCCGACCGCACAACCGGCTTCGACCAACCGGCATAACTGGTACATGCCTCACCCAGCGTTCGCCCCGGCAGATCGTCTCGACGCCTCAACTCATCCAACAGAGTTGGGCTGAAACACCTTTCATTTCGGAAGCCAGCGAGAAAGCGGATGCTCGCGAGCTCCGGCTCAGGCGGCTCACTCCACAATTCGTAGCGCCAGCCCCGCTGCTCGACCAGTCGCCTTGTCCAATCGAGGGTGAAACTGATCTTGGGGTTGGCCAAGCGCGCGTGGGGCTTGACGTCGACGACTATCGGGCCGTCATCAGTCAGGAGCAGGTAGTCCGGCACGTGTTTGCGTGCCTGACGGTTCACCGTTGCGCGAAGAAGGAAAGGTTGTGCGACGATTCGGCGGACCTTGACATCGAAGTCAGCGAACAGTAGTCGGGTGAGCTCGAGGCGAGACTCGTAGATGACATGCCGCTGCTCGGTCGACGACCAGTAGGTGCCTGAGTAATGCTTCTGTCCGCGATACCACCGGAACGTGCGCCATGGAGCCGCACCGGCGAACGCATCGAGCGGGGCACGCCCCCACTCGGTGCTGTTCTCCTCGAACGAGTCTTGGGACCGGACCGAAACTGTCGCGCATCCAGGCTGCACCATCTCCGCCATGCCGACACTTTGACACCTATCGGCCCGACGGTCCCGCATCCGATGTGGTGTGTCTCAAGTTCGCTGCACAAGTGCAGCGGTGGTGCAGCCGGACTTGAGAAAGTGCAGTCAAACTTGAGAACCTACACACGCGTCTTAGCCCTTGGCCATGTTGGTGAAGCGCGACAAGTGCAACTGATGCGCGACGGTGATCGTTTTCGTCGGACCGCTGCGGTGCTTCGCAATGATCAAGTCCGCCTCACCGCCACGCGGGTCGTCACGCTCGAACGCGTCCGGTCGATGCAGCAAAATCACCATATCCGAATCTTGCTCGATGCTACCGCTTTCGCGAAGGTCCGACAGCATCGGCTTCTTGTCGGTGCGCTGCTCCGGTCCGCGGTTCAGCTGACTCATCGCGACGACAGGGACTTCCAGCTCCTTGGCCAAAAGCTTTATCTGACGGGAGAATTCGGAGACCTCCTGCTGTCGTGACTCGACCTTCTTACCCGAGGTCATCAGCTGCAGGTAGTCAAGGACGATCAGACGTAGGTCCGACTTCTGCTTGAGACGACGCGCCTTCGCCCTGATCTCCATCATGGTCAAGTTCGGTGAGTCGTCGATATACAACGGCGCTTCGCTGATCTCACTCATCCGCCGTGCGAGCCGCGTCCAGTCGTCGTCATTCATCCGACCCAAGCGCATGTCTGCGAGTTTGATCTTTGCCTCGGCCGACAGCAGACGCATCACGATCTCGGACTTACTCATTTCCAACGAGAAAATGACGCTCGCCATGCGGTGCTTGATGGAGCACGACCGCAAAAAATCCAGGCCCAGCGTGGAGTTGTGCGTCGGGATCATTCCCGCGCCAGCCAGATACAGATGGTCGTCAGCGCTGACCTCGACGCACCGAACCGGAACGCTGTCGACTCTGCGCACCGATTCAATGCCCCACGTTGACCGGCTACCCCCGCCGACCGTCGCGAGCGCCGGAACCCGGGCTGCGGTAATGACATCCACGCCGGCACGCAAGGACGTGGTGACCTGGATACCGCGCTCAGTCGGCCACTGATGCTCGGCGTCGGCGACGATCACCGTTCCATCCGAGAACTCAACCTCGAAGCACGGCCGTCCGAACATGACCTCCGTCGCCGCGACCACTCGCGTCGGTTCACCGTCGGCACCGATCAGCTGATCGCCGACGGCGACCTCACCCATCGTCGTCCAGCCCGTCGGCGTAGGCAGCGGCGTATCGAGCTTGAGCGCCTTGCCCATACCGGGCCTCGCCGCAATGACGATCATCTGCCCCGGATGCAAGCCATTGGTGAGATCGTCGAGATCGGTGAAGCCAGTGGGCACTCCACGCGCCAGCCCACCCGCCGATGCGATCGCATCGATCTCGTCCATCGTCGGCTGGAGGAGCTGTTCCAGCGGCACGAAGTCCTCCGAAGTGCTGCGGCCCTCGGTCACGTCGTAGATCTCGGCCTGCGCGCGGTCGACGATGTCGGCGACGTCGGCGCCATCCGCGCCCGCATAGCCGTACTGCACGACGCGCGTGCCTGCCTCCACAAGGCGCCGTAGCAAGGCCTTCTCGGCGACGATGCCCGCGTAGTACCCCGCATTGGCTGCGGTCGGCACCGTCGAGATCAGGGTGTGCAGATACGGCGCTCCACCGATGCGGCGCAATAACCCGCGGCGATCCAGCTCGGCCGCGACCGTCACCGCGTCCGCCGGCTCACCACGGCCGTACAGGTCCAGGACGGCGTCGTAGACGTTCTGATGCGCGGGCTTGTAGAAGTCGCCTGGACGCAGCTTCTCCAGCACGTCGGCAATCGCATCCTTGCTCAAGAGCATGCCGCCCAGGACCGCCTGTTCGGCGGCGGCGTCCTGCGGAGGCTGGCGGCCGTAATCCTCACGGGGTGGCGAGGAGTCCATGTCCGAATGGCCAAGATCGTCCACCACAGCCACGGAACTACACCTCCCCTGGACTAGGTCGAACACATGTTCGATAAAAGGTTACCGCGGCATTGTGACAAGCGTCGAACATCCGCCCCCGATCGTCGCCCTCACGGGCTTGCGACGGCCAACGCTAGACGTTGCTGGGAGCGATGCATATGCCCCCTGTTCATAGACCTGTGCATGGCCTGTGGACAGGTCTGGATAGGCATGTTGAGGCCTTGGGGAGAACCTGTGTATAACTTTCTTTTTTCGGAGCATCCGCGCAGATAGCCGCACCATAAACCCCATGGAATTCTGTGGATGGGAATTACCACGGCGTGTCGTCATTGGTTGCGATCTCGGGCGTGTTGTGTTTCGGCTTGGGGCCGCGCAGGTTAACAGCGGGTTAGCTTCGCTGTCGTCTAACTATCGCGCAAAGTTCGCCAGCGCTCGTGGGCGCGCACAGCAACGGCCGGGTGAGAATAGAACAGGTTCTCACCCGGCCGTATTGCAGCTGAAGTTACTGTCCGGCGACGACGCTCACTGACACCGCAGCGTCCACATCGGGATGTAGCCGCACCGTGATCGGGTGGGTGCCGACCGACTTGATGTGTGCCTTGGGCAACTGCACCGTGCGCTTGTCCAGATTCGGCCCGCCGGCCTTCTTGATGGCAGCAACCACGTCGGCGCCCGTGACCGAACCGAACAGCTTGCCGCTGTCCCCGGCCGCCTTCACGGACAGCTCGATCGCGCCGAGACCCTCGAGCGCCGTCTTGAGCTCCCGAGCATGCTCGAGCCCCTGCACGGCCTTGGCCTCGCGGGCCCGGCGGATCTCCTCGGCCTGGCGCTCGGCGCCACGCGACGCCACGACGGCCATGCCGCGGGGCAACAGGAAGTTGCGTCCGTAGCCGTCCTTGACCTCCACGATGTCGCCCGAAATACCCAGGTGCTCCACCTCGGTAGTGAGAATGAGTTTCATATCTTTGTCTTCCTAGATGTCTCGGGCGACTACCGCGTCGCCGAGCTGAACGGCAGCAACGCGACCTCGCGGGCGTTCTTCACCGCGATCGCGATATCGCGCTGGTGCTGCACGCAGTTGCCGGTCACACGGCGGGCACGGATCTTGCCGCGCTCGCTGATGTAGGTACGCAGCAGTGCCGTGTCCTTGTAGTCGATGGTCATGTTCTTGCCCTTCTTGGAGCAGAACACGCACTTGCGGGTCTTGACCGGCTTCTCGGGGGCCGGACGCCTCTTGGTCGAGGACTTCGCCATTTGTCTATCTCTTTCTGGAAATTGAAATTGGTCAGAAGGGGGGTTCGTCGTCGCTGCCGCTGAACGAACCGGACGCGGGAGCGCTGCCCCACGGGTCGTCCTGCTTGGCATCGGATCCACCGGCCGGAGCGGCGCTGCGGGAGCCTCCGCCACCGCCACTGCCGCTGCCGAACCCACCGCCACCGCCGCCGCTGCGGCTGGCCTTGTTCACCTTGGCTGTCGCATACTTCAGTGACGGGCCGATCTCGTCGACCTCGAGCTCCACCACGGTGCGCTTCTCGCCTTCACGGGTTTCGAACGAACGCTGCTTGAGCCGTCCGCTGACGATCACCCGTGAACCACGAGTCAGGCTCTCGGCCACGTTCTCCGCCGCCTCGCGCCAGATGTTGCAGCGGAGGAACAGCGCTTCGCCGTCCTTCCACTCATTAGTCTGACGATCGAAGATGCGGGGAGTCGACGCCACTGTGAAGTTGGCGACGGCTGCGCCTGACGGTGTGAACCGAAGCTCGGGATCTGCCGTCAGGTTTCCGATGACCGTGATGATGGTGTCACCAGCCACGAGTTCCTCCTGGGGTTTGGCTCTGTGTGTGCGAAGTCAGTCGCAGGCGAGCCTACGGAGCCGCTCCGACGTACGGCAGCCTTTAGTGCTTGTCGGTCCGCATAACCTTGGTCCGCAGGACGGACTCGTTCAGGTTGAGCTGGCGGTCGAGTTCGGACACTGTCGCGGACTCGGCCTTCACATCGACGATGGCGTAGATGCCCTCGGCGTGCTTGGCGATCTCGTAAGCCAGCCGGCGCTTGCCCCAGATGTCGACCTTTTCGACAGTGCCGCCGTCCTTGCGGATGACGTTGAGGAATGTCTCCAGCGACGGAGCAACAGTGCGCTCGTCGAGAGTGGGGTCAAGGATGACCATGATTTCGTATGGACGCATGAGAACCACACCACCTCCTACGGTCTTGTTCGGCCACGGTCGTTCCGTGACAGGAGGGTTACCTGCGTCGGCAACCGGCTTAGGCTACAGGAATGCCTGCTGAACTGCGAAATCGCACTGCTCGAGGGCATACGCTTGCGCTGTGTTCTCCGAGACACGCTATGCGCTGAACGGGGATTTGCGCGTCGCGTACCGCGCGTCGCGTGAGGGCGAGCGGGACATTGTGTGGGTCCCGACCTGGTTCACCAACTGTGAGGTACAGCCGGACTTGCTATCGGTCAAAGGCTGGCTCGAAGCAATGACGTCGCTGGGCCGAATGATCCTCATCGATCAGCCCGGCACCGGCGCCTCGGATCCCGTCGCTCCGGATGCGATGCCCAGCTTGGAGCAGTGGGCAGACAGCATCACCGCCGTGCTCGACGATCTCGGCAGCGGTGAAGCGGCCCTTATCGCGATGGGGGGCGCACTCGCGCCTGCCGCAATGTTCGCCGGGGCTTATCCGGCCCGCACCACCGCCCTTGTGGTGCTCGAGGGATTCGCGGATCCGATTGAAACGAGCGCTGACGGCCGGACACGCGAAGAAGTCCACGCCGCCTTCATCGCCGCGTGGGGAACCGGAGAGTACGAGCACATTGTCAACCCAGACATGCCGTGGAACGAGGAGATCCGATCTGCTTGGGCTCGGTTCGAACGACTTTCGGCAAGCCCGCGGATCGTCGAACTGATGTGGCCCCTCGTCGGCGAGATGGACGTGCGGGCAATTCTGCCAACGATCCGCGTACCAACGCTCGTCGTCCAGCATGCCGACGACGCGATCGTCATGCCCGCCAAGGGCAGGTACCTGCGGGACCACATCGCCGATGCGAAATACGTTGAACTGCCTGGCCGCAACATGTACCACGTCGTCGAACCCTGGCGGGACTCCTTTCAGGAAGTCGCCCACTTCCTCACCGGCCACCAAGCCGACGTCGAAGACGACCGTGTTCTCGCCACCGTGCTCTTCACCGACATCGTGGACTCGACGCGACGCGCTGCGGAGATCGGCGACCGCGACTGGCACGCACTACTCGACGCCCACGACGCCGTCGTCCGTGCGCAGCTGGGGCGCTTCCGCGGCCGCGAGGTGAACACCTCCGGCGACGGTTTCCTCGCCACGTTCGACGGACCGCAGCGAGCGATCCGCTGCGCCATGGCAATTCGCGATGCAGTACACGCGCTCGGCCTGCAGGTACGCGCCGGGCTGCACACCGGCGAGGTTGAGATTCGCGGCGACGACATCGGCGGCATCGCCGTGCATATCGGCGCCCGGGTCAGCGCGCTCGCCGGGCGAAACGATGTACTCGTCTCGAGCACGCTGCGCGACCTCGTGATCGGCTCAGGCCTCGTATTCGACGACCGCGGCGCGCATCAACTCAAGGGTGTGCCCGGCGAATGGCGGCTGTTCGCCGTCGCGTCTACCTAAACCTCGAGCTAGTCACTTGCAGGGGGCGGGCACCTGGCTGGCGAGCTCGGTCGCCCACGTCTCGTAGGCTTCGGGGGTGGGGTGCATACCGTCCTCGACCCACAGCTTCTCGTCGGCCTGCTGCTTGTAGATGGGCCGCATGTCGACGAATTGGGCGCCTCGCGATTGCGCCTCTTCGATAAGGATCGAGTCGAACTCGTTCCGCGCCTCCGGGGTGGAGTAGCCCTCGAACCCCGGCGCCCGGAACCATTCGTTCTGTGCCAGCACGACGACGCGGGCGCCGCTACCCGTCGCCGCGTCGAGCACCGCCTGCACGTTACTGCGGTAGTCGTCGGCCGATACCCCGTTCGCCAGGTCATTGCCACCGGACTGGAAGGTGATCAGCGTCGGCTTGAACTGTTCGATCTGCGGCACCTGCTCGTCCAATATCTGGCCCGCGGTATAGCCGCTGATCCCGGCATTTTGCAGCTCGACCTCACAGCCGTCCTCGCGCCACTTCTCGGCAAGCAGCGCTGGGAAGGACCCCGTCTGCTCGTCGGGAGCCCCGACGCCTTGAGTCAGCGAATCACCCAGCGACAGATACCGAATCGCGTCACCCGACGCCTCAGGTCGCGGCGACTCCGATGCCTCCGGCGCATCGGCCCGGCCGCATCCGCTCAACACGACCAGCAACGTCGTCATGAGCGCGATCAGGACGCGCTGCATTCTCACCGATCGAGAATAGCGGTGAATTCCGCCCCGACAGTGAGTATCGCGACTACTTGTACCCACGGCCGCTAGCCGCTCGGTTGCTCTGCGAGCTCGCGTTCCGCTTCCGGTTCCGGTGGGGCGCTTACCCGCATCCTGTCCCGATCCGGGCGCAGCCAATCGGGCAGCCATCGCGGCGGGGCGTCGGGTGCCCCGTCGAAGACGCCGCCCGCCGGGTCGTCGACCTCGCCGCCAAACCTCACCAGATCGTCCTGCGGCCGGTAGATCTGGCGAATCACCAACGCACACAAACCGATCACCGCGATGTCCCGCAGCAGCACCATGACGGTGAACGGCTGCTCGGGCAGCCCCTTGTTCTGTTCCCCGTAGATGTACAACATCCGCGGTATCCAGATCAGCGCGTCGATCGTCATCCACGCGAGCAGGATCCGGCGGTGCGGCAGCGCAAGCACCGCCAGCGGCACCAGCCACAGCGAGAACTGCGGGCTCCACACCTTGTTGGTCAGCAGGAACGCCGCGACCACAAGGAACGCCACCTGCGCTACCCGCGGCCGCTGCTTGGCCGTCAAGGCGATGTAACTGATTGCGATACAACACGATGCGAACCACAACGCCGACACCGTGTTGGTCACCGTCGGCGGTTCCCAGAAGCCTAGGTCGGTATCGAACCCCCGCCAGTCGGTGAACGACTTCAACACGTTGTAGATCGAATCCATATCGTCGCCGCGGCGGGTGTTGAGCCGGAAGAACTCCGACCATCCTCTCGGGAACAGAACCATGATCGGCAGGTTGACCACCACCCACGTCACCACCGCAGCGATCGTCGTCTTACCGACCTCGCGCACCTTCCCGGTACGCACCGCCAATACCGCCAGCGGGATGAGCAGCAGCAGTGGATACAACTTCGCTGCCACGCCAAGACCGATGAGCGTCCCCGCCAACACCGGTTTTCGACGGGCCCACGCGAGCAATGCCCCTGTTGCGAAAGCCGTTGCGAGCGCATCGAAGTTGGTGAATATCTGGAAGATCAAGATCGGTGACGCCGCCACCAATGCCGCATCCCAAATTCTTCGCGGGCCGGCCAGCTGCGATGTCGCCCACACCGTCGCCAGCCAAGCCAGCGCCAGCCCGAACGCGGCGATGTTGAAGAACATCACGACCTCGGCGATGATCGGCAACGACACCAGCTTCGACACCGCGGTGTAAGACTTGGCCAGCGCCATCGACCCGTACTGATACAGCCCCGTCAACACCGGATACTCCATGAAGCGCACCGCGGTAGTCCCGTCGTACTGGATTTTCGGCTGGCCCGCCGAGTCCTTCTCGATCCAGCTGGACTTGTAGGGGAACCTGCCGAGGTTCAACAGTTCTGCGGTGTAGAGCGGAACGGTGTCGGAGTAGCAGAGCTCGTAGTACGCCCGCTGGTTGTCCCAATTGGCGACGCGTTGGTCCGGAGGGCCCGTGCCGATGGTCTGCAGGCACGCCGCCTTGGTCGTGTAACCCAACGCGAGCAGCACCAGCGCGATGAGCAGCATCGCCCGCAGCGGCGTGAAGAACCGTTGCCTGCCGATCAGCGCATGCCTGCCGACCGGCCCGCCGATCACCTCGGACAGCGCGGAGCCGATCGTGTCGGTGCGGCTGGGGAGGTCTCGGTTGTCGAGGCTCCGTAGGTCTTCTGCGAGGCGGGCCGGCGACACCGTCGACGGCAACGGCGAGCCCGTGGTCGGCTCGCCGTCGTCGTCGAGATCTACAGCGTCGGTCACGGAGGCGGAGGCGGGGCTCCCGGCACCACCGGCTGCGGAGGCGGCGGTGGCGCACCGGGTGCGACGGGCACGGGCGGAGCGACGGGCACGGTGGTCGGCGGGCCCCACGGGATCGTGACACCGGGAGCCAACTCGATCGTCGGCTGGATCACGGTCTCCGACGGTGGTGGCGGAACCCCGGGCGGCGGGGTCGACGGACGCGGCGGCGGGGCTTGCGGCACACCGGCATAGCCGCCGATCTCCTCTGGCTTCGGGAACGTCTCGTTATCGGTTCCGTCCAGCGCCCCGTCCATCGTCGCCTTCCAGATGTCCGACGGCAGGCCCGAACCGTAGACCGGCGATCCGTAACTGTTCTCCAGCGGCTTGGTGCCTTCGGTGGTGCCGACCCACACCGCCGTCGACAACGACGGCGTGAAGCCGACCATCCATGCGTCACGGTTGGCGCCGGTGTCCCCGAGCTGGTTCGTACCGGTCTTGGCCGCAGACGGACGCCCGCCGGCCAACGCATGCCCGTTGGAGTACGCGGCGATGGGCTGCATCGCGGATATGACGTTGTCGGCGACCTTCTTGTCGATGCGCTGTTCGCCCTCGTTGTCCTGCTGCGACGCGTCGAACAGCACCTCGCCGGCAGAGTTGACGACCTTCTGAACGAAATGCGGCTTGTGGTAAACCCCGGACGCCGCGATCGTCGCGTACGCCGACGCCATGTCCAAGACGCGACTCTGGTACTGGCCCAATACGACTCCGTTGTTGGGCGGTCCACCCTGGCCATCCTCGGACAGCGTGTGGTCCACGCCGGGGAAGCTCTCGGCGATGCCCGCCTCGTGCGCAGCCTTCGCCACGTCGGCCGGCCCGTTCTCCAGCTTGAGCATCAGCCGGTAGTAGCTCGTGTTGAGCGAGCGCTTCAGCGCCTCGGCGATGTTGCAGGTTCCGCACCCGCCGCCTTCGACGTTGTTGATCGTGATGCCGTTCATCGACACCGGGGAACTGTCGACCTGCGTACCCAGGCCCATGCCCTGCTGTAGCGCCGCCACCAACGCGAACACCTTGAACGACGAACCTGTGGGCAGGCCCGCCTGCGCGAAGTCGAACCCGTTGGCGTCGGTTCCGCCGTAGTACGCCTCGACCCCGCCCGTGTTCGGGTCGATCGACACGATCGCGGTACGCATGTCGGGGTCCTGCCCCTCGAGGTATTCGGCGGCGGCTTCCTCGGCGGCCTTCTGGGCCTTCGGGTCGATCGTGGTGGTGATCTGCAGGCCCTCGGTGTTCAGCGTCTGCTCGTCGATGTCGAACAGCTCGAGCAGTTCCTTTTGCACCTGGTGCTCGATCAGTCCGTTGGGGCCGGTGGTCTGGTTGGCCGCGCGCGCCTGGTCCGGTGGCACCGTCGGCGGAAATACCTGCGCCGCACGGTCGGTCGGGGACAGCGCCCCGATGGTCACCATGCCGTCGAGCACCCAGTTCCAGCGCTCCAGGGCACCCTCGGGGTTGACGGCGGGGTCAAGGCCGGACGGCTGCTGGATGAGCGCGGCCAGCAAGGCGCCCTCGGCGACGTTGAGTTCTTCGACGGGCTTGCCGAAGTACGCGGGCGACGCGGCGCCGACGCCGTAGGAGCCGCGGCCGAAGTAGATGATGTTCAGATACGACTGCAACACTTGGTCTTTGGACCACTCGCCGGACATCTTCGTCGAAATGACCACTTCCTTGGCCTTGCGGATCAGGCCGCCGACACCCGAGCGTTCGTCGCCGACCAACGCGTTCTTCACATACTGCTGCGTGATCGTGCTGCCACCCTGCAGGTCGCCGCCGAACAGGTTGTTCTTCATGGCCCTGATGAAGCCGGTGAACGAGAACCCTGGGTTGCTGTAGAAGTCGCGGTCTTCGGCGGCCATTACCGCGTTACGCACCTGCACCGGAATCTGGTCGATGTTGACATCGACGCGATTGCCTTCCGGCGGAACGATTTTTGCCAACTCACTGCCGTCGCTGGCCAGTATCGTCGACACCTGGTTGGTGCGGATATCACCGGGCTTGGGCACGTCGACGATCATGTAGGCCATCGCGAAGGTGATGATCGGCAGCACGATCATCGCGAGCACCGTGACGACGGCCCCGCGACGAATCCACTTCCAGTTGATCTGCGGACGCTGTCCTGGCTGCCTGCCCTGCGGGCCTCCCGAGGGCCCGCCGCCGCCAGGGGGAAGTCGCGGCGGCACGGGGGGCGGCTGCTTCGGCGCCGGTGTGCCGTCGAGGGCGGCCTTCACCACATCGATGGGGTCGCGCCATTGGGGCGGAGCGACATCGCGCACCGGAGGCAAGATGGCTGTGTGCCTATCGTCGGGCGGAAGGCTGCGCGTACGCGGTGGGGCGGGCGGTTCGGCCTGGTGACGGTGCCGTCCTGCGGCGTCGTCGGAGGGCTTGGGTCGCGGGTCGCTCACACCATCAGCCACACGCCCTGCACGGACGTCGTCGGCTGACCGGTCGTGGCGCCCTTCGCTATTCACTGGCCGTGCGCGCACGACTGCGCGCCGTTTGGGTCCGCCTCGGTGTGCGCGATCCCTTCGGTGGCGGGATGGCGCCGAGCACGTACGACTTGACCAAGTGATTCCATTCGCAGGTGCGACATACCTCCACCACGTGTACAGAGAACTCGTCGAAGCGGGTCGCCAGCAGGACCAACTCCTCGGCGCTGCGCGCCGAACCCGACACGGGGCCCAGGTGGTCGCCGAACACCCAGGACACGAGGGTGAGCTGCTCCTTGCGGCAGATCGGGCACGTCACCGAACTGGGCTTGCCGTGGTACTTAGCCGCTCGCAGCAGGTAGGGATTGGCGTCGCAGACGTCCGAGACGCCAGTGCGTCCCGAGTAGACCTCCGCCAGCAGGGACCGCCGTCGAAGCGCATAGTCCACCACCTGTCGCTGCAATCGCACGCAGACCAGAGTACGTCGGCCGCGCGGCAGCGGAGGCGTGACGCCGCCGCGGCTTGCTCCCCATGCGCGGTGACCTGGCCGGCTGACATTTACGATCATCGTCGTGGCGAACCGGCAGACGGCAGGAACACGGGCCAAGGACAGCGACCGTAACGACACCTGCCAGATCCTCGACAGCGCGCTCGCCGATGGGCAGCTGTCGATGGAGGAGCACCGGACCCGGGTGGCCCTTGCCACACAGTCGGAGACGCTGGGCGATCTGCAGTCGCTGATCTCCGACCTGCAGAACGCCAACGCGCCGGTGCAACTGCCCGACCTCAAGAGACGGCCCAGAATGCCCACCGTGTCCGGTGGTGCCGGTTGGGGTCTCCGCCTCGCCGTCGCCGGCGTGCTCGTCGCACTCGGCATGGGAATCGGCTGGGGCCTCTACGGCAACACCACCTCACCGTTGAGCTTCACCTCGGATCCGGGCGCCAAGTCCGACGGGATCCCCGGGAAGGTCCTCACCCCACCGAAGCAGCTCCAGTCACTAGGCGGCCTCAACGGCTTGCTTGAGCAGATGCGCCAGCGGTTCGGCGACACCATGGGCTACGACATCGTGATCTATCCGGAGTACGCGGTGCTGTACCGGCCCGACCCCGGCGATGAACGCCGCAAGCTGAGCTACACCTATCGGGGCGGGTTCGACGATCCGTCGACGCAAGCCAAGAGCGAGGACGACGTCCTGGTCGACCTGGCCGCCTTCGATGTAGAAACCGCGGTCGGCATCCTGCGCGGCGCCGCGGAGACCGTCGGCTTGAACCCCGCCGACGTGAAGAAGGACAGCACCTACCTGACGATCGACCCCGCCCGGGATCCGACCACTCCGGGCGAGCTCACGCTGCGCGCCAATGTGTCCAGTGACTTCGGCAGCGGCTCGGTCACCTTCGCCGGCGACGGCACGATCAAGCGCATCGACACGGTCACCTGACGTCGCCGCAGTTCGTCGGGTTATCACGCTTTGTTGGCGCCGAATATATCGGCGCGATACTATTGGCAGAGGTGTTGAACCGTCGCAACGGTAAGCAAATTTCTTCGGGGAGGTGATTCGGTTGTTGGAGCTCGCCATCCTGGGACTTCTGCTCGAATCACCGATGCACGGCTACGAGCTGCGCAAACGACTGACGGGCTTGCTCGGCGCCTTCCGTGCGTTCTCCTATGGCTCGCTGTACCCGGCACTGCGCCGCATGCAGGCCGACGGGCTGATCGTCGAGGACGCCGCGCCGGAGGGCATTCCGAAGATGCGTCGTGCGCGACGGGTGTACCGGCTCAGCGAAGCAGGCATCCAGCGCTTCACCGAGCTGGTCGCCGACACCGGTCCGCAGAATTTTTCGGACGACGGATTCGGTGTCCACCTCGCCTTCTTCAACCGCACGCCCGCTGAAGCTCGGATGCGGATTTTGGAGGGGCGCCGCCGGCAGGTGGAGGAACGCCGTGAGGGCCTGCGCGAAGCAGTCGCGCGGGCCAGCAGCTCGATCGACCGCTACACCCGTCAGCTGCATCAGCTCGGGTTGGAGTCCAGCGAGCGCGAAGTGACATGGCTCAACGAATTGATTGCGGCGGAACGAACCGCTCAGCAACGGGCTGAACAGCCGTAAGTACTACCGGGTTAGTCGGAGAGGGAGATAGGTCGTCACATGACTGGACACAACGGAGCCGGCGCGCCGGCGACATCCAACACTGACGTGCGCGTCGCAATCGTCGGAGTGGGGAACTGCGCGTCCTCGCTGGTGCAGGGCGTGCAGTACTACAAGGACGCCGACGAGAACGTCACCGTTCCCGGGCTGATGCACGTACGACTCGGTCCGTACCACGTGCGTGACGTGAACTTCGTCGCCGCGTTCGACGTCGACGCCAAGAAGGTCGGCTTCGACCTCTCCGAAGCCATCTTCGCGTCGGAGAACAACACCATCAAGATCGCGGACGTGCCGCCCACCAACGTGGTCGTGCAGCGCGGTCCGACCCTCGACGGCATCGGCAAGTACTACGCGGACACCATCGAGTTGTCCGACACCGAGCCGGCCGACGTGGTCAAGGTGCTCAAGGACAACGCGGTCGACGTGCTGGTCTCCTACTTGCCCGTCGGCTCCGAACAGGCCGACAAGTTCTACGCGCAGTGCTGCATCGACGCTCAGGTGGCGTTCGTCAACGCGCTGCCCGTCTTTATCGCCTCCGATCCGGTGTGGGCGAAGAAGTTCACCGACGCGGGCGTGCCGATCGTCGGCGACGACATCAAGAGCCAGGTCGGCGCGACGATCACCCACCGCGTGATGGCCAAGCTGTTCGAAGACCGCGGCGTGCAGCTCGACCGCACGATGCAGCTCAACGTCGGCGGCAACATGGACTTCCTCAACATGCTCGAGCGCGAGCGCCTGGAGTCCAAGAAGATCTCCAAGACCCAGGCGGTCACCTCCAACCTGCAGCGCGAGTTCAAGACCAAGGATGTGCACATCGGCCCGTCCGATCACGTCGGCTGGCTCGACGACCGCAAGTGGGCCTACGTGCGGCTCGAGGGCCGTGCCTTCGGCGACGTGCCGCTGAACCTGGAGTACAAGCTCGAGGTATGGGACTCGCCGAACTCGGCGGGCGTCATCATCGACGCCGTGCGTGCGGCGAAGATCGCCAAGGACCGTGGCATCGGCGGGCCGGTCGAGGCCGCGTCGGCCTACCTCATGAAGAGCCCGCCCAAGCAGCTGCCCGACGACATCGCGCGCGCCCAGCTCGAGGACTTCATCGAGGGCTGATTCTTTCTCTCGAATTCTTTCGCTCGAAACTGCGGGGAGATCGCACTTTTGAACCAAATGCGGATCTCCCCGCAGTTTCGGCGTTTGCGGGGACGGTTTAGGGTGCCCTAATGACCGACATCAGTGCTGATGACGAGCTCGCCTCGCTTTCCGAATTCACCTTCCTGCAGGAGAACGCCCGGCAGGCCGGTGTGACGGGCTCGCTTCCGGCCGTTGAGCGCATCGACTCCGCGGCCATCAGCGCGCTGAAGTTCGGCGAGGCCCCGCCGCGGGTGGTGTTCCTGCACGGCGGCGGACAGAACGCGCACACCTGGGACACAGTGATCGTCGGCCTCGGCGAGCCCGCGCTGTCGGTCGACCTGCCCGGCCACGGCCGCTCGGCATGGCGCGAGGACGGCGACTACGGCCCCAAGCTCAACGCCACCGCGATCGCGCCGGTCGTCCGTGCGTTCGCGCCGGACGCCGACCTCGTCGTCGGGATGTCGCTGGGCGGGCTCACGGCACTTCGGTTGGCGGTGGCGGCGCCCGAACTCGTGCGCAAGCTGGTCCTCGTCGACGTGACGCCATCGGCGCCCGAGCGGCACACCGAGATGACCGACGAGCAGAAGGGCACCGTCGCGTTGGTCCAGGGCGAGAAAACGTTCCCGACCTTCGACGCCATGCTCGAGGTCACCGTCGCCGCCGCGCCGCATCGGGACCGGGAATCGTTGCGGCGCGGGGTTTTCCACAACGCCAAACGCCTCGAGGACGGCACCTGGACCTGGCGCTACGACTCGTTCCGCAAGGGTGAAGGCTTTGACGGCCTGTGGGACGACGTACCCAAACTCAGCACGCCGACGACGTTGGTGCGCGGTGCGAACTCGTTCTTCGTCAACGACGACGACGCCGCCGAGTTCGCCCGCATCGCGCCGGGATTCCAGGCCGTGCACATTGTCGAAGACTCCGGGCACTCCGTGCAGAGCGACCAGCCGCGCAAACTCGTCGAGATCTTGCGCGGGGTGCTGGCCGACTAGCGTTTGGGCCGCGGACGACGCTTCCGTCACTCGCACGCGGCCTCCGAGCCCGCTTAACAGGGTGATTGCAGCCACGAGATGCGTGCGATCAACCCGCTAGTGCCGCAGGACCGCGACGTGCCTGGAACACCGCGCACCGCAACGTAATCGGCCGGCCCTCGGCGTCGACGGTGTGGCGCGGTACGTCGTCGTCGACGACCACTGGCTCCCATCCCTCGTCGAGTGCGGCGGCCACATCGTCGGTGGTGAAAAACACCGCGCCTGGCATCGTGGACCCCACGATGTCCGCGTTGGCCGGATGATGCCCGACGATCAACAACGTGCCGCCCGGCCGCACTGCCGCCGCTAGCCGCCCGAACAACCTGTGCCGCTGCGTGATGCCGTGCACATAGTGCGCAGACACCAGATCAAAGCTGCGCACCGGCGGCGCCCATTCGCTGAGGTCGGCTTGCCGCCACTCGATCCGGCGGGCAACCTCGGCACCGATCTCGTCTGCGCGTGCCCGCCCGTTCTGTAGCGCGCTGTCGACGAAATCCACCGCGGTGACGTTCCACCCGCGCTGCGCGAGCCAGATGGCGTCGGCACCTTCACCGCAGCCCGCGTCGAGCGCAGAGCCGTTGGGCAGCGCGGCCGCCGCGTCGGTCAGCGTCCGGTTGGGCGCCGTCGGGCGCGGACCGCTGCCGCGCCTGGCCGCCTCCCAACGTCGCTCCCAGAATTTTTTGTCGAGTCCTTGCTCGGTCATGATTCCCACGGTGACGCCGGCGGGTCGGCACGGCAAAGGTTCTTGCCGATCCGGCAAAGATGATGCCGCGCGACTACACCGCTGGACTCCGTGTAAAGAGCCGATGGGAATACCGGGACGTGATCGCGGTTACATGTAAACCGTGAACCTTCCAATTCGCATCGGCGTACAACTGCAACCTCAACACGCACCGCAATACAGCCACATCCGCGACGCGGTGCGGCGAGCCGAAGACATCGGAGTCGACGTCGCGTTCAACTGGGATCATTTCTTCCCGCTCTACGGCGACCCCGATGGCGCGCACTACGAATGCTGGACGATGCTCGGCGCCTGGGCAGAGCAGACGTCACGCCTGGAGATCGGCGCGTTGGTCACGTGCAACTCGTACCGGAACCCCGAACTGCTCGCGGATATGGCCCGCACCGTCGACAACATCAGCGACGGGCGGCTAATACTGGGCATCGGGTCAGGCTGGAAGCAGAAGGACTACGACGAGTACGGCTATGAGTTCGGCACGGCGGGCGGGCGGCTCGACGACCTCGCCGGCGCGCTCCCGCGGATTAAGTCGCGGCTGGCCAAGCTCAATCCAGCGCCGACGCGCGACATCCCGATCCTGATCGGCGGGGGCGGTGAGCGCAAGACGCTGCGCCTGGTCGCCCAGTACGGCGACATCTGGCACAGCTTCTCCGACAGCGCCGAATACCCGCGGAAGGCCGAGGTTCTCGACGGCCACTGCGCCGACGTGGGCCGCGACCCAACCCAGATCGAGAGGTCAGCGGGTGTGTCGGGGGACAACGAGGAAGCGCTTCTCAAGGAGGGCGACGCGTTGGCGGGGCTCGGAGCCACTCTGCTGACCGTCGGCGTCAACGGGCCCGACTACGATCTGACGCGGGCCGAAGCTCTGTGCCGCTGGCGCGACCGTCGCACCGGCTAACCACTGAAGCTGCGTAACGGCCCCGGGTCGGGTATGTGCCGTGAGAGGCTGGTGCTGCCATGCCCAAGAAGTATGGGGTCAAGGAGAAAGACCTCGTGGTCAGCCACGTGGTCAATTTGATATTGACCGGCAAACTGCGATCGGGAGATCGCATGGACCGCAACGAGATTGCACAGGAACTCGGCCTCTCGCGGGTGCCGATTCAAGAGGCCGTCGTACAACTCGAGCACGACGGCATCCTTTCGACGCAGTACCACCGCGGTGCGTACGTCGAACCCTTCGACGAATCGGTCGTGCGCGAACACCACGAGATCTACGGAATGCTCAGCGGGATCGCATCGGCGCGGGCCGCTGCAGCGCAGAATCCGGAGCATCTGCGACAGCTCGATTCGCTTCTCAAAACGATGCGCGCCAATGTCGATTCACGTGCCTTCCAGGAACCGGCGTTCCAGTTCCGCGTCCTGATCAACGAGGCGTACTCGGGCCCACGTCTTCTCGCCGCGATCGAGGGGTCGCAGGCGTTCCTGCCGCGGGCATTCTGGCCGGCTTACCAAGCCGATCATCCGAGTCTGCTGCGGTCTCTCGAGGCGGACTTCGACGCTATACGTCGCGGCGACGGCGAGGCCGCGCGTGCCGCCAACGCGGAGCGGGCGGCCGTCATGGCGCGGATCATGCTCACCGAATTGGTGCGTCGTGGCGTCCTTCGGCCTTCCGGTGCCCCGACAGATGGGTTCTGATTGAGCTGAAGGCGGTGTGACGGCGCCGTTGGTGGATACCTTGCACTGATGAGGCTTCCTAGGACAGTCGTCGTGGTGCTCATCGCACTGCTGATCGCCGGGATGGGCATGGCTGGGCCCGCGTCGGCTCAGGTCGACCAGTGCGCGCCCCCGGGAGTCGAGAGCGCCAGCGCGCTGCCGACCAACCTCGCGGCCGCGGCCCAAGGTCCCGCCGAGGACCGCTACACCACCGCGACCGTGCAACCGCTGGACCGCATCGACGTCAACGCGTTGGGTCTCGGCGTGCCGGGCACCCTGACCGTCGGCACCCTGTCGGACGCGCCGCCGAGCATCTGTATCGACTCGGCAGGCCAGTTCACCGGGTTCGACAACGAGTTGCTGCGCGCGATCGCCGAAAAACTGGGCCTGAAGATCAATTTCGTCGGCACCGAATTCTCCGGTCTGCTGGCGCAGGTGGCGTCGCGGCGCTTCGACGTCGGGTCGTCATCGATCACCACCACCGAGGCACGGCGCCGCACCGTCGGATTCACCAACGGCTATGACTTCGGCTACTTCTCGCTCGTGGTGCCGACCGGATCGCCTATCACCGGCTTCGACAAGCTCGCGGCCGGTCAACGGATCGGTGTGGTGCAGGGCACCGTCCAGGAGGCGTACGTCATTGACACGCTCGGCCTGGATCCCGTCAAGTTCCCGGACTACAACACCGTCTACGCCAGCCTCAAGACCCGGCAGATCGACGCATGGGTGGCGCCGTCGCAACAGGCGGTGGGCACCGTGCAGCAGGGAGATCCGGCCGAGATCATCGAAAACACCTTCAGCTTGGACAATTTCGTCGCGTGGGCCGTCGCGAACGACAACCCGCCGCTCATCAATGCGCTGAACTCCGGTCTGGACGCGATCATCGCCGACGGCACCTGGTCGCGGCTCTACAGCGATTGGGTTCCGCGCGCGTTGCCGCCCGGATGGAAGCCGGGGTCGAAGGCGGCGCCGGTCCCCCTGCTCCCCGACTTCGACGCGATCGCGGCCGAGAACCAGGAAGCGCCTTCGGGTGCGGCGGCGCCGAAGTCGACCCTGTCGCAGCTCGCCGCCGCGTTCGGAAACTGGGACCTGTACAAGCAGGCGATTCCCGATCTGCTCAAGACCGGCCTGCCGAACACGCTGATTCTGACCGTCAGCGCGGCGGTGATCGGCCTGGTCCTCGGCATGGCGTTGGCGGTGGCCGGTATTTCCCGGCACCGTTGGTTGCGCTGGCCGGCGCGGGTGTACACCGACATCTTCCGGGGATTGCCCGAAGTGGTGATCATCCTGTTGATCGGCCTCGGCCTCGGACCGGTGGTCGGCGGGCTCACCGGCAACAACCCGTATCCACTCGGGATCGCCGCCCTTGGGCTGATGGCCGCGGCGTACATCGGCGAGATCTTCCGATCCGGCATCCAGAGTGTCGAAGCCGGCCAGTTGGAAGCGTCTCGCGCGCTGGGCTTTTCCTATCCGTCGTCGATGCGGCTGGTCGTGATCCCGCAGGGCATCCGCAGGGTGTTGCCCGCATTGATGAACCAGTTCATCTCGTTGTTGAAGGCCTCCTCGCTGGTGTACTTCCTCGGACTGATCGCCAATCAACGCGAACTGTTCCAGGTCGGCCGAGACCTCAACGCGCAGACCGGCAATCTCTCTCCGTTGGTCGCGGCCGGGTTCTTCTACCTGTTGCTGACCGTCCCGTTGACGCACTTGGTGAACTACATCGACGGCCGATTACGCCGCGGCAGTAAACCCACCGAGGAAGATCCGCTTGTGCTGTCGAATTCTCAGGAGATGATCTGATGGACGCGGTTTCGCTGAGCGCCAACGACATTCACCTGTCATTCGGGCCGAACGCGGTGCTGCGCGGCGTGGACATCGACGCACCCGCAGGCACCACCACCGCGGTGATCGGGCCGTCCGGGTCCGGTAAGTCGACGCTGCTGCGGACCCTGAACCGGTTGTACGAACCCGAGCGTGGCGACATCCTGCTCGACGGGCGTTCGGTGCTCGCCGACAATCCGGACCGGTTGCGGCAGCGCATCGGGATGGTCTTCCAACAGTTCAACCTCTTCCCGCACCGCAGCGTGCTGGACAACGTCACGCTGGCGCCGCGCAAGCTCAAGCGACTCGACGCCGAGCAGGCGCGCGAACTCGGCTTGGCGCAACTCGACCGGGTCGGGCTCCGGCACAAGGCCGCCGTGCGCCCGTCGACCTTGTCGGGCGGCCAGCAGCAGCGGGTGGCGATCGCGCGGGCCCTCGCGATGTCCCCGGAGGTGATGTTCTTCGACGAAGCCACCTCGGCGCTGGACCCCGAACTGGTAAAAGGCATCCTGGCGCTCATCGCCGACCTCGGCGCCGACGGTATGACGATGGTCGTCGTCACCCACGAAATGGGCTTCGCCCGGTCGGCAGCGGACTCCGTGGTGTTCATGGACCACGGCAAGGTCGTCGAGTCGGGTGCACCCGAGCAGGTCTTCGAAGCCGCCGAAACGGACCGGCTGAAACGCTTCCTTTCGCAAGTACTCTGAAGCTTACGTGGTCGTCACACAACTTGGCAGGCTCGGACAGGTTAGACTGCCGAAATTATGGTGGAGACCGAACCGCAGGTCGCTGAACTGGCCGGAGAGCTGCAGCGCGTCCTCTCCCGGGTGTTCTCCATACTCCGCAGAAGCGACCCGAGCCGGGACGCCGCGACCAATGATCTGACCCTCGCCCAGTTGTCGATTTTGCTGACACTGCTCGAGCAGGGACCGATCCGGATGACCGAACTGGCCGCGCACGAGCGGGTGCGCACGCCGACGACGACCGTGGCGATCCGCCGCCTGGAAAAACTCGGACTCGTCAAGCGGTCCCGCGACCCGTCGGACCTGCGGGCGGTACTGGTCGACATCACGCCCGAGGGCCTGGCCCAGCATCAAGAAGCGCTGGCCAATCGACGGGCCTTCCTGGCCAAGCTGCTCGAAAAGCTCGCACCCGAGGAGCTCGAGACGCTGAGCAAGGCGCTCGTCCCGCTCGAGCGCATCTCCGAATAGCGCTTCAGCCCAGCCAGTCCAGCACCGCTGCGGCGGTCCATGACTGCTGCATGCTGCCCAGCGGTTCGCCGGTGAACGGTTCGTAGTACTCGGCGAAGGTGCCGTCGCTGACCTGCCTCAGACCCTCGCGCCGCAGGATCGAAGACCGTTCCGCCCAGCCGCGGCGAGCGAAGCACCAGGAGAACAGCCACGTGGTCACCGGCCATACCGGGCCGCGCCAATACTCACGCGATCGGAAGTCACGCGACACCGGGGACGTCGTTGGTATCAGCGCGAACTTCAGGTCCGGATGTCCACAGAATCGTGGTCCCTCCAGCAGTCGCAGCAGCGCGCGTTCCTTCTCGTGCGGCAGCCCTCCGCAGAGCAGCGGAGCGAACTGCGCGACCGTCTCGGTGGCCACCCACTTTTCCGTCCGCAGATCGTAATCCCTTGCCGCACCGTTGCGTTCGTCGGTGGTCTCGACAACGCCCTTGCGGAACCGTTCGGCCCACGAGGACAGGTCGCGCACGTCGGCGTGCGGGCGCTTGTAATCCTCGCCGATCTCGGCGAGCACGTCGCACGCCACGGCGAGGATCGCCGAGACGAACACATCCTCGACGGCGAAGCTCATCACCTTGGGCAGCAGTTCGTCGTCGTAGCGTGCCGACTTCATCTCTTCGAGCAGCCACAGATAGCGGTCGTACTCGATGTCCGAAGGGCGCTGGCTGGCATCGGTGACGATCGCGTTGTCCTCGCGCTGGTATTCGGGCACGCGGCCGGGAACCACGTTGGCATACGCGCTGTCCCACCGCGGCGAGTTGTCCATGCCGGATTCCCAGCCGTGGTACAGCGTGACCCGGCCTCGTGAGCGCGGGTCGCGGGCTTCGGCGAGCCAGCGGTGCCACTGGACCAGGTCTGCCCACCGGCGGTCGAGGAACGCCTCGGCGACGGCCCGGGTCGACCGTCCGCGGCTGCGCGCATGGTCGAGGATGCGTTGTACGGCGATCGCATGCACCGGCGGCTGAGTGATACCCGACGTGTGCCGGATGCGGGGCGCGTTGACGGCCAGAGCCGAGGTCGCCCACCGCGCGGGCCCGGGGAAGTAGCCGTCGACGCCGTTCGCGAAGACGATGTGCGGAATCATGCCGTTGGCCCACTGGGCTGACAGCAGCGTGTCGAGTTCGACCACCGCGCGTTCGACGCTCAGCGGCGCCAGGCCGATCGCCACAAAAGCGGCGTCCCAACTCCACATATGCGGGTACAGCAGCGGTGCCGCAGTCGTCATCGTGCCCAGGTCGTTGCCGCGCAACAAATACGCGGCGCGCGCCGCCAGTTGGGTCGGAGCGAAGCTCGAATCGTGGGCCATCGCCTCAATGATGCGTCGGCCGGGCGCGACTTGCAGGTCGGTAGGGTGTCTTCGTGTCGAATGTCGCCGCCGCGGCGGCTCGGATGCCCAGTGCGATGATCACCGGGGCCTCGCGAGGGCTCGGCCCAGCCGTCGCCGCCGCGCTCGCGCCGACCCACACCCTGTTCCTTGCGGGGCGGCCGTCAGCCGAGCTCGACGCGGTCGCCGAGGAGTTCGGGGCCACCACGTGGCCGGTGGATTTCAACGATCCCGACGCCATTGCAGCGGCCGTCGAACCGATCGTGGAGCTGGACGTGCTGATCCACAACGCGGGTGTGGCCTACCCTGCCACCGTCGCCGAGTCGACCGTCGACGAGTGGCAAGACACCATGACCGTGAATGTGATTGGCCCGGTCGCACTTACGCTGCCGTTGCTGCCGGCGTTGCGCAGTGCAGGCGGCCACGTCGTGTTCGTGAACTCCGGCGCGGGCATCAACGCCTCCCCTGGCCTGGCCTCCTACACCGCGAGCAAGTTCGCGCTGCGCGGGTTCGCGAACTCCCTGCGCAACGACGAGCCCTCGCTGCGGGTGACCTCGGTACACCCGGGCCGGATCGCCACCGAGATGCAGGAGCGGCTGGTGGCCTACGAGGGCCGCGAGTACGCGCCCGCGCAGTTTCTCAGCCCGCAGACTGTCGCCAAAGTCATAGCCGACGCGGTCAACGCGCCGCGCGACGCCCACATCCACGAGGTCATCGTCCGCCACCGCTGACTCCGGTGCGATTTCGGTGCGCTGACTACCGCTGAAGGCATGGTTCGCGCACCGAAATCGCAACTAGGCGACGATGTTGACCAGGCGGCCCGCCACCACGATCACCTTCTTGGGCGTGGCGCCGCCGAGGAACTCCTGCACCTTCGGATCGGCCAGCGCCGCGGCCTCCAGCGTGTCGGCCGCAGCGTCGGCGGCCACGGTGATTCGCCCGCGGACCTTGCCGTTGACCTGAACCGGCAGTTCGACGGTGTCCTCGACGAGGTACTGCGGGTCGGCCACCGGGAACGGGCCGTGCGCCAGCGAGGTGCCGTGGCCCAACCGCTGCCACAGTTCCTCCGCCAGATGGGGCGCCAGCGGCGCGACCATCAGCACCAGCGGCTCCAACGCCGCCCGCGCCGTCACGCCCTGCTTGGTCAGGTGGTTGGTGTATTCGATCAGCTTGGCCGCGGCGGTGTTGTTGCGCAGGTTGGTGTAGTCGTCAGACACCCCGGCGATCGTGCGGTGCAACAGGCGCAGCGTGTCGTCCTCCAACGCCTGGTGCGCGCCCGACCGTTCCGAGCCGGTCTGCTCGTCGACCACCAACCGCCACACCCGCTGCAGGAACCGATACGCGCCCACGACATCCTTGGTCGCCCAGGGCCGCGACGCCTCCAGCGGACCCATCGACATCTCGTAGACCCGCAGTGTGTCCGCACCGTAGTGGTCGCAGATCTCGTCGGGGGACACCGAGTTCTTCAGGCTCTTGCCGATCTTGCCGAACTCCTGGAACACCTCGATCTCACCGGTCGGCGACGCCCAGAAGAACTTGCCTTGCCGCTCAACGACTTCGGCGGCAGGAACGTAGGAGCCGCGAGAGTCGGTGTACGCGAACGCCTGGATATACCCCTGGTTGATCAGCCGGCGATACGGTTCACGCGAGCTGACGTGCCCCAGGTCGTAGAGCACCTTGTGCCAGAACCGGCAATACAACAGGTGCAGCACGGCATGCTCGACGCCGCCGACGTAGAGGTCGACACCGCCGGGGTCTTTGGGCCCGTGTTCGGCGGGTCGGGGACCCATCCAGTAGGCCTCGTTCTCCTTGGCGCACAACTCGTCTTGGTTGTGCGGGTCGGTGTAGCGCAGCTCGTACCAGGAGCTGGCCGCCCACTGCGGCATGACGTTGGTGTCACGGGTGTAGGGCTGCAAGCCGTCGCCGAGATCCATTTCGACGTTGACCCAATCGGTCGCCTTGCCCAGCGGCGGCGAGGGCTCGCTGTCGGCGTCGTCGGGATCGAACTGTGAGGGCGCGTAATCCGGTAGGTCGGGCAGCTCGACGGGCAGCGCCGAATCGGGCAAGGGGTGCGCTCGGCCGTCGGCGTCATAGACGATCGGAAAGGGCTCACCCCAGTACCTCTGCCGCGCGAACAGCCAGTCACGCAGCTTGTACTCGACGCGGGACTGCCCACGCCCGTCGGCGACCAACCGATTGGTGATCGCCTCCTTCGCCGATGCGACGGAGAGGCCGTTGAGATAGTCGGAGTTGACCAGCTCGCCATCGCCGGAGTACGCCGCATCCGAAACGGAACCGCCGCCAATCACTTCGATGATCGGCAACCCGAATTCACTGGCGAACTCCCAGTCTCGCTGATCGTGGCCCGGCACCGCCATGATCGCCCCGGTGCCGTAGCCCAGTAGCACGTAATCCGCGATGAACACCGGAATCTGTTCACCGTTGGCCGGATTCGTCGCGTACGCGCCGAGGAACACACCCGTCTTGGACTTGTTCTCCTGGCGCTCGAGATCCGACTTGGCCGCAACCGAAGCGCGGTAGGCGGCAACGGCGTCCGCGGGCGACGCCGCACCGAAGGTCCAGCGCGAGTCGACGTCGCCGGGCCACTGCGCGGCGACCAGCACGTCGACCAGCTCGTGCTCGGGCGCCAGCACCAGGTACGTCGCACCGAACAAGGTGTCGGGCCTAGTGGTGAACACCTCGATGTCGCCGGCTTCGGTGGCGAACTGGACCGCGGCCCCGGTGGACCGGCCGATCCAGTTGCGCTGCATGGTCTTGACCTTGTCCGGCCAGTCCAGCAAGTCGAGGTCGTCAAGCAGCCGATCGGAGTACACGGTGATGCGCATCATCCACTGCCGCAACCGTTTCCGGAACACCGGGAAGTTGCCCCGGTCACTTCGGCCATCGGAGGTGACCTCCTCGTTGGCCAGCACGGTGCCCAGACCGGGGCACCAGTTCACCATCGAATCGGCCCGGTACACCAGCCGATAGGAGTCGACGGCATCAGCGCGTTCGTCGGCGCTCAACTCCGACCAAACCCGGCCATCGTCCAACGTCCTGCTACCCGAGTCGAGTTCGGCGATCAGTTCGGCAATCGGTCTCGCCTTGTCGGCCGACGGATCGAACCAGGCGTTGTAAATCTGCAGAAAGATCCACTGCGTCCACTTGTAGAAGTCGACGTCAGTGGTGGAGAAGCTGCGTCGCGCGTCGTGACCCAACCCCAGCCTGCCCAGTTGGCGGCGGAAATTGACGATGTTGGCTTCGGTACGGGTGCGCGGATGCGTGCCGGTCTGAATGGCGTACTGCTCAGCAGGCAGCCCGAAGGCATCGAAACCCAACGCGTGCAAGACGTTACGGCCGGCCATCCGGTAATAGCGCGCGTAGACGTCCGTCGCGATATACCCGAGCGGGTGTCCGACGTGCAGACCCTCTCCTGATGGGTAAGGGAACATGTCCTGCACGAACATCTTGTCGGCGGGCAGCGCGCGGTCGGGCTCCGACAACGACCCCACCGGGTTGGGCACGTTGAACGTGCCCGAATCCGCCCACCTCTGCTGCCAGGCGTGCTCGATCCGCCCAGCGAGCTCCGCGGTGTAGCGGTGCGGCGGGACGTCGATGCCGGCGTCGGGCGAGTCAGTCACCTGGACAGGGTATAAGCCCGCCATTCGGTACAGGCGTCGGCCACGGGTTGGTCTCGGTTGCATCACCGGTGGGTCAGAACAAGGTTGCAGGTCCATTCCAGGCCTAGTGACCGTCGCTTCCGCGTGGATACAGTCGGCGCCTGACCCAAACGGTTGACGAGCGCGACAGAGAAAGGACCGGCGGTGATGAACGAGAACGCCCGACGCTGGAGGACTCCGGCTACCAGTGTGGCTGCGGCTACCGTCGGCGTCTTCATGCTCGCAGGCGCCACCGCCTCGGCCCAGCCCGCGCAGCCGCTGCCTCCACAGCCCGGTCCGTCTGTGGTGACGCAGTCCGCCGCGACGCCCAACACCGCGCTCACGCCCGCAGTCCCCAACACCGCTCTGACTGTTCCGGCCACCCCCCAGACCGCACTGACCCCAGCTGTGCCCAATGCGGCCCTGACCCAGCCGGCCGTCGCGGCGGCAGCGGCGCCGGGTGGTATCGCGACGCCACAGGTCGGAGTTCCGGCCCAGGCGGCGATCACTCCTGCCACGGCTGGCACGGTCTACGACTTCTTCAGAGACAAGGGCGTCGCCCTCGAGCCTCAGGTCAGCCAGGACTTCAAGGCCCTCAACATCGTGCTGCCGATGCCGCGCGGCTGGGCGCACGTCCCCGACCCCAATGTCACCGACGCTTTCGCCGTGATCGCCGACCGGGTTGGCGGCAACGGTCTGTACTCGTCGAACGCTCAGGTCCAGGTGTACAAGCTGGTCGGTGAATTCGACCCGCGAGAGGCCATCAGCCACGGGTTCGTCGACAGCCAGCAGTTGCCCGCCTGGCGATCGACCAATGGGTCGATGGGCGAGGTCGGTGGCATGACGATGTCAACGATCGAAGGCACCTACCGCGAGAACTCCATGACGCTGGACACCTCGCGTCGCCACGTCATCGCCACCAACGGCCCGGACAAATACCTGGTGTCGCTCGCGGTGACCACCAGCGAAGACCAGGTCGTCGCGGCGGGCGAGGCCACCGATGCCATCGTCAACGGCTTCAAGGTCAGCATTCCGGCACCCCCGGGGGCCACCCCACCCGCCGCACCAGCTGCCGCACCGGCGGCGCCTGCCCCGGCCGTCGCGGTCGCCCCGGCTCCCACCGCTTTGGGCGCCCAGGCGCAGCCAACCATCAGACCATCCGGATAAGGGCTTGTTCCCCCGGGCGAAGCCTGGCGCCCGGGGGGACGCCCAAAACATCGCACAGGCCGGCCTCGTATTGTGTGGCCCATGTTCATCGTCGCGGTGCTATGTCTGTGTGCCGCGGCTGTGATCGCGGGGCTCGGCGTATGGCTGCTGACCCGCCCGCGGTCGGCTGACCCCGCGTCGGGTGATCCCAAGCGCCAGGTGCTTCGCGGCGTCGCACCCACTCAACTCGCCGCCGCCGCAATGCTCGCGTCGGCCGGCGTTGTCGCGCTTTCGAGCCGCCCCGACACCGCACTCGTCGTGGTCATCGTGTGCGTGATCGGCGCCGTGAGCACCGTCGCGGCCGGCTGCTGGCAGGCGGCCAAGGTCATCGCGAGCCGGGAACAGGCCGATCGGGCTGCGAGTGCGGCGGCCGACGGTTGCGGAGACGCCTGCGCCACCTGCACGCTCTCCTGCAGCTGAACGTACTGGCGCCGCGCGGGTTTCAGTTGCGGCTGATGTCTATCGGGTGTGTGGCGAGCAGCGACAGCGGTAGGGGCTGACGCCGGAGAACCCTGGCCCACAGATCGTTGCGCGGTTCGGAGAGTACGTCAGACGGCATCGCGGACAGCACAATCCAGTCGTCGCGTTCGATCTCGCCTTCCAGCTGACCGATCGTCCACCCCGAGTAGCCCGCGAAGATTCGGACTCCTTCGATCACCGGAGCAACCGCGTCGGGATCGGCGTCCAGATCCACCATCGCCATGCGGCCCTGCACATGTCGCAGGCCGGGCAGACCGGCCGGATCGACACCGACCCGCATCGTCGCCAGACACAGCGCGGCGTCGCGCTTGACGGGTCCTCCGATGAACATGGTTTTCGGTTTGGTGGCCAGCTTCGCCCATTGCGGAAGCACGTTGTACACCGCGGTCTCGCTGGGCCGGTTCAGCACCACACCGAGCGTGCCGCCGTCGTTGTGCTCGACGATGTAGATGACGCTGCGCCGAAACGTCGGTTCCAGTAGATCGGTGTTGGCGAGCAACAGTGTGCCCGCCCGGACCCGGTGTTTGGCAGGCGCGACGAAGTCCTCCGGATCCTCAGAATGCGCCATCCCTCCATCATCGCATCAGCAACCGGCCAACGTGGTGAACAAACCTCGGCCGCGGCGATATTTGTACTGTGGATCGGGGGCCGCCGAACATGATCGGCGAAGGTCGCCCCGCGATGCAACAGGACGGGATTTCCGTGGTCGACGTACGTGCGCCGCTCGCGCTGTGGCGCTCGGTGCGCGCCCTTCCCGAGTTTCGGCGGCTACTCGAGCTGCGACTCGTCAGCCAGTTCGGTGACGGCCTGTTCGCCGCGGGCCTGGCGGGTGGGCTGTTGTTCAGCACCGAACGGGCCGCGACGCCGTGGGCCATCGCCGGCTCGTTCGCCGTGCTCTATCTGCCGTACTCACTGCTCGGCCCCTTCGCCGGCGCGCTGCTGGACCGGTGGGACCGACGCCTGGTGCTCGTCGGCGCCAACATCGGGCGCCTGTTGATGGTGCTGGTCGTCGCGTGGCTGTTGGTGGTCAGCGCACACGAGCTGGCAATCCTGGTCGCGGCGTTGATCGTCAACGGGTTCACCCGCTTCGTCTCTTCGGGTCTATCGGCGGCGCTGCCGCACGTGGTGCCACGCGAGCAGGTGGTGTCGATGAACTCGATCGCCACCGCGACGGGCGGGGCAGCGGCATTCCTCGGCGCCATCTTAATGCTCGTGCCGCGCTGGCTGTTCGGGGCCAACGACGTTGGCGCCGCAGCAATCATCTTTCTCGTGTCGGTCCCGGTTGGGATTGCATTGTGGCTTTCGTGGCGCTTTACCCCACACCTGCTCGGCCCCGACGACAGCAAGCGCGCGATCCACGGATCGGTCGTCTATGCGGTGGCCACCGGTTGGGTGCACGGCGCCCGCACCGTCGCCGCAGTCCCGTCGGTGGCCGCGACGCTGGCCGGGCTGGCCGCACACCGCATGGTGCTCGGAATCAACAGCCTGCTGGTGCTCGTGCTCGTCCGACATACCGATGCCCCGGACGTCGCGGGTCTCGGGACGACGGCGTTGTTCTTCGCCGCCGTCGGCATCGGACAGTTCCTCGCCGCTGCGCTCATGCCGATCGCGGTCACCCGGTGGGGCCGGTACGCGACGGCCAACGGGGCATTGGCCATCGCCGCGGTGATTCAGGTGGCGGGGTCCGGTCTGCAACTGCCGGTGATGATGGTGTGCGGCTTCCTTCTCGGCCTCGCGGGCCAGGTGGTCAAGCTCTGCGCCGACAGTGCGATGCAGCTCGACGTCGACGATGCGCTGCGCGGGCATGTGTTCACCGTCCAGGACGCGCTGTTCTGGATTGCGTTCATCATCGCGGTGACAGCGGCGGCCGCGGTAATGCCGCCCGGGGGTCACCAACCCGTGCTGGCCCTCGCCGGTGCCGGTGTCTACCTGCTCGGACTGGCCGCGCACGCCGCGCTCGGACGTCGAACTCGCCGCTCGGGCTAAGGTGACCGGCATGGCTGGTGCCGAGCCTATGGTGGCCGATCTGCGCGCCGAGAGCGACGAACTCGACGCGCTGGTGGCCGACCTTCCCGCCGCGCGCTGGGCTGACTCCACACCCTCAGCCGGGTGGACGATCGCCCATCAGATCGCCCACCTGTTGTGGACCGACCGCGTCGCGTTCACCGCCGTCACCGACGAGGCCGGCTTCGCCGCTGTACTGACCGAGGCGGCCAAGAACCCGTCCGGATTCGTCGACGCGGGCGCTGAAGAGCTGGCTCTGACGCCGCCTGCTGAGCTGCTTGCCGATTGGCGCCGCACCCGGACCCGGTTGCACGACGAACTCCTCACGGTGGCCGAGGGTCGCAAACTGCCGTGGTTCGGTCCACCGATGAGCGCCCCGTCGATGGCCACCGCGCGGCTGATGGAGACGTGGGCGCACGGCCTCGATGTGGCCGACGCGCTCGGCGTCGACCGGCCTCCCACCGCGCGCCTGCGGTCGATCGCCCACATCGGGGTGCGCACCCGCGACTTCGCGTTCACCGTCAACGGCCTTGCGCCACCGGCAGATCCGTTCCTCGTGCAGCTACGTGCCCCCGATGGGTCGACCTGGTCATGGGGTCCCGACGACGCCGCGCAACGGGTCACCGGCTCGGCGCAGGATTTCTGCATGCTCGTCACCCAGCGCCGGCCGCGGTCTGCGCTGGACGTGACGGCCGTCGGCGAGGACGCCGAGCAGTGGCTGGGTATCGCGCAGGCCTTCGCCGGTCCACCAGGCCCAGGCCGCTAGAGCTCGTCGGCCCCGTCGGCCTTACCGTCGGCGTCGCTGTCGCGCAGCTTGACGTCCCACCGCCCGTCACTGTCGGTGTCGACGAAGGCGTGCTCGCCGCTGACCGCGCGATCGGCCAGCCCGTCGCCGTCGGAATCCAGAAGCCTGTCGTCGGCCTGACCGTCCGCATCGACATCGACCACAACGCCCCCGGCATGCTCGACGCCGTCGAGCCCGAACCACCGCAAGAGGCCGACCCGGTCCATGCTCACCGCCCAGGTGCCGGTGCCGTCGTCGGTGAAGTACGCGGGCTCGAAGAGATGGTCGCGCACCATGTGGTCGGCGACGCCATCGGCATCCAGGTCGGCCATCGCGTCATCGAGCAAGCCGTCGGCGTCGTAATCCAGGCCGACCGCGTCGAATGCGGCGTCGCCGTTCAGGTCGATATCGGGCGCCGCGGTCCAGATGGTGGCCGAGCCGTCGCCGTCACCGAGGCAGTACTCCATACCGATCAGACGGCGCGGTCGCCTCGCGAGTTCCACCACTTGGTCAATTCCTCGACCGCTTCTTCATGCGACAGCGGGCCGCGGTCGAGTCGAAGTTCTTTGAGGTACCGCCACGCCTCGCCGACCTGCGGCCCGGCGGGAATGTCGAGCAACCGCATGATCTCGTTGCCGTCCAGATCCGGCCGAACCCGTGCCAAATCCTCCTTTTCGGCCAGCTCCGCTATCCGATGCTCGAGGTCGTCGTAGGCCGCCTGCAGTCGCGCAGCGCGCCGCTTGTTGCGGGTGGTGCAGTCAGCGCGAACCAGCTTGTGCAATCGGGGCAGCAGCGGACCAGCGTCGGTGACGTAGCGCCGCACCGCCGAATCGCTCCACCGGCCGGTCCCGCTGCCGTCCGCATAGCCGTGGAATCGCAGATGCAGATACACCAGCTGGGAGACGTCCTCGACCATCTGCTTCGAATACTTCAGCGCCCGCATCCGCTTGCGCGTCATCTTCGCGCCCACCACCTCGTGATGGTGAAAGCTCACGCCGCCGTCGTCTTCGTGCTTGCGGGTCGACGGCTTGCCGATGTCATGCAGCAGCGCCGCCCAGCGCAGCACCAGATCGGGTCCGCCTTCCGGTCCTGGATCCTCCAGGTCGATCGCCTGCCGCAACACCGTCAGCGAATGCCAGTACACGTCCTTGTGCTGATGGTGTTCGTCGATGGCCATCCGCATGGCACCCACCTCTGGCAGCACGACATCGCCGAGGCCGGTCTGCACCATCAGGTCGATGCCCGCGACCGGGTCCTCGCCGAGAAGCAGCTTGTCCAATTCGGCGGCCACCCGTTCCGCGGAGATCCGTCCGAGCTGCGGCGCCATCTCGACAAGGGCCTCCACCACCCTCGGAGCGACGGTGAAGCCCAGTTGGGAGACGAACCGCGCCGCCCGCAGCATCCGCAACGGATCATCGCCGAACGACCTCTCGGGGGCGGCCGGGGTGTCGAGCGTCTTCGCGCGCACGGCCGCCAACCCGTCGAGCGGATCGTGGAACTCAGCCGGACCATCGGCAGTGATGCGGACCGCCATCGCGTTCGCGGTGAAATCGCGGCGCACGAGATCGTCGTCCAGGTTGTCGCCGAATCGCACCTCCGGGTTGCGCGACACCTGGTCATAGGTGTCGGCGCGGAAGGTGGTGATCTCCAAGCGGTCACCGGCCTTGCCGACGCCGACCGTGCCGAACTGGATGCCCGTGTCCCACAGTGCGTCGGCCCAGCCGCGCAACATCTCCTGCATCTGCTCGGGACGGGCGTCGGTGGTGAAGTCGAGGTCGTTGCCGAGCCGGCCGAGCAGGGCGTCGCGCACGCTGCCGCCGACGAGGAAGAGCTCGTGGCCCGCTTCAGCGAACACGCGGCCGAGGTCGCGCAAGACGGCGCCGTGCTGGTTCAGCGCAACCTGCGCTGCGCCCAGCAGTTCGGCGTCACTAGCTGATCCGGCCACGTTCGGACACCCTAATAGCAACGGCTCCATCACGACCGGTGAGTGCGGCGGGAGCGATACTTCATGGCAGCTACTATCGCTTGGGTGTCGGACGGCGAACAGGCAAGACCACGACGGCGCCGCGGCCGTCGTCGCGGCCGCCGCGCCGCAGGTCCCCCCGAAGCCCTCCCGACGCCCCCAGCGGACCAATCCGATCACCACAGCAACGCGGCCGTCAACGGCGCGAAAGGCCAGGCCAACCCCCAGCCCAAGCCTCAGAAGTCTCGACAGCGCCGCCCGCCTGACCGCTTGCGCACTGTGCACGAGACCTCGGCAGGAGGCTTGGTCATCGACGGCATCGACGGCCCCAAGGACGGCCAGGTAGCGGCCCTGATCGGGCGCACCGACCGGCGCGGACGAATGCTCTGGTCACTACCGAAGGGACACATCGAAGTCGGCGAGACGGCCGAACAGACCGCCATCCGCGAGGTCGCCGAGGAGACCGGAATCCAGGGCAGCGTGCTGGCCGCGCTCGGCAGCATCGACTACTGGTTTGTCACCGAGGGGCGGCGCGTGCACAAAACCGTGCACCATTACCTCATGCAATTCCTCGACGGCGAGCTGTCCGACGAGGACGTCGAGGTCACTGAGGTGGCCTGGGTGCCGCTGATGGAGCTACCCTCCCGGCTGGCCTACGCCGACGAACGCCGGCTCGCCGAGGTCGCCGGTGAGCTGATCGACAAACTGCACGCGGACGGGCCCACCGCGTTGCCACCGCTGCCCCGGTCCTCGCCGCGGCGACGGGCCCAGACGCACTCGCACACCCGCAACCGTCGTCCCGACGAAAAGACAACTCGGCGGACGAACGGGTGCGGCCAAGGACCGTGACCATCCCGGCGGGACCGCGTATGTACCCCGCGGCGCGCCTGCTCGTCGCGATCGGGCTGTTGGCGCTGTTCGTCGTACCGATGTTGATCCCCCGCGCCGCCGCGGGACAGCCTGGCTCGACGCCGTTCCTGTCGGTGCGCATCGACCGCGTCACCCCGGACGTGGTCACCACCACCAGCGAACCGGTCGTCACCGTCACCGGCACCGTGCAGAACGTCGGCGACCGCGCCGTGCGCGACGTGATGGTGCGCCTCGAGGACACCGCAGCGGTCGAGTCATCCGCGGGCCTTCGCACCAACCTCGCCGGCGATGTCGACCAGTTCGAACCTGTCGCCCAATTCATCACCCTCGCACCCGAATTGGCGCGCGGGAGTGCCGTTCCGTTCACCCTGTCCTATCCCCTGCGGTCCGCGGAGGAACCGTCGTTGGGTATCGAGGAGCCCGGTGTCTATCCGGTGATGGTGAACGTCAACGGCACTCCCGACTACGGCGAGCCGGCACGACTCGACGACGCCCGCTTCCTCCTGCCGGTGCTCGGCGTGCCGCGTGATCCGGCCGCCGGGACCGCAGACACGGTGACGTCGGTGGTACCGCCGGACACCTCCAGACCCGTCGGCCTGACGCTGTTGTGGCCGATCGCCGATCGGCCCCGGCTGGCCGCGGGCGCACCCGGTGGCACCACACCGATCCGGTTCATCGACGACGACCTCGCGACCTCCCTGGCATCCGGCGGTCGGCTGGACACACTGCTGGCGGCCGTGGAGTTCGCGACCGGCCCTCAGGTCGATCCCGACGAAAACGTCCGCCTCACGACGTGCCTGGCCGTCGATCCCGACCTGCTCGTCAGTGTCAACGCGATGACGGGCGGCTATGTCGTCAACGACGGTCCCGACGCCGGGCCGGGCACACCGACGCACCCGGGCGCGGGCCAAGATGCCGCAGTGGCCTGGCTCAACCGACTCAGGACACTCGCGCAGCGAATGTGCGTCGCGTCGACCACCTACGCGCAAGCCGACCTCGACGCGCTGCACAGGGTCGGGGAGCCCGGCCTGTCCGGCATCGCCGTCAAGACTGCCGGTGACATCGTTGATCAGATTCTCGGGATCGCGTCGGTCCGCGGCGCCAGCCTGATCGGCGACGGGCCTCTCACCGGGCCGGCGGTGCAACTGCTGTCCAACCAGGGGCAGCGCGTCGCCATCGGCGCGGCCGAGGTCGAGACCGGATCGGAGTCCGACGGCACTGACACCGCAACGCCGGGCGCCGCCGATGTGTCGCCGGTGCGCTATACGCGGGGCCTCGTCTCGGCCCCGTTCGACCCGGCGGTCGGCGCCGCGCTCGCCGCAGCGGGCTCCGAACCGGTGTCCCCGTCATACCTCGACCCCTCGCTGGCCATCCCTGTGCGACACGGTTCGGAGGTGGCGCGCAGACAGGACGCGATCGGCGCGATCATGTGGCGCGCATTGCGACCCGACGCCACCCCGCGCACGGAGATCCTGATGCCGCCGATGGCGTGGAGTCCGCAACCGGCCGACGCTCAGGCGGTTCTCACCGCCGCGGCGACCATGATCAACGCCGGGATGGCGCGCCCCCGGCCGTTGCCCCAGGTGATCATCGAAGCGAACGCGGTAGCTCCGCAGCCCGTCGCGCCGCTGCCCGACACCAACGTCGGAGATCCGCGCGGACGATTCGACGACGCCGTCCTATCCGGCATCGCCGCGGTGATGGGCCGGCTGTGGGGACTGACTGCGGCGCTGACCACCGACGAGCGCACCGGCCTCACGGGCTACGCATACACCGCGCCGCTGCGCGAGGACTCACTGCGCGCACTGAGCCAGTCGGTGCCACCCGATGCCCGCAATGGCCTTGCGCAGCAACGTCTCACGACGGTCGGCCGGACGGTCGACGACCTTTTCAATGCGGTGACGATCGTCAACCCCGGGGGCTCCTACACACTGGCGACCGAACGCAGTCCGCTGCCGCTCGCGTTGCGCAACAACCTGCCCGTGCCGATCCGGGTCAGGCTCGACGTCGACGCTCCGCCGGGCATGACCGTCACCGACATGGGTGTGATCGAGCTGCCGCCCGGCTTCCTGCCGCTCAAGGTTCCGATCGAGGTGCACTTCACCCAGCGCGTCGCCGTCGACGTGGCACTGCGCACTGCCGACGGACTGTCGCTCGGCGAACCCGTGCGGCTGTCGGTGCACTCCAACGCGTACGGCAAGGTGCTGTTCTTCATCACGCTGACCGTTGGGGCGATCCTCGCGCTGCTGGTCGGCCGGCGCCTGTGGCACCGGTTCCGCGGTCAGCCCGACCGCGCCGACCTCGACCGGCCGGACCCCCTCGACGTCGCACTGCGCTTCGACGACGAGCCAGCGGATGCACCGGTCGCCCCCACCGGCAGTAGTGGAATCGCCGGTTCCACCGGCAGTAGTGGAATCGCCGGTTCCACCGGCAGAAGTGGAATCGCCGGTTCCACCGGCAGTGACAAATGAGCACCATCCCCGGCTCCTCGAGCGTGGGCCCCGGCGGCCCCCGCATTCCGGCCGCCGGTCCCCCACCACCGCGGCTGCCCCGCGGACCCGCACCGAGGCGCCGCGCCGGACGCCCCGAGCTTTCGGACGCCGCGGTGGTGTCCCGCTCATGGGGCATGGCGTTCGCAACCCTGGTCAGCCGCCTCACTGGGTTCGCCCGCATCGTGCTGATCGCCACTATCCTCGGTGCCGCGCTGTCCAGCGCCTTCTCGGTGGCCTACCAACTCCCCAACCTGATCGCCGCGTTGGTGCTGGAGGCCACGTTCACCGCGATCTTCGTGCCCGTCCTCGCCCGTGCCGAGCGCGACGACCCCGACGGTGGCACGGCATTCGTGCGCCGTCTGGTCACCCTGGCGACGGCGCTGCTGGTGCTCACCACCGCACTGGCCGTCGCGTCGGCGCCGCTGTTGGTCGAGTTGATGCTCGGCGACGACCCCCTGGTTAACCGCGAGCTCACCACGGCATTCGCGTATCTCCTGCTGCCGCAGGTGTTGTTCTACGGGCTGTCGTCGGTGTTCATGGCGATCCTCAACACACGAAACGTATTCGGGCCGCCCGCCTGGGCGCCGGTGTGCAACAACGTCGTCGCGATCGCCACGCTGGGTCTCTATCTCGTTGTCCCCGGTGAACTTTCGGTCGATCCGGTGCAGATGGGCAACGCGAAGCTGCTCGTTCTCGGCATCGGCATGACGTTGGGCACGGTGACGCAGGTCGTGGTGCTGCTCGTCGCCCTGCGGCGCGAGCGGGTCAGTCTGCGTCCCCTGTGGGGTATCGACGACCGCTTGAAGCAGTTCGGTGCGATGGCGTCCGCGATGGTGCTGTACGTCCTGATCAGTCAGATCGGCTTGATCGTCGGCAACCGAATCGCCAGCGGCGCCGCGGCTTCCGGCCCGGCGATCTACACCTACACGTGGCTCGTCCTGATGCTGCCGTTCGGCATTATCGGAGTCACGGTGTTGACCGTGGTGATGCCACGGCTGAGCCGCAACGCCGCCGCCAACGACAACCCCGCGGTGCTGGCCGACCTGTCGCTGGCCACGCGGCTGACGATGGTGACGCTCATCCCGATCGTGGCGATGATGACCGTCGGCGGTCCGGCCATCGGCAGCGCGCTGTTCTCCTACGGCAACTTCGGCGACGTCGACGCCGGCTACCTCGGCATGGCGATCACGTTGTCCGCCTTCACGCTGATCCCGTATGCCCTTGTGCTGCTTCAACTTCGGGTGTTCTACGCCCGCGAGCAGCCCTGGACCCCCATCGCGCTGATCGTCGTGATCACCATCGTGAAGATCGCGGCCTCGGTGGCGGCACCGCACCTCACCGACGATCCGGACATGGTGGCCGGTTATCTGGGCATGGCCAACGGGCTGGGCTTCCTGGCCGGGGCCACCGTTGGCTACTTCCTGCTGCGCGCGAATCTCAACCCGCCCGGCGGTCGGCTGATCGGCCTGCAGGTGGTGCGCACCATTCTCGTCACGATCTGCGCATCGCTGATCGCCGGACTCCTCGCCCACGTGGTCGACCAACTGCTCGGCCTGGAGTCGCTGACGCGCAACTGGGGCGGCGGCGGGTCGCTGCTCCGCCTGCTGGTGCTCGGGTTGATCATGGCGCCGATAATCGTCGGGGTGCTCCTCGCCGCCCGAGTGCCCGAGGCTGCGGCCGCGCTCGCCCTCGTGCGGAGGCGCTTAGCGCGGGGTGGGACGGTTGCCCAACCATCGGCAAAGCTGCCCGACCAGCCTCCGGCGGGCAGGCCCCTCACGTACGCTCATCACAGGAATTCGTCCGTGCCAGGGCGTCGACCGGGCCCGCCGGTCGTGCGGCGCGGACCCCCGGCGGGGGTGGCCGGGGACGGGATGGGGAAAGGACCAGCGGTGAGCAACGAATCCGCAGGCGGCTCCGCGCCCGGTCCAGACAACACCGCCACCGCGAAGATCCCGCTGGCGCCGTCATCAGGCGACCGCGAACCACCGGTGCCCGCCGACGAATTCCAACCCGACATGCCCGCCCACGAGTTCCGCCCCGACGTGCAGTCGCCCGCCGATGTGAATTCGACTGTGGAGATTTCGACGGAGCAAGCCAACGGCACGATGCCGCTGCCGGCATCCGGCCGACCGCCGTCGGACTACGCCGGTGATCCCACACGCGAATCACTGCCCTTCGACGCGCCGAGCGAGCCGCCCATCGAGGCCGCCACCTCGGACGAAGACGTCCACCTCATCCCCGGCGCCGTCATCGCCGGTGGCCGATACCGACTGCTCGTCTTCCACGGCGGTCCGCCGACGCTGCAGTTCTGGCAGGCGCTCGACACCGCGCTCGACCGCCAGGTGGCGCTCACCTTCGTCGACCCCGAGGCGACGCTGTCCGACGATCAGTTGCAGAAGATCCTGGCGGGCACTCTCAAGCTGAGCCGACTCGACATGCCCGGCGTCGCCCGCGTTCTCGACGTCGCAAACACCGGATCGGGCGGTCTGGTGGTATCCGAGTGGATACGCGGCGGATCCCTGGCCGAGGTCGCCGAAACCTCACCGTCCCCGATCGGCGGCGCGCGCGCGATTCAATCGTTGGCAGCCGCGGCCGAGGCAGCCCACCGCGCGGGTGTCGCCCTGTCGATTGATCACCCCAGCCGCGTGCGGGTGAGCATCGAAGGCGACGTCGCGTTGGCATTCCCGGCGACGCTGCCCGCGACCACCCCGGAGGACGACATCCGCGGTATCGGTGCGGCGCTCTATGCACTGCTCGTCAACAAGTGGCCGCTGCCGGAGTCCGGGGTACGCAGCGGATTGGCTCCCGCCGAACTGGATGCGGCAGGCCAACCTGTCGAACCTCGGGCGGTTGACCGTCAGATTCCATTCCAGATTTCGGCTGCCGCGGCGCGCGCGGTGCAAGAGGGCGGCGGTATCCGCAGTGCGCCGACGCTGCTGAACCTGCTGCAGCAGGCCACCGCGGTCGCCGACCGCACAGAGCTCATCACCCCCGTCGACGAACCAGAGGCGGCGCCGCCCCCGCAGCGGCCGCGCGAGCGTTCTCCCGAGGATTCCGAGGCGCTGGCCCGCCGGCGCAAGGGACTCTTGATCGGGCTCGGGGTCGGGGGCGCGATCATCATCGTCGCGCTGGTCGTGCTCGGCACCGTGCTGAGCCGGATCTTCGGCGATGTGGGCGACGGTCTGGGCGGTGACGAACTGGGCCTCAATGCCCCCGGCTCGTCAGAGGAAGCCACCAGGGAGGCCGGCTCCACCGTGAAACCCATTTCGGCAACGGTCTTTTCGCCCGAAGGTGAGGCCGACGCACCCGACGAAGCCAGGCTCGCCATCGACGGCAATCCGACCACGGTGTGGCCGATCGACACCTACACCGATCCGGTGCCGTTCCCGAACTTCAAGAACGGTGTCGGGCTGATCCTGACGCTGCCGAAGCCCACCAAGATCGGCGAAGTCACCATCAACGTCAACAGCACCGGTACCGCGGTGGAGATCCGCTCGGCGCAGACGCCTACGCCCGCCTCGCTGGAAGACACCACGGTGCTGAAGTCGGCCACCACGCTGCAGCCCGGCGAGAACACCATCCAGGTCGACAACGCCGAGCCGACGTCCAATCTGCTGGTCTGGGTGTCCACGCTGGGCACCGTCGACGGCGAGAACCGTTCGGACGTCGCAGAGATCACTCTCAAGGCGGCCGAATAGCCGGGCTATCCCCAGCCCCGCAAAGAGGTGTCAGAACGCCCCCTTCGCGCCGTTTAGTGTTCGGCTGTGGGGACGTTCGGGGATCGCACCGATGCGGAGTTGCTCGCCGCGCACGTCGCAGGTGAGCAGTACGCGTTCGAGGAACTGTTCCATCGGCATCACCGCCAGCTGTACCGGCTCGCGCAACTCACCAGCCGCAACCCCGACGACGCCGCCGACGCCGTGCAGGATGCGATGCTGTCGGCGCACCGCACCGCGCCAGCCTTCCGGCACGATGCCGCCGTCAGCAGTTGGTTGTATCGCATTGTGGTCAACGCCTGCCTGGATAGGCTGCGGCGCAACAAATCCCGCCCGACGACCGCACTATTGGACGACAGCTGTCACGTCGGCGACCCGATGCCGCGGGTGGACACCGCGATCGTGGTCGAGCGGGCGTTGATGCGCCTACCGGTCGAGCAGCGCGCGGCCGTGATCGCCGTCGACATGCAGGGCTACTCAGTGGCCGAGACCGCCCGCATGCTCGGTGTCGCCGAGGGCACCGTGAAGAGCCGCTGTTCTCGTGCCCGGCGCAAGCTCGCCGAGACGTTGGACTACTTCGCCATCGCAGAAGGGGGAACCGCGACGGCCTCGTCGCCGTCCAATCGTCGGTAATGGAGACTGGCTGACGTGGGCGACGGCGTGGAAGATGACCTCGATCCTGCCGTGGTCGAGCGTGTCCGCCGCGACCTTGCCGCGCTGGGATCTGATTCGGCGTCCGCGCCGGAGGTACCGCCGGACGTGACTGCTCGCGTTATCGCGGCGATTCGGGCCGAGCCCGCCCATACGGCTCGACGGCAGCCACTTCGGCGATCGCAGGTATTCGGGCTCGTCGTCGGTCTGGGTGCCGTCGCGGCAAGCGTGATCGTCGGCGCGTGGATGCTGGGCCGCGATCCTGCGCCGACGTATCCGGTCGGGCCCACAGCGAAGCAGATCACCGTGGCGCGGGCCGCGACGGACATCCCCCTGCCGAACCCGCAGATCGTCGAACTGCTGGCGCAGCCCCCGGACTATGGGCCGCTCGCCGACCCCCGCCGCCGCGCCTCGTGTCTGGACGGCCTCGGCTACGGCCCGGGGACGCCCGTGCTCGGCGCCCGGCCCCTCGAGATGCACGGCAGGCCCGCCATGCTGCTGCTGCTTCCCGGTGAGACAGCCGAAGCCGTCGTGGCCGTGGTGGTCGAACCGGGTTGTAGTACTGCTCACACCGGCCTGTTGGCCAAGTCGGTGGTCACTCGCACGTAATCTGTCCCCAGGCCTGACGGGAACACCCCGGCTTAGGCTGGTGTTACACCCGTGCCGGTGTAAATCGGCAGAAAGGCGCAAAGCGCTCATGACCTCTACCCCCACGGTTCATGACCTGATCGTCATCGGATCCGGGCCCGCGGGCTACACCGCTGCCATCTACGCGGCACGCGCTCAGTTGTCGCCGCTGGTCTTTGAAGGCATCCAGTTCGGCGGCGCCCTGATGACCACCACCGAGGTGGAGAACTACCCGGGCTTCCGCGACGGCATCACCGGTCCGGAACTCATGGACCAGATGCGCGAACAGGCGCTGCGCTTCGGTGCCGACCTGCGAATGGAAGACGTCGACGCCGTTTCGCTGGACGGGCCGATCAAGACCGTCACCGTCGGCGACGAGACTTACCAGGCGCGCGCTGTGATCCTCGCGATGGGCGCGGCCGCCCGCCACCTGGGTGTGCCCGGTGAGGAGGCCCTGATCGGTATGGGCGTCAGCACCTGTGCGACCTGCGATGGCTTCTTCTTCCGCGACGAGGACATCGTCGTGGTCGGCGGCGGCGACTCCGCGATGGAGGAAGCGACATTCCTGACCCGATTCGCCCGCAGCGTGACCATCGTCCACCGCCGCGAGGAATTCCGGGCCTCTCGGATCATGCTGGACCGCGCCCGTGACAACGACAAGATCAAGTTCTTGCTCAACACCCAGGTGGTCTCGATCGAAGGGAACCCCAAGGTCAGCGGTGTGCGGCTGCGCAACTCGGTCACCGGAGAAGAGTCCACGCTCGATGTCACCGGCGTCTTCGTCGCCATCGGCCACGACCCCCGATCGGATCTCGTCAAGGGCCAGGTCGAGCTCGACGCCGACGGCTACGTACAGGTGCAGCACGGCAGCACCGCCACCTCCGTGGAGGGCGTGTTCGCCGCCGGCGACCTCGTCGACCACATCTACCGACAGGCGATCACCGCGGCGGGCACCGGCTGCTCGGCGTCGATCGATGCAGAACGCTGGCTGGCCGAAATCGGTTCTGCCCCAAGCGATGAAGAAACCTCAACCCCCGTCCACTAGGAGATGCCCCCATGACTGAAACCGCTGCCGGAAAAGCTCCATCTTCTACAGTCACCGTCACCGACGACTCGTTCGCCAACGACGTGCTCTCGAGCAGCACGCCTGTGCTGGTTGACTTCTGGGCCACCTGGTGCGGCCCGTGCAAGATGATCGCGCCCGTTCTCGAGGAGATCGCCGGCGAGAAGGCCGGCCAGTTGACCGTCGCCAAGCTCGACGTCGACTCCAATCCCGCGACCGCGCGCGACTTCCAGGTGGTGTCCATCCCCACACTGATCCTGTTCAAGGACGGTGCCCCGGTGAAGCGCATCGTGGGTGCAAAAGGCAAGGCTGCGCTACTACGCGAACTCGCTGACGTGGTCTAACGCCCCATTTGCCGGACCGGACACCCGCCTGGCGTTTTCTCGATTCCCAGAGGCGTCTGAGACAATGCTGTCTAGATTTACTACGTCTTGTCGGCGCTATGCGACCGCCGGCATCCGTGACCGAAGGGCCGCCTATGTCGAGTCTGCGTCGCGGTGACCGCGGAAGCGGGGTCACCGAGATCCGGGCTGCCTTGACGTCCTTGCGAATGGTCGACAATCCCGACGACGACCTCACGACCGGCAGGCACGTCGCGCTCGATGTGTTCGACGACGATCTCGACCATGCGATACGCGCATTTCAACAGCACCGTGGACTGTTGGTCGACGGCATCGTCGGCGAGGCGACTTACCGCGCGCTGAAAGAGGCCTCCTATCGCCTGGGCGCCCGCACCCTCAATCATCAATTCGGCGCGCCGATGTTCGGCGACGATGTCGCGACGCTGCAGGCCCGACTGCAGGACCTCGGCTTCTACACCGACATGGTCGACGGGCATTTCGGTCTGCACACCCACAATGCACTGATGTCCTACCAGCGCGAGTATGGGCTCTACCCCGACGGAATCTGCGGCCCAGAAACGTTGCGCTCCTTGTACTTTCTGGGTTCGCGGGTCACCGGCGGCTCACCGCACGCCATCCGCGAAGAAGAGCGCGTGCGAACCTCGGGGCCGCGGCTGTCCGGGAAGCGGATCATCATCGATCCGGGCCGCGGCGGCGACGACCACGGCCTGATCATGCAGAGCCCCGACGGCCCGATCAGCGAAGCGGACATCCTGTGGGATCTGGCCAGTCGGCTCGAGGGCCGGATGACCGCAATCGGCATGGAGACGTTCCTGTCTCGGCCGGTCAACCGCGCGCCGTTTGACGCCGCGCGTGCCCTGACCGCCAACACTGTGGGCGCCGACCTGATGATCAGCCTGCGTTGCGCCACGCAGGCCAGCCCGGCTGCCAATGGTGTCGCATCGTTTCACTTCGGCAATTCGCATGGCTCGGTGTCCACCATCGGCCGCAACCTCGCCGACTTCATCCAGCGAGAAGTGGTGGCACGCACCGGATTACGTGATTGCCGTACACACGGGCGGACATGGGATCTGTTGCGGCTCACTCGCATGCCCACGGTTCAGGTCGACGTCGGCTACGTGACCAATCCGCGGGACCGCGGGCTGCTGGTGTCCAGTCAGACCCGCGACTCGATAGCCGAGGGCATCTTGGCTGCGGTCAAGCGGCTGTATCTGCTCGGCAAGAACGACCGCCCAACGGGCACATTCACTTTCGCCGAACTTCTGGCCCACGAGCTCTCCGTCGACCAGGCAGGTCGCGTCAGCCCGAGCTGACCCGGCGCAGTCCACGCCGCCGCTAACAGGGGCTGGCGCCTGCCCCGACCGGCTGTTGCAGCTGCGCGGTTTCCAGCAGCCGCTCCAGCGCCGCTTCGACCTCCGCCTTCCAGCCCAACCCCTGCTCGAGCTCCAGGCGCAGCCGCGGAAAGTATTGATGCGGCGAAACCACCACGAAGCCGGCGTCCTGCAGCAGATCGGCATCGAGGACGCACTGCTCCACCGAGCAGTCCCCCAGTACTTCCAGGATCGGGCGAAGAACGGGCGACACCGCCTTCGGATCGGCCAGCTCTGATACGTCGGCGGTACGTCCGAAGGCCTCGAGCGCCCGCACGCCGCGGCGCACGAGGTCGCCAACGACGGCGGCGATCAGGCTGCGCGACAGTGCATCTGCACCGTCTGAGGATTCGACCCCCAACGTGGTGAGCAATACGGCGTCGGCACTGACCGGGCCGGACGGGAAGTGCTGGGCGCGCGGCACGGCACGCGGCGGCGCGTAGAACGCGTAGCCCAGGCACGGCTCGTCTCCGGTCGGCAGTGCGCCGTCACCCATCGACTCGGGACACAGGACGGCCATCTGCCCGCACGCACCCCACTCGAGCATCACCATCGACAGCCAGGCTTCCTTCTCGAACTCGGGGTCCGACAGGTGGTTTCCGCCCGGTTGTGTTGACTGCAGGGTCGAGGGATCCACCTCCCAGAACACGCATCGGCGAGCGTGCTTGGGCAACTGCTCGAATGCTTCGAGCCGCATGGGCGTGATACGTGGCGGCACTAGCCTCTCCGGGTTCCGCACAGTGCTGATGTGCACGGCTGCCACTCCAGGATAGAAGGGCGCGGCGCAGATGGTCGTAATTCTTCGCCGTGAAACGTCCGCCAGCGCGAGGATGGCGAAAGTTGTTGAAACACATGCTGTTTGCGCTCAGGGCCGGCGTGCACGGGTCCCCTCCCAAGGGTGTGTGTCACAGTGACGTAATTACCGCGGGTAGGCGGTCAGCGCTTCGACGCACTCATTAGTTCGACTATCCGTTGGAGGTCCTCGACCGACCCGAACTCCACGACGATCTTGCCTTTGCGTTTGCCGAGAGCGACCGTGACGCGTGTGTCGAACGCCGTTGACAGCCGCTCAGCAACATCTTGGAGCCCCGGCATGTGGATCGGCTTGCGTCGGGGCGCTGCGGGTGTCGCGGGTCCGGCGCTGTTAGCCAGCGTGACCGCCTCCTCGGTGGCGCGCACCGAAAGCCCCTCGGCCACGATGCGCGCCGCGAGCTCCTCTTGCTGTTCGGCGCCGCCCTCGAGGGAGAGCAGCGCCCGAGCGTGCCCGGCCGACAGGACGCCCGCCGCCACGCGCCGCTGCACCGCGATGGGCAGCCGCAGCAGTCGGATCATGTTGGTGATGAGTGGACGCGACCGGCCGATGCGCGATGCCAGTTCATCGTGGGTGACGCCGAACTCGTCAAGCAGCTGCTGGTAGGCGGCGGCCTCTTCCAACGGATTCAGCTGGGCGCGATGGATGTTCTCCAGCAAGGCATCCCGCAACATGTTCTCGTCGCCGGTCTCGCGAACGATTGCCGGGATGGTCGCCAGCCCTGCCTCCTGCGCGGCCCGCCATCGCCGCTCCCCCATCACGATCTGGTACCTCGGAGTGGACTCGCCCGGCAGTGCCCGCACCACGATCGGCTGCATGAGCCCGAACTCACGAATGGAGTGCACGAGTTCGGCGAGTGCTTCTTCGTCGAAGACGTGGCGTGGCTGCTTGGGATTCGGTTCAATCGCCGACGGATCAATCTCGCGGTACACGGCACCCGAGACGTTAGGCTCGGGCTGGCCGCTGCCGTACATGACGTCGGCGGCGGCGTCACCCATCCGACCGAGGGACGATTCGCCATCGGACGGACCGGTGGGAATGAGCGATGCCAGCCCGCGCCCGAGTCCGCTGCGCTTGCCCTTGGGTTGAGTCATCCGTGTCTCCTCATCGGTGCCACCTACTCTTCGCGCAAGCGCTCATGGCGCCCCTTCCTCTTCGCGCAACCGCTCATCGGCGCCATCTTCTCTTCGCGCAACCGCTCATCGGCGCCATCTTCTCTTCGCGCAACCGCTCATCGGCGTGCCGCGATTTCGCGGCTCGCGTCCAGGTAGCTCATCGCACCCCGCGAACCCGGGTCGTAGTCGAGAATCGTCATGCCATACCCGGGCGCCTCGGACACCTTGACGCTGCGCGGAATCACGGTGCGCAACACCTTGTCGCCGAAGTGAGCTCGGACGTCGTCGGCTACCTGATCAGCCAGCCTCGTCCGTCCGTCGTACATCGTCAGGATCACCGTCGAAACGTTGAGGTCCGGATTGAGGTGCGCCTTGACCATCTCGATATTGCGCAACAGCTGACCCACCCCCTCGAGGGCGTAGTACTCGCATTGGATGGGGATCAGCACCTCTGGCGCGGCCACGAGGGCGTTGATCGTGAGCAACCCCAGCGACGGGGGGCAGTCGATGAAGACGTAATCGAAGCCGTGGTCCTTGAGCCCGGCGAGCGCCCCGCGCAGTCGCCCTTCACGCGCGACCATACTGACCAACTCGATCTCGGCGCCGGCGAGGTCGATGGTCGCAGGCAAGCAATACAGCCGCTCGCTGTGCGGGCTGCGCTGGAGGGCGGCGTCCAGCGGAATCTCACCGATCAGCACCTCATAGGAGGACGGTGTGCCTTCGCGGTGTTCGACGCCGAGCGCAGTGCTGGCGTTGCCCTGGGGATCGAGATCGATCACCAGAACCTGCAGTCCTTGGAGCGCGAGCGCGGCGGCGATGTTCACCGCTGTGGTCGTCTTGCCCACCCCGCCCTTTTGGTTGGCGATGGTGAAGACACGCTGGTGCTCCGGGCGCGGGAGTCCACTCTTGGCGGCGGTGTGCAGCAGGCGCACCGCCCGCTCGGCTTCGGCGCCAATCGGGGTGTCCGCGGCGGGCGGGTCGGGCCACTCTTCGGCGGGCGCAGGCCCGCCCTCCCATGTTTCACGTGAAACATGCGGCTGGCTTGTTTCACGTGAAACATCGCGCGGGGTCGGTTCGGCAGCGGCCGACGGAACACCCTTCGGAACACGACTCACCCCCGCGTCCCGTCCATCGATCGGTGGTCGGACGGACTCCGCCGACGCGCCACGACGACGGTCGCGGGAGGATCCAAGACGTCCGCGCAGCATTTTCTCACCCTCACATCGACGGCTCCGAGGGATGCCAGCACACGCCGGTGCTCATCGGCCTCCCCTTCGGCACGCTCTCCCTTAATGGCCAACATCTCGCCCCCTGGACGCAGCAGAGGCATGCTCCACTTCGCGACCTTGTCCAGGGACGCCACCGCCCTGGAGGTCACCGCATCCATCTCCCCCACCTCTTCTCGCACCGATCGCTCTTCGGCCCTGCCGCGCACAACCGTCACGTCGATCGCGAGCTCATCGATGACCTCGCGAAGGAAGTCGCTGCGCCGAAGCAGAGGTTCGATGAGCGTCACCCGAAGGTCGGGGCGAGCCAACGCCAACGGTATCCCGGGCAGGCTGGCTCCACTACCTATGTCGGCGACTCGCGCGTTCTGGGGCAGCAATTCCGCGATCGCCGCGCTGTTGAGTAAGTGGCGGTCCCAAAGTCTGTCGACTTCTCTCGGGCCGATCAATCCACGCTCCACACCGGCGCCCGCCAAGATCTCGGCGTAGCGTCGCGCCCCCGCCAGTCCGGTTCCGAACAAGATGTCGGCGGCTTGCGGGGCTGCCGACACCTCGTCATGTTTCACGTGAAACATCCTCCGGATCTTCGCGGGGCCGACACGTCGGAAGCGAACGAACTACACAGATGTAACTCGGACTCAGTCGATGAGAACTAGTCGACCAGACCTCAGTCGACCAGAACGACGACGCGGCGGGAAGGCTCCACGCCCTCACTCTCGCTGTGCACACCATCCACAGCCGCGACGGCGTCGTGCACGATCTTGCGCTCGAACGGCGTCATGGGCGAGAGCTCCTCGCGCTCACCCGACTCGAGCACGCGTCGTGCCACCTTTTCGCCCAGCGCTGCCAACTCATCGCGGCGTCCCCGCCGCCAGCGGGCAATGTCGAGCATCAGCCGGCTTCGCTCACCGGTCTTCTGGTGCACCGCCAGCCGCGTCAACTCCTGCAGCGCGTCGAGCACCTCACCCTTCCTGCCGACCAACTTGTTGAGGTCGGTACCGCCGTCGATGCTCACGATGGCGCGCTCCCCTTCGACATCGAGATCGATGTCGCCGTCGAAGTCGAGCAGGTCCAACAACTCCTCGAGATAGTCGCCGGCGATCTCACCCTCGGCGACCAACCGGTCCTCCAGGTCCTCCGAAGGAGGCGCCGTGTTCTCCTCGTCGGTCGTCTCGTCGACTAGTTCCTCGCTGCGCTCGGTCGTCTCAGCGTCAGTCATATGCATCTCCCTCATCTCCGGTCTGCACCGGTCGTCTTCGGGTTGACCCACAGCCCTCCGGCCGCGGGTGCCCCAGCGCTACCTACTGCCCGACGGTCAGCGCTTACGTTTCTTGGGCCGCGCACCCGGCCGCGGCGCGGCCCCCGGACGTGGTTTTCCACTGCCGGTGCCCGACACGGTCTTACCCGGGCTCGAGCCCGTCCCCTTGCCATCCGACGATCCGTTTTCCGCCACCGGCTCGTCGAGCTCCACCCCGTCGCTCGCCGTGATCTCGGCCTGCTCGCTCGCCGTCTTGGACCGCTTCTTCGGCTTTGCGCCGGGCGGTGGCGCGTTCTGCGAACGCCGTTCCTTCGCCTCGAGCTTCTTGGCTTCTTCCTCTTTCTCGATCATCCCGAACACATAATGCTGCTGTCCGAACGTCCAGATGTTGTTCGCGAGCCAGTACATGATGATGGCCAGCGGCAGGAAAGGACCGCCCGCGACGACGCCCAGCGGGAAGACGTACAGCGCGAGTCGGTTCATCATCGCGGTCTGCGGATTAGCCGCTGCCTCAGGACTCTGGCGGGCTACCGACGCTCGGCTGTTGAAGTAGGTGGCGACGCCGGCCAGGATCATCATCGGCACACCGACGCCGATGACCGCGTACCGGTTGAATTCCGTGAACGCCTCAAGGCCGTGCTGCTGAATCATTGTCGCGCCCAGCGGCGCCCCGAACAGGTTGGCGTCCAGAAAATGGCGCACATCCTCCGCGCTGAAGACGTAGTTGCCGAGTTGCGCGTTCTGCTCCACCGACAACCCCAGCCGGCCAATGCCCGTCTGGGTCCGGTTGAACGACATCAGCACGTGATAGAGCCCGAGGAAGACCGGGAGCTGAGCCAGCATCGGTAGACACCCGAGGATCGGGTTGAATCCGTGCTCCTTCTGGAGCTTCTGCATCTCCATCGCCATCCGCTGGCGATCCTTGCCGTACTTCTTCTGCAGCGCCTTGATCTGGGGCTGCAACTCCTGCATCTGCCGCGTGGTGCGGATCTGCTTGACGAAGGGCTTGTAGAGGATCGCGCGCAGGGTGAACACCAGGAACATGACCGACAGCGCCCAGGCGAAGAAGTTCGACGGCCCGAGGACGAAGGCGAACGCCTTGTACCAGGCCCACATGATCGCCGACACCGGGTAGTAAATGATGTCCAGGCTGAACCAACTAAACACGCGTCTCGCTCTCTGCTCGCGATGCCTGGGTGCCCCACACATCGTCGGCTGCGTCCGGATCCATCCGGAGCTCGTCTGCGCCTGCGCACAATTCATGTCCGCCGCCGCGACGCTCCGGTATCGGGTCCCATCCTCCCCTATGCCACGGACCGCACTTCAGCAGCCGCACCACTGCCAACCATCCACCCTTCACCGCGCCGTACTCGGTGAGCGCATCGACTGCGTACTGACTACACGTCGGCACGAAGCGGCACGTCGCCGGACGCAGCGGGGAAACCATGTGCCGGTACAGCTGGATGACATAGACCAGAGCGCGCGCGGCCGACCCCGTCATCGGGCTGCCCCACTCTTGGAAAGCGCACGGCGCAACGCCGTCCGCAGTTCTTGTTCGAGTCGCGCCGAGATCGCATGGCGGCTGCCGGGCAATGCCCGAATTACGACGCGATCTGCGGGGTGTAGATCGTCAATGACCGTGCGCGCCACGTGACGAAGCCGACGGGCTACTCGATGGCGTTGTACGGCACCGCCGACGGATTTCGACACGACCAGACCGATCCGGGGACCGTCCGCTTCGGCATCGCGCATCGTGTGCACGACGAGATCGGGCTGCACTGCCCGCACCCCTTGACTGACCGTGGCACCGAACTCGGACGACCGCGTCATCCGGTACCGCGCCGGAAGCACCGCGCTAGATCCCGCTAGAACTCACGCCGGAATCACGCAGTCAGCTTGCGGCGACCCTTGGTACGCCGGCTCGACACGATCGCCCGGCCAGCCCGGGTCCGCATCCGCAGCCGGAAGCCATGCACACGTGCGCGACGCCGGTTGTTCGGCTGAAAAGTCCGCTTGCCCTTGGCCACGGCTGTATCTCCTCGTTCGGTCTGGCGCCCACGTCCCGCACCGGTTCGATGTCAGCCGGTGGGACGCGGTTGCCCGTTGGTAAGCTCGTCCGTCTTGCTTAGCCGGCGCGGTCTCCACAGAAACCTGGGTCGCAGCCGTGCCGCCACGTGTGGGCGACTGTTCGAGGGTACTGAGCAGATTTCCCTAGGTCAAACCACACTCCAACCCACCGCCATCCTGGCTTCACGGGCGCGGAAATCTTCACATCCGCCACAGCCGTCACGGCGTCCAGGAACCACCGAAGTAACCCCCAGGCAATGTTGCAGAACGGTTGGCACCCGCGAAGAAAACTGTTAGCTTCTGCCAATGTCGTTTCGATAACGAAACGGCGACAGACAACGAAGCGGGGAAGTCCACTCGGTCGCGAGCCCACAGACGCACCACTGCTGTGACGAGCTCCGGCCAGCGGCGTTCCTGCCCGTAGACAACCGAACGACGACGGCCGTCCTGTCTCCACAACCTGTGGATAACTATGTGGACAGTTCGTCTTCGTTCCATTGGTCTTCCCTTAATTGGCCGCAAGGGGGTACGCGTCATTGACTGCTGACCCCGATCCACCATTCGTGGCCGTCTGGAACTCGGTCGTAGCCGAACTCAACGGCGACGTCGGAACGGTCGGAGTGGCGAGCGGTGACGCCGGCCCGATTCTGACGCCCCAGCAACGGGCGTGGTTGAAGTTGGTCAAACCACTGGTCATCACCGAGGGTTTTGCCCTGTTGTCGGTTCCGACCACGTTCGTTCAGAACGAGATCGAGCGCCATCTCCGTGAGCCGATCATCAACGCCTTGAGCCGTCAGCTCGGTCAGCGCGTGGAACTCGGCGTCCGAATCGCCTCGCCCGGCACCGAAGAACCCGATGACGGACTCAACGGGTTCGCAGGCACACCGGCAACCAACGAGCTCGACGACATCGACGACGACATCGACGAGGATCAGGCTGCGCGCGCGAGTGCTGAGGAGAGCTGGCCCTCCTACTTCTCCAACCGTGCGCGCAACGACACTGTCGACGACGCCACCGCGGTCAACTTGAACCGCCGCTACACGTTCGACACGTTCGTCATCGGCGCGTCCAACAGATTTGCTCACGCGGCGTCGCTGGCCATCGCCGAAGCCCCGGCCCGCGCCTACAACCCACTCTTCATCTGGGGTGAGTCCGGCCTCGGCAAAACTCATCTTTTGCACGCCGCCGGAAACTACGCGCAGCGACTCTTTCCTGGGATGCGGGTCAAGTACGTTTCGACCGAGGAATTCACCAACGACTTCATCAACTCGCTGCGTGACGACCGCAAGGCTTCGTTCAAGCGGAGCTACCGAGACATCGACGTGCTACTGGTCGATGACATCCAGTTCATCGAAGGCAAGGAAGGCATCCAGGAGGAGTTCTTCCATACCTTCAACACCCTGCACAACGCGAACAAGCAGATCGTCATTTCCTCGGACCGGCCTCCCAAGCAGTTGGCCACCCTCGAGGACCGGCTCCGCACCCGATTCGAGTGGGGGCTGATCACCGATGTTCAGCCGCCCGAACTCGAGACCCGCATCGCGATTCTTCGCAAGAAGGCGCAGATGGATCGTCTCGACGTCCCCGGCGACGTCCTCGAGCTGATTGCCAGCAGCATCGAACGTAATATCCGCGAACTCGAGGGTGCCCTCATCCGCGTCACCGCGTTCGCATCGCTGAACAAGACGGCAATCGACAAGTCGCTCGCCGAAATCGTGCTGCGTGACCTCATCTCCGATGCGTCCACCATGCAGATCAGCACCGCCGCGATCATGGCCGCGACCGCCGAGTATTTCGAGACCACCCTCGATGAACTGCGCGGGCCCGGAAAGACACGCGCGCTCGCGCAATCCCGACAGATCGCCATGTACCTGTGCCGCGAACTGACAGACCTGTCGTTGCCCAAGATCGGCCAGGCGTTCGGACGTGACCACACCACCGTCATGTACGCCGAGAAGAAGATCCGCGGCGAGATGGCTGAACGTCGCGAGGTCTTCGATCACGTCAAGGAATTGACGACACGAATCCGGCAACGCGCCAAGCGTTGAGCCCCCGCTTCGACGCCCGCCTCACGCGTTCAGATCGCCAAACCTGCTCGCTTTGCGGTCGAATCACGCCCCCACACCCAAAAATATCAGAAAAACTTCCGCACCGCCGGTATCACTTGTCACACGCCGAGGATGTGCACACCGGTGTGGACAACCTGGGATGAACCGTCGGATGAGTCGCCGGTTGTTTCACAACCGCCGCCGTTTCCACAGAGGCCGAACGGCCACCCCGCATTGATCCACAGGTATCCCACAGCATCACACCGGCGACACCCAGCACAGACGCCGCTTCATCCCCAGAGTCCACAGGCCCTATTACTGTTACTTCTTTAACTCTCTAGAAACTTCTTCGAAGAAGGCCTTTGGGGAACACGCCAAAACTCGCTCCCCGCACCGACTCGACGAACCGAATGTCACCGCGATCGATTAGCTTTCAAGTTGGGCCCGAAAGCTCTACGGTGATTCAGCACAGCCGTTACGGTCGTCCCGACGCATCGTTTCCAGGCGTGTTGAGACATCACGAAACCGCTGCTTAGCGCTTGTTGTGTTATTGATCGAAGGGACTGTATGGACGTGGCGACCACAACTGTTGGTGTCACCGATTTGAAGTTCCGCCTCGTGCGCGAAGACTTCGCCGACGCCGTGGCCTGGGTAGCCCGCAATCTGCCCAATCGGCCGACGGTTCCTGTCCTGGCCGGCGTGTTGCTCACCGGCTCCGACGAAGGTTTGACGATCTCGGGCTTCGACTACGAGGTCTCTGCCGAAGTTCAGGTCGCAGCCGAAATCGCTTCGCCCGGAAGCGTTTTGGTATCCGGAAGGTTGTTGTCGGATATCACCCGGGCGTTGCCGGCCAAGCCTGTCGACGTCAGTGTTGAGGGTACGCGCGTCTCGCTGACCTGCGGTAGCGCCAGATTCTCGCTGCCGACGATGGCGGTCGAGGACTACCCCACGCTGCCCACCCTGCCCGACGACACCGGCGTGGTCTCCGCTGGTCTGTTCACCGAGGCGATCGGCCAGGTTGCCGTTGCCGCGGGCCGTGACGACACGTTGCCGATGCTCACCGGCATCCGCGTCGAGATTTCTGGAGAGAACGTCATTTTGGCGGCGACCGACCGCTTCCGCCTCGCGGTTCGCGAGTTGAAGTGGTCGACGGAATCAGCCGACATCGAGGCAGCGGTGTTGGTCCCGGCCAAGACTTTGGCCGAGGCCGCCAAGGCCGGATCTGACGGTTCCGATGTGCACCTGTCGCTGGGGGCCGGCGCCGAGGTCGGCAAGGAAGGCCTGTTGGGCATTCGCAGTAACGGCAAACGCAGTACGACGCGCTTGCTCGACGCGGAGTTCCCGAAATTCCGTCAGCTGCTGCCGACCGAGCACACTGCGATCGCGACCATCGGCGTCGCGGAACTCACCGAAGCCATCAAGCGTGTGGCGCTGGTCGCCGACCGCGGTGCTCAGGTGCGCATGGAGTTCGCCGATGATGTGCTTCGACTGTCCGCCGGCGCGGATGACGTCGGCCGGGCGGAGGAGGATCTGCCTGTCGAGTTCTCAGGGGAGCCGCTGACCATCGCCTTCAACCCCACCTATCTCACGGATGGTCTGGGGTCGTTGCACTCCGAACGCGTGACATTCGGCTTCACGACACCCAGCCGTCCCGCGGTGTTGCGGCCGGCGGGTGAGGATGATGGCAGTGTCGGTGACACGGGGCCGTTTCCGGCTGCGCAAACCGATTACGTCTATCTTTTGATGCCGGTGCGGCTTCCTGGCTGACCGGCCCGACGCCACGATGGGGGCGCACATGCAATTGGGTCTGGTCGGCCTGGGCAAAATGGGCTTCAACATGCGGGAGCGCCTGCGTGGAGGTGGGCACGAGGTCATCGGTTACGACCCCAGGCCCGAAGTCACCGACGTACCGACGTTGGCGGCACTCGCGGAAGCACTCGATGCGCCGCGGGTGGTGTGGGTGATGGTGCCGTCCGGGCCCATCACAGATGAGACCATCCGGTCGCTTGCCGACGTGCTCAGTCCCGGCGATATGGTGATCGACGGTGGCAACTCGCGGTACACCGAAGACGGACCGCACGCGAAACTGTTGGACGACAAGGGCATTGCGTTTATCGACGCGGGTGTCTCCGGTGGCATCTGGGGACTCAAAGAGGGCTACGGCCTGATGGTGGGCGGCAGTAAAGACGATGTCGCCCGAGCCATGCCGATCTTCGAGACGCTGCGGCCGCCCGGCGAACTGGCGGATGGATTCGTCCACGCCGGTCCGGTTGGAGCGGGTCACTACGCCAAGATGGTGCACAACGGCATCGAATACGGATTGATGATGGCGTACGCCGAAGGTTATGAGCTGTTGGCGGCCGAGGAATTGATCGACAACACCCAGGCCGTCATCCAGGCGTGGACCAACGGCACTGTGGTCAGGTCCTGGCTGCAACAGCTGCTGGCCAAGGCGCTCAAGGAAGATCCGAAATTCACCGACATCACGGGCTACACCGAAGACTCCGGCGAAGGTCGGTGGACTGTCGAGGAAGCCATCAGCCACCGTGTGCCGATGCCCGTCATCGCAGCTTCGTTATTCGCCCGATTCGCGTCTCGCCAGGACGACTCCCCCACCATGAAGGCGGTGTCGGCATTGCGTAACCAGTTCGGCGGCCACGCCGTGACGAGGATCAGCGAGTCTGGATAGTTGTACATCAGGAACCTTTCGCTGACGGATTACCGGTCGTGGGCCCGGGTCGAGATCGACCTCGAACCCGGGCGCACGGTATTCGTCGGGTCGAACGGGTTTGGTAAGACGAATCTCATTGAGGCGCTGTGGTATTCGGCTACGTTGGGTTCACACCGGGTCGCGTCCGATGCGCCGCTCATCCGGGCCGGCGCGCAGCGCGCTGTCGTATCGACGATCGTCGTGAACGAGGGCCGCGAGCTCGCGGTCGATCTGGAAATCAATCCTGGGCGCGCCAACAAGGCCCGGCTGAACCGTTCGCCTGTGCGCAGCGCGCGCGAAATTCTCGGCGTCCTGCGGGCAGTGCTCTTCGCGCCGGAGGATCTCGCGCTGGTGCGAGGGGACCCCGGCGAACGGCGCCGCTACCTCGATGAGTTGGCGACAACCAGGCGCCCACAGGTGGCGGCCATCCGCGCGGATTACGACAAAGTGCTCAAACAGCGCACGGCGTTGTTGAAGACGTCGGCCGGCGCGAAGTATCGCGGTGACCGCAGCGCGCTTGACACGCTCGATGTCTGGGACGGCCACCTCGCCGCACACGGAGCCCAGCTCATCGCGGCGCGGGTGGGACTCGTGAACCAGCTGGCTCCGGAGGTGGAGAAGGCCTACCAACTGCTGGCGCCAGGGTCACGGCCTGCGGCCATCCGCTACCGCAGCGGTGTGGAGGTCATCGAGAGCGAAGCAGACGCCGGAACCGGCACCGTGGAGCTGTTCGAGGCCGCGCTGCTGGACGCGCTGGCCCGCCGCCGCGATGCCGAACTGGAACGGGGCGTATGCCTGGTTGGTCCGCACCGCGACGATTTGGAGTTACGCCTTGGTGACCAAGTCGCGAAAGGCTTTGCCAGCCATGGCGAATCGTGGTCGATGGCCCTGGCGTTGCGGCTGGCGGCCTACGAACTGTTACGGGCCGAGGGCAGCGACCCGGTGCTGCTGCTCGACGATGTGTTCGCCGAACTCGACACCGCGCGCAGGCAGGCGCTGGCCGACGTCGCAGCCTCTGCCGAACAGGTATTGGTCACCGCGGCGGTGCACGAGGACATCCCGCCGGGCTGGGATGCGAGCAGGGTCGAGATCGTCATGACCGACAATGACACCGGCCGGATCTCGGAAGTGCGGGCCGGAACGGCAGAGGGCGGAGCCGACGATGAGTGACGACACGGAACCGCCGACGCACCTCGCCCATCTAAAGGGTATGGATCTGGTACGACGCACCCTCGAGGAGGCGCGGGGCGCGGCCCGCAGCCAAGGTAAGGATGTCGGCCGCGGTGGCCGGGGCTCGCAACCACGCAAGGTCGCAGGCAACAGTCGGCGACGCTGGTCGGGGCCCGGTCCGGATTCTCGCGACCCGCAGCTGCTGGCTTCGGTCACGCGCGACGTCGCTCGCAACCGCGGTTGGTCGGACCAGGTGGCCCAGGGCGCGGTCTTCGGACGCTGGAACGCCGTGGTCGGCGAGCAGATCGCGGCCCACGCGATGCCGACCGCACTGAACGAGGGCGTACTCACGGTTTCCGCGGAGTCGACGGCCTGGGCCACCCAGCTGAGAATGGTGCAGGCGCAACTACTGGCAAAGATCGCCGCTGCTGTGGGCGATGGCGTGGTGAAATCACTGAAAATCGTCGGCCCGGTCACCCCTTCATGGCGCAAGGGCCGATATCACACCGCCGGTCGAGGGCCCCGCGACACGTACGGATGAGGCGGAAGTTTTCGGTTGGCTGAGAGCCACCAGAACGCGACGAGCGTCGCGCTCAAGCGGTTTGACGCACCTCGGATCGAGAAATTCCTCAGACGGCGTAAATAGCTATGTGGAAACGCCGCCTCAGAATCAGTGCTGACGGTGCTTGACGGTAGACTGGACAAGGATCCGCGAGAGACATCATCTCTCGCTTGCAAAACCCCAAGGAGACGCGTCCAACGTGGCTGCCCAGAAGAAGAGTGCACCGAAAGCATACGGCGCCGATTCGATCAAGGTTCTCGAAGGCTTGGAGGCGGTTCGCAAACGCCCAGGCATGTACATCGGTTCCACGGGCGAGCGCGGTCTGCACCACCTCGTCTGGGAAGTGGTCGACAACGCCGTCGACGAGGCGATGGCCGGTTTCGCCACGAAGGTAGACGTGCGAATCCTCGAGGACGGCGGGGTTCAGGTCACCGACGATGGTCGAGGTATCCCTGTCGCGATGCACTCCACGGGCATCCCGACCGTCGACGTCGTCATGACGGTGTTGCACGCAGGCGGAAAGTTCGAAGAGGGCGCCTACCAGGTTTCCGGTGGTCTGCACGGCGTGGGCGTCTCCGTCGTCAACGCGTTGTCCGTCCGTCTCGAGGCAGATATCTCGACGGACGGCTACGAGTGGTTCCAGACCTACGACCGCTCCGTTCCAGGAACGCTCAAGCAGGGTGAGAAGACGAAGAAGACGGGCTCAACCATTCGCTTCTGGGCAGACCCGGACATCTTCGAGACGACCAACTATGACTTCGAGACCATCGCGCGGCGCCTGCAGGAAATGGCATTCCTCAACAAGGGTCTGACCATCGACCTGACCGACGAGCGCGTCACCCCGGAGCAGGTCGTCGACGACATCGTCAGCGATCAGGCCGAGGCTCCCAAGTCGGCCGAGGAAAAGGCCGCCGAGGCCGCGGGCCCGCATAAGGTCAAGCACCGCACGTTCCACTACCCCGGCGGTCTGGTCGACTTCGTCAAGCACATCAACCGGACCAAGAGCCCGATCCAGCCCAGCGTCATCGACTTCGAGGGTAAAGGTGAAGGCCACGAGGTCGAGATCGCCATGCAGTGGAATGGTGGCTACTCCGAGTCGGTGCACACGTTCGCCAACACCATCAACACCCACGAGGGCGGTACCCACGAGGAGGGCTTTCGCGCCGCGCTGACGTCCGTGGTGAACAAGTACGCCAAAGACAAGAAGCTGCTCAAGGACAAGGATCCCAACCTCACCGGTGAAGACATCCGCGAAGGGCTGGCCGCGGTGATCTCGGTGAAGGTGTCCCAGCCGCAGTTCGAAGGTCAGACCAAGACCAAACTCGGAAATACCGAAGTCAAGTCGTTCGTACAGAAGATCTGCAACGAACAGATCAGCCACTGGTTGGAAGCCAACCCCGCCGAGGCGAAAACCGTTGTGAACAAAGCGGTGTCGTCGGCGCAGGCACGGGCTGCGGCGCGTAAGGCGCGTGATCTGGTGCGCCGCAAGAGTGCCACCGATATCGGCGGACTGCCCGGCAAGCTGGCCGACTGCCGCTCCACCGACCCGAAGAAATCGGAACTGTATGTGGTGGAGGGCGATTCGGCAGGCGGCTCGGCCAAGAGCGGCCGTGACTCGATGTTCCAGGCGATCCTCCCGTTGCGCGGCAAGATCATCAACGTCGAGAAGGCGCGCATCGACCGCGTCCTGAAGAACACCGAAGTTCAGGCCATCATCACCGCGCTGGGCACCGGTATCCACGACGAGTTCGACCTCTCCAAGCTGCGGTACCACAAGATCGTGCTGATGGCCGACGCCGATGTCGACGGTCAGCACATCTCGACGCTGCTGCTGACGCTGCTGTTCCGGTTCATGAAGCCGCTGGTCGAGAACGGCCACATCTTCCTGGCGCAGCCGCCGCTGTACAAGCTGAAATGGCAACGCAGCGAACCGGAATTCGCCTACTCCGACCGTGAGCGCGACGGGTTGCTCGAGGTCGGCAAGAAGGCCGGCAGGAAGATCAACGGCGACGACGGTATTCAGCGCTACAAGGGTCTGGGCGAGATGGATGCCAAGGAGCTGTGGGAAACCACGATGGATCCGTCGGTGCGGGTGCTGCGCCAGATCACCTTGGACGATGCCGCGGCCGCGGACGAGTTGTTTTCGATTCTGATGGGCGAGGACGTCGAGGCGCGCCGCAGCTTCATCACGCGGAACGCCAAAGATGTTCGTTTCCTGGATGTTTGATCCGCAACGTATCGACAAATAGGGCTGAAATCACATGACTGACACCACGTTGCCACCGGGCGACGCAGCAGGCGACCGCATCGAGCCGGTCGATATCCAGCAGGAGATGCAGCGCAGCTACATCGATTACGCGATGAGCGTCATCGTCGGCCGCGCACTGCCCGAGGTCCGCGACGGCCTGAAGCCGGTGCACCGCCGCGTGCTGTATGCGATGTTCGACTCGGGCTTCCGGCCGGACCGCGGCCATGCGAAGTCCGCCCGGTCGGTCGCTGAGACGATGGGCAACTACCACCCCCACGGCGATTCGTCGATCTACGACACCCTGGTCCGGATGGCCCAGCCGTGGTCTCTGCGCTACCCATTGGTCGATGGGCAGGGCAACTTCGGTTCGCCGGGCAACGACCCACCGGCCGCGATGCGGTACACGGAAGCGCGTCTCACGCCGCTGGCGATGGAGATGCTTCGCGAAATCGACGAGGAGACAGTCGATTTCATCCCCAACTACGACGGGCGAGTGCAGGAGCCCACGGTCCTGCCCAGCCGGTTCCCGAACCTGCTCGCCAACGGCTCGGGCGGCATCGCCGTCGGTATGGCCACCAACATGCCGCCACACAACCTGCGCGAGCTCGGCGAGGCGGTGTTCTGGTGCCTGGAGAACTTCGAAGCCGACGAAGAGACCACCTTGGAGGCGGTCTGTGAGCGGGTCAAGGGTCCGGACTTCCCGACCTACGGCCTGATCGTCGGATCGCAGGGTATCTCGGACACGTACCGAACCGGACGCGGATCGGTACGGATGCGCGGGGTCTGCGAAATCGAAGAGGACAGCCGGGGACGCACCGGAATCGTCATCACCGAACTGCCGTATCAGGTCAACCACGACAACTTCATCACGTCGATCGCGGAGCAGGTGCGCGACGCGAAACTGGCGGGTATCTCGAACATCGAGGACCAGTCCAGCGATCGCGTCGGGCTGCGAATTGTGGTGGAGCTCAAGAGAGATGCCGTCGCGAAGGTTGTGCTCAACAACCTTTACAAGCACACCCAGCTGCAGACCAGCTTCGGCGCCAACATGCTGTCCATCGTCGACGGCGTTCCGCGCACGTTGCGCCTCGACCAGCTGATCCGTCACTACGTCAATCACCAACTCGACGTCATCGTGCGGCGCACCACGTACCGGTTGCGCAAGGCCAATGAGCGGGCCCACATCCTGCGCGGCTTGGTCAAGGCGCTCGATGCGCTCGACGAGGTCATCGCATTGATCCGCGCGTCGCAGACCGTCGAGATCGCCCGGGCCGGCCTCATCGAGCTGCTCGACATCGACGAGATCCAGTCGCAGGCCATTCTCGATATGCAGCTGCGCCGCCTGGCTGCCCTTGAGCGCCAGCGCATCGTCGACGACCTGGCGAAGATCGAGGCCGAGATCGCCGACCTCGAAGACATCCTGGCCAAGCCGGAGCGCCAACGCGCCATCGTGCGCGACGAACTCAAGGAACTCGTCGACAAGTTCGGCGACGACCGGCGCACCCGAATCATCGCCGCCGACGGCGATGTCGCCGACGAGGATCTGATCGCGCGCGAAGAAGTCGTCGTCACGATCACCGAAACCGGCTACGCCAAACGGACGAAGTCCGACCTGTACCGCAGCCAGAAGCGTGGCGGCAAGGGCGTGCAGGGCGCCGGGTTGAAGCAGGACGACATCGTCAACCACTTCTTCGTCTGCTCAACGCATGACTGGATCTTGTTCTTCACCACGCAGGGCAGGGTCTATCGCGCCAAGGCATACGACCTGCCAGAGGCGTCCCGGACGGCGCGCGGCCAGCACGTTGCCAATCTGCTGGCGTTCCAGCCGGAGGAGCGGATCGCCCAAGTCATCCAGATCAAGACCTACGAGGACGCACCGTATCTGGTGCTCGCGACCCGCAATGGCCTGGTGAAGAAGTCCAAGCTCACCGACTTCGACTCCAACCGCACCGGCGGCATCGTGGCGGTCAACCTGCGCGACAGCGACGAATTGGTGGGCGCAGTGCTGTGCTCGTCTGACGACGACCTGCTGCTGGTCTCGGCCAAGGGGCAGTCGATCCGCTTCTCAGCAACCGACGAGGCGCTGCGTCCGATGGGTCGAGCGACGTCCGGTGTGCAGGGCATGCGGTTCAACACCGACGACCAGTTGCTGTCACTGAACGTGGTGCGGGAAGGCACATATCTGCTGGTCGCGACCGCCGGCGGTTACGCCAAGCGGACGGCGATCGAGGAGTACCCGGTCCAGGGCCGCGGTGGCAAAGGGGTGCTGACGGTCCAGTTCGACAAGCGGCGTGGCAGTCTTGTCGGAGCGTTGATCGTCGATGACGACACAGAGTTGTACGCCATCACCTCTGGTGGGGGTGTCATCCGGACGGCGGCTCGCCAGGTTCGCAAGGCCGGGCGGCAGACCAAGGGCGTTCGGTTGATGAACCTGGGAACGGGCACCACACTGATAGCCATTGCGCGCAACGCGGAGGAAGGCGACAGCACCGACGAGGTCAATACCGACGTCGGCGAGTAGCCCAGAGTTGGGACCAGTAAGGAGCCGTAGGTGACTTCACCGAACGAGCCCGGGTATTCCCGCGCGACCGAGGGGGGCGGCAACGGCTCCGGCTCTGCTCCCGGTCCTGAGGGCGGCTCGGTGGGCGGCGCGTCGCGGGGTCCGCTTCCCGGCGGATCGAGCCCGGAGCGGATCGCCGATGCGACCGAGGTCCCGCCCTGGCAGCGGGGCAGGGCCGCCAAGCCTGCGAACAGGACACCGGACTCACCCGCGCGGCCGGACGCACCGCGGCGCCCGAACAGCCCAGCGGCGAGTCACTCCCCCGGCATCGATGCTCGGTTGAACCGGTTCCTCTCCGGCGGTGCGGCGGCGGGGTCACCGCAGGAGCAGGACGCGGCCGGGTGGGCAGATCCGCCCGAGCAGCCCGCACGGCCCGAACCGACGCGATCCGACGCCCCCGTGAGACCCGACGCCGCTCGGCCGGAACAGGCCGCCAGGCCCGAGCCGCCCGCACGAACCGAGCCGCCCCCGCGGCCCGAGAAGTACGCCAGCGAGATCCCCGACCTCTCCGGAGCGGCACCGCGGTCGGCGCCGCGCAAGCCAGATGCGGAGCGTTCGGGGCAGGAACCGGCAAGCCGTCCCGCGGCTCCGGCGGCCCGAGCGCAGGCGGCCAGCCGCCATCAGGGCCCGGTGCGCGCCAGCATGCAGATCCGCCGGGTGGACCCGTGGAGCGTCCTGAAGGTCTCCGCGGTCCTGTCGGTCGCGTTGTTCTTCGTCTGGATGATCGCCGTCGCGTTCCTGTACCTCGTTCTCGGCGGAATGGGTGTGTGGAGCAAGTTGAACAGCAACGTCGGCGACCTGCTGACCAGCGCCAGCGGCAGTTCCGGCGGCGAGCTCGTGAGTAGCGGAACGATATTCGGCGGTGCTGCTCTGATCGGTCTGGTCAACATCGTGCTGTTGACGGCGATGGCGACCATCGGCGCCTTCATCTACAACCTCACCACCGACATCGTCGGGGGCGTGGAAGTCACGTTGGCCGATCGCGACTGAGTTCGCGGGTTTGGGCGGGAGCTTACGATTGCGGTAGTCTCGTCGCTCGGCCGTACCGGCATAAACGGGGCTATAGCTCAGGTGGTTAGAGCGCTTCGCTGATAACGAAGAGGTCGGAGGTTCGAGTCCTCCTAGCCCCACGGAAAGGTTCACACCATGAGGGTTGTGGTGCTGCTCGCCACAGCGGTCGCCGCGGTTGTCGCCGTGGCGATCTGGCGGTCTCGGCACGGCGTGGAGGTGTGGCACGCGGCGGCCGACGTACCGGCCTGACATATCCCGACGAGGGGCCTTAGCTCAGTTGGTAGAGCGCTGCCTTTGCAAGGCAGAAGTCAGGGGTTCGAATCCCCTAGGCTCCACTTAGAGACCTTCGCCGACACGCCGAAACTGAACTTGTGCAGGCGAATACCGTGAAATCTCCTGCATACCTTCAGTTTCGACGGCCGAGTTGCAACGCGCCTAGTTTCGACGCCCTTACGGCCGCGGCGATACCGGCACGCTTGGCTGCAGGGTGGTCGGCGGCTCCTGTGGCGGAGGCCGCCGGATGATCGAGATGGCCACCGCTCCCCCGGCCAGTACAGCTACCCCGAGTGCCGCGAGCAGCAGCGGACGCTTACGCCGACGGGTGCGCGCCTTCTGCAACGCCTGCGGCAGGTTCGCCACCACTTCCTGGGCCGCCGCAAGTTCGGCGGCGATGGTGTCTTGCGCGGCGGCCAGCTCCTTGCCCAGCTGATCCTTCAGCCGGCTGCGGCGGTAGAGGTCGCCAATCCAGGCAGCAGATGACTGCGCACCGTCGACGCCGAGGCCCAACGCGCCCCGGGTGACATCGACCGGACCGACCGCCGAATATTTGAGGCCGCGGGACAACCGCTCCCCAGGGGTCAAGCCGATCTCGGTCTTAGCCCGGATTTTTCGTGGAAACTTGGGTGTCGCGGGGTGTAGATAAGCGAAAGTGCCTGTCCTGCAAGGAATAATTGGACTTGTCAAGGGTTCAATCGTTCCAGCTGGAAGGCACCTCGCAAGTGAAGAATATCGCGGTCGCACCATGGGTGAAAGTCTCGGCCGACGGTCATGGTGTCGTGTCGCATGCCGGGATGGGCATGCTGCGCGAACTGGCGGACCGCACGGGCCTATCAGGGCAGGTCACCGCCGCGTTGGCCGACACCTACCGCGGCCCGTGGGTGTATGCCCCCGGGGAGGTGTTCGCCGATCTGGCGGCCGCAGTGGCCGACGGGGCGGACTGCATCGACGGGGTCGGGCAACTGTGCGGCGATCGTGAGCATGTGTTCGGCGCGAAGGCGTCGACGACCACGATGTGGCGGCTGGTCGATGAGCGGATCGACGCCGCACACCTGCCGGCGGTGCGGGCGGCACGTGCTGGGGCGCGGGCGGCAGCGTGGAGCGCCGGAGCCGCCCCCGCACCGGGTGTCTGGTTGCACATCGACATCGATGCCACGCTGGTCATCGATCACTCCGACAACAAGGCCGGCGCTACCCCGACCTGGAAGAAGACGTTCGGTCTTCATCCGCTGCTGGCGTTTTTGGATCGCCCGGAGATCGCCGGCGGGGAGGCCCTGGCCGGGATGCTGCGCACCGGCAACGCCGGCTCCAACACCGCCAGTGACCACATCATCGTCCTGGAACAGGCACTGGCCGCTCTGCCCGCGGCGTGGCGGCCCGACCCCGACCATCCCGGCGACCCCGACAAGGCCCCGGTGCTGGTGCGCTGCGACACCGCCGGAGCCACCCACAGATTCGCCGACGCCTGCCGCACCGCCGGGGTGGGGTTCTCCTTCGGCTACCCCGTCGATGCCCGCGTACAGGACGCCGTGGACACCCTCAACCTCGGCCAGTGCTGGTATCCGGCGATCGACACCCACGGCGGCATCCGCGACGGCGCCTGGGTCGCTGAGGCCACCGACCTGGTCAACCTGGCCTCCTGGCCCGCAGGAACCCGGCTGATCCTGCGCAAAGAACGCCCCCACCCCGGTGCGCAGCTGCGGTTCACCGACGCCGACGGGATGCGGGTCACCGCGTTCATCACCGACACCGGACCCGGTGTCGTGCCCGGCCAAGTCGCGGGCCTGGAACTACGCCACCGTCAGCACGCCCGCGTCGAAGACCGCATCCGCGAACTCAAAGCCACCGGACTGCGCAACCTGCCCTGTCACTCCTTCTGGGCCAACGCCGCCTGGCTCGAAATCGTCCTGACCGCCGCCGATCTGGTCACCTGGACCCGGCTCCTCGGATTCACCGGCCAGCCCACCCTGGCCCGCGCCGAGATCACCACCTTCCGCTACCGGGTCCTGCACGTCGCCGCCCGCATCACCCGCGGTGCCCGCCAAGTCCGGCTGCGTATCGACGCCACCTGGCGATGGGCATCAGCGATCGCAACCGCCTGGCAACACATCCGCACCGCCTTCGGATAGCACCCTCCCCACCTGACCGACCAACGATGAAAGACCCACGGCACTGGGAAAGCCCGCCCCACCCGGCGACACGGGACAACACCGCCACGCCATCACACGAAAACCACTACTCGGAAACATAATTCAGCGGCAGAACGACCCCGGATCAGTTCGATGCAAAATCGAGGTTAGCGCGCATCTCGCACCTCTCTCGGGCCGTAACGGGAATGGGTACCAGACTGCCACCAACCGCAACACAGCGGTGCCCGTTGAGCGCCGAACGGCGCGTGGCAGACTGGCATCCCGTGACGAGCCCCATACAGACACAGACCGCGACGCTGCACACCAATCGTGGTGACATCAAGATCGCGCTGTTCGGAAATCACGCACCCAAGACCGTCGCCAACTTCGTGGGACTGGCGCAGGGCACCAAGGACTACAGCACCGAGAACGCGTCGGGCGGATCATCGGGTCCGTTCTACGACGGCGTGATCTTCCACCGGGTCATCAACGGATTCATGATCCAGGGCGGCGATCCGACCGGTACCGGCCGCGGGGATGCCGGCTACAAGTTCGCCGACGAGTTCCACCCGGAACTGCAATTCGACAAGCCCTATCTGCTGGCGATGGCGAACGCCGGACCCGGCACCAACGGATCGCAGTTCTTCATCACCGTCGGCAAGACGCCGCACCTGAACCGCAAGCACACGATCTTCGGTGAGGTTGTCGATCCGGAGTCGCAGAAGGTGGTCGACGCGATCGCGACGACAGCGACCGATCAGCGGGACAGGCCGACTGACCCGGTGGTCGTCGAATCAATCACCATCGCCTGATCCTCAGGAGCCGGCGAAGCCGGCGGCCGTTAGCGCGTCGAGCACATGCAGCGGGTCGGCTCCCAGGTCCCACCGGGTGAACACCAGTAGCCGGTCGTCCACCGTGTCGATCTCGAGCAAGCGTGTCTTGCGGCCGATCCGGCGGAATTCCGTGATGCGGATCAGCTTGACATCGGCATGCCGCAGCGTGGTTTCGCCCATCAGGCCACGGGTGACGAGGGCGTCATTTTTGATTGCCAGCTTTGGTCGTGCACGCCACGACAAACTTGCGAACACAATCAACCCGAATGCGGCAATGCCCACGAGGACCCGTCCCGGAGGGTCTGTGATCAGCGTCACAGCGCCAATAGCCAAGATCAAACCGCCCACGCCGAGCGCCGCAATGCCGACCGTCGGCGGGCTCCACTCAGTTTGCTGCACGGCGTGTCAACACCCTTTTACCGTGGCTAATGAAGTTATCCACAAGTGCTATCCCCAATGGGGATGAATCACAACGGTGTGATCTGGTGAACGCAAGGTTGCCAAATGGGTAACGCACCGAACCACGGTTGAATTCATACCCCTCGTTGTGCCACTCAGCGCCAGCGCATGGTGAGCAACAATCCAGTGATCATGAAAGCAAACGCGATCGCGTAATTCCACGGGCCCAGATCCGCCAAGAAGGGAATCGCGGAGGCCGCCAGCTGGAACACCAGCAGCCAGGCCAACCCGATCAGCATCAGGCTCACGAAGAACACGACGAACCAGACGCTTGACGGACCGGCCTTGACCTTGACCGGCGTCCGGCTCACCGGGCTGATGGTGAAGTCGTTCTTCTTACGAACCTTGGACTTGGGCATACGTACCTTCGGGACAGACGGCGTCACACGGTGCGACGATGTATCTAGCCTATCGCAGGCATCACCCGTAGGAGACCAGCCAATGGCGCCCACGTCCCGCTCCGCTTGGCGGTTCGGCGTACCCGTGGTCTGCCTTCTGGCCGGGCTCCTGCTGGCTGCGACCCATCACGTCTCTGACGGCGGGGAGATCAGGCGCAGCGACGCCCCCCGGTTGGTCGACCTGGTGCGGGAAGCGCAACAGTCGGTCGATCGGCTGACCGTCGAACGCGACTCCCTGGTGAATTCACTGGACAGCCACCACGGCGGATCGCCGAGCGCAGACGCGGCGTTGGCCGCCATCACCAACAAGTCCGCCAGATTGGCCGTGGAGGCCGGCCTGGAGCCGATGCGCGGTGCCGGTCTGGTGGTGACGCTGAACGACGCTCAGCGCGACGCTGAAGGCCGTTTCCCCCGCGACGCCTCCCCCGACGACCTCGTGGTGCACCAACAGGACATCGACGCCGTTCTGAACGCACTGTGGAGCGCCGGCGCAGAAGGCATCCAGATGCAGGATCAGCGGATCATCGGCACCTCGGCGCCGCGGTGCGTCGGCAACACGCTGCTGCTCAACGGACGCACCTACAGTCCGCCGTACGTCATCACCGCGATCGGCAACGCACCTGCCATGCAGGCCGCCCTCGCCGCGGCGCCGCTGGTCACGCTCTACCGGCAGTACGTGGTGCGGTTCGGATTGGGCTACTCCGAGGAGCCCAGAGCGCAGGTGGATCTGGCGGGGTATCCCGGACCGGTGCGCATGAAGTTCGCCAAGCCCGCGGGACCCGTCGGCTATTGAGCGATTTCGGCGTGCGCAGTCATGCTCACAGCGTGACCATTCACGCCGAAATCGCTCCGGTAACCTGGCCTGATGCGTGTCCTGGTCGTCGACAATTACGACAGCTTCGTGTTCAACCTGGTCCAGTACCTGGGTCAGCTCGGGGTGAACGCCGAAGTCTGGCGCAACGACGACGACCGGCTGGCCACCGAGGACGACATCGCCAACGCCGCGCAAACGTTCGACGGTGTGCTGCTCTCCCCCGGGCCGGGCACTCCCGAGCGCGCAGGCGCCTCGATCCCACTTGTCAAAGCCTGTGCAGCCGCCGAGACTCCCCTGCTCGGCGTGTGCCTGGGCCATCAGGCCATCGGCGTGGCCTTCGGCGGCACCGTCGACCGGGCACCCGAGCTGCTACACGGCAAGACCAGTTCCGTACACCACACCAACAGCGGTGTGCTGCAGGGACTTCCGGATCCATTCACAGCCACGCGCTATCACTCGCTGACCATCCTCCCCGAGACAATGCCAGCGGAACTCGAAGTGACCGCACGCACCTTCCGGGGCGAGCGAACCGAGGGGATGGATGAAGGCGGCGTCGTCATGGGTGTGCGCCACGTCGAATTGCCCATCCACGGTGTCCAGTTCCACCCAGAGTCGATCCTGACCGAGGGGGGACACCGGATGCTGGCGAATTGGCTGGGCTATTGCGGCGCAGCGCCTGAGGAAACACTGGTGCGCCGACTGGAGGACGAAGTCGCCACCGCGGTCGTCGCGGCTACGACGCGAAACTCAGCGTGATCCGGCCGTCGTAATTCACTCCGGTGCCCGCCGACGGGCTCTGGGTCACGACGGCGTTGGTGCGCTGGCCGCTGTTCTGAACGTCGCCGCCACGGTCGAGTACGCCTATCCAGCCCAGTGCGCGCAGCCTCGGCTCGGCGTCGGTCCAGAACTGACCTCGCAGGTCGGGCATCACGAACTGATTGCCCCGTGACACCTGCATCTGAATCACTGTGTCGATCGGAACCGTTTGTCCGGCAGGCGGATTGGTACCAAGTAACTGCCCGGCCGGAAGTGTGCTGTCGACCTCGACCGGCACACTCTTGGTGAAGCCCGACGCCGTCAGAATCTGCATGGCGCTCTCTTGCGCCTGCCCCTTCACATCGGGGATCGGGCGAGTCTCCGGGCCTGCGCCCAGCACGATGGTGACCTCGTTGGTGATCGCCGACGTCTGGTTGACGGGGGGGTTGGTGCCGAGAACCTTGTCCTTCATCTCTGGTGTCGACGGCGACGAGGACGGCCGGAAGTTCTCGAACCCCGCATCGGTGAGCTTCTCCACAGCGTCGTCGTAGCTGAGGTTCCTGACGTCGGGAATCTCGCGCTGCTCGGGGCCGGTCGACACGCTGATGGTGATCTCGTCGCCGGCGTCGACCGACGAGTTGGCGGCCGGGTCGGTACCGATCACATGGTCGGGCGGGACGTTGGAGTCCGGCTTCTGCTGGGTGCGGGTCCTGAAGCCGCGGTTCTGCAGCTCGGCGACCGCGTCGGCCGACACCTTGCCGCTCACGTCGGGCACTGCAACGTCGCGGGTGCCGCCGCCGGTCATGTTGATCGCCAGCGTCACCACGACGGTCAGCACGGCCAGCACGGCGACGGCGATGAGCCACCGGCCGATCGAGCCGCGCTTTTCCCGTTCGAAGTACTGCGGCTGCGCGCGTCCCACAGCGTCGATGGGGGCGGTCCGGTGATCGCCCGGCTCAGCCGACATCAGCGAGCTGCGCTCGGCGTCGGTGAACACCTTCGGCGCATCGGGCTGTTCGCCACTGTGCACCTTGACCAGGTCGGTACGCATCTCCGCCGCGGTCTGATACCGGTTGTCGGGATTCTTGGCCAGCGCCTTGAGCACGACAGCATCGAGCTCGGGGGAGATGCCCTCGTGGCGCTGCGACGGCGCTATCGGATCTTCTCGGACGTGCTGATACGCCACTGCGACAGGCGAATCACCAACGAAAGGTGGCTCGCCGGTGAGCATTTCGTACAGCACGCAGCCCAGCGAGTACACGTCGGAGCGGGCGTCGACCTTCTCACCGCGCGCCTGTTCGGGGGATAGATATTGCGCGGTGCCGATCACGGCTGCGGTCTGGGTGACGTTGTTGGCGTCGGCGAGTGCGCGTGCGATGCCGAAGTCCATCACCTTGACCGCGCCGGCGTTGCTGATCATGATGTTCGCGGGTTTGACGTCGCGGTGGATGATCCCGTGCTGGTGGCTGAAGTTCAGCGCCTGGCACGCATCGGCGATGACCTCGATGGCCCGGCGCGGCTCCATCGGCCCGTCGGTGTGCACGATATCGCGCAGCGTGACGCCCTCGACGTACTCCATCACGATGTAGGGCAGGGGACCGTTGGGGGTCTCGGCCTCACCTGTGTCGTAGACCGCGACGATGGCGGGGTGGTTCAGCGCGGCGGCGTTCTGCGCCTCGCGGCGGAACCTCAGGTAGAAGCTCGGATCGCGGGCCAGGTCCGCGCGCAGCACCTTGACCGCCACGTCGCGGTGCAACCGCTGATCGCGCGCCAAATGGACTTCGGACATGCCGCCGAAGCCGAGGATGTCGCCGAGTTCGTACCGGTCGGACAGGTGTTGCGGGGTTGTCATTGCCATGTCTGTTCTGGTGTTGAGGGCCGCTGGCCGTCCGGCTCCGTGAGCGGGGGTGTCACCTGCACCGTTGCCGGGGACGCGAACGCATTGATTCGGGTTACCCCGAATTCTGCCCCACCATCACCGACGGGTTCCCGTTCGGTCTGACCAGGCATCGCTGTCGGCGAATACGGGGTGGTCTCGGTGATGGTGTTGGTGATCGTCGGCGACGACGGCTGCTCCTGGTCTTTACGGTCCTGGGCGTTCAGCACGATGAGTATCGCGATGACGATCGCGAGGGCGCCGAGCACGCCGGCCGCCCACAGCAGTGCCCGCTGACCGGAGGAGAATGTGCCGCGCGACGGCGCCGGGGGAGGGCGATGGCTTCCGGTGGCCGGGCGCGGCCGGGCGGCGGTGACCTGGGTACGTCCGGTCAGGTCCGCGACGGCGCGCGCCTGGGCTGCCGACGGCACCGACGCGGGCGTTGCCCGTCCGAGTGTCGGTGCCTGGTTAGGCCTCGGCGGACGGCGGCCCGACCGGACAGCGGCAACCGCGTCGGCGAACAGGCCGCCCGAGCGGTACCGCATACCCGGGTTCTTGACCAGCGAGATCTCGATAAGCTCGCGCACATTGGGCGGCAGATCGGCGGGCAGCGGCGGCGGGGTCTCCTTGATGTGTTTCATCGCCACGGTCAGCGCACCATCTCCGGTGAACGGCCGTTTGCCCGAAAGGGATTCGTAGCCAACGACCCCCAGGGCGTACACATCGCTGGCCGCGGTGGCGTCGTGGCCGAGGGCTTGTTCGGGGGCGATGTACTGAGCGGTGCCCATCACCATGCCGGTCTGGGTCACCGGGGCGGCGTCGACAGCCTTGGCGATGCCGAAGTCGGTGAGTTTCACCGTCCCGGTCGGTGTGATGAGGATGTTGCCGGGCTTGACGTCGCGGTGCACCAGGCCTGCGGTGTGCGCGACCTGAAGGGCACGGCCGGTCTGCTCGAGCATGTCCAAGGCGTGGCGAAGCGACAGTCGGCCGGTGCGCTTGAGCACGGAATTCAGTGGCTCGCCGTTGACGAGTTCCATCACCAGGTAAGCGGTGCGGCCCTCACCGTCCATATCGGTCTCGCCGTAGTCGTACACACCGGCGATGCCGGGATGGTTGAGCATCGCGACCGTGCGTGCCTCGGCGCGGAACCGTTCGACGAACTCGGCGTCCTCGGAATACTCGGCCTTGAGCACCTTCACTGCGACGCGGCGTCCCAGCCGGGAGTCGACGCCTTCCCAGACCTGGCCCATGCCGCCGGTGGCGATCAGCCGCTGAAGCCGGTAGCGGCCCGACAGGGTCACTCCTACGCGGGGGCTCATGTTCCCTCCCGCAACGCTGCTGCAATCGTGGCGCGGCCAATGGGTGCGGCCAGCACTCCTCCGGTGGCTGACAATCGGTCGCCACCGTTCTCGACCAGCACGGCGACGGCGACCTTGGGTGCCTGAGCTGGGGCGAATGCGATATACCAGGCATGCGGCGGAGTGTTGCGCGGATCGGTGCCGTGCTCCGCAGTGCCGGTCTTCGAAGCGATCTGCACGCCGGCGATGGCTCCCTTCTGCTGCGTTGCCTGCTCAGCGGCGACCATCAGATCCGTCAGTGTATCGGCGACCTGCTGCGGCACCGCTCGCCGCTCTTCCTGCGGCGCCGCAGTCCCGATATTGGCAAGGTCGGATCCCTTAAGGCTATCGACCAGGTATGGCCGCATCGTCACCCCGCCGTTTGCGATGGTCGCGGCGACAGATGCGTTCTGCAGAGGTGTCACCGCGACGTCCTTTTGGCCGATGCTCGACATGCCCAGCGCCGCGTCGTCGGGAATGGGCCCGACGGTCGACTCGACCACCTGAAGCGGGATCATCGGAGTAGGAGTGTCCAGTCCGAATGACGACGCCGCGGACCGCAAGGCGTCCCGCCCGGTGTCGAGGCCCAGCTGGACGAAGGCCGTGTTGCAGGATTTCGCGAATGCCTGACGCAGCGTGGTCGTCGGGGCCCCGCCACACGTGGAGCCGTCGAAGTTCTCCAGTGTTGCGGTGCTGTCGGGCAATGGGATTCGAGCCGCAGCGGTGAGTTGGGTGTTCTCGGTCGCGCCGTGCTGAAGCGCGGCCGCGGTGGTGATGACCTTGAAAGTGGAGCCGGGCGGGTACGTTTCGGAGATCGCGCGGTTCAGCAGCGGTGAATCGGGGTCGTCGCGCAACTTCTCCCAGGCGGTCGACTGCTCGTCCGTATTGTGCGTGGCCAGCAGGTTGGGGTCGTACGACGGTGATGAAACCATCGCGAGAATCTTGCCGGTGGACGGCTCGAGTGCCACCACCGAGCCCTTGCACGGACCGCCGCAGCCGTCCTTCATCGCGTCCCAGGCCGCCTGCTGCACTTGGGGTTTGATGGTGGTGTCGACGTTTCCGCCGCGGGGATCACGGCCGGTGAAGAAGTCTGCGAGTCGCCGCCCGAACAGGCGCTGGTCGGAGCCGTTGAGGACGGTGTCCTCGGCGCGCTCCAGTCCGGTGCTCGAATATTGCAATGAGTAGAAGCCGGTGACGGGCGCATACGCGTACGGGTTCGGGTACACGCGGAGGAAGCGGAAGCGCCCATTCGTCGACACGGAATACGCCAGGAGCTGACCGCCGGCCGAAATCTGGCCGCGCTGACGCGAATACTCGTCGAGCAGCACGCGCTGGTTGCGTGGATCGGAGCGCAGGCCGTCAGCGGTGAATACCTGGGTGAGCGTGGCGTTGGCAAGCAGCAACACGACCAGGACCATCACCGAGATGGAGATGCGGCGCAGCGAGGTGTTCATACCTTCTCGATCACCTCGGTGCTCACCGCCGCGATCGGCGTCGCCGCCTGCGGGGTGGTGACGATGGGGCGCCGCGCCGAATGGGATATCCGGACCAGGATCCCGAGCAGCAGGTAGTTCGCCAGCAGTGACGAACCCCCGTAGGACATCCATGGCGTGGTGAGCCCGGTCAGCGGGATCAGCTTGGTCACGCCGCCCACCACAATGAACAGTTGGATTGCCAGCGTCGAGGCCAGTCCGGCGGCGAGCAGCTTGCCGAAGCTGTCGCGCACCGCGAGCGCTGTGCGAAGCCCGCGGATGATCAGGATCGTGTACAGCATCAGGACAGCGGCCAGGCCCACGAGGCCGAGTTCCTCACCGATGGCGGCGATGATGAAGTCTGTCGACGCGGCGGGCACGGTGCCGGGCTGCCCGTTGCCCAGACCGGTACCGAAGATTCCACCGGTGGCGAAGCTGAACATCGACTGCACCATCTGATAACCGGCGCCCTCAGGGTCGGCGAACGGGTCGAGCCAGTTCTGCACGCGGACCTGGACGTGATCGAAAAGGTAATACGCCGCAATACTTCCCGCGGCGAACAGCCCCAACCCGATGACCACCCAACTCAACCGGTCGGTCGCTATGTAGACCATGACCAGAAATGATGCGTACAGCAGCAGCGAGGTGCCGAGGTCCTTCTCGAAGATCATCACGCCGACCGAAGCGACCCACGCCGCCAGCAGGGGTGCGAGGTCACGGGGTCGGGGGAGGTCCATGCCGAGGAAGTGCTTGCCCGCGCTGGTGAACACGCTTCGCTTGGACACCAGCACCGAGGCGAAAAAGATGAGCAGCAGGATCTTCGAGAACTCGGCAGGCTGAATCGAGAAGCCCGGCAACCGAATCCAGATCTTCGCGCCGTTCTGCTCGGACATCGACCTGGGGAGTACCGCCGGAATGATCAACAGGATCAGGCCGGTGAGCCCACACACGTAGCCGTACCGCGCAAGCATGCGGTGGTCGCGCAAGAGAATGACGACCAGCGAAAAGCCGATGACGCCAACGAGGGTCCACAGCATCTGCTGGTCGGCGGTGCCGCCGAGGCCACGCTGGATGAGTACGCCCTCGGCGAGGTCCAGGCGGTGAATCATCACCAACCCCAGCCCGTTCAGCAGCGCGACCACCGGAAGCAGCAGCGGGTCGGCGTACGGCGCGAACCGCCGCACCGCGAGATGCGCACCGGCGAACAGGGCCAGGTACGCGACGGCATACTGCGCGAGATCCCAACGCAGACCTTGTTCCTGGTTGGCCTCGACGAGCAGCAGGGCCACTGTGGTGATGATCGCGGCGAAGCCGAGGAGGAACAATTCGGCGTTACGCCTGTTCGGCATCGGGGGAGTGACGGCCACGGGTGATTGCGGCTGCGTCGTCATGACAATTCCCGGCAGTTCGTCCCGGGTTCCTGCGGCGGCGGGGGCAGTGCGGTGACGGTCTGGTCCGGCAGCGGCGCTGGAGGTGCGGGCGACGGTGGAGACGCAGGCGAGGGTGACGAGGCATCGGGCGGCGCGGGGGGAGCCGGCTTCGTCACCGTCCGCGGCGTTTCCGGCGCTGGCGTGCCCTCCGTCGGCTGGCCCGTTGTCGTGTTGTCCGGTGAAGTGTTGGGCACACCAGGCGAATTCGACGGGTCCGGCGAATGGGGGACCGCACTGGGGCGCGGCGACGGTGGCGGAGTTGTCGGCGGCGGTAGACAGACCGGCAGCACCGAACCTTGGGCGAGCTTGTTGATCTGGACGATGGCGTCGTCCTCGGAGCCGGTCGGCAGGCCCGCCTCAACCTGCGCCCTTTCGGCCTCTTTCAGGTCTGTGACGCGAAAGAGCTGGCAGCCGGACGGCGCTTGGCCCGGCGCGATGAGGTTGAGGTCGTTTCGGTCTGTCAGGCAACCATGTCGGTACGTCTCCTGCATCGACAGGCCGAGGATGGACCCGGGCACACCGCGCATGATCGACACGATGCCGTCATGCGCGGTGACGTAGTAGTTGCTGCGCACGATCTCGCGCCCGATTACCAGGCCGGCAACCACCACCAAAATCAAAAGCGCGGCGGCGATGAATATTCGCCGCCGCGAGCGCGGTGCACGGACCGGCTCCTGAGGAGGCGGTTCGACACGTTTGGCTACGTTGCGCCGCGGGTTGAACGCGGATGCGCGGCCCGCCGCCGTGTTGGGCGGCACGGTCTGGTCGTCGTCACCGGATACGGCCCCCGCAAGGATGGGCTGAGTCTGGCCGTAGTCGTAGTCGACGACGTCAGCCACCACCACCGTCACGTTGTCGGGTCCACCGCCGCGCAGCGCCAATTCGATTAGGCGGTCTGCACTTTCGGCCGTATCGGGGATCTGCAGCGCCTCGAGGATGGTCTCGTGACTGACCGGATCGGACAGACCGTCCGAGCACAGCAGGTAACGGTCCCCGGCGCGTGCCTCGCGCATGATCAGGGTCGGCTCCACCTCGTGACCGGTGAGCGCGCGCATGATCAGTGACCGCTGCGGATGGCTGTGCGCCTCCTCGAGCGTGATGCGGCCCTCGTCGACCAGGGTCTGGACGAACGTGTCGTCCTTGGTGATCTGGCTGAGCTCACCGTCGCGGAGTAGATAGCCGCGAGAGTCGCCGACGTGGACAAGTCCAAGACGATTGCCCGCGAACAAGATCGCGGTCAACGTGGTGCCCATGCCCTCGAGCTCGGGGTCGGCCTCGACTTGGGCCGCGATCGCGGAGTTGCCGTCGCGGACCGCGGTGTCGAGCTTGCTCAACAGGTCGCCGCCGGGCTCGTCGTCATCGAGGTGGGCCAGCGCCGCGATCACCAGCTGGGAGGCGACCTCGCCGGCTGCATGACCGCCCATGCCGTCGGCGAGCGCGAGTAGCCGCGCGCCGGCGTAGACGGAGTCCTCGTTGTTAGCGCGGACGAGGCCGCGGTCGCTGCGCGCGGCGTATCTGAGCACCAGTGTCACGGGCGCAGCTCAATTACCGTCTTGCCGATTCGAACCGGCGTCCCCATCGAAACGCGTACCGCAGTCGTCACCTTGGCCCTGTCGAGGTATGTGCCGTTGGTCGATCCTAGGTCTTCTACGTACCATTCCGAACCTCGAGGGGACAGCCTGGCATGCCGTGTCGAGGCGTAATCGTCGGTGAGAACCAGCGTTGAGTCGTCGGCGCGGCCGATGAGCACCGGTTGGCTGCCCAAAGTGATGCGTGTGCCAGCCAGCGCCCCCTCGGTGACGACCAGCTGACGCGCCACGTTCCTGCGGCCCCGATTGGGCAGCAGCGAACCCCGCAGCGGCAGTCCCCGTCGCACCATGACCGCTCCGGTGGGCGCGTAGATATCGGTCTTCAGGATCCTTAGCACCGACCAGATGAACAACCACAGAAGCAACAGGAAGCCGACGCGTGTCAGTTGCAGTACCAACCCCTGCATCTGACGTCCTCTCCGTCCCCATCCGTTTCCGTCGCACCGACAACAAACACCAAGTCACCACATTCGGCAACGTCACGATACTTGGACAGCCAGCGGCATGGGGAGAAGCCCGCAGCTTCCCCTCAGCCGATGGGCGGCCAGCGGTCAGTGCACGCGGACGACGATCTCGGAATGGCCCAACCGGATCACGTCGCCATCGGCGAGTTGCCACTCCTGAACCGGCGCGTTGTTGACCGTCGTGCCGTTCGTCGAATTGAGGTCGGCGAGCAATGCCACCTGACCGTCCCAGCGGATTTCCAGGTGACGACGCGAAACACCGGTATCGGGCAGGCGGAACTGAGCGTCCTGTCCGCGGCCGATCACGTTGGCACCCTCACGCAGTTGGTAGGTGCGGCCGCTGCCGTCGTCGAGCTGCAGAGTGACGGTGGCGCCGGCCACGGGGTAGTCGCCCTGCCCGTAGCCGTAACCACCGGCCGCGGGCTGGCCGTAGTCGTATCCGCCCCCCTGGGGTTCGCCGTATCCCGGCTCGGCGTATCCGGCGCCGGGCTCGCCGTAGCGCCCGTAGTCGGGCTGGGCGCCGTAGCCCTGGTCCTGACGGCCGTAGGCCTGACCGCCGTAGCCGCCCTGATCTGGATAGCCGCCTTGGTCGGGGTAACCACCCTGGCCCTGGCCCTGGTCCGGGTAGCCACCCTGGTCGGGATAGGCCGGCCGGCCGTCGGGCCGGCCGTAACCGCCTTCGTCGGGCCGCGCGGGGGGACGTCCGTAGTCGTAGTCACCCGCGGGTGGCTGGTAGCCAGGCTGGCCGCCCTGGGGTGGTGGGCCGTACCCGCCGGGCGCCTGCCGGTAACCCGGGTCCTGGTAGCCGGGCTGGCCGCCCGGGGGAGGGCCGTATCCGCCGGCAGGCGGGCGCTGCTCGTACGGCTGCTGCGGGTAGCCGCCCTGGCCCTGGTCCGGGTAGCCGCCTTGATCGGGGTAGCCGCCCTGGCGCGACGGGTAGCCCCCGTCGCGCTGCGGCGGGTAGCCGCCCTGCTCCGGATAGCCACCCTGTTCTTGCGGGGGGTACGGGGGGCGGGGGTCCTGCGGCCGGTCCTCAGGCCGTGGGTAGCGGTCGTCGTAATACTCGTCGGCTGGCCGGCCCTGCGCCTGGCCACCGTATTGCGTCGGGTTGTCGCTCATCGGTACTCCTGATTCTGCGTTGGACGAGAGTTCTCGGGGTGGTGAGGCGGGATCGTCATTGGTGGAGTCAGGATTGACCGCCCCACGCGCGCGAAACTGTCCTGTGTGCAGGCTGGATGATTGTTCGAACCTGACGACCACATCACCATACGTTTGCCATCCCTGCTCATGGATGTATCCCTCCAAGTGCTTGGCAAAAGTCGCTGATGTGAGGTCCGGGTCGGCACTCACCTTCTGATAGTCAGGCACACTGAGGGTAATGACGTAGTCGTTTGGCGCCAAAACTCGCCCGGCTGCCAATTGCCGCGCACCGGTCTCCGCTTCGCGGCGAAGCATCGCCTCGACCTCTTGCGGAACGATCGATCCGCCGAACACTCGGGCGAATGCGTCGCCAACGGTCGACTCGAGTTTGCGCTCAAAACGGTCGACCAGACCCATATCACCGCCCGCCTCAATCGTCGTTCGCCGTCATCGGAGCGCACCCTGCGGTCCATCCGCGTGTCGCCTGGCCACCACCCTTGTCTGCATGGTATCGGCCCAGCCCGTCGCAGCGTGACCAATGAAATTCTGAGAATCAGAACCGGGCAGGTCAGCAGCGTTTGCGCGGGAAGCTTTCAGGTAGCCGGAACCCCATCGCCACGGTTGGGGAGCGCGGTCTTGTGCGTGATAGTCTTCCCCGGTTGTTGGGGCGAGTGGCGGAATGGCAGACGCGCTGGCTTCAGGTGCCAGTGTCCTTCGGGACGTGGGGGTTCAAGTCCCCCTTCGCCCACAATCAAATTCGAGACACATGAAGGTCACGTATCGATCTGGATGCGTGACCTTCATGTTTGTGCGGACATGCTGAGTCAGCCCCGCAAGATCGCGTCGTAAACGCGCTGGGTGGCGGCCGGATCCCAGTCCGGTGGATCGAGGATGTCCACCCAGAGCTGTGCGGCGTCGGGACCGAAGGCGTGCCCGTATCCGTAGGGCACCTCGGCGGAGAAGATCATGTCCAGCGTCACCTGCCAGAACGTCACGAACGGCAGCCATCGAACGCCGGGGTCGACGTCAGGTCCACGTGGTTCACGCAGCCAGTCCGGGCGCTGCATCAGCAGGTCGAAGGACCACCAGGTGATTGGATCGCTGGCGTGCTGCCAGAACACCACCCGCGGAAAATCCCATGGCCCAGCAAGATTCACATCGGCGGGCCGCGAAGCGAACCGGATGTGTCGGCCCTCGTCGACCACCGGGAGCCGCTCGAGCGATCCCGGGTCGCGGTTGGCGGTAAGCCTGCTCCACGGCTGCGCGAAATTCGGCGTCCCCACGAGCAGCGCGCCGTCGGTGCGGCTGACGATGTCGGCGCCCGAGGCGAACGCCGCCTGCCCGCCGAATGAACCCAGACTCTCGCCGAACACCACCAACTTGGGGCGCGCGTCTTCGGGAAGGGCGACCCAATCCCGGTATATCGCCTCGAACAACGCCTGACCGGCTAGTGGAGGCGTCTCCCGATCCGCGACGAACGACAACGCACTGGGCAGAAACGAATACTGCATCGACGCGATCGCGGTATCCCCGCCGTTCACGTACTCAAGGGCGGCTGACACGTTGGGATTCACCCAGCCGCGCCCCGTCGTGGTCACCACGGCCAGCACTCTGCGGTCGAATGCACGGGTCCGACGCAGCTCCTCGACCACCCGCTCGGCGATGCCCTCGACGGTGTCGGCGGATTCACGGCCGGCATAGACCCGGATCGGGGTCAGCGCCGCCGCGTCGGTCACCTCCGCGATCTGCTCGGCGGTCGGACCACCGGCAACGAAGGTTCGGCCCTCACGCCCCAGGGTGTCCCAGGATTGTTGTGATGCCGGTGAGCCAGAGCGTTCCGGTGCCGTCGGGCGCGTTACACCGTCGGCGGTGCTCCCGTCGGCGACTTCTGCTGAGCGTTCGGCAGCACTCAGCAGACCTCGATGCAGTGCGCCATTGAGTCCCGCGACCACCAATGCCACGACGAGCACGACCGCGCCGAGTCGAGCGATCGGGCCGGGAACGACCCGATTCCCTTGTGATGTCAGCGAATTGGTCGCCTCGCGCAGGCCGCGCCCGATCGCCAGTAACGCGACCGCTATCACGACTGCGACGACGAAAACCAGAATGTAGAACGACCGTTGGGCGCGCGGCAGACCGACGAGGTCGCGCAGGATCTGCTGCCACCACGATCCAAGCACCAGGAAGAGCGGGACGACGACAAGTGCCGTGACCGCCAGTCCGCGCCAGCCGAGTAGCCGGGTGCGGGGCGACCAGTTGGAGCGAATCCCGCAGCGCCGGATCACCCACGCGACGGCACAGCCCAGCCCGTATCCGATCGCGACGCTGATGCCGGCAGCGACGCCTTGCAGGAACCACGCCCTCGGCAACAGGGAGGGGCTCATAGACCACGCGAAGAACAACAATGCCAACGACAAACCGACCGGATGCAGCGTGGATGCGTAGCGCGAGAATCTCGAAGAAATGATCAGACGGCGGATCCTGCTCACAGCCCGCATTCTGCGCGACTGTAGTGGATGCCAGGTCGTAGCGAGCTCAGACGAGCACTCCGCGCAGGACCAGCTCGCTGAGCGTCGTCGCTGCGGCGTCGGTGTCTTTGACGTGACGTACGCAGACGGCGTACCAGGCGCCGCCGGCGATCACGTCCATGACGGTGTCGGCGTCGACCCCGGGGCGGGCGGTGCCGTCAGAAATCGCCGAGTCCACCCTTTCGGCGAGTTGACTGCGGGCGGCGGCCTCCAAGCGGTCACTGAGCACGCGGCGCATCCGGCGGTCCGACCGTAAGTCGTTGAGAAGTCCGGGGAGCGCCTCACGCACCGCCGGGTCGCCGTACATGGCCAGGGCTCCGCGGCACAGCCGGGTGATCTCGGCGACGAAGTCATCGGCGGGAGGTTCGGCACCGAGGTCGGGAAAGAGCGCCTCGTGCACCAGTTGGGCCTTCGAACTCCATCGGCGATACACCGCGGGGCGGCTCACCTGCGCCGTGGTGGCGATCAGATCGATGGTGGTTGCCGCGTAGCCGCGGTCGACCAGCAGGCGCCGTGTCGCGGCGAGCACCGCGGCGTCGATGGACGGGTCACGGCGCGATCCCTGCCTGCGGTGCCGTCGTGCGGCGGTGTCCACCATTCGCGCCCTCCCCTCGCCGCTTAGTCGTTACAGTGTGTCACAACAAGCGCATGCCGAACGTGGGTTACCCGCACGCACTTCGGCGGCGGATTCATACGGTCAGTGCAATATCTGTGATCAGAGGGGTTGCACATGCCGAGTGGTTATCCGCATTCGAGGTCGACGCGGCGGGAGTTGTTCGATCGGGTCTGCCTGGGTGAGCCGTTGGAGCGGGTGGCCAGGGACATGGGAGGAATTGTCAATACCTGTGGATCGGGGTGTTTCAGGCGACCTCCGTTTCGGTTGATTCGGCCGGCTCGGGCGGTGTGATGTCGGCGGGGCGTTCGAGTAGCTTGCCTTTGTGGAAGACGGCGCCGGCACGGACGAGGGCGACCAGGTGGGGTGCGTTGACTGCCCGCCACCGGGCTTGTGCGGCGTCGATAAGCTTGTAGGCCATGGCAATTCCGGCCGCGCGGGATCCCGGCCCCTTGGTGACCTTCGTCCGCAATCGCACGGTGGCGAAGGTTGATTCGATCGGATTCGTGGTGCGCAAGTGGATCCAGTGTTCGGCTGGGTATTTGTAGAACTCCAACAGCACGTCGGCGTCGTCGACGATCTTGGCGACCGCCTTGGGGTACTTGGCGCCGTAGTCGATCTCGAAGGCCTTGATCGCGACCTGCGCGTGGTCGAGGTCCTCGGCGTTGTAGATCTCCCGCATCGCCGCGACCGCACCGGGTTGCGCCGATTTGGGCAGGCAGGAAAGGACATTGGCCTGTTTGTGAAACCAGCAGCGCTGCTCGCGGGTAGCCGGGAACACCTCGCGCATCGCCTTCCAAAAGCCCAGTGCACCGTCACCGACGGCCAACACCGGGGCGATCATCCCGCGGCGGCGACACGACCGCAGCAGATCGGCCCACGACTCGGTCGATTCTCGATACCCGTCGGCCAGGGCGACGAGTTCCTTGCGGCCATCGGAGCGGACCCCGATCATCACCAACAGGCACAGCTTCTCCTGCTCGAGGCGGACCTTGAGGTGAATGCCGTCGACCCACAGGTAGACGAAGTCAGTGCCCGACAGATCCCGGGCCCCGAAGGCCTTGGCCTCCTCCTGCCACTGGCTGGTCAGCCGTGTGATCGTCGTCGCCGAGAGCCCGGCACTGGACCCGAGGAACTGCTCCAAGGCCGGCCCGAAGTCACTGGTCGACAGGCCGTGCAGGTACAGCAGCGGCAGCACCTCAGTCATCTGCGGGGACTTGCGCGCCCACGCCGGCAGGATCGCCGAGGAAAACCGCTGCCGCTCACCGGTATCGGCGTCGATACGCTTGTCGTTGACCCGCGGCGCGGTCACCGCCACCGCGCCCGCGGCGGTCAACACCTCACGCCCGGCGTGGGAGCCGTTGCGGACCACCAGCCGGCGACCGCTCTCATCGAGCTCACCGGCGTGGGCATCGATGTAGGCGGCCACCTCAGCCTTCAGCGCCGCGGCCAGCATCTGCCGGGCGCCGTCGCGCACGATCTCATCCAACAACGACCGACCACCGCCGTCATTGGCGTTGGCCTCATCGGTGTCGTGAACTACGGTGAGCATGGGCGTACCTTCCCAACCAGCGCGTCAACGCCGGTCTTGATCAGAGAACCTTGGACTTCAGATCATCCCCGGGAAGGTGCGCCCACTTTCATGCCGCCCCACCGAGGGTCATCCACAGGTTCTGATCATTGCTCGGGACATGGGCGTGTCGACTACGGCGGCGAGTCTGTGGTGGCGTCAGGCTGGCGCAATGCCACTACTGCGCGGACAGAACTCCGAGAGAACCCACGGCCTGATCACCTCCGGCGATCCCGACCGTCTCGGCGGCCGGGGGCATCGCCTCAGCCTGGATGAACGCATCGAGATCATGCGCGGCCGCGACAACGGGGCTCACCTACGAACGGATCGGCGAGAAGATCGGCCGGGACGCCAGCGTCGTCTGGCGAGAAGTGCACCGCAACAGCAACCCTGACGGGGATTACCACGCCGGGATGGCCCATGCCCGGGCTGCTCAGAAGGCCAAGCGTCCCAAGGGGTTCACCCTCGATGACCCGGTGCTGTGCGCCATGATCGAAACGGCGATGGACGACGGGTGGAGTCCGAAGCTGATCTCCGAGCTGTTGGTCCGCGATCATCCCGATGACAAGCTGGCACGGGTGAGCCACGAAACCATCTACAAATGCCTCTACGTCCAAACCCGTGGTCAACTCCGGGCTGACCTGCACAAGTGTCTATCGACCAAACGGGCGGCCCGTAAACCCCACCGGTCGGTCACCCGTGCCGGCGTCTATCCACCGGGATCGGTCTTCACCATCCGTGATCGCCCCGCCGAGGCCGCCGACCGGGCAGTGCCCGGGCACTGGGAGGGAGACTTGATCATGGGCGCCGGAAATGCCAGTGCCATAGGCACATTGGTGGAGCGCAGTACTCGGTTCACCATCCTGTTACACCTGCCCGCCGATCACACCGCCGAGTCGGTGGCCACCGCGATGATCGGGGCGATGAGCGAGCTGCCGGCGCACCTGCGGCGCACCATCACCTGGGACCGGGGCAGCGAGATGGCCAACTGGCGCACCATCGATCTGCAACTGCAGGCGCCGGTCTACTTCTGCGATCCTCACTCGCCCTGGCAACGGGGCACCAACGAGAACACCTATTGGTGCACAGTGTTAGAACCGGACGGTTTCGACGGGAGCCGACCCGGTGAGCTGCTCGGTGACTCGGAAAACACGTGCCGTGAATGGCCTTCCGTTGATTTGTCCACAGCGGCTCGAGGCAAGAGCCCTGACCGGTGTGACCTGATAGAAGCCTGCTGAGCCTTCAACTCGCAATAGGTCTGTCCACCGGGCAGAGCCCCCGCCATCGTCCCGTCACCCGGATGAGCGGAGGGACATTTCGATGGTGACAGTAGGGATCGACCCACACAAGCACGTCCATGTTGCGGTGGCTGTCGATGCTCGCGGTAATCGCATAGGCAAGCCGCTGACCGTGAAAAACGATGGGCTGCTGATTACCGCGGTGCTCACCTGGATTCGCGCGATCACGGACGCCACCCCAGTGACCTGGGCCATCGAAGACGGTCACGGCTTTGCCCGCCGGCTGGCCGATGGACTGCTGCTTGCGGGTCAAGAGGTGGTGTGGGTTCCTAGCCGGCTGACCGCCGCGCATCGTAAGTTGCACGCCGCCACGGGCTCCAAGTCAGATGCCATCGATGCCGTCGCGGCCGCACATGCCGCGATCGCGACACCGGATCTGACCCGCCATCGCATCGACGAGCGGGTCCGCGAACTCCGCGTTCTCACCGACTACCGTGCTGACCTCGTCAAACGCCGCACCATGATGATCAACCAGCTCAAGGCGCAATCGCATCTGTGGCTTGACCACACGCCCGGCGACCTGGCGCGGGCCAAGGTAGTAGCGGCGTTGACCGCGCGGCTCGAAGCCGCAGAGGTGGGCATCCACGTACGACAGGTGATCGTCACGATGATCAGCGAGCTCGCCGAGGCCAACAACCGCATCCACGATCTCGACATCAGGATCAAAGAGCTCGTCACGCCCCTTACGCCGAACCTGTTGGCAATAACCGGGATCAGCCACAACTCCGCAGCGGTGCTGCTCTCCGAAATCGGTGACATCGAACGGTTTTCGAGCTCAGCCAAACTAGCCCGCTACACCGGGTGCGCTCCGATTCCCGTCTATTCATCAGACAACGAACGTCACCGACTTCATCGAGGCGGCAACCGCCGTCTCAACAGCGTCCTTTACACGGCGGCGATCGTGCAGACACGCTTCAACCCGGCGGCTCAAAAACTCATCGCACGCCAAGAACCGACGAAGGGTGCCCGCGGCGCCAGACGCATCCTCAAGCGCCACCTCGTCGATGTGATCTACCGAGCGATGCACACCGACCAAGCCTCCTGGCAGCACCAAATCGCCAGATGCCAACCACTCGCATTGACATAGAAGCATCAACCGGCTCCTGTGGTTCTGGTTCGAGAAGGGCGCCGACCTGAGCATGCACACCAAGGCCGACCTCAAACGGATCCAAGACAAACTCAACACCCGACCCCGACCTACCTTGGACCTCGACACGCCCGCCGACCGACTCGCCGCACTCATCGACCAAGCAGCCTGACCAACAGCCGACGTTGCATTGACCGCTTGACAACGCCGGCGCTGAGGCGTGCGGGTAACCCACGTTCGGCGAAAGCAGGGAGGCCAATGTGACCACCGGACAACCGAATCTGCTGGCGGGTATCGGCGAGGACGGCCGCCACCTCTACACCTGCCCGCTGTGCGAAGCCATGTGCGGCTTGGAGATTCAGGTCGCCGACGGCCGCGTGGCCAGCATCCGCGGCAACCGTGACGACACCTGGAGTCGCGGCCACATCTGTCCGAAGGGCGCGAGCCTGGGCGTCGTGCACGAGGACCCCGACCGGATCCGCCGGCCGATGATCAAGGTCGACGGGCAATGGCAGGAGGTCAGCTGGGATGCGGCGTTCCGGCGTTGCACCGAACTGCTGGCACCGGTAATCGAGAAGTACGGCATCGGCGCGGTGACCTGCTACACCGGAAACCCTCTCGCGCATTCCTTCTCGCTCGGCCGCTACACCGGGGTGCTGCTCGGCATGTCGGGCATCCCGCTGTCCTACTCGCCCGGCACAGTCGATCAGTGGCCGAAGAACCTCTCGTCACACCTGATGTACGGCGGCTGGTGGACGTTCCCGGTGCCCGACATCGAGCGCACCGACCTGCTGGTGGTCATGGGCGCCAACCCGGCCGCGTCGCAGGGCTCGCTGCTCGCCGCCCCGGACGTGATGGGCATCATCGACGGAATTCGCAAGCGCGGCAAGGTGATTGTGATCGACCCGGTCCGAACCCTGACCGCGACCCGCGCCAACGAATGGCTGCCGATCACGCCGGGCACCGATGCCGCACTGCTGTTGGGCGTCACCCACACGCTGTTCGACGAGGATCTGGTGACGCTCGGCGCGATGGCGCCGCACGTCGACGGGCTCGACCGGTTACGGGAGGCGACCGCGGACTGGTCCCCCGAGCGGGTCGCCGGTGTCACCGGCATCGACGCGCAGCGCATCCGCGAGCTCGCACGTCAGCTTGTGAGCACCGAACGCGCCGTCGTGTACGGCCGGATCGGAACTTGTAACCAGGAGTTCGGCAGCCTCGCCAGCTGGCTCGTCGATGTCGTCAACATCCTCACCGGGCACTTCGACAACGTCGGCGGCTCGATGTTCCCGCGCGCCACCGCATGGTCGGTGACCGTGCAGCCGATCCCCGGCCTCGAAGACGGCGCTCCGGAGTTCGGCCGTTTCCGCACGCGGGTGCGAGGCGCCAAGGAGGTGCTCGGTCAGGTGCCCGTGTCATGTCTTGCCGAGGAGATCGCGACGCCGGGGGAGGGACAGATCAAGGCGCTCATCACCGTCGCGGGCAACCCGGTGCTGTCGACTCCGGCCGGTCACACGCTCGACGAGGTGCTGCCGCAACTGGACGCGATGATTTCCGTCGACCTCTGGCTCAACGAGACGACCCGGCACGCCGACGTGATCCTGCCCGGCCTTTCGCCGCTGGAACAGCCGCACCACGACGACCTGATCCTCAACTTCGCGGTCAACAGCATCGCCAACTACTCGGCGCCGGTGTTCGAGCCCGAAGAACCGGACCGTCCCCGCGAGTGGGAGATCCTCGTCCGGCTGACGGGACTGTGTACGGGCACACCCGCCGAGGACGTCGACGTCGCGGCCATCGACGACGGGTTCTTCGACTACATGGCGTTCACCCAGGGACTCGACGGCACCGCGATCCGCAAGCACTACGAGCACGGCGGCCCCGAGCGCATCCTGGACCTGACGTTGCGTACCGGACCCTTCGGCGACCGGTACGGCGAGAACCCGGACGGGCTGACGCTGGAGAAACTGAAGGCAGAGCCCAACGGCATCAACTTCGGGCCGATGGTGCCCCGCGTGCCCGAGGTGCTGGGGACCGCTGACCACAAGATCCGCCTGGCACCGCAGTATCTGCTCGACGACCTGCCTCGGCTCGCCGCGCGTCTCGACCGCGCCCCCGACGAGTTGGTGCTCGTGAGCAGGCGTCATCTGCGCTCCAACAATTCCTGGCTGCACAACGTCGGCCCGCTCATGAAGGGCAAGGACCGCTGCACCCTTCTGATGCATACCGACGACGCGGTCAAACACGGCGTGGTCACCGGCGACGTCGTGGCGGTGTCGTCGGCGGGAGGCCGTATCGAGGTGCCCGTCGAGGTGACCGACGCGATCATGCCGGGCGTGGTGTCGATGCCGCACGGCTGGGGTCACGGCAAGGCGGGCACCCGTATGTCGGTCGCCAACGGTTCCCCCGGCGTGAACACCAACGTGCTGTCCCCGCCGAACTTCATCGACGAGCCGTCGGGCAACGGGGCGCTCAACGGCATCCCGGTGACGGTCACCGCAACGACGACCTGAAAGTATCTCGGCGTGGGCAAGAACGAACGTTCAAAGATCATCATGAGCGACGACGAGATCGTCGAGTTCATCGAGCGCAGCCGCACCGCCACGATGGCGACCGTGCTCCCCGACGGGCGGCCGCATCTGGTCGCGATGTGGTACGCCGTGCTCGACGGTGAGATCTGGTTCGAGACCAAGGCCAAATCGCAGAAGGCGGTCAACCTGCGCCGCGACCCGACCATCACGGTGATGATCGAGGACGGACAGACCTACACCACGCTGCGCGGGGTGTCGATCGACGGGCAGGCCGAGATCATCGACGATCCGGAAACCAATCTGCGCGTTGGCATCAGCGTCTGGGAGCGCTACACCGGTCCGTACACCGAAGAGATGCGCCCGTACGTCGAGCAGATGATGAACAACCGGATCTGTGTGCGCGTGGTGCCCGGCCGGCTGCGCAGCTGGGATCACCGCAAGCTCGGCTTGGGCGATATGCCCGTCGGCGGCAGCACCGCCGAATACCTGTAGGGAGTCCGATGGATCCGAACAACAAGCCCAAGCAGCTGAACTCGCCATTCGTCAATACGGTGATGAAGTACGCGGGCAAGGCCCACGTGTGGGTGTACCGAAAGTCCGGCGGCAAGATCGGCGCCAACTGGCGCGTCGGCGCGGGACTGAAGAAGCCGGTGCCCACGTTGCTGCTCGAGCACACCGGCCGGAAGTCCGGTAAGACGTTCGTCTCGCCGTTGGTGTTCATCAACGACGGGCAGGACGTGATCGTGGTGGCGTCGAAGGGTGGCAGCGACACCCACCCGCAGTGGTACCGCAATCTGGTGGCGATCCCGGACGCCTACATCGAGATCGGCACCGATCGGCGCGCGGTGCGCGCAGAGACCGCGTCGCCGGAAGAAAAGTCGAGGCTCTGGCCGAAGCTGGTCGAGGCCTATGCCGACTTCGACACCTATCAGAGCTGGGCTGACCGCGAGATCCCGGTGATCGTGCTCAAGCCCCGCTGATCGCGGTGCGACCTATCTCACAGCCCTGAATGTTGACTAGCCCGGTGTGTCGGGTAGCCAACCAACAGGTGCACCCCAGCGCCGACCAAATCCGTCAACGCTTAAGGGGCGATTTACTGATGGCTACCACTTTCAAAGCCACTGAGACAACATTGATCAACCAACTACGAACCGTACTTGACCTGACCCACACCGAGATTCAGGTCGCCGAGACCCGGATCGCGCAGGCGCGTACCGAGGCCGTGCAGAAGGAACTGACCCAGAACGCGAACAACGCCCGCATCCGCGCCGTGGCGATCGAGAAAGCGATCCGTGACCTTGGCGGTTTCCCGGACACCATCGGGCCGTTCCTCGGTCGCGCCGCCGCCGCGGTCAAGGCGCTGACAGAGCAGGCGCAGCCGTTCGACGAGGCGCTGCTCGGCGATCTCGCGCTGGAGGATCAGCTGCTGGACCGTTCGCGCTACATCAAGGCGCTCGCGGTCGCGGCCAAGAACACCGACGTCCAGGCGCTCGCCGATCGCTTGATCACGGCACACTCGGCGACGGTCAACTGGCTGACCACGGTGCTGGCCGAGGACGCCCTCGGCGGGCCGGCAGCGCTGCGCCGCACGCCGCTGCAGGCAGCCGCGGGAACCGCGGTGAAGATCGTGAACCTCCCCGGTCAGTGGTCGGCACAATCCGCCGAGCGCGTCGCCGAACTGGTGCGTTCGACCGGACCGGCCGTCGATGATCTGGTCCGTCGCGCACAGCGCGCTGGCGAGGTTGCGCTCAAGGCGATCGGCGCATCGCGGGACGCGGCGCTGCAAAGCGCCGAGGGCGTGGCCCGTGACGAGGGCGCCGAGAAGACCGCCGACGCGCTGCACAACGCGCGTGCCGCTGGCGGCGTCCTCGATGCCGAGGAACTGCCGATTCCCGAGTACGACGAGCTGAATCTCAACGAGGCCGTCGCTGCAGTGAAGGAACTCGAGGCACCGTCCGACATCCGGGCGATCATCGCCTACGAGGAAGCGAACAAGAACCGGCAGAAGCTGGTGTCCGCAGCGCAGACGCGCGTTGCCGAGATCGCCCAGGAGGTTGTCGGCCTGAGCTGATAACCCCTGCAGTTCGACCAAACACCCCGCGCCCTCAACGGCGCGGGGTGTTTGCGTGCCGGGGTGGCACGGCATGCTAGGACAGACGGCGAGTCGAACTGAGGGGGCAGCGTGGCATTGAGTCCTGGCACGGTGGTGGCGGGTTACACCATCGAGGCTGTGCTGGGTGCCGGCGGAATGGGCACGGTCTACAAAGCGCGCAATCCCGCGTTGCCGCGCAGTGACGCGTTGAAGGTGCTCTCCGAAGGCCTGTCTCGAGACGATCACTTCCGCGCCCGGTTCCTGCGCGAGGCCGATCTGGCGGCGACGCTGGATCACCCCAATATCGTCACCGTCTACACCCGCGGGGAGACCGAGGACGGTCAGCTTTGGATCGCGATGCAGTACGTAAATGGCAGCGACGCCGAGAAGGAGACACGTGCCCGGCGGATGTCGCCGCAGCGTGCTGTGTACATCGTCGGTGAGGTGGCGAAGGCGCTGGACTACGCGCACCGGCGTCAGTTACTTCACCGCGACGTCAAGCCGGCCAACTTCCTGCTTGGCTCCGACGACGAACGAGTCCTTCTGGCGGACTTCGGGATTGCCCGCGCCCTCGATGACGCTACCAATCTGACCCAGACCGGGATGGTGGTCGCCACCATTGCCTACGCGGCGCCGGAAAGTCTGTCCGGGTACTCCGTCGACGGTCGCGCCGACATCTACTCGCTCGGTTGCTCGCTGTACAACCTGCTCACCGGGCGGACACCGTTCGGAGATTCCGGCGGTATGGCGGCGACCATGGCTGCGCACCTGAACCAGCCGCCACCGCGCGCCACCGCGCTGGTGCCCGCATTACCGCCGGCCGTCGACCGGGTGCTCGCGCGGGCAATGGCCAAGAATCCCAACGATCGCTATCCGTCAGCGCGTGAGTTCGCCGCTGCCGCAGCCCAAGCGCTCGACCAGTCCACCGTGGCGGTGCGCACGATGCCGGTCACTCCGCTGTCGCCGCGGCCGACGTGGTCGGGCCCCTCGACCGGTCCGGGCGCTCACACCTATCCCAGCCCCCAGCCCACGGCACCCCGTTTCACCGGTGGTCAGCCGCCTTATCCGCACGAGCGCCCCAGCACTATCCAGCCCCAGCCGTCGGCCCGCACCGGCAAGTTCACAGGCAACCGGCGCAGGTGGGGCATCGGCGCTGGGGCCGCTGCGGTCGTCGCGGTCGTCGTGGTGCTCGTCGTGGCGATGTCCGGCGGCGAGGGCGCCGAGTCGTCGGCAACCAGCCCCACTTCGACAACGGCGAGTTCCGCACGGACCACCACGGCCGCCCCCTCGACACCGGACCCCAGCAGCGCTCCGCCCGCTCCCGCGAACGTCGACGACGCCGCGCTGCCCGGACTCCTGCTTTCCGCCAACGATGTCAGTGGGCGGATGAACAAGCCCGGCATGACCGCCATGCCTACCGAATACGAGCCGCTGGCCGGTTCGGTCACGCCGCCCAATTGCACGGGGGCTTGGGGCCCGGTCTACCGGGCCACCTACGACGGGTCGGGCTTCACGGGGTTGGTTGTGCAGGGCGTCTTCGCGGATCCGACGCACAAGCTGGTGCAGGCTGTTACGGCTTTCCCAGATGCTAACGCCGCCAAAGCTTTCTACGACCGGCAGGTCGTCGACTGGGAGGGCTGCAAGAACACTCACATCAGGTTCGAGTACGAAGGCGCCTCGACCGAGGCCGACCTCGGCGTGCCCGCGACGACCGCAGGGATCCTGACCATGAAGCTCAATCCCACGACGTCGGCAACCACGGGCCAGCAGTGCGAACGAAATTTGGCGGTGCGCGCCAACGTCATCGTCGATGTACGTGCTTGCTCACCCACGGTCGGCAGCTCGGGCCTGTCGATCGCGAGCGCCATCGCCGACAAGATCAAGTAACCGGCTATGGATGCGGCGGATTGAAGCCGGGGTTCGAAAGTGCGGTGGCGGCCGCGCTGCCGATCGGACCGAATTCATCGACCATGGTGGCGACGCCGGTCGCGACGCCGGCGTGACTGTAATGGGTCAGTGCGGCCAGGCCGAGGTACGGACCCTCCGGGAGTCGGCTGAGCGTCAGGGTGTAGTCGGCGTTGATGAACTGCAAACCGCTTGGGCCGTAATGGGTTAGCGAACTGGCCATGTCACCCGCCATGGCCGCGCGGGTGAATGCGGTCAGCGGTTGGCCGTCCACCAGCGGGCGGATGTCGCGCACCCAGATGTATTTCGGGCCTGCGTGTTCCCACGCGCGCAGACCGAACCCCGGCCCAGGCGTGTGGTCTTCCCTGCCGTAGGTCCACACGAGCGTGGTCAGCCCGCGGGGAATGGGATCCGGTGTCGGCGGAATCGGCGGCATGGTCACCGGCGATGTCCAGACCTCGTCGGCCGGTTGTTCGCCCCGGCGTAGAAACAACCCGGTGGCGCGGGCGACGACAGTGTCCTCCTGGGTTACGACCGCATCGACCAACTTCAGCCGGCGGCCCTGCCGGGCCACGCTGGTGTCGATGCGGACAGGTGCCATCGCCGCGGGACGAAACAGGTCGACGGTCAGTCGTGCCGGTTGGAGCTCCGGCTCGCCCGCGTCGCGTTCGAGGACGTGGCCGAGCAGCCCGCCGAGATAGTTGCCGCTGATTGTCTGGCCCCACGGGCCGCGCGCGATCGGCGCGGGCACGAACCGATCTCCGTCGGGCGTGAAGAAGGCGCTGCGCTGCGCTGTGCCGACAGCACTTTCCCGAGTCGTCATCGGAACTGACGATATCTTCCTATCGGCCCGGACTTGCTAAGCGTCGGCGGCGTCGACCACGTCGTCGAACTCGGGGTGCTTCTTCACGTAGCCCTGCACCATCGAGCACACCGGCACAATCCGCAGTCCGGCATCCTTGGTCTGCTGCAGCGCCTCGCCGATCAGGATCGATGCGAGGCCGCGTCCCTGGAAAGCGTCGTCCACCTCGGTGTGAGGGAACGTCCGCCGGCCGTCGCTGTCGTTGATCTCGGTGAAGCCTGCCACGGTGCCGTCGACCGAAATGGTGAAGCGGTCGGCGTCCTTGGTGACGGTGGTGGTCGCGCCGGTCTTGTCGGTTGCCATGCCTTCCTCTATACCCCGCGGGCGCAAGATGGAGTCATGTGTGATGACGGCGGTACAGCCGCAGAGGCGTTGGCATCCACTCCGCGTCGAGCGGAGGGCAAGGCGGTCGATCCGATTGCCCTTGAACCGGTCGACGAGATCACCATCACGACGCTGGTGGACAACAGCTACGACGCCCTCATGGGTGACGTCGGGCCGGCCCGTCGCAGAGGAATGGGCACGGTGCCCCCGGTGGTGGCTCCCCAGTTCGAGGGCGGGCGCTCCTCGCCCGGACTGATCGCCGAACACGGCTTTTCCGCGCTGGTGACCACGCGACGCGGGGACAGAACGCACACAGTGCTTTTCGACACCGGGATATCGCCGGACGGCATGGCGACCAACTTCGAACGCATGGAACTGGACGCGTCGGCGATCGAGGCGGTGGTGCTCAGCCACGGTCACCCCGATCACGACGGTGGCTTTCCCGGGTTGATACGGCTGCGGGGCAGAAGCGGGCTGCCGCTGGCGGTGCATCCGCTGGTGTTCAGCCGGCGGCGCTTCGCGCTGCCGAACGCGCCGGCGATGGATCTGCCGACGCTCAGCCGCTCGGCGCTGGAAACCGAGGGTTTCGAGGTGATCGAGCGGCGCCAGCCGTCGCTGCTGCTGGACGGCTCCGTGCTGATCACTGGCGAGGTCGACCGCACCACCGAATTCGAGCGCGGCTTGCCCAACCACGAGGCATGGCGTGATGGGCGCTGGGAGCCCGACCCGCTGCTGCTCGACGAGCAGGCACTGGTGGTGCATGTCCGGGGCAAGGGACTGGTCGTTCTCACCGGCTGCGGCCACGCCGGTGCGGTGAACATCGCGCGGCATGCCCTGCGGCTGACGGGAGTGGATCGTCTGCATGCGCTGCTCGGCGGGTTCCACCTGACCGGCAAGGTCTTCGAGCCGATCATCGAACCGACGGTCAACGCGTTCCGCGACTTGGCGCCGGACACCCTCGTGCCAACGCCGTGGGCACCGCGTTCACGTTCGCCGCGGCCTAAGGGGCGGGGTTGGGGCGCGGCCGCAACGTCGCATTCGGAAGGGGAGGAGCAGGTAGCCGGGTCGTGGCGCCGCGGTAGCCCTCGACCGATCCGAAGCGGTCGCTGTGTTCCTGCCATTGTTGGCGGTAGGTTGCGATGTCGTCGTGGCTGCGGCCGACGAAGTTCCACCACATGACCAGCTGCTCGGGAAATGGTGTGCCGCCGAGGAGTAGAACGCGAGCGGGACCGTCGCCGCGGTTGACGATGCTCAGCTGGTCGCAACCGGCGGGTTGGAATGCGAGGTCCGCGATATCGAGCACCGTTCCCGCGACCTCGATGTTGCCCTGGTCGAGCAATACGCCGTGCTCGTAGGTGCGGTTGACGTCCAGCGTCAGGTCGGCGCCGGGTTCGAGATCGAGTTGCGCACCGAGCAGCGGCGTGAAGGTGTGCACCGGTGAGCGGGCGTGGGCGAGCTCACCGAGGAAGACGCGCAGGGTCGCGTCGCCCAACGATTGCGGTGATGGGGCGAAGTGTGCGAAGTCGCGGTCGGTGTCGCGGTCGGAGTCGGGCAGCGCCACCCACAGCTGCGCGCCATGCAGGACGGTGGTCGCCGGTGTGGACACTTCGGAGTGGCAGATGCCCGCGCCTGCGGTCATCAGGTTCAGCTCGCCGGGCCTAACCATTGCGTGCACGCCCGCGCTGTCGCGGTGCTCGACCTCGCCGCGGAACAGCCAGCTGACGGTCTGCAGCCCGGTGTGCGGATGCGGCGGAACGTCCATGCCGGTCCCCCCGGAATTCCTGCGGAGGTCGCGCGGACCGTAATGGTCGGCGAAGCACCATGCCCCGATGAGCGACCGTTCACGCTGCGGCAGCGTGCGCCGGACCCGGATTGCCCGCGGCCCGCCCAGGGGCACCTCGCGCGGTCGCAGGACGCCAGTGAAAGATGATGGCGCACAGGCGACTTCGGTGGGTGCTGGGTCGGTGTTGCTCACCAGACCAGAGTAGGCCCTGTGGCTCCCCGTAGCCAGCGTCGCGTCACCGGCGTCCGGGGGCGCGCTTAGTGGGGTTTAAGCGGCTGGATTGGCATGCGTCACAGCAAAAACCGCATCCGGCAGGGCGCGGTAGGCGGAGACAGCGGCAGGCATTTGGCTGCAGGCCGCGCATAGGTTTGCACTCGGGTATCCGCACGCCGGACAAATCGTCGTGCCTTTACTGTCTGTGTCAACAATAGTGGCCATCGCAGTTCCCTCCGCCGTGCTGGAGTAGTGCCCAATGCGCGCCCCGCTCAAGCAATTAAGTGCAGCTAATGGTCGTGAGTTCGGCCCGCCACCGTGTGAACAAGTGGCGGGCCGAATCACAGAACCGTGCGGCTAGGCGCGCGGCGTGTTGCCGTAGCCGGTCGTTCCGGGCGCAGCAGCCGTGGCGACGTGGTCGTTGCGGCGCTTCAGCCCGAGGAGACCGAGGAGACCGAGGAGCCCGGCGAGGCCCCACAGGCCGGTGTTGTCACCGTCGTCTTCGTGCTCTGCTTGGGCCTGGGCCAAAGTGGTGGTCGTGGCAGGGGCGGGGCTGTCGTATGCGGTGGCGTGCGCGAGGCCTGCTCCACCGAACGTGAGCGCGCCGGTCATACCGAGAATTGCGACTGCTTTTCGCATTGCGTACTTCTCCATCGTTGAATTCGGTTTGCGAACCGAATGCCTACAGGAACCAAAGGGCTGTAGTTCCTCTATTTCGCGGCAGGTGGAATCGTCCCCCGACACCGTCCCCCGGCCGCCAGCTGTCAGTACCCGGCCGAGATGTCGTCAAACCAACGCATTTGTGGTCGGAACTAAGTAGGGCCCTCCAGGCTGGTCATTGCCGAACGGAGCACCTCGAAATCATGGTCGTTGATTTTGAACACCCCGGAGCGGAACTTGTAGCCCCACCGCGCCGTGTCCTCGATGAAGTCGAGCTGCTCGAGTAGCGGGCGGATCGGCGTCTCCGTGCACTCGAGAAAGTCGACGTTGCGGCGCCACGGCACGAGGTCGGGCGTCACCTCGGTTTGATAAGGCTCATCGTCCGCGACCTGCCCGATTGCGGTGAAGGCCTGTAGCGGTTCACCTTCGGGATAGTCCGTCTTCGGCGAGTAGAAGATGATCCAGTCGCCGCGTGCTATCTTGCGCAACATATGCGGCTTGCCGTGATTGGCCTGCGTGAAGCGACCCCGCACCCCCCGCTCGACGTGGCCACGGCTCACCGTGTTTATCCAGTTCGTCATGACTTGCACGCTAGGCGCGGACGCCGACAGATCCGGCGCGCTGACCCGGTGCTTGTGGATAACTTGCCGAACTTGCGTGTAGGGCATCGGGAAGCGGGTATCCCGCGCGCACCACGGAAGGAGCGAGACCATGGCGAAGGATCATGGACCGAGCGTCAAGAACGACAAGCAATACGAGGGCCTGCGAAAGAAGGGCATGAGCAAGTCGCGGGCGGCAGCGATCTCGAATACTCCTGACGCTTCCAGTAAGGGCGGGAAGAGTTCGGGCAGCGCTCAAAGCAGCCGCAGCAGCGGTAGCGGCAGCGGGGGCAACCAATCGCAGAAAAAGGCCGCTGGCCGCAAGGGTGGAAAGAAGTCGAGCTAGAGCGCCCAGCCGTAAGCGGTTCGTGGAGAGGCTAATCCATGGGATTTCCGAAACAGCAGCAAGAAGTTCCCGGCGTGCAGTCGGCGATGGATCCGGTTCCGGACTGCGGGGAACACACCTACCGCGGGTCGGGCCGGCTGACGGGTAAACGCGCGGTGATCACCGGGGGCGATAGCGGCATTGGTCGCGCCGTGGCCATCGCTTATGCCCGCGAGGGCGCCGACGTGCTGATCGCCTATCTGAACGAAGACGAAGATGCCGCCGAGGTAGCCAGACTCGTCGAGGACGCCGGCCGCAAGTGTGTATTGGTGCGTGGCGACTTGGCCGAGCCGGCCCACTGCCGAGCGGTGATCGACCGTGCCGCAGAGGAGTTCGGCGGAATCGACGTGGTGGTCAGCAACGCAGCGTTCCAGATGAGTCACGACTCCCTCGAGGAAATCAGCGACGAGGAGTGGGACTATACGTTCCGGCTCAACGTGGGTGCCTACTTTCACTTGGTGAAGGCTGCCTTGCCGCACATGGGTCCCGGAGCATCTGTCATCGGCAGTTCTTCGGTGAACTCCGATATGCCTTCCCCCGCACTTGCGCCGTACGCGGCGACCAAGGCCGCGATTGCCAACTTCTCCGCTAGCCTGGCTCAACTGCTGGGAGACAAGGGTATTCGGGTGAACAGCGTCGCGCCCGGGCCGATCTGGACACCGCTGATTCCAGCCACCATGCCCGAGGAGAAGGTCGCCAACTTCGGCGACAACACACCACTGGGTCGGGCTGGTCAGCCTGCCGAGCTTGCGGCGGTGTACGTGCTGCTGGCCTCGGATGACGGCAGTTACATATCCGGTGCGCGGGTGGCTGTCACCGGCGGCCGACCGATCCTCTGATCGCGCAGTGGTCGCGGGATCAACCCGCGCCAGCGGCCTGGTAGCGGCACTGCGCCAGGTGGTCCAATCGCGACAGCCCAGCGGCCAGGTCGTCCACGATCGGCAACTCGCCGTCTGGGTCACAGATCGACAGCAGGCGCCGCACCCTTTCGCTGCCCATGATGATCCAGTCCACGTCGCGGCGAGCGCAGTGCACGCTTACGTAGTACAGCGCCGTAAACGCTTGCGCGCCGGCGAACTCAACGGCCCGAAGGTCAAGTATCAGCTGCTTCGACATCCGGACATGCCGCTCAACATATCGACCCAGGTCCCGGGCGTTGAGCGCGTCGATGTCGCCTACGACGGCGACCACGACCCTGGTTGGAGCCAGGTGGCGGACTGAGAACGTCGCGCTTCCGCAACGTTGCACGGCATCGGTCCATGCGTTGATTGAATTGCGCCGTTTGACGCTGCCCAAGGCCGCCATCGCACATCCCCCAAGTGTTGTTGCAATGCGTAGTGGTTTGGTGCGCTGGACGCTTCGCTGCGGTGGCTGTGGTCGCATCCTGCAGGGGCGCATCCAGCAGGCTGGGAGCTCAACCAGACTTGAGGATAGTGCGGATCGCGTGGGCGATGTGCGAATTCCAGCAAACCCTCAGTTATGGGTTTGCGCTGGCACTTTTATGATCTTGAAGTGATGAGCCCTGCCTCGTCGCGAGCCTTTACGCCAGATCAACAACGGATTTCGTCGCGTGATTTGCGGGGATAGGTTTGTACGAGTGAAAGTGGTGCTTGCCTCTGCCTCTCTGGGCAAACCAGCATTTGCGAAAACGACAGCGATGCGTCCCGTCATTGCGCTACCACGCGGAACGTATCCAGTGACGGGTCGGCAGCGTCGGGGATGTTCATGCCCGCGGCATGTCCGCTGCGAAGGTAGTCGACAACGGCATTGTTGAGACGTTCGCCCGGGACTACCGCGGGGATGCCCGGCGGATATGGCGTCATCTGCTCGGCGGAGATGCGGCCCGGGGCCTTGTCCGCGGGTATCTGTTCCACGTGAGCAAAGAAGGCGTCGCGGGGGAGCATCACCGTCTCCAGTTCCAGTTCGTCGGGCGATGGCAGTTTCATTGGCGTCGGCTTGTCAAAGTCGTCCGCGGCAGAGCGCCACGCGTGCAGCGCCTCGAGTAGCCGGCCGGCAGTTTCCTTGCCGTCGGCGTAGGAGAGCGTCGCCAGGATGCGACGGTGGTCACTCATGCCGACGTCTATGTGCGCATGTTCGCGCAACCAATCGGCGGCCTGGTAGCCCGACGTCCCGGTTGCCGACACGTCCATCAGCACCTGCATCCGGTCCAGGTCGTGCGATGCCTCCTTGCCGATAAGCTCGTCTTCGAGCACCGAAAGGCCGGATATCCGGTTGAGCTCCTCTCTCAGGATCTTTGCCAAGTCAATTGCGGCGCTTAACAATTCGTGCCCGTGCTCGACCATGTGACGCCGCCAACCGTCCAGCGCCGCGTAAACAAGCACGTTGGGGCTGGTAGTCATCAGCAGATCAGCACATGCCGAGAGACGGTCGGGATCCACCAGGTCACCCTGAAGATGGAACACAGATCCCTGCTCGAAGCCTGCGCCCATCTTATGGACGCTGACAACGCAAACGTCGGCGCCCGCGTCCATCGCCCAGGTCGGCAGATCTTCGTGGAACGGCAGGTGCGCTCCCCATGCCTCGTCGACGATCAGCGGTTTTCCCCTGTCGTGGCATACGTCAGCGATTGCGGCCAAGTCTGCACAGGTGCCGTAGGGGCTGGGGCTGACGATGAGGGCGCCGGCGGCGTCCGGATGTTTGTCCCACGCGGCGTCGATGTCCTCAGGCGACGGTGGATGCGAGAAGTGTCTTTCGGCGTCCCACCGTGGACTGACCCAATACGGTTGCACACCGGAGAAGATCAGGCCGGCGACGATCGATTTGTGGCTGTCGCGCCCGACCAGCAGGCCGCCGTCACCGCCGGCGACCGCCATCATTGCGGCCTTCACCGACAACGAGCTTCCACACGTCGAGAACCACGCCGACTCGGCGCCCACCGCGGCGGCCATCAGGCTCTCGGCGTCCTTCAAGTAGTTGTTGGACATCCGGCGGTCGTCGAGTCCGCCGCTGGCCAGCACGTCGTCGCGGAACGGCTGGTCACCGAGAACCTTCATCACGCGTTCGTCGACGCCGAGGCCCTGGCGGTGCCCCGGTGGGGTGAAACCGTAGCGGTTCAGCTCGCGGTAATTCAGTAGGCCATCGAGCAGCGGAGTCTGCGACTGATCCATGCACTGCGGGTTACCCCCGACAGCAGGTGGCAATCCGACTCAGATTGCCTGCGCCGAAAGGCGCGCCACCCGCCGACGTCTTCGAAGCGACGGCGTATCGCAAGCTGGTGCCGGCACATCGCGCAGTCGTCGTCAGTCGGACACGGTCCACGAAACGCGTGAGTCAAGCCGTGCCGACGCCGATCCGACGAGCCGCACCGATCATTACTTGCCCTTGCTCGCGTGATCCCCGCGAAGCCGGACATTGTCGGATTTCAGTGCAGTGTTGTCGGATTCGAGTTGGGTGTTGCGATCTTGTAAGTCCAGGATCTGTCCGACGCCGGCCACGTTGACCCCGGCGTCGAGCAACTCGGTGATGCGCTGCAGGCGGGCAAGATCGTCGTCGCTGTATCGGCGGGTGCCTCCGGCGGTGCGCGCTGGGGCCAGCAGTCCGCGCTCCTCATAAAGCCGCAGGGACTGCTCACCGACACCGGACAGCTCAGCCGCCACCGAGATGCCGTACACCCCGCGCCCCGATCGGGCTGCCGAATCCTCACTCACCAAAACCTGCCCCTTGGTCGCGAAATAGTCCCTTGCCACAATCTGCAGCCGATGCTATAACGAAATCTATATCAGGTCACACAGAAGATCTGATACCAACATAGGAGGTGGAGATGATGTTGATGCGTACCGACCCATTCCGTGATCTCGACCGCTGGACCCAACAAGTGTTGGGTACTACTGCACGCCCGGCGGTGATGCCGATGGATGCTTGGCGCGAAGGCGACGCCTTCATCGTCGAATTCGATCTGCCCGGAGTTAAGGCCGACTCAGTCGCATTGGACGTCGAACGCAACGTGCTGACTGTGCGCGCCGAACGTCCCGGCCTGGACCAGGGTCGGGAAATGGTCTCTGCGGAGCGACCGCGAGGGGTGTTCAGTCGCCAGCTGTTCCTGGGCGAGACCCTCGACACCGACCAGATTCAAGCCAATTACCAGGACGGGGTCCTGCGATTGAGCATTCCGGTCGCCGAGAAGGCCAAACCGCGCCGCATACCGATCGCGACGAGCCAGGAAAAGGAAGCCATCAGCGCCTAACCCGGGGGCCGGACGGCGGCGAGCATTTCCGCGAGGAGGTGACCGAAATGACCACCGACGCGCTGACCGAGACCGTGCTCGACGAAGCGGAGGCGATCGTGCGCGCCGAATGGATCCGCGTGCACCACGACGACGCCGCGAGCGAGCACGCACGATGCCCAGTCGGCTCAGAGATGCCCGCCGCCCGGACCCGCCTACCCCGCATCGCGCCCTCGACTGCAATTGACAAACAGACGGGGGCGACGCCGCCGAGACGGTGTGGCGGTTGGGCACCGAGATGTGCACCGCAGCGGCGAATCTGGCCGACTCAGCGGTCTCCCCCGCAAGCCGACGGGAACCGGCCGAGTAAGCGTGAGCAACGGAGGTGATGCCCTGAAAATGCACACGAGCGGACAGTGATCCGTACCGTCCCGACCAACCGAGCACTGTGCAGCCGCGCCCAACGCAGCATCCCATGAGCCCTGCGTGCGCACCGCCACCGACAGTGGCAGATCCGAACGGGACCACGTGCGGTGTCACTGCAACGACGGAGCTGCCGCCGGTACCCAGTACCGGCGGCAGCCCGCACGAGCTTCCGTTGCCTGCCATTCACCACCACGAGGTGTACCGCCATGATCGAAGATCACAATCCCTACGCCGTGCTGGGGGTGACTCCGGTCGCCACGGCCGCAGAGATCAACCACGCGTTTCGCGCCAAGCTGCGCGACGTCCATCCCGACACGCGTCGTCCCGCCGCTGGTGGCGTGGCCGGTGATACACAGTTGCGAGGACTCATTGCCGCCTACCACTTGCTGCGCGATCCGCAGGATCGTGCCCGGTACGACCACAACGCCCGCATAGCTGCGGCGACTTCCGCGCGGCAACCACACCAACGCCCGAGTCCGTCATTCTCATTCGACGTCGCTGCGGTTTCTGTTGGGCCCCAGATTATCCCGGTCACCCAACCCCGCAGGCAAGCACCCGCCAGGTGTCCGCTATGGGCCGGGCCGGTCCGCCGTCACCGGGATCACCAGGGATTTGGCTGATCGGGTGACATGAACCTGCGGTTGCCGTCTGGCCGACGATGGCGACCACGGGCATAGACGTACTCGATTCCTCTCTGAAGCAGCCGCTTCAACCTGATCAAAGGATCACCCGTCCCGCTGCGCTTACGCTGTGGCTTTCCTGCTCGTTTGGCAGACCTGCAGTCGGGTAGTCGATTTTTGCCGCTTCGACGCGGCGGCACTGTCCGTACGAGCTCAGAGGAGCAAACCATGATGGCTGCACCTCGTCTCACTATCATAGGGGCGCTTAACATGTTGGCACGCTGCAGAATTGACGCTTCAAGGCTGAAAACGCAGAGATGAGGCACTCGACAGAGGATCCGCTGTTCGCCGGGGTGGGCCCGATATGTGACGCCGCGATGCGACAGACGGATGCGGACGGAGTGGCGCTGGCGGTGCTATCTCGGTCGCGGCGTGTCCGCGAGTTGGTCTACGCCACGGATCCCCTCGCGCAGCAACTCGACGAACTGCAGTACACCATCGGCGAGGGACCCTGCTTCGACGCCTACCTCCACGATGCCCCGCAGTTCTATCCTGAGCTGACAAACGTTGCCGAGACGGGGCGGTGGCCGGTATTCGCTGCCGGCGCAACAGGATTAGGTGTGCAAGCACTGTTCGCGATTCCCATACCAGATGGGCCACGTCCGATGGGAGTCCTGGAGTTGTACCGCCGCGCCGCCGGTGGCTTGGTGATGGGGAGGTGGAGGCGGCGTGCGCAAGTGCGTCCGCGATCGCGAACCAGCTGGAATCCAACTGGCAGGAGCACCGCGCCCGCTTCGGCAGCGTAGAACAAGCGATTGATGCGGCAGCCAGCAGCAATGCGTCCCAGGAACCCATCGATCCGTTCACCCGCACTCAAGTCCATGTGGCTGCCGGGATGGTTGCCGTCCAATTGGGCATCAGCTCCGACGAGGCGGTGGACCGTCTGCGGGCGCATGCCTACGCGTACGCCCGGCGCCTATCGTCGGTAGCCGCCGACATCATCGCGCGCAGATTGACGTTGTCGGATCAGGACGACATGTCAAGCGGCTGACAAGCGAACAGTTTGGCGGCGCCCCGGTCGGCCAGCCCGCCACTACGACGAAACGCGTCGCGCGAGGGCGCACCGCAATTGCTTCACCCAACACGACTGAATCGTGCGCCGCTGTCGTTGCAACCCGCTGGGGCCGGCCCTACGCCGGACCGGTGACGAACTCGACCAGAACATCGGCCACGGCACCGATTGCGTCGCGTGAAAGGACCTCGTATCCGTGAGTACTCAGTGTCGGGAGGCACAGCAGTCCAGCGCGGGCAGAAAGGCCGCCGGCCTTCGAGTGCGAGGCATCCGATTCGAAAGCACCGAGAACCGCCGGTTGCGGAGACAACCCTTGTCCGATCGCGATATCCATCAATCGGTCGGCGACGACTTTGTCGTAGACGCATTCGGCGTCGCTGTAGGCCACGATCGGACCCCCGGCGCAACTCGTTCCGTACTCCGCTTCGGTCGGACCAACCTCGACGGCGACCGTTAGGTCGCCGGGAAGCGTCCTGCTGGCGTAGGAGCCGCCAGAACCACCGATCTCCTCGTTGGTTGTGAACACCAGATAGACGTCGCCGGGTAGTCGGCCCTCGTTGCCGGACAACTGGCGCCCCACCTGGACCAGCGCCGTGATCGCGGCGCGGTCGTCCATGAAGTAACAACCCAGATAATCGCCGAACTCCACGAGATCCCGCTTGCTCGTGTGGACGCAGACTCTTGTGCCGGTTCGCACGCCTGCGGCAGTCAACTCCTCAGGCTGCCGACCGGTGAAGACATAGACGTGCATCCAGTCCATCGCCTTGCCGGCCTGGTCGGGTTTGGTCTCCCAGATGCGTGGGCTTTCCTGAGTTGTGTGTTCTGAACCCAAAGTGAGGACCCCGCAGAGAGTTTCGCGCTGACCGAGGATGGCGACGGGGCCGAGGCCGAAGTTGCCCGGATACATGGTTCCCAGCTGTGTCACGTGCAGCGAACCGTCGGCTTCGACGCGTTTGACGATCATCGACAATTCGTCCATGTGCGCCATCACGCGGACCGGCGGGCCGTCAGCGCCTCGGAAGAAGCCGACCAGGTTTCCGGCCGCATCCACCCACGTTTGATCTGCGAGTGGTTCGAGTTCGCGGTGACAAATGTCGCGGACCGCGTCCTCCTGACCGCAGGGGCCGTAGGTGGTCAACAACTCTTTCAGCAGTCCGCGGTCCAGGCCGTGCGCCCGCACATCTGTCACGCTGTTCCCCTTGCCTGGATTCCCCATCTGTTAGGTGCCGCAGTCACCCGGTCGCAGCGAGTTCAGATGCGCGCACCTGGCGGCGAAGGGTTTCCAGTGCCTTGGCAAGAAGGCGCGATACGTGCATCTGCGAACATCCGATGTGGTTCGCAATCTCCGTCTGCGTCATGTCCTCGAAGAACCGCAGCGTCAGGACTGTCCGCTGCCGTTCGGGTAGCGCGGCGATCAGCGGACGCACCGTTTCGACCTGGAGCACCTTGTCTATGCCTGCGTCGATTTTGCCGAGCCGGTCTGCGACAGACGGGTACGTTTCATCTGACCCGGAGGTCGAATCGGTGGACAGCACCGAATAGTTGCTCCCGGCGAATGTTGCATCAATGACCAGATCTCGGTCGATCCCCAGATGCTCTGCGATTTCTGTCGCGTTGGGAGCGCGTCTGAGTTCGTGAGACAAGTCGTTGCGTGCCTTGTTCAGCTGCGCTTGAAGGTCTTTGACACGGCGCGGGACTTTGACTGCCCATCCGTGGTCCCGGAAATGTCGTCGAACCTCGCCCGCAACCGTAGGCACGGCGAACGCCAGAAAGTCTGCTCCGTTGTCGACGTTGAAGCGGTTGACTGCATGGACCAGGCCCATGCGCGCGGTCTGGATCAGGTCATCGAGCGGCTCGCCGCGGTTTCGGTATCGGCGGGCGATGTGTTCGGCCAGCGGCAGACAACGTTCCACGATGGCGTCGCGCTGGCGCCGATACTGAACTGACTGATCATCGAAAGTTCTGAGGTGGCGGATCATCTCCGCCACGTCTGCATATTCGGAAGGTTCATCCATGCCGACCGTCCTCTGCCGGTACCACTATCACTGGAATTAGCTGATCAGCGGCTCACGGCTGAACCTTGTGCCACGCGTATACCCCTCGGTGCCGGGCTCCGAAACGCGCAAATTCCGGGCGGGCCAAGTCAGCGGGCGGCGTTCATCTGACTCGGCCGTTCGTGTCTGCCGCCGCGAGGGAGTCGACTATCTGCTGAGCGATGATCCGGACGGGAATGTTCCCGTCTTGGGAGAGTTTGGCGATCATGGCGAAGGCGCGGGTGGCGTCGAGTTTGAAGCGTTCCATGATGATGCCTTTGGCCTGACCGATGACGTCCCGGCTCGCCAGCGCTGATTCGAACTGAACTTCTTTCCTCGCCGCGATCAGAGTGATCGCCGCATGCGTCGCCAGCATCGCAAGGGTGGCCTCGGACTGGATGTCCAGTGCGTGGGGTTTCTTGCCGAGAAGGTTCAATGCGCCGGTGCCGTTCCGGTGCGTGTAGAGCTGAAAGGACAGCACGCTGTGGACGCCCTGTTCGAGGGCAGCGGCGGCAAAGTCGGGCCAGCGCTGGTCTTGGCGGAGGTCTTCGGCGCGCACGATCGAATCGGACGTCGCAGCTTCCAGGCACGGGCCTTGTTGCAGGCGCATTTGCGCGTGGTCCAGGTCGGTGACCACCTGGGCGGTCGAAGCGACCGAGCGGTACGACCCGCTTTCGATCAGCATGACGTCGGCATAGTCGATGCCCTCTACTAGGTCGACCGCGGCGGTGGTGATGTGCCCAAGCGTGACGTCAGGGTCAAAGTGCGCCGAGAAGGCGCTGGTCAACTCGACCATCTTGGTCTCGAGCAGACTGGTGGAGCGATCGTTTCGGTTCATGGCGCGTCGGCTTTCCCGGATGGCTGGAATCACCCGGCGCCCCTACTGTCAGAAACGCCGAGCAACGTGGAGAGGGTAAATCCCTACCAACGGGGAGTCGGCCGTTGACAGCACATATGCGGTGAATCCGGGCAACGCTGCCGTTTCAACGGGGGTCTATGCCCCGGACCGCCTAGCGGCGGGCTCCTGACGCAACCGGCCGCTAACTCGACAGTACTACCAAGAAGGTTTAACTGAGTGCCTAAAACGGGCTGCTGTTGGACTGCCAGCGGGCTTCTTGCGGACGCGGGCCGTACTTGCGGGCGTAGGCCTCGTGCATGGCGGCGTTCTTCTTACGGTTGATCTCGTCAACGAGATTCGGATCCCACCCATGTTGCGCCAGCCGGTAGCGGCGCCACACCTTGTTCAGCGCCAGCGCCATCAGCAAGGCCCAGACGTAGATCGGCACCGTCATCTCCAGGTGCACATACAACGATGCCGGCAGCAGCCAGAAAGGCGCGAGAACTACGAAGGGAGGTATCGCCATGCGGATCATGTGCCGCCGGACGGCGCCATGGTCGGCGAGGTCATGGGCAACCCACTCGCGCATCGAGTCGGGCAGTCGTTTCCCGTAGATGTAAGCGATGAACTGCAGAGGGCCGGGCTTCTTCATCGTGGATCCTTCCCTTCATTGAGCGCTCCCGCAGCCAGCGCCGCAGCGTTGACTCGGGTGAGTACGTCGTGCAGGCGTTCGAGCTCGTCGAGGCCGACGCCCAGCCGCTCCACCACAGCCGCCGGTATCTTCAGGGCGCGTCGGCGCAACTGGATACCCGTCTTGGTCAGGCTGATGTCGGTGGTGCGTTCATCGGAGACGTTGCGCGTGCGGGTGATCAGCCCGAGGGCTTCGAGCCGCTTGAGCATCGGGGACAACGTCGCCGAATCCAGTTGCAGCGCAGCGGCGATCGCCTTGACCGACATCGGCCGATCGGCGTTGGTCTTGTGGTTGTCCCACAACGCGAGCATCACCAGGTACTGCGGGTGGGTGAGACCGAGCGGTTCGAGCAGCGGACGGTACACCGCCAACACCGCGCGGTTGCTGACCGCGAGCGCGAAGCACACCTGCCGCTCAAGGGCCAGGGGATCGATGTCTGCTTCCATGACAGTCATAACAACCACCTTAGCAATTTAGATAGCGTGCTAACTAATAGGGTGCTAACTATCACACATTGTTAGCATCACCACGCCATGTCTGATGAGCCGATCCGCGCCGACCATGCAGAGCTGTTGCAGCGCCGGGCGCTGACCGAGGATGCGGCCCGGCCCGATGCTGTCGCGCGGAGGCGCGCCCGCAACGGCCGTACCGCCAGGGAGAACATCGCCGACCTCGTCGACGCGGACTCGTTCGTCGAGTACGGCCGGTTCGCGATCGCCGCCCAGCGGCACCGCCGCGACCTCGCCGACCTGATCGCCCGCACCCCGGGCGACGGTTTGGTGGCGGGCACGGCGCGCGTCAACGGCGACCTCTTCGGCGACAACCATGCCGCCTGCGCCGTGCTGTCCTACGACTACACGGTGCTCGCAGGCACCCAGGGTGCGCTGGGCCACCGCAAGAAGGACCGACTCTTCGAGCTGATCGAACGCATGCGCCTGCCGACCGTGTTCTTCGCCGAGGGGGGTGGGGGACGACCGGGCGACACCGACTATCCCGCGGTCTCCGCACTCGACGCCCGCGCGTTCAAGCTCTGGGCCGCGTTGTCGGGAGTGGTGCCGCGCATCGCGATCGTCAAGGGCCGCTGCTTCGCGGGCAACGCGGTGATTGCGGGGTGTTCAGATCTGATCGTCGCGACTGAGGACACCTCGCTCGGAATGGGCGGGCCTGCGATGATCGCCGGCGGCGGGCTTGGCGATGTCCACCCCGACGAGGTCGGCCCGATCAGCGTGCAGGAGCCCAACGGTGTGGTCGACGTCGTCGTCGCCGACGAGGCCGAAGCCGTGGCAGTGACGAAACGCTTGCTCGCATATTTCCAGGGAGCGACTGCACCGGGGAAAGCACGCGATCAAACAGCCTTGCGCACAATGGTTCCCGAGCGGGCCCGGCGCGCCTTTCCAGTGAACCCGATCATCGAGACGCTCGCCGACGAAGGGTCGGTGACGTACCTACGGCCGCGCTTCGCCGCCGAGATGGTGACCGCGCTGGCCCGAATCGACGGCCGCGCCGTCGGCATCGTCGCTAACAACAGCATGGTGATGGCCGGAGCGATCACGGCAGCGGCATCCGACAAGGCGGCGCGCTTCCTGCAACTGTGCGACGCGTTCGGGCTGCCGGTGATTTCATTGATCGACTGCCCTGGCTACATGGTGGGGCCTGCGGCGGAGGCCGAGGCGCTGGTGCGCCGTGCGTCGCGGATGCTGGTTGCCGGCGCCGCAATGCGCGTGCCGCTCGTCGCGGTGGTGCTGCGCCGTGGCTACGGACTCGGCGCGCAGGCGATGCTGGGAGGCAGCCTGCACGAACCCGTACTCACATTGGCTTGGGCGGGCGCACATCTCGGTCCGATGGGCCTCGAAGGTGCCGTGCGGTTGGGACTCCGCAAGGAACTCGAGGCGATCGCCGACGACGACGAACGAGAAGAGCGGGTGCGCCAGGCAACCGCCTCGGCACAAGAAAATGCCAAGGCGCTCAACGCCGCTCAGCTCTTCGAGATCGATGACGTGATCGACCCGGTCGACACTCGCAGGCTCATCATCGACACCCTGATCGCGGCCACCGCACACGACCAGCGCCACACCGATAGGCGATTCGTCGACACCTGGTAGCCGGTACCGCTGTTTTCCCCGGTGTGGCGTGGTGTGATCTTGATCGAGAGGTGACGCCGTGCGCGCATGGAGAACTACAGCAGTGTCCGCAGTGGCAGCAGTACTGCTGGCCGGATGCTCGCCGGCGCCCGCGCCACCGGCGAACACAGCGGTGCGGCACCGAGTACGGCGGCCGGCCCGACGTCCAAGGCCGCTCCGAAGTCAGCGCGCGGTGACGAGGCCGCGATCGAGACCATCCCCTGGGACGACGTCGGCCCCGGGTGGACATTGGCCACCTGGACGATGGACCCCTACATACCCGGCAATCCACTGGCCACCGACACACCGTCCGACGAGACCGACACCACGTTGTACCTGGTGGGCCCGTCGGGGGATCGCTACTCGATCACCACTTTCCCATCTCACGGCAACGGCTACGGTCCGCAGTTGGTCGACTGGTCCGGCGACGGCGAACGGGCCCTGATCAACGACCGGAGCGTCGCGCCACCGACGGCGATCATCGTCGACCTGCAAACCGGAGAGCAGACTCCGGTGAGCGTTGACGGCGACGATCGCTTCGACCCCCGCTTCACCCTGGCTTCCGGCGAGGCGTTGCTGCTCACCCACGACAACGGCTCGCAGCCCCCGACGTTGGAGCGGGTCGATTTGGCCGGTGAACGTGAACTGCTCTATGCGACAGACGAACTGGGCAATCCCTTCAGTGGGGACTTCCTGTCCACCCCGACGGGACCCAGTTGGTTCTCGGGTTGGACGCCGGCAGCGTGGTGGTGATGGGCAACGACGGGACGGTTGGCCAGACCCTCTCGGTGACGGGCGTGAGTGGGTGCAGCCCGATGCGATGGTGGGACGACGAAACCGGCGAAACCCTGCTGGCCCACTGCAATTCGGACCTCATGGATCAGCCACAGCTGTGGCTGATCCCATCGACGGCGGGGCACCGACGGCGCTCACGGCGCCGAATACCCAAGAGGGCGATGGGAACGCCTGGCAAGTGGCGGCGGGGACGTTCGTGCAGACGGCATCCCAGTGCTCGACCTATGTCCTCGAGAAGCTCAATGCCGACGGCACGACGTCACCGGTAAATGTGCCCGGCACCGATCCCGCCGGGAGCGTCTTTGTCGTCGGGGTCAGCGGTGACGACCTCATCGTGCGGGCGGCGTCTCCTGCGGGCCCGGTGATGCACTGATCGACTACGACCCCGCGGCGAACACGTCAACAGTTTTGCTCGGCCCGTCGGTGAACGGCGGCAGTGTCACCACCGCGGTGGCCTACCCCGGCCAGCAGTAGCTTGCCGCCCGCCGCCGACCCCTCGATGCGGCGGCGGACATTCAGGCGTCAGGCGGATTCCGCGTAATAGCGTCGCGGCCGCACGACCTGACCGTTGCGCTCGGCAAGCGATTTCAACTGCCGCAGGGCAAACGTCCGACCGCGTCCACTTTCCGGGATCACGATGCCGGCCCACAGCCCTTCCGCCCGTGGTAACTCGCACGCATCTCGAGCGCACAACCAGCGTCGCGGGCACGCCCGGCAGGTCGCCTTGGCGTCCTCGTCAGCCGATGTCGTCCACCGTTCGGGGTCACGCGTGCAGGCGCCTACCGGCGTCTCGTCCCAGTGTGTTGTGTTCATCCCCTGTCGCTCCCTTGTCCGGTGTGCGGCAGTGCGCCGCGATAACGCAAAGCTAACGCACGAACCGTAGCGATGCAACAGTTAGTGCTACGCAAAGCGAGTGCAGATCCCCTCGCCAGCGCCCGGCGGCCCTACAGAAATGCATCAATAGGGCTCTAGGCTGCGCCTTATCGAGACCGGCCACAAAATCCAAACCGTAGCGCTGCCGCTCCTTCCCGGGCGGGCAAGATATAGCTATGCCACGGATTGGCCGCCACCACGCGAGCCCAAGTCGTAGCAGTGTCCGCGACGACCGATAGGATTGCGTCACCGCTGCGCCCCGCGAGTTCTCGAGGAATGCCCGTTGATGACCGACCCGGAGTCGACCGAGATGCTCGACCCGGGGATGGCGCGTGCCGGTGCGGCCGCCGCGGCCCGTCGACGCGAACTCGATATCAGCCAGCGCAGCCTGGCGTCGGACGGGATCATCAACGCTGGTGCCCTCATCGCGTTTGAGAAGGGCCGCAGTTGGCCGCGCGACCGCACCAGAGCAAAGCTCGAAGAGGTGCTCCGGTGGCCGCCGGGAACCATCGCACGACTGCGGCAGGGGGAGTCGGTCACCGTCGAGCGGCGCGTCGAACCACCGGGACAGACCGGGGACGACATCCCGCTGATCGCCCAGGCGGTGGTCAGTGCGGTCAACACGTTCGGCACCGCGGTCGAGGCGTTGCCGCCCGTCGAGAGTCCGGATTTCACGCCACCCGCGACGAAAATCCTGGCGGATCTGCGTCAACTCGAGGCAGTCGCGGCCAGAGCGGCCCGAATCAGCAAGGTGTCGCCCGCATTGATCAAAGCGCTGAGCGCCGTGCGCACCCGCTACGACGAACTCATGCTGCGTGCCGCTCGCGCACCGGGGGCAACCCTCGGACAGCGGTTATACGCCGCGCGGCGCGGTGCGAACCTCACCATTCTCGAAACTGCCCAAGCCGCAGGGGTTTCCGAAGAGGACGTGATCGGCGCCGAGGCGGAGGAACCCGTCTCCGCTGCCGCCGCGCGGGAAATCGAATCGCTGATCCAGCAGCTGAGTTGAATCCGCCTCAGTAGCGCTCGCGGCTTCGGTCGTCATGCGTCGGGTAATACTCGGCCAGCGCGGCGGCGACCTCGATGAAACGCCGCCTCGTCGGGCCCGACATCTCACCCGTGCGGTCGATGACGCCTCCCGGCCGCAGGTGCCCGTCGAACGGCACCTCGACGACGACCTGACCCTGGCTCGAGAACTGTTGCGCCAGAATCGCACGCGTCCGCGTATCGGCATGTCCGTCGGAATCGTTGAGGACGACCACTGTGCGCTGCAGCAGAGCGGTGAGCCCGCGGGCGGCCAGCCAATCCAGTGTCTGGCCGGCAGCTGCTGCGCCGTCGACCCACGGTGAAGAGACCACGACCATCGCGTCGAGATCCCGTAGCACCTCCTGAGTGACCGGGGTGTCCATGGTGGAACTGCAATCGACGATCGAGATCGTGAAATACCGGTCGAGCCGCGACGTCGCCTCCCGGTAGATCGCTGGATCCAGGACTCGTCGGCGTGCCGGCGTCCCCTCACCGGCCAGCACGAACAACCCGGCTGAGTTGTTGCCGACCCGGCTGCGGATGTCGGCGAAGGTCTCGAGGTGCTGGTCGGCGGCCAGCTCCCAGTAGGAGCCCTGCGCCCTGGGGTCGACGCGGCTGCCGAGCTTCCCGAATGCGGTGTCGGCGTCGATGGCGACCACGCGGTCGTCTTGGCGCAGTTCGGCGAAGACCGAGCCGATGCTGGCCGATACCGTCGTCTTGCCGACGCCGCCCTTGCCCATCACACCGACCTTGAAGTGCCCGCGAAGCGGCGACCGGATCTTGGCCTCGAGCTGGGCCTGCAGGATCTCGTCGGGGCCGGGGCCCAGATTCACCAGTCCGAACGAGGCCTTGTAGAGCGCAAGTCGCCATCCGCGACTCGGCGGGACGGGGCGCGCTGGAACCAACTCGTCGGCCCGGATCCGTTCGGCGTATGAGCCGGTCGGTGGTTGCCCCATCTGGTAGCCGGGTGCGTATCCGCCAGGGGTCCACGGCTGGGTGGACGGTTCCGGAGCTGGGCCTGCAGGCACGGGCGGACGCTGCTGCCGGGGCGGCTGACGCTCGGGCGGCGAGTTCCACGGCGCTTGCAGGGGGGCGTTGGCACCTCGGTCGGACGGCGGAAGCGGCCCGGTGTCGCGTGGCGTCCCCGGCGGTGGACCGTAGGGCCCCCGCCCCGACGGCAGGGGACGGGGAGGCGGTTGACGGAAGCTGCCGCCGGGCTCCCTGAACTGTCGGGGAGCGCCCGCGTCTGCAGTCGGCAAGACCGGCGCCCGGCCAACCTCCACCGTGGCCCCGGGATCCTCGTCACCGATGTCGGGTGCTGAAGGCGGGATGAAGTCAACGGGTGGACGTGGAGGCACCTGCCGCGCGGGGGGTGGGCCCAACGACGGGGGCGGGGTGGCCGTTTCCGGTTCGGCAGGTGATGGCTCGTAATCGGTTTCTTCGGGGCCAGTCCATCCGAGGTTTCTCCGCAACTCGTCATCGCGGTCGGTCACTGCTTGTCTCCTCCGGAATGTCGCGTAACGCGGGTATGGCCCCTCCCCAGTATCAACCAAACCGCGGCGTGCTCTGCAGACGCGTCGACTCCGTTGGACGCCGATCCGGCTAGCAAACACGGTTATCCATCGGGCGATCCGCACGTCGGGGTGCTCGTCGGGCAGCCGGCGGCGCACCAGGGCCGAAATGATGCGGTCCGGCGTCCCGTTGCGCCGGTCGCGATCCGCGCTCGACATGAGGGCACGCACTGCGGAGCCGCGGTTCGCTGAAAGCGCTTGAGAATGGCTCGAAGTAGCGCTATCCGCGTGCGATCCATTGCTGAGGGCGATCAGGGGCAGGGGAGGAGAGGCCGTTGTTAGGCCGAAAATTGGTGACATGAGGGCGGGCGCGCCGCTGGTACGCTTTCCGCAGCGGAGGCGACTGCGTGAAGGGGTCGAATAGCATGCGTGTGGTTTGTGGCAAAGCATCGGTGGTCGGTGCGCAGTGAACCCCATGGGTGAGACGTCTGCAGGAGCTGACCGATACCGTGAAATTCCGCAGACCTCGCCCGGGATGACACCGCCGGATAGAAAGATGGGAGAAGGGGTCCATGTCGGGGATGACTTGCGCGTGACGACGGCGCACCTCAACGAACTGACCGCCCAGCAGGTGCGGGCCGCAGCCGACACCAGATCCGCCACCGTCGCTGCTGAGGGCGTGGACACCGCGGTCCGAAGCACCCACGGGATCATCGCGTCAGCCACCGCCGGTGCCGTCAGCGCCGTCGTCGCCGTGCGCCGCTCGGCGGGACAGCGCTACGACCAGTCCGATGATGCGATGGGCCGCGCGCTGGACGGACAGGTGCCGGGATGAGCATGGACAGTGCGCAATCGGCGCGCCGCGACGCCACGCATGTCGATGACGTCGTCGGCGTCGAGGTCACGATCGACGGGATGCTCGTCATCGCCGACCGCCTCGGCCATTCTGAGTTTCCGACGGCGTTGGGCATCCGGCTCAACATTCCCCAGCCGGAACTGCGCGACATCGTCTGGGAACAGGTGACGCGCGACCTGACGGCACAGGGCGTGCTCGACGTGTTCGGTCGGCCCCATCCCGAGGTTGCCGCGATGGTCGACACCCTCAGCCGGTCCGACCGCACGCTCGAAGGTCGGTGGTGGCGGCGCGATATCGGCGGCAAGATGATCCGATTCGTGGTGTGCCGCAAGGGAGATCGTCATGTCGTCGCCGCGCGTGACGGGGACATGCTCGTCCTGCAACGCGTGGCCCCGCAGGTCGGCTTGGCAGGAATGGTGAACACGGTGCTCGGCACCGCGAACGCTGCCGATGTCGAACCTCTGACTGGCGTCGCGAGCGAACTGGGAGAATGCCGTGATGCAAACCAGCTCCTGAAGTACGGCGTCGCACCAACTTCGGCGCGCGCGTATGCCGACATCATCGCCAACCCGGCGAGCTGGGTCGAGATCACCGCGGTGGAACGCCATCCGGGTGGCACCTTCACAAACACCGATGTCGCGGCCGGAGTGCTCGACGCCCGGCAGGGTCGCATCGTGTCAATACCCCGCCGCGTGAACGGCGAGCTCTACGGCAGCTTTCTGCCGGGCAGCCCAGAGAACGTCCAACGCGCGCTGGACGGCTTGATCGAGTTCTTGCCGTCTGGCAAGTGGTTCGAGCAGACCTCAACCGACCCAGCCGAAGCCAACGGAACCGAGTTGCAGTGAGGAAAGCACTACATGGCGGCTGAGAACCAGCCACACGATCCCGACGAACGCGACGACCTGGCCGCGCTCGACTTCACGCATCCTGCGGACTACGAGGATGCGGAGCCACCGGTGCCCGTGTTCACCGTGGCCAATCCGCCGGGCACCGTGAGCGTGACCACCTTCATGGACGGCCGGGTCAAACAGATCGAGTTGTCATCGAGGAGCACCGATTTGACAGAACCGGAGCTCGCCGACGAGATAGTCGTCATCGCGGGCCTGGCCACCCGGGAGGCGCAGTCGGCACAGTATGCGTTCATGCTCGAGGGCATGCGTGAGCAGGGCCACGACGATGCGGGTACCCGCGACTTCCTCGCCCGCGATCTCGATCTGCCGACACCCGAAGAGGCCCGGGCCGAGAGAGCGCACATCTTCGCGACAAGGTATGCGGGTGACCATGATTGAACACCTCACCAACCTCTTCGGCAGTGCAGTGGGGATGCTGCCCAGCTCCCCCGCGCGGTCATTCGAAATCTTTTCCGAGATCACGTCGATGGACGAAACGGCGTGCGACGCATGGGTAGGACGGATCCGTTGCGGCGACAACGACCGAGTCACCTTGTTCCGCGCGTGGTACTCCCGCGCGAACTTCGGACAACTGGCCGGATCCGCCGAGATCTCGATGAACAGCATCAACGCCAGGGTCGGAATCGGCGGACAGTTCGGTGACATCACCTATCCGATCAACTCGCCGCTGGCCATCACAATGGGCTTCGCGGTCCATGAGGCCGCGGTCGGCAACTACGCCGACGCCATGGAGGCGTTGGAGGACATTCCATCCACCGGCGCAGAGCATTTGGTGGCGTGGGTTAAGGCGGTGATCTACGGTGCGGCCGGGCGTTGGTCCGACGTCATCGACGAGGTCAAGGGTGCAGGCGGTTGGCCGGACAAGTTTCTCGCCGCCGCCGCCGGTGTCGCACACGGTGTGGCGGCGGCGAACCTGGGCCTGTTCACCGAGGCCGAACGGCGGCTGACAGAGTCGAACTCGTCGCCGGCCGGTGAGGCATGTGCGCCTGCCATTGCGTGGTATCTCGCCATGACGCGACGTGGTCAAGGCAACGAAGAATCGGCGCTGGGACTCCTGGAGTGGCTGCAGGCGACTCACCCCGAGCCCAAAGTCGCTGCGGCGTTGAAGGATCCGGGATACCGCCTGGTGACGACCACGGCCGAGCAGATCGCCTCGCGCCGGGATCCGTGGGATGCGGCCAGCGTCGAGGCCGACAATTCGGGCCGCGAGCGGCTGCTGGCCGAAGCGGAGGCCGAACTGGACCGTCAGATCGGGCTGACCCGCGTCAAGGAGCAGATCGAGGCGTACCGCGCCGCCACCCAGATGGCCAAGATCCGCGCGGCGCGCGGCATGAAGGTCGCTCAAGCGTCCAAGCACATGATCTTCGCCGGCCCGCCCGGTACCGGCAAGACGACGATCGCCCGTGTGGTGGCCAACATCCTGGCCGGCCTCGGCGTCATCGCCGAGCCCAAACTGGTCGAGTCGTCGCGCAAGGATTTCGTCGCCGAGTACGAAGGCCAGTCCTCGGTGAAGACGAGCCGGACGATCGACCACGCCATCGGCGGGGTGCTGTTCATCGACGAGGCGTACACCCTGGTGCAGGAGCGTGACGGACGTGCGGACCCGTTCGGCACCGAAGCACTGGACACGCTGCTTGCCCGCATGGAAAACGATCGCGACCGGCTCGTGGTGATCATTGCGGGGTACAGCTCCGATATCGACCGGCTACTGGAATCCAACGATGGTCTGCGCTCGCGCTTCGCGACCCGCATCGAGTTCGACTCCTATCTGCCGAGCGAGATCGTCGACATAGCCAAGGTGATTGCCCAGGCCAATGATTCAGCGCTGGACGACGAGGCCGCCAAGCGGGTGCTGGAAGCCGCAACGCTGCTGAGTCAGCGGACGCTCAACGGCAAGCCGGCGCTGGACATTGCAGGCAACGGCCGTTACGCCCGCCAACTGGTGGAAGCCGGCGAGCAGAACCGCGACATGAGACTGGCCCGGTCGGTGGACTTCGAGAGCCTCGGAGTCGAGGAGCTGAGCCAGATCAACGGCGACGACATGGCGGCGGCGATCACGGCCGTGCACCGGCGACTGAGTATCGGCGAGTAGAGCATGGCGAGTTTTCGGCTTACCACCAAGGTGCAGGTCAGCGGTTGGCGCTTCCTGCTCCGCAGGGTCGAGCACGCGATCGTGCGACGCGACACGCGTATGTTCGACGATCCGCTGCAGTTTTACAGTCGCGCAGTGTCGGCCGGCATCATCATCGCCGTTCTGGTCTGCCTGGGCGCGGCGCTTCTGGCGTACTTCAAACCCCTCGGAAAGCGGGGCAGTGACGCACTTCTCGTCGATCGCACCACCAATCAGCTCTACGTGATGATTCCCGGTACCGATGAGCTGCGGCCCGTCTACAACTTGACCTCGGCACGCCTGGTGCTGGGCAACGCGGGCACTCCGGTTGCGGTGAAGTCCGATGAGCTGGACCGGATGCACAAGGGGCAGCCGATCGGCATTCCCGGTGCCCCCTATGCCACGCCCGTCGGAGGCTCCAACTCGACGTGGACGTTGTGCGACACCGTGACCAAGCCAGAAAGTGTGGCTCCCGAGGTCAGGACATCGGTGATTGTGCAACCGCTGCAAGTCGACTCGTCGGTCGGCCCGATGCGCGCCGACGAGGGTGTGCTGGTGAGCTACGACAACGACACCTGGCTGGTGACCGAGACCGGACGACACGCCATCGACCTCTCCGACCGTGCTGTGACATCGGCGGTAGGTATACCCGTCACCTCCAAGCCGACGCCGATTTCGGAGGGACTCTTCAACGCGCTGCCCAACTCCGGGCCCTTGCTGCTCCCGGCCATCGCCCGTTTCGGTGAACCGAATACCGTTGGCCTGCCGCCGAATCTGGTGATCGGCTCGGTATTCACGGCGCTCACCGAAGACGGCGAGCAGCACTTCGTGGTGCTCGCTGACGGCGTGGCGCGGATCAACGGCACCACCGCGGCGGCGCTGCGCGCAACAAATTCCTTCGGACTGGTCACGCCACCGCCCGTCGAAGCCAGCACGGTCGCGAGGATCACCGAGCAGATTTTCGTGTCGCCGCTGCCGGATGAGCCGTTGGAGATCCTGTTGCGTGACGAGGCGCCGACGCTGTGCTGGGCCTGGCAGCGCGAGCCGGGCGATCAGGCGCCGAAGACGACGGTGATCGCCGGCCGTCATCTACCGATCGCACCGTCGGCGATGAACAGCGGAATAGACCAGATCGGTGGCGACGCCACCGTCTATCTCGACGGCGGCAAGTACATCCGCCTGCAGTCTCCCGACCCCCGCTACGGCGAGAGTCTCTACTACATCGATCCGCAGGGCGTGCGGTACGGCTTGTCCGACGAGCAGACGGGCGGCACCATCGGCCTGAATGCACCGGTGACCGCACCGTGGCAGGTGGTCAGTCTCCTGGTGGACGGACCGGTGCTGTCCAAACAGGCAGCGCTGCTCGAACACGACACCCTGCCGCCAAACCCCAACCCGCGCAAGGTCGAAGACGGAGCCGACGCCGGGGCGCAACCCGTGACGGCGAACAGCGGAGGTGGCGGATGACCACCAAGAAGTTCACCCCGATCATCAAGCGCGGACCACGTCTGACGCCCGGCGAGATCAATGTGACACCACCGGATGACCTCGGTGTCGAGATCCCGCCGTCCGGTATGCAGAAGGCGCTGCCGTGGGTCATGGGCGGCTGCATGCTCGGCATGATCGCGATCATGATCTTCACCGGTATCCGGCAGCTGTCGCCGTACATGCTGATGATGCCGCTGATGATGGTGATGGGCACCGTGGGCTTCATGGCGGGTGGCGGCCCGGGCGGCAAGCGGGTCCCCGAGATCAACGCCGACCGTAAGGAATACCTGCGATACCTTGCGGGACTTCGCACCCGCGTCACGTCGTCGGCATCTGCTCAGGTGACGTTCTTCAACTATCACGCACCGCATCCCGACGATCTGCTCTCCATCATCGGGACCAATCGGCAATGGTCGCGTCCCACCAACGCGGACTTCTTCTCGGCCGTCCGGATCGGTCTCGGTGCCGAGCCCGCCGTGGACCGCTTGCTGAAGCCCGCGGTCGGCGGTGAGCTGGCCGGCCCGCAGGGAGCTCCCCAACCGCATCTGGAACCCGTCAGCCACATGTGGGTCACAAAATTTCTGCGCACCCACGGGTTGATCCACGACTGCCCCAAACTGGTGCAGCTGCGTACCTTTCCGACCATTGCGGTCGGCGGAGACCCCGACGGGGCTGCGGGTCTGCTCACGGCGATGATCTGCCACCTGGCCGTCTTTCATCCACCGGACCTGTTGCAGATCCGGGTGCTCACCGACAATCCGGAAGATCCGGACTGGGCCTGGCTCAAGTGGCTGCCCCACGTGCAGCACCAGACCGACACCGACGCCGCGGGCGCGACGCGCCTGGTGTTCACCCGTCCCGACGGGTTGAGCGATCTGACCGCCCGCGGTCCCCACACCCCCGACGCCACCCCTGCCGGTCCGTACGTCGTCGTCATCGATCTTTCGGGCGGTCGGGCGGGGTTTCCCGTCGACGGCCGGGCCGGCGTCACCGTGATCACACTCGGAAACCACCGCGGCTCGGCGTACCGCATCCGTGTCGATGCCGACGGCACTGCCGACGACCGGCTGCCCAATCAGACGTTCCGACTGGTGACTTCGATGACTGACCGGATGAAGCCGGATAGCGCGAGCCGCATCGCCCGCAAGCTCGCCGGTTGGTCGATCACCGGCACCATCATCGACAAGAGCGTACGGGTGCAGAAGAAGGTCGCCACCGAATGGCACCAACTGGTCGGCGCGCAGACGATCGAAGACGTGACACCCAACAGGTGGCGGATGTTCACCGACACCGACCGCGACCGGCTGCGAATCCCCTTCGGCCACGAGCTGAAAACCGGCGACATCATGCATCTCGACATCAAGGAGGGTGCTGAGTTCGGCGCGGGCCCGCACGGGATGCTCATCGGTACAACGGGTTCCGGAAAATCGGAGTTCTTGCGCACACTGATCCTGTCGCTGGCGGCTACGCACCATCCCGACCAGATCAACCTGCTGCTCACCGACTTCAAGGGTGGCTCGACATTCCTGGGCATGGAGAAGTTGCCGCACACCGCCGCGGTCGTCACCAACATGGAAGAGGAAGCCGAACTCGTCAGCCGCATGGGTGAGGTGCTCACCGGCGAGTTGGACCGCCGGCAGTCCATCCTGCGGCAGGCCGGCCTGCAGGTCGGCGCCGCGGGCGCCCTGTCCGGTGTGGCCGAGTACGAGAAGCACCGTGAACGAGGCGCCGAACTTCCGCCGCTGCCCACGCTTTTCGTGGTCGTCGACGAGTTCGCCGAATTGCTGCAGAACCACCCGGACTTCATCGGGCTTTTCGATCGAATCTGTCGTGTGGGTCGTTCGCTGCGGGTCCATCTGCTGCTGGCCACCCAGTCGCTCAACACCGGCGGTGTGCGCATCGACAAGCTGGAACCCAACCTCACGTACCGGATCGCGCTGCGAACCACGAGTTCGGCGGAATCCAAGGCGGTGATCGGAACGCCTGAGGCGCAATACATCACGAACAAGGAAAGCGGCGTCGGATTCCTCCGAGTCGGTATGGAAGACCCCGTCAAATTCCACAGCGTGTACACCGGCGTCAACTATGTGCCGACCGCGCTCGTGCAGGACGACGACGGCGAAGTCAAGCCAAAGCATCAGGGGCCGGACCGGATCCGTATCCACCGATTCACTGCGGCGCCGATTCTCGATGCGGCTGGAGTCGAGGTATGACAGTCGAACCGGAGCAGCGGGTGCTGCGCGAGGTCGTCCTCGATCAGTTGGCGACCGGTGAGACTCGCGCGTATCGGATGTGGTTGCCGCCGTTGGCCGATCCGACCCCGGTGAACGAACTCATCGAACGTGATCACCAGTGGCAGCCCCTGCGGTTCGGGCTCGGGATCATGGACGAGCCGCGGCGGCACCGCCAGGAGGTGTGGGGCGTTGACGTTGCGTCGGCCGGCGGCAACATCGCCGTGGGTGGCGCGCCGCAGACCGGCAAGTCCACGTTCCTCCAGACGCTCGTGCTGTCCGCGGCCGCGACGCACACGCCGGGGCAGGTGCAGTTCTACTGCATCGACCTCGGCGGTGGCGGGCTGATGTACCTCGAGGACCTGCCGCATGTCGGCGGCGTGGCGACACGGTCGGAACCAGACAAGGTGAACCGCGTCGTCGCCGAAATGAAAGCCGTTCTGCGCCAACGAGAGGCGCTGTTCAAGCAGCTGCGCGTGGGGTCGATGGCGGCTTACCGGCAGATGCGTGAAGATCCGAACCACCCCGCCGCCGCCGACCCGTTCGGCGATGTCTTCATGGTGATCGATGGCTGGCCGGCGTTCGTCGCGGAGTTCGGAGATCTCGAACCCATGGTCCAGGACCTTGCCGGGCAGGGTCTGCAGTTCGGCGTGCACACAGTGATTTCCACGCCCCGGTGGACCGAGTTGAAGTCACGTATCCGCGATTACCTCGGTACCAAGATCGAATTCCGGCTGGGCGACGTGAATGAGACTCAGGTCGACCGCATCACCCGCGAGATCCCACAGAACCGGCCCGGTCGTGCAATCTCGCTGGAGAAGCATCACTTGATGATGGGAGTCCCCCGACTCGACGGGGTGCACAGTGCCGACGATCTCGTCTCGGCGATGTCGGAGGCCGTGCAGACGATCAGCGCGCAGAACACCGAGCAGGCGCCGAAGGTGCGCGTGCTGCCGGAGCGCATCTACCTACACGAACTCGATCCGAACCCACCCGGCCCGGACAGCGACTACCGAACCCGGTGGACGGTGCCGCTCGGCGTGCGCGAATCGGATCTGTCGGTGGCCTACAACTCCATGAACACGACGCCGAACCTGCTGATCTTCGGAGCGCCGAAGTCGGGCAAGACGCGTATCGCGCACGCGGTCGCGCAGGCCATTTGTGCGCGCAGCAGCCCAGCGCAGGTGCGGTTCATGCTGGCCGATTTCCGTTCAGGACTCCTCGACGCAGTGCCGGAAAGCCACCTGCTGGACGCTGGGGCGATCAACCGCAACACCACGTCGCTGGACGAAGCGATCAAGGCGCTGGCGTTCAATCTCAAACAACGGCTGCCACCTCCTGACCTCACCACCGCGCAGCTGCGGGCGCGGTCATGGTGGAGGGGCCCCGACGTCGTCCTTCTGGTCGACGACTGGCACATGATCGTCGCCGCGAGCGGCGTGGTGCCCCCGATGGCGCCGCTGTTCCCGTTGCTGCCCGCCTCGGCGGACATCGGTCTGCATCTCATCGTGACGTGCCAGATGAGTCAGGCGCACCGGGCCACCATGGACAAGTTCGTGGGTGCCGCGTACGGCGCCGGTACGCCGACCCTGTTCTTGTCCGGGGAGAAGCAGGACTTCCCCTCACGGGAGATCAAGGTGCAACGCCGACCCCCTGGCCAGGCTTTTCTCGTCACACCGGACGCGAAGGAGGTCATCCAGGCGGCCTATGTGGATCCACCGGAAGAAGAAGTGTTCTGAGCACCCCTCAGACGTGGTTAATATGGATCAAGACGTCCTAGCAAACATAAATTCAAGTGCCGACGACGGGGTCGGGAAATTCTTCCTGACGCAATAGCTATGTGTGTTAGGCCTTTCATAAATGAATAACCAGGCAATTCATATCTATGTGAGGAGATGGCGCAAATGCAACCGATGGAACACAATCCAGGTGCGGTCGGAATTGGCGCACAGGTAGTCGCAAACGGCGTGCGTGGCCTTGCCGCCGGGACCGTCGCCACTGCCGCAGTCACTGCGCTGGTGCCCGCGGGTGCGGACGAGGTTTCGGCTCAGGCAGCGGCCGTCTTCGCCAAGGAAGGCATCGAGGCCCTGGCGTTGAATACGTTTGCCCAGGAAGAGCTGTCCCGCGCCGGTGCGGCGTACATGGAGATCGCAGGTATTTACGAAGCGGTCGACAGCGCCAACGCCACCAACTTCTGACATCTCGCTCACCGACTCCACAGGCGAGGAATCGATAAGCGATGTATTGGCATGGAATGCCGCCCGAGCTGAACACTGCGCGGCTGATGATGGGTGCCGGCCCGGCACCCATGCTTCAGGCTGCGATGGGGTGGGAAGCACTGGCGATTTCCCTCGAGACTCAGGCCGATGAATTGGCCGCGAGTCTGGCTGCCCTGACATCGGTGTGGAGCGGTTCGGCCAGTGAGCACGCGGTTACCGCGACCATGCCCATGGTCATCTGGCTGCGGACGGTTTCCGCTCAGGCGATGAAGCGCGCTCTGCAGGCAACGGCACAGGCCAACGCTTATAGCGCCGCGATGACGACCACTCCACCGCTAGCGGAGATCGAGCAGAACCACATCACCCACGGGGTGCTCGAGGCCACCAACTTCTTCTGGGTCAACACCGTTCCGATCGCGTTGAACGAGGCTGACTACTTCATTCGGATGTGGAATCAGGCCGCCGGGGCGATGGACGTCTATCAGGCCGAAACCCTGTTGAACCTGATGTTCGAGATGATCGCAACGCCAAAGCCGATCGTGGTCCCCGGTGTCGGCGAGGGTGTCGTCGGCGCGGCAATCGGAACCGCAGCGGCAATGGCGCCGGGGGCCGTGGTGCGAAACGCGGCGATCGCCACGGTCAGCGCTGTGGCCAAGATGGAAACCGTAAGGCTGAATGCCGGCAATGCGGCGTCGCAGGGCAACATGGCCGCCCAGCGTGCCGAAGGCCAGGCGCAGCGGGCCGACAACACCGCTCAGCAGGCGGGCAATCAGGGCCAGATGCAGCAGGGCATGCAGATGGGCATGCAGATGGCCTCGCAGCTTGGATCGACGCTCGGGCAGCTTCCGCAGCAGGCCAGCCAGATGGTCATGCAGCCGATGCAACAGCTGACGCAGCCGCTGCAGCAGGTGACGTCGATGTTCAGCCAGCTGGGCAGCATGGGCGGCGAGAAGGCCCAGATGGGCCTGATCGGCACAAGTCCGCTGTCCAACCACCCGCTGGCAGGTGGCTCTGGTGCCAGTTCCGGAGCCGGCCTCGTCCGCGCGGCGTCGCTGCCGGGCGCAGGTGGCACGGCGGCACGAACCTCCTTGTTGGCCAACCTAATCGGTGAGATGAAGCCCGCGGTCCCGGCCGGCGCCGCCGCCGGCGCGGGCGGTATGGGCCTTGCTCCCGTCGGCGCAGGCGGCGGCATGGGTGCCCCGATGGGCGGCATGGGCCAGCGCGGTAAGAGCGGCGGGGCCAAAACAGGGCTGACGGCACCGGGCGTACTTCCGCAGGACCTGGGCGAAGACGAGGACGACGACTGGTGACCGACTCCTCGCACCCACAACAGACTTCCCGGCCAACTGGCCGGAAAGACTCGCCATCACATGGTGAGGACAAAGGAAGAGAGAAAGAGTATCCAGCATGGCAATGAATACAGACGTTGCTGTCCTCGCCAAGGAGGCAGCGAACTTTGGACGGATCTCCGGTGAGCTCACGGTAGTCATCTCGCAGGTCGAGGCAACCGCAGGTGCACTCGCCGCCCAGATGGTCGGCCAGGCCGGCACCGCGGCTCAGCAGGCACTGCTCCGCTTCCAGGAGGCGGCCGCACAGCAGACCAAGCAGCTCGACGACATCTCGGCCAACATCCACACGGGTGGAGTCCAGTACACGACGACCGACGATGACCAGGCCAGCGCCTTCTCGTCATCGATGAACATCAACCACTAGCCCCAAGCGACTTAAAGACCTAAAGATAAGGAGAAATCAATGACTGAACAGGTATGGAACTTCGCGGGGATCGAGGGTGGAGCCGGTGAGATCGGCTCGGCCGTCCAGCGGACCGATTCCCTGCTCGATGAAGGCAAGGCCTCGCTTGCGGCACTGGCCTCCGTGTGGGGCGGCACCGGTTCGGATGCCTATCAGGCCGTGCAGATGCGGTGGGATGCCACCTCTGCTGAGCTCAACTCGGCCCTGCTGAATCTCGCGCACACCGTTGGAAACGCCGGTCAGTCCATGGCGCAGACCGAAGCCGGCGTCACCGCAATGTTCTGATTCTTCGATGGTGCGCGCAGGTGGGCGGGTCCCCCAGGCGGACTCCGCCCACCGCGTGCGTCTCGACTTCTAACAATTAGGGGTTCTCATGTCGGCTGACTATGACCGGCTTTTCCACTCTTCAGGCGATGCTGTGCAGTCCGCCGACGACGACGGGGAGCGTGACACCGTCGCCACAGATTTGATGACCACCAGCGGGCCGGGCCGAAGCGAAGTGACGCCGCCGCCCGCAATGCCTATCGCCGCGAACAAGACTCAGGCCGCATCGGCGCCGCCACCGCGTCAGTCTGAGGTCACGACCCAGATGCCGCCTACCCGCTCGACCGCTCCGCAGCTTCAACAGCCCAACGGGATGATGAGGACGCCGATGTCCACCGGACCGGCCGGTGCGCGTTTCGAGCAGCAGCGGTCGGCGCCGCCACCGTTGTCGCGGCCTGCACAGGCGCCCGCGCCCTCGCAGCACTTCGCCGAGGCGCAATCGGAGAAGGATTCCGTTCTCCGGGTGGGACAGCCCGCGCCGACATCGGCCGCGACGATCGGCAACCACCGCGCGATCGACGCGCTGGCACACGTCGGCGTGAAGTCCGCCATCAAGATGCCGTCGGCGCGCGGCTGGCGGCACCTGCTGTACGTGTTGACGCGCATCAACCTGGGCCCGTCGCCCGACGAGCTCTACGAAATGGAACTGCACACCCGAATCCGCCGAAATGCCAGGGACTCCTACCAAATTGGGGTATTCGGGCTCAAAGGCGGCGTCGGGAAAACCGCCATCACGGTCTCCCTCGGATCCGCGTTGAGCAAGGTGCGTGGTGACCGGATCCTGGCCATCGATGCCGATCCGGACGGCGGCAATCTTGCCGACCGTGCGGGGCGTCAGTCGGCAGCGACGGTCGGTGATCTGTTGTCGGACAAGGAGCTGGCGCGGTACAACGATATTCGCGCGTACACGAGCATGAACAGCGCGAACCTCGAGGTCCTGTCTTCCGAGGATTACAGCGGCGCGCGGCGCGAGTTCAACGACGAGGACTGGAAGGGTGCGACGGGCATCGTGTCGCGCTACTACAACCTGGTGCTGGCTGACTGCGGAGCGGGGCTCTTCCAGCCGGCCGCGCGGGGTGTGCTCTCCACCGTCTCCGGACTGGTGATCGTGGCGAGCGCGTCGATTGACGGAGCGCGGCAGGCCGCGATCACCATGGACTGGTTGCGGCAGAACGGGTATCAGGATCTGTTGGGCCGTTCGTGCGTGGTGATCAATCACGTCGTACCGGGTAAGCCGAACATCGACATCGAGGATCTGGTGCAGCAGTTCGAGCGCCATGTCCCGCCGGGCCGAGTCATTGTGCTGCCCTACGACAAGCACATTGCGGCCGGCACGGAGATCCAGCTCGACCTGCTCGGCAAGGACTTCCGCCGGCGGATCATCGAATTGGCCGCGGGGTTGTCCGATGACTTCGACAGGCTCGAACGGCGTTGACCTCCACCGCCGCCGCGGCACCAGCGTCGTCGGGTGTGACACCCGGCCGGCCGTCGACCACCCGAGTGACGATCCTGACCGGGCGGCGAATGACCGACCTGGTGCTGCCGGCGTCGGCGCCGATCGAGACGTACATCGATGAGACGGTGTCGGTGCTGGCCGAACTACACGAGGACACCCCCAAGGACGTGCTCGCCGGGTTCGACTTCTCGGCGCAGGGAGTGTGGGCCTTCGCGCGACCGGGCGCACCACCGCTGAGGTTCAGTGAATCGTTGGACGACGCCGGTGTGGTCGACGGGTCATTGCTGACGCTGGTCTCCGTCAGCCGAACCGAGCGCTACCGGCCGTTGGTCGAGGATGTGATCGACGCGATCGCGGTTCTCGATGAGTCGCCAGAGTTCGACCGTACCGCGCTGAATCATTTTGTCGGCCTGGCGATTCCGTTCACTGCGCTGGCGACGACAGTGATGTCGATGGTGGCGTGGTTGCAGAGCGGGCATGCCTGGTGGTGGGCCGTGGCGCTGGCCGTGCTCGGTCTCGGGCTGCTCGGTGGCAGCATGCTGGCGACCAACCGCTATCTGAATGTCGACATGTCGGAGAGCCTGCTGGTTGCGGCGCTGCCAACGCTCGCAGGTGCGGCGGCGCTCGCCGTTCCGCTACCGCTCGGCTACGACTCGCTCGGTGCACCGCAGGCCGCCGGCGCGGCGGCAGTGGTGCTGTTGTTGACGTTGGCGACGCGCGGCGGGCCGCGAAAAAGAGCTGAGCTGGCAGCGTTTTTCGCGGTCGCATCGATCGCCGCAACTGCGGCGGCGGTGGCTTTCGGCTACGGCTGGCAGTTCTGGGTGCCCGCCGGCGCGATCGCATTCGGTCTGATCGTGGTGACGAACGCGGCGAAACTGACAGTCGCCGTGGCGCGGATCGCACTGCCGCCGATACCGGCGCCCGGTGAGACCGTGGGCAGCGAGGAACTTCTCGATCCGGTCGCCACGCCCGTCGGCGATGAATCGCCGACCTGGCAGGCGATTATCGAGTCGGTGCCAGACTCCGCGGCACGGCTGCACGAACGTAGCCAGTTGGCGAGGCGGTTGCTGATCGGCTTCGTGACCGCGGGTGCCCTGATCTTGTCCATCGGTTCGATCACCGTTGTGGTGCAAGGGCATTTCTTCATTCACAGCATGATCGTCGCTGGGCTTGCCACGTCGATCTGCGGTTTCCGGTCCCGGCTGTACGCCGAGCGGTGGTGCGCCTGGGCGTTGTTGGCGGCAGTTGTCATCATCCCGACAGGCGTGATGGTCAAGCTATCGCTGTGGAGTCCCGATCGTGCGTGGTTGGTGCTCAGCCTGTACTTGGCCCTCGGTCTCGTCGCCTTGATTGTTGTCGGCGCGGCCAGCAGCGTGCAGCGGGTGTCGCCGGTGACCAAGCGAATACTCGAGTTGCTTGACGGTGCTGCCATTGCGGCGATCATTCCGTTGCTGCTGTGGATCGCCAGCGTGTACGACCTGTTGCGGAATCTGCGGTTCTGATCGCGCGGGGAGTGAGCTATGAGCGGTGAGCTACCGAAGGTGAATCCAGAGGTTCTCTTCACTGCCACAGCGGCTTTCGATGAAGCAGCCGACGCGTTGAGGCGCATCCAGGCTGACCTGTTGGTGGGCGAAGCCGCGGCGGCGGGGCAAATGCTCACGGCGGAATCGTGCCGCAGCGCGCAAGCGGGCATTACCGCAGCGGTCACCGCGGTGGTCGAGAGTGCGCGTCGTTACAGCGAAAGTTTGGACGCCGCGGCGCGCGCGTACATTCGCGAAGATCAAGTGGCAGGCGACGATATCGGCGGCGTCAACATCCCGAGCTGACGCCAGCGTTACGGCGGCGGCACGCCTGAACCGGCCTCGGGATCGGCGACGAAGACCGAGCTCGACAGAGTTACCCGGTTGAAGCAAATCCCTCGAATGTCGGGAATCTGGCGGCAGTCTCGCCATCAATCCCGTCGTAGGTCTTGAGTAACTTCTGGATCATCTGCGTGTAGGCCTGCGGGACACTGCGGAATACCTCGGAGAGATTGGGTGGGGGCGTCGCGACGCCGGCATCGGAGATCTGCCACCCCTGGCCCCTGAGCTGACCGACCATGTCCAGCAGTGCGGTACGCGTGGAGCCCAGCTGCCCGCCGCCGGTGGAGAGCACTTCCTGCAGCGTCTGCAACTTATCGCGCAGCGCTTCCTGGGTGGCGAGATTCTCTTCGCCTCGCGCTATGGCCGCGTCGGCCGCCGATCCTGACCAGCCTTCACGCAGCTTGTTGATCGAGTCGCGCTGCGTGGTGATCAGGTTGTCGAGCTGCGTCGTCTGTGTGCTGACTTCGTCGGCCGCTGTGACGAGGCGCTCAGGTTGCGACGCCGCGACAGCTGAGATGGAAGTGGCCACCAAATGATTATCCCGTGTCTGCGGCGAGCCATTTGCAGTTCTTTCGAATGCGGAGGTGAAAGGCCGCAGGGGACTGCTGGCTCGGCCGAACTAGGCAGGACATCTCTGGTCGATGGTCGCCAGAGTTGCGTTGAACTGTTGGCCAAGTTGCGAGAAGTCCTTCGCCCATTGCGGTGCTGGAGAATTTTCGTCGGTCGCGGGATGGCTGGACAATCTCCCGGAGCTGCGCAAGGCCTGCCTGCGCGATTCGCCAATGCCAAACGCTCACCCGCCTGCTTCTCGAGTAACGCGGCGGCCGCATGGATAATCCGCTGCCGAACGGCTTCGAGATCGCCCCGACCAGACTCGACAACCTGCGCGGACAGATCGATCTGTGAGGCTAGGCGCTGATCGAGTACGGCAAGTTGGCCAATCATTCGCCGCTGCTTGGCATTGGCCTCGTCGTAGTTGGTGGCAGCAGGACCGAACCACTGTGAATCAGGCCCAGCAGATGCGAGGCTGGCTGCCAATTCGCGCAGGCTGCCGCTGATGTCATACTCCGCGCCGCTTACCGGCCTGCCGTTTCCGAAAGCTCGCCGCGTGTGCGACCACGCCGTCAAAAACGCGTCGACAACGGATGGTCAGACGGTGGCCTCAGTGGAAATGGCGTCGGACATCAACACGCTCAGGTGTTGCCAGTAAATCCAGTCGGCGATCGCAGCGCGTTGATCAGCATGGTCGACGGCGGTGTGCGCGCGGTACAGGGCCAGCTCTTGCGCGTGGTTGGCGTAGCTCACGAAGTTCTCGAGCTGAACTGCCGCACGGTCGGGCACGTTGCTCAAGAGTGGGCGGAACACCTCGAACCACAGGTTTGAGCGTTCGTCCTTGGGGGCGTTGACGTCGGTAGGCGGCGGAGGCAAGAGGTCGGACAGACCGGCGCGGCCTACTGCGGCCAACTTGGTGGCGGCGTCGGGGGCGATCACCTGTAAGCGGTGGCGGCCCTCCATGGTTCCGTTGTCTGGGATGTCGTCGTGGCGCAGGATTATCTTGGCTGCGCCGGGGTCGAATCCTTTGAACTGGTCCTCGGTGGCGATGACCGCACGCAGATCGGTGTCGTGGTGTTGGGCCCAACCATGAAGCGCAAGTATGGGATACGTCGCCCAGGTACCGCGGACGGGGGCGGGGATGCTTTCGTCGGCGGTGGCCATTTTGATGTTCTCGGGCAGGTTCACGCCCTCGGGGATGTAGCCGAGCCCGTAGTTGTTGGCAATGACGATCGTGCCGTCCTTCATCAGGCCGGTGAGCCAGTAGAAGCCGACGTCGGTCACGCCGGCGTTGAGGGCGGCGGCGATGCGCTGTGCCAACATCGCGGGATCCTTGCCGGTCGAGCGGCGGCGTAGGGCGCCGGCGGTTGCGGCTGCGGCGGCTGCTTCACGATGCGCGCGGGCGGCCGAAACCGGTACGGGCGCAGCACCTACCGCGCCGGCGCCAGGTGCCGCGGTCGCGGGTGGGACGGCGCCCGACCCGACGGGGCCAGGTGATGCGACGGGTGCCGCGGGTGGTGGTGTGGCTGGGGGGCCGAGTTGTACGGGTGGTGCGGCCGGAGCGCCGGTACCGGGTGCGGGCGCGGGTGCGACGGGCGCTGCGGAACCGCCTGCTGGTCCGGAAGCTGAAGGGGTTTGGGACGGCGTGGTTGGCGCTGGCGCATCGGGTGCAGCTGGGGCAGCGAGCGGTTGTGCGAGCGGAGCGGAGTTCATCGGCACGGACGGTTGTGTTGGCTGGATAGGAGTTTGGGCGGCCTTGGCCGCCGCCTCGGCCATGGAGCGCTGGAATTCGGTCAGGCCTTGTGCCGGCGTAGAAGGTGTGGCGCTGGCAGTGCTCGGTGCAGTTGACGCACTCGGTGCCGACGGCGCTGACGGCGCTGAGGGGCTCGACAGCGGGCTTGACGGCGAACTCACGCTTGGGGACGTTGGCGCGTTGGGAGCGCTTGGGGCGCCGGGCATTCCGGGAATTCCAGGTAGCGGCGGCCCGGGTCCTGCTGCAGGTGGGGCTTCGACGGGAGGTGGGGGTGCCGCATTGGCCACCTCCGATCCGTCTCCCCCCCGACTGTGCGAACTCTCGAGGGGAGCTATCGGGCTACTAGGCTCGTTTGGAACCTCGGACGTCAATTCATCGCGCGGGTTCAGTTCGTCACCCGTGCCCGTTGAACTCTCGTCTGGTATGACAGGATCGTTGGCGGTTGGGACGGCAGGCGGTGGAGCTGTACTGATGTTGCCGCTGCCAGGCCCAGTCAGATTACTGGCGAGAATTACGCGCTCTTCGCCTACTCCGTTCTCTGAGACGGATCCCGCTGAGCCGACCTCGGGACTTTGGCCGCCGGTCTCTCCCATAGGAGACTTACCTGAAACTTGCGAACCAGCCAAGGTGACTACATCGATATTCTCGCCGCGGGTTGCGTCCACGATGGCCTGAATTGCCGACTCTTTTTCAGACTCCGATCCTTCGGCAGCGTTGATCAGGTCAATCAGATCGTTGGCCTTATCGACGTTATCGATGATCGTGTTCTTTGCGTTGACGATCGCGGACACGCTGTCACGGAACAGCTTTGCCGAGGCGCCGAGCCGAGTCTTGAGTCCTTCTAAGTCTGCGATCCCCTTGTCTAGGGCACCGTTCGCCGCCGTCGCCCCCCCGCCTGACCAAATACCGACGCCACCGAACATCTGCAGGCGCTGCACTTTCGTGGCGTCGAGCTGTGATCCCACCGTGGTCGCAACCGTTTCGAAGGTCTCGGCGCAAGAGCGCAGCGTGTCTTCGTCGACTTCAGGCCACGCCGGAGGCGCAGTCATTCCATGTGGATCCGACGGCCTGCCGATGCCCATCGGCTAACTCTCCGACGCTCTGCACGCATCGGCGATAGCGGATGTAATGCCGGCGGCTACTCCGCCCAAGTACGAGTCGGCGGTCGAGTATGAGGGCAGCGCGCCTGCGTATGCTCTGCGGTATTGGGCGGCGAGGGTTGCGAAGTCCTGCAGCGTTGGATTGCTGCTCTGGAGGCCTAGGCGCTCCATGTCGTCAGCCACCGCATTCATCACAGGTATGACGCCGTCTATTACACTCCGGTGCTCGGGATTCCAATCGCTGGCGGGGATAGCCGGGTCGAGAGCCTTCCACGCGGTCGCGTCCCTATCGAATTTGGTTAGCAGTTCGATCCATTCAGAACAGGTGTCGTCCCCGTCAGCGAGGAACCGATTAGGATCGGCCGGGTCGGTCAGCGGCGCTACGACTTCCGGTGCCAGAGGAGCGGGGACTAGGGGCGCTCGAGCCTCGGCCGCTCCGTACTCAATACCGGTACAGATACGCGTCACGGCGTTAGAGCTGCCCCCAGCCACGCCGGCGAGCTCGTTGTCGGACTGCGTGTAGGTGGGAATAGCTTCGACGTAGGCCCGGGTGTATGCGATGAACTGCTCGTACAGTTCGCGCATTGCACGGTGCGGGGTCACCTTCGCCAGCTGCACCGCTTGATCGGCAGTCGTTCGCATCACGCGGGCAACTTCATCGTGCTGCCGACGTTGGTCTGGAGTCCATTCCGTAGCCGGGATCGCGCGATCAATTCTGTCCCAGCCATTCTTTTCTATTTTTGCGAGTGTGTTGATGATCGGTCCCCACGCAGCGCAACTCGGATCTTCGGTGATGATGTTCGCGGGGCCTTTGTCGTCGGCGCTGGCCAGACCGAAGGTTTCACCCGTCGGCGAGGGATCACCGTCGCCACCGTCGCCACCGTCCTTGGTGACCGAAATCGTCACTGCTGCAGTCACTCCGATGACTACAAGCAGCGCTAACGCTCCAAGGCCCCACTTCCAGCCCTTGCCCCGCTTCTTCGGCGGTGGGCCAGCGACCCATGGTTGCTGTGGACCCGGATACCCCTGTGGCGGATAAGGATTCCCGGGCGGCGGGCCACCAGGCGGAGGCGGAGGAGGCGGACCGCCAGGTGGCTGAAAACTCACAGCGCGATCTCCGGCCCTGACTCAGCAGGCCGTGTCGGCGCGGGCTTCGGCGCAGGCGGGGCTTGCGGTGCGGGTTCTTGCAGACCAGCGTCGGGCACCCGCTCCCCACCTGAATTACCCGGCGCCGCTTCGGCTTGCGGCTCCAGCTTGTCCTCGGGCCGCTCCTCACGATCCTCTTCCGGCATTTGCTCGTCTTCACCGGGGAGCTTCTCCTCGCCCTCGCCAGACTGCGCCAGCTGACTCGCCTGCTGCACGGCGCTCTGCACGCCCTGCATCATCGCCTGCGGAATCGCTGCGGCCAGGCCGGCCAATTGCATCGGGATCTGCGCGGCCTGCTGAGCCATCTGCATCAGCTGGCCCATCTGATCGGATTGCCCTCCGCCCGCTGCCGGGGAGCCCGCCGTCGTAAAACCCGTCGCTCCGGGCGCGCCGCCCGTGCCGCCTGCTGGGCTACCACCGCCAGCACCCGCCGCGTCCTCGAACAGCCCCAGACGCTTGAGGATCTCCTCGGCGATCTGCCGATCGGTGCTGTCGTAACTGTCCGCGGCCTGCATGACGTTCTGGGCAAAGCGGGTCAGCTCTTCTTTGGTGATCGGCATCTGGGCGATCACCGGATCGACCACCTCGGCCACTCGACCGGCGATCGCCGTCGAAAGCGCATCGGCACCCGCGGGGCTGAACGCGGCGGGCGGCTCTGGGATCAATCCCGCGATCGTCTCCAACTTGCCGCCGGACTGACGGACAAGCGCGGTGTCGACCCGCAAATCCTCAGTCACTGTCACTCCCCATAGCAATCAGTTCCGCGCTGAGCTCTCGACCATCCTCCTCAGCCGTCACGACGAAAATGCTACCGGAACTGCAATATCGCCATACGCACCAATTCCGCCGAGCCGACGTCGACGAATGCGCCGCGCAGCACCAACTGATTACCTGATGAGCCCAGCAGGGACGAGTTACGGAAGGCCTTCGCGAGCGACCACCAGCAGTACGGGCTAAGCAACCCCCGACGGGGCCGAGCAAACGGCCAGCCTGGCGTCGAGTGTGTGGTTTTGTCACGCCCATCGCGCCCGAAGCGTGCGAAAACCCAACACTCGAGCACGAAAGGGGCGAAGGACTCGGTCACGTCCACCTCCACCTCGACGGCCTCGATGAGGTCCTTGCGTAGACCCACACCGTTGGCCGCCTCCTTGGTGGACAGCTTCGCGCGTCCACGCGCGACATAGAGCCGCTGACCCAACGTCGCGCTGGCCGCCGCCTCCATCAGCCCGTACCGATCACCGATACAAACGCTGGAAAACCAGCAAACGACGCGCGCCGACCGCCAGATTCTGGGCGGTTCAATTCGCCCGGACATGGGTAGGTTTGAAGTCTGTATGGACGACAGCACCCACGACCCCACGGAAGGCAGCCACGTCGAGGATGGCGTGGTCGAGCATCCGACCGCAGAAGACTTCGGGCACGCGCGTGCGCTGCCCGAGGACCGGACGTGGTTCAAGCACGCCGTTTTCTACGAGGTTCTCGTACGGGCGTTCCACGACTCCAACTCCGACGGCAGCGGTGACCTGCGCGGCCTGACCGAACGCCTCGACTACATGAAATGGCTTGGTGTCGATTGCATTTGGTTGCCGCCGTTCTACGACTCGCCGCTGCGCGACGGCGGCTACGACATCCGCGACTTCTACAAGGTGCTGCCCGAGTTCGGCACCGTCGAGGATTTCGTCGAGCTGTTGGACGCCGCGCACCGCCGCGGTATCCGCGTCATCACTGACCTGGTCATGAACCACACCTCGGATTCGCACGAGTGGTTCCAGGAATCCCGGCGCAATCCCGACGGCCCCTACGGCGACTACTACGTCTGGAGCGACACCAGCGAGCGCTACCAGGACGCGCGCATCATCTTCGTCGACACCGAGGAGTCCAACTGGACGTACGACCCGGTGCGCCGGCAGTTCTACTGGCACCGGTTCTTCTCGCACCAGCCGGACCTGAATTACGACAACCCTGCCGTGCAGGAAGCCATGATCGACGTGCTGCGCTTCTGGCTGGACCTCGGCATCGACGGCTTCCGTCTGGACGCCGTGCCCTACCTCTTCGAGCGTGAGGGCACCAACTGCGAGAACCTGCCGGAGACGCACGCCTTCCTGCGGCACTGCCGCAAGGTCATCGACGACGAGTTCCCCGGACGTGTGCTGCTGGCCGAGGCCAACCAGTGGCCCGCCGACGTGGTCGAGTACTTCGGCGATCCAAAAACCGGCGGCGACGAGTGCCATATGGCTTTCCACTTCCCGCTGATGCCAAGAATTTTCATGGCCGTCCGACGTGAGTCGCGCTTCCCCATCTCCGAGATCATGGCGCAGACGCCGCCCATTCCGGACATGGCGCAATGGGGAATCTTCCTGCGTAACCACGACGAGTTGACGCTCGAAATGGTCTCCGATGAAGAGCGCGACTACATGTACGCCGAATACGCCAAGGATCCGAGGATGAAGGCCAACGTCGGCATCCGACGCCGGCTCGCACCGCTGCTCGAGAACGACCGCAACCAGATGCAGTTGTTCACCGCCCTGCTGCTGTCGCTGCCTGGTTCGCCGGTGCTCTACTACGGCGACGAGATCGGCATGGGCGACATCATCTGGCTCGGCGACCGCGACGGCGTGCGCACCCCCATGCAGTGGACACCGGACCGCAACGCGGGCTTCTCCACCGCCAACCCCGGCCGGTTGTACCTGCCGCCCAACCAGGATCCGATCTACGGCTACCAGTCGGTGAATGTCGAGGCGCAGCGGGACAGTTCGACGTCGCTGCTCAACTGGACACGAACGATGCTCGCTGTGCGTCGACGCCACGATGCATTCGCCATCGGCACCTTCCGCGAGCTCAGCGGGTCTAACCCGTCGGTGCTGACGTACGTTCGCGAGATGGAAGACGAGGAGCAGGGCGGCACCGTGTTGTGTGTCAACAATCTGTCGCGCTTCCCGCAGCCCATCGAGCTGAACCTGCAGCACTGGAACGGCTACACGCCGATCGAGATGACCGGGCACGTCGAATTCCCACGTGTCGGTCAGCTGCCGTATCTGCTGACCCTGCCCGGCCATGGTTTCTACTGGTTCGCACTGCGTGAACCCGAACCGGAACCAGGAGGTGCGCCGTGAATCTGCCGTTCGACGAATGGCTTCCGCACCAGCGCTGGTACGCCGGCCGCAGCCGCGAACTCGCCTCCGCCGCCCCCGCGGTCTCTGTCTCCCTACACGACGACCTGGACCTCGTGCTGCTCGACGTGTCCTACACCGACGGCAGTTCGGAGCGTTATCAAGTCATCGTGCAGTGGAACGTCGAGCCCATCGAGGAGTTCGCCGACGCGGCCATGATCGGAACCGACGGCGATCGCACCGCCTACGACGCCGTCTACGACCCGTCGGCCGGGCAGTATCTGCTGTCGCTGATCGATACTTCGGCGACGGTCGGCCCGCCCGATGCGACGGTGCGGTTCCTCAAGGAGCCCGACGTCACACTGCCGCTGGACATCGCGCCTCGGTTGTTGGGCGTCGAGCAGAGCAACTCCAGCGTGGTCTTCGAGCAGGAAGCCGTCCTCAAGATCTTCCGCCGTATCACCCCGGGCACCAACCCGGACATCGAACTGAACCGGGTGCTGGCGCGAGCGGGTAACCCGCACGTGGCTCGGCTGCTGGGTTCCTTCGAGACGACGTGGGACAACCAGCCCTGCGCGCTCGGCATGGTCACCGACTTCGCGGCGAACTCCGCCGAGGGCTGGGACATGGCGCTGGCAAGCACCCGTGACCTGTTCGCCGAAGGCGACCTCTACGCCGACGAGGTCGGCGGTGATTTCGCCGGCGAGTCCTTCCGGTTGGGTGAGGCGGTCGCGTCGGTGCACGTGACACTGGCCGACCAGCTGGAGACCAGCTCAACACTGTTCGCGACCGACACCATGCTGGAGCGACTGGCGGCGGTCGCGACGGCGGTGCCGGAACTCGAGGAGTACATCCCGCTGATCGAGGAGCGCTACCGCAAGCTCGCTGAGGAGACGATCGCGGTGCAGCGCGTACACGGCGATCTGCATCTCGGCCAGGTGTTGCGCACCCCTGCGGGCTGGCTGGTCATCGACTTCGAAGGTGAGCCCGGACAGCCGCTCGACCAGCGCAGGCGGCCCGATTCGCCGTTGCGGGACGTGGCCGGGATGCTGCGTTCCTACGAGTACGCGGCATTTCAGCGGTTGATGGACCAGTCGAGCGACTCGCGAGACGACAGCCTGGACCGTCAGCTCGGCGCGCGAGCCCGCGAATGGGTGGAGCGCAACGCCGGCTCGTTCTGCGAGGGTTACGCGGAGATCTCCGGTGTCGATCCGCGCGACTCCGGGCCGCTGCTCCTGGCTTATGAACTCGACAAGGCGGTGTACGAGGCCGGTTACGAAGCGCGGCACCGGCCCAGTTGGCTGCCGATCCCGTTGAAGTCGATCGCGCGGCTTGTCGGCTGAGCGTGTAACGGTGGCGGCGCAACGCCGCACTACCGCTACATGACGACACAACAGATCGAATCCACGCAGAAGAACATCGATACGGCCGCGGGCCTGATCGTGCGCTACGGCCTGGTCATCGTGCTCGCCTGGTACGGCGGACTGAAATTCATGACGTATGAGGCCGAGGGCATCGTGGGGCTGGTGTCCGACAGCCCGCTCATGAGCTGGGTGTACGACGTCTTCTCGGTGACGACGTTCTCGGCATTGCTCGGCGTCTTCGAGATCACGGCCGCCGTATTGCTCGCGGTCAAGCCGTGGTGGCCCAGGATTTCCGTCGCAGGAAGCCTGCTCGCCGTCGCACTTTTCGCCTCGACGATAAGTTTCATGTTCACTACCGCCGGGGTATTCGAGGACGCACAGGGCGGATTCCCAGCGCTGTCACTGACCGGTGGCTTTCTGATGAAAGACATTGCGCTGCTGGGTATCGCCGTGTGGACCCTGGCCGACGCCGTGCGGGCACTGCGTCGCTAGCTCGAGGAGAGTGCCACCATGGCCAAGTACTCGCTCAACGTTGACGCGGTGGCCAAGGCGCGGGCACTCATCGACGCCCACCAGTACGTGCTCGACAGCGACTGGGGTGATGTGCAGCCGAATGCCGACGCGCAGAACTCCTATCTCGAATCGCATTCATGGGAGGACTACGCGCAGTGGCACCTCGGGCTGACCGAAGGTGCCACCGACGGCACCAAGGCGCGCTACGCGTTCGTCTACGGCGACCTCAGGAGGCTCCACCGCACAGGCCTGATCGCGTGCGTTTACCGGGCGGCCGAATGGCGGCACAAGGACGTCGAGCTCGCCGCCCACCAGCTGTTGCAGTACCTGGACGACAAGACCGGGCTGAAGCCGAGCGGGTCTACCGCCGGAGCATGAGATCCAGGACGTCCCCACGCAGCGGGGTGGGCGGCTCATGGGCGACCGGAGCCTCGTGCAGCAGGCCGACGCCCGTGGCGAACAACACCGAGCTGCCCTCGGTACTTCGAGCCGGTCACACAACCGGCCGATACGCAGCGCGTTCGGCCCTCCCTCGGAGAGCAGTGCGAAGCCGGCCTGTACCCAGTCATCCACCGTCAACGGGCACCCGGTGCGGGGAGCCAACGTCATGCGGGCAGCATGTGGCGTTACCTACGCTCGCGAAATTCAATCGGCAAAGACTTATAGAACGATGTTTCGACGGATCCGAAGGGGACCCGGCAACCGCGGCCGCCGTGGGGTGCCACCGCTCTTCGACCCCCCACGCCGGTCCGCCCAGCCCGCAACGAAGAACAGGACTCTGCGCGGCCACGGCGGCCACGGTTGCTACAGCACCGGACCGTACCATACGAATTGGTACGGTAGGCCCAGTTTGGTCGGCAAGAATGCTCTCGCACAACGCTTCTGCGATGTGGCCATTCGTTGTTTAGGCGAGTGCCGCGTCGGGCAACATGGCAGACATGGCACGCGACGTATCCGACGACAACCCGCTCACACCCGAAGAGGCGCTCGACTCCGACGAGGTGCGTAACGACGACGGCGACGAGGTGGTCGACCCGCCGGAGAGGTGGATAGCCGCCAAAGACGACGAGACGTTGGACGAGCGCCTGGCCGAGGAGGTGCCCGACGTCGGGCCCGACGATATTGACCCGCGCGACGCCGATGACAACAACCGGGAGACCGTGTCAATGTCTGACGACGAACTCGACCGCCTCGACCCCACGCAACACGGCACCGAAAGCGGCCAGATCGACGGAACCCCCGAGGACGGCGACTCGTTCTTCGACGTCGAGAAGTGACCGCCTAGAGCGCGGCGGCCTGCAGCACGACGACCGCGCGCCCCTCCACCGTCAACGTGCCGCCGGACGCTATGGGCTTGGGTTCGACCTCGGCGTTCGAGTCGGCGGCGGTATCGATCACCGGGACCCATGCGGGGCCGAACCGTTCCTCGGGCAACACGAACTCGATCGGCTCGTAGTGGGCGTTGAAACACAGCACGAACGAATCGTCTGTGACCCGCTGACCGCGCTCATCGAGATCAGGAATGCCGTTCCCATTTAGATACACCGCAATCGATTTGGCGAACCCGGAGTCCCAGTCCTCGTCACTCATCTCCGAGCCGTCGGGTGCGAACCACGCAATGTCGGGTAGGCCGTCGCCTCCGCGTCTGCGCACCGGGACGCCGGAGAAGAACCGCCGCCGTCGGAACACCGGGTGCGCGGCCCGCAACGCCGACACGGTACTGGTGAACTCGATCAGCTCGGTGTCCGCTGTGGACCAGTCGATCCAGGACAGCTCGTTGTCCTGGCAGTAGACGTTGTTATTGCCCTGTTGCGTGCGCCCGAGTTCGTCGCCATGCGCGAGCATGGGAACACCCTGCGACAGCAGCAGTGTGGTCAGGAAGTTACGTTGCTGCCGGCCTCGCAGCTCGTTGACTTCTTGGTCATCGGTCGGACCCTCGACCCCGCAGTTCCACGACCGGTTGTGGCTTTCCCCGTCGTTGTTGTCCTCGCCGTTGGCTTCGTTGTGTTTCTCGTTGTAGGACACCAGATCCCGCAACGTGAAGCCGTCGTGGGCGATGACGAAGTTGATTGATGCCACCGGCCGGCGGGCGGTGTTCTCGTAGAGGTCGGCCGACCCGGTCAACCGGGCCGCGAACTCGTCGAGCGTGGCCGGCTCCCCACGCCAGTAGTCACGCACGGTGTCGCGGTACTTGCCGTTCCACTCCGTCCACTGCGGCGGGAAGTTGCCGACCTGATAGCCACCGGGGCCGACGTCCCACGGTTCGGCGATCAGCTTGACCTGGCTGACCGTCGGATCCTGTTGCACGAGTTCGAAGAACGTCGAAAGCCGGTCGACGTCGTAGAACTCGCGCGCCAGCGTCGAAGCGAGGTCGAACCGGAAACCGTCGACATGCATCTCGGTCACCCAGTACCGCAGCGAGTCCATGATGAGTTGCAGCGTGTGCGGGTGGCCGACGTTGAGGCTGTTACCCGTGCCGGTGTAGTCCATGTAGTAGCGCTTGTCGTCGTCGACCAGACGGTAGTAGGCCGCGTTGTCGATGCCGCGCATGGATAGCGTCGGGCCGAGGTGGTTGCCCTCGGCGGTGTGGTTGTAGACGACGTCAAGGATCACCTCGATGCCCGCCTCGTGCAGGGCGCGCACCATCGCCTTGAACTCCTGCACCTGCCCGCCGGGATTGGGGCTGGAGCTGTATTTGGAATCCGGCGCCAGGAACCCGATCGTGTTGTAGCCCCAGTAGTTGGAAAGACCCTTGTCGATCAGCGTGGAGTCGTTGGCGAAATGGTGGACGGGCATGAGCTCGATCGCATTGACACCCAACGTCTTCAGATGCTCGATGATCACCGGGTGTGCGACAGCGGCGTAGGTGCCGCGGATCTGCTCGGGAATATCCGGATGCGTCTGTGTGAGCCCTTTGACGTGCGCCTCGTAGATGACTGTGTCGGCGTACTCGTGGCCGGGCGGGCGGTCGACGCCCCAGTCGAAGAAGGGGTTGATGACGGCGCACTTGGGCATGCTGGCCGCCGAGTCGTCGTCGTTGCGGCTGTCCGGCTCGCCGAAGTTATAGCTGAACAGCGACTGATTCCAGTCGAACGTGCCCTCGATGGCCTTGGCGTACGGGTCGAGCAGCAGCTTGTTGGGATTGCATCGGTGGCCTGTTTCGGGGTCATACGGGCCGTGGACCCGGTAGCCATAGCGATGGCCGGGCTCAACGTTGGGGATGAAGGCGTGCCAGACGAAACCGTCGACCTCGGGCAGCGTGAGCCGAGTCTCGACGCCGTCGGCATCGAACAGACACAGTTCGACACGGTCGGCGGCCTCGCTGAACAGCGCGAAGTTGGTCCCAGTGCCGTCGTAGGTCGCCCCCAGCGGGTAGGCCTTTCCCGGCCAGACCTCAAACTGGGTGGTGACCTGCTGATTGGCGGCTCGAGTCAAAGCTGTAACTCCAAAAGATCGATGAATACGGATTAAGGCGACGTTAGGGGATGCCCAATGCGACAGCATTACAATCAATGAGCCCATCACCTGAATACCGCACATTGCTGCTGGCCATCGATAGTGGTGTGGCGACCATCACGCTCAACCGGCCCAAGCAGCGCAACGCCGTCGGCGACGGCATGCGCGAGGAGCTCGCGGACGCCTACCGCAGCTGCGACCGTGACGATGGCGTGCGTGCCATCGTGCTGACGGGCGCCCCGCCGGCGTTCTGCGCAGGCGCCGACCTCGCCGCGGGCGAGGACACCTTCGGCGAGCCCGGTGCGGGGTTTTCTGCGGCCGGTATCGACGTACCCGCCTGGACGCTGTCGAAGCCGGTGATCGCCGCCGTTAGCGGCCACGCGATCGGGTTGGGATTGACGTTGGCGTTGCAGTGCGACATCCGGTTCTTCGCCGCCGATGCCCGGTACGGCGTGGTCCAGGTGCGGCGCGGAGTCGTCGGCGACGCGTACGCACACTGGGTGCTGCCGCGCATGGTCGGAATCGCCAACGCTGCCGAAATCCTGCTGACCGGAGCGACATTCGATGGATATCGCGCCGTTGAGCTTGGCTTGGGCAGCCGGGTGCTCGACGCCGACCAGGTGCTTCCGGCAGCCCTGGCGGTGGCGCATGACATCGCCACGAACACCGCACCGATGTCGGTGGCGGCCAGCAAGCGGTTGTTGTGGGACTCGTTCGACCTCGACCGCGCCGCCGTAGGACGCCGCGAAACCGAGATCCATCTCGCGGTCATGGCGCACGACGACGCGAAGGAAGGCGTGCGCGCTTTCCAGGCGCACAGGCCCCCCGAGTGGTCGGGCAATCCAGTGGACCCCACCGTCGGATAGCCTGACAGGTGCAGCTGGTCTGCCGTCGCCTCCGGGCGTCGGCATCGAGCGGCGCACGCTATCTAGGTGCGGCGCGAGAGGGAACCCGGTGAGAATCCGAGACTGTCCCGCAGCGGTATATGCAGGAACGACCGCCGTCATCAGCACTGGCCCACCCCGGCTGGGAAGCGACGGCCACTAGGAGCGGTTGCCCCCTATAGGGCAGTCGCGGGCCTGCGAGTCCGAAGACCTGCCGGCTGTACCGGGCGCGCCGCGTCCGGTGGTTATCGCCTCGTGGAATGGGCCGTGGCCGAAGCGGTCGACTAGTGGCAATGGCCGTGTTCGGCACGACGTCTCCTGGCGATGACCATCCGTCGCACCAAGAGGACGTCTTCATGACCGCAACACCCTTTTCAGCCACCACCCTGGGATCCCCTCGTATCGGCCCCAACCGCGAACTCAAACGCGCCGTCGAGAAGTACTGGGCGGGCAACCTCGACCGTGCCGGACTGGAGTCCGTCGCCGCCAAGCTGCGGCGCGACACCTGGGAGACCCTCGCCGCGGCAGGCCTCGACTCGATTCCGGTCAACACCTTTTCCTACTACGACCAGGTGCTCGACACCGCAGTGCTGGTGGGCGCACTGCCGTCCCGAGTCACCGACATCGATGACGATCTGGATCGCTACTTCGCGGCGGCGCGGGGCAACGACTCGACCGCACCGCTGGAGATGACCAAGTGGTTCGACACCAACTACCACTACATCGTGCCCGAGATCGGTCCCGGCACCAGCTTCGAGCTGAACCCGGCGAAGGTCCTCGGTGAACTGGAAGAGGCTCGCGCCCTTGGTATTCCGTCCCGGCCCGTCATCGTGGGACCGATCACGTTCCTGGCGTTGAGTAAAGCTGTGGATGGCGCAGGCGCTCCCGTCGACCGGCTTGCCGACCTGGTCGTGGTCTACGGCGAACTGCTGAAGCTGCTCGCCGAGCAGGGTGTGGAGTGGGTTCAGATCGACGAGCCGGTGCTCGTGACCGACATCCTCGAGAACGCAGCCGAGTTCACCACACAGACCTACGACCACTTGGGCGGGCTGGCCAACCGGCCGTCGATCTTCGTCGCGACCTACTTCGGCGCGCTCAACGGAGTGCTGCCCGTACTGGCGCGCACGCCCGTGGAGGCCATCGGTGTCGACCTCGTCGCAGGCGGGGGCTCCGCGGTCGCCGGCGAGTTCGCGAATAAGACACTGGTGGCGGGCGTCGTGGACGGGCGCAACATCTGGCGCACGGATCTTGCGGCGGCGTTGGGCACCTTGGAGACGCTGCTGGGTAGCGCCGCCGCGGTGGCTGTCTCTACTTCGTGTTCGACGCTTCACGTGCCCTATGCGCTGGATGCCGAGGACGGGATGGATCCCGAGCTGCGCAGTTGGCTGGCGTTCGGACTGGAGAAGGTCACCGAGGTCGTCACATTGGCACGCGGTCTTAAGGACGGTCGCGAGGCGATCTCGGCCGAAGTCGCCGCATCCAACGCCGCCATCGCGTCACGCCGGGCGGACCCTCGGCTCAACAACGGGCATGTGCGGTCGCGGATCTCGTCGATCAATGCCTCCGGCTCTGAGCGTGGGCCGGCCGACGAGCGCCGCGTCGCGCAGAATGACCGGCTGCGGCTGCCTGTCCTGCCGACCACCACGATCGGGTCGTACCCGCAGACGTCGGCCATTCGCGTGGCGCGGGCTGACCTGCGGACCGGGAAGATCGACCAGGCCGAGTACGAGCGGCGGATGCGCTCGGAGATCGCCGACGTCATCAGGCTGCAGGAGGACCTCGGCATCGACGTGCTGGTACACGGCGAGCCCGAACGCAACGACATGGTGCAGTACTTCGCCGAGCAGCTCGACGGGTTCTTCGCCACACAGAACGGCTGGGTGCAGTCGTACGGCAGCCGTTGTGTGCGGCCGCCGATTTTGTACGGCGACGTGGCGCGGCCGAATCCGATGACGGTGCAATGGATCACGTATGCGCGATCGCTGACGGAGAAGCCGGTCAAGGGCATGCTCACCGGCCCGGTGACGATTCTCGCGTGGTCATTCGTGCGCGACGATCAGCCACTCGCCGACACGGCGGCGCAAGTCGCGCTGGCGATCCGCGACGAGTCCGTCGATCTTGAGGCGGCGGGGATCGCGATCATCCAGGTCGACGAGGCCGCACTGCGTGAGCTCTTACCGTTGCGCGCAAAGGAGAAAGAGGCCTATCTGCGGTGGGCCGTCAACGCCTTCCGGTTCGCGACGTCGGGTGTCAGCGACGCCACGCAGATCCACACGCACTTGTGCTACTCGGAGTTCGGCGACGTGATCGGCGCGATCGCCGACCTGGACGCCGACGTCACCTCGATCGAGGCGGCGCGCTCGCATATGGAGGTTCTCGACGACCTCAATGCGGCGGGATTCACCAACAGCGTCGGGCCTGGTGTCTACGACATCCACTCGCCGAGGGTCCCCGGCGCCGACGAGATGGCCGCGTCGCTTCGGGATGCCCTGAAATCGGTTCCTGCCGAACGTCTCTGGGTCAACCCCGATTGCGGACTCAAGACACGCACCACCGAACAGGTGACCGCATCACTGGAGCATCTCGTCGCGGCCGCCGCCAAGGTTCGTGCCGGGCTGAGCTAGCTGATCTGGACGCCTGCGGCACGCATGTCCTCGATGGCCCTCGCTGTCGACTCGGGCGCGACGCCGGCGGTCAGGTCCAGCAACACGCGAGTGGCGAAGCCCGCCTCCACAGCGGCCGCGGCCGTCGCCTGCACGCAGTAGTCCGTCGCGATACCAACGATGTCGACCTCGTCGATGCCACGTTCTCGTAACCAGTCGGCCAGTGGTGTGCCGTCGTCGTCGGAGCCTTCGAAACCGCTGTAGGCGGCCGCGTACTGGCCCTTGCGGAAGACGGCCTCGACGGCGTCGGTGTCCAGGTTCGGATGGAAATCGGCACCCGATGTCTGCACCACGCAGTGCCGCGGCCACGACACCGCATAGTCCGGATGGTCGGAGAAATGTTCGCCGGGATCGATGTGGAAATCCTTGGTGGCGACCACGTGTGCGTAGCCGTGAACCCCCGCAAGCAACTCGCTGATGCCGGTCGCAACCTCGGCGCCGCGACTCACCTCCAGCGAACCCCCCTCGCAGAAGTCGTTCTGCACGTCAGTGATGATCAACGCCCGCATAGCTAAAATTTACCCTCCAAAGAGCAGGTACAGCCCGGTGAACGTGTACCCGACCATCACCAGCATCATCGCCAGCTGCCCCGTCAACTGGTGGGCCTTGGGCAGCAGGCGCAACGCCCGGTCGTGTGCGGCGATCACCCCGGCCACATGCCCGGCCACCACGCAGCCGACCTTGATGGTCGCCAGCAGCGACGGATGAAGCGACAGAAAGTAGTTCACATCGGCATCCATACCGAGTAGCAGGTAGACGGTCTGTTGTCCCCGCTCGAGCAGGTAGGTCAGGTAGTGGGCGAACACGTAGCCAACGACGATCGGGATCAGTGAGTGTGCCATCTGCCCCGGCAGCGTGCGGCGCTGCTCGCGATCGACTCCTCCCGTCGCCCTCGCGGCCAACCAGAAGGTGGCCGCGACCACCCCCGAGAACACGAGCAGGCCGGCCGTGTTGATCAGCGTGGCCGTCGCGGCGGATCCCGCAGTCTCGTCGATGAACGTGCGCCACTGCGGCCTCGCGGAGAAACTGTCGAAGGCCGTCGACCCCAGCAGCACCGACAGCACCGCGACGATGCCCCGCCGCACCGGCAGCGACGGCAGATGGTCGAACGGGTTGCCGATCGCGATGCGGCCATCACGGTTGCGCCGCAGCGCCGACAACCGCGACACCACCATGCCGTACACCTCGAATGGGTCTGCGCGGGCGCACCAGCGCGCGCCGCACACGAAAGCACCTGCGAGGGTGACGGCCAGGTAGACCAGCAACCAAATCCGAATGGCGGCAAGCGATCCCGGATCCGGACTGGCCAGCTCCAGCCATACGAACGCGAACAGGCCCAGCGCCGCAGGCCAGTAACCCAGCGCCTCCGGATAGGTGCGTAGCGACCTAGCGCCGAGCAGTCGGTGCACCGTGCGCACCGGCGAGAGCACCCGCCATACCGGACCGAGCACCAGCGACACCGCGACCAGGCCGACCCAGATCAGCACGTAGAACACGCCGGGCAGTGGATTGTCGGCGTTCTGCGGACCGAGGAACGCGGCGAGGGCCACCCACGCCGCGAGGAGCAGGCCGACGATGCCGACCGCCCAGCGCGTGACCGGCGCGTCCACTGCGGCGGTCACCCAACCCGGCAGCTCGCGGCCGGGCTTGGCGGGATCGAATCTTGGCTTGCGCCATGCCAGTGCGACGACGGCGAACGTGAACGTGAGTGCCCACGCGGCCCCGATCAACGCGTACGTGAAGGGGATCGGGAGATCGGCAGAGCCGCCCAGTCCATGGGCGAGCACGGTCACCGAGCCGTCGGCGTTCACCGCACCGTGATGGTGGCGACGGTCTTGTTCAGCTCGTGCAGCTCGACGTCGACCTTGCCCGGTACGGCGACGGTGAACTGAAACGACTGGCCCGGTTTGTTCTCGATCTGGTACGAGTGCTCGGGGTTCGAGTGGACGTGCAACTCGTCGACGGCGTCGCTGTCGACGCGGATGACGATCGGCTCATTGACCGTCGCCGTGAACTGCGCGTTGGTGGGCGTGACATTGCCACCCGCGATCTTGACGTCCAAGACGAGCCGATCGGGCGGCGCCTGCTGATCGGTCATGTCGGACGGGTCGACCGTCGACGCTGACGGGGTGGCCTCAGTGCCGCTGGGACTTTCGCTGCCACCGCAGGCGGTGGTGAGGAAGGCAGCGGTGATCAAGAACGAGAGCACCGTTGTCTTGTTCACGGTGCTCCATCCTTGTCCGCCGCGGCCGTCCCGTCGCTGCCAGGTGCGTCACCCTTGCGCCGATTTTTCACCGCGATGTACACGACGACCCCCGCTACCACGAAGGCAGGGGCGAAGGCCGGAACGGCGAGCCAGATAGGGTGGTCCGCCAGGATGACAACGTTGGGTGCAGCCATCATGCCTGTGCGGTCGGCTGCAGCTCGGCCTCGCTGTCGTGCGGTTCGCTCTTGTTGATCCGGCCTGCGCCCCATGTGATTCCGGCGATCATCGCGAGTGTGCAGAACAGCACGATCAAGCAGCCGATGAGCCACAGCGACTGGGGGATGTCGGGACTGCGCTCACGCTGAAGGATGGTGATCTCGGCGACGACCGGGCGGGTCGTGGACGCCTCGGCGGGCACTTCCTCTGCGCCGATGCCGGGGTCGCCGGCCAGATAAATCGGCACGGCGGCGAAGGTTCTGCCATCGTGAAGGCGCAGCAGCGTCTTCCACTCACCGGACACCGGCATCGGCTCGGTGGACCGGAAGTGGCCAGGACCCACGTTCTCGAGATTGTCGACGAACATTCCGCGTTCGTTATCCAGTCCGCCCTGCCAACCCAGCACCGATACCCAGTTGGGATCGTCGCTGACCAAGTTCGCCGGGGTGAGCTGCACGTCGGCCGTCGCGAGTCGTTGGCCGTCGCTGCTGGGCACATCCGTGAGAGTGATGGTGGCCGAGGCACTTTCGGGCACGTCGTAGCGCAGCCCGTTAGCGGCTGCGGCACCGATCACCACGACTGTAAGTGAGACGAGGCCAACGCCGATGGCGCGGCCGGGCAACCGCTGGCCCGTCAGCACCATGCCGATCATCGCCCCGCATCCACCGGTGAGGATGGCTACCGGGACGGCCATGGCCAGCGCTTCGGGCCAGATGCTGGTCGGCCACGGGTGGTAGTAGACGGCGTTGATCCACAACGACTCCAACCAGAGCCCGACGGTGCCGATGCCAAGTCCGGCAACCAGGCCGAACACGACCGGTCGCTTCAACAGAGGAGTCAGGGCCAGCAGCTCGACGATGATTGCGGCCCCGAGGTAGAGGGGGAACCAGTTGACCGGCGCGTCCAGGACGGGAGCTACCAGGAAGGCGACAATGCCCCGCAATCCGATGGCGACGAGCGCGGCGATGAGCGCGGCACCTCGGCCCATGAAGATCCGTGCGCCCACCAAGGCGAGCGCGGCAGCGGCAGCGATCAGCATTGGTTGGAACACCTGCCGGAACTGCGGCACACCGAAGTCGAATTCGATCTGGTAGACCGACGCGCCGATCAGCACACCGGCGAAGGCGAGGTACTGGACGAACTTGAGGCCGATGCCATCCGGCGGGATGTCATCAGTCCTGGCTCTGCGACCCTCGTGTTCGAGGTACAGCGCGGCCAGCGTGGAGAAGCCGGCGCCGCCGATCATCATCAGGTGGGTCGGGCCCCATAGCGTGACGTCCTGGCCGAAGATGCGGTGCCACACGTCGTCGAGCGGAAAGCCCAGCAGCGCGTAGAGCCCGCAGCCGGCCATCACGATTCCGCCGACTGGCGCGTACCAGTCGTCGGTGATGCGGACCGCGGCGGGGCCGGGCCGGGCATCTTCTCCCAGGGGCAGCACCATCGCCGTGCACCCCGCTACGAAAATGCCGAACAACCCGATGAGGATGAAGTAGTGCGCCGGATTGGCCAGCGCGCCGTCGTCGCGGCCGTTGCCGATGTGCAGGCTGACGTCCCAGATGAATCCGAACAGCGCGCAGATGATCGACGAGATGAACATCGCGACGGGCAGCGCCACCCAGGACGGCCGTTTGAACCGGCGCCCCGTCCAGTCGGCGAGGCTGGTCAACCAGGTGATCTTGTGGTTGCGGTGCATCCAGCCGATCCACAGCAGAATCGCCGCGACGACGCCGCCGGCGACCGTCAATCCGATGATCTCGTTGAGCGCGGCGCCGCCGCCCTCGCTGCCCTGAGCAAGAAACTCCATTGTTCATTCCACCCGTTGATTAGCGCCGGAAAACTTACCCGTCGGTAATGTTGCCAGAATTGCCCGAGCTGAAACCAGGGGTATCGGGTAACCCCACGTCAAGGTGTGAGGACCACCTTGACCATGCCGTCCTCCTTCTTCTGGAAGGTCTCATACGCACCGGGCGCCGCCGAGAGCGGCAACCGGTGGGTGGCGAACTGCTCGACGCCGAGGGGGTCTTCGTCGGTGAGCAACGGCATGATGTCGGGAATCCACTTCTTGACGTTGGCCTGGCCCATGCGCAGTTGAATCTGCTTGTCGAACAGCGTCATCAGGTTGATCGGGTCCGCCGCTCCGCCGTACACACCGGAGAGTGAGATGGTGCCGCCCCTGCGCACCAGCGCGATCGCCATGTTGAACGCCGCGAGGCGGTCCACCCCGGCGTGCTTCATCACTGCGCGGCCGACCGGTGGCGGCAGGAACCCGCTAGCGGTCTGCGCGGCCATCGCGACCGGCGATCCGTGAGCCTCCATGCCGACGGCGTCGATCACCGCGTCGGCACCCCGGCCCGCGGTGTGGCTCTGCACCACCTCTTCGGCGTCTGCGTGTCGCAGATCAATGACCTCCGAGCAGTACGGGCGTGCGCGGTCCAGCCGCTCGGTCACTAGGTCGACGCCGATCACCGTGCACTTCTTGCGGTGCGAGGCGATGCGGCAGGCCATCGATCCGATGGGTCCCAGACCCAGCACGACGAGCGTGCCGCCGTCGGGTACGTCGGCGTACTCGACGCCCTGCCAAGCGGTGGGCAGCACGTCGGAGAGGTAGACGTAGCGTTCGTCGGGCCCGTCGTCAGGCACCTTGATGTGCGTGTATTGAGCCTGCGGCACGCGCAGGTATTCGGCCTGCCCCCCGGCGACCTCGCCGTAGAGCTTCGAGAAGCCGAACAGCGCAGCCCCGGTGCCCTGGTCGCGGTTCTGCGTGGTCTCACATTGGCTCTGCAGGCCATGGCCGCACATGAAGCAATGGCCGCAACTGATGTTGAACGGGATCACGACCCGATCGCCGACAGCCAGCTCGCCGACTCCGGCGCCCACTTCCTCGACCACGCCCATCGCCTCGTGCCCGAGGATGTCGCCCGGGCTCATGAAGGCGCCTAGCACTTCGTACAGGTGCAGATCGGACCCGCAGATGTTCGTGCTCGTCACGCGGATGATCGCGTCGTTGGGCTCTTTGATCGCTGGATCGGGCACATTGTCGACGGAAACCTTGCGTCGCCCCTGCCATGTAACTGCTCGCATCGCATCCTCCTGACGTTGACGGCCTCTTGTCACGTGCCCGCTCGGGCCTCGGCCAAACCTGCGCCGCGATCGGGGCGTTTACTTGCGGGGCGGCTGCAGCACTTTCATCGCCAGCCGCATGATCGGCGCGGGCACCCGATCCTTCGCCGAAAGCGCGGCACTGCCGAACTGGGTCCGCACGGGTGTACCGCGGCCGAACATCCGATTGAACGGTCCGCCGGTGGGTTCAAGGTCTACATGCAGCGGCGGCTTACCGTCAGCGGCGCCGAGTGCGTTCGAGATCACGATGCGCTGGATCTCGCTGGTGCCCTCGAAGATGGTGTACAGCTTGGCATCTCGATACCACTTCTCGACGGGATGGTCCTTGATGTAGCCCCAGCCGCCCATGGTCTGGATGGCGCGCTCAGTGGTCTTCACGGCCACCTCGCTGGCCGCCAGCTTCGACATGGATCCCTCGCCGCGCTCGAACGGCACACCGGTGGCCGCCATCCAGGAGGCCCGCCAGGTGAGCAGCCGTGCAGCGTCGATTTCGGTGGCGAGGTCGGCGAGCGGGAAGGCAATGCCCTGGTGATCGATGATCGGCGCCCCGAACGCTTCGCGCCGGTTGGCGTACTCGGTGGCGTATTCCATTGCTGCCCGGGCGATCCCGAGGGCCTGCGCGGCCACCATCGGTCGCGTCTGCTCGAATGTGCCGAGCGTGGCGGAACCGGAATGTGCGGCGCCTTCGATGGCCTCGCGGGCCTTGGCGAGTTTGTGGTCGAGCTTTTCCTGGCCGCCGAGCAGGTTGGCGGCGGGCACCCGCACGTCGTTGAACTTCAGCTCGGCGGTGTGCGAGGCGCGGCAACCCATTTTGTCGAGCTTGCGGACCATCTCCAGGCCGGGCGTGCCGCCGGGCACGACGAACAGCGCCTGCCCTTTGTGGCCGAGCTCCTCGTCGACGACGGCGTTGACGACGTGGACGTTGGCGATGCCGCCGTTGCCGATCCACATCTTGTGGCCGTCGATGATCCAGTCGGCATCCGGTCCCGCACCGTCGCGGCGGGCCGTGGTGCGTAAATTCCGCACGTCGCTGCCGCCCTCGGGTTCGGAGATCGCCAGCGCCGCGAGCTTGAGATCGCCTGGCGTTCCGAAGCATTCGGGTGCCCACTGGAGCATCTGTTCCGGCGAAGCCGCCTGGCCGATCGCCGACAGCGCGAGGGCGGGCATCACGACCGCCAGACCGATCCCGGCGCAGCCCCAGAACAGCTCCTCCATGAACATCGGCAGCGAAAGTCCGGTCGGGTCGCCGATGAGATCGCGGTAGAACAGCGGACTGTAGAAGCCCCGGACCGCCGCCTCCTCCAGGACCGGCCACGGGAACTCCTGGCGCTGGTCGTATTCGGCCGCCACCGGACGGACCACCTGTTCGGCGAATTCGTGGGTGCGGCGGGCCAGGTCGTGCTGCGCAACAGTCGGCGTGAGGTCGAAGGTCATCAAGGCTTCGATTAGCCGCCCACCGTCAATCCGAAACACTTGTTCACGGAAACGGCCGTTGCAGGGACAAGCCCCCGGATGCCTGGGGGAAGCATCGCGGGGGCTTGTCGTGGTGAGGGGCTAATTCACCGGTTATTACTTCACGTCGACGTAAACCGTCTTGTTGGGCACCTTGACGCGTAGGTCGTTTCCCGGCCCCTTGAGGGCGGCCGGGGTGTACGTCTGCTCCGAACGTATGGCGACAACGCTGGCTTTTTCGAGCGGCGCGTCACTGATGCGGTTGACGATGACCGTATAGCCGTGTGCCCGCAGATCGCTGATCGTGTCCTGCGCGTTTCCGGGTCCCGCCGGCGATGCCAAGGCCGGGACAGCTAGTCCGAGGAAAGCGGCGGTTAGTGCACTCGCGGTGACGGTGGCGAATCCCAGTCTCTTCATCATCTTTGGAGCCCTCTATCTCTCTTGCGTTTCGCATTCTCAGCCGCGGCACGTGATGTAGTTATTGCTGCAGCTGATCTTGTAAACCTGGAGGTCAGGGATTTAATTCCGCTGGCAGTAATTGGTTGCCTGCTGGCAGGAATTGGGCTGGGGAAACGGTGAGTGGCCCACGAGCGTCGAATGCAATTGGACCAGTCGGTGTCGCGTCAGCACACTGGAAGACGATGAAACTCGCCGAGCTTCGGCTGCGCCAGCGCGACGGTGTGACGTGCGGCCCCTCGGTCGCGGTGATGGCGGGCGCGCTGCTCGATCCCGGACGTCATGCGGCGTTGGCCGAACCCGAATCCGGGGCCGCTCTGTTCGCGGCGGAACAACTGCGGGTGCACGCCGACGTGAACCGGGTCTGGCCGCGGCGGCTCGGCACGACGCCGTGGGGGATGGCGCGAGCGCTGACGGCGATGGGAGCCACGGCCGGCGTCTACTACCGCTGGCGGCTGTTCCGCGGTCGCCGCGACAAGCTGGTCGATGTGATGGCGGCGGTCAGCGCCGACCGGCCGGTGGCGATGCTCGTCGGACGGGGGATTCCGAGGCACTGGGTGCTGGTCGTCGCGGCGGCCTGGGACAGGCTGACCTGCTACGAGCCGTTGTCGGGGGAGTTGCGGTCGGTCGACGTCGCCGCGGTGCGGGAGTCGCGGCTGTCCGGGCTGGGGTACCCACACCCGTTCGCGTTCGTGACACCTTGTTCGAACGTATGATCGAAGGGTGGGTGAGCTCCAGTCGATCGGCTACAACGGGCAGCCCGTGCAGCAGGCGTTCCGTCGGGTCGACCCGCCGGTGGCGGTGCTCGTCGACCTGGCCACCGTGTTCCCCCGTGAGCCGCATCGGACGGGCGGCTACAACCCGGCGGGATTGCAGATGCATTCGGTCGTCGAGGGCAGGTTGTCGTGCTGGGCCGTCTGCGAGCAGGGCTACTGGTGGGGACTGGTCACCTACGAGATCGCCTACGGGGCCCGTCGCAAAGCCGTGACGCACTGGATTCCCGCGTGGACGCTCAAGCGAAAGGCTAACTAGGCCGATACGGCTACGCCGACATCCGTGGTGCATTGATGATCAGACGGCCGTTCAGGCTCCGCTGCAGTGCGACCAACTTCTGGTCCAGCTTGTCGAGCCGCGTGAGCAGTGCCTGACCGTCGGTACGCGACAAGGTCTCCAACGGGAACACTCCGACGGCCTTGCAACCGGCTTCAATCGCTTCGAGCGCCTCGATGAGCGCCTCTTTATCCGAACGCATGTTCGAATAATACCGCGCGGTTGTGACACGTGACGGAAGTCCATGGGCTCACGCCTCGTGCCCGGGCTCCAGATCGTGGACGTCGGCGAAGGTCACCAGCTGGTCGAACGTCTCCGGCGCCTCTCCTTCGACCGGCTGTAGCAGATGCCCGACGTGATCGCCGACGTCGTAGCGGCTGAGCACCTCGCCGACGAACCACCCCGCCGCATCGTCGAGGATCGGCAGCCCATAGGGCCCCTCATGCCATGGCGTCCGCGCGAACTTGTCTATGCGATCACCGGTCTCGCTGCCGAACAGCCGCGCCAGTTCGCGATGCGTCCGCGGCAACAGATGGACGGCCAGATGCGTCGCGTCCTGCGCGATCCGGTAGGTGTGGTTCTTGTCGGACAGGCCGACCAGGAACCGCGGCGGCCCGATGCTGACCTGGCTGGTGAACCCCACGAGACAGCCCGCGCGATGGTTGCCGACGCGGGTGGTGACGACGTACATCGGATAGTCGAGCATTGAGACCAGCTTCTCGAACGCTTCCATCTGTATCCCGTCACTAGGGTTGGGCTATGTCCAGAAAGTATGCGACCTCCGACGCCGTTGATCTGCCCCAGCTATTGGAGTTCGTCAGGCCGCGACATCGCATGGTACTCACCACTTTTCGTGCGGACGGATCCTTGCAGAGTTCGCCGGTGACGGGCGGCGTCGACGACGACGGCCGGATCGTGATCTCGAGCTATCCGCAGCGGGCCAAGTCCGCGAACCTCAAGCGCACGCCACAGGCGAGCGTCACCGTCCTGTCGGACGAGTTCAACGGCCCTTACGTACAGGTCGACGGCGACGCCGAAGTCATCGACCTGCCCGACGCGGTCGAGCCGCTGGTGGACTATTTCCGCGCCATCTCCGGTGAGCACCCCGACTGGGATGAGTACCGGCGGGCGATGGTCGACCAGGGCAAGTGCCTGATCCGTGTCACGCCGACGCGATGGGGACCGGTGGCAACCGGTGGCTTCCCTCCGGAACGGGAGCAATAGCGCTCAGCTGTCGAAATCGAGCAGTAGCGAGCCGACTGGATCGGCGCGGAACTTCCCGACTCCTGTCGCGCCAGTCAGCTCCTCGGTGCCCGAGACGATGCGCAGAACAGCGGTCGCGACACCGTCGGCGTACTCCCCGTCGTGCATCAGGACCAGTCCGCCGCGCCGGCCGCCGATGGTCCCGGCGATGTGCTCGATCCCGACGTAGGTCGCCGACTTGTCCGGCGCGTAGGCCATCAGCCACTTGGTCGTCGAGGTGCCGTCGATGTCGCCGGAATAGCGTTTTTTGACCAACGCCTCGGTGAGCTTGGTCTCCTCGTCAGCTTCTGAGTCGCCGTCGCCGAACGGTGTCTCGTCCCAGCCGGCGATCTCGAATGCCGCTCTGATTTGTGTGGTCATCAGGGGGGAATACCCCTGGCGAGGGCTCGGGAATCGACAGGCCGAGAAGCGCGCACCGCGGCGTATGTGGTAGTCAGAGCAGTAGGGCCGCGTTGCGTCCGATAGCTAGTCAAACTATAGTCTGGACACATGTCCAGAGAGGTTCGGAGTATTTGAGTGACACGATTTGTCCTGCTCACCGGACCTGGACGTGTCCGCCCCCGCGCATCGGCGTGAGCTGAATATGCGCATCGCTTTGCTGTCATACCGGAGCAAGACCCATTGCGGAGGGCAAGGGGTCTACGTCCGTCACCTGTCCCGCGGCCTCGTCGAGCTCGGCCATGACGTCGAGGTGTTCTCCGGACAGCCCTACCCCGGTGGCCTCGATCCGCGGGTCCGCCTGACCAAGGTGCCAAGCCTGGATCTGTACCGCGAGCCGGATCCGTTCCGCATTCCGTGGCCCAACGAGATCAAGACGAGCATCGACCTGCGCGAGCTGCTGACGACCTGGACGGCGGGGTTCCCCGAGCCCAAGACATTCAGCCTGCGCGCCGCCCGCGCGCTGGCCGAGCGGCTCGATGACTTCGATGTGGTCCACGACAACCAGTGCCTCGGCACCGGGCTACTGAAGATCGCCGATCGTGGCATGCCGGTCGTCGCGACGGTGCACCACCCGATCACCAGGGACCGCGTGCTCGACGTGTCGGCGGCGTCGTGGTGGCGCAAGCCGCTGGTGCGCCGTTGGTACGGCTTCGCGGAGATGCAGAAGGATGTCGCGCGGCGCATCCCCGAGCTGCTGACCGTCTCGTCGACGTCGGCCGCCGATATCGCCGAGGACTTCGGGGTGTCGCCCGATCAGCTGCACGTCGTACCCCTCGGCGTGGACACCGAACTGTTCAAGCCGTCCCAGCGACGGGTGCGCAACCGGATCATCGCGATCGCGAGTGCTGATGTACCGCTGAAGGGCGTCGCGCATCTGCTGAACGCCGTTGCGCGGCTGCGCGTCGAACGTGACCTCGAACTGCAGCTCGTCGCCAAGCTCGAACCCAACGGGCCCACCGAGAAGCTGATCGCCGAGCTGGGTATCTCCGATATCGTGCACAGCTCGAGCGGGGTTACCGATGCCGAGCTCGCCGACTTGCTGGCGTCTGCTGAAGTCGCCTGTATCCCTTCGCTTTACGAGGGCTTCTCGCTGCCTGCTGTGGAGGCGATGGCCAGTGGCACACCGATCGTCGCCAGCCGCGCGGGAGCGCTGCCCGAGGTGGTCGGCGCCGACGGCGAATGCGCCCGGCTGGTCACGCCGGCCGACGTCGACGAGTTGACCAGGGTGCTGGGCGAACTCCTCGACTCGCCGATGGAACTGCGCAGGCTTGGCGAGAACGGCCGCCGACGCGCCGTCGATGTATTCAGTTGGGAATCCGTTGCCGCGCAGACGGTTGCGGTGTACGAGCAAGCACGTGAGCGAGTTGCGAAGTGCTGACCGTCGACTACGACCGGCTCGGTGTCGGCGAGAGCACAAAGGTGATCGACGTCGGCTGCGGCGCCGGTAGGCACACCTTCGAGGCATATCGGCGTGGCGCCGACGTGATCGGCTTCGACCAGAGTGTCTCCGATCTCAACGACGTCGACGAGATCCTGCAGGCCATGAAGGAGAAGGGCGAGGCACCGGCTTCGGCGAGCGCCCAGACGGTCAAGGGCGATGCGCTGGAACTGCCTTACGCCGACGGCACTTTCGACTGCGTGATCGCCTCAGAGATCCTCGAGCATGTGCCCGAGGACGACCGCGCGATCGCAGAACTGGTCCGCGTGCTCAAACCCGGTGGCTCGCTGGCAATCACGGTGCCGCGCTGGCTGCCCGAGAAGGTGTGCTGGATCTTGTCCGACGAGTACCACGCGAACGAGGGCGGGCACATCCGGATCTACAAGGCCGACGCGCTGCGCGACAAGGTTCTCGCCCATGGCCTGCGGCTCACCGATACCCACCACGCACATGCGCTGCACGCCCCGTACTGGTGGCTGAAATGCGCTGTGGGAACTGAGAAGTCGAATCATCCCGCGGTGACGGCGTATCACAAGTTGCTGGTGTGGGACATGATGAGCCGGCCGTGGCTCACGCGGACGGTGGAATCGGTGCTCAACCGGGTGATCGGCAAGAGCGTCGCGATGTATTTCGAGAAGCCGGTGGTTTGACGTTGACTCGTGACGTTCCCGGAGTGGCCGGCGTTCTGACGCCGACGCAGTGCCGCCAGACCGCCCAGTCGATTGCCGAAGCGCAAGAGTCAACGGGTGCGATTCCGTGGTTCGACGGCGGCCACACCGACCCGTGGGACCACGTCGAGAACGCGATGGCGTTGACGGCGGCCGGACTTCTCGAGCCCGCGCGTGCGGCCTTCGAGTGGTGCCGCAAAACGCAGCGCGCCGACGGCTCATGGCCGATCCAGTTCCGTAACGGCGTCATCGAGGACTCCAACAGCGACAGCAACTTCTGTGCCTACATCGCAACCGGGGTCTGGCATCACGTGCTGATCACCCGCGACCGAAGGTTCGCCGAGACGATGTGGCCCGTCGTCACGAAGGCCGTTGACTTCGTGCTCGGCATGCAGCTCAACGGCGGTGAAATCTCCTGGGCCAGAAGCCCTAACGGCCTGGAGCCCGAGGCGTTGCTCACCGGATGCTCGAGCATCTACCACAGCCTGCGGTGCGCGCTCGCGCTCGCCGACTACTTCGGCGATCCGCAGCCGGAATGGGAGCTGGCCGTCGGCCGCCTCGGCCATGTGATCGCCGAGCATCCGGACGCCTTCGTGACGAAGGACCGATGGTCGATGGAGTGGTACTACCCCGTGCTGGGCGGTGCGATGCGTGGTGCTGCCGCGCGGTCGCGCATCGACGAACGGTGGGACGACTTCGTGGTGGACGGTCTCGGTATCCGCTGCGTCGATGACAGGCCATGGGTCACCGGAGCCGAAACCTGCGAGCTGGTAATGGCATTGGATGCGATCGGCGATACGGCGCGCGCACATCAGCAGTTCGCGGCGATGCACCATCTCCGTGAGGAGGACGGCTCTTACTGGACCGGGCTCGTCTACTCCGACGGAAAGCGGTGGCCGGTGGAGCGCACCACGTGGACCGGTGGGGCGATGATCCTCGCGGCCGACGCGCTGTCACGCACGACCTCGGCCAACGGCATCTTCCGAGGCGTGGATCTGCCACGCGGCCTCGAAGGTGAGTACGCCTGCGAGTGTGCGACCAGCGATCGCTGACGCGCTCGCACCCCCACCAAGGCTCAGCGCGCTTAACGGGTTGATTACCAGCACTACGTGCGTGCGATCAACCCGTTAACCGTGCGTCGGAACGACTTCACGCAGGGCGTCACGTAGGCCTTTAGAGCGCCTCGCCGGGTACGCCGGACACACGTTCCAGCACCCGCATCGACCCGGTCGCCGACACCTCGCGGAAGTCGCCGGTGTCTAGCGCTCGACGGTAGACGCGGTACGGCGCCTGGCCGCCGTCGTCGGGGTTCGGGAACACGTCGTGGATGATCAGCGCGCCACCGACCTCGACCCATCGGACCCAGCCGTCGAAGTCGCGCTGTGCGGCCTCCTCGGTGTGGCCGCCGTCGATGAACAACAGCCGCAACGGTGTTCGCCAACCGCGTGCGACGGTCGTCGACCGCCCGACCACCGCGACGACGTGGTCGTCCACCCCGGCGGCGTCGAGGGTGTGGCGCAACGTGGGGAGCGTGTCGAACAGTCCGGTCACCGGGTCGACCATCGATTCGTCGTGGTACTCCCAGCCCGGCTGGTGCTCTTCGGAACCGTGGTGGTGGTCGATCGTGTAGACGACCCCGCCGCTCTGCTGGGCCGCGGCGCCGAGCATCACCGTCGACTTGCCGCAGTACGTTCCGATCTCGACGCCGACGCCGTCCTTCAGGTAGCGGACGGCGGTGTCGTACAGCGTGCGACCTTCGTCGGCGGGCATGAAACCGATCACCTCGTCGGCAAGGGCGAACAGGCGTGCGGCGGCCTCGGGGAGGGCAGTGTCCGTAGTGCTCATGGGGGCCAACCTACCGTTGCTGGTCAATGGCAGTTGTAGTAGCGTCCGGACATGTGTCCGACACGGCGCTGGAGTCGACTCGGCGCCGTCTGACCGCGAAGCAGGCCCATACCGTCGATCGTCTGGGCAGGGCCGCGCTCGAACTCCTCTGCCGAGATGGTTTCACCGGTCTGACCGTGCGCCGGGTGGCGGCCGAGGCCGGCGTCGGAGCCGCCACCGCCTACACCTACTTCTCGTCCAAGGAGCACCTGGTTGCCGAGGTGTTCTGGCGTCGTCTCGCCGCCTCGCCTCCCGCGGTTCATGACTCCAGCGACCCGGCCACGCGAGTCGCCGAGGTGCTGCGCCACATCGCCCTTCTGGTTGCCGATGAGCCCGAGTTCGCTTGTGCGGTAACCAATGCCCTGCTGGGCCGGGATCCCGACGTCGAGGTGTTGCGCCAGCGCATCGGGCGCGACATCCACGACCGACTGTCCACGGCGCTCGGGCTCGACGTCGATCCTGACATCGTCGACGCGCTGGAGATGCTGTACTCCGGTGCGCTCGTTCGCGCCGGGATGGGCTACGCGTCGTACGCGGAGATCGCCCAGAAGCTGGAGAAATCTGCGCGGCTGATGCTGAGTTAGCGTCGGCCGAGAGTGCTTAACGGGTTGATTACCAGCACTAGGTGCGTGCGATCAACCCGTTAGGGCTCAGTACTGCGCGGCTGATGCTGAGTTAGCGCGGGCCGAGGATGGCCGTCGACGCGGTGATGGCCGGCTCGACGATGCCCTGCACGTCGTGGCCGGCCTCGACGAACAGAGCGGTCAGCTCGCGCAGACCTCCCAGCACGATCAGCGCCAGCGGCCGTGAGAGCGGTGAGATCTGAGCGCGCCGAAAGCCCGGACTGTCGCTGAGTTCGACCAGCATGTCGGTGAGGTGCTCCATGGCCAGACGATGCAGCGGCTGGGCCACCGCGCCCAGTGCGGGCAGCTCGCGGATCCAGCTCAGTGTGATCGCCGGCCGCGCGCCGATGTGGTCGACGTACGCGCCGACCGCCTGGCGGATCTGGTCCTCCCACTCCGCCTCTGGGTCGACGGCATTGCGGATGTTGGTGATCAGGGTGTCGTTGTTCCGGCGCAGCAGTTCGATCAGGCAGTCTTCCTTGCTGGCGAACTGCACGTAGAACGTGCGCTTTGAGGTGCGGGCATGCCGGACGATGTCCGCCACGGTCGTGTCGCGGAAGCCGCGCTCGATGATCGATGCGGCCATGCCGTCGAGTAGTCGGTCCCGGAACGGGTCGGCCGTCTCGGGATGCGAATCACGCTGGTCGAGCGCGGTCGTCACATGACCTCCCTCGGGCCCTTGCACATCGCTGGTACTAACCGGTACCGTACTACACGAAGCTGCGGTACACCGTAGTACCAGGACACTGTCGTCCTAATGAGATGCCTGGGAGTACGCCCATGAACGATCGGCCCCCGCAGGGGACGGCGATCGCCGAGCGACCCGCCGTCACGCCCAGCACGGTCAAGATGCCACCGGGCCCGCGGCTGCCCAAGCTGGTGCAGGGCATCGGCTACGCCCTCTCGCGGAATCGGGTGTACGAGCACATAGCCCGCCGCCATGGCGACGTGTTCACCATGAACCTGCCGATGTTCGGCCGCACGGTCATTGTGGCCAACCCGCTGTTGGCCAAGCAGTTGTTCACTGCCAGCACCGACGATGTCGGCAACATCCAGCCCAACCTGTCGAGAGTGCTCGGCAGCGGCTCGGTGTTCGCGCTCGATGGCGCCGACCATCGCCTGCGCCGCAAGCTGCTGACTCCGCCGTTCCACGGCAAGAGCATCACGAACTACGAAAAGATCTTCGAAGAGGAGACCCTGCGCGAATCGGCCAATTGGCCGGAGGGGCAGGCATTCCCGACGCTCGAGCCGATGATGCGCATCACCCTCAACGCCATCCTTCGCGCGGTGTTCGGCGCTGACGGCGCTCAGCTCGACGAGCTGCGGCGCATCATTCCGCCGTGGGTCACGCTCGGCTCGCGACTGGCGGTGGTGCCGACGCCGACACGCGACTATGGCCGGTTCAGTCCTTGGGGCAGGCTCGCCGACTACCGGCGCCAGTACGACGACGTCGTCGGCAGGCTGATCGACAACGTCAGGGCCGACCCGAACCTGGACGATCGTGACGACGTTCTCGCGCTGCTGCTGCGCAGTACGTACGAGGACGGTTCCGAGATGTCGCGCAGTGACATCGGCGACGAGTTGTTGACACTGTTGGCCGCCGGGCACGAAACGACCGCCTCCACCCTGGGCTGGGCGTTCGAGCGCGTCGTCCGTCATCCACGGGTGTTGGCCAAGTTGGTCGACGAGGCCGCCACCGACGACAACGAGTATCGCCAGGCCACCATCCTGGAGGTGCAGCGTGCCCGTACCGTCATCGACTTCGCGGGCAGACACGTCTACGCGCCGACCTTCCAGCTCGGCGACTGGGTGATCCCGCAGGGCACCTCGATCGTGGTCGCGATAGCGCAGTTGCACAACCGCGCCGAGGACTTTGCCGCGCCGGATCGGTTCGATCCGCAGCGGTACATCGGCACTCGGCCGCCGACGTTCGCGTTCGTCCCGTTCGGCGGCGGTACCCGGCGATGCGTCGGTGCGGTGTTCGCGAATGTCGAGATGGACGTGGTGCTGCGAACGGTGTTGCGGCACTTCGTGATCGATACGACAACAGCGCCCGATGAGAAGGCGCACTCGCGCGGGGTGGCCTTCACCCCCAAGGAGGGCGGGCGCATCATCGTGCACCGCCGCGAGTCCCCGCTGAATTAGGAGACCAATGACCGACACCGCCATCAGCGACACCCAAGACACCAAAGCGCAAGTGACACCGCCCAAGACGCCACCGGTGGTGCGCCTACCGAAGCCGGTCCAGGGTGTCCTGCTGGCGGGCTTTCGGCGCTGGTTCCTGCGCAACGCGCTGAAGCGCTACGGGCCCGTCTTCGCCATCAATGTCCCGTTCTTCGGCCGCAGCGTGGTGGTCTCCGATCCCGCGCTCGCGCGCCAGGTGTTCCTCGCAAGTACCGACGACCTGATCAACGTGCAGCCGAACCTCAGCCGGATCTTCGGGTCGGGCTCGGTCTTCGCGCTGGACCACAAGGAGCACCGGGTCCGCCGCAAGCTACTGGCCCCGCCGTTCCACGGGCAGAGCATCAGGAATTACGAAACAGTCATCGAAGAGGAGACGCTGCGGGAGACGACGACGTGGCCCGAGGGACGCGAGTTTCCCACGCTCGAACCGATGAACAGGATCACGCTGAACGTCATCCTGCGCACCGTATTCGGCGCCGACGGTTCCGAACTGGACTATCTGCGCGAGATCATTCCGCCGTGGGCCAAGCTCGCCTCGCGGCTGGCGACGCTGCCAGAGCCGCCGTTTCCCACCGGCCCGCGCAGCCCGTGGGGCCGGATGGCGGAGTTCCGTCGCAACTTCGACCGCACGGTGTTCGCGTTGATCGAGAAGGCCATCCAGAAGACCGAGGCCGATCCACGACTCGAAGACCGCACCGACATCCTGGCGCTGCTGTTGCGCAGTCGATACGAGGACGGCACCCCGATGTCTCATCAGGAGGTCTCCGACGAGCTTCTGACCCTGCTGGGTGCCGGCCATGAGACCACCGCGTCGACCCTGGGCTGGGCGTTCGAGAGGCTGCGTCGCCATCCCGCCGTCCTCGCCGAGCTGGTCAAGGAGAACGACGAAGGGGGCAGCGAGTTCCGTCAGGCCACAATTGTTGAGCTGCAACGGAACCGGACGGTCATCGACTTCGCCGGTCGCCACGTTTTAGCGCCGCATTTCGACCTCGGTGACTGGCGGATTCCGCACGGCTACACGGTGATGATTTCCATCGGCAACGTGCACGCCAATCCCGAAGCCTTCCCTGACCCCGAGCGTTTCGATCCGAATCGGTTCGTCGGAACCAGGACGCCGACGGCGTGGGTGCCGTTCGGCGGCGGGACCCGGCGCTGCATCGGGGCGGCGTTCGCCAACGTCGAGATGGACGTCGTCCTGCGAACCATTCTGCGGGACTTCGTGATCGAGACCGACGGTGCTCCGGAGGAGAAAGTCCACTTCCGTGGTATCGCCTTCACGCCCAAAGACGGCGGGCGCGTCACTGTGCATCGGCGCTGACGATCGTCGGCTAGTTTCGTTTCCATGAGTCTCGTCGACATGATCAACGGCGCCATGGAAGCCACCATCCCCGCCGCGCACAAGCTGGGTGTCAAGGTCGTCGAGGCGCGTCCCGGATTTGCCGCGGCAACAGTGCCATTGGCGGGCAACGGCAACCACTTCGGCGTTGTCTACGCGGGTGTGGAGTTCACCGTCGCCGAGATCCTCGGCGGGATCATCGCGATCGCGAGTTTCGATGCCACCAAGTACTACCCGCTGGTGAAGAAACTCGACATCGAGTTCACCGCCGCCGCTCGTTCCGATCTGCGTGCCGAGGCGTCACTGGACGAGGACGAACTACGGCGCATCGAGATAGATGCCGCAGAGAACGGAAAGGCCGACTTCGCACTGAACGCTGTGGTTCGTGACGAAGCCGGCCAGACCGTCGCTGTCACCCGTGGGCTCTACCAGCTGAGAGCCCACGGGAAGTAATTCAGACTTCCGCGCGTTTAGGCAGCTTCCAGCCGGCCCGCGGGAAGTGGCAGGTGTAGCCGCTGGGGTACCGCTCGAGGTAATCCTGGTGCTCGGGTTCGGCTTCCCAGAAGGCGCTCGCGGGAGTCACTTCCGTGACGACCTTGCCCGGCCACAGCCCCGAGGCGTCGACGTCGGCGATGGTGTCCAGCGCGACACGCTTCTGCTCATCGTCGAGGTAGAAGATCGCCGACCGGTAACTCGTGCCGACATCGTTGCCCTGCCGGTTCTTGGTGGTCGGATCGTGGATCTGGAAGAAGAACTCGAGCAGCGCGCGATAATCGGTCTGCGCCGGGTCGTAGGTGATCTCGATGGCCTCGGCATGGCCCGGGTGGTTGCGGTAGGTCGCGTTCGCGTTCTCGCCGCCCGTGTAGCCGACCCGGGTGTCGATCACACCGGGCTGCTTGCGGATCAGATCCTCCATACCCCAGAAGCAGCCGCCCGCCAGGATCGCCTTCTTGTACTCACTCATGCCTGTGCCTCCTGCTGTATTGATTCCCCGGTCGCTTCGCTCCTGCCCGCCGGAGAAAAGAGCCTCTTGTAGTCGCCGTAACCCGCGGCGTCCAGATCGTCGAGGTGGATGAACTTCAGCGAAGCCGAGTTGATGCAGTAACGCAACCCACCTTGATCCCGCGGCCCGTCCTTGAAGAGGTGGCCGAGGTGGCTGTCGCCGTGCGCCGAGCGCACCTCGGTGCGGATCATCAGGTGGGACAGGTCGCGTTTTTCGACCACGTTGTCCGCGTCGATCGGCCGGGTGAAGCTGGGCCAACCGCTGCCGCTCTCGAACTTGTCGACCGATGCGAACAACGGCTCACCGGACACCACGTCGACGTAGATGCCGGGTTCGTGGTTGTCCCAGTACTCACCGGTGAACGGCCGCTCAGTGCCGTTCTTCTGGGTGACCTGATACTGCTCGGGCGACAAGGCGTCGACCGCGTCGGGATTCTTGTTGTATTGCACACTCATATAACGGCGCGGGTAACGGCACTGTTCCATGCGGAGATTACGGAAGTGTGATGCGTTCCAGCCTTGCCCTCGCCTGCGTCGTCCTTGCCGTTTGGGTCGCACCCGCGGCATCCGCAGAGACGACCGTGCTGCCGGAGCGGCAGGGACCGCCCGGCGTCGCCTTCGTCGACAATCCGACGATCGTCGACGCCCGTCCGATGCCCGCGGAATCGTTCAGCCGCGTGCCCGGCGACCACGCTGTGGCCGTGCATTTCACCACAGGCACACCCGAGTGTTACGGCGTCCACGCCGTCGTCACCGAGACCACGCAGGCAGTCAGCGTCGAACTGCTGTCGGGCTCGCGGCCCGAGGCAGTCGGACGTGCCTGCATCATGATCGCGGTCTCCGGCACGCTCGAAGTGCCGCTGGGCGGCCCGCTCGGCGGCCGACAGGTTCTCAGCGTCTGGTGACCCTCGACAAACATCAGTAGAACGTGTTCTAGTTCTGGGTGTGACTGGCAGCACCTTCAGCCGCGACGAGCTGGTCGCGGCATTCGGGAAATTCGAGGCGACGGTCGATCGCGCGGCGCAGACCCGTGACTGGGATCCCTGGGTTGAGCAGTACACACCCGACGTCACCTACGTCGAGCACGCCGCGGGCACGATGCGCGGCCGCGAAGAGGTGCGCCCCTGGATCTGGCGGACGATGGAGAGCTTCCCCGGTAGCTACATGACGTCGTTCCCGTCGCTGTGGTCGGTGTTCGACGAGGCGACCGCTCGGGTCATCTGCGAACTCGACAATCCGATGCGCGACCCCGGCGACGGCACGATCATCACCGCCACCAACATCTCGATCCTCACCTATGCGGGCGATGGGCTGTGGCGCCGTCAGGAGGACATCTACAACCCACTGCGGTTCGTGAGGGCGGCGGTGAAGTGGTGCCGCAAGGCCGAGGAACTGGGCACGCTGCCCGACGAGGCCATGGAGTGGCGCAAGCAGTTCGGCGGGCAATTGGGTGGGCGAAAGTGACCTCACTGGTCATCGGTGCCAACGGATATCTCGGCAGCCACGTCACCCGCCAACTCGTCGACAGAGGCGACGGCGTGCGCGTCATGGTGCGCGACGGCGCCAACACGATCGGGATCGACGATCTCGATGTCACGCGGTTCGTCGGCGACATCTGGGACAACGAGACCCTGCGTGCGGCGATGGCCGGCGTCGACGACGTGTACTACTGCGTCGTCGACACCCGCGGCTGGCTACGTGACCCCGCGCCGCTGTTCCGCACCAACGTCGACGGCACCCGCAATGTGCTCGAGGTGGCGAAAGATATCCAAAAAGACGGTGCGCTGCACCGGTTCATCTTCACCAGCAGCTACGTCACCGTCGGCCGCAAGCGCGGGCGGATCGCCACCGAGGACGACATCATCGTCGACAGAGGTGGCCTGACGCCGTACGTCCGCTCTCGCGTCGAGGCGGAGAAGCTCGTGCTGTCCTACGCGCGGGACCACGGCCTGCCCGCTGTCGCGATGTGTGTGTCGACGACGTACGGCGCGGGTGACTGGGGAGGCACCCCGCACGGCGCAATCATCGCAGGCACCGCCTTCGGCAAGTTGCCGTTCGTGATGGACAAGATCGAGCTCGAAGCCGTGGGTGTCGACGACGCGGCACGAGCGATGATCCTGGCCGCCGAACACGGCCGGGTAGGTGAGCGGTATCTGATCTCGGAGAAGATGATCAGCAACGCCGAGGTCGTGCGCATCGCGGCCGAGGCCGCCGGTGTACCGCCGCCCACCAAGTCGATTCCCCTCCCCATGTCGTATGCGATGGCAACGCTCGGCAGCCTGAAGGCCAAGCTGCGCGGCACCGACGAACAACTGTCGATGGGGTCGCTGCGCCTGATGCGTGCGGAGGCACCCGTGGCGTGTGACAAGGCCAAGCGGGAACTGGGGTGGCAGCCCCGTCCCGTCGAGGAATCGATCAGGGAGGCGGCCCAGTTCTGGGTCGGGCTGCGGGCGGCCAGACGTAAGACAAAATCCCCGTCGGAGGGCAGCTCAGGCTAACCTGAGACCCGGCGTTCAAGATCAACGGCGGTGTACATGGCAGGCGGTGCGGAACAACCCCTGCGCGGCCGAAACGACGAGTGCGAGGCGCTGGACCGACTCATCGAGGCCGCACGCACGGGGCAGAGCCAGGTCGTTGTGCTGCGCGGGGAAGCCGGTGTCGGCAAAAGCGCCCTGCTGGGCTACGTGGCCGAGCACGCCACCGGGTTCCGCGTGGCACGTGCGTCCGGTATTGAAGCCGACGTCGACCTCGCGTTCGCGGGCCTGCACCAATTGTTCGCACCGATGCTGGACCGTCTCGATGACCTACCCGCCCCGCAGCGCGATGCGCTCGCCACGGCGTTCGGTCAGAGCGCGGGGCCGCCACCGGACCGCTTCCTGGTGGGTCTCGCAGTTCTGAGCCTGCTCGCCGAGGCCACCGCAGACCAACCGCTGATCTGCGTGATCGACGACGCGCAGTGGCTGGACCGTGTCTCCGCGCAGACGCTCGCCTTCGTCGCGCGCCGCCTGCTTGCCGAGCCCGTGGCACTGGTTTTCGCGGTGCGGGAAGGCACCGACGACGAATTAAAAGGCCTGCCGGAGTTGGAGATTCGCGGGCTGTCCGACGCCGAAGCGCGGGCCCTGCTCAATACCGTCATTCGGGGCCGCCTCGACGAGCGGGTACGCGAGCGGATCATCGCCGAAGCGCGGGGTAATCCGTTGGCACTGCTGGAACTGCCCCGTGACCCCGCTGCGGCAGAGGGAGGTTTCGGCCGCCCCGACGCGCGGGCGCCGTCGAGTCATCTTGAGCAGAGCTTCGTCCGTCGCGTCCAGTCACTGCCGATGCCGACGCAGAAACTTCTGCTGGCCGCGGCGGCGGAACCCGTCGGCGACAAGGCGCTGCTGATTCGGGCGGCGAAGCGGATGGGAATCACACCCGACGTCGCTGCGCACGCGGAGGCCGAGGGACTCATCGAGATCGGCGCGCGGGTGCGCTTCCGCCACCCGCTGATGCGCTCGGCCGCCTATCTCGCCGCCGACGTCGACGACCGCCGCAAGGCTCACCGTGCGCTCGCCGACGAGACCGACCCGCAGTCCGACCCGGATCGTCGTGCGTGGCACGGTGCCAACGCCGCCTTCGGCACCGACGACGAGGTGGCCGACGAACTCGAACGATCGGCAGACCGAGCCGCGGCGCGAGGTGGCGTCGCGGCCGCAGCGGCGTTCCTGGAACGGGCCACCGAGCTGACGTCTGACCCGTCGCGACGCGGCGCCAGGGCATTGGCCGCTGCCGAGTCGAAGTTCGCGGCGACGTCGTCCGAGGCGGCGTACGGCCTGCTGGCGATCGCGGAGATCAGTCCGCTCGATGCACTACAGCGTGCCCAGGCCGTCCGCCTCCGCGCCAGGATCGCCTTCGTCCAGAGTCGTGGCGGAGGTGACGGCGCTCCGCCGGTGGCCGACACCGCGCTCGGACTGCTCGACGCCGCTCGCGGTCTGGAGGGGCTCGACGATGCTCTTGCGCGAGAGACGTACCTCGACGCGCTCGGAGCGGCGATGTACGCGGGCAGGCTCTGCCCTTACGGCGGGCCGATCGTCATTGCCGAACCGGCCCGTCACGCACCGGCGGGACCGCAACCGCCGCGCCCGAACGATCTGCTGCTGGACGGCCTCGCGATGCGGTTCACCGATGGTCACGGCGCGAGCCTGCCGACGTTGCGTACGGCGATGACGCAGGTTCTCGAGGCCGCTGCGCACACCGACGGCGATGTGATGCGATTGTTCTGGCAGGGCTTTCCCATCGCGCAGGAGTGCGCCGCAGGTGAACTGTGGGACGACGATCTGTGGCACGACGTGGGAGCCACGGCGGTCCGGCTCGCGCGCGAGGCAGGTGCGCTCGCCATGCTTCCGCTCGCCCTGGCGACACGGGCGGGAACCCATGTGTTCGCAGGCGAATTCGATGCGGCGGCGGCGTTGATCGAGGAGGCCGGCACGATCGCCGTCGCAACCGGATACGCGCCGGTGCGATATCACGCGATCTCGCTCAGCGTCTGGCGTGGCGCGGAGGCCGAGTCGAAGCGGCTGCTCGAGGCCACCGCCGAACTTGCGGCGTCCCGCGGCGAGGGCAGAGTTGTCGGCCTGGTCGGTTGCATGACCGCGATACTCAACAACGGCCTCGGTCACTACGAGGACGCGCTGCGCGCGGCGAAGCAGGCGTGCGACCACGAGGATCTCGGCCCGTATCGGATGGCGCTCGCCGAACTCATCGAGGCGGCCGTCCGCTGCGGCGAGCGACAGGTGGCGGTCGAAGCGGTCGCGAGTATGGAAACGCAGGCGGTCGCCGGAACGGATTGGGTACTCGGCACCTTGGCGCGGTGCCGCGCCCTGGTCGCCGACGATGCGACCGCCGAGGACTACTACCGCGAGGCGATCGATCGGCTCGGGCGCACCAGGATGCGCGTCTACCTCGCGCGCTCGCATCTCGTCTATGGAGAGTGGCTGCGCCGCATGAACCGGCGAGTGGATGCCCGCGAACATCTGGGCGTCGCCCATGAGATGTTCGTCCAGATGGGGTCGGAGAGCTTCGCCGAGCGCGCCCGACGTGAGCTGCTGGTCACCGGCGAGAAAACTCAGAAGCGTCCGGTCGGCTCGGGTGACGGGCTGACCGCGCAGGAGGCCCAGATCGCCCAGCTGGCCGGCTCCGGGCTGACCAACCAGGAGATCGGCGCCCAGCTGTTCATCAGCGCGCACACCGTCGAATGGCACCTGCGGAAGGTGTTCGCCAAGCTCGGCATCAAGTCTCGTCGCCAGCTCCGAGGCCGGGCTTAGGTCATTCAAGGTCACCTAGACCACGCACCATGGGTTGACTACGGACGATCAAGGGTCCCGTAGCCGAGCTCAGTCGACAGACTGAACTCATGGAACTTGCGAATCACAAAGTGCTGGTCACAGGCGGTACTGCCGGCATCGGCTGGGAGTCCGCACGCCTGATGGCGGCCGAGGGTGCCGAGGTTGTCATCTCGGGACGCGACCGCGAACGTGGCGAGGCGGCGGCGGCCAGAATCGGTGAGAACGCCCGCTTCGTGCAGGCCGACCTGTCCGATATGGAGTCGGTCAGGGCACTTGTGGAGCAGGTCGGCGATGTCGACGTCGTCGTGAACAACGCGGCGAACTTCGCCGGCGCCGCCACGGTCGAGGCCGACGTCGCCGTGTTCGAGTCGATCTTCGACACCAACGTGCGCGGCGCGTACTTCCTGATCGCGGGCCTGGTGCCGGGCATGTTCGAACGGGGACGCGGCAGCATCGTCAACGTCACGTCAATGGTCGCCTTCAAGGGCGTCCCCGGGGCGTCGGCATACAGCGCTTCCAAGGCGGCGCTGGAGTCCCTGACCCGAACCTGGGCCGCCGAGTTCGGTAAGCACGGCGTGCGGGTCAACAGTGTGGCGCCTGGGCCGACACGCACCGAGGGTGTGGCCGCCGAATGGGGCGAGACCAATGAAGCGCTCGGCCGGGCGCTGCCACTGGGCCGGACCGCCCACGCCGCCGAAATCGCCGAGGCGGTGCTGTTTCTCGCCTCGCCACGCTCCAGCTTCATCACGGGTTCGACCCTGCACGCCGATGGCGGCGGCGCAGCAGTCTGACGTCGGAGCCAAGCGAAAGGAGTGAGGCGTGTCAATCGAAGCGCTCAAGTCGCGCGAAACGCTCGAAGAGGCCGCGGTGACGTTCCTCGCGTGCCGGGATCGTCTGTTCGGCATAGCATTTCGCATCCTGAACGACTGCGCCGCCGCGGAGGACATCGTGCAGGACGCTTGGCTGCGGTGGCAGACGTGCGACCGAAGTGTCGTCCTCGACCCCCTCGCATTCTTGACCACGACCACCAAGAGGCTCTGCATCAACGTCGTGCAGTCGGCACGGGCACGCCACGAAACCCATATGGACTCGTGGCTGCCCGAACCCGTGGACCGCAACGCCGACCCAGAGCGCCGCATCGAGCAGTGCGAGGCACTCGAACTCGCCGCGCTGACCCTCCTCGAGCGGCTATCACCACCCGAGCGTGCGGCCTACGTGCTGCGGGAGGCGTTCGACTACTCGTATGCCGAGATCGCAACGATCGTCGAGGTGACACAGGCGAACGCGCGCCAACTCGTCAGCCGCGCGCGCAAACGCCTTGCCGCTGAACGCCGCGAGGCACCCACCGGCGCGGAGCAGAAGCGCCTCGTGGTGGCGTTGACGGCGGCCGCGCAGTCTGGCGACCTGTCGACCCTCGAGACAGTATTCACCGAGGACCTCGCGGTGGCAGCCTAGGCGAGGTGGAACAGCGCCATGGCATTCGCATCGAGGATGGCGTGCGCTTCGCCCGGGTCGGCGACGTCCACCACGTAGTCGACGGCGCGCACGAACGCGTCACCGTCCTCGTACGGGAAGTCGGTACCGAGCAGGATTCGATCGGCACCGAAAGACTCTATGGCGCAACGCAATGCGGGTTCGTGGCAGTGGCTGACGGTGTCGAACCACAGACGATGTACCGCCTGAGTCGGCGGTTCCGGCGTAGCCGGCGCCTCCCACTCGAGGTGATCATCCGCGCGGCGGGTGATCATCGGCAGCGCGCCACCCAGATGCGAGCAAATGATCTTCACCCCGGGATAGCGCTGCAGGTGCCCTGAGGTGATCAGCTGCATCGCGGCGATGGTGTCCTCGAACGGCGCGCCCACCATCCAGGTGATCTTGTGCTCGGTGACCAGCGGCGAACAAGCCCCGTTGCCGGCCGGATGCAGGTAGAGCACCGCGCCGCGGGCGTCGAGCTCGGCGAAGATCGGTTCGAAGTCCGGCTCGGTGATCGCGCGGTGAAGCACACTGGTGTTCATCGTGACGCCGACCATCCCCAATCCGTCTAGAGCGCGGTTCATTTCGGTGATCGCGGCATCAACATGAGGCATCGGGGTGGCAGCGAATGCGCGGAAGCGGTCGGGATGTGCCGACACCACAGCCGCGTACTCATCGTTGACGTAGCGTGCGGCGGCGACGGCCAGGTCGGCGTCGTCGGCGTAAGGCAACTGCGGGGCCGCCGAGAGCACCTGAAGGTCAACGCCGGCGCGATCCATCAGTCGCAGCCGCGCATCGAGTTCTGGACCGTCACCCGCGCCGATCCGCCGTTGGGTTCCGGTATCGGTCTTGCCGAGACCGACGAGCATGTTGAGGTAGTTCTCTGTCCAATAGTGGGCGTGCACGTCGATCCGCATGTATGTCAACGCTATTCGTTGAACGCCACGCCGTACAGTGTTCAGTCTGGCAAGTTGGACCTGGCAAGTTGGGCCTGGCAAGTTGGACGATCTCACGATTAGCCTCGAAAGAGTGAGCGAAAAACTGCATGTGGACCTGTCCGGCGCGCCGCAGACCATGCTGGCCACCTTCTACGCCAAGGCGCTGGACGCCGACCTGCCCAATCCGATCCTCGGCGATCGGTGGGCAAAAGAGATTGTCGACCGCATCGACTACGACTGGTCCAAGACGTCCATCACCAAAGCCAATTCACCGTCGGTGACCACGCGCACCGCACATTTCGACAACTGGGCCAGACAGTTTCTGGCGGTCCATCCCGAAGCCACCGTCGTGCATCTCGGCTGCGGTCTGGATGCGCGCGCCTTCCGGCTGGACCCCGGTCCCGGCGTCGACTGGTACGACGTCGACTATCCCGACGTTGCCGATTTGCGCCGTCAACTCTTCCCGGGTCGCGACAACTACCGCGTCATCTCCGCCTCGGTGACTGATCCGGCGTGGCTCACCGAGGTGCGCTCCGACCGTCCGACGCTGATGATCGCCGAGGGTCTGACCATGTACCTCACGGAATCCGACGGCTTCGCATTGTTGCGCCGCGTCGTCGAGGCCTTCCCGAGCGGTGAGTTGCAGTTCGACGCGTTCAACCGGCTGGGCATCAAATCGCAGTGGATGAACGCGGTCGTGCGCCGATCCGGGTCAACGCTGCACTGGGCGATCAACGGACCCGACGACATCCTCGGCACGGTCCCGGGTGTGCGGCTGCTGGCGTGGGAGTCGCCGTTCGACTCCGCGTCCTTCCGCGGCCTCGCATGGTTCTACCGCGCGATGGCCGGTGTGATGTCGATGGCGCCGCCGCTGCGCTACATGGCGCAGTACCACCGCTACGCGTTCTGAATGCGGACTCCGAGAACCGGCTGCCGGATACCGCCGTAACTGAACTCGGCCTCCCATGGCCACCGGCCGAACCCGTCCGTCCAGACCAATTGCACCGCTCGCAACTTCGGCCCGAAGAGTTTGACCCCTAAATCCATGTGAGCATCTGGATGGTCAACTTCCACGGCCTCAAACACGGCGCCTTCCGCCAGCACAATCTGATCGCCCGGCGCCGGGGCGCCGTCTTGGATGACGTCGGGGACGAACAAGTCGAACAGCGCCAGCGCCCGCTCCGTTGTCACGCCGGTTGCCAGTAACTCCGGCAGGCCCATCTCTTGTAAGCCGATCGTGTACGCGTATGGCCGGATTTCATCCGGAACGCACTTGACGAGCCACAGGTGGTCGCGAACTGCCTCACGCAGCCCGTCGATGTCGTCCTCAGCGGCGCCGTCGGGATCGAACTCGTCGCATTTTCTGCACATGGCCGCACCTTCCTTTCGTAGTTGCGGCCAGCCTGCGCCTGACCCCCGACAAGTACGGTTCTGGCTACCGCTGTCGGCGGGCCGCCGCGGGCCGCGCGGTCGTCTTTGACACGATTGGACGATGCCTGCGTCGCAGTCCCCACCGGATCAAGCGGGCCTGCCCATCCTGATCGTGCGGTTCGACAGCGGGGATAGCGGGGATAGTCGGGATGAGGTGCTGCGTCCGGGTGACGGTCCGGTCTTCATCGGCAGGGAGCTGCCTGCGCAGCTACGCATCGACGACCCACGCATCTCCCGGACGCACGCCCGAATCGAATCGGCGGGAGCGCGCTGGGTGGCTGTCGACGAAGCCAGCACGAACGGCGTGTTCCTCGACGGCAAGAAGGTGTCCACCGTTTCCTTGACCGACGGTATGACACTGCACCTGGGTCACGCCCAGGGCATCGCGGTGCGGTTCACGTTCATCGACCCCGATGCAGGCACGATGATGGCCACCCACGCGATGCCGTCACGTGCATACGAGGACAACGCCGGGGGGATGTCCCAGGAGACCACCACCGTCCGCACCGATGCGCTAGGCGGCCCCGACATCGCACGGGCAGGCGCGGCGGTGGCCGAGCGCCGTGAAGAGCTCGGCTACTCCCCACGCCGCCTGAGTGACGACGGCGTCATCAGCCAGGCCGAGTTGGAGAACTTCGAGCGCGGGCGCAGTTGGCCTGCCGAGAGTCTGCGCGACAAGGTCGAGCAGGCTTTGCGCTGGCCGCCGGGGACGATCACCCGCGTGGCCCACGGGGGTGAGGTCCCCGAGGACGAGGACACCGAGTTGTTGTCGGACTCCGTGCAGTTGGAGGTGATGCTCGATTACGCCGAGATCGCCCTCGACGGGCTGGCGGCGCGGATCGCGGCCCTGCCGCCGGTCAGCGACCCGGACTTCGGCGCGCTGGCCGCTGTGCAATTGGCGCAGCTGCGCCGGCTGCTGGCGACCACCGCCCACGCCGCACGCAACGCCCCGGCCCTCGAGATCGTGCTGGCTCTCAGCGACGTGCGCCGAACCTACAGCGACCTGATGCTGCGCGCCGCCGCCGCGCCGGCCGCCACGCTGGGCCAGCGCCTGTACGCCGTGCGGCACCGAGCTCAACTCAGCGCCGAGGAAATTGCCGCAGCCACCTGCGTCGACGTCGAGGCCGTGACCGCGGTGGAGGCCGAACGGGTGGTACCGGCGGAGGTGTCGGCCGCGCTGGAAGACGTCGTCGACCGGCTCACCAGCCGCTGAGCGCGCGGATCCAGATGCCACTCCCATGCCCGTGCGTGATACTGCTGAGCATGACTGCGACGGGGGGCCGCCGATGCTGACCGGCGGGTCGATGGTCGGCGGCTACCGCATCGAACGGGAGCTGGGCGCCGGTGGCATGGGCTCGGTGTATTTGGCCGCACACCCCACACTGCCTCGTTTCGACGCGCTCAAAGTACTCTCGCGCGAACTCTCGCGGGACCCCGACTTCCGAACGCGGTTCACCCGCGAGGCCGACGTCGCGGCCTCGCTGGATCACCCCCAGATCGTGGCCGTGTACAACCGGGGGGAGACCGACGATGGACAGCTGTGGATCGCGATGCAGTTCGTCGACGGCACCGACGCCGACGCGGCGCTGCGGGCCGGCACGATGACCCCCTCGCGCGCGGTGCACATCGTCACCCAGGTCGCCAAGGCGTTGGACTTCGCCCATTCCCGCACGGTGGTGCACCGCGACATCAAGCCGGCCAACTTTCTGCTATCGGGACCGGCCGGCCCCGACGAGCGGGTGCTGCTCGGCGACTTCGGCATCGCCCGCGCGCTCGACGACGTCGGTTTGACCGCCACCGGGTCGGTCATGGCCACCATTGCCTACGCCGCCCCAGAGGTGTTGTCGGGCATGCCGTTTGACGGCCGTGCCGACATCTATTCACTGGGCTGCGCCCTGTATCGGCTGCTGACCGGTAAGACACCGTACTCAGGTAGCAATGGGCCGGCCGCCACGATGATGGCTCACCTGCAGCAACCGCCGCCCCGCGTCACCGATGTGGTGCCCTCGCTGCCTGCCGCGCTGGACCAGGTGATCGCCGTGGCGATGGCCAAGGAGCCGGGGCACCGGTTCAGTTCAGCCAGCGCGTTGGCGTCGGCCGCCGCAGCGGCGCTCTACGACCCCCATGCACTGCAGAATCCGACGCTGCTGGCACCGGTGCCCGGCCCTGAGGTCAGCTCGTACCCACGGGCGACCGGCGGCACGCCCTGGCAGTCCGGCGGTCCGCCGCCGGTGCAGTCCGGGCCCGGCTATGGCCCGCCGGTCACTGCCGTCCCGCGGCGCCGACGTCGCGCCGCGGTGATCGGCGCGGTGGCCGCGGCGACGGTGTTGGTCGCGGCCACCGTGACGGTGGTGGCTTGGCCTTCGGACGAACCGGCTGCCAACCGGCAGGCCGGATCGTCGTCAGCGGATGTCCCGACCACCGTGGTCGGGCCGCCGGCCACCGACGTGCCCGTCCGCGCGCTGCGCTCAATTTTGTTGAACGGCAGCGAGATTCCGGGAAACACCGGTGAAAATGCGGTGGTCCTCGAACAGGACGGAACCGAGCTGCTCAACGATTCGGCGACCATCGACAACCAGCAATGCCTGGGTGCCTGGGCGCCGGCGCAGCAGCCGGTTTACAGCGAGACCCAAATCGCCGGGGTCGCGGTGCAGACACTGCGCGCGCTGTACCGAAAGATCACCCAGGACAGCGTCATTCAGGCTGTCGTGTCGTTCCCCGACCCGAACGGCGCCGGTATTTCGCTACAGCTGCAGCGTCGGGATTGGGAGGCGTGCGCGGGCAAGGCCGTCACCGTCACCCCCGCAGGAGAGCCACCGGAGCAATGGACGTTCGGGCAGCCCACCAACAACGTAGGTGCGTTCGTCTTGGAGGCCTCCTCGAGCGCTGGGGACGCGGTCTGCCAGCACGGCATATCCACCCGCGGAAACGTGCTCATCGACATCCGCCAATGCCGACCGCCGGGCACCGGCGACGTCGGCGCGTTGATCACCGCCACCGCGAACAAGGTGCCCCGACAACAGTGAACCCATCGAATCCCATTGGCATGTAGGAGGTTTTCCGCGAATGGCGTCACCGAGAGTACTAGCCGTCATTTCAGCGATGCTCGTCACGGTCGCACTGAGCGCAGCCTGCTCACGCGGTGGAACGCCCGTCGCTGAGGAGAGCACCGAGGGGTCGACACAGACGTCGGTGGCGGACGCCACACCGACGACCACGGCCACCGCACCGTCCGACGACGATCAGGTGCGCGAAACGGTGATGGCCTTCCAACAGGCGTACAACACGCAGAACTGGGACGCCTATCTGGAGCTCATGTGTCCGTCGTGGCGAGCGCAGTACACCGGGCCGATCATGGATATGACGAAGAAAACCCGTATCGATCAAGGCTTGACGACGATGACCGTCAACAGCGTGCAGATCGTCGGAGACGAAGCCACGGCTACTGTCGATGCCCAGAACGAGATGCTGGGACGGAAGACCCTCGATCTCAAGCTGGTACGCGAAGACGGTTGGCGCATGTGCATGCCCAGCGGGGTGCAGTAGTGCGAATCGCCTTGGCGGCGTTGACCATCGCGTTGCTGCTGGCGGCATGCGGTGGGACCGTCGACGGCACGGCGGTGCAGGAGACGACACCGACGGTCGATCCGACGGCGCTCGACCCAGGCTCCTACCCGACCACACCTCGGTCGCCGCTGGGACCGGCAGGCACCGATGAGGCGGGCCAGCTCGTCGAGGGCCGCCGGATGGCCGGCTTCGTCGTCGGGCCGTGGCAGGTCGACCCCGCACTGACCCAAATCGGGGCGTCGTCCGCGAAAGTCATACAACGCCGCGACGAGATCGTCCAGGTGGTCTGGCCCGCGATGCTGGCCAGGTTGCCGTCACTGCCGCTGGTCGCCGGCTTCGTCAGTGAACGGACATCGACGAAGACCGGCGATGCCACACTGCTGCGCAATGCGTTGCTGCAGTACCCATTCCCCCAGACCGCCACGGACGCGGCCGAAGCCCTGACCGCCGGGGCGCTGAACGTGGTCGACCACGGCGGCGGCCCGGCAATGACGGAACCGGTGCGCCCGGTGCCGATTCCAGGTCACCCCGAGGCCACCGGGGCGTTGATGAAACGTCTCGAGGGCACCGCGAGCGTCCATGAACTCACCGTCATCAGCGCGCGTGGGCCGTACATGCTGATCCAGGTCGTCCAGTTCGCCACACCCGAACGGGCCACCGAACTCGCGGGCCGCATCCTCGATCTGCAGGGGCCCTTGATCGACACCTTCGTGCCCACCGAGCCGGCACCGTTGGCCTCGCTGCCACGGGACCCGTCGGGTCTGCTGGCCCGCACCGTGCCACTCAAGTCCGGTCGGGGTGATTCGATGTCGGACGCCGACTACGACGCGAAGGGGGCGATGCAGTTGGAGGACAACCCGATTCAGGCGGGTGCGGCGATGCAGAGCGCCGGGGTCGACACCGTCGCGGTCAGCGAGACCACGGTGTATCAGGCGCGCGACGCTGCGGCGGCGCAACAGCTTGCACTGTCACTGGGAGACGACATCGTGGAGCGGCAGTCGGCGCAGCCCGCCGCGGAGGTGCCGGGGCTTGCAGGCAGCCGCTGTGTGCGCACCGAAGACGCGCGCACGCGGATCGCGCGGCATTGGTGCGTAGGCACCAACGACCGGTACGCGTTCACAGCGGTTGCCCGCGAACTAGACAACGCCCACCAGCAGATAGCGGCCCAGTACCTGATGCTCAGCCGATAGGTGCAGCCAAGCTCAGCCCGGGATGCGCTCCAGGATGCGTTTGGCGATGGTCACGTTCTGCTCGGCCAGATCGCTGCCCATGATTTGCACATCGACCAGCACGTTGTTCTTGGCCGCGATGGCGCGCGTGACAGCCACCGGTGAATCGGGGTTGACGTTGCGCAACGACGTGACGCCACCCCCGGCGTCGACCGGCTCGCCCAGCGTGAACGCCGCCTGCTGGCCTTGCGTAATGAATTTCCAGGTGAACTGCTTGTTGGCGCAGCGGCGCCATTGCTCAACGTACTGAGCCAGCGCCTTCTTCGCGGCAGCCGCGTCGTCGAAGGTGACCACAGACTCGCCGAGCATGACCGAAGGAGTCGGCGATTGGGCTTGGCTGGCACCAAAGAAACCCCGCCAGCCGGTGCCTTCAAAGGCCGGTGGCGCGCCGACGCTGAACGAACTCGCGCAGTCCGCGGGCTCATAGACCTGCTGGCTCGGATCCGGCGCCCCCACACCGGTGGAGTGCGGGCCGTCGATCAATTCGGGGTTGTCCATGATGGTCTTGAGTTCGTCGAGGCTCGGCAACAACGATCGCGCGGATTCGGCGGTGACTGGCGGTGGCGCGGGCGGTGGCGGCGGGGTGGTCGAGGTTGTCGTGGTTGACTCGGCCGTAGTGGAGGCGTCTGTCGAGGGCGCCTCTGACGTGCCGCCACACCCCGCGAGGAGCGCGGCCGAGGACAGGGCGAGCGCGACGAGCGTCCGCCCGCCGCCGCGCGCCCACGGTTGGTACTGACTCATCAAGTCGCCCTCTCTGTTTAGTCACCGGCGATTTCCAGCATCGCACGATACGCAGAGGGGTTCGTGCACCAGTTTGACGGCTACGCGTGGTGAGCGCGGCGCCCGAGGACCGGCTGGCGGCGGCGGCCGTCGCAGAATGATGCCGACCACGGCCAGCGTCCGCGACCATCGGCCCAGACCAGTTGGAGCGCCCGCACATCCGGCCCACCGACATGGATCGCCCAGCCCATGTGGGCGTCGGGGTGGTCGACCTCGACGACCTCGACAAGCGGTCCGTCGGCCACCTGGACCTGCTTTCCGGGCGCGAGGGTCAGACCGCGGAGCGCGTCGCGGGTGACGCTGTTGAGTAGTCGGCGCGCCCTGGCCGGTGAGACTCCGGTGATGAGCAGCTCCGGTCGGCCCCAGTCGTGCAGCCCGACGGTATAGGCGAACGGATTACGGTCACTTTCGACGTACTGAACCACCCAACCCGTGCGGAGCATCTTGGTGCGCAACAGGTCGGAGTAGTCCTCGCGGGTCGCGTTCGGGTGATCGCACAGCCAGCACATCGCCGCACCTTCCTGTCGTCGGTACCGACACTGTGCCGGGGCACACCGACAACTGGACTGGCTGCAGCTAGCCGACCTTCAGCTCGGCGATGACCTCGGCGTAGAGCCGGGCCTTGATCGCCCCGAACACCGCCCCGGCCTTCGGAGCGAGCTCCTCGGCCCGCGCGACCGCGATGTCGACCACCTCGCCTTCGCCTCCGGTGGCGGCGACGATGCCTGCCAGCCGTGCGTCCTCACCGCCGTAGCGGCGCGCGGTGGTCATGGCTTCGTGCGCGGTTGCGATCGGCAGCCGGGAGCGGATCAGTGAGTTCATGCCCGCGGTGAACGGGATTCCGAGGTCGACCTCGGGCAGACAGAAGTAGCCTCGGTCGGCGCGCATGACGATCAGGTCGTGAGCCAGCGCCAGCATCGCGCCCGCGGCGAACGCGTGGCCCTGCACCGCGGCGACGATGGGCGCGGGAAACGCCAGGACGCGGGCGAACAACGCGTGGACGTCAACCAGGTTCGCCTCGGACGCGTCGGGGTTGGCGGCCATGAAGTCCAGGTCGAGTCCGTTGGAGTAGAACTTTCCGCCTCCGGTCGTGACCACCGCCCTGGCGCCGTCGGCCGCTTCGACTTCGTCGAGCGCGGCGTTGACCTCCGTCAGTCGATCCGGGTGGAAGCGGTTCTCATCGTCCCCCAGCGTCAACACGAACACCGCCCCTGTGCGGTCAAGACCGGTCATCTCCCGAGGCTCTTGTGACTCATTCGTGGGTCATTGGCGGCCAGGCAAGGTGGGGCGGTGTCCTCCGAGAGTGAGCATGGCTAGGGCGATTAAGGCGCCGGGGTGGGCGAAGCCGAAGGCGATGCGGGTGATGAGTCGGATCTTGGTGTTGACCGATTCGATGAGTCCGTTGGAGAGGCCGTGGGCGATGGAAGCGAGGATCTGCTCGCGGTGGCCGGCGATGCGGCGTTGGAGCTTGACGAATGATTCGATGCGGCTGCGCCGTGCCCAAGCGATCCACCTGTCCAGCGCTTCGGCGGCGTGGTCGGCAGGGAGTTTGAAGACCGTCCGTAGGCCTTCTTTGAGCAGGTAGGCGCGGTAGAGCCGAGGGTCGGTGGTGGCGATCCAGCGCAGCTTCGCTTGTTGGCGGTCGGTGAGGTTTTCCGGGTTCTTCCACAGCGCGTAGCGGGCGCGCCGCAATGCTTGGGCTGGCCCGGTGGAGATGGTGGCGCGTCGGCCATGGGCCCACCCGTGCGAGCGGGTATGCCCGCTGCGGCGAGCATCGCTCCAGGCCTGTTGACGCACGGCATCCAATGCCTCAGTGGCCCAACCAACGACGTGAAACGGGTCGGCACAGCGGATGGCGTCCGGGCATCGTTCGCTGACCACGTCGGCGATCCATTTGGCCCCATCAGCGGTGACGTGGGTGATCTGGGCGCACCGACCTGCACCTGAGGCTTCTAGCGCGTCGAAGAAGGCGCGCACGGTCGCGCGTTCGTGACCGGGATGCGCCCACACCAGGCGGCCGCTGTCGTGGTCGACGACCACAGTTAGGTACTTGTGATGGCGCTTGTAGGAGATCTCATCAATCCCGATCCGCGTCAGGTCGGCGAACCCATCGACTCCGGCGACGGTGTCGGCCCACACTCGAGTGATGATCGATCCGACTGTGCGCCAGGCGATCCGCATCAGCTCGGTGATTGCCTTCTTGGAGCAGTGTGTGGCCAACCAGGCCACCTGCTGGTCGAACGAGCGGGTATGTCCCGCGCCGTGTCGGGCCCAGGGGACTTGTCGCACCGTCGGGCCGTGGGTGGGGCAGTTGACCCGTGGGGCGTCAGCCTCCAGGAAGACCTGAACGGTTCCCAAATCGAGTCCGCGCCACCGCCGCCGCCCCTGGCCGCGGTCATACCAGGAGGCTCTCGATCCGCAGTCTCCGCATCGACCCTTAAGCGGTCGTCGCGGTCGCATATGGACCACGAGAGCCTGCGTTTGGTCGTCGAACTCGACGCCCTCGACCACCGCGTTCTCGACGCACAACACGGTGCGCCATAGGCTGGCATTCCGCACGCCGTTCTCCGATCTGTAGTTTTTGACCTTCGACAAGCCAAAAACCTAGACCGGAAACGGCGTGTGGCCGTTCAGGCGCAATCAGCAACCCACGAATGAGTCACAAGAGCCTCTCCCGATTACACCACTGGTGATCCGTGGGCTGAGTGCCAGAATCGGACGGTGCCCCAATCAAGCGCCGTCAACGGCCGCGTCTCCAACTGGTACGCCGAGCTTCCGGACGTGCGTGCGGCGCTGCCCGGCGACCGGGACGCCGATGTGTGCATCGTCGGCGCCGGCTACACCGGGCTGTGGACGGCGTACTACCTGAAGCGGGCCGATCCGTCGCTGCGCATCGTCGTGCTGGAGGCGCGGTTCGCCGGGTTCGGCGCCTCGGGCCGCAACGGAGGCTGGCTGTCCGGGCTGGTACCCGGTGACCGCCACCGGATGGCGGAGCTCTACGGGCGCGACCGCGTGCTGGCCTGGCAGCGGGCCCTCAACGACTCCGTCGACGAGGTCATCGACGTCGCCGGCCGCGAAGGTATCGATGCGGGCATCGTCAAGGGCGGAACACTTCACGTGGCACGCAACCGCGCCCAGGCATCGAGGTTGGTCGCCGAAGTCTCCGAAGAGCTCGGCTGGAAGGTCGACGGAATCACCACGCTGACGAAAGCCGATACAGCACAACGTATTCAGCTCGACGGGGTGGTGTCGGCCTACCACAACCCGCACTGCGCGCGGGTGCAGCCGGCCCAGCTGGTGCGGGGATTGGCAGATACGGTCGAGCGGCTCGGCGTCGACATCTACGAGCGATCGCCGGTTAACGACCTGCGCGCGGGTCGGGTCGGGACCGTGCTGGGCGCGGTGAGCGCACCCGTCGTGCTGCGGGCCACCGAAGGCTTTACGTCCTCGCTACCGGGGCTGAAGAGACGCTGGCTGCCGATGAACAGTTCGATGATCGCGACAGATCCTATCCCCCAGGACATTTGGGAGACGATCGGCTGGGAGGGTCGCGAGACGCTGGGCGACACCGCGCACGGCTTCTTCTACGCCCAGCGCACCGTCGACGACCGCATCGCCATCGGCGGGCGAAGTGTGCCCTACCGCTTCGGCTCTCGCACCGACATCGACGGGCAGGTGCCCGAGCGCACCATCGCACATCTCACCGCGGTGCTGCACTCGGCGCTGCCGCAGACCCGCGATATCCCCATTGCCCATGCATGGTGTGGTGTGCTCGCCGTTCCGCGCGATTGGGAGGCGAGCGTAACCTTCGACAGGGCAACGGGTTTGGGTACCGCCGGCGGGTACGTCGGCCACGGCGTCACCGCCACCAACCTGGCCGGGCGCACGCTGACCGACCTGGCGCTCGGACGTCAGACGCCGCTCACCGACCTGCCGTGGGTCGGGCACCAATCGCGCGATTGGGAGCCCGAACCGTTGCGGTGGCTGGGTGTGCGCGGCATGTATCTGGCGTACAAGGCTGCCGACTGGCACGAGGCGCGCGGGCGTAAGTCGACGTCACCGATCGCCGTCGTCGCCGACCGGATCGCAGGCCGGCCCTGACTCGGCCTTGTCCTTCAGCCGCTGCAGGGTCAACTTGATGTGCTTGGCATTGGCCGTGTCCCGGTCACGCACGCCTGTCGCGATACCTGCGGGCGTGCGGAACCACCCGGGACGCTTGTCCCAGGTTCGTTCTGTGACGGTGCAGCCCCCGTCGGTGGCGGTGATGTCGTAGCGCCAGTGCGCGACGGGGATGACAAGGCTCTTCACGTCGAATGCGAACGCCCGCGCCGGCTCGGCATGGGTGACGGTGCAGGTGGTCGTCCACTTCTTGGTGCCCTGCTGGTTGCGGCCCTTGAAGACGGCGCCGGGTGCGACGCAGTCGCCCTTGTGCCACTCCATCTCGTTGGCTTCCTCGGCGAGCGCCGCGAGCGTGGGAAGGTCGGTGATCAGCGCATATACCGTTGCCGGGTCGGCTGCGATGTCCGTCGAAGCCTCTGCCGAGGCGGGCCCGTGTTCGCTCATATCGCGATCGTAGCCAGCGGGCCAGGAATCCTGAGCCGTACTGCCACGTTGGTTCACTCATGAGCGATCGACCGGTACTCCAGCCCTCCGATGCACATCCGATCACCGTCGAACCGACCGGCAAGCACGTCACGGTGCGGGTCAACGGCGAGGTGGTGGCAGACACAGACAATGCGCTGACGCTGCGGGAGTCGACGTATCCCGCGGTGCAGTACATCCCGTCGCGTGACGTCGCGCCTTCGGTGATGCGTGCCAGCGATACCGAGACGTACTGCCCGTTCAAGGGTGACGCGAGCTACTACCACGTCGTCACCTCCTCCGGAGCGACCATCGAGGACGCGATCTGGACCTACGAGCAGCCGTATCCGGCCGTGGCATTGATCGCCGGGCATGTGGCGTTCTATCCGGACAAGGCTGTCGTGACAGTCGCCTAATCTGAGGCGGTGTACAGCTCGGTAAGCGTCGAGTTCGTGGGTCCGGCCAGCCCGGGCTTGACGTTGTCGCCACTGCGCCGCGGCCGCGCCGACCCGTGCTATCACGACGCCGAGGACGGCGCCATCTGGCGTACCAGCCTGCTGGCTAGCGGACCTGTCACCGCCCGCATCACGAAGGCCGGACCCGCCACCGTGGAATGTGAGGCATGGGGTGGCGGCGCAACCGAATTCACCGAAACGTTGCCGACCCAGCTTGGATGTGACGACGACTCGTCGGATTTTTGTCCGGTCGAGCCCACCCTCGCCGCGGCGCATCGGCGCGTGCCGCACCTGCGACTGGGCCGCACCGACCGAGTGCTGGAAGCGCTCGTCCCGGCGGTGCTCGAACAACGGGTCTATGGCAAAGACGCCCGACGGGCGTGGCGGACGCTCGTGAAGAAATATGGTGCCCCCGCCCCGGGCCCTGCTCCGGCCCACATGCGTGTGCCGCCGCCCGGCGAGGTCTGGCGGCGCATTCCGTCGTGGGAGTTTCACCTCGCCAATGTCGACCCCGGCCGTGCCCGCACCGTCGTTGGCTGCGCACAGCGAGCCGACTCATTGGAACGCCTGGCCGGCCGCCCAGCGGAACAGGCTCGTGCTGCGCTGATGTCGCTGCCCGGCGTCGGGGAGTGGACCGCGGCCGAAGTCGCCCAGCGCGCGTTCGGCGACGCCGATGCGTTGTCGGTCGGCGACTACCACGTGGCCAAGATGGTCGGCTGGAGCCTGCTCGGGCACCCCATCGACGATCCCGCGATGGTCGAGCTTCTCGAGCCGATTCGCCCGCACCGTCACCGAGCGGTTCGCTTGCTGGAAGTCAGTGGTCTGGCATCCAATCCGCGGTTCGGTCCGAGGCAGCCAATCCCGAAGCTTGCCGATATGTGACGCGGCTTCCACACGGTTATCTCCCGCAGGGATGGGTACATGAACCGGGAAGTCAATCATGCGAAGGAGCTACCTGATGACTACGTTCACCATTCCCGGCTTGTCGGAGAAGCAGGGCAGTGAAGTTGCCGAAATTCTGCAGAAAGCGCTGAGCGCGTACAACGATCTGCATCTCACTCTCAAGCATGTGCACTGGAACGTCGTTGGGCCGAACTTCATCGGCGTACACGAAATGATCGACCCCCAGGTCGAACTGGTGCGCGGATATGCCGACGATGTGGCAGAGCGCATCGCGGCGCTCGGTAAGTCGCCGCTGGGCACGCCTGGAGCCATCATCAAGGACCGCACCTGGGACGACTACTCCGTCAACCGCGACACGGTGCAGGCGCATCTTGCGGCGCTCGACCTCGTCTACACGGGCGTGATCGAGGATCTCCGCAAGGGCATTGACCGCCTCGACGATCTCGACCTGGTGTCACAGGACCTCTTCGTCAGCCAGGCGGGCGAGCTGGAGAAATTCCAGTGGTTTGTCCGCGCGCACCTGGAGAACTCGGGTGGGCAGTTGTCCAACGCGGGCGCCAAGACCGAGAAGAGCGCCGCCAGCCGGGCCAAGAAGAAGGCACCCGTCAAATAGTCGCCTAGCCCGGATCGACCCGTTGGCCTACGTCTCGGGTTGAGTCAGTTCGCGGTGCGCGCCCGCCAGTCGTAGGGCGGCGGTCAGCAGGGATCCGACGACGATGCTCGCGCACACTGTCGGGATCGCGGCAGGTGCCGCGGCAGCCACGATGGCGGCGAGGCAGCGTTCGGTCTTGCCGAACGGGCCGTCGTTGCGACGGGTTGCTCCCGCCGCTGCGGCCGCCAATGACGCAAATGTGGGCAGCGTGGCCGCCAGTGCGGCAAAGAGGACCCAGATCGCCGGCCACGACAGCCAGTTCATGCCCGGACCACCCTGATACGCCGCCCAGACCGCAAGGCCGGAGAACATCAGCAGATCCGAGGCTCGGTCGCCGATTTCGTTCAGTGCGAATCCCCACGGACGGCAGACCTTCCTGGATCGCGCGACGGCGCCGTCGAGGTTTGCCCCGGCAAGCCGCACCCCGAGCCACAGCACCGCCAGTGGCCACCAGCCGACGGCAATGCTGACCGCCGCGGCCGCTGCGCCGAAGACACCGATCGCGGTGAAGACATCTGGTGACGTGCCGTGAATCTCGGCGCGGTGCATGAAGACTCGCAGGCGTTGCGTGTACCAGGGTTTGAGTGCGTAAAGACCGTCCATCAGAGCCGCCTCCTCTCGCGCCGTAGAAGATCCGGTTACGCGGCTTGCGCGAGAGACGCACGCCGCGGTCCATGTTGAACCACCGCGCGACGATCGATGCCCAGCACCAGCCGAAGGGTGCCCGTGTTCGTCAGCGTGCGACGTCCGTTGCGCAATGCGAGCACCTCGCGCCGCATCTGCGCTGCATCGATGTCGGCCGGGTCCATCGCCGCACCGATTCGGACCTCCATCGGGTTCGGAGTCAGGCGCCCGCCCTTGGGCAGCACGTCGGCTGTGCCCAGGAGCGCGACGGGGACCACCGGCACACCGCATTCCTTGGCCAAATGGATCGCGCCGGAACGGAACTCGCCGATATGGCCGTTGGTGCTGCGGGTGCCCTCTGGGTAGATGACGACGGTGCGCCCCTGTGCGAGTGCGGGTTTCACAGCCGCGAGCAGTGCTGCATAGCTCGAGCCGCCCGATCGGCGCACCGGTAAACCGCCTGCGAGGCTGGTGAGCGCGAACCGGCGCACCGGTACGTCGAACCAGTAGTCGGCGGCCGCGACGAACACGGGCTTGGCGCTGGGCGGTAGCGCCGCAAGAAGTGCGGCCGTGTCGGCGTGCGAACTGTGATTGGCCACGAGGATGCAGCCGCCCGCGTGACCCCAGCGACCGGTCACCGTCAGTCCACCCGAGCGCGAAACCACGATCCGCCACAGGTAGTGCCGCGTCGTGGCGCCGAACCGGCCCGTGCGGACTGTGCGGAAGACGGCAATGAGGAGCAATCCGACGATGCTGATCGTCGCGAGCCACCGCGTGGCGCCGGGTGCGGCGTTCAACAAGATGGCGCCGTTGTTGAACAACTCGGGTGTGTGGCCGTGCATCGCGGAGCGGTGCAGGAAGTCTCCTGGCCCGGGGATGTACCAGGGGTTGAGTGCGTGAAGCGTGTTCATCGGATTTCTCCTCTCGTTCTCGTCTCTTGGCCGGGCGATCTGCCCGGTCCTCGTGTCGATGAGAGGAAGTTTGTGAACCCGATCTTGGAGGTTTCTTGGCGCTTACCTGGCGGCTGGGTCCTCCAGGGCGTCGTCGCGCTTCATGCGGGTCGACGTGACCGTGTCCGTATCGTGGCGCGATGGAAATCAACGCGACTGTGGCGTGACCTGAGGTTCGCATAGGCATGCGTGCGTGACCGTTCTCGCATCGAAATCAACGTTGTGCAGAGGTTCTCTCGAACTTTCCCTGCAGAACGTGGATGCGTAAACCTCAGGCGTAGGCGGTGAGGCGGGCGACGATGGCCACCTGCCCATCCGGGCCGATGGCCTGGGCCTCGCCGATACCGCTGCGGCGACCCACACGTAAAGCCGTTCCGATATAACGTGATTCGGGGCTTCCGAAGAACGGGTGGATGAAGTTCACCCGCAGCGAGGCGGTCCGCAGCGGCTGTTCGTCACGGCCGGCGTTGACCGCCGCCGACGCCACCAGTTCGAGCGCCATCGCCGATACCCCGCCGTGCACGATGCCGAGGCTGTTGTTGAGCACCGGATCCGGCAGCTGCTGAAGCACCTTGGCCGCGCCACCACTCTCGGCGACCAGGACCGCCATCCGCTCGCTCAGCCTGCCGGGCGGCAGCGGCCCCGTGGGGTCATCGAAGGGAAACTCCGCAAGGTGCCCCGGGACGGGGATGTAGAAGGAGCGCACCGTCGCGGTGGCCAGCGTGGTGCCGCGATGGGTCAACTCGCACAGTCCCAGTGCGACGTCGCTCTTGGCGCCGAACGGTCGCGAGGTCGCCGCCACCGGTTCATCGGGGGCTTCGCCGATGACATCGACCGCGTCCGGGCGGGCCTCGAAGGACAGCTCGCTGGACACCGTCCACTCGCCGTCACCGCGCCTGTGGTGGTTGACCAGGCCGCCTACGTGGTCCACCAGCATCGCCAGCGGCGCGATCGTGAGCGTGCCGGTCAGCGGATTGACCATCTCGCCTGCGGGTATGGAGGCCACGCAGCCGTCGGGACCGTCCTCGGACGTGACGATGCCGAAGCGGCCCAAGGGAGTGTTCAACGGGTGGGACATCGGGATACAGAGTGACCGACCCATCCGGTGGCCATATACCCCCTAGGGGTATATGATCGGCGACATGACCGAGTTAGACCACACGCAACATCAGGCGCCCGCGGGCGATGCCGGTCACGGCGGGCACGGAAATGGGGGACACGGGGGCCACGGGGGACACGGGGGCCACGTCGCGGCGTTCCGGCGAATGTTCTGGGTGATGCTCGTACTGGGCGTGCCGACGGTCGCGATGTCACCAATGTTCGCGATGATCCTGGGCTACGCGCTGCCGGCGTTTCCCGGTGCGCAGTGGGTCTCCCCGGTGCTCGGCACGGTGATGTACGCGTGGGGCGGCCGGCCGTTCCTGACCGGTGCGATTAGTGAGATCCGGTCGCGCGCACCGGGAATGATGCTGCTGATCGGCCTGGCCATCACGGTGGCGTTCGTGTCGTCGTGGGGTGCGAGCCTGGGCCTCTTGCACCACCAGCTGGACTTCTGGTGGGAACTGGCGCTGCTGATCGTGATCATGCTGCTCGGCCACTGGATCGAGATGCGGTCATTGGCGCAGACCACCTCGGCGCTGGATTCGCTGGCGGCCCTGCTGCCCGATGAGGCCGAGCGTCTGGTGGGCGACAGCGAAAGCAGCATGGAGACGGTTGCGCCGTCGGCGCTGCGCGTCGGTGATGTGGTGGTCGTGCGGCCCGGCGGCAGCGTTCCCGCCGACGGTGAGATCGTCGACGGATCGGCGGATGTCGACGAATCGATGGTGACCGGCGAATCCCGTCCGGTGCGCCGCAGCGTGGGTGATCGCGTGATCGCGGGCACGGTCGCCACCGACTCCGGACTGCGGATCGCGGTGTCCGCCGTCGGCGACGACACCGCACTGGCCGGAATCCAGCGACTGGTGACCGAGGCGCAGAACTCCTCGTCGCGGGCACAGCGCTTGGCAGACAAGGCCGCGGGCTGGCTGTTCTGGTTCGCGCTGAGCGGCGCGATCATCACCGCCGTCGCGTGGAGCCTGCTCGGGCAGCCTGATGAAGCCGTGGTGCGCACCATCACGGTCCTGGTGATCGCGTGCCCGCACGCCCTGGGCCTGGCGATCCCGCTGGTGGTGTCGATCGCGACGGAGCGCGCCGCCCGCGGCGGCGTCCTGATCAAGGACCGGCTCGCGCTGGAGAGCATGCGCACCGTCGGTGCAGTGCTGTTCGACAAGACCGGGACGCTGACCAAGGGCGAGCCGACGGTGACCGCGATCGCGACAACGGGCCGCACGGCAGAAGATGAGGTGCTGGCGCTGGCCGCAGCAGCGGAGACCGACTCCGAGCACCCACTGGCCCGCGCGATCGTCGAGGCCGCCCGTAGTCGCGGGTTGTCGGTACCGCGCTCGTCGGACTTCAGTTCGTCGCCCGCGGTCGGGGTCGAGGCGGCGGTGGACGGACACCGCGTGCGGGTCGGCGGCCCTCGACTGCTGGAGCAGACGGGCTCCGACGAGCTTCCCGCGGTGGTCCCATGGCGCGACGAGGGTGCGATCGTGCTGCACGTTCTGGTGGACGGGAGGGTGGTCGGGGCGCTCAAGCTGGCCGATGAGGTCCGCCCGGAATCCCGCCAGGCCGTCGACGCGTTGCACCGGCTGGGGATCGAGGTGGTGATGATCACAGGCGACGCCGAGTCGGTGGCCCGTTCGGTGGCCGGCGACCTGGGCATCGACAGGGTGTTCGCAGGCGTCCGACCAGGGGAAAAGGCCGCGAAGGTGGCCGAGCTGCAGGCCGGAAGGCTCGGCGGGCGGCGGGGCGGGAGGCACGGCGTGGCGTTCGTCGGGGACGGCGTGAATGACGCCCCGGCGCTGGCACAGGCTGACGTTGGCATCGCGATCGGCGCCGGCACCGACGTGGCGATCGCATCGGCCGGCGTCATACTCGCCAGTTCTGACCCCCGGTCGGTCCTGTCGGTGATCGTGTTGTCGAAGGCGACCTACCGCAAGATGAAGCAGAACCTTTGGTGGGCAGCGGGTTACAACCTGATCTCGGTGCCGCTGGCCGCGGGCGTGCTGGCCCCGATCGGGTTCGTGCTGCCGATGTCGGTGGGTGCGATCTTGATGTCGGCGTCGACGGTGGTGGTGGCCGCCAACGCCCAATTGCTGCGCAGGCTGGACCTGCGGCCCGAGTCGAGCGTGCGGGGCGTTCTCTAAGAATCTGGCTAGGCTTTGTGCAAACCTGTTTGGAGCAATAGGACGAGGGTAAGCGCTCAGATCGGAAATTCAGCAAACAACGGAGAGGAGGGGCCCGGCAGCGTGACCTGCTTCGCATTCTGGCTCCCGATCGAAACTGCGGCCCAAACATCAACGGCAGCACCGTATTTCGTTGAATCACGCCGCACGATTCGCCGGCAGCGGGAACGGGCCCGAAACCCGTAGTTAGGTCGGGCTAAGTTGGCATGTCACGCCTCGTTTGTCATATCGTTTTGTCCACTTATGGCGAGTGGGAATTGGGCCGTCGTTCAGTGCTGCACGAAGGAACCGCCCTCGCTGGAACGGCCAAAGGCCGTCCTCGATGGTTGGCCGGCGGAATCTCCGTTAGGCGTGCGGAAAAGGTAGGTGGGAATGGCGCCCAGCAGTCAAGGGCTGTACAACCCCGCGTTTGAGCATGACGCGTGTGGCGTTGCCATGGTCGCGGACATGCACGGCCGCCGCAGCCGGGCCATCGTCGATGCCGCCATCACCGCCCTGGTGAACCTCGAACACCGCGGCGCCCAGGGCGCTGAACCCCACACCGGAGACGGCGCGGGGATTCTGCTGCAGGTTCCTGACGAGTTTCTGCGAGAGGTCCTGAAGGACCAGGGAGCGTCCTTCGAGCTGCCCGAGTACGGCTCCTACGCCACCGGCATCGCCTTCCTGCCGCAGTCGTCCAAGGACGCCGCCACCGCCTGCGAGGCGGTGGAGAAGATCGCTGAGGCCGAGGGGCTCGAGGTCTTGGGCTGGCGCGAGCTGCTCACCGACGATTCGTCGCTCGGCGCCCTGGCCCGCGATGCGATGCCAACGTTCCGGCAGGTGTTCCTCGCCGGCGCCTCGGGACTGGACCTCGAGCGCCGCGCCTATGTGGTGCGCAAGCGCGCCGAGCACGAACTCGGGACCAAGGGCCCGGGCCAGGACGGCCCCGGCCGCGAAACAGTCTATTTCCCAAGCCTTTCCGGTCAGACCTTCGTCTACAAGGGCATGCTGACCACGCCGCAGCTCAAGGCCTTTTACCTCGATCTACAGGACGATCGGCTCACCAGTGCGCTGGGCATCGTGCACTCGCGGTTCTCGACCAACACATTCCCGTCGTGGCCGCTCGCCCACCCGTTCCGGCGCATCGCCCACAACGGCGAGATCAACACCGTCACCGGCAACGAGAACTGGATGCGGGCTCGCGAGGCGCTGATCAAGACGGACGTGTTCGGCGAACACGGCCTCGACAAAATCGTTCCGGTATGTACCCCGGGCGCTTCGGACACCGCTCGCTTCGACGAGGTGCTCGAGTTGCTCCACCTCGGCGGCCGCAGCCTTCCGCACGCCGTGCTGATGATGATTCCCGAGGCCTGGGAGCGCAACGAGTCGATGGACCCGACCCGGCGGGCGTTCTACGAGTACCACTCGTCGCTGATGGAGCCGTGGGACGGCCCCGCATCGATGACGTTCACCGATGGCACCGTGATCGGCGCCGTGCTGGACCGCAACGGCCTGCGCCCCTCACGCATCGAGGTCACCAAGGACGGTTTGGTGGTGATGGCGTCGGAGGCCGGCGTGCTGAACCTGGACCCCTCGACCGTCGTCAAGAAGATGCGTCTGCAGCCTGGCCGGATGTTCCTCGTCGACACCGCGCAGGGCCGCATCGTCGACGACGAGGAGATCAAGGCTGAACTCGCCGCCGAACACCCGTACCAGGAGTGGCTCGACGCGGGACTCTTCAAAATCGAGGATCTGCCGGCAGGCGACTACGTACGGATGCCGCATCACCGGGTCGTGTTGCGCCAGCAGGCTTTCGGTTACACCTACGAGGAGCTCAACCTGCTCGTCGCCCCGATGGCGCGCACCGGAGCCGAGCCGCTGGGCTCGATGGGCACCGATACCCCGGTAGCCGTGCTGTCTCAGCGACCGCGGATGCTCTACGACTACTTCCAGCAGCTGTTCGCCCAGGTCACCAACCCGCCGCTCGACGCCATCCGCGAAGAGGTGGTGACGAGCCTGCAGGGCACCGTCGGCCCCGAGGGCGACCTGCTCAACCCGAACGCAGACTCGTGCCGACAGATCGTGTTGACGGAGCCGATCCTGCGCAACGCCGAACTGTCGAAGCTGATGTGCGTCGATCCCGACCACGAGATTCGCGGCCACAAGCACGGTATGCGTGCGGCCGTCATCCGATGTCTATACCCGGTGAATCGTGGCGGGCAGGGTCTGAAGGAGGCGCTCGACAACGTTCGGGCCAAGGTGTCGGCGGCCATTCGTGACGGCGCGCGAATCATCGTGTTGTCCGACCGCGAGTCCAACGAGCAGATGGCGCCAATTCCGTCGGTGCTGAGCGTCTCGGCGGTGCATCACCACCTCGTTCGCGACCGGACCCGCACCCAGGTCGGACTCGTCGTCGAGGCGGGGGACGCCCGCGAGGTGCACCATATGGCGTGCTTGGTCGGGTTCGGCGCCGCCGCGATCAACCCCTACATGGCGTTCGAGTCGATCGAGGACATGGTCGACCGCGGCGTGATCACCGGCATCTCCAGCGATCAGGCAAAGGCCAACTACGTCAAGGCGGCGGGTAAGGGCGTGCTGAAAGTGATGTCCAAGATGGGCATTTCCACGCTGGCGTCCTACACCGGTGCGCAGTTGTTCCAGGCCATCGGGATCAGCCAAGCGCTGCTCGACGAGTACTTCACCGGGTTGACGTGCCCGGTCGGCGGCATCGACCTCGACGACATCGCCGATGACGTCGCGACCCGGCACGCACTCGCGTACCTGGATCGCCCGGACGAGTGGGCGCACCGCGAGCTCGAGGTCGGCGGCGAGTATCAGTGGCGCCGTGAGGGCGAGTACCACCTCTTCAACCCGGACACCGTGTTCAAGCTGCAGCATTCGACCCGCACCGGTCAGTACTCGATCTTCAAGGAGTACACCGCCCTGGTCGACGACCAAAGTGAGCGGATGGCCTCGCTGCGCGGTCTGCTCAAGTTCAAGGAGGGTGAGCGCGCGCCCGTACCGCTGGATGAGGTGGAGCCGGCCAGCGAGATCGTCAAGCGGTTCTCCACCGGCGCGATGAGCTACGGCTCGATCTCGGCCGAGGCCCACGAAACGCTGGCGATCGCGATGAACCGTCTTGGCGGGCGGTCAAACTCGGGCGAGGGTGGCGAGGCGGTGAGCCGCTTCGACCGCGACGAGAACGGCGACTGGCGCCGCAGCGCGATCAAGCAGGTGGCTTCCGGCCGCTTCGGGGTCACCAGCCACTACCTGTCCAACTGCACCGACATCCAGATCAAGATGGCCCAGGGCGCCAAACCCGGTGAGGGCGGCCAGCTTCCGGGTAACAAGGTGTACCCGTGGGTGGCCGAGGTGCGGCACTCGACGCCAGGCGTCGGACTGATCTCCCCGCCGCCACACCACGACATCTACTCGATCGAGGATCTTGCGCAGCTGATCCACGACCTGAAGAACTCCAACCCGCAGGCACGTGTGCACGTGAAGCTGGTGAGCGAGAACGGAGTCGGCACCGTCGCCGCGGGTGTGTCGAAGGCTCACGCCGACGTCGTGCTGATCTCCGGCCACGACGGCGGCACGGGCGCGACCCCGCTCACGTCGCAGAAGCACGCGGGCGCACCGTGGGAACTCGGCCTCGCCGAGACCCAACAGACGTTGCTGCTCAACGGTCTTCGCGACCGCATCGTGGTGCAGGTCGACGGTCAGCTCAAAACCGGCCGGGACGTCGTCGTCGCCGCACTACTCGGCGCCGAGGAGTTCGGTTTCGCCACCGCACCCCTGGTGGTCTCGGGCTGCATCATGATGCGCGTCTGCCACCTCGACACCTGCCCGGTGGGCGTGGCGACCCAGAACCCGGTACTGCGCCAGCGGTTCGAGGGCAAGCCGGAGTTCGTCGAGAACTTCTTCATGTTCATCGCCGAAGAGGTGCGGGAGATGATGGCCCAGTTGGGCTTCCGGACCGTCAACGAGATGGTGGGACAGGTCGGCGCCCTGGACACCACGGAGGCGGCCGAGCACTGGAAGGCCCACAAGCTGGACCTGGCACCGGTGTTGCACGAGCCCGAGTCGGCCTTCATGAACCAGGACCTCTACTGCAGCTCACGCCAGGACCACGGGTTGGACAAGGCGCTGGATCAGCAGCTGATCGTGATGTGCCGCGAAGCGCTGGATTCCGGTTCCCCCGTTCGTTTTTCGACGACCATCGCCAATGTCAACCGCACAGTCGGCACGATGCTGGGCCATGAGGTGACCAAGGCCTACGGCGGTCAGGGACTTCCGGACGGCACCATCGACATCACCTTCGAGGGCTCGGCGGGCAACAGCTTCGGCGCCTTCGTTCCGATGGGCATCACGCTGCGCGTCTACGGCGATGCCAACGACTACGTCGGCAAGGGATTGTCCGGCGGGCGGATCGTGGTGCGCCCGTCCGACAATGCACCGGCCGACTACGTTGCCGAGGACAACATCATCGCGGGCAACGTCATCCTGTTCGGCGCCACCAGCGGCCAGGCGTTCATCCGCGGTCAGGTGGGCGAGCGGTTCGCGGTGCGCAACTCCGGCGCCCACGCGGTCGTGGAGGGTGTCGGCGACCATGGATGCGAGTACATGACCGGCGGCAGGATCGCGATCCTCGGCCCGACCGGCCGGAACTTCGCGGCGGGAATGTCCGGGGGTATCGCATATGTCTACGATCCGGACGGCGTGCTGGGTGACAACCTGAATTCCGAGATGGTGGAACTCGAGGACCTCGACGACGAGGATCTTCAGTGGCTGCAGGAGATGCTCCAAGCACACGTCGATGCCACCGATTCTGCTGTCGGACAGCGTATTTTGAGCGACTGGAATAACAACGTGAACCACTTCGCCAAGGTGATGCCCCGCGATTTCAAGCGGGTGCTGAAGGCGATCGCCGACGCCGAACAGTCCGGCGAGAACGTCGACGAAGCAATCATGGCGGCCGCCAATGCCTGATCCCCGCGGCTTTCTCAAGCACACAAAGCGCGAGACCCCGCCCCGGCGGCCGGTCCCGTTGCGTCTTCGCGACTGGAAAGAGGTCTACGAGGACTTCTCCCACGACACGCTGCGCGTGCAGGCGTCGCGCTGCATGGATTGCGGTATTCCGTTCTGCCACAACGGATGCCCTTTGGGGAATCTGATCCCGGAATGGAACGACCTGGTACGCAACGACCGCTGGCGCGACGCGATCGAGCGGCTGCACGCCACCAACAACTTCCCTGAGTTCACCGGGCGGCTGTGCCCGGCCCCGTGTGAAGGCTCGTGTGTGCTTGGTATCAACCAGGATCCGGTCACGATCAAGCAGATCGAGGTCGAGATCATCGACAAGGCCTTCGAAGAAGGCTGGGTCGTGCCGCTGCCGCCGGACAAGCTCACCGGCAAGAAGGTGGCCGTCGTCGGCTCCGGACCGGCAGGGTTGGCCGCGGCTCAGCAGCTGACGCGCGCGGGGCACGCGGTGACGGTGTTCGAACGCGAGGACCGCATCGGCGGCCTGCTGCGCTACGGCATCCCCGAGTTCAAGATGGAGAAGCGCCACATCGATCGGCGTCTCGAGCAGATGGAGGCCGAGGGAACGCAGTTCCGGCCCAGCGTGAACGTCGGCGTCGACATCACCGTCGCGCAGCTGCGGCTGAACTACGACGCCGTGGTGCTTGCCGGCGGCGCCACCGCATGGCGTGACCTGCCCATCCCGGGCCGGGAACTCGACGGCATCCATCAGGCGATGGAGTTCTTACCGTGGGCCAATCGTGTCCAGCAAGGGGACGACGTGCTCGGCGAGGATGGCGAACCGCCCATCACGGCCAAGGGCAAGAACGTGATCATCATCGGCGGTGGCGACACCGGCGCCGACTGCCTGGGTACCTCGCACCGCCAGGGTGCGCAGAGTGTGCACCAGTTCGAGATCATGCCGCGCCCGCCAGACGAGCGGGCCGACAGCACGCCGTGGCCGGTCTACCCGCTGATGTTCCGGGTGACATCTGCCCACGAAGAAGGCGGCGAACGCGTCTATTCGGTCAACACCGAGGAGTTCCTGGGCAGCGACGGGCGAGTCACGCGGTTGCGCGGCCACGAGGTCGAGATGAAGGCGGGCAAGTTCGAAAAGGTCGACGGCAGCGACTTCGAACTGGACGCCGACCTGGTGCTGCTGGCCATGGGCTTCGTCGGGCCGGAGCGTGACGGGCTGCTGACGGAGCTCGGCGTCGACTTCACCGATCGTGGCAACGTCGCGCGCGACAAGGATTTCGCCACGAAGGTCCCCGGCATCTTCGTCGCAGGCGATATGGGCCGCGGCCAATCGCTGATCGTTTGGGCGATCGCCGAGGGCCGCGCCGCCGCGGCCGGCGTCGACCGCTACCTGATGGGCAGCACGGCGCTTCCCGCGCCGATCAAACCCACGGCTGTTCCGCAGCGATAACTGCCGCGACACGCTTCTCAATAGGGGCGAATTGCATTCGCTCGCGGGACAGTGGTTCCGATGCACGGGCGGTACCGTCTCCCTGGCGCCGGGATCGAGCTGAACCGGCGGCACTTCATCGCGGGACTTTCCGTTGCAACGCTTGCCGGGGTTGGCCTGAACCGGTGCAGCTTCGGCGCGCACCAGCCGCTGGCCACCGGGTCGGAACCAGTGGCCGCGACCTCACCGCTTGTGTTGCCGCCGCCGCCGCGATCGGCACGCATCCAACTGCCGGGCGGTGTCCTGAGCAGCCTGCCTGGTGAAGGAGACCTGCTGGCGCTGACGGTCGATGACGGGGTGAGCAGCGAGGTTTTGCGGGCGTACAGCCAGTTCGCCAAGGACACCGGCGTGCGATTGACGTATTTCGTCAACGGCATCTACCGGTCGTGGACCGACCATCTCGATCTGTTGCGGCCGATGGTCGACGACGGGCAGATACAACTGGCGAATCACACATGGGCACACCCGAACCTGACGAAGCTGCCGTTAGACGCTGTGGCAGAAGAGTTTCGGCACAACCACGACTTTCTCTGGAAGACCTACGGTGTTGACGTTCGCCCCTACTTCCGGTCGCCGTACGGTGCGCGCAACGCGCACGTCGACAAGGTGGCGGGCGATCTCGGCTATACGACCGACACGTTGTGGTCCGGGACCTTGGAGGACCAGGTGGTGATTCCCGAGGCCGAGATCGTGAAGATGGCCGAGGCGTACTTCAACCCACAGACGATCGTCATAGGTCACCTCAACCACATGCCGGTCACGAATGTTTACGGGCAACTGGTCGACCTCATCCGCGCGCGGAAGCTTCGCACGGTGACTCTCGATGATGTATTCCTGCGGTCCCCGCAGGCTCAGAACTGAGTCACTCAGGGGTAGCGCCGCCTCCGCGAATCACGTCGGCCTTGCGGTTGACTACGCGATGTCGACGACTTCGTCGAAGTGCTGTCGCCGGTTGACGGTGCCGGTGAACCGCGCCGCGGCAACGCGCGGCAGCACGCGCCCGAGCCAGGTGATGGCGCGGTACTGGCGACGGCCGGGGTAGGACGCCGCCCGCCCCTTGGCGAAGTCGTCCAGCGTTCGCGCCGCGATCTGTTGAGGGGTATCGGCACCGACCTGCATGGTGGCGGTGGTGCCGTCAAAGAAGCCGGTGTCGATTGGGCCCGGATGGGACGCCATGACGCGTACGCCGCTGCCTCGCAATTCCTCGGCCAACGACTCGCTGAAAGACAGCACGAACGCCTTGCTCGCCGCGTAGGTCGCCTGGAAGGGCATGGGTTGGAAGGCCGCGACCGACGAGACGTTGATGATGCCACCGGAGCCGCGGGCGAGCATTTCGCCACCGGTTGCGTGGGTGAGCACGAGCAAGCCGTTGACGTTGAGTTCGACACCGCGGAGCTGCGCATCTAGTGGACGGCGTAGGAAGGCGCCCGCGCCACCGGAGCCGGCGTTGTTGACCAATAGGTCGACGGTCAAGCCGCGGTCTCGGAGTTCGGCGAGGATCCGTTGCGGGCCCTCTGGAGCGATCAGGTCACCGACGATCACCTCGGTGTCTTGGTTGCCGTACCGCTGCCGGATCTCGGTCGCGACGTCGCGCAGCTGGGCTTCCGATCGGGCGACCAGGATCAGGCGTGCTCCGCGTCGCGCCAGCTCCAGGGCGAGAGCCTGGCCCAGGCCCTTGGATGCGCCCGTAACGAGGGCGGTGACGCCCCGATAGTCGGATGCCATCGTTCCTCCATTTACTTCGAGCCTTGAAGTATCGACCGTAGCAGATAGTTCGACTCTCGAAAGATCGGTAGACTCTCGGAGTGGTTGCATCCGAGCTCCCCGCGGTGGTCGCCGCGATCCACCTCATCTGGATGCGCACCAATCACCTGTTGAGCGAGGCGCTGGCGGAGCACGGTCTCACGACGGCGACCTTTCAGGCGCTGTGGGCGCTCGACCCTGACGCACCCCCGCCGTCGATGAAGGTGATGGCCGAACGCATCTACTGCAACGCCCCGAACCTGTCGTTCATCACCAATCAGCTTGCCGCGCTTGGGTTCGTGCAGCGGTCCGTCGATCCAACCGACCGCCGCTCACGCGTCGTCGTCTTGACCGATGCGGGCCGGCGAGTGCGGGAGGACCTCGTTCGCGCGGCAACGGAGAGAACCCCCCTCGGAGTGCTCAACGGCGACGAGTTGCGGCAACTGCTGGCTCTGCTCGACCGCGCGTTGCCGACCCAATCCGACTGATCTCTCGACTGCGAGATGGCCCCGCCAGCCACGCGACGCAAGACTGGTTCATTCGTGCATGCTGATCGTCATCCTGGGCTCAGAACCCTATGACGCGATCGATCTATGGACACCGCTCAGCACCGGAAACCGTTGGCCCGGTCGGTGCCCTTAAGCGCACGGACCAGCACCAGCCGCCGAGTTCGGATATTGGCGACTCGAGGGTTCTTGCCGCGTCCGGTGAAACTGCGCCATCGCTTGTGTCGGCGCCGATTACCGGCGTCCCGAAGGCTCAAAACTGAGTCACTCCCGTCACATCAGCCACTTCAGAATCATCGGATGAATTTTCGGCGCGCCTCGGTCCGTTTGCCAACTCGCCGAGTTTTAATGACTTAGTGGGGGCATTGCGCTAAGGTAAGGCCCCGAGCAGCTATCGGTATCGACGCAGGAGTTAGCACTGTGTACCTCAACTCGCTATCTCGGTCACGGGTGAATCGAATCGCCTGGTCATTGTTCCGACATCCCCTGAAGTGCCGTGAATTCCCGGCCAAAGCCGAGCGGCTGATCACCGCCGACGAGCTGGTTCGCTTCGGCGTCTAGCGAACTCCCGTCCGGCAAGCGATTGGCGCGGACCGCCGCGTGACCCTCCCTTTGCCGAATCGTTATATTTCCGTGATGTCCCTCTTATTAGCTGTTTAGCAGGCCTGACGCCCTGATCTCGTCGGCGAGCGGCTCGAGCACCGCGGGGTCGTACGGTGGCGGCAGGTAGACGATGGCCAGGTCCAGACCCTCACTCCCCAGCGCCGCAGCCTCCGCGACGACCTTGCCGTAGTTGCGGTCCTCGCCGAGCCGGACGTGGGACGACAACATGATCTCCTTGGAATCGCGACCGATATCCGCGCAATGCCCCGCGAGCACATCGCGCTTGCGGGCGAATTCCTCTGGGGGACCGCCCACGAAGTTCCAGTGCTGCGCGTAGCGGGCGGTGATCTTGAGCGTGCGCTTCTCGCCACTGCCGCCGATGCAAATGGGAGGGTGCGGCTGTTGCGGGCCCTTGGGCTCGTTGCGAGCGTCCTTGAGCTGATAGAACTTTCCGTCGAAAGTCGTCGACTCCTTCGACAACAGGCTCGTCAACACCTCGCACGCTTCCTCGAACCGATCAAAGCGTTCCCTGATCGAGCCGAGTTCGATGCCGTAGGCGCCGGACTCCTCCTCGTTCCAGCCGGCGCCGATGCCGAGTTCCAGGCGACCGCCCGAGACGATGTCCAGTGCGGCAGCCATATTGGCGAGCACTGCGGGGTGCCGGTAGTGAATGCCCGTGACGAGCACACCGACGCGTAGCCGCTTGGTCGCCTGGGCGAGCGCGGTCAGCGTGATCCAGCCCTCCAGGCATGGACCGGTGGAGTCGGAGAAGATCGGATAGAAGTGGTCAAAGGTCCAGCCGGACTCGAAGACGTCGATGTCGTCGGCGGTCTGCCAGACGGCCAGCATGTCGGCCCAAGTGGTGTTCTGCGGGGAAGTCTTGAATGCGAATCTCACTGCATCGAGGCTAGTCCCGGTTTCCTACCGATGAGCTGTGAGCCGTTCTATTCGGCTTCGCCGACTCCGGCCTTCTATTCGGCTTCGCCGAATTCGTTGAACCAGTACGCCAGCTTCCCCCGGCGACTCACCGCACGAAGCCGGCGTTCGGCCGCGGCCCGAGTCTTGGTGGTGGTGACGATCAGCAGCTCATCGCCGATCGCGATGCGGGTGTCGGGCTGCGGGACGAACGTATGGCCATCCCGGATGATCAGGGTGATCACACTCGGATCGGGCAGCCGCAACTCGAGGACGGTGACGTTGTGCAGCCGCGACGGATCCTGCACCGTCATCGTCAGTAGCTCCGCATCGAGCACATCGAGTGGTGCTGCCTCGACCTGAAGCTCGCGGGTGGCTTCCTTCGGGATCAGGCCCAACCGGTGCGCGAGGAAGTGCAGGCTGGGGCCCTGAACCAGGGTGTACACCACCACCAGGATGAACACGATGTTGAGGATGCGGACGCTGCCCTCGACGCCCCCGACGATCGGGAAGGTCGCGAGCACGATCGGCACCGCGCCGCGAAGGCCGGCCCACGATACGAAGATCTGCTCACGCCAGGGCACCCGGAACCAGATCAGCGAGAGGAATACCGACAGCGGCCGCGCAATCAGGAGCAAGACGAGGCCGATCACGATCCCCGCGGCCAACTCGGCGCCCAGATCGCTGGGATCGACGAGAAGACCGAGCAGGACGAACAGACCGATCTGCGCCAACCAGCCGAGCCCCTCCGCGAACGACCGCGTCGCCGAGCGGTGGGGCAGCCCGGTGTTGGCGAGCACGACGGCGGCCAGATAGCAGGCGAGAAAGCCGCTGGCGTGGGCACTGCCCCCGGCCGCGAACGCGACCATCCCGAGACCGAAAGTGGCCAGCGGATACAGCCCGGAGGCGGGAAGAGCGATGTGGCGCAGAGCGATTGAGCCCAGAAATCCGCAGCCCAACCCGATCGCGGCGCCCACTACCAACTCGTAGGCCAATTCGGCCAGCGCGTGTCCCGCGGACAGCTCCAGGGGCGTCACGCTGAACATGAGGACGAGGATGACGGCGGGGGCGTCGTTGAACCCGGACTCGGCCTCGAGAAGGCCCGCTACCCGGCGGGGCAGCGGTACGACGCGCAGCACCGAGAACACGGCCGCGGCGTCGGTGACGGAAACGACGGCGCCGAGAAGCACTGCCAGTTGCCAGTCGATCCCGAGCAGCAGATGTGCGCCTGCGGCCGTCACCGCCATACTGACTGCGACGCCGACGGTGGCCAGTACCCCCGCGGGGGCCAACACCTTCTTCACGTCGGAGAAGCGGGTCGTCAGGCCGCCTTCGACGAGGATGATCGCCAGCGCGACGGTGCCGAGGTGGTCGGCGAGCAGATAGTTGTCGAAGTGCAGACCGAGCCCGTCCTCGCCGACGATGACGCCGACGCCGAGGAACAGCAGCAGGCTGGGCAGCCCCACCCGGCTCGCCGCGCGGGTGGCAACGATGCTGGCCAACAGCACGAGCCCAGCGGCTAGCAGCACCAGATACAGCTGCTGCAAGGTCATTTCATCCCCATCTGGGACTGCGGTGGTGGTCTTTGACGTGCAGTTAACACCACCACGGGTTCGGGGCGCATGGTCAGGTGCGACGATGAACCGGTGTTCCGACTGAAGCGGCGAGTCACCGAGGAGTCGGCGCGTGTCGATGAGCGACGGAAGATGCGCATCGGCATCGCCGGTGCGGGGGCGGTCGGTAGATCCGTCGCCCAGGAACTGATCGGTTACGGCCACAAGGTGCTGCTGATCGAACACAACATCGGCCACTACGAACCGCAGACCGTGCCCGAAGCGGACTGGTTGCTGGCCGACGCCTGCGAGCTGACCTCGCTCGAGGACGCGGGGATTGAGACCTGCGATGTGGTTATCGCCGCGACCGGCGACGACAAGGTGAATCTGACGGCGTCGCTGTTGGCCAAGTCCGAGTTCGGCGTGGATCGGGTGGTGGCGAGAGTGAACGACATGCGCAATGCGTGGCTGTTCACCGAGTCTTGGGGCGTCGACGTTGCCGTTTCGGCACCCGCAGCGCTGGTCGCCGCGATCGAGGGCGCCATCGACATCGGCCATGTCGTGCGGTTGATGGAGCTACGACAGGGGCAGGTGAGCCTGGCGAAACTGACGCTGCCCGAGGGAGATCGGTTGGTCGGCAAGCGGATGCGGGATCTGCCGCTGCCGGAGAACGCTGCCTTGGCGATCGTGATTCGTGAGAACGGGATCGTGTTCCCCAAGCCGGACGACGTGCTCGAGGCGGGCGACGAGATGCTGTTCTTCGCAGGCGGCGCCAGGAGCCAGGTGTCCGCTTTTGTCGATGGGGCGACGCAAGCGCTCGGCGAGCGATGAGATCTGCCCGCCGCGCCGGTCAGTACGGACATGATCGATCTGACTTCAGCCTGCCAACGCACAGCCCAGGTGTTGGCGAACGTGACCGACGATCAGCTGAGCGCATCAACCCCGTGCGAGAAGCTGCCCGTCGATGAACTGGTGGCGCACGTCGGTGGCCTTGCCTTGGCGTTCACCGCGGCGGCGCGCAAGGACTTCGGCCCACTGACCGACACACCGCCGACGTTCGACGGAGCGCTCGAGCACGACTGGCGCACCGCCTACCCGCGGCGTCTCGCGGAACTGGCCGCGGCGTTCGGCGACCCGGCGGCCTGGGAGGGCATGAGCCGGGCCGGTGGTGTCGATTTTCCCGGCGAGGTGGCGGGGATGGTCGCGCTGACGGAAGTGGTGGTGCACGGTTGGGATCTGGCCCGGGCCACCGGCCAGCCCTACGGCATCGACGACGCGACCGCCGAGGCGGTGTTGCCGCACGTCGCGCAGTTCGCCGCCGAGGAGCCGGTTGAGGGTCTGTTTGGCCGCGCGGTGCCCGTCGCCAGTGATGCGCCGGTGCTGGACCGGATCGTCGGGATGACCGGTCGGGACCCTGCGTGGCCTGCCTCCTGAGCCCGGCCCGGCGTCAGTGTGGCTGACGGGCCACATGGGTGCGGGCATGGCTGATGGCTTCATCGAGAGAATCCAGCAGATGGTTCTCGTGGCGCAGCGTCTCGAAGACACCGACGTTGGTCAACAAGTCGATGTGTTCACCCCGAACGCCCTTGATGATCACCGTGATGCCGCGAGCTTCCAACTCCGTGGAAATCTGGGCAAGCGTGTGCGCGCCGGTCGCGTCGAGCATGCCCAGCTGGGACATCCTGATGACCACCACGGACGTGTGAGGATGATCAGCGTCGATGATAGCGTTCGAAATTCGTTCGGCCACACCGAAAAACATCGCTCCATCGAGTCGAAGAAGCGCGATCTTTTCGTCGCCGGGCCGGTACGGACCAGGAAGGTCCTCGCGGACCACGCTGCTGCGGCGCGCCACGGCGCGTAAGGCGAAGAATGCCGCAACGACTATGCCGATCTCAACGGCCTCGACCAGGTCGAAGCACACTGTGATGACGGCGGTGAGTATGAACGTCAGCGCATCCGAACGAGTGGAGCGCAAGATCTTGCGGACGGTGCCAGCCGAGATCATCCGGAACGAGGTCACCATGAGTACACCTGCCAAGGCGGACAACGGGATTGCCGAGACGGGCCCCGTCGCCAGATATACGACCCCCAGCAACACCAGCGAATGCACGATAGCCGAGACTCGCGTGCGCGCGCCGGAGCGGACGTTGACGGCGGTACGTGCGATTGCGCCGGTAGCGGGCATACCGCCGAATGCGCCCGAGGCGACCGAAGCCAGGCCCTGGCCGACCAATTCGCGGTCGGGGTCGTAGGGACCCGTCGGCGCCATGGTGGCGGCGACCCGTGCGGACAACAGTGATTCGATTGCCGCCAATGCAGCGATCGCCATCGCGGCGCCGACGAGCGTGCGCATGGCTCCCGTATCAACATGCGGCAGTGCCGGTGCGGGTAGGTGCGATGGCAGTGCACCGATGGTGGCCACGGAGACCCCGAACGCGGCGACGGCGACCGTCGCGACGATCACGGCTGTGAGCGATTCCGGGATACCCCTGTGCAGTCGGGGGAGGAACACCATCAACACGGTGATAAGCGCCACCACACCAAGCGTTTTCGCGGCGGAGGCCCATTCGGTCTGGGTGATGGCGCTCCAAGCGGCGGGCAGTGTGCGGGTACCCGCAAGGGTGCCGTGCGCGAACGCGGCGGGCACCTGTTGAAGGAAGATGATCGCGGCGATGCCGAGCGTGAATCCTTCGATGACGGGCCATGGGATGAACGTCACCGCCCGGCCCAGGCCGGTGAGACCGGCGGCGAACACGAGCACCCCGGCGAGCACCGTCACCAGTGCAACGCTGCCCAGACCGAATTGGGCGACGACAGGCGCCAGCACGACGGCCATCGCGCCCGTCGGGCCGGAAACCTGCACGTGCGATCCACCGAAGACCGCGGCGACCAGACCAGCCACCACAGCCGTGATGAGCCCGGCGGCCGCGCCGACACCGGAGCTGAGGCCGAAGGCCAGCGCAAGCGGCAACGCGACGACACCGACGGTCACGCCGGCCAGGACGTCACCCCGCCATGACGACCGCAGTTCGGCGTAGTCGCTGCGGTTCGGCAGTAGGCGCGTGAGATTGCCGACGGCGGCGATCACTTGTCACGCCCGACGGGCGGCAGTGTCTTGAGTGCTTCCCATTGGTCGCGCTGTGCACCGAGGACGTCGGCGAGGAAGGTCCTCGCGATGACCAGCAGTTCGGAGATCTTCGGATGCGCGAGCTGGTAATACACCGCATTCCCGACGCGCTGCGCTGTGACCACGCGATGGCGCTTGAGTACCGCCAAGTGCTGCGACAACAGCGTCGGCTCCAGGTCGGTTCCGGTGAGGATCTCGCCGACGGACACCGTGCTGTCGTTGGCCGACAGGATCTCCAGTACACGAATGCGCGCGGGATGGGCGAGCGCCTTGAACAAATTGGCCTTGATTTCGTAGAGGGGTAGCTCGGGACCACCCGGGGCATGCTGCGGCATTCCACGACCTGACGACTTGATGAATTGAACGATTTATCAATCCACCGTAGCGATGTCCACCGCGTCGCCGCAAACCGCTGCGTGGCGCACGCAATGACCGGGCACACTGAAACCATGGATCCGGTCACCGCCCTGCGCCAGATTGCGTACTACAAGGACCGCGCGCGAGAGGATCCCCGCCGGGTGATGGCTTACCGGAACGCCGCCGACGTCATCGAGTCGTTGTCGGACGCCGAGCGCGAGCGTCATGGCGCGGCCAACACCTGGCAGTCGCTGTCCGGGGTCGGGCCCAAGACAGCGAAGGTCATCGCACAGGCATGGGCCGGGCGCGAACCCGACGTGCTGGCCGAATTGCGTTCGACCGCAGCTGATCTGGGTGGCGGAGACATCCGTGCGGCCCTGCGCGGTGATCTGCATGTGCACTCGAACTGGTCCGACGGTTCGGCGCCGATCGAGGAGATGATGCTGGCGGCAAGGGAACTGGGCCACGAATACTGCGCGTTGACCGACCACTCGCCGCGGCTGCGGGTCGCCAACGGGCTGTCGCCCGAGCGGCTGCGCGAGCAGCTCGACGTGATCGACGAGATCCGTGACACGGTTGCGCCGATGCGCATCCTCACCGGCATCGAGGTCGACATTCTCGATGACGGGTCGCTCGATCAGGAGGACGAGCTGCTGCAACGCCTCGATGTGGTGGTGGCCAGCGTGCATTCCAAGTTGTCGATGGACGCGCCGTCGATGACCCGTCGCATGCTCAAGGCCGTGGCCAATCCGCACACCGACGTGCTGGGTCACTGCACCGGGCGGCTGGTGACCGGAGGCCGAGGTGTGCGACCCGAATCGAAGTTCGATGCCGAGACGGTGTTCACCGCGTGCCGCGACAACGGCACCGCCGTCGAGATCAACTCGCGGCCCGAGCGGCGCGATCCGCCGACCCGGCTACTGAACCTCGCACTCGAGATCGGCTGCGTGTTCTCCATCGACACCGACTCGCATGCGCCGGGGCAACTGGAGTTCCTCGGCTACGGCGCCCAACGCGCACTTGATGCCGGAGTGCCCGTGGAGCGGATCGTCAATACCTGGCCCGCGGACAAGTTGTTGGAGTGGACGACGTCATAGACCGCCGCGCCGCTATCAAGTAGACGTGGTGAAGGGATTATGTTCTGCCAGAAGCTTTTCCATTCGAACTTCGTCGAGGCGAACTCGAATCGTCGTGGCCTCCTCCTGGTCGCGAATGACTTTGGCCAGTGTGAACGCACTCGTCACCAGAAACAGCACGGTCATGGCCAGGAACAACCGCTGCCAGAGGTCCAGGGGGAGGAAGAGAATCCCGCCCAGCGCGCCGAGCAGGCTCACGCCGAATGCGATGGCGGCCTGCAAAAAGAAGGCCGCGGTGTTCTTCGACGGGGAATTCAAATTGGTCATGGTGTCAGCCTGTCGCGGCGGCCGCGCCTGCGGTTGAGTGAGACTACTCAATTCGCTAATCCGGCAGCAGGGGCATTTCGAGGCCGGGATCGCGGCCCAGCAACACACCGCGCGTGACGGCGGCGTTGCCGTAGCGCTTGCGCACCTGGTCGACGGCGTCGTCCAGCGCTATGACGTCGTGCAGGTCCCTGGGTGGGTACGGCAGCTCCAACTGTTGCGCGCCGTCGCGGTCGATGTTGGACACGGCGAAGCCGACCAGCGTCAAACCGCGCTCGGCGATCAGCGGGGCGGCCGCCGCGACGAGCGAGCGCGCGGTATCGAGGATCAGGTCGGTGGACGCCGTCGCCCGTGGCATGGTGTGTGACCGCGTGGCGCGGCCGAAGTCGTCAAAACGCAGGCGCAGCACCACCGTTCGGCCCGTGCGGCCCGCCTTGCGCATGCGGCGGGTGATCCGGTCGACGAGATTGATGACGACGGCGTCGACCTCCGCCGGTGACATCGAATTGCCACGCCTGCCGAGCGCACGCTGAGCGCCGACCGATCGGCGGCGCACACCCGTCACGACGCGGCGTCTGTCAATGTTGCGGGACAACGCGAACAGCCGATAGCCCATCGCCCCGCCGACGAGCGAGCCGAGCGTGCCCTCGGACAGTTCGGCGACATCGGCCACCGTCTCGATTCCGTGCGCGTGCAGCTTCTCGGCGGTCTTGGCGCCGACGCCCCACAGCCGTCGGACCGGCAGCGGATGCAGGAAGGCGAGTTCACGGTCGGGCGGAACCAGCAGCAGTCCGTCGGGCTTGGCCTCCTGGCTCGCGACCTTGGCGAGGAACTTGGTTCTGGCGATGCCCACGGTGATCGGCAGTCCCACCCGGTCGCGCACTGCTGAGCGCAGTTGCGCCGCGATCTCGACCGGCGTGCCCGATACCCGCAGCAGGCCGGACACGTCGAGGAATGCCTCGTCGACGCTCAGCGGTTCGACAACCGGCGAGGTGTCGTAGAATACGTCGAACACGGCGCGACTTGCCTCGGAGTACGCCGACATCCGTGGCGGCACGACGATGGCATGTGGGCACAGTGCGCGCGCCTGGCGGCCGCCCATCGCCGTCCGTACGCCGTAGGCCTTGGCCTCGTAGCTGGCGGCGAGCACGACGCCTCCGCCGACGATCACCGGCCGTCCGCGCAGCGCAGGATCGTCACGCTGCTCGACCGACGCGTAGAACGAGTCGAGGTCAGCGTGCATGATGCTGGGCAGCTGAGCTGCCGATCCGACACAAGCGCCCCACACGAACATATGTTCGCACCTCGGTGTGACTAGTTACGACTAGTGGGGTGCGGTTCTGTAAATGCTGGTGACCCAGATGTGCGCCAGCGTGTTCACGATCTGTTCGTGGGCGATCGAGTCCTTCTCGGCCGCATATGCCGCGAACATCGTCCGCTCATTCATCAAGTTCAGTGCGATCGCAAGATCCCTGGCCGGCACGGTATCGGGCGCGGCGTTGCGGTCGCGCTCGGTCTGAATCGACTCGGCGGTGCAGTCAATCCACTTCTGCATGAACTTCGACCACATTGACTGCATCTCGGCGTTGGTCGGCCTGGAGGCCCAACCGGCAAGCATCACCGAGCGATGCTCGCCAAACGACTTGAACAGGGCGTTGATGGCTCGCCAAGTGCCTGCCGGGTCGACGCCGTCGTCGGTCGGACCGAGCGCCTCGTCGGCACGTTCGTCGGCCTCCGCGATGATCCGGGCCATCAGCGTCAGCAGCACCGCGTCCTTGGACGGGAAGTAGAAGTAGAAGGTCGGCCGGGACAGACCGGCACCCTTGGCGAGGTCGTCGACGGAGATGTCGGTCAGCGGGCGATGTTCGAGAAGGCCCTCCAGCGTTGCGAGAATGGCCAGCTCACGGTCGTCCCCGGATGGCCGGGTCGAACGACGGGGGCGCGTGGCGCGGGGGCGGCTGGCGGTGGTCACGAGCACTGACTTTACACCGTGTCGAGTTCATCAACACCCTGTTGACTAACTCAACACACCGTTGATACGCTCCCGTGCCATGAGCGAACACCTTGATGTCGTCATCGTCGGCGCCGGTATCTCCGGCATCAGCGCCGCCTGGCACCTGCAGGACCGCTGCCCGACCAAGAGTTACGCGATCCTGGAGCGCCGAGAGAATCTCGGTGGCACGTGGGACCTGTTCAAGTACCCCGGCATCCGCTCGGACTCGGACATGTTCACCCTCGGCTTCCGGTTCAAGCCGTGGACGTCGGAGAAGGCGATCGCGGACGGGCCCTCGATCATGTCCTACCTGAAGGAGACGGTCGCCGAGTACGGCATCGACAAGCACATCCGCTACAGCCAGAAGGTCGTCTCCGCGGACTGGTCCGACGACGACAACATGTGGACTATCCGCGTCGACCGCGATGGCGAAGAGATCGAGCTCACCGCGTCATTCCTGTTCGCGGCCAGTGGCTACTACAACTACGACCAGGGCTACACGCCGGAGTTCGTCGGCTCCGACGACTTCGGGGGCACGATCATTCACCCGCAGCATTGGCCCGAAGACCTCGACTACGCCGACAAGAAGATCGTCGTCATCGGCAGTGGCGCGACCGCGGTGACTCTCGTTCCAGCCCTGGCCAACTCGGGTGCCGGCCATGTCACCATGCTGCAGCGCTCACCGACTTACATCGGCGCGCTGCCCGATGTCGACCCCTTCACCGTCCGGATGAACAAGTCGCTGCCCGAGAAGCCGGCCTACGTGGTCAACCGGTGGAAGAGCATCCTGTTCCAATCGGCGCAGTACCGGATCGCCCGCCGGTTCCCGAAGTTCATGCGCAAGACACTGATGACCATGGCGGAGCGGCGCCTGCCCGAGGGCTACGACGTGCAGAAGCACTTCGGGCCCAAGTACAACCCGTGAGACGAGCGGCTGTGCCTGGCGCCCAACGGTGATCTGTTCAAGACGATCAGGGCAGGCAAAGCCGATGTCGCCACCGACACCATCGAGCGCTTCACCAAGACTGGCATCAAGCTGGCCTCAGGCGAGGAGCTGCAGGCCGACATCATCGTCACAGCAACGGGTTTGAACCTGCAGCTGTTCGGCGGTGCCGAGATCAAGCGCAACGGTGTTCCGGTCGAGCTCAACGACACAATGGCGTACAAGGGCACGATGCTGACGCACATGCCGAACTTGGCGTTCACCATCGGCTACACCAACGCCTCGTGGACATTGAAGGCCGACCTGGTTTCAGAGTTCGTCTGCCGTGTGCTCAATTACATGGATGCCAAGGGCTTTGACACCGTCGAGCCGCAGCATCCGGGCAACAGCGTCGACGAGGCTCCGCTGATGGACTTCACCCCCGGCTATGTCCTGCGGGCGTTGGACTACCTGCCCAAGTCCGGACATGTAGCGCCGTGGCGGCTCAAGCAGAACTACCTGCTGGATCTTCGCCTGATCCGGCACGGCAAGGTTTCCGATGAGGCGCTGAAGTTCACCAAACACCGTGCGCCGGTGACGGCTTCCGCTTAGTCAATCCGTGCTATCGGAATTGCGCTAGGCGACGACGACGATGCCGTCGTCGTCGCTGTAGGCGATCTCGCCAGGGGCGAACTCGACGCCGCCGAACTCGACGGTCACATCGCGTTGGCCGTCCCCACTCTTGCTGCTCTTGCGGGGGTTGGTGCCGAGGGCCTTGACACCGATGTCGAGTGTGCGCAGGGTCGCGGCATCGCGCACCGCGCCGTTGATAATGAGACCGGCCCCGCCGTTGTCGACACCGAGGCCGGCGATGATGTCGCCGATCAGTGCGGAGTGGATCGACCCGCCACCGTCGATGACCAGTACGCCACCGCTACCGGGTTCGGACAGAACAGCTTTCAGTAGCGCGTTGTCCTCGAAGCATTTCACCGTGGTGATCGGTCCGGCGAACTCGGATCGCCCGCCGAATTGACGGAATTGGAGATCGCAGCTGCGGACCTCAGGGCCGATGTCGTCGACGAGGTCTGCGGTGGGGCGGGGTTCGATGCTCACCCGTCGATGCTAGCCATCGAACCCTTGAGGACTTTATCGATGTTGGACGAACCCGTCGCCCACGCACTATCGGACATCGAGGAGTCGATTCGCCGACGTCGTGCGGTAAGCACAAAGTTGGCGTTGGGCCCGACGGGTGCGGGAGCGTCACGTCGCCTGTTGCCCGCGTCGGCGGCCGCCGCCTGAATACGCTGTATGCCGCCCCTTCCGTGTGAAAGTTCCTGATGCACAAGAGATTCCGTCGCACCCGATAGGACATTGAACTCGGGTTACAGGAGGCTAAGCGTAGCTGGCCACCACGATGTCATGGAGGAACTGTGCCAAGCCCGGTTCGACGTCGTCGTAGTAGCGGGTGAACCGTTCGTCGGCAAGATACATCTGCGCAAGGCAGCGATGCATCTCATCGTCACAGTCGTAGTACCGGTCGATCGACGACCGATGCCGCGCTGCCAACTCGTTCGCCGCAACCGAACCCGGTTCGACGCTGTCGCGTTTGGCCGCTGCCAACGCCTGCAACAACGCGTCGTTCTCGGCTTGAATGTCGACCCAGTCCTGTTTGGTGAAGGCCGACACCCGCTGCTGGGACTGCTTCCATGCGTCCGTTTGCCCCCAGCGCTCCTCGGCCTCGGCGGCATATTCCTCGCTGAACGCGGTGGTGCCGAAGATCTCGATCTGTTCCTCAGCGGTCAACTGGATACCGCTGCGGTGTGCGCTCATCAATTCCTCCACTGCCTTGATGGTGTGTTGAAGCCGGTCGGCCTGGTCCAGCAGCAGCCGATGCTGACGCTGGAGGTGTTCGAGCACATCTGCGCCGCCGTCGTCCAGCAGGGCTCGGATGTCCTCGAGTTGCAGCCCGACGGAGCGATACACCAGCACCATGTGCAGACGTTCGATAGGGCATCGGTGTAGCCGCGGTACCCGGCCGGGGTGCGGACGCTCGGCACCACCAGACCGATGTGGTCGTAGTGGTGCAGGGTGCGCACCGACACGGCGGTGAGAGCGGCTACCGCGCCGACGGTCTTGGCGTCCATAACGCCACTATCGACCCTGACGCCACGTAAGGGTCAAGCGAATTCGAATCAGCCGGCGTCAGAGCCGCGGCGCACGATCAGGATCACCAGGATGGCCAGCACGCCGGCCGCGATGGCGGCAGCGATCGGTAGCCGCGACGGTTCCGGTCCGATGAACGGCACCGGAGCGGGTCCGGATACCGGGTTGCTTGCCGTAGCCACCGTCGCTTTTGCCGTGGCCGCGGCTTCCTTCGCCGCCGAGGTGAGGTCGCCGTTGGTGTCCGCCAGTTTCGGGGGCGGTGGCGGTGCCTTCTTGGCAGGAGCCTTCTTCGCAGGTGCCTTCTTGGCCGGGGCCTTCTTCGCGGGGGCGGCTTTCTTCGCAGCCTTGGCAGGCGCCTTCTTGGCCGGGGTCTTTTTCGCGGCCTTGGCCGGTGGTGTATGCGCCGGAGGCGGTGGGGGTGATGGCTCGGCCTTGGGCGGCTCGACGGCGGGCGGCGGCGTGGACTGCGGATCTTGGTCTGGTAGATCCTGCTGGTCTGCCATCGGCTGCTCCTTTGCAGTGTGGTCTGCGCATCTCCGGCCTGAGCGTGGTCAATCCGGCAATCGTCCCCATCATGCCAGGGCTGCTATGGCGCTAACCGGTCGCGGCCAGTCCGGCCGCCAATGCCAGGGCTACCGCCATCACCGCCAATTCGATGAGCGACCGGGATCGTGATACCGCGGCGGTAGTTCGGTGGGCCCGCGCCGCAGGCAGCCAGATCGTGCGGTTTCTCCAGCCCAATAGCACCAGCACCGCCGCCACGGCGATCTTCGCCACCAGCAGCCGGCCGTAGCCGGTGGCGTACAACTCGGCAAGCGATCCGAGCCGGTCCACCGCCGCCACAGTGCCGCCGAGCAGCAGCGACAGCACACACCACAGCGACAACTTCGAGAACCGCGGCAGCACCCGGGCCCATTGACCGCGATGCTCGACGGTCAGTACCAGGCCCGCCAGCGCACCACACCACAACGCCGCCGCCAGTGTGTGAACAGCGAGCGCCAGACCGCCCAGCCCACTTTCGAAGAAGTGACCCGTGATCAGTCGGGATGTCAGACCCACCGCGGCGAGTCCGGCCACCACGAGGTTCACCGGCGCGGTTCGCGGCGCGGCGACCGTGGCCGCGCAGAGGGCGCCAACTGCCGCGACGCCGAGTGTGCCTGCGCGCCCGGCCGCGGTGTCCAACGCGAAATCGACAGTCGTCGGTAGACCCAGCCGCCAGATCGGAACCGCGGCGGCTTGCGCGGCCGCCACGATCAGCCGGCCCAGCTCGGCCACCAGCCATAGGGCGCCGGCGATGGACAACGGCGCGGTGGCGCGCCCGATGAGCTCGGAGCGGTACCGCTCGTCGTCGAGCATCGGCACCGCCGCGAGCCCGAGACAGACGACCGCCGCACAGTCGGCGACGGCCCGCACCAGCGTCATGGGCAGTGAGCCCTGTGGGTACGCCAGACCCCACGCAACAACCGACGCGGCCGCCAGCACCAGCATTCCGCCGGCCAGCGCCGCAGGACGCTTCACCTCCGGCGCCGCGCCGCCCACACGGTGCCGGCACCAACGATCAGCGCGGCGCCGACGTAGAACGGCCACACCGGAATGCCGTCAGTGTCCTCGGAGTTCCCCGGCGCATCCCTCTGGGGCGGCGTGGGCGCGGCCGGCGGTGCGGAGGTGCCGGCGCCCGCCACGGTCAGCTGGAACGGCCACGAACCGGACACGACATGCCCGTCGGCCGATGTCGCTCGATAATTCACGGTGTAGGTGCCTGCCGGGCCGAGGGGACGCACGCCGACGCTGATGACGGCACCGTTGACCTCCGGTTCACCGGAGGACCACATGTTGCCGTCGGGGCCGATCACGGTCATCGCCGCGAACTCGGGCTGCATCGCCTCGCTGAAGGTCGCGCTGACCCTCGGCGGGGCTGTTGTCAGCGAGGCGTTTTCGGCCGGGTCGGTCGAGATGCGGGCGGCGTGTGCCGCCGCGAAACTCGCATTGCCTAGTGTTCCCGCTGCGAACCCGATCATCAGAACCGCCACGGCGACAAGGTGTTTCACGGCGAGCAGGGCGCGCGGCGACGCCCCAATAGTGGGTCTCATTCGTTGGCTTTCTCGTGGCGGTGGGATGTCGGTCAGCGGGAGAGACTGACCGGCGGCCCCCGGTGCGACACCGAAGCGGCGAGCAGTAGTGCAGAGCGCAGCGGGTGATCGGCCCGGCGCGCGACAGTCATGGGCCGCGCGACCACCGCGCAGTCGATACGGACAATCGCGCGCACGGCGCGGGACAGCGCGCGCCACAGCCGCTCGCCCACGGCGATGAGAGTTGCGCCGGCGACGATCGCCAGCAGGTGGGCGGCGAGCATCGCGGTCGCGGGCGGGGCTGACGATCCGGCGTGGTGGTGGTCGACGGCGCTGAGCACCAGGTGGCCCAGTAGCTGGCCGACAGCGAGCAGGATCAGCAGGCACCGTGGTGAGCTTGCGTGGGGGATGGCGGTGGCCAACGCACCTGCGGTAGCGGCGAGAACGGCAAGCAACGACATGGCAGCCCCATTCGGCAGCCCGCCGCCGCCCGCCCCGTGAGCGGCCACTGCGAGTGCGACGGTCAGCAGGCCGGTCGCGACGCCGCGGACGCGATCAGCGGACGCCGGCTGGGGCATGTCAGACCAGGCCGAGCCGGGCCATCAAGTCGGCGTCGATACCGTCCAACTGTTTGGCGATGGCGGCGTGGGCTGGACGACGCTGCGCCAGTGGCATGTTCTCAGCGGCGGCGACAGCGGCCGACAAATCGCTGAGACGGTCGGTGATCGCCGCAACGAACTGCTTGGTCTCGGCGTCTTTGGGCTTCTTCTCGGCGACCAGACGAAGCGACTGCTCGGCGCCCGCGATCCGCGCCGACAACTCGGCTCCGTGACCGGAGAACTGACCGAGCTGGCTCAGAGGAACACCCAATCGGTCTGCCCGCCGCTCGTCGACGAAACCCCGGGCGGCGATCGAGGCGCGGTACACCAGGGGCACGACGACGGGTGCGAGAAGCCGCGTGATGGTGAGCGCCCGGCGAATCCTGGTGGGGGAGAACAGTTTACCTTCGCGTGCGGCCTTCAACTGCAGGTCGGCGACCTTGAGCGCGGCCCGGTCGGTTTCCCGTTGCGCCCGCAGCTGCGCCTTGAGCGCGTTGGCTTCGGCTCTGTGGTCGGCCTTGATACGACGGGCGTCGTTCTTCGCCGCCAGTTTGGCCTCCAGCTTCGCCTTCGCCTTGATGGCGCGGGCCTCGGCCTTTCGGGTGGCGCGGGTTTTGCGCTTGAACAGGCTCATCCCAGCTGTCTCCCGATCGTCTCTTGGGCTTGCGACCTCATCGCGGTGCGCGTTGTCGATGCAGCACAACACTATCGTCCCAGCAACGCCGTCTTCCCACCCCCGTCATACCGCGCGGGGTACACCGAGTACCTGAGGAGTGCCGGGATTTCGCAGATCGCCGCGTCGGCGGCGCCCGGGCTCGCGGGCATGCTGATCCTCACCGGGTTGGGCGGACTCCTCGGGTACCGCCAGGCAAGGGCAGGCCATGCCCTACGCATTGCCGGAGCGGCAAGATTGTGAACTGAACTGGATGGGAACTGCTGCCTGAGCGCGCTAGACAGCGCATAGTGGACTCGTCGAAAGGGGGATGTATGCCTGCCAGCCGCAGCGTCACTCGCGCCGTGGGTGCGGTCTTGGACCTCGCTCCTCGCCGTGGGGAGGTGTCGCTCACCCGGCTTGTCGATGCGGTCAGCAAGGACAGGGGACGTCCGATTGAGCTGAAGACTGCCGACCTGCCGCCTGGTGTGTGCGGGCAGTGGCGTCAGTACACCGATCGCGATGTCTTCTTGATCCAGAAGGGGTTGCCGGCCTGGGACCGCACCCTTGCGCACGAGCTCGGACACTTGGTGCTGGGGCACGAGGGGATGCCGGTCATCGAGGCCGCGCTCGAGAACACCGAGATGGCCAGCTCCGACTTGATCGGCTACATGCTGAACCAGCGGACTGGCTGTATGGGACCCAACGGTGAGGATGCGGAGCAAGAAGCCGAGGACTTCGCGGCACTGCTGCTGTATCGGTTGGGCCGGTTGCCCTCCGATCGCGCCTCCATCGTCCAGGTCCGGCTCGGAGAGGCGTTTGGTTGATCATCTGGGTGATCGCCGGTCTGCTTGGACTGGCCACCGGTCTTCGCATCGGGTGGGCGTTGGTCAACAAGCAATCTCTGGTGAGCACCGCGATGATCCTCGCTCTCGGCAGCCTCGGATTGGTCGCCGCACTCAACTGGCAGCCCCTGACGCTCCTCATCGACACGGTGCTGCGTTGGCCCAATATCTCGATGGGACTGTCCCAGGTCGCACTGGTGGCGTGCGCGGCAGGCAGCTGCGTGATGATCACGACCGCCGCATCCGGGCGTAAGCCCGCAACCATACGCAGGATCGCGCTTGCTCAATACTGCGTTGGGGGCGTTATCGCGGTGGTGAGCCTGGTGGCCTTCTTCTCGGCCGCACAGCAGCCGGAAATGGCGCCTGAGGAGTACCTGCGGCGCAATCTGGCCTCCGGCGGCAATTCACTGCCCTGGTTGTTGCCGCTGCTGTACGTGCTGCTGGCGCTGACGCTGGTGTCATGGGCCGGCTTGCGGCATTCGAACCGCAGCCGCCGCGGCCGGGCGCTGTTCGTGTTCACGATCGGCATCGTGCTGATTGTGCTCGCGTCGGGGTTCTTTTTCCTGCGGGCGGTCAGCGATGCCGGACCGGTCGGGGTGGGCGCGGCGGCCACACTGCTCGGCTGCGCGATGCTGGTGGTCGCCGCGGGCTCGCTGCTGCCCAGTATCGAGGACTGGTTCGGTGCGCGCCGAGAGCTGCGGGCCATCCAGCCATTGCTCGACGAACTCGGCCGCCGCCATCCTGACATCGGCATCGGAGTGCGTCCCCGCGGACCGCTGGCATTCCGGGTGGCCGAGCGGATGTCGTTGATCTCGGATGCACTGTTCCTGGAAGCCACCACCGCGGACAACTCGAGGAAGCGGGTCGGGACGCCTGGTGCGCTGGCGGACCGGGACGGCGAGGCCGACGACGAGAACAGCACCGATGAGGATGACGCGGAACTCGAGCCGTTGCCGGTGCCGCCCGAGGAGCAGGCGCGAGCCATCGCACAGTGGATATATGCCGACCGCGAGGGGGCGCCGGAGGGTGAGCGCCCGAAATTCCCCGGTCTGAGGTGGCTGCGTCAGCCCAGCGTCTACTCGGATCGCGAGTGGATCCTCGAGATAGCGACGCAGTACCGAACGCTGATGCGTTCCGATGGCGCGAATGCCTGATCCAGGGTTCGGACATCGAAACACGAAGTCATAACGACTTCGCCCGCTGCCGTGATGCGACTTACGGCAGGCTAATCGTCCAAATGCTCCTGGCGACGCAGCTCATCGACCTTCTGGGCGATGTCTTGCTGGGCCTCAACGGACAGCCCGACGGTACGCGCCGCAATGCGGCGGACGCCCTCGTCGCGCATGTTCGCGAGCCAGGTCAGTTCCTTGTCGAGCTTCTCGTAGTACTCGTCGTCGGTGAAGTACGCCGGCTTGATACGGAAGAAGTTGGCAAGGGCGGCCATGGTCGTTGCGGACGGGTTGGTGCGGTTGCCGGAGCGGAGCTGCGACAGGTACGGAGCGGACATGGTCACGCCCTCGGACTTGAGTGCAGCGATCACCTCAGCGGAAGTGTGTGGGCCGCGACCGGGCGGGTAGACCGTGTCGAACAGTCTGTTTAGTCGGGCGGCGAACGTCTTGCTCATCGGTATTGACCTCCACATGCGTAGACGAGCGGACTCTTGGCGGCGTATTTGCTGATCATCGTAGCGAGAGATGTGCACAAACCCAAGTGCAAACTAGGTATAAGTAACCCACCTTTCGCAATCCAGGGCCTTGTCCCACCCGCGGCGACATCGTCAGGGTACGCAGATACGCCAGCAAGTTGGTGCGGTCGGGCAAATAAGATGGACATACTCCGAAATGCCTCGCCTGGGGGTTGGCCCCGGTTGCCACAGTAATCCCACTTTGCACCACCGGCAACGTCTATTACCCCTGCCGCACGGGGGGTTGAAGATTTGCTGTTTTGAATGCAAATCGACGCAGCGCAAAGTCGTTGCGGTGCACCCCGCCATAGGGCCGGTGTTAGCGAGACGGCCACCGCGGTGCGGGACATTGCGCCCGTCGTCGAATGGCCAGCAGGTTGCGGGGAGGCCGCTACGTGGAATTGATCGATGCCGGCGTGGTCGGGGCTGCGTTGCGCCGCCGGACAAATCGAACCAGCGCGAGCGTGCCGACCCCCAGCAGAACCGAACCCGTGACGCCTACCGCGACCCAGCGCAGCCCTAGGGCGCCGGCGAAGAGCAGCCAGAGACCGAACACCAGGAACAGCACGCTGGCAAGGCTGTGCAGGAACCCGGCCGGCAGCCGCTTGTGCAGAAGGGCTCCGGCGGCGATCGCGACGCCGTCGGCCAGCACCATGCCCGCGGTGGCGCCGATCCAGACGCCTGCCCAGTTGTGGTCGCTGGCCAGTGTCACCGTGGCCAGCATCGTCTTGTCGCCGAGTTCGGCGAGGACGAAGGAGGACACGATCGCGAAGACCACGAAGCGTGGCTCGGGGACCTGGACGTCGTCGTTATCACTGCCGCGGCTCTCCCGCCATGTCCAGACCGCGAACAACAGGAACGCGATGGCTCCGGCGAAGGCGATCGGGCGTTCGGGAAGCGTCAGGCCGAGGAAGTGGCCGATGGCGACGGACAGTCCGTGCACCAGGGTGGCGGCGATCGCGACGCCCGACAGCACGACCCACCAGCGATGCCGCAGTGCGTACGTCATCGCGATCAGCTGCGACTTGTCGCCCAGTTCGGCCACGAACACGACGGCGAGGCTTATCAGCGTGGCGGTGAACATGGGGACGACCTTTCGACCAAGACTTCGGTCGAAGGTCTCGCCCACCGCCCCTCAGATGAGGTTCGGTTCGCCGGCCGGGCTCTGCGCCAGTATGTCGACACGACGATTGGGGGCTACTCCCCTTCGCTAACTACATCGACCCTAGCGGCCGATGTGACGCCACGCCAGCTCTCGCGACGATTTCGGCTTCCCGAATCGAGCGTTCGGGCAGGCGAATCGACGGCTTCGAAAAGCCTTACGCCGCAAGGAGCATGGCCAGTATCGCGGTATCGGGGTGGCTGATCGGATCGACACCCACTCTGCTCACCATCGATGTCACGGTGCCGTCGGCTTCTGCTTCCACCCATGCGGCTCGGTGTTCAAGGCCCAGATGGGGCAGGCCGGGTAGCAGCACGCATCCTGAGGCTGCACCCGAGTACTCCGGCAGCGTCGGCATGGTCTCCGAGGGCGGGTGCAGCATCAACAGGGCCGGCGGCTGATGCTGCGCGAAATACCCTGGCGGAACCGCCGATTCACCGACGACCGTGCCCTCGGCGACGACTAGGCCGACGGTATTGGGTTCAGGCTCATCCGGCAGCTCTTCGCGGGCACCGAAAATTGTTGTGGTGGAGAGCAGTCCAGGTAGAGACGCGACACGTACGGCGACCATCAACAGCTGTGCCCACTCCTTGGTGGAATCCGGCCAGCGACCAGATATCACAAAGCCTTTGAGTGATCCCTTCGAATGAAACGGGGCGATCTCGATCGCCCGACCGGACCCCATCTCCATCTCGCCTCCGCACCATCGTTGTTCGGTAAAGCCCGACACGACTGTGGGTCGATCAGACCAGAATGCGCAGGTTTGGACCGCTGCGCAAGCGGACACGCATCACCCGGCTCGGCGCGGGGCCCGGATCGTCCGTATGACGCGATAGGAACCGGCCGCCGGAACCCACCCGAATTCATGGGAATCGGCGGCGCCGGGCGCCTGCGGATTATCGGACCGGGCTTCGAAGATCGCGCTCGAGCCCGTCCCGTACACCTCACCGACGCGCTTGACGAGCCAGCGCGTGGATCGCCGCGGGTCGGGGAACAACCGCAACTGGCCGGTTCGAGGGGCGCCGCCGCGCAGACCGACCAGCCCGTCACCGGGGCTCAGAGTCGGGCGCATCGAGTCTTCGACCACCTTGAACAAACGCAGTGGCCTAAGCCGTAGACGATGGTTGCGCGTCACCACCGAAGGGTAAGTTAAGGCCATGCTGCATCGACTTTTAAACAACGCGACCCCTGCCCATGCCCACTGCGACCTGTTCTGCGGCGTTTATGACCCCGCGCAGGCCAAGATCGAGGCGCTGTCCTGCCTGAAGACGATCCAGAAGTACCACGACTCCGACGACGAGCACTTCAAGACCCGCGCCATCATCATCAAGGAGCGGCAGGCCGAAGAGGTCAAACACCACCTGATGGTGCTGTGGGCCGACTTCTTCACCAAGGACCACTTCGAGCAGTTCCCGAACCTGCACCAGCTGTTCTGGGAAGGCGTCAAGGGCGCAGGCGACGTAAAGAAGTCGCTCGACGCCGCGGTGGCCGAGAAGCTGCTCAAGACGATCGACGAGATCGCCGACATCTTCTGGCAGACCGACAAGGGCAAGCAGATGGGCGTCTATCCGCCCGCATAGCGGATCAAGAACCGAAGACGGGCCTGCTCATCGCGAGCGGGCCCGTTTTGGTATCGGAGAGGTCGGCGGTCAGTACAGGACGATCAGGGCGAGCACGCCCAATAACACCAGGGCGATGACACCGGCGCGCATACAGGCCATCAACTGGCCTCGGGTGTAGATGTTCGCGGAGGAATGCCACTCAGACGGCGGCACTGCGGACCTCGGCCCCACAGGATGCGACGACGCCATTAACAGCTCCTGACCTGCACGATCGATACCCTCCCCAGTGAGATCGGTCACAACGTCCAGTTGTGACGCCGATCATAACCCCTCGTGTTCGGCGGAAGAAATCGGGACGCATATGGGTTCAACTCTATAAACCATGGGTATCCCACCCCTACAACCGACGAGAAAGCGGTTGGTTAGCCTAGCGACCTATTTCGCTCAGGCGCGTTCCGGCTGTTGATTGGCATGCCATTCCGGCCTCAGGTTATCCACAATGATCTTCGGTGATCGCACAGATTCAGCGGCTCAGCTTGCTTTGCGCCCATGACGGGCCTGTGGATGAACCTGTGGAAACTGTGGATAGCTCGGAATTGCTGACCCTGGTGCATGGGTGTCGGTGTGCCAACATGAACGAATGGACTCCGACGCGGTTCCTCAGGCCGATATCGCCACCGTTCCGCCGACCTTCGATGAATCGGTCGTCCTGCTCGACGTCCGCGAGGACGACGAGTGGCAGCGCGGCCATGCGCCCGGCGCTCTGCACATCCCGATGGGACAAATACCGGCCCGCATCGGAGAGATCGACCCGGCGGCGGCACTGTATGTGGTGTGCCAGGGCGGCGGCCGATCGCAGCGGGTCTCCCAATATCTGGCGCAGAACGGCTACACGCCGGTCAATGTCAGCGGCGGAATGCTGGCATGGGCGGGCTCGGGTCGCTCGGTGGTGACAGACGACGGCGGAGTGGGCGTCATCTGAGCAGCCTCCGACCGACCCTAGCTAGGCTGGTCGGATGATTCAGGTGTGTTCCACGTGCGGCACGCGGTGGAACGTGCGCGACCGCAGGAGGGACTGGTGCCCGCGCTGCAACGGCACGCTGCTAGCGCCGTCGGGTCCCGATGGGGCCACAGACTGGAGGCAGGCGGCCGGACTGGGGACCCAACCGTCGAGTAGGCCGTCCGGTAGTGCGGGACGCACTCCACCCAGACTGCCTCAGGGCTATCGCTGGATCGCCGTGCGACCGGGCGCGGCCCCCCCACCGCGCCGAGGCCGCCGCCCCCTTGGTCCGACGCCCCGATATGCGTTCATCCCGCGCTGGGGACTCGTCGACCACTTCGACCAGACCGATCGGCAGCAGGTCCAGACCCGGTCTGGTCCGTCGGCGCAGATGGTGCGGGCCATGCTGGTCGCGACCATGGCGGTGTTCGGTGTCGCGGCATTCCTGCATCTGGTGCGCTACGGGCTTCTGATCATCAACCGCGGCACCCTGTTGAACCCGTGGGTGGCTGGGGGCGCGACGTGGCTCGGCGTCGGCGCGAGCGTCCTCGCGATCTTCACACTCGTCGCCAGTGCGGTCGTTTTGACGAACTGGCTCATCGGCCGTCGAGCCGCGGCGTACGCCTACCGGGGGCAACCGGATCCACGGCCGGTGTGGGCGCTTCGGGCGGGCTGCCTGGTCCCCATCGTCAATCTGGCGTGGGCGCCGGTGTTCGTCATCGAATTGGCGGGTGTCGAGGAGCGTTTCACCTGGCTCCGCAGGCCGATTGTGATGTGGTGGCTGGTGTGGGTCGCAAGCACCGTGGTGTCGGTGTTCTCCATCGCGACGAGCTTCGCCACCGAGGCCCAGGCCATCGCCGACAACACCGTGATGGCGACCGTGGCCTATCTGTTGGCCCTGGCCGCCTTGCTGCTGGTGATGAAGGTCTTCGACGGGTTCGAGCGGCAGCCGATCGAGAAGCCGTCGAGGCGCTGGGTGATCGTGCCCGACGTGCGGATGAACACCGAGGAGCGGCCCGACGCCGAGCCGGAGAATGCCGCTTCGGTTGAGTCCGAAGGCCAAAACCCGGCAGCATAGGTACCTATGAACTCGGGCGACGGCGCGCTCGCCGGCCATCCGTTCGTCGTGGCGCACCGCGGTGCGTCCGGTGAGCGTCCCGAGCACACCCTGGCTGCCTATGAATTGGCACTGCAGGAGGGCGCCGACGGTGTCGAATGCGATGTGCGGCTGACCCGCGACGGTCATCTGGTCTGCGTGCATGACCGCAAGGTGGACCGGACATCGAACGGGAGCGGACTGGTCAGCGAGATGACGCTGACACAGCTGCGCGAATTAGATTACGGCACTTGGCATCCCAGCTGGCAGCCCGACGGTTCTGCGGGTGACACGACGCTGCTCACCCTCGACGATCTCGTCAAGTTGGTCTTGGACTGGAATCGTCCGGTGAAGATCTTCATCGAAACCAAGCATCCCGTGCGCTACGGCGCGCTGGTCGAAAGCAAGGTGCTCGCCTTACTGCACCGGTACGGCGTGGCGTCGCCCGCGTCGGCCGATTTGTCACGGGCGGTCGTGATGTCGTTTTCGGCAGCCGCGGTGTGGCGGATCCGGCGGGCGGCCCCGATGCTGCCGACCGTGCTGCTCGGCGAGACCTCGCGATTTCTCGGGGGTAGCGCCGCGACGACGGTCGGCGCCACCGCGGTGGGCCCGTCGATCTCGACCCTGCGTGAGCATCCCGAACTGGTGGATCGAGCCGCCGCGCAAGGCCGGGCGCTGTACTGCTGGACCGTCGACCATTACGAGGACGTCCGCTACTGCCGAGATGTCGGCGTCGCCTGGGTGGCGACGAACCACCCGGGCCGCACCAAGGACTGGCTGCAGAACGGGCTTACCGAGGTGCCGAGCGACTAGAGGGTGCCGCCTGCGGCCTTGGGTGCGGACGGATTCGCCGCCGCCGCCGCGGCCATTTCGCGGGCGACGAAGTCCTCCAGGTTGAACAGGTTGTCGCCTGCGCGCTCGGCGATGCGCACCAACGTCGTCATCCGCGCGACCTCTTCGACCTGCTCGGCGAGGAACCACTGCATGAACTGCTCGCCGAGGTAGTCACCCTCGTCCCGGGCGACGCCGGTCAACCGGGTGACCTGCTCGGTCACCGTGCGCTCCTGATCGAGCGCCATCGCGAGTGCGTCGCGCGGCGAATCGAAGGTGTTGCACACCGCGTCCACCCCGGGGATCTCGACGTGGCGGCCACGGTCGAGCAGATACTGCACGAGCATCATCGCGTGATTGCGTTCTTCGACCGCCTGGGCGTAGAAGTGCTTGGCCAATTGCGGTAAATCGTCGGAGTCGAAATAGACGGCGATCGCGATGTATTGCTGTGCGGCACCGAATTCACTGCGGATCTGCTCCTGGAGAAGCGAATTGAATTTCGTGTCATGAGCGTCGGTAGTCGTCACGACAGCGATGATATGGCAGGTCAGAGCCGATTGTCATCGAAGGTGAACCTAACGGAGGCGAGCGTTACCTAATTAAGTCAGCGCATCTGTGACGGCGCTTACATTCAACATCAAAATTTGCTGAGAATGTCACGGCTGCGCGTCGATGACGTCCTGCGGTAGCGGCGCGTCGGATCTCAGCGCCGCAAACAATTGATCGGCTACCTCGTCGTTCCATACGACGACGGACCCCGAATCCCCGCCGGTGAACTCACCGATCGGCACGGTCGTCGTGGTGACGTCCCCGCGCAGCGCCCACGCGAGCCGCGCCAGGTCCCAGATGTGGTCGTCCTCGCCGACGGTGACGGCGCCCGACGCCGCGTGCGCCATCGGATACCAGCGCAGCGGGTTGAGCCACACGGCTGGACTCGCGGCGCGGTGGAGCAGGGCGGACATGAACGCACGCTGGTTGACCATCCGGTCCAGATCGGCGCGCGGGGTGGCACGTGTGCGGACGTATCCGAGCGCGCTGCGGCCGTCGAGCTGCTGACAACCCGCAGGCAGGTTGATACCCGCAAGCGGGTCGTCGATCGGTTCGGTCGGGCACATGGTCACCCCGCCAACGGCGTCGACCATCACCGCGAATCCGTCGAAACCGACTTCCGCGTAGTGTTCCATCCGAATACCTGTCGCCTGCTCGACGGTCTGTGCCAGCAACGGGGCGCCACCCTCGACGAACGCCGCATTGATCTTGTCGCTGCCGTAGCCGGGAATCTCCACATAGGAGTCCCGTGGGATGGACACCATCGTGGTCGGCGTGCTCGAACCGAGACCGGGGATGTGGACCAGCAGAATCGTGTCGGTGCGACCGGTCCCGAGGTCGCCACCGGTGGCCAGTTCCGCCTGCTGTTCGGGCGTCAACGCCTGGCGACTGTCCGACCCGACGAGCAGCCACGTCGTACCCTCGCCCGCTGTCGGCCGCTCCGGGTAGTCGGCCAGTGCCGGAATTCGGTGCAGCGAAGAGTCCATCCACAGACCGCCGGCCACCACCGCGACCACGGCGACGAGCACCAGCGCAAGCAGCACGCGGCCCCAACGTCGTTTGCGCCGAGGCCTTTTCGGCGTCGGTGTCGGCGGCGGTGTCGGCGGCGCCGGGGGACGGGCTCGCGGTGGTGCGGGCGGACGGGCTCGCGGTGGTGGCGATCTGCGTGGCGGGGGTGGCGGGGGTGTGGGCGGGTTCGGCGGCGGAAGTCTGCGAGGTGGCCGGTAGTTGGGGTCACGCCGGATCACCTGCGACGGCTCCCGGCGCGGGTCGTAACCCGGGGGCGGCTGCCGGTTGTCGTCCACAGCAAGAATGTACGTCGGCGGCGACTTATTGCAGCCAGTTCAGATGGCCCGCCGCCAACGCGTAGCCGACGAACGCGACGGCGTCGATCAGGGCGTGCGCCACGATCAGTGGCCACAACCGCCCGGTGCGTACGTACACATATCCGAAGACCAGGCCCATCACCAGGTTGCCGAGACCCGCGCCGAATCCTTGATACAGGTGGTACAGGCCGCGCAGCACGCTCGTCACGATCACCGCGGCGACGGGGCTGAAGCGGAGCTGGCGCAGGCGGGTAAGCAGGAATCCAACGACGATCACTTCCTCGGCCCACCCGTTGGCGAACGCGACGAGAAGCAGTACAGGGATGCGCCACCAGGTGTCGTAGAGCTCAGCGGGCTCCACGGATGCGTTCATGCCCAGTACTCGGGAGAGCAGATAGAAGGCCAGGCCGGGCAGGCCGATCAACAACGCCAGACCGAGGCCGCCGAGCACGTCGGGGCGCCACTGGATACGGCCCAGTCCGATCTGGGCGGGACCAAACCCGCTGCGCCACAGCAGATATAGGCCCAGCGCGCCCCACGCCAGCAACTGGAACACCCAGGCGAGGTTGAGCCCGAGGTCGATCAGATCGAACGGCGACCGGCGCGGATTGAGCGCCACGACCTGCCCGGACAACCCGAGCAGGACGGCCTCGATCAGCTTCAGTAGCGCGGTGTACGCCGAAAGCCCGAAGGTGACCGCCAGCATGACCGCGATCTCGATACGCAGCCCACGGCGCTGCGGGTCGGTCAGTTGGTCGGGGCCGCCGGTCACCGAGCCAGGCTAGCGGCCCGGTTGCGCTCAGAGTCGACGCGCGCGCAAGCCGTTGAGAAACGGGCAACCCATCAGCACGCGGATCGCCTGGGACAGACCGCTGATGTCATCGACCGGCTTCGCGAACGGCAGCCGAACATCATGGTCACCGTCATCGCCTTCGATGCGAAGTTGCACGCCGTAGCGATCCAGGCCCAGCGGACGGACTCGTCCGCGGCGCAGCGAGACGGGAAGCCGGCTGGCCAACCGGTCGACCACCTCGCGGTGGGCGGACTCCATATGTTGCAGCCAGCACGACTCCATCGCGCAGAAGGGATCGGGACGCGCACCGAGCAACGCGCTCAACCCCACCGATTCGGCACCGGTGGAATCGGCGACAACGACTGAGTCGATCTCCAACCTCATCAGCGCGTAGCGCGTGTCTCGGTCGGTATCGCCGGTACTTGAGTTCACCTGTAGTAGGGCGGGATTCGGATCCTCGGCCGCGATCAAGTCGAGGAGGGCGGCGATTTCGCCAGAGCGAACATCGTGCAGCCGCCCACGAATCCACACCAATGACCGCACCGGCTCGCGGAGCGGCAGGGGCGCATAGTCGGTCATCTCCAGCACCGCCTGGACACCTGCCGCGCCGGCCGAGACCACCGTTTGAGCGACGGGCCCATCCACCGGAACGGTGATCGCGAACGAGCCGTCGTCGAGGAGATGGTGCACCGGCGAGTCGGCGGGCTCCAGTCCTTCGACGGCAAGCATGGCGCCGCCCGCGCGCGCGAATGCGCTGCGGATGCGCTCGGCCGTCGTCGGTGTGACTTTGGTCGATAGGTCTGTCATCGCCTGCCTCCCGTAGTAAGGTGAGGCTAACTTAACTGCGGCACCGGCGATCGCGCAAGGCTTACCTGCAGGGGAACGGGATTACCGCGGTGAACCGATAGGGTTGAACTGTGACCCGTATCGCTTATCTGGGCCCCGAAGGGACCTTCACCGAGGCGGCCCTGCGCGGCATGGTCGAGGCGCAACTGGTCCCGTTGGCAGATTTCGAATGGTTTCCAACGGTCAGCCCTTCGGCGGCGCTGGAAATGGTGCGATCGTCAGACGCCGCGTTCGCCTGCGTGCCGATCGAGAACTCGATCGAGGGCTCCGTCCTGCCGACGCTCGACAGTTTGGCGACCGGTTCGCCGCTGCAGATCTTCGCCGAGTACACCCTCGACATCGCCTTCACGATCGCGGCGCGAACGGGCGTGACGGCGCCCGCCTCGATCGCCGCGTTTCCGGTGGCGCGTGCCCAGGTGGCGAGATGGGTCGCAACTAATCTTCCCCAGGTCGAGTTTCAGGCGGCGGACTCCAACGCCGCGGCGGCTGTCGACGTCGCCAACGGTCGCGCCGATGCGGCCGTCACCACCGCGTTGGCCGCCCAACGGTACGGCCTGGAGGTGCTGGCAGCCGGCGTCGTGGACGAGCCCAATGCCCGCACCCGCTTCGTGCTCGCGGGCCCGGTCGGTCCGCCGCCGCGGCGCACCAACGCCGATCGCACGTCGGTGGTGCTGCGACTGGACAACGTGCCGGGGGCGCTGGCGGCGGCGCTGGGGGAGTTCGCGATCCGCGACATCGACCTGACCCGCATCGAATCGCGGCCCACCCGAACCGAACTGGGCACGTACATCTTCTTCCTCGACTGTGTCGGTCACGTCGACGATGCGCCGGTTGCCGAGGCACTCAAAGCGTTGGGCGAACGTTGTGCAGATGTGCGCTATCTCGGTTCATGGCCGACGGGATCGGCCGGGCGCACCCGACAGCGAGAGGGGTAAGCGTGAGTGGACGGCTGGTGCTGGTTCGGCACGGACAGTCGCACAGCAACGTCGAGCGTCGGCTCGACACCAGACCACCTGGCGCGGCGCTGACCGACCTGGGTCGAGACCAGGCCCGCATGTTCGCACGTGGATTAACGGACTCCCCCGGCCTCATCGCGCATTCGGTGGCCGTGCGGGCGACGCAGACCGCGCGCGAAATCGCCGACGAACTCGGTGTGGACACCTCCGAAGTGGAGGGGATCCACGAAGTTCAGGTGGGGCGGCTCGAAGGCCGTCATGACGACGCGGCGATCGCGGAGTTCAACTCCATCTACGAACGTTGGCACCTGGGCGATGTCGATGTGCCGCTGCCTGACGGGGAGACGGCCCGCCAGGTCTTGAATCGGTATCTGCCCGTCGTCACCCAACTGCGCATGCGCTATCTCGACGACGACGCGTTCACCGGCGACGTCGTCATGGTCAGCCATGGCGCTGCGATCCGGTTGGCCTCGGCTGTGCTGGCGGGGGTCGACGGCAGCTTCGCCCTCGACCACCACCTGGGAAACAGCGAGGCCGTAGTGCTGGCGCCGATCACCGATGGCCGGTGGAGCTGTGTGCAATGGGGGGCGTTGATACCGCCGTTCTATCCCGAGCCCGACGTCCACCCCGTTGCGGACGCGCTCCAGTCCGCCGACCCGATGGGCTGACCCGGCTCAGATCGCCTCTGCGATCAGGGCATCGCAGGTGCAGCCGATGGCATCGCAGTCGATGCTGAATGCATGCACCACTTCGAGTGCCTGACAGTCGGCCTCGGTGCATTCGTCGCGGCCCAACGCATGGTGAACGACGGTGCCGTGGCAGTGCTCGACTCCGGTCGCACAGTCGCGGCACTGGCTGCTCATGGATCCAGTTTCTCGCGGGAGCCGGCACAAGTCCCTCAAACGCGCGGCGTGTCGCCGGGCCTAACCCCAGCCGAGTTCGTGCAGCCGGTTGTCGTCGATGCCGAAGTGATGCGCGATCTCGTGGATGACCGTGATGGCGACCTCGTCGATGACCTGAGCTTCGGTGTCGCAGAAATCCAGCAGTGCTCCGCGGTAGATGGTGACGGTGTCCGGTAGCGATCCCGCCGCGTACCAACTGTCGCGTTCGGTGAGCGCGACACCTTCGTAGAGCCCCAGCAGGTCGGGTTCGTCGGCGTTGCGGTCCTCGACCAGGACGACGACGTTGTCGATCGCCTTCGCGAGTTCCTGCGGGATCAGGTCAAGTGCGTCCGAGACCAGCTCGTCAAACCGTTGCGGGCTCATCCGCACGGCCACGCTGCTACGGCACCGGTGGTGGTGGTGGCGCGGGTGCGGGCACGGCCGCCGGTGCGGGCGGTGGCGGGGGCGGGGGCAGGCCTGGCGGAGGCAGCTCCGGTGGCGGCGGTGGCGGAGGCAGCCCCGGCGGCGGCGGCGGGGGCGCCCCCGGTGGTGGGGGCGGCGCGTTGAGGAAGGTATTGCCCGGCGCGGCCGGGTCCGTGGTCGGAGCGGCAGTTTCGGTGGCCTGAGCCGAACCCGGCATGTGCTGGGTCTGATTGCCGTAGTCGGACTGGTCATCAGACGACGAAGACGACGATGACGAGGACGAGGACGACTCGGCAGGCTCGTCGGGCATCGGAACCGGCGGGAAGCTCAGCCGTTCCTCGGGGATGTCGGGCGGCGGAATCGGCGGCTGCCCGTTGATCATCAACGGGCCCTTGGCGCTGTTGAGCAGTGTGGACCAGCCACCGTTCCCGAGGGTCGCGCCGATGCTGCACGACACCTGATGGCTACCCGCCGACCAGGTGGGCAGCGAGATCGTGCTGTAGATGAGCGTCAGCGTGGTGCTGCGGAGCTGAATCGGCGCCAGGTAGGCGTCGGTCATCCGGGTGCACGCATCCTTGATGAAGCTGTCCTGCTCAGGCTCGGGCGGCAATCCGGTCGGGAACTTCTCGGCGAGGTTGACGGCACCGGTGACCTCCATCGCGTGCGGCGCGGCGCAGTCGATCGGAATGTCGGTGGGCTGGTTGGTCGACGGGTCGATGCCGAGGCAGGTGCCCGCGGGCCACACCTTCGACTGGTCGTTGTCGGCGACCTTGCCCTTGAACGCCAGCTGCTGGTTGTTGGGGCCTGGCAGCTGCATACCGCAGAGCATGCGACGCTCACCGGACTGTTTCCAGGCCTTGTCGCCGGACCACAACATGCTGACGGTGAAGCGGCTGTTCGGATCGAAGTCGGTGCCCAGGTAGTGCTTGACCGCGGCCGAGCACTGCTCCTGACTGATCTGCTGAATCCGCGCGGCCGACGGCGGCGCGGCGTCGGGCCCGTACTCGCTGCCGGGGAACGTGCGCATATCGACCGATTCGGCGACCTCGAACCGGTGCTCGTCCTTGCAGTCGACGATCTCCGCCGAATCCGGGGTGCGCTCAGGCCAGTTCAGGCAATCGCCGGCCTTCGCGTGCTTGAAGGTGTCGTTACCCCGGGGACCGAGCGAGATCGTGCTGGCGGTCAGGCCGCCAGGGCCCTCGCTCTGTGGAATCGCGGTGATCAGACCGGCTATGAGCAGTCCGCCGAGGGCGGTCAGCAGCAGCGCCCGACGCGTCGACGCGGCCTGCAGGCTGCGCCATAACGACGCCCGCGGCGAGGACTTTGGAGCCTCGTCAGCAGACGGATATTCCACGGTGGGTGCGTCAGACATCTGCTCCATTGTGACAGGCGTGTCGGGCGTTGTGACAAGTGATGCAGTTGTAACGTTATGAGGTTGTGCCTGGGGGTCCGACCTCGGCTGTTCCCCGGCTTCCCCTCGTCGCTGGCCAAAGTAGTGTTGCGCCCGTGATCGACCTCAAGCTGCTGCGCGAAAATCCGGATCTGGTGCGCGCATCGCAACGTGCCCGCGGAGAAGACCCCGGCCTAGTCGACGCGCTCCTCGACGCCGATGCTGCGCGGCGGGCGGTGGTGTCGTCGGCCGACAACCTGCGCGCCGAGCAGAAGGCGGCCAGTAAGAAGGTGGGCAAGGCCTCGCCGGACGAGCGGCCCGCCCTGCTGGCTGCAGCCAAGGAGCTGGCCGACAAGGTGAAGGCCGCCGAAGCGGAGCAGGGCGAGGCCGAAACGGCGTTCACAGCGGCACACATGGCCATCTCGAATGTGATCATCGACGGTGTCCCCGCCGGCGGCGAAGACGACTTCGTGTTGCTCGACACCGTGGGCGAACCACCCGCGATCGACAACCCGAAGGACCACGTCGAGCTCGGCGAATCGCTGGGGCTCATCGATCTGGAACGCGGCGCCAAGGTGTCCGGCGCGCGGTTCTACTTCCTGACGGGCGCGGGGGCGCTGCTTCAGCTCGGACTGCTGCAGCTGGCCTCGCAGCTGGCCCAGGCGAACGGGTTCACCCTGATGATTCCGCCGGTGCTGGTACGCCCGGAGGTCATGGCGGGCACCGGATTTCTCGGTGCGCACGCCGAGGAGGTCTACCACTTGGAGACCGACGATCTCTATCTGGTCGGTACGTCGGAGGTGGCCCTGGCCGGTTACCACTCCGGCGAGATTCTCGATTTGTCCGACGGACCGCGGCGCTACGCGGGATGGTCGTCGTGCTTCCGTCGCGAGGCGGGCAGCCATGGAAAGGACACCCGCGGCATCATTCGTGTGCACCAATTCGACAAGGTCGAGGGTTTCATCTACTGCAAGCCCGAGGAGGCCGAGGCCGAACATCAGCGGCTGCTCGGTTGGGAGCGAGAGATGCTGGCGAAGATCGACGTGCCATATCGCGTGATCGACATCGCGGCAGGGGATTTGGGGTCGTCGGCCGCGCGCAAGTTCGACTGTGAGGCGTGGGTCCCGACGCAGCAGACATATCGGGAGCTGACCTCGACGTCGAACTGCACGACGTTTCAGGCGCGGCGTCTGGCGGTGCGTTACCGCGATGAGAACGGCAAACCCCAGACCGCCGCGACCCTCAACGGCACGCTGGCGACCACCCGATGGTTGGTCGCCATCCTCGAGAACCACCAGCAGCCCGATGGAAGTGTGCGGGTGCCGGAAGCCTTGGTGGGGTTCGTCGGAACCGAAGTGCTCGAGCCGAAGTAGCTACGACTAACGCTCGAGCAGTTCGTCGAGCTTGGCGAGGAACTCCGTCGGCCGCTGCGGTGTGAACGCCGGGTTGGTGCGTGCGCCTGCGACATCGAGGGTGACGAGCGTGGACTTGATCGGTCGCCACACATCCAGCGGCAGCCAGCGACGGATGTTGGAACTGCCCCACAGGCGGAATCGCTCGTTGAGGAAGCTCAGGGATTCGGCCTTGTACCCGCGCACGTCGCGAAGCGGGATGATCTTGGAAGTGCCCGATGGAAAGTGGTAGCGCCGCAATGTGATTGCCTCGCGGTCCAGCTGGATGAGGCCGTCGTCGTAATGCTGGAGCGGTCCCGCCACGGTTACGTACCCTCCCGTGCGGAGCGCAGCTCATGCCCCTTGGTCGTCAGGCATCGGCCGTTCTCGAGATTCCACTGCCAACCGTGCAGGTTGCAGGTCAACGTGGAGCCTTCCACCACGCCGAACTTCGACAGGTCGGCCTTCAGGTGCGGGCAGCGTCGTTGAATCTCCCAGCCGTCCAACGTGATGGAGGCGGTGTCGTCATGCGCTTCGGCAAACCAACCGTCGGCGTAGGCGATGCGCTCGTCGGTCAGACACTTGAAGAACGTGTAGAGGTACTCGTTGTAACCGCCGACCCGCCACGCCGAAAACCGGGTCGACAAGAAGATCGTATTGACCCAGTCCGGCTCGTTGTCCCGCAGTACCGTACGCACCAGGTCCGGCGCGATCGCGAAGCCGTATCGGAACTTCTCGTCCGGAATTGGTTCACGGACAGCACGTTTCGGAAAATCCAGCACGACAGATTCGTCGTGGCCGCCGCCGTTGAGGCGCAGTTCCACCGGATAGCCGATGCCGTCGCAGATCTGGTCGCTGGCCAGCATGATCGGCTCGAAGAGCGTGCGCAGCGGCTCCAGCATGGACTCGCCCGCCGCGGGCGCCCACTTCGCCTTCTCGGCGGCCAGCACCGGTGCCATCCGCTCGGCGTAGTCGGCGATGTAGGCCGCCTTACCGCTCGTGAAGATCGCCTGCACCTGGTCGTCGGGCAGGGGATGGTGCAGCGAATTCAACTGTGAGCCAGTGAAATCGGCCGCCGTCCCCGGCATCATCAGCAGCCCGCCGTCGTGGCCGTTGGTGCGCATCTGCTCGAGGAAGACCACCTGGTCGGGAAAGATGTTGGCGGGATCGCCGTGATCGTCGTTGAGGTCACGCAGCGCTGAATCCAAGAAGCACGGCGGCCCCGCGGACGGGATCACCCAGGTCGCCCCCACCTGTGCGATGTACTGGCGGCACCGGTCCATCTGTCGCTGACGTTTCTGTGTGCCGAACGCTTCCTTGGCGCGCGCAGGCATGTCGTAGACCATCGGATACCAGATGGCGCCCGAGTACTGCAGCATGTGAACGTCGACGGCCCCGAAATCGGCGTGCACCACATCGAGGTCGACCGGTCGGGCGTCGTTCATGTTGAAGCAGACCGTCTCGCCGTCGTCGACGACAAGGCCGGAGTCCCCGATCGGGCCGTCCGCAGGCGCGCGCAGCGAGATGATCATCACATCGAGGTCGCCCTTGGGCCCGCTGACGCGGTGTTTGACCGAATCGGTGGTTTCGAAGAACCGGTGGAACCCGATCTTCTCCAGTTCCCGGCGCAGATCTGGCACCGGGAAGTCGGGCAGCAGCACCATCGCATCCTTGTTGACGTGCGCGCTCAGGTTCCTCGGGTCGAAGTGGTCGGCGTGCAGGTGCGAGACGTACAGGTAATCGCAGTCGCCGAGGTCGTCCCAGTCCAACTCGCTGTTGTCGGGGAAGGGGAACCACGACGCGAAGTACGCCGGGTTGACCCAGGGATCGCACAATATGGCTCCGGCGTTCGTATCTATCCGGAAGCCTGCGTGTCCGACGCTGGTGACCTGCACTGATGCCCTTTCTCGCCGATGCGATGCGCGGCATCAAGACTAACCGGCGGCGAACAGGTGCCGCAGATATGCATCGGGTGCGGACATGAAGCGGCGCCAGTGAGCCACCATCGGCAGGTCCTCCCAGGTGCTCACGTGGCGGCCGTGCTCGCCGAACTCGAGGATCGTCGCGCCAGGAAACGCCGCGAGCACTGGTGAGTGGGTGGCCAGCAGGACCTGCGAGCCGTCGGCGACGAGCGAGTCCATCAGCACCATCAACTGCAGGCACGAACCGAACGACAGCGCCGCCTCCGGTTCGTCGAGGATGAACAGCCCGCGTTCGGTGTCCCGGGAGGACAGGAACGCCAAAAACGACTCGCCGTGCGATTGCGCGTTGAGTGCTCCGCCGAAGACCTGGTGGGGGATGTCTTGCGGGGTGTTCCGGTCGACCTCGGTGAACAACTGATGCATGGCTTCGGCCCGCAGGAAGCAGCCCCCGGCGGGCGGGGGGAACTCACCTTGTAGCTGTACTGCCCAGTGCAGGTCGCTGTCTTCATCGCCGGCCCGCGGGGTCCAGTGCTTGACGGCTCCGCGAAGCCGTGAGGCCCATGCGGCCGCGACGGCCTCGAGAACTGTGGACTTACCCGAGCCGTTCTCGCCGACGATCACGGTCACCGGCGCAACGAGCACCAGCGGCTCAACGGCCAGTTGTGAGATGGCCGGGATATCGAAATACCAAGTATCCGAGGTCTTTTCGCGGTCAACAGAAATTTGCTGCAGAATCAATCGCCGTCCTCCCATAGATGTAGGCAGTGGTCCATCCGGTCCTGATTGGCCGCTCCGCCGTAGGGCCCACGCCTCACGCGACTAGGCTGCCTGATGTGGAGCCGGTTTATGGAACAGTCATCCAACTCGCCAGGATGCTCTGGCGAGTTCAGGGGCTGACGTTCAATGTCACCGGCGTCGAGAACGTGCCAACCGACGGCGGCGCCGTGATCGCCATCAACCACACCGGATACCTCGACTTCACCTTCGCCGGCCTGCCCGCCTACCGGCAGAAGCGTGGCCGCAAGGTCCGGTTCATGGCGAAGAAAGAGGTCTTCGACAACAAGGTCACGGGCCCGATCATGCGCAGCCTGCGTCACATCGAGGTGGACCGCGACAGCGGCGCCGCGTCCTTCGACGAGGCCTGTCGCAAGCTCAAGGAAGGCGAGCTGGTCGGCGTCTACCCGGAGGCCACCATCAGCCGCAGCTTCGAGATCAAAGGGTTCAAATCCGGTGCGGCGCGGATGGCGATCGCCGCCGACGTGCCGATCGTCCCGCACATCGTCTGGGGCGCCCAGCGCATCTGGACCAAGGGCCACCCCAAGAACATGCGTCGGCCCAAGGTGCCCATCTCGGTGGCCGTGGGCGAGCCGATATATCCGACGCTGCCGCCGGTCGAACTGACCGCGCTACTGCACTCACGAATGCAGCACCTGCTCGACCGCGTGCAGGACGACTACGGACCGCATCCACCCGGCGAGTTCTGGGTGCCGCACCGGCTCGGCGGCGGAGCGCCGACGCTGGCAGAGGCGAACCGGATGGACGCCGAAGAGGCTGCGGAGAAGGCGGCCCGCCGGGAGCAGCGGGGTCCCACGGGAGCACCGGAGTAGCGCGCATGGAGCCGGTTTTCCGCGGATTGGAGATTGCAGTCAGCACGGCGACCAAAGTCATTGGCTCGCGCATCACCTACCTCGGCCTGGAGAACATTCCGGCACACGGCGGCGCCGTCGTCGCGATCAACCACACCAGCTACCTCGACTGGTATCCATCGGCACTCGCCGCATACCAGGTCCGGCGCCGGCTGCGGTTCATGATCAAGTCCGAAATGCAGCAGGTGAAGATCGTCAACTTCCTGATCAAGCACTCCGGGACGATCCCGGTGGACCGCGAAGCCGGCGGCGGCGCCTACGCCGTCGCCGTCGAGCGATTACGGGAAGGCGAGCTCGTCGCCGTGTATCCAGAGGCGACGATCAGCCGCAGCTTCGAGCTCAAGGAGTTCAAGTCCGGCGCGGCGCGGATGGCGCGCGACGCACAGGTGCCGATCATCCCGATGATCGTGTGGGGCACCCAGCGAATGTGGACCAAGGATCATCCGCGAAACATGGGCCGCAAGAAAATACCCATCACCGTGGCAGTCGGCCCCCACGTCCACGCCGCGGCGACGTTCGACGAGACCAACGCGGCGATGCGCGAGGCGATGAACAAGCTCCTGCACATGGTCCAAGAGAACTACCCGCATCCCACGGGTGCGTACTGGGTGCCGCACCGTCTGGGCGGATCGGCGCCGACGACGGACGAGGCCAAGGCGCTCGAGGAAGCCGAGCTCGCCGAACGGGCCCGCAAGCGGGCCCAGCGAGAGACGAAAAGCCGCCGGTGACCCTGCCCCTTCTCGTGGCCTCCGATGTGGACGGCACGCTGCTCACCGACGACGACACCGTCACCGCCCGCACGCGCGCCGCGCTGAAGGCGGCCGTGGACTCCGGAACCCATTTCGTGCTCGCGACAGGTCGCCCGCCGCGCTGGATCTCACCGGTTGTCGACGCCCTGGGTTTCGCGCCAATGGCGGTGTGCGCCAACGGCGCCGTGATCTACGACCCGTCGACCGACCGCATCGTGTCGGCCCGCACCCTGTCCGTCGATCTGCTCGGTGAGCTCGCCGAGATCGCCACGCGTGTCATCCCCGGCGTCGGCCTGGCCGTCGAGCGGGTGGGGCGCAGCGCCCACGACGCCGCCACCCCGCAGTTCGTCAGCTCGCCCGGATACGAGCATGCGTGGCTCAACCCAGACAACACCGAGGTGTCGTTCGAGGACCTGCTGAGCGCGCCCGCCATCAAGTTGTTGATCCGTAAGGCGGGCGCGCAGAGTGCCGACATGGCCGACACGTTGGCCAAATACATTGGTGTTCAGGGTGATATCACCTATTCGACCAATAACGGCCTGATCGAGATCATGCCGCTGGGTATCAGCAAGGCCACCGGCATCGCTGAGCTGGCCGAGCCACTGGGCATCACGGCTCAAGACATCGTCGCCTTCGGCGACATGCCCAACGACGTGCCGATGCTGGGATGGGCCGGCCTCGGGGTGGCCATGGGCAACGCGCATCCCGATGCGGTGGCTGCCGCCGACGAGGTCACCGCGACGAACGCGGACGACGGTGTCGCACGGGTGCTCGAGCGATGGTGGTTGTGATCAGGCGGGGCTGATGGCCGGAGTGAACCGCTCAAGTTGGATCGGGGTGTGGTCGGACACCGATTTCGGCAGTTCGGTGGGAATCCCGTCGATGACCCGCGTGACGGTTCCGGTCTCGCGGTCGAAGTTCAGCGTGCCGTGCTGGAAGTTCTGCACGACCCACAGCGGCTCCTGGATTTCACCGCTTGTCGGCAGGCCAAGCGCACCGCGCTCGAAGCCCAGCGAGCCCCAGGCCTTGTAGATCTCGCCGGTGACCGGTTGGGCCCCGCTCGTCGGAGACCAGTAGATCGCGCCGCGCTCGAAGTTGGCGTACCGCGCCGGACCTTCGCCCGCGGCCTCGGGCGACCTCGCTGCGCCAAGAAGGCTATTCGGACCGCCCATCGACTCCCAGCGCATGAAGATCGCACCCCCGCGCAATGTGTCCGCCACGTCGGCCGGACCGGGCGGGCGGTTGAATCGTGCTGCGATATCGCGGATCTGGTCCATCGCAGCGTACGCGGCGTTGCCCGGGCATTCGGTGACGCCGACGTCGCGGTGGGTGAAGATGTTGGGCAGGGCCGGGGTGGCACCGAACGGGAATTTGGAGAACGACGTGCCTGCCGAGGCGAGCACCACCGTGCCCTTCGGGTCGATGTGGTCGAGGCCCAGTCGCCATCCGAGCAGCCTGCCGGTGTTCTGCAGCTGAACCTCGGTCGGCGGGATCTGGTCGAAGTTGCCCAACATCGCCACACCCCAGGTGTCGCGGTTGAAGCCCCCGGTGTGAGCGCCCTCGACGGGCCTGTCGATTCCGCCCGCGCGACCCTCGAAGACCTGGCCGTACTTGTCGACCAGTGCGTTGTAGGCGATGTCGCACCACCCCAGCGTGCGGGTGTGGTACTCGTAGATCGATCGGATGATGCCGGCCGAATCCTCGGGTGCGTACTCGTTGCTGCCGGCGGTGTGGTGGACGATCCCCGCCCTGATTCCCTTGTCGTACTGTGGGTTTGGGCAACGCATTCCCTCATCGGCGCCCCACCCTGCGCGATAGATGATTTGGGGCGGCACGCCGGGTGCCGTGACGGCGGACGGGCGCGGCAACGAATCCACCGGTGCCTGCGGCGGGCTGATCAGCACGGCGGTGACGTTCTGGGGCAGCGGCTGCTCGACGTTGGCGGGCACGTATCCCAGCACCGGCCGATCATCGGCGGCCTCAGGTACCGGGAGGGGCCCGGCACGGGTGAGGGCGATCTGCACCGTGTTGGTGCGGCCGACGAACACCGGTTCGGTTCCGCGCGGCGCGCCCGCGACGGGGGTGTCGGGCCCGAGCCCCGCCATGGCCTCGGCCTCATACCAGGGCCCCCAGGTGCCGTCGGGCTTTTCGGCCCGGACCCGGGCCGACGTACCGGTGAAGTCCGTGGCGGTCAATGCGACCAAGGAGAAGGGGGTGTCCTGGTGGATCTCGCGAACGGTCTCGCCGGCGCCGAGGTCGGTCAGCGGCTGCTGCGCGACCTGCGGCGCTCTGGGTGCGGCCTGGTCATCACTGGCACCCGGAATGCCGTAGATCGCCATCGGCAATACGACAGCCGTCGCCGCAACCGCGGTGAAGAGCATCGACGGCAAAGAATGGCGAGACGACACGCGCTGATGTTACGTATGTGTCAGTTGTTACCAATGTTTCGACACGGCTCCGGGGCATATCAATCTGGACCCCAACCCTCAACGCAACGGCACCGCAGAGCCCGGGGGAGGCTTCTGCGGTGCCGTTCGGTGACAGGTCTAAGCGCCGGCGCCCGTTGAGGCTCCCGCCGCTGCGGCCGGGGCCGCTGCTGCTGCCGGGGCTGCGACCGCCGGTGCACCAGCGACTGCCGGTGCGCCCGCGGGCTTGACCGCCGACATGATCGCAGGCATCACCATGCCCTTGAGCAGGTCAATCGCCTGGCCAGCGCCCAACTGGTTAGCCATGGACGACAGATCGCCGATGATGCCCGTGCTGCCGCCGGTCGCCGGCATGCTCGCCAGCGATGGGTCGCCCAAGATCGGGTACATGCCCGCGCCGGGATCCAGTCCGATCGGCGCCGAGATCGGGATCTCGCTAGGTGCGGGCAGCGCACCGGTGGAGATCGGAGTCAGGCCCGGATCGGTGAGCGATGCGGCCGGTGTGGTCAGTCCGGGCGTCGTCAGACCCCCGGCATCTGCAGTCAGCCCGGGGCTGGACAGCGCTGGATTGGTGAGTGCGGGGTTGGCCAGCGCCGGATCGGTCAGCGACGGTCCGGTCGCGGTGAGGCCGGGAAGGGTCGCACTCGGCGCCGTCAGGCCAGGCGTGGTCAAGCCCGGTGTGGTGAGCCCTGGCGCCGTAAGTCCCGGTGTCGTGAGGCCCGGTGTCGTCAGAGCAGGAGAGGTCAGACCCGGGGAGGTCAGCGTCGTCGGCGTGCTGGCGCCGGTACCCGTCAAGACGCCGGTGGGCATTGGCGGCAGGTTGATGCCGAACTGCGAGAGGCCCTGGGAAAGCGCCGATATCAGTTCATTGGGCAGGTCGGTAACCCCCGCGGCCTGGACGAACTCGCGGTGCTGCTGCGGCTGCGCGTCGATGCTCGCGGACAATTCGGATACGGCGACTACTGCGGCTGGACTCGCGACGGCCAGGGCGGCGACTGCGCTCATGGCTGTCGAGAGCCTGCGTCGACGTCGGTTCGGCACGGAAGTCTCCTCAATATATGGACTACGTCTGGTAGGTACTCGTACGCGTTCGACGGTACTGGTGTGACTGCTGTGACTGAAGTGGCGATACTGAATTGTGAGCCAATCTTGACCTCAGCGCTCTGTCGGATTCGGGGTGGGCGGTCGCCGTCGGATACCCTTGCTGCCGATGACAGCTCGTTTCGATCTCTTTGTCGTCGGTTCCGGTTTCTTCGGCCTGACGGTTGCCGAGCGCGCGGCATCGCAGCTGGATAAGCGGGTCCTGGTGCTCGAGCGCCGCCCGCATATCGGTGGCAATGCCTACTCGGAACCGGAGCCGCAGACCGGCATCGAGATCCACAAGTACGGCGCCCACCTTTTTCACACCTCGAACCAACGGGTGTGGGACTACGTGCGCCAGTTCACCGACTTCACCGGCTATCAGCACCGGGTCTTCGCCATGCACAACGGGCAGGCCTACCAGTTCCCGATGGGCCTCGGTCTGGTGTCACAGTTCTTCGGCAAGTACTTCACCCCCGAGCAGGCCCGCCAGCTGATCTCCGAGCAGGCCGCCGAGATCGACAGCGGCGAGGCCGCGAATCTCGAAGAGAAAGCCATCTCGCTCATCGGCCGGCCGCTCTACGAGGCGTTCGTGAAGGGCTACACCGCCAAACAATGGCAGACCGACCCCACGGAACTGCCTGCGGCGAATATCACGCGGCTGCCGGTGCGCTACACCTTCGACAACCGCTACTTCAACGACACCTACGAGGGGCTGCCGACCGAGGGTTACACCGCGTGGCTGCAGAACATGGCCGCCGATGACCGCATCGAGGTGCGGTTGGACACCGACTGGTTCGACGTTCGTGACGAACTCCGCGCCGCGAACCCCGACGCGCCCGTGGTCTACACCGGACCGCTGGACCGGTACTTCGACTATGCCGAGGGCCGACTGGGTTGGCGCACACTCGATTTCGAACTCGAGGTGCTCGACACCGGGGATTTTCAAGGCACACCGGTCATGAATTACAACGACCTCGACGTGCCGTACACCCGGATCCACGAGTTCCGGCACTTCCACCCGGAGCGGGCCTATCCGACAGACAAGACGGTGATCATGCGGGAGTTCTCCCGCTTCGCCGATGCCGACGACGAACCGTATTACCCGATCAATACCGAGACCGATCGGTCCTTGCTGGCGGCCTACCGGGCGCGCGCCAAGGCCGAGACGGCCTCGGCGAAGGTGCTGTTCGGTGGCCGCCTCGGCACCTATCAGTACCTTGACATGCACATGGCGATCGCCAGCGCATTGAATATGTATGACAACACCCTCGCACCGCACCTCCGTGACGGCGCGCCCCTTGCCGAAAACGGCACAGAAAGCAGCAGCGCATGAGTGACATCCCGTCCGGCGCGCTGGACGCCGGAGACGACACCAGGGCGGTCAGCCTCTTGGCGCGCGTGATCCTGCCGCGCCCAGGCGAACCGCTCGACGTTCGAAAGCTCTACATCGAGGAGTCGGCGACCAACGCGCGTCGTGCCCATGCGCCGACGCGCACCACGCTCGAGATCGGCGCGGAGTCGGAGGTGTCGTTCGCGACGTACTTCAATGCCTTCCCTGCGAGCTATTGGCGCCGTTGGTCGACGCTGGACTCGGTGGTGTTGCGCGTGGAACTCACCGGCAGCGCCCGCGTCGACCTGTACAGGTCCAAGGCGACGGGTGCCCGGATCACCGTCGGCGGTGAGCCGGTGTCCAGCGGCGACTCGAACGAACCGGCGTTTGTCGAGTTCGAGATCGACCTGTCGCCGTTCGAAGACGGTGGATGGATCTGGTTCGACATCACCACCAACAGCAAGGTCACCGTGCACAGCGCGGGCTGGTACGCGCCGCAGCCCGCACCGGGTCGGGCCAACGTCGTCGTCGGAATCCCGACCTTCAACCGGCCAGCGGACTGCGTCAGCGCACTCGCGGCATTGACGTCGGATCCGTTGGTGGACGAGGTCATCAGCGCGGTGATCGTGTCCGATCAGGGCACCAAGAAGGCCAAGGACCATCCCGGGTTTGAGGCCGCCGCGGCTGCGCTCGGCAACAGGCTGTCGGTGCACAACCAGCCCAACCTCGGCGGTTCCGGGGGTTATAGCCGGGTGATGTACGAGGCGCTGAAGAACACCGACTGTGAACAGATCCTGTTCATGGATGACGACATCCGCGTCGAACCCGACTCGATACTGCGCGCGCTGGCGCTGAACCGGTTCGCCAAGGTGCCCACGCTCGTCGGCGGCCAGATGCTCAACCTGCAGGAGCCGAGCCACCTGCACGTGATGGGCGAGATGGTCGACGCCGAGAACTTCATGTGGACCGGCGCGGTCAATACCGAGTACGACCACAACTTCGCCAAGTACCCGCTCAACGACGAAGAGTCGCCGCGCAGCCGGCTGCTGCACCGCCGCATCGACGTCGACTACAACGGTTGGTGGATGTGCATGATCCCGCGGCAGGTCGCCGAGGAGCTCGGCCAGCCGCTGCCACTGTTCATCAAGTGGGACGACGCCGACTACGGTCTGCGCGCCGGCGAGCACGGCTATCCGACCGTGACGCTGCCCGGCGCCGCGATCTGGCACATGGCGTGGAGCGACAAGGACGACGCCATCGATTGGCAGGCTTACTTCCACCTGCGCAACCGGTTGGTGGTCGCGGCCATGCACTGGGACGGCAAGATTTCCGGTTTGCTGGCCAGCCACATGAAGGCGACCCTCAAACATCTTCTCTGCCTTGAGTATTCGACCGTCGCGATCCAGAACAAGGCGATGGACGACTTCCTGGCCGGACCCGAGCACATCTTCTCGATCCTGGAGTCCGCGCTGCCGGACGTGCGCGCCATGCGTGCGGAATACCCCGATGCCGTCGTGCTGGAAAGCGCGACCGCGCTGCCGACGCCCTCGGACAAGAGGTGGCGCAAGAAGGTGACGATCCCCACCAACCCGCTGGCGATCTCGTTCCGGCTGACCCGCGGGGTGCTGCATCAGCTCAAGGCCCATGACCCCGAGCACCACCGGCGCCCGCAGATCAACGTCGCCACCCAGGACGCCCGGTGGTTCTCGCTGTGCAAGGTCGACGGCGTCACGGTCACCACCGCTGACGGCCGCGGCGTCGTGTTCCGCCAACGCGACCGCGCGAAAATGACTGAGCTGCTTCGTGAGTCGACCAAACGACAAGTCGAGTTGGCCCGCAAGTTCAACCGTATGCGCAAGGTCTACCGCGCCGCGCTGCCGGTACTCACGAGCAAGCAGAAGTGGGAGACCGTACTGCTCCCCGGGGCTGATGGCTGAGAGTCCGCGCGGGGAGGATGCCGTGCTGGTGGCCGTCCAGTCCGCACTCGCCGATCGGACCGGCGTGCTGACGGGCGCGCGGGCACTGTCCCACTTCGGTGAGCACAGCATCGGCTGGCTCGCGGTCGCGGCGCTCGGCGCGCTGCTTGCGCCCGCGAAGCGACGCGCATTCCTCACCGCAGGCGCCGGCGCGTTCGGAGCCCATGCCGCCGCGGTTCTGATCAAGCGCGTGGTGCGACGCGAACGCCCGCACCACCCCGCGATCGCGGTGAACGTCGGTACTCCGAGCCGGCTGAGCTTCCCTTCGGCGCACGCGACATCCACCACCGCGGCGTCGATCCTGTTGGGCCGGGTCACCGGTCTTCCGTTGCCTGTGATCCTGGTGCCGCCAATGGCGTTGTCGCGGTTGGTGCTCGGCGTGCATTATCCGAGTGATGTGCTCACCGGCGTGGCGGTCGGGGCGGTCGTCGCCAAGGCGGTCACCATGGTCACAGAGCGGGCCATGGTCACAGAGCGGGCCGAAGGAGTCTGATGAGCATCTCGAGCGAGAGCAGTGCAGGGAGCACGCCGGAGGTGAGCGCTGAGCCGGCGCCGGAGAAGGGCCCGCCGCGCAATCTCGCCACCGGGCTCATCAAGGCGCTCCGGCCGAGGCAGTGGGTCAAGAACGTCCTGGTGTTCGCCGCGCCGGTGGCCGCGCTCGGTGATGCGCGCTACGCCTACGACTACCGGGAAGTACTAGTTCGGGTCCTGCTGGCATTCGTGGTGTTCAGCCTGGCCGCATCATGCGTTTACCTGGTGAACGACGCCAGGGACGTCGAGGCGGACCGAGCGCACCCGACCAAACGATTCCGTCCGATCGCGGCGGGTGTGGTGCCGGAGTGGCTGGCCTACACACTGGCCGCGGTGCTGGGCGTGGCGTCATTGGCGATCTCCTGGCTGGTGACCCCGAATCTGGCGTTGGTGATCGCGATCTACATCGTGATCCAGCTGGCGTACTGCTTCGGCCTCAAGCACCAGCCGGTCATCGATATCTGCATCGTCTCGTCGGGCTTCCTGATTCGCGCCATCGCCGGTGGCGTCGCTGCAAATGTGCCGTTGTCCCAATGGTTCCTGCTGATGATGGCGTTCGGCTCACTGTTCATGGCGGCGGGCAAGCGATACGCCGAACTCCAGCTGGCCGAGCGCACCGGGGCCAAGATCCGCAAGTCGCTGGAGAGTTACACCAGTTCGTATCTGCGGTTCGTGTGGACGTTGTCGGCGACGGCACTGGTGCTGTGTTACGGCCTCTGGGCATTCGAGCGCGACGACACCGGCGGCACTTCCTGGTTCGTGGTGTCGATGGTCCCGTTCGTGATCGCCATCCTGCGCTACGCCGTCGACGTCGACGGTGGAATGGCCGGCGAGCCCGAGGAGATCGCGTTGAAGGACCGCGTGCTGCAGCTGCTGGCACTGGCGTGGATCGGAACCATCGGTGCCGCCATCTTCCTCAGTTGACAAGATGAGCTTCAGGGTCGCCGGCCCCAGCGCCCTGCTGGACCGCATCGGCGACCGCTTCGCGCGCCTGCCGGCCTTTCGCTACGACCTCACCGTTCGAATCAGCCTGTGGGTGAGCGTGATCGTCGTCGCCGCGCTGTTCGGCTGGGGCGCATGGCAGCGGCGCTGGATCGCCGACGACGGCCTCATCGTCCTGCGCACCGTACGAAACCTATTGGCGGGCAATGGTCCGGTGTTCAACGCCGGTGAGCGCGTCGAGGCCAATACCTCGACGGTATGGACGTATTTGATCTATTTCGGCGCGTGGGTCGGCGGTCCGGTGCGGATGGAGTACGTGGCGCTGTTTCTGGCGCTTACGCTCAGCGTTCTCGGTGTGGTGTTGGCGATGCTGGGGACCGCCAGACTGTACGCACCGAGCCTGCAGGGACGGCGGGCGCTGATGTTGCCCGCCGGTGTACTGGTCTACATCGCGGTGCCGCCGGCCCGTGATTTCGCCACCTCGGGTCTCGAAAACGGTTTGGTCCTGGCATATCTCGGTCTGCTGTGGTGGATGATGGTCTGCTGGTCGCAGGCGCTGCGCCCATCCGGGCCCGGCAGGGCAGCAACGCCGGTCTACCGGGGCGGCCCACCGATCATTCGCAGACAGCCTGTAGCGGCGGCACCGGCTAGAATCGGCCAGTCCTTCGACGCCGCACTGGCTTTCGTCGCCGGCATGAGTGTGCTTATTCGCCCCGAGTTGGCGTTGGTCGGCGGGGTGGCGTTGGTCATGATGTTGATCGCGGCCCAGGACTGGCGGCGGCGCGGACTCATCGTCCTTGCCGGTGGTCTGGTTCCCGTGGGCTACGAGATCTTCCGAATGGGCTACTACGGCTTGATTTTTCCCGGCACCGCCCTGGCCAAGGACGCCTCGGGAGCCAAGTGGTCACAGGGGTTCTTGTACCTGGCCAACTTCAACAATCCGTATCTGCTGTGGGCGCCCGCCATCCTGCTGGCCGGTCTGGCAGCGGTGGTGATGGTGACCCGCGGCCGCCCGTGGGGAATTCGTCACACGGTTGCACCGGGTCACGGATGGCTTGCGCGAACGGTGCAAAGTCCGCAGGCGGTGGTGGGATTCATGCTTGTCAGCGGTTTGCTGCAGGCGATCTACTGGATTCGTCAGGGCGGTGACTTCATGCACGGCCGGGTGTTGTTGACCCCGTTGTTCTGCATGCTCGCACCGATCGCGGTCATCCCGTTGGTGTTGCCCGACGGCACCCGAATGGCCCGTGGCGCGGGCTATCTGTTCGTCGGCGCCACGAGCGTGTTGTGGGTGTCGATCGCAGGTTGGTCGCTGTGGGTGGCGAATTCGAGCGGCATGGGGTCCGACGCCACCCGCGTGACGTACAGCGGCATCGTCGACGAGCGCCGGTTCTACGCGCAGGCAACGGGCAACGCGCATCCACTGACGGCCGCAGATTACCTCGATTACCCGCGAATGCGTGCGGTGATGACGGCGTTGAACAACACGCCAGACGGCGCCCTGCTGTTGCCGGCAGGCAATTACGACCAGTGGGACGTGGTGCCTGCCATCCCGCCCCCGCCGGATGCGCCGGCCGACGTCAAGGGCCAAAGGGGCCCGCACACAGTCTTTTTCACCAATCTCGGCATGCTGGGGATGAATGTCGGCCTGAATGTCCGGGTGATCGATCAAATCGGACTGGCCAATCCGCTTGCCGCGCACACCGCTCGCCTCGATGACGGCCGCATCGGCCACGACAAGAACCTGCTCCCGGACTGGGCGGTCGCCGAGGGGCCGTTCCTCAAGACCAGGCCCTTCATTCCGCCCTATCTGGACGAGGAGTGGATCGCACAGGCCGAGGCGGCACTGGAGTGCCCGGCGACCGACGCGATGCTCAATGCCGTCCGCGGCGAGATGGGACCTCGGCGGTTCCTGTCGAACCTGCTGCACGCTTACTCACTGACGCAGTACCGGATCGATCGAGTGCCGCTCTACGAGCTCAAACGCTGCGGTCTGGATGTGCCCGAGCCGAAGGACGAGCCTTACACCGGCATGCCGGCGACGGGGCCATAGCCGACTCGGCTACGACAGCCATAGCCAGCGGTAACGCGACCAGCGCGTTTGGCGATACACAGACCGCGAGGACGGCCGGTCAGGACCGGCGCCCGACTCACGAATGGATGGTACGAGCTGTGCGAACCTGGCTTCGCCGTGCAATCGCGGCGGGTGCCGCGGTCCTGACCATGCTGGTGATCGCCGCTGTGCCCAACGTCACACCGACGGCGGGCGCGTTCTCTCGCGAGGGTCTGCCCGTCGAGTACCTCGATGTGTATTCGACGTCGATGGGACGCAACATTCGCGTGCAGTTCCAGCCCGCGACCAACCCCGCGCCGGCGCCGGCATCCGGCCCCGCGAAGGCCGTCTACCTCCTCGACGGCCTGCGCGCACGCGACGATTACAACGGCTGGGACATCGAAACCCAAGCGTTCGAATGGTTTTTGGACTCCGGTGTCGCCACCGTCATGCCCGTCGGGGGGCAGTCCAGCTTCTACACCGACTGGTATTCGCCATCGAGTTTCAACAGCCAGCCCTATACCTATAAATGGGAGACGTTTCTCACCAGCGAGCTGCCGTCGTGGCTGGCGACCAACAAGGCGGTCTCCCCGACCGGTAACGGCGTCGTCGGGCTGTCGATGTCCGGAGGTCCAGCACTGATCCTGTCGGCCCACCACCCGGCGCAGTTCCGCTACGCCGCATCGCTTTCGGGCTTCCTGAACCCGTCGGCCCTGTTCATGCAGCAGGCCATCCGCATCGCGATGCTGGACGCGGGTGGCTACAACGTGGACAACATGTGGGGCGCGCCGTGGGACAACGCATGGAAACGCAACGATCCGATCCGGCAGGTCTCGCGCATCATCGCCAACGGCACCCGCCTGTGGATCTACTGCGCACCGGGCGGCACGACCCCGCTCGACGTGAACGCAGATCCGAATCAGGCGTTCAGCGCCAACAGCCTTGAATCAATGGCTCTCAAGAGCAATTTGGATTTCCAAACGGCCTACGTGAACGGCGGGGGCAACAACGCGACCTTCGAGTTTCCGCCGACGGGTAATCACGCGTGGCCGTACTGGGGAGCGCAGCTGCAGGCGCTGAAACCAGACCTGATCGCAACCCTCAAGCGCTAAGGAGGACCAGGGACGATACACGCCGAATAGAGCTACCACAGCAAGTTGTGGTTGACTGCAACGGCAACGCGGCAGGGTCCGTCGGACAGGTTCCGCGTGCGGCATACAACAGATGGGATAGATCAAGCATGAAGTTCGTTGGCAACATCCGTGGCGCATGGGTGCGCCGGCTCACGGCTGTGGCACTAGCCGCAGCAGTGCTGCCCGCCCTGGTCAGCGCCGTCGGAGGCTCGGCGACTGCGGGGGCTTTCTCTCGTCCGGGTCTGCCGGTCGAGTACCTGATGGTTCCGTCCGCAGGCATGGGACGTGACATCAAGGTTCAGTTCCAAAACGGTGGGCCGAACGCGCCTGGCGTCTACTTGCTAGACGGCCTTCGCGCCCGCGATGACTTCAATGGATGGGATATCGAGACCGCCGCCTTCGAGTGGTACGTCGATTCCGGGCTCGCGGTGATCATGCCGGTCGGTGGCCAGTCCAGTTTCTACAGCGACTGGTACAAGCCGGCCTGCGGTAAGTCGGGTTGCTCCACCTACAAGTGGGAGACCTTCATCACCCAGGAGCTCCCGGGCTACCTGGCCGCGAACAAGGGCGTGAACCCGAACCGCAATGCGGCAGTGGGTCTGTCGATGGCCGGTTCGGCCGCGATGACGCTGGCGATCTACTACCCGCAGCAGTTCCAGTACGCGGCTTCGCTTTCGGGCTTCCTGAATCTCTCCGAAGGCTGGTGGCCGATGCTGGTCAACATGTCGATGGGTGACGCGGGCGGCTACGACGCCAACGACATGTGGGGCGCGACCGAAGACGAGGGCAATGCGTGGAAGCGCAACGACCCGATGGTCAACATCGGCCAGCTGGTCGCCAACGGCACCCGCATCTGGGTGTTCTGCGGTAACGGCAAGCCCGCCGACATCAACGGCACCGGTGTCGCAGCCGGTGACAACTTCAACGCGGAGTTCCTGGAGAAGTTCACGTTGCGGACGAACAAGACGTTCCAGGAGGAGTACATCGCCGCGGGCGGCAAGAACGGCGTGTTCAACTTCCCGGAGGCCGGTACTCACAGCTGGGAGTACTGGGGTCAGCAGCTCAACCAGATGAAGCCCGACATCCAGCGCGTGCTGGGTGCCACCCCGCAGCCGAGCACTCCCGTCGGCGGAGCGGCCGAGGGTGCGGCTGAGGCGCAGCCGGCATCGGCTGAATCCGGCGGTTAATCGATCCGTTCGTCGGAAAACGACGAGAACGACCGAAACAACATAGTCGGCGGCGGCGATCCTTCGGGGTCGCCGCCGTCGGCCATTTCCGCAGCGCCTCGTCGTGTTGGTGTGATTGACTTCTCGCGCGAGGACAGGCTGGACGAGGTGAAATGGGGCAGTTGATGCGTGGCGTGATTCGGACGATCCTGACCGTGGTGCTGGCTGCCGGGCTGTGGGGCGCGGGCACGGCCATGGCACCTACCGCCAAGGCCGACGTCGAAATGCTGATGGTTCCGTCAGCGGCGATGGGACGCGATATCCCCGTCGCATTCTCCGGCGGCGGTCCGCACGCCGTCGTCCTGCTCGACGCGTTCAACGCCGCCCCCGACGTCAGCAACTGGGTGACGGCCGGCAACGCGATGGGCGCGCTCGGCGGGCAGGGCATCTCGATCGCCGCACCCGCCGGTGGTGCGTGGAGCATGTACACCAACTGGGAGGCCGACGGCAGCAAGCAGTGGGAGACGTTCCTGGCGACCGAGCTGCCGAACTGGCTGGCAGCCAACAAGGGGCTGGCGCCAGGCGGTCACGGCATCGTCGGCGCCGCACAGGGCGGATACGGGGCGATGGCCATGGCCACCTTCCACCCCGACCGGTACCGCTTCGCCGGATCTCTTTCGGGATTCCTGGCCCCCGAGCGGACCGGAACCGACGGCGCCATCACCGCGGGTCTTCAGCGGTTCGGCGGCGTCGACACCCGCAACATGTGGGGCCTGCCACAGCTGGGCCGGTGGAAGTGGCATTCACCGAACGTCCATGTGCAGCTTCTTTCGGATAACAACACCCGGCTGTGGGTGTACAGCCCGACGACGGGTGGGTGCGACGCGCCCGCGATGATCGGCTACTGCGATATCGCCGCAGGCACGAATAAGGAGTTCTACCAGCATTACCGCTCCGTCGGGGGCGCCAACGGCCACTTCGACTTCCCAGCAAGCGGCGGCAATGACTGGGGTGCTTGGAGTGGACAGCTCGCCGCGATGTCGGGGGACCTGGTAGCCACGATCAAGTAGCCAGCTAACTGGCAATGGCGTGACCTGCGCTCTCAGGTTCCCCCTAGGTATCAGCCGGTACCTTGGAACCGTGCAACTCTCGGTCAGGCAAAGGGTCGGTTCGACCCCGCTCTCGGGATGGTTGGCAACCTCAGCAAAAACACTGTCGACACTGTTGGTGGCTTCGATCCCCGCTTTGATGACCGGATGCTCCGGTAACGACGTAATGGCGAGCATCGGCATGCCGACCGCCGAGACGGAAACCGCGCACGGCGATGCCGGCGCAGCGTCTCCGGGCCCAGTGCAGCCGGGCGGACAGTCCGATGCGCTGGTCGTGACGGTCCGACAACGCCAGTACCTCGACGCCTTGACCGCCGCGGGGGTGAAGCCGTCGAGCGACCTGGCCGCCTTGTCAATCGGCTCCTATGTGTGTCAGGCCCGTGCGGCCAAGCAGGACGAGGGCGCAGTGTGGGATTTCGTGCTGCCGTTGGTGCGTAGCGACGTCCGCGGTGACCGCCTATCCTCGGTTGCGCCGTCGGCGGCCGACGTCGACTCGGCGACCGCCGAGTACATTCGCATCGCGACCGAGCGACTCTGTTAGCAGTCGCGGACAACGCGCACACAGACCACAGCACGCGAGGAGCGACAGGAACCCCATGCCCAAGACCACTCGGCGGAAACGTCACCGCATCCTGGGGCTCGTCGCGGCGGTGGCGGTTGCTCTGGTTGTGGTGCTGGTAGTGGTGCTCGTGTGGGTCTGGCAGCGATCGCCGGACACCCCGCCGGGTGCGCAACCGCCCTCATCGGCACCGGGCGGCATACCGCCGACTGGACGCAAGCCGCGGCCCGAATTCCAGGACGCCAGCTGCCCCGACGTGCAGTTGATATCGATTCCCGGCACCTGGGAGTCCTCGCCTGCGCTCGACCCGTTCAACCCGACCCAGTTCCCCATCGCGCTGCTTCTCAACGTCACCAACCCGCTGCGCCAGCAGTTCGATGCGGGCCGGCTGGAGATCTATACGGTTCCCTACACCGCGCAGTTCCATAATCCGTTCGCCGCGGACAAGCAGATGTCCTACAACCAGAGCCGCGCCGAAGGTTTCGACGCGACGGTGCGGGCGATGACCGATATGAACAACCGGTGCCCGCTGACCAGTTACGTGCTGATCGGCTTCTCACAGGGCGCGGTGATCGCGGGTGACATCGCCAGCGATGTCGGCAACGGACGCGGCCCGGTCGACGAGGACCTGGTGCTCGGGGTGGCGTTGATCGCCGACGGTCGTCGCCAGCCCGGCGTCGGCCAGGATGTCGGTCCCAACGCGCCGGGCCAGGGCGCGGAGATCACCTTGGACGAGGTACCGATGCTGGCCGAACTCGGCCTGGACATGACCGGACCGCGACCGGGCGGATTCGGGATGCTCAACAACCGCACCTATGAAATATGTGCGACGGGCGACCTGATCTGTTCGGCGCCGGAGTCGGCCTTCAACATCACCCAGCTGCCCAAGACGCTCGAGGTCCTCAGCGGTGGCGCGGGACAACCTATCCACGCCATGTACAACACGCCGCAATTCTGGAATCTTGATGGTGCTCCGGCCCCGCAGTGGACACTGGGTTGGGCGCAGAGTGTGATCGATAACGCTCCGCACCCGAAACATGGCTGACCTGTAACCGCGGGGATTTGGACTGCGTGGACAGGTCGCCTAACATTAAGAGAAAACTAAGAGCGATTTCCGACCGGCACCACCCCGGGCTCAACGCCGGGCCCGCCGGATCATGTGCAATACGGCATCAAGACATGTGTGCCTTTGAACAGGAGAGTGAGAATGGGGTTTTACAACCCGTTCCTGAAAGACGGACTGATCAAGTTCCCGGATAACGGCAGCGTGGTCAAGCACGTCGAAAAGTGGGCCAAGGTCCGTGGCGATCGCGTCGCCTACCGCTTTCTCGACTTTTCCGTTGAGCGCGACGGTGTGGCGCGCGAGCTGAACTGGGCGGACTTCGGCACGCGTAACCGCGCGATCGCCGCCCGTCTGCAGCAGGTCACCGAGCTAGGCGACCGAGTGGCCATCCTGTGCCCCCAGAACCTCAACTACGTCGTCGCCATGTACGGCACGCTCTACTCGGGCCGCATCGCGGTGCCGCTGTTCGACCCGTCAGAGCCCGGCCACGTCGGACGGCTGCACGCCGTGCTCGACGACTGCCAGCCGTCGGCGATCCTGACCACCACGGAATCCGCAGAAGGCGTTCGCAAGTTCTTCCGCAGCAGGCCCGCCAAGGAGCGGCCGCGCGTCATCGCCGTCGACGCGGTGCCCGATGAGGTCGGTGCCACCTGGGAGCCGGTCGACGTCGCCGTCGACACAATCGCCTACCTGCAGTACACCTCCGGGTCGACCCGCATCCCGACCGGCGTGCAGATCACCCACCTCAACCTGGCCACCAATATCGTCCAGATCATCGAGGCACTCGACGGCGAGGAAGGCGACCGTGGCCTTTCGTGGCTGCCGTTCTTCCACGACATGGGGCTGATCACGGCCATGCTGGCGCCGATGCTCGGGCACTACATCACCTTCATGACCCCTGCGGCGTTCGTTCGCAGGCCCGGCCGTTGGATTCGCGAAATGTCGCGCAAACCCGACGACACCGGGGGCGTGATCTCGGTGGCCCCGAACTTCGCATTCGATCACGCCGCGGCGCGCGGGCTGCCCAGGGACGACGAGCCGCCGCTGGACCTGTCGGTCGTCAAATGCATCCTGAACGGCAGCGAGCCGATCTCAGCCGCGACCGTCCAGAGATTCAACGACGCGTTCGCGCCGCACGGTTTCAAGCCGCAGGCCATCAAGCCGTCCTACGGTTTGGCCGAGGCGACCCTGTTCGTCTCGACCACTCCGATGGGCGACCATCCGAGGATCGTCTCCGTCGACCGCGACGCGTTGAACACCGGTACCTTCGTCGAGGTCGATCCCGATTCGCCGAGCGCCGTCGCGCAGGCCGGTGCGGGCAAGGTGGGCGTCGCGGAGTGGACCGTGATCGTCGACGCCGAATCCGCCACCGAACTGCCCGACGGGCAGATCGGTGAGGTCTGGATCAGCGGCCAGAACATGGGCACCGGCTACTGGGGCAAGGAAGAAGAGACAGCCCAGACTTTTCACAACATCCTCAAGTCGCGGACCAACCCGTCGCACGCCGAGGGCGCGACCGACGACGCCACGTGGGTACGCACGGGTGACCTCGGCGCGTTCTACGACGGCGAGCTGTTCATCACCGGTCGCGTCAAGGATCTCGTCATCATCGACGGCCGCAATCACTACCCGCAGGACCTCGAGTACTCCGCGCAGGAGGCCACCAAGGCGCTGCGGGTCGGGTATGTGGCGGCGTTCTCGGTGCCGGCCAACCAGCTGCCCGACGAGGTGTTCGACAACTCGCATGCCGGGCTCAAGCGTGATCCCTCGGATTCCTCAGAGCAGCTGGTGATCGTCGGCGAGCGCGCACCTGGCGCGCACAAGCTCGAAATGGCTCCGATCGCCGACGACATCCGTGCCGCCATCGCGGTGCGTCACGGCGTCACCGCGCGAGACGTGCTGCTCACCGCGGCCGGCGCGATACCGCGTACCTCCAGCGGCAAGATCGGTCGGCGGGCCTGCCGCGCCGCGTATCTGGACGGCAGTCTGCGCTCAGGCAAGATCGCCAACGATTTCCCCGACGAGACTGACTGACACCCGACTCTGTTGAATATGGCTGATACACAGGACGATTCGCAACAGCAACCGGAGCCATCGGCTGCGCGTACCGACGGGGCGCGTACCGACGTCTCGGTGCCCGAGCTCCGCGAGTGGATGCGCAATTGGGTGGCCAACTCAACGGGTCAGTCGCCCGATTCGATCAACGAGAACGCGCCGCTCATCGAGTTGGGCATGGCGTCGCGCGACGCCGTCGCGATGGCCAGCGATATCGAGGACTACACCGGCGTCACCGTCACGGCCACTATGGCGTTCCGCCATCCGACCATCGAATCGCTGGCGACGGTCATCGTCGAGGGTGAGCCGGAGATCGACGACGTCGCCGACGGCGAGGACTGGTCGCGCGAGGTCGATGAGGACATCGCGAACATCGCCATTGTGGGCGTCGCCACCCGCTTCCCCGGCGACATGAACACCCCGGACGGGACGTGGCAGGCGCTGCTCGACGGGCGCAGTGGCATCAGCGATCTGCCCGAGGGACGCTGGGAGGAGTTCCTGTGCGAGCCGCGGATCGCCGAACGCGTCGCCAAGGCACGCACCCGTGGCGGCTACCTCTCCGACATCAAGGGTTTCGACGCCGAGTTCTTCGCCCTGTCGAAGATGGAAGCCGACAACATCGACCCGCAGCAGCGGATGGCGCTCGAATTGACCTGGGAGGCACTCGAAGACGCCCGTATTCCGGCGTCGAGCCTGCGCGGTCAGAAGGTCGCCGTGTACATCGGCTCGTCGAACAACGACTACCAGTTCCTGGCCGTATCGGATCCGACGGTCGCCCATCCGTATGCGATCACCGGGACCACCAGCTCGATCATCGCCAACCGGGTGTCCTACTTCTATGACTTCCGCGGCCCGTCGATGGCCATCGACACGGCGTGCTCGAGCTCGCTGGTCGCGGCGCACCAGGGCGTTGCGGCGTTGCGCGCCGGTGAGGCCGACGTGGCGATGGTGGGCGGCGTCAACGCGTTGATCACCCCGCTGGTGACCATCGGCTTCGACGAGGTCGGCGGCGTGCTCGCGCCCGATGGCCTGATCAAGTCGTTCTCGCAGGACGCCGACGGCTACGCCCGCTCCGAGGGCGGCGGCATGCTGGTGCTGAAGCGGCTCGCCGACGCACGGCGCGACGGCGACGAGATCTACGCCGTGATCGCAGGAAGCGCCGTCAACCACGACGGCCGCTCCAACGGCATGCTCGCCCCGAACCCGGATGCGCAGGCCGAGGTTCTTCGCACGGCCTACAAGGACGCCGGTATCAACCCGCGCGACGTCGACTACATCGAGGCGCACGGTACCGGCACTATCCTCGGTGACCCGATCGAGGCCGATGCGCTGGGACGGGTTGTCGGTCGGGGTAGGGATGCCGACAAGCCGGCGTTGCTCGGTGCGGTGAAATCCAATGTGGGACACCTGGAGTCGGCGGCAGGCGCGGCCAGCCTCGCGAAGATGGCGCTGTCGCTCCGCAACGACAAGATCCCGCCGTCGATCAACTACACCGGGCCTAATCCGTATATCGACTTCGACGCGATACATCTGAAGGTCGCCGATACCGTCACCGAATGGCCCCGCTACAGCGGGCACGCGGTCACCGGTGTCTCCGGCTTCGGCTTCGGCGGCGCCAACGCGCACATGGTGCTGCGCGAGGTGCTGCCAAGCGATCTCGTCGAGCCGGAGCCCGAAATCGCGGCAGAACCGGAGACGGCCACCGAGTCCGAGGCGGACGCTACCTACGTCGGCGGCGTGCGGATGGACGAGTACGGCGAGTTCGTCGATGAGCCGCTTGCGCGAAGAGAATCAGGCTTCGATGAGCCGCTTGCGCGAAGAGAATCAGGCTTCGATGAGCCGCTTGCGCGAAGAGAATCAGGCTTCGACGACGACGACGATGGCGCGGCAAACGAGTACGCCACTCCCGCTGCAGAGGAAGAACTTGAACTACCCGGCCTGACCGACGAGGCAAAGCGTCTGCTGGAGATCGCCCGCGAGGAACTCGAGTCCAGCAGCGAAGAACAGCCCACTCCGCTTGTGCCGCTGGCGGTCTCGGGATTCCTGACCTCGCGCAAGAAGGCGACCGCCGCCGAGCTCGCCGATTGGATCGACAGCGAGGAAGGCCGTTCGTCTTCGCTGGAGTCGATCGCCCGCGCGCTCTCGCGGCGCAACCACGGCCGCTCCCGCGCCGTGGTGCTGGCCCACGATCACGACGAGGCCATCAAGGGCCTGCGTGCGGTGGCCGAGGGTAAACAGCACCCCAGTGTGTTCAGCGCGGACGGTCCCGTCACCAACGGGCCCGTGTGGGTACTGGCCGGTTTCGGCGCCCAGCACCGCAAGATGGGCAAGAGCCTGTACCTGCGCGACGAGACGTTCGCCGAATGGATCAACAAGGTCGACGCCCACGTACAGGACGAGCTCGGGTACTCCGTCGTCGAGCTGATTCTCGACGACGCGCAGGACTACGGCATCGAGACCACGCAGACGGTGATCTTCGCGATCCAGGTCGCGCTCGGTGAGGTGCTCAAGTCACACGGCGCCAAACCCGGTGCGGTAGTGGGTCAGTCGCTCGGCGAGGCTGCCGCGGCCTACTTCGCAGGTGGCCTCTCTCTGGCGGACGCCACCCGCACGATCTGCTCGCGCGCGCACCTCATGGGTGAGGGCGAGGCCATGCTGTTCGGTGAGTACATCCGGTTGATGGCTTTGGTGGAGTACTCCGCCGACGAGATCGATACGGTGTTTGCCGATTTCAAGGACCTCGAGGTGTGCGTGTACGCCGCACCGTCCCAGACGGTCATCGGCGGCCCGCCCGAGCAGGTGGACGCGATCATCGCGCGTGCCGAATCGGAGGGGAAGTTCGCCCGCAAGTTCCAGACCAAGGGCGCCAGCCACACCACGCAGATGGATCCGCTGCTTGGCGAGTTGGCCGCCGAGCTGCAGGGCATCGAACCGCACCCGCTGAACATCGGGTACTTCTCGACGGTGCACGAGGGCGGCTATATCCGGCCCGGCGCCGATCCGATCCACGACGTCGACTACTGGAAGAAGGGCCTGCGGCACAGCGTGTACTTCACGCAGGCGATCCGCAACGCCGTCGACAGCGGCCATACGACTTTCCTTGAGCTGGCGCCCAATCCGGTGGCGCTGATGCAGGTGGGCCTGACGACCGCGGCGGCCGGGCTGCACGACGCGCAGCTGATCGCGACGCTGGCGCGCAAGCAGGACGAAGTCGATTCGATGACCTCGGCGATGGCTCAGCTGTTCGTGTACGGCCACGATCTGGACTTCCGGACCTTGTTTTCCCGGCCAGCGGGCAGGGCTGACTTCGCGAACATCCCGCCGACCAGATTCCGGCGCAAGCCGCACTGGCTCGATGCCCGCTTCACCGGTGACAGTTCGATCGTCATGCCGGGCAATCACGTCGCGACGCCCGACGGCAGGCACGTATGGGAATTCGCTCCGAAGGGCGAGCTCGATCTCGCCGGACTCGTGAAAGCCGCGGCGGCGCAGGTTCTTCCGGGGTCCAGGCTGGTCGCCTCTGAGCAGCGGGCGATGGCCGGCGAGGGCGCGCGCCTGGTGACCACGTTGACGCGCCACCCCGGTGGCGCCAGCGTGCAGGTGCATGCGCGCATCGACGAGTCGTTCACGCTGGTCTACGACGCGGTGGTCAGCCGCGATGGTGCAGCGTCAGCACTGCCCGCCGCGGTCGGCGCCGGTACTGTCGCTCAACAGGTTTCGGCGGACGATGATGCTCAGGCCGATGTCGCCGCTGACGCGGCTCCAGAGATTCTTCAGGACAACCTCACCGCGGGCGCCGGCCTCGCGGCGGGCTTCGCCAAGTGGTCGCCGGACAGCGGCGAGACCATCGGCCAGCGGCTCGGCACGATCGTCGGCAGCGCGATGGGCTATGAGCCCGAGGACCTTCCGTGGGAGGTGCCGCTGATCGAACTCGGGCTGGACTCGCTGATGGCGGTCCGGATCAAGAACAGGGTCGAGTATGACTTCGACCTGCCGCCGATCCAGTTGACCGCGGTGCGCGACGCCAACCTGTACGCGGTCCAGAAGCTGATCGAGTACGCGATCGAGCACCGCGACGAGGTCGATCAGCTCGCCGAGTCTCAGAAGGGGCAGACGGCCGAGGAGATCGCGGCCGCGCAGGCGGAGTTGATGGGCGGCGCGACGACGGTCGCCGAGCTCGAGGCAAAGCTGGCCGAGCAGGCGGGCGAGCAGGCCGCCGTGCTCAGCGGTGCGAATGAGCTGACCGCGACAACTCCGGTGGCGGATCCGTCGACGCAGGACGGACCGGCCATTCCGGCGCCGCCGACCGATCCCCGGGGACCGTCGCAGTCGACGGTGGCCGCAGCGTCGGCGGTGCTGACCCAGGAGGCGGTGACCGAGGCGCTCGGCTCGGACGTGCCGCCGCGCGACGCCGCCGAGCGGGTGACGTTCGCGACGTGGGCAATCGTGACCGGCAAGTCGCCGGGCGGCATCTTCAACGACCTGCCCGAGGTCGACGACGCCACCGCGGCCAAGATCGCCGAACGCCTGACCGAAAGTGTCGACGAGGGCACCGTCACCGCCGAGGACGTACGTGGCGCCAGAACCGTTGAGGCCCTGGCCACCACGGTTCGTGACTACCTCGAGGGCGGCAGGGTCGACGGCTTCGTGCGGACGCTGCGCGCCCCACAGGAAGGGGCCAACGAGATCCCGGTGTTCGTGTTCCACGCCGCCGGCGGGTCGACTGTCGTGTACGAGCCGCTGCTCAAGCGGCTGCCGGCGAGCACTCCGATGTACGGCATCGAACGCGTCGAGGGTTCGATCGAGGAGCGGGCCGGCGAATACGTGCCCAAGTTGATGGAAATCAACGGCGACCGTCCGTTCGTCCTGGCCGGCTGGTCGCTGGGAGGGGTGCTCGCCTACGCCTGCGCGATCGGGCTCAAGAAGGCGGGCGCCGACGTGCGCTTCGTGGGCCTCATCGACGCGGTGCGGCCAGGGGAACCGATCCTGCAGACCAAGGAGGAAACTCGCGCCCGCTGGGACCGTTACGCCCGGTTCGCCGAGCGCACCTTCAACGTCGAGGTACCGCCCATCCCCTACGAGGAACTCGAGGCGCTCGACGACGAGGGTCAGGTGAAGTTCGTGCTGGACATCGTGAGCCAGAGCGGGGTGCAGATCCCGGGCGGCATCATCGAGCACCAGCGCACGTCGTATCTGGACCAGCGGGCCATCGATCTCGCGGAGATCCAGCCCTACGACGGCCACGTGACGCTGTACATGGCCGACCGGTACCACGACGACGCGATCTACTTCGAACCCGCGTACGCCACCCGCAAACCGGACGGTGGCTGGGGTGAGTTCGTCTCCGAACTGGAAGTGGTGCCCATCGGGGGTGAGCACATCCAGGCGATCGACGAGCCGTACATTGCCAAGGTCGGCGCCCACATGAGCGAGGCGCTCAACCGCATCGAGTCTGAGGAGAAGCAGGCGAAGTGACCACTGAGCTGACTCCCCCCCACCCCCCGAAGACCACTGCGGAGCTGCTCGCCGACCTTCACCAGAAGCTGGAGTTGGCGAAGGAACCCGGTGGTGAGAAGGCCATCGCCAAGCGCGCCCGCAAGGGCATTCCGAGTGCCCGCGCCCGCATCCACTCGTTGGTCGACCCGGGCAGCTTCCTGGAGATCGGCGCACTGGCCAAGACGCCGGGGGACCCCGAGGCGCTCTACGGCGACGGTGTGGTCACCGGGCACGCCACCATCAACGGTCGGCCGGTCGGCGTCTTCAGCCACGACCAGACGGTGTTCCAGGGGTCGGTCGGCGAGATGTTCGGCCGCAAGGTCGCCAAGCTCATGGAGTGGGTGGCCATGGTCGGCTGCCCGATCATCGGCATCAACGACTCCGCCGGTGCGCGGATCCAGGACGCGGTGACATCGCTTGCGTGGTACGCCGAACTCGGCCGCAGGCATGAGATGCTGCGCGGTCTGGTGCCCGAGATCTCACTGATCTTCGGCGCGTGCGCGGGCGGCGCGGTGTATTCGCCGATCCAGACCGACCTCGTGGTGGCCGTACGCGATCAGGGCTATATGTTCATCACCGGCCCCGACGTGATCAAGGACGTCACCGGTGAGGACGTCACGCTCGACGAGCTGGGTGGCGCCGACAACCAGGCGCGATACGGCAACATCCACCAGGTGGTCGAGTCCGAAGAGGCCGCGTTCCAGTATGTGCGTGAATACCTGAGCTTCCTGCCCGCCAACACTTTTGACGATCCGCCGATCGTCAACCCGGGGATGGAGCCCGAGCTCACTCCGCACGATTACGAGCTCGATGCGATCGTGCCGGACGCGGACAACCAGGCTTACGACATGATGGAGATCCTGCTGCGGATCTTCGACGACGGCGACGTGTTCGAAGTCGGTGCGCAACGCGGGCAGGCGATGATCACGGCCTTCGCCCGCGTCGACGGACGTCCCGTCGGGGTGATCGCCAACCAGCCCATGTACCTCTCGGGTGCGATCGACACCGAAGCCTCGGACAAGGCGACGGCGTTCATCAGGTTCTGCGATTCGTACAACACGCCTTTGGTTTTCGTGGTCGACACCCCGGGTGCGCTGCCCGGCGTCGAGCAGGAGAAGGGCGGCATCATCAAGCGCGGCGGACGGTTCTTCAACGCGCTGGTGGAGGCCGACGTACCGAAGGTGACGGTCGTCGTGCGCAAGGCCTACGGCGGCGGGTACGCGGTGATGGGATCCAAGCAGCTGGCCGCGGACCTGAACTTCGCGTGGCCGACCGCGCGCATCGCGGTGATCGGCGCCGAAGGCGCTGCGCAGTTGCTGGTGAAGCGTTTCCCCGACCCCACGGCGCCGGAGGTGCGCAAGATCCGCGCCGACTTCATCGAGGGCTACAACCTCAACTTGGCCACCCCGTGGATCGCCGCCGAGCGCGGCTACATCGACGCGGTCATCCAGCCGCACGAAACCCGGTTGCTGCTGCGTAAGTCACTGCGATTGCTGCGTGACAAGCAAATTCAGCGAGTGCAGCGAAAGCATGGCCTGACGCCGATTTAGCCCGGATACTTGCGACGTGTCCAACCACTTCACCGGCCTGAGTCTCGGCCCACCGCTTGGCGATCAACGGCTCGATCTGTGTGACCTGTATGCGTTCCAATCGCCTACCGATTCCGCGCGCACGGTTCTGATCCTCAACGCGAATCCGAACGCCGACCCACTGCACCCCGACGCCATCTACCGACTTGCCATCGACAACGACGGCGACCTGCAGAACGACATCGCGTTCAGCTACGTCTTCTCCGCCCCGCAGGACGGACGGCAGACCGTCGACGTCTTTCTCGCGCACGGCGACGAGGCAAAGGAGCCAGAAGCCGTCGGGGAGAAGATTTTCCACGCCGTCGACGTGTCGTTCGGTAAGACCCCCGACATCCACCAATCGGGTCTGTTCACCTTTTTCGCGGGTGCGCGCAGCGATGCGTTCTTCTTCGACTTCGACGGCATCAAGAACCTGTTCGACATCTCGGGGACGCGCAACTTCACGTCACCGCATCTAGCGGAACTCGGCGGGAAAACGCCGTGGACGGGCCAGGATTCCAACACAGAAGCCAACGTGTTCTCCACGGTGCTGGAACTGCCCACCGAATACCTCGGCCCCGATCCCGACATCCGCATCTGAGGCCGCTGCAGTCTGCGCCAGGAACGAAAGCTCAACCACGTCGACCGCGCCGGCCACCCCTCGGTGAGCAGTTTCTTCAACACCGACGACACCAAGCTCGAGTACAACGCCAGTGAACCGGTGCGCGATCGCGAGCGCTGGATCGAGCAGTTCATCCACTTGATGGGCCACACCGGCAACTACACACGCGACGAGGCCATCGCCGCGATCGACCGGGAGGGCACGCTGCCCGACATGCTGACGTTCAACCCGGGCAAACCCGCCAAGTATCCCAACGGTCGGACGTTCACCGACGACGTCATCGACTACAGGCTGGCCTTTCTGACCAAGGGCGAATGCCCACCGAGCGGTTTGAGTCCACACACGGACACCCTGACCGAGTTCCCGTATCTCGGCACACCCCACTGACAGATCCGCAGGGAACTACTATTCGCCCATGCCGCTCGCCGATGGACAGGAGATCGCCGGGTACACCATCGTGCGCTCACTCGGCGCCGGCGGCATGGGCGAGGTCTACCTGGCCCAGCATCCCCGACTGCCACGCTACGACGCGCTCAAGGTGCTCTCGGCGACCGTCTGTGCCGACAGTGAATACCGGGAGCGCTTCAACAGGGAGGCCGACATCGCGGCCACGCTGTGGCACCAGCACATCGTGGAGGTGCATGACCGCGGCGATGTCGACGGCCAGCTCTGGATCTCGATGGACTACGTCGAGGGCACCGACGCGCACCGGCTCCTGGCGGAGCGCTACCCGGACGGCATGCCCCCGGAGGACGTGGTGCGAATCATCGCGGCCGTCGCAGACGCGCTCGACTACGCCCACGATCAAGGACTGCTCCACCGCGACGTCAAGCCCGCCAACATCCTGTTGGCCAACCCCGGAACTACCAACGAACGAATCATGCTCGCGGACTTCGGGATCGCAAGGCGCATAGGCGACACCAACAATCTGACCGGTACCAACATGACCGTGGGGACCGTCGCTTACGCCGCACCCGAACAACTCATGGGCGACGGTATCGACGGCAGGGCCGACCAGTACGCATTGGCGGCGACGGCTTTTCAGCTGCTGACGGGTGCTCCGCCGTTTCAGCACGCCAATCCCGCTGTCGTCATCAGCCAGCACCTGACAGGCGATATACCGGCGATAGGGACCCGCCGGCCCGAATTGTCCAATCTCGGGCCGGCTTTCACCAAGGCGCTCGCGAAATCGCCGCACGAGCGGTTCGACAAGTGCATCGACTTCGCCCGCGCACTTGCGCATCGGACGAACCCGACCGCCTCCGGTTCCGGTCTGCAATGGCCCGGAGGTGCTGCGGGCGATCTCGGTAAATCGGAGCCGACGATGTTCGCGCAGCACGCATCCGGGGTGTCGGGTGCCAGACACGCCAAGCCCGAGGCCGCTTCCAATCGACGACTTGTTCTGTCCGCGGCCACCGCGGTCGTGGTGCTCGGCCTCGCGGCAGGCGCCTACGTGCTGTTCGATCGCGGGCGCGATCGTCCGGCTGAACCCGCGGGCGGCGTCGCCGTGCCGGTGGTGGTCGTGGGGGCGGAGTGCGGCACGCTCGGTGAGGCCGGCCTCACCGAAGCCGGCGTTCCGGCGTACTGCGCTCATCTGCCGACCACCGGCTCGACGATCTGGTCGCTGTACCCTGAGATCTCCAGTCCCACAGTCACTCCCGGACCCAACGACCGGGTGCTTCCAGCGCAGAGCCAGCAGCCGGTGTTGGTCTGCATGGAGCAGACCGGGCAGTCCCACATCGAATGCCACAGCGACATTCTTGAAGTCAAAGAGTCGGCGACGCCAACCGAGTCGGGGTAGCTCAGATCGGCGGGAGCCCCAGCCAGTCGTCGACCATGAAGGCGTCCCCGCGCGCAACCACCGTCGCGCCGCCATGCCCGGGATAGTGTGCGGGCACCACCACGGCGCGGCGCCGTGACGCCTCGGTGAGCACCCGTTTGCGCGTCACCGCCGCCGCGTCGAAATCCTCGTCCCACGCACACGGATCGTTGGGTCGATGCAACTGCACAGGACAGTGCGTCAGATCGCCGACGAAGACGGCGGGCTTCCCGGCGTCCAGCCACACCACCGACGCCCCCGGCGTATGCCCGGGTGCGGGACGAAGCCACAGCGACTGGCTGAGCTGATGGTCGCCGGACCACAACTCGATCTGGTCCTGCACGGGAGACACGCTGTCCGCGAACACCGTTCGGACGTGGAGCTGTGCCGATTCCTCTTCTTCTGACTGCGGGGTCGAGGTCTGTGCCGCCCCGTCGGGGCAGAAGTGTCGGTAGTCGGGTTCCGGAACCAGGTAGCGCGCGTTGGGAAATGTCGGGACCCATCCGTCGCCCTCACGCCTGGTGTTCCAGCCGACGTGATCGAAATGCAGGTGGGTGTTGACGACGACATCGACAGAAGCGGGGTCGAAGCCTGCGCGTCCCAGCACCGCAAGGAAATCGGTCTGCAGATGATCGAGTACCGCCATCCGTGGCCGCGCCTTGTCGTTGCCCGCACCGGTGTCGATGAGCACCGTCATCCCGTCGGATTCGATGACCCAGATCTGCATGGCGATTCGCCAGCCGCCGTCATTCCAGTAGGTCGGCTTGAACTCGCTGTCCTGGCTCCAGACTTCCTGCGGCGTAAAGGGGAAGACCTCCACCGGCAGGTTGTCGACCTGGGTCTCGATGACCCGGGTGAGTGTGGCGTCGCCGAGGCGGATGCGGTCCGATGTCACGGCTTGATCCTGATGTGTCCAGGGGAGTACAGGCCGCTGCGCGTGGCGGTGCCGAACTGAAGCTGCGCAACCTCGGCTTCTACTATCGTGTCGAACTTACGCAGTGAGCCCCAGTCGCGGCCCCAGTCCCTCGACAGGTAGGTCGCCATCACATGGGCGCGCAGCAGGAGGTCGCTGATGCCCAGCAGGCCGCCGTTGAGGCCGTCCTGCCAGGTGTCGGTGTCCTTGCGTTTAGCGTTGTAGTCGGGCGTGATCCGGAACTTGGGAATTTCGGTGACCCCGTTGGCGTGCAGCATCGGCTGCTGGCACGGGAACGCCAGCCCGACCGCCCAATCCATCAGAACGGGCTGATCGGATCCGACGTACTCCTGCACCGACCGAAGCTCGGGAACCCGCGGCGGGGTGACCGCGATCCAGTCGCCCTCAGTGAGCGAAACATCCTCGGCCACTACGCGTACCGCGATCGCATCGGCGGGAATCTGGTCACGGGGGAACCGCAGGTTGCGCCACGACGGAGCCGGCCCCAGGTCGTAGGGCACCAGCCGACCGCCTGGTACGGGGGCGCCGTCCGGTCCGGGCAGCGCGTACTCCAGTTCGACGGTCTGCCCCTCGGTCCGGCCGTTGAACACGCTGTCGCCGGTGATGGTGCCCGCGGCTGTGACAACCACGAGGGGGTGTGCGTCCTGCCGCGGTGGCAGTTCGTACCACGCCGATGTCAACCGGCTCTGTTGTTGGGGGCCTTGAACGTAGCTGCCGGCCAGCGGAACCCGTGCGGGGTCGAGACCGTAGGGCAGTGGGACGGTCGAGCCGTTGATGCCCGGCGTCTTGCGTTTCGTGGGCTGATCCCAGTCGTAGTCGGTGCCGGGCATCGGCAGGCTCATCCGGATCGTCTCGGCGACAATCTTTTCCGGCACCCCGCCGGGGGTGAATCCCGTCGGCCCGAGGCCGCCCAGCGGACCCAGCGGACCGTAATCACCGGGCAACGCCTTCAGGAAGCCGTCGTTGGGATCGGGCTCTACCAGAACGTCGTCGGCAAGACCGCATCCGCCGGTGAAGGCGCGCAGGTTGGCCCAGGCGTTGGAGTACGTCGGGTATTGGCGCACCACGCCGGTGAGCATCGATCCCACGAACACCAGCACCATGAATCCCGCCGCGACGGGAATCGGTGCGGCGGTGATGGCTCGCGTGACGCGATCTTCACCCCAACGGCGGTCCGCAAAGTGCAGGAAGGTCGCCCAGATCGCCGCGAGGGCGAACAGCGCGAAGAAGATCGTGCTGACGGTGATCGGGCCGATCTTCGGCATCGCGTTGTTGAACGGGACGCCGTAGCTCGACACGTACCACCACCCATTGGTGGTCGCGAAACACAATGCGAGCACGAACAATACGGCCGCCACCACCGCCATCCGGTTACGCGAGGCGCGCAGCACCATTCGGGACACCAGCACCGTCGCCAGCGCCGCCATGGCGGCGCCCACCGCGGCGAACAGGCCGAAGTGGTGCACCCACTTGGTGGGGGCGAACTGTAGGAAGAAGATCGTGCCGAAGATCGTGCCGATCAGTCGCCACGCGGGCCCGCGCGCGACGCCGGGAACACGCTTGCGCCGCAACAGGATGAACAACGATGCGAACAGTGCCAGTGCAGTCATCAGGAACCCGAAGCGCCGCGACAACGAGCCGTCGACCGTCGGCAAGATCAGGTAGTAGTAGCGCAGGTTCTCCGTCCACCATTCCTGAGCGGGCCCGACGGAGGTGCGGATTCTGGTGGCCTCCAGCACGGTTGCGATCGACTGGTCGGCGAAGACGACCGTCAGGATCACGGTTCCCGCGGCCAGCATCGGCAACACCAACGGCCACGTGCCGACGAGGCGGTGCCTGCGCACCAGGATCCGCAGGAGCGGTCTGCCGCCGGCCAACAACGCGGCGACGGCGATCAGCCCGGTCGGCTGGATGCCAAGGGTGAACGCGGCGGTCAGCGTGGCCAGCGCCGCGGGTGTCATCCGTCCCGAGGCGATGGCGCGCTCGATCAGCACGTAGGTGATGAGGGCGCCGGTGGCGATCTGCCCCTCGGGCCGCAGGCCGTTGTTGAACGGCATCCAGGCGCCAAGCAGAACCAGGCCCGCGGCCCACACCGCCGCGCGGCTCGACGCCACCGCAGGACCCAATCTCGGTAGCACCTCGCGAGATAGCAACAGCCAGCACACGATTCCGCACACCAGATCGGGCAGGCGGATCCAGATACTCGAATCGCTGACGCTGGTCATCAGCGCGAGCAGGTTGTAGTACCAGCCGAACGGATCCTCGGGACTGCCGAACCATCGGAAGTAGTTCGACATGTAGCCGGCGTGACCCGCGATGCGCGCCATCTGCAGTTGGTAACCGTCGTCGGACGAGTTCGCGCCGATGATGTGCCACAGCATGAAGCCGCCCACTACCACCACATCGGTGGCGGAAAAAGTCCGCCACCGCGACGGGATGACGCGCGTCATCCGTCTGCCGTCGACCTGGTCCAATCGCCAGAGCGCGACCAGAGCGATGATCGTGGCGATGATCGCCAGCACCATCGCCGAGAGCTTCAAAACTGTTGGATGCGTGGTGAACCGAGTGTCGACGACCGCCGACACCGACAATCCCGGAGGTGCCGGACCGGTCAGATCGGTGAACACACCGACAATCTGAGGCCGCAGGTTGGGATCGGCGAAGCCGGTGTACTGCTCAGTGCCGTCGGCTTTACGCAGCCCGACGAAGGTCGCGAATGTGCCCGCCTCCGAGGAGGTGATCTCGATGCGCTGGCAGTCTGGGGATGCGACCCGCGCCCGCGGCACACTGGCCACCACGACGTTGCGATCGGTGATGTCGACCCGCTGCGCAGAGACCGTGACGAACAGCGACTGCAGCGCGGCCTGTTTACCGTTCTTGGGTGCGGTGCCGAGCACCATTCCGCCCGACGGTGGCATCGAACGGATGACCTCGCAGGGAACCGTCGCCGTCATGGATACCGGTGTGAGTGAGATCAGTGGCGCGGTCACGTTGTTCAGCTGCCCGGCTTGTGGCCATTCTAGCGTCGCCGTGGTCTGCACCACCGGCAGCAGCGGGGTCGCGACCGAGAGCACGAAGCCGATGAGCCCGGCGATCATCGCCACCCAGCGGGCAGTCCTGACGTCATTTCTCATGGCAAGGCCCTGATCGGTCCGTTGCGACTCCACCCGAAGACGCGCTTTGTGCCCTGTTCGACGTCGGCGTCCGGGGCCTGCGATGACGGCACCACCCGGTCGTAGCGCTCGATCGAACCCCAGTCGCGATACCAGTCGTCACGCAGGTAGCTCGGGACGGCCGTCGTGCGGAGCAGTGCCTGAATGAACAGGAACGGTCCACCGTCCTGCGCGGACTGCCACATGTTCGATGACGACACGATCTGCTTGAAGTTGGGCTGGATGCGGTATTCCGGCAACTCGGCGACGCCGAGCCGTTCGGAGAACGGCCGCTGGCACGGGAAGTTCGCCGCCGTCGCGATGTCCAACATCACCGGAGTCTCCGACCCGAGCAGTTGTTGTGCTGTTTCGAGCACGGGAACCCGCGGCGGGGTGAATGCGAACCACTGGTCGTCGGACAGGTTCGGGTCGTCGGCGACGATGCGCGCGACGTTGGCCTCCGGCGGCGCCCACGACAGCGGGAAACGCAAATTGCGCCAAGCCTTCTGGGGGAAGATATCGATGGGCTGCACCTCGCCCAGCGCCTGGTAGCTGCCGTCGGGCCGATGCACACCCCACTGCAGTTTCAGCGACTGCCCGTAATTGAAGGAGCCGTCCTCCTCGAAATACCAGATGGCGCCCGCGGCGGCGACCGTGACGAGCGGGCGATCGGGAGTCCGCGGCGGCAGTTCGTACCACGCCGAAGTGACCTTGGCCGCAACGGTGTTCTCGTCGTAGCTGCCCATCACCGGCGTTCGCTTGGGGTCGAGGCCGAACGGCAGGAATGCGTTGGATCCGTTGACACCGACGGGGCCGTAGCCGCCACCGGTGCCCGCCGCGTAGCCGATTCCGACGTTCGGTTCGTTGGGGGAGCCGTCGGAGTTCACCAGGCCGGGGTTGGCGGTGACGGGTTCGGCGGGCTCCAACGTGTCACTGACGCCGGTGGGGGTGAACCCGACCGGATCCTCGCCGCCGAGCGGGCCGTACTCGCCCACGCGCTGGCCCGGAACCGCCTGCAGCATCCCGGCATTGGTGTCCGGTTCGACAAGGACGTCGTCGGCCATCGAGCAGCTGGTGGAGGACAAACCCGACATGAGCGCGGCGACGTTGGCCTTGGCGGTGGTGTACACGGGGTAGCGCTGGGCGGCCCCCTTGGCCAGTGAGCCGACCTCGAGCACCACCATGATGACGGCGACCACCAGCAGTGGCGTCGACGCCAGTGCCCGGTTGCGGCCGGTGTTGGCGACCTCGACGTGGCCCGTGTAATCCATGCGGAAGTGCAGCCATCCGGCCAGCAGGCCTGACAGGATCGCCAGCACCAGGAAGATGGTCAGAACCGGGATCCCGGCGATCACCGGCTGTTTGTCGAACCACGGCACCCCGTAGTTGCCGACGTAGAACCAGCCGTTGATACCCGATGTCGCCCAGGCCAATACGAAAAGCAGCCCGGTCACATATAGCGCGACGTTGCGTCGGCTGTGCAGCCCCACCCGCGCGAACGAGAACGCGGTGACCGCGCCGAGCGCACCGACCAGGGCGGCGAACGCACCGAACTGTATGCCCCACTTCGTCGGGGTGAACGTCAGCAGCAGAAGCCCGATGGCCGTCGTACCGATCAGCCGCCATACCGGGCCGCGGGCCATGCCGGGGACCACGCTGCGGCGCAACAGGACGGTCAGCATGCCGAATAGGCACAGCAGAAGCACCAGCACCGCGAAGCGACGCGTCAGTGACGAGTCGACGCTGTCCTCGACGGTGAGGAAGTAGTAGCGCAGGAATTCCTGGTACCACGCGATGGTCGGGCCGACGACGTATTTGATGCGGGCCGACTCGGCGACGGTGGCCAGGGTCTGGTCGCGGAACACGACCACGAAGATCAGCGCCGCGGCGGAAAGCAGGGTGGCCAGCGGGGCCACCAGACCGTCGACCGCCCGACGGCTACGGATGATCCGGACGACGGCGCGGGCACCGACAAGCAGGGGCGCCACCGCGATCAGGCCCTGCGGCGCCAGCGTCACCGAGAACACGGCCACCACGATGGCGACCGCGTAGGGCAGCAGGCGCCTGGTGCCGATCGCGTACTCGACCAGCGCCCACGCGGCGATGACACCGAACGCGATCAGCGGCTCGGGGCGCAGCCCGTTGTTGAACGGCAGCCACGCCGCCAGGAACACCGCTGCGGCTGTCCAGACGGTGACGCGGTTTGCCGCGAGCCGCCTGCCGAGGCGGGGCAGCACCCAGCGGCTCAGGATCAGCCAGGCGCCGATACCGGCGAGGGTCGCCGGAATGCGCATCCACACACTGGCGGTGCTGATCGCCGCGAGCTGCGCGAGCACGGACTGATACCAGTCGAAGGGCGCCTCAGTGGCGCCGAAGAAGCGGTAGTAGTTCGCGGTGTAGCCGGCGTCGGCGGAGACTCGCGCGATGGTCAGGTTGTAGCCGTCGTCCGAGGACAGCGCACCGATGAGGTGCCAGAGCAGCAGTGTCCCGACCACGCCGATGTCGGCCAGCCACGTGGCCCACCCCACCCGCCAGAATCGTCGCCAGGCATGGGCGACGCGCCTCGAAGAACGCCGGTCGAGCACGCCCATGGCCACCATCGAGGCGATCACGCACACGACGCCGAGCACCATCGCGGCCAGCTTGAGGGGGGTCGGTGAGGTGATGAACCGGGTGTCGATGTCGATGCGCCCCGACAGGCCCGTTTGCGCCGCCACCTTCAGATCGGTGAAGACCCCCGCGACCTGTGGCTTCTTTTCGGCCGACAGGGTGCCCGCCGCACCGGGGATGCCGATGAAGTCGGCACCGACCTCGCCCGGGTTGGCCCAGAGGTGCAGCGTGCTGCACGCACCGGACTCGACGGCGGGCCGGGGCGCGACGGCGGCGACGGAGTCTCGGACCGCGACCACCACGACGTCGTCGGTGGCGCGGACGAACATGCCGTTACGGCTGGCGTCGATACCCCTCGTCGGCACGGTGGACACCACCAGACCGCCCGCATCGGGCAGGGTGGCGATGGCCTGACAGGGGATGGAGATGTCGAGGGCCAGCGGTGCGCCGGACACCAGCGGCGCGGTGATATCGGTGATCAGCCCGTCGGGACCGGACGCCTGTGGCCACAGGATGGTGGCGGTGGTCTGCTTGACCGGCAGCAGCGGAACCAGGCCGCACAGCAGCATCCCCGCGATGCCTGCGACGACGGCGATCAGGCGCGCGAACCGGTGGGTCCGCTCCTCCTCATCGCGTGGCACGAGGGTCGATGGTAGGCGACGTAGGTGTGCGAGCCGACCATGCGGGGCCGTGCGCAGCGTTACTTCAGGACAGCCGCAGCGGCGCCGGGCTCCACAGCCCGCCGCGCGTGGCGGTTCCCAGTTCCAGCCGCGCCGGCTGCGCGTTCGGATACCACGGCGTGAGCTGTTGCAGCGCGCCCCAATCGCGGAACCAGTCGTCCTTCAGATAGCTCGGCACCGTGGTGGCCCGCACGAGCAGTTCCGTGATGCCCAGCGGTCCACCGCCCAGGTAGTCCATCACCGGTGAGTTGGCCTCAGCGCCGAACCGGTCGGGCAGGATGCGCCACTTGGGCACCTCGGCGACGCCGTACTGGTGGCCGAACGGACGCTGGCACGGGAACGCGAGCCCCACCAGCCAGTCCAGCAGCACCGGATCCTCGGTGCCCACGACATCCTGCAGCGTGCGCAGTTGCGGAATGCGCGGCGGGGTCAGCGCGATCCAGTGCTGTGGATTGAGGTCGTCGTCGGTCGCAACGAGCCGCACCTGGGTGGCCTCGGGGGGAATGGCGGCCATCGGAGCGCGCAGGTTGCGCCAGGCCGGCACCGCGCCGACGTCGGCGAAACCGACACCGCCGCCCGCCTCGTCATTGGCTGCCTGTTCGTCGTCGGCCCACTGCAGGGTGACTTCGCCGGGGTCGAAGCGGCCGGCGGCCGCGACCACCAGCAGCGGGCCTGCGTCGTCTCGGGGCGGCAGCCGGTACCACGCCGAGCGCAGCTCCGCCGGTTGCTGCTGGCTGCCGGCGCGCCAGCTGCCCAGCACCGGTGTGGTCGCCGGGTCGAGGCCGTACGGCAGCCGGGCCCGGGATCCGTTGACACCGGCCGCGGCGGTGGTGCCGCCCTCGGTGCCCGCCTCGCCCGCGGTCTCGTCGGCTTCCGGGGTGTCGGCGAAGTTGGTGGCGGTGCCTGGGCCGGAAAGCACCTCGTCGGCCGATACATCCGACGGAATTCCGTTGGGCCCGAAGCCCTCTGCGGTCACCGCGCCGAGTGCGTCGCCAACCGGGACGTCGACGGGCGTCAAGATGGCACTGTTCGGATCCTGTTCGACGAGCACGTCGGAGGCCATTCCGCAGGTCTTGCCCGCCACCGCCTCGAGGTTGGACCGGCCGACGCTCCATGCCGGATACTGGTCGACCATCGCCAGGGTCAGCGATCCGACCTCGAACACGACGATCACCCACGTCGCAATTGCCAACGGCGACTGGATAATGCGCTGCCATCGGGCCGGCGGACCCGGCGGTGACACATCGCGGCCGGAGAAGTGGAACCACGCCGCCAGTAGCAGTGCGAGGACTGAGAAGCCCAGCAATATGGTGGTGAAGCCGAACTGCCACTCGGGGAACTCGTTGGACCACGGCACTCCGAAGTTGGAGACGTACCACCAACCGTTGACGGTCGCGAACGACAGCGCCATCACGAATAGCACGGCGGCGGCGAACACCGAGCGGTTGCGGCGCGAGCGCATCGCGACCGCCGTGACGGCGACCGCGGCCAGCGCGCCGAGGCTTCCGGCCAACCCGGCGAACACACCGAAGTGATGGGTCCACTTCGTCGGGGTGAACATCAGCGCCAGGAACGAGATGACTGTGATGCCGATGATCCGACGGCTGGGGCCGAGCGCGGTTCCCGGAATCCGGTACTTGCGCAGGGACATCGCCACCGACACCGCAAGTGTCAACAGAAGTGTGAGTACCGCGAACCGGCGGGCGACCGAGCCGTCGGGGCTGGTGGTGAACAGCCGTTCGTAGCGGATGTGCTCGTCGAACCAGCTCAGGCTCGGGCCGACGGCGGACTTGAACGTGTTGGCCTGCAGTTCGCCGATCAACGTCTGATCGCGGAAGATCAGGAAGATCGTCACCGTGCCGGCAGCCAGGATAGGGGCCAGCAGCGCCAGGTAACCGAATCGCGAAGTATGCGCCGCGACAATGGTTTTCAGGGGCCCCACCGCGACCAGAAGCGCGCCGATCGCGGCGATGCCGGTGGGTCCGGAGAACAACGTCAGCGCACCGATGATGATGGCGATCGCCACCGGTAGCAACCTGCTGGTGGCCACCCCGCGTTCCACCGAACACCAGGTCAGCAGGATCCCGAGCGCGATGATGGGTTCGGGACGCAGGCCGTTGTTCAGCGGCAGCCAGAACGCCAGGAACAGTCCCGCCGCCGTCCACGCCGCGGCCTGACTGGTCTTGACGGCATGGCCCAGCCGCGGCAGCACCTCGCGACTGATCACCCACCAGCATGCGAGCGCCATCGCCAGCGTGGGCAGCCGCATCCAGACGCTGTTGGTGCTGATGTGCGCCCACAGGGCCAGCAGGTCGTAGTACCAGCCGAACGGGGCTTCGGGAGTGCCGAACCATCGGTAGTAGTTCGCCATGTATCCGGCGTGTTCGGACACTCGCGCCATGGTCAGGATGTAGCCGTCGTCGGCAGTGTTGGCGCCGACGAAGTGCCACCACACCAGCACGAAGGTGACCACACCGTCCAGCGGTTTGACCGACCACCATCGCGGCGGCAGGAAGCGTTTGACCGATCTGCCGTCGGCGGTGTCCAAAACGTGCAGGGCGCCGAGAGCGATGATCGTCATCGCCACGCCGATGATCATCGCCAGCAGTTTCAGGAGCGTGGGCGAACTGCTGTAGCGCGTGTCCAGCGTCGCCGAGAACTCGAGGCCGGGCGGCGCAGGACCGGAGAGGTCGGTGAAGACGCCGACGATCTGCGGGCGGAAGTCATAGCCACCGCGCTCACCGCGTAGGGGTGCGCCGGGATCATCGGAATCTGGTGCCTTCACCAGTCCGACGAATTCGCCCGTCACCTTGTCGGCCTGTGCGGTGAAGGTCAGCTCTTGGCATGCCGGGCTGAGGACCTGGTTCAGCGGTGCGCTGACCACGGGGGTGTTGCGGACGATGACGAGCAGCTCGTTGTTCACCCGTTCGATGAGCAGGCCGCGGTCGATCGCCTTGGGTGCCTGCTTGGGCACCGTCGACAACAGCACGGTGCGGCCGCGGTTCTGGGGGCCGGCCAGGCCGGCCACCGCGCTGCATGGCACCGAGATCTCCAGGTCGGTGGCCACATAGCCGATCAGCGGTGCGTCGACGCTCTGGAGTACGCCGTTCTGGGGCCAGTTCAGCTGCGCGGTGGTCTGCGTCACCGGTAGCAGGGGGGTGGCGAGCGCCAGCGCCGCCCCGACCAGACCCGCGACGATGGCGATGATTCGCGCGGTCCGGTGGTTAGCCCCGGTCGCCCCGTCTCCGGTCACGGGGGTTGATCCTAATTGGGCAGGCGAATGGCCAGCACGAACGGTCCGATGTCGGACACGTCGAAGCGCGGATCGTCGAACAGCGCCTCGTCGAGCGAGACGTGGTAACGCCGCACATTGGGCTGGTTGGGGTAGACGTCGGAGGCCAGCCGCAACGTGTAGGTGTCAGCCGCACCGGACGGGCCGCCGCGGCGCATCAGGAACACGTCCGGTGCCTTCCACGGCAGCGAATCGAGGCTTTCGATGAACTCATCGGCGTCGGTCAGCATCGCCCAGCCTTCGATCGTGTCGGCACGCTTCTCGAATTGGGCGAGCGGGTTGGCGTAGTGCGAGGTCAGCCCCTGGAATCCGTAGTAGGGGTAGTACGAAAGGAAGCTGTAGTCCGCGGTGAGTACGACGGTCTCGTTGCGTGGCCTGCCCGTCACCTCGCCGATCCTTTCGTCGATCTCGCGGTAGTAGCGCTCGGCGCCTGGCGGACGGCGGTCGGCCCGCTGGCCGTCGCCGTCGGTGTCGGTGTAGGCGACGACGATGTCGGACCGCAATACGTCAGGGATGTCCTGGGCGAACGTCAGCGCCCCGATCGTGCCCAGCGTCGCGGCGGCGGCGACCACGCGCTTGGCGGTTTCCGGCTGGGCCCGCAGCGCGATCGCCAGCGTGACTTCGATGAAGCCGAAGGCGCCTGCCGCCGCCAGTAACACCGTCAGCGGCGGCTGCAGCCGGAACGACAACAGCGTGGTGCCCAGGAGTGTGGTGAGCATCGATAGCAGCGACCACGCGTAGACGGCGAGCACGCCGACGGCCAACGCGCCTGCGCGGGTCGACGATCGGGCGCGCCACACCAGCCACAGCGTGCCGAGCATGCACAGCGCGCCGAGAAGCGTGAAGCGCAGCATCGGGAACTCCAGCGACGCCCCTGCCGCCGGTAGGTAGTGCTGGGCGGAGCCGGACCCGGCGGGCCTGTCCTTGAGCGCGGCCAGCAGCCACGGACCGAGGCCGATCAGCCACATGGCCGCCGAGATCACCGCGATGACAAGCAGTCTGCGCAACGGCTCGATACGGCGCCGTGCAACAGCAAGCACGAACGCCATGATCGCCAGCGTTAACGCGGCATAGCCGAGCAGCAGCGAGTAGAACAGCGCCGCGACGCCGAGGAACACCCCCGTCGCGATGACGGCCGCCCAACCCCCTTGACGGTCAGCCCCGCGCAACCCCGACCAGGCCAGCACGAACACGGGTGGCAGCAGCACGGTGATGACGGCGGCATACGGCTCGGCCGGTGAGTATGCCAGCGTGGCCGCGGCGGTCGCCGTCGTCACAACCAACGCGTACTCGAAGCGGATCATCGCGGCCCACAACACGAATGCCAGCGCGATGGCGACCGTGATCGAGATGATGGCCCATGGTTTGAACATCTCCCACGCGGGCGTCCCGCTCAGCGCCGCCATCCGGCCACCGATCCAGAACCAGCCGGGCGGGTAGAAGGGCGGCAGCCCTTGGTAGGTCATATCGTGCAACGCTGGGCTGTCGGCGAGGCGGGTGAGGTACTCGGTGCGGAACTGCTGGTCGACGGAGATGCCGAACAGGTACAGCTTGGTCGCACCGAGTGGCATCGCCAGAGTGACCACCGAGAACGCGGACAGGAACAGTAGCGTTCCGAGCCGGGCCAGCACGCGGCGTCCGCGCCGCCAGACCAGGCCACACGCGAACAGTCCGGCGAGACAGACGAATTGGCCGACGGTCGTCAGCGCGTGAAGCTGGTTCGACGAGTTGTACGCCGGCCATTCCACCCGCGCTATGGCGACAAGCGACACCGCGGTCACGGTCACCGCGATGATGACCGCCACGGCCATCTGGCCCAGCACGGCCAGCGCGCTGCGCATCATCGACTCCCGGGTCGCTTCGCTCCTGCCCACCGAACGCTAGATCGGCAGCTTGCGCATGATGGTGCGCGGGATGTGCCGTATCACCATCATCACGTACCGAAACGCTCCCGGCGCCCACACCAAGTCCTTGCCCTTGGCCGACGCCGCGACCGCCAGTTCGGCGACGTCTTCCTTGTCAACAGTGAAGGGTGCTTCCTTGGCGCCGGTGGCCTTCCAGTGTGCGATCGTCGTTCCGGTGCGCACCTGTCCCGGCCTGATCACCAGGACCCGAACACCGAACTCGCGCAGTGCCTCTCCGAGTCCGAGGTAGAAGCCGTCAAGGCCGGCCTTGGTCGATCCGTAGACGAAATTCGAGCGCCGCACCCGTTCGCCGGCTGCCGAGCTCATCGCGATGATCCGGCCAAAGCCCTGTGCCCGCATCTTCTCACCGATGAGCACTCCGACGGAAACCGCAGCGGTGTAGTTGATCTCGGCGATCTGCACGGCCTTGCGCTGGTTCTGCCACAGTTCCTCGGCATCACCGAGCAGACCGAATGCCACGATCGCCACGTCGACATCTCCGCCCGCCCAAGCCGCGTCGATAACCTTGGGGTGGCTTTCGGTGTCGACGCCGTCGAAGTCGATCCACTCGACGGATTTCGCTCCTGCGCCTTCCATCTGGGCGATGGCGTCGTCGCGCTTCGGGTGGCCGGGGATGTCGGCCAGCACGATGCGGGCGCGTGCGTTGCGCAGGTGGCGCTCACAGATCGCCAGCCCGATCTCGGAGGTACCGCCGAGAAGCAGGATGGTCTGGGGATTACCGGTGGCATCGAGAACCATTTAGAGCAGCTCCAAGCGTCGGGCCATATCGGATGCGAAGACACCGTTCGGATCGGCCTTGCGGCGCACCGCGATCCACTCGTCGATGAGGGGATACATCTTGTGGAATCTCTCCGCGCTCACGCGGGAGTCCTTGGCGGTGTAGACGCGTCCGCCGAACTCCATGACGCGGTCGTCGAGTTCGTTGAGGAATTCGTTGACGCCGGCCTTGTTGGGGAAGTCCATTGCGACGTTCCAGCCGGCCATCGGGAAGCTCAGCGGTGCACGGTTTCCCGGGCCGAACAGTTTGAACACGTTCAGCGCCGAGTAGTGCCCACGGGTCTGGATCCACCGGATGATTGCCTTGAACTCCTCGAGCGCATTGGGGGGCACCAGGAACTGGTGCTGGGCGAAACCCGCTGGGCCATAAGCGTATTGCCAGCCAGTCGTGACATCCAGCATGTGGTAGAACTGCGTCAGGTTGACGATCTTGCCCTGGTAGTTCCCGCTCATCCGGTAGAACGCCTCGCCGATCACACTCAGCGACAACTTGTTCATGAAGCTGACCGGAAAGAGGTCCGGCACCGCAGGCAGTTGGGGCGCAGCGAATTTCAGCGGATCCTTGGCGAGCTTGGCGGGCAACTGGTCAAGTTTGGCGAGGCTGCCCCGGCTGACCGCGGCGCGGCCGAGTTTGGGCGGCGGGCTGATGAGGTCGAACCAGGCGCTCGAGTAGGTGTAGTTGTCCTCGCTGCCGTCCTGGTGGACGGCGACGGTTTCGTCGAGGTCCTTGGTGGCGATGCCGTCGGCGATGAAGTACGCGGTTTCGGTGCGGGTCATGGCGATCCGGGCACGGACCACGATGCCGGTCAGGCCGTTGCCGCCGACGGTGGCCCAGAACAGCTCGTCGTCAGGCCCGTCCGGTGTGAGGGTGCGCACCTCGCCGTCGGCCATCAGCAGGTCCATCGACAGCACGTGATTGCCGAAGCTCCCGGCGCTGTGGTGATTCTTGCCGTGGATGTCGGAGGCGATGGCGCCGCCGACGGTGACCTGTCGCGTGCCGGGCAGCACCGGAACCCACAACCCGAACGGCAGGGCCGCCTTCATCAGCTGGTCCAGGCTGACCCCGGCGTCGACGTCGGCCACGGCCGTATCGCTGCTCAACGAATGGATCTTGTTCAGTGCGGTCATGTCGATGACCAGTCCGCCGCCGTTGCACGCCTGGTCGCCGTAGGAGCGGCCGAGGCCCCGCGCGAGGACGCCGCGACGCAGGAATGTCGCACTGGACGAGCTGGGATCGTTGGCTTCGCGGACGGCCCTGGCGATCAATTCGACGTCGGGTGTGGACAGAACCTGCGCGACCGACGGTGCGGTGCGCCCGAACCCGGTCAGGGCACGTGAGGTCGTCGGGAGGTTCTCGGACATCGAAACGAGGGTACCGTGCGCCGGTCACGGCCCGGTCGAGCCGAAACATTGGTGCTCAGGACCGGTGAAAACCTGCGTTAGCGTGAATGCGCGACGGTGAGGGGTCTTGGCCGGCGGTCCGCTCGACAGTTCGCTGCGCTAGCGCAACCGGAAGATCACTGCGCGCTGCACGATGAAGTTGATGATCGTCGCGGTGCCCTGTGCGATGACGAACGCCACCGGGACACGCCACGGCTTGTCATCCCACGCCATGTAGAAGAGATAGTTGATGCCGACCTGCACGGCGTAGGTGACCGCGTAAAGCGCACAGACCGCGATGAAACGCGCCTTGCTCGGCGGCGCCTGGAATGTCCAGCGACGGTTGATCAGGTAGGCCGTGGTGGTTCCCGCGATGAAGCTGATGGTCTTCGCGACGTTGACGTGCAACCCTGCCGCGAGAAGCGCGATGTAGAGCCCGAAGTCGACGATCGCGGAGAGGCCTCCGGTGACGATGAATCGCCATGCCTGGGTCGCGAGACTCAGGCCAGGGGGCATCGGGGGCTCGGCCACCCGGGCAGCTTAGCCACCCAGTCCGCTGGCGCTCAGCACGGCGCGCAACGCGTCGATGGCCGCTCCGAATGTGTGCTCGGCCGGAGTGCCGAAGCCGACGACCAGGCCGTCGGGCCGCGGAACTTCGGCTCCGGCCTGCGGATGGCGCATGATCGCCAGGCCGGAGATGCCGACGCCGGCCTCACCCGCACGCTGCAGTACCTCTTGTTCGGCGCCGTCGGGCAGGGTCAGGGTCAGGTTCAACCCCGCGTCCAGACCGCGGATGCTGACGTCGGCGGCAGACAGGGCTCCTACGACGACATCGCGGCGCCGTCGGTAGCGCAGTCGCATGCGGCGGATGTGCTTGTCGTAGCCGCCGGAGGTGATGAATTCGGCCATCGTCAATTGGGCGATGACGTCGACGTAGAACTGTTCTCCGCCTTCCGCAGCGATGACCGCGTCGACGAGGTCGGTGGGCAGCACCATCCAGCCCAGGCGCAGGGCGGGCGACAGGCTCTTGCTGACGGACCCCAGATAGATGACACGTTCGGGACTCAGCGCCTGCAGCGCGCCGATCGGCTGGCGGTCGTAGCGGAACTCGCCGTCGTAGTCGTCGTCCATCACGTAGCCGTCGGTGCGTCGGGCCCACTCGACGACCGCGGTTCTGCGCGACGGATGCAGCGGCATCCCGAACGGATTGTGATGTGCCGGGGTGAGCAACACGGCGGGCACGTCGAGCTCGTCGAGTTCGCTGACGACAGCGCCGCGGTCGTCGAGACCGATTGGGACGGTTGGTATTCCGATCGCGTCGAGCGCATCGCGGAAGACAAAGAGCCCGTACGCCTCGACCGCGATGGGCCGCTGGGGCCCGAAGACGCGACCCATCAACTCCACCGCGTGCCGCACGCCGGCGCAGATGACAATCGAGTCCGGCGATGTCCGGACTCCACGCACGCGCGCGAGGTAGTCGGCGAGCGCGTCGCGAAGTTCGGGTCGGCCCCGCGGATCGCCCATACGCAGCGCCTCGGTCGGGGCGTTGGTGAGTGCGCGCCGGGTGGCGGCGGCCCATTCGTTGCGCGGGAACTCCGCGACGTCGGGGTTACCGGGCAGCAGGTTGTGTGTCGGCACCACCCGCACCCCGCGCGGGCGGGCGGGACGCTGGGCGGCGCTGGTGTTGACCACCCAGGTGCCTGCCCCCCGGCGCGACGCCAGCCAGCCCTCCGCGACCAGTTCGGCGTACGCCTCGGCGACGGTGTTGCGGGCCAATCCGACATCGAGGGCCAGTGAGCGCGACGGCGGAAGCACCGTTCCCGGGGCCAGTCGGCCGGACCGCACGGCATCGCGGAGCGCGGTCAGCAGTAGCTCCCTGGCGCCGCGTGCGCCAGGAGTGATGGCGGCGCGCAGGTCCAGATGGAGGTCTCGATGACCGGAATTGGCCCATGAATCCATGCGTGAAGTTAACCACGTAGATGGGTCTTTGCGTACTAGCGTTGGTGGCATGACTACGACTTTGGCGACTTCGGCGACTTCGGCGACTTTGGGCACTTTGGGCAGCACCCGGATCAAGATCTACAAAACGTCCCCCGAGTTGTACGACGCGATGATGGCGTTGTCCAACGCGTCGGCCAAAGACCTCGACGTCGAACTCGGCGAGCTGATCAAGATCCGGGCATCCCAGATCAACCACTGCGCCTTCTGCCTGGACATGCACACGCGCGACGCACGCAAGCACGGTGTCAGCACGCAGAAGCTCGATGTCCTGGCCGCCTGGAGAGAAGCCGGGCGACTGTTCTCCGAGAGTGAGCGGGCCGCACTGGCCCTGACAGAGGCGATCACCGAACTCGGTGACGGCCATGTGCCCGACGAGGTGTACCAGCGGGCCGCGGACGTGTTCTCCGATCGCGAACTCGGTCAGGTGATCGCGATGGCGGTGACCATCAATGCGTGGAACCGCATCAACGTCACCACCCGCGTACAACCGCCCACCCGCTAAAGGCCGCGTCGCTAATACGGTCAAGGGGTGCAGACCCGGTCCGGTGCAGAGATCCACGTCGACGGCGACGGCAAAGGCACCGTGTACAAACTGCACCGGCCGGGGACCGACCCGCGGCAGTTGGCCACCCGGTTGCGCATCGCAGCGGATTCGCAGGCGCTGCTCTCACCGCTTTCGGTGCAACCGGAACGGGCGGGCGACCGATGGCGCTCGATCTGGCCATTCGTGGAAACCGTTGTGCCGCAACCGGAATACCTGCCATGGGCCGAGGCGGGTGGATTGCTGGCCCGCCTGCACCGTGAGGAACCGGTCGGACGGGTCCCACCGCACGGTTGGCCCCAGCGGCTGCGCCGGGCGATGGATGCGCTGCGGGAGCAGCCCGATGCAACCGTCCGCCGCGCGGCGGCGACCCTGCCCGATGCGGCATGGCGCGCAGGCTCCCCTGATCGACCCGCGACGGTGGTGCACGGCGACTTCCACCTTGGCCAGCTCGGCCGGGCCGGTGCCGGTGCGCCCTGGCTGCTGATCGATGTCGACGATCTCGGTGTCGGCGAGCCGGCGTGGGACCTCGCCCGGCCGGCCGGGTTCTGGGCGGCGGGGCTGATCCCCGATGACGACTGGGCGGCGTTCGTCGACGCTTACCGAGACGCCGGCGGGCCCGCGCTACCTGCGGGCGACCCGTGGGCGGTCCTGGAGCCTTTCGCCAGGGCCGCGGTGGTGCAGGCCGCCGCACATCATCGGGATGACGAGCTGCTGTTGGCGGCCTGCGCGCGGATGGCTAACTAGAGAAGAACAGGCGGCCGAAGCCCTGCTTGCGGTAGTGCTTGTTGCCGCGATGGCCCCAGCCGGGGCCGTAGTCATAGCCGCCGCCGTAGCCCTGCTGCCCGCCGTAGCCCGGTTGCACGGGCGGCGGTGGTGGCGCAGCCTGGACGACCCGGTTCTCCATCTGAGTCAGCGACTCGAGCTCGCCGAAGTCGAGGAAGATGCCCCGGCAGGTATCGCATTGCTCCAGGTGGATGCCGTTGCGCTCGTACGTCTTCATGATTCCGGAGCACTTCGGGCACAGCAGCGTGTTCGCGGCGCCGGTCGACGGCGGGGACGTCGGAGGTTCATATGGCGGGATGCTCATAAGTCGATAACGCTAGAGCAACCTGGGAAGTGCCTGGGAACCGGTTACGCGGTGTGCTTGCCCCGCGGTTTGGTGTCGGCGTAAGCCAATGCCCAGTCCAGCGCGTAGTCGACCCAGGTCTCCTGATGGCCAGGCTGGAAGTTGGCGATCAGCCCGTACACCCACACCCAGTTGCCCGGCTCAGTGTGTTCGTGAACGCGTAGTGGTGTCGCACGGAGCTTGGGTCTCCGGCATTGAGATCTCTATCTATAACTGGCCCGCCCCCGCGCGCACCTCAGCGGCGCTGAAACATGTTCGCTCGCTTTGAAATCAGCGGAACCCCTACGGATGCGTCAAAATGGGGGCGGGTCGTGGTCGCTTGGCTTCCCGGGATCATGACCTGGTTGCCGGGCGCGTTGTTCTGCCTCGGCGTCGATGACAGTTTGGTTGTGTTGGCGTTCGTCGTTGATGGCTTTGGTGCGGTTCTGGGTTCGGGTTGCTTTGCGTCGGGGGATGGCCAGTGCGCGGTTGGTGGCGGCGGCGTCGGTGTCGACAGCGTCGAGGGCGGTGATGGGGGCGGTGGGTTTGCAGAGGGTGGGGAACAGTATTCGGCTGCCGGGGTGGGTGGTGTAGGTCTGCCCGTGTGGGGAGGTCCAGACCACGGTGCCCTCGGGCCATTGTTCGTCGCGCCAGCCGCCGAAGGTTTTGAGTAAGTGGTGTTTTCGGCATAGACATTTCAAATTGGAGGCTTGTGTCGGCCCGGTGGGATAGGCGATGGTGTGGTCGATGTCGCAGTGGTGGGCGGGTTCATCGCAGCCGGGGAAGCGGCAGGTCATATCCCGGCACCGGATGAACGTCGCCAACACCGTCGAGGGGAGGTAGCGCGGCTGCGGGCCGCTGTCGCCAGGGTGGCGGATCGGCACGATCTTGGCGGTGCCGGCGATCTTGGCGGCCAGCAGCGGGGCGGGCAGCATGCCGCCACTCATCAGCGCGGCCGGCGTAGTCGCGGCGGGGCCGGCCGGTGGCGGCAGCGGATCGCTCAGTGCCTCTTTGAGAGTCATCTCGCCCAGCGGCTTGTCGATGGGTCCGGGCGGTTCTTTCCCGTCGAACTGGGCTGGGGTGTCATCAGTGAGGGAGTCTTCGTGGGTGATGACATGCACGACCACCGCGCTGGATTGAACGCCGGCGGCTTCGCATTCGGAGTTGCCGCATTCACACGCCAGGCGGTCGGCGCCGTGCCCGATCGCACCCAACGCATCGCTGCGACGCTGATCCAGAGTGCGCGGATCACCGTCGCACACCGCACGGGCCATCGCCTCCAGGCGTTGGTCCAGAGCGTCGGCGTCGGTGGCCAACAACCGGGCCTCGATATCGGCGATCCCCGAGCCGTCCTCGGATGGGTGGACATCGACGTGGCGGCCGCGGGCGGAGTGTTCGGTGCGTCGTACTGCGGCGGGGTCATAGCGGTCGACCCAGTAGTCGATCTCGCGTTGGGTCTTCTCCACTGATAAGGATCCCCACCCCGCGAGGTGGGCGGCGATCTCGGTGTCCACTTTGGCCAGAGCGGCGGGATCTTTGATCAGCCGGGTGCGCGACACCACCGCGGCCACCATGCGATAGGAGATCGCGCCGGCGGCGAACACCTCTGCGACCTGCGGTAGCCGCCGCCGTAGCGCGTCGGCGACCAGCAATTGATGCGACGCCACGCCCAGGGAGACGTTCTGGGCGGCAGCGATCGAGGCCGCGACGGCGTCCCAGTTGTCCAGGCACCACTGCTCGCGCTCAACAGAGCCGTCAGAAGCCAGCATGCGGTCGAGTTCATCGGCCATCGCGAACAGCCGCCGGGCGCAGGCAGCGTTCTCCACCCGCGCCCACGCCCCCACCGCAGCCGCAGAACGGCTGCCGAGGGCCGCGGTCACGAGTTGATCGAACATGCATTCGACGCTACTCGTAGGCCCGGCAAGAAACCCCAGCTCAAACCCACCCTGTGGATGAATTGCCGATTGGGGATAACTTCCGCCCCGCTCGGACAGCGGACTAGTTGTGATGTCCAGGGAGGTTGGTCAGTCTGGTGACCGGCGGCTGGCCTAAACCCAGTAGGCGACGCGCGACCGGTACTGCCGCATGGCAAGGGCGGCGAACGTCCAACCGATGATCGTCAGCACAATGACCACCACCCAGTGGTGCACCTCCTGATCCGCACCAAGCAGCGGCGCCCGCACGATGTCCAGGTAATGCAGCAGCGGGTTCAGTTCGACGATCCGGGCGTACTGACCCGCACCCTGTTGCTGCAGGGTCGACTCGTTCCAGATGATCGGGGTCATGAAGAAGAGCAACTGGACCAGGCTCACCAGTAGCGGGCTGATGTCTCGGTAGCGAGTGGCCAGGATCCCGAAGCACAGCGATACCCACACGCAGTTCAACACGATCAGGAACAGGGCCGGGATGACCGCCAAGTCGGTCCATTTCCACGGCTTCGGATAGATGAACGCGATGACGACGAAGATGATCATGTTGTGGCCGAACAGGATGATCTGTCGCCACACCAATCGATACACATGAACCGAAAGCGGTGTCGGAAGCTGTTTGATGAGGCCCTCATTCGCGATGAAGACCTCGGCTCCCTCGAGGATCGAGGCGTTGATGAGGTTCCAGACGATGAGGCCCAGCGTGACGTACGGCAGGTGCTCCTCGAGTGGCAGCTTGAACAACTTGGAGTACAACAGGCCCATGGCGACCGCAGTGGCACCCGTTGCGATGGTGATCCAGAACGGACCGAGCACCGACCTGCGGTAGCGCTGCTTGATGTCCTGCCAGCCCAGGTGAAACCACAGCTCGCGCTTGCCGAAGCCCGCGGCCAGGTCACCCCAGGCGCGTCCCATCGTCTTCGACTGCGCGGCAGCGTCGGTGAACGTCACTGCTGGGGCCTCCCGAACTTCTCCTTACGGCCCATGCGCCGCAACCGAATCCACTCCATCAGGCCTGCTGGATCGCGCCGCGACACCAGAAAGAACCAGCCGAAGCGCACCCACTCCTGAAACAGCAGCCTGCGCATGCCCGGCTGTGATTGCAGATAGCCGCGGTTGCGATAGGTGAAGAACCGCTTGGCCGTGTCGTCGGGATATTGCGTGTGCATCCGCCCGCCCAGGATCGGCTTGAACTCGTCGCCGCCCTGCGGGTGTAGATACACCGCGTCCAGGCAGGTGCCGAACGGCAACCCCGTACGCACCAGGCGGCGGTGCAGTTCCGTTTCGTCACCGCGCACGAACAGCCGAAGATCGGGCACGCCGATGGCCTCCAGCGTCGACGCACGGAACAACGCGCCGTTGAAGAAGGACGCGATGCCTCTCAGCAGGTCCGCGGACGCTTCGGTGCGCAACTCCTCGACGCGCCGCCGCCAGGCGAGGCCGCGACGCAGTGGAAAGGCAAGTCGCCCAGGGTCGTTCATATCACACACCATGGGCGACACCTCGGCCAGGCGGTGGTCGTCGGCGCACTTCAACAGCGTGCCGAGTACTTCGGAGTCGGCGGGCCGCCCGTCGTCGTCGGCCAGCCACACCCAGTCGCTGCCCAGCGACAGGGCGTGCAACATACCGAGCGCGAAACCTCCTGCGCCGCCCAGGTTTCGGCGCGACCCGACATACGTGGTTGGAATAGGCTGGCCCGCAACGAGTTCAGCGACCCGCGGATCGTTGTCGTTGTCGATGACGATCAAATGGTCGGGTGCCCGCGTCTGGGCCGCCACCGCCTCTAGCGACTTGGCGAGTTCGTCGGGACGCCGGTGCGTGACGACGACGGCGCACACCGCGTCACTCATCCGACGTCGCCGTAGCCGGCCAATCCGAGCGGTGTTCGTCGAGGACTTCGCGCACGTGGCGGGCGGCATCCTCGCCCTCGTAGGCGCGCACCACTTCCTCGATACCGCCGGTCATCTTGATGGTGCCGTGGTCGATCCACATCGCGGTCTTGCAGAGCCGGGCCAGGAATTCGTTGGAGTGGCTGGCGAAAACCAGGATGCCGGAGCGCTCCACGAGGCTCTGCAGCCGCGACTGCGCCTTTTTCAGGAAGTCGGCGTCCACCGCGCCGATGCCCTCGTCGAGCAGCAGGATCTCGGGGTCGATGCTCGTCACCACACCCATCGCCAGGCGCACCCGCATGCCGGTGGAATACGTGCGCAGCGGCATCGACAGGTAGTCGCCCAGTTCGGTGAAGTCGGCGATCTCGTCGACCTTGGCCATCATCTGCTTGCGCGTCTGCCCGAGGAACAGCCCGCGGATGATGATGTTCTCGAACCCGGTGATCTCGGGATCCATGCCGACCCCGAGGTCGAACACCGGGGCCACCCGGCCGGTCACCGTTGCAACCCCGCGGGTGGGCTCGTAGATGCCGGACAGTAGCCGCAGCAATGTCGACTTTCCCGCGCCGTTGTGGCCGACGAGGCCGACGCGGTCGCCCAATTCCAGCGACATCGTGATGTCCCGCAGCGCCTCGATCACGACGACGTTGGACTCGTTGCGTCCGATCGCGCCGCCGGCCTTCCCGAGGAACGCCTTCTTCAACGACCGTGACTTGGCGTCGAAGATGGGAAACTCCACCCACGCGTTGCGGGTCGAGATGTGGGGGGCCATTGAGCGGGTGCCTACAGGTACTGACCGGTCCCGGCGCCGCCGCGCGGCCCGGTGACTCCCGGGGGCAGCGCGCCCTGGCCGCCGCGCATCTGTTCCAGCTGCTGACGCGCGGCCATCTGCTGGGCGAACAGCGCCGTCTGGATGCCGTGGAACAGGCCTTCCAGCCAGCCGACCAGTTGTGCCTGCGCGATGCGCAGTTCGGCGTCGGACGGGATCCCGTCCTCGGTGAACGGCAGCGTCAGTCGTTCAAGCTCGTCGCGCAACTCGGGCGCAAGACCGTCCTCGAGCTCGGCGATGCTGGTGTGGTGGATTTCGCGCAGCCGATTGCGGCTGGCGTCATCAAGCGGCGCCGCGCGCACCTCTTCGAGCAGCTGCTTGATCATCGTGCCGATCCGCATCACCTTCGCGGGCTGCTCGACCAGATCGGTCAGTGATTTACCGTCGTCGCCGTCCTGCATCGCTGCGCGTGGATCGCCGCCGATGATCTCGATGCCGTCGTCGCTGTTGTCTGTCATGTCCCTCTCCGCCGTCTGTCCTTCGCGCTAGCGCTCACCGCCGCGCCATTTTGTCGATGCCGGCTGCGTGGTCGTCTCGGGTGGTCGTCTACCTTCTTCCACGATCTGGCCCATCTAGCGACACTATCCCGTCGGTCAAGGCGAACCCGCAGGCCCGGCCTCGTAAATGCATTCAATGATCACTTCGGGAGCACCAATTACGAAAGTGCGATGAGCACACCGAACCCGAAGAGCACTGGACTAGTATGGCCCGCTAGGTGACCCGTACCGGGCCCGGCTCGGACCAACGTGTCCAGCCGGTCATCGTCCGAGATCGTGTCCCGTTGTGCAATTCGAGGACGCTTTAAGGTGGGCTTGCCATGGCATATGACGTCGCCCGGGTGCGTGGCCTGCACCCGTCTCTGGGCGACGGTTGGGTGCATTTCGACGCCCAGAACGGCATGCTGCTTCCCGACGCTGTCGCGAGGGCCGTGTCCACCGCCTTCCGTGGTTCCATGCCCACCCCTACCGGACCGCACCCGTCGGCTCAGCGCAGCGCGGCGGTGCTCACCGCCGCCCGGCAGGCGGTCGCCGACCTCGTCGGTGCCGACCCTGAGGGTGTCGTCCTCGGCCCGGATCGAGCGGTGCTCCTCACGTCGCTTGCCGATGCGTCCGCTGCGCGTGTCGGTCTGGGCTACGAGATGGTGGTCACCCGGCTGGACGACGAAGCGAACATCGCCCCGTGGCTGCGGGCCGCTAATCGTTATGGCGCCAAGGTCAAGTGGGGCGAGGTCGACATCGAGACCGGCGAGCTGCCGAACTGGCAGTGGGAAAGCCTGATCACGGCGCCGACCCGGCTTGTCGCAATCGCCTCGGCCTCATCGACGTTGGGTACCGTCACCGATCTGCGGGCGGTGACCAAACTGGTGCACGACAACGGCGGGCTGGTGGTGGTCGACCATTCCGCCGCCGCGCCGTACCAGGTGATCGACATCGACGAGATAGATGCGGACGTTGTCGCCGTGAACGCGCTCGCCTGGGGCGGACCACCGATCGGTGCCCTGGTTTTTCGCGATCCCTCGGCCATCGACTCCTTCAGCTCGATGTCGCTGAATCCCTTCGCCCGCGGTCCGGCGCGGCTGGAGGTGGGGCCGCACCAGTTCGGCCTGCTCGCGGGCGTCGTGGCCAGCATCGAGTACCTGGCCTCGCTGGACGAGGCGGCCCAAGGCACCCGCCGCGAAAGATTGGCGACGTCAATGCAATCGGCGTCGTCCTACATGAGCCGCCTGTTCGACTACCTGCTGATGTCGTTGCGCTCGCTGCCCGCGGTCATGGTGATCGGCCGCCCTGAAATGCGGATTCCCGTCCTCAGCTTCGCCGTCACTGACGTGCCGGCCGAGCGAGTGGTGCAGCGCCTGGCCGACAACGGAGTTCTTGCCATCGCGAACGCGGGTTCACGGGTGCTCGACGCCATCGGCGTCAACGACATCGGCGGCGCAGTCACCGTCGGCCTGGCTCACTACACGACGACCGCCGAAGTGGACCAGCTCGTTCGCGCGCTCGCGTCGCTGGGCTGACTCCCGCTAGTCCGCCACTCGCAGAACGATTTTCCCGGCCACCTCACCGGACTCCAGCAGTTCATGAGCGGCGCCGGCCTGCTCGATCCCGAACTCGGCGCCGATGATAGGACGCACCTGGCCGTCGGCGATCATCGGCCAGACGTTGGCGACTACCTCGTCGACGATCGCGCTCTTACTGCCCGGACCGCTCACCGGACGTGACCGCAGGGCGGTCGCGATCACCCCGGCCCGTTTACCGAGAAGTTTGCCGAGGTTCAGCTCGGCCTTCACTCCGCCCTGCATGCCGATGATCACCAGCCGGCCGTCGGGCGCAAGCGCGTCGACGTTGCGGTCGAGATAGGACGCGCCCATGATGTCGAGAATCACGTCGGCGCCTGCCCCGCCGGACTCCGCGCGTATGCGCTCGACGAAATCCTCGTCGCGATAGCCGATGGTGATCTCGGCGCCGAGCTCGGCGCACAGGTCGCGCTTGTTCCTAGCTCCTGCCGTGACCGCGACGCGGCAGCCGAGCGCGCGGGCAACCTGGATCGCGTGCGTGCCGATGCCGCTCGCGCCGCCGTGGATGAGCACCAGCTGGCCGGCCGTCAGGTGTGCAGTCATGACCAGGTTCGACCACACCGTGCACGCGACCTCGGGCAGAGCGGCGGCGTGGTGCAGCGGTACCGAGTCCGGGATCGGCATCACCTGCCCGGCAGGCACGGCGACGAACTCGGCGTAACCTCCACCGGCCAGCAATGCACAGACCTGTTGTCCGACGTTCCAGCCGGTGACCCCGTCGCCCAACCCTGCGACAGTTCCCGACACCTCAAGCCCGAGCGTCTCACTGGCCCCCGGCGGCGGCGGATACTTACCCGCGGCCTGTAACAGGTCTGCTCGGTTCACTCCCGCGGCGCTGACCTTGACTAATATCTCGCCTTCGCGGGGGGCGATGTCAGTAACTTCTTGCCAGGTCAAATGACCTTTGCTGGCAACCATGATCGCTTGCATTCAAATAAGGTTACTAGCCTGCGGATACACGTCTGTTTGTTCGGCCCCCAGCAATGCCTTTGAGATTTACCATTGCCGGATGGAGCGGATCATCGCGGGGCGTACAGCCAGTCATATGCCCGGATTGGATATTGCCGAACAGAGGTCGTGGCAAAACTTCCTCGATTCAGCACTGCGGATGTACGCGACCCTGAACCGGTCGCTCATGGACGCACATCATCTGACCCTCAACGATGTGCGGCTGCTCGACATCTTGGACAAGTCCGCAACGGGGTCTTCACGGATGGGGGACCTGGCCGACAGTTTGATGTCGTTGCCCAGTCGCGTCACGCGGCAGATCCGCCGCCTGGAGCTGCAGGGTCTGGTCCGACGGGGGGCAAGTCCCGAGGATGGCCGCGGCGTGCTGGCCTCCATCACCGACGACGGCAGGACCGCGGTTCGTGAAGCCATGGCGACGTACGGCGAGGGTGTGCGTGAGCACTTCCTCGGCCGGCTGTCGCGACCGCAGATCGCGGCAATGGGGGAGAACTGCAGGCGCATCAGTGTCGCGCTCAAGACGGCGGCACCGCCTGCAAAACTCGGCCGCGTCTGAGCAGGCCGGCCCCACCAGTACTCTTGTCGACGGTGGCGTGGCAGAGCGGCCTAATGCACTCGCCTTGAAAGCGAGAGACGGCTAAAACCGTCCGGGGGTTCAAATCCCTCCGCCACCGCCATCTCGGCACGTGTTGGTGCCGAACCTTAACAATCCCATAGCGATTCCACACTGGGCGTGCGACTGAAAGCGGCAGTAATCTTCGTCCATGAACGCAGCGGCGGGGGCCGTGGTCGGTGTCTTGGCGCTGACCCTTGTGATTGTCGTGGCGGTGGGGTGGATGTTGTGGAGTACCCCATTGGCCGAGGAGGCGGTTCTGCCGCGGCTCGATATCGCCGAAGCCATATGGACTTGCACAGCGTGCGCAACCGTCGGGCGATGAAAGCTAAACGGCGCCGCAAAAGGTGGGCGGCCGGATCCGGCGGTGCCGCCGGCGGCGGCTTCATGGCCTCCGACGGTGGATGTGGTGGTGGCGCCGGTTGCGGCGGCGGCAGCTAGACCAACGCCCGAGCCAGTTCCTGCACACCCCGTTCGATCTGGGACTCGGTGAGGTTCGCGTAGCCGAGCAGCAATCCCGGTGGCGCCGTTGCAGGTTGGGCGTAGCACGGGGCCAGCTGTTCGACCCGGATGCGCTTCTTCGCGGCGTGCGCTAGGAGGTCCTCAATGGGAAAGTCGTCGGGAAAGCGGACGGTGAGATGGACGCCTGCCGCAGCACCGAGCACTTTCGCGTCGGGCAGATGCCTTGCCAGCGCGCGCAATAGCGCATTTCTGCGAACCTGGTAGCGCCGACGCATCTGACGCAGATGCCTGTCGTATCCACCCGATGACAGAAACTGCGCGAAGGCCACCTGATCCATCACCGAACTCCCGGCGTCGGCAAGCCCTTTCGACAATGCGACCGCCTTCGCGAGGTGCGGGGGCAGCACCATCCAGCCGATGCGTAAGCCGGGTGCCAACGTCTTGCTCGTCGAGCCCACATACACCACCCGGTCTGGAGCGATACCCTGCAGCGACCCGACAGGCGCACGGTCGTAACGGTATTCGGCATCGTAGTCATCTTCGATGATCAGATGGCCGGCGCGGGCCCACTCCACCAACGCGGTTCGCCGTGCGGCCGACAGCACCACACCCGTCGGCGACTGATGTGCGGGAGTGGTCAAGACCGCTTGCGCCCCGCTGCTTGTCAGCGCGGCCACGTCGAGACCATCATCATCGACAGTTACGGGTATCGGCTCGATACCATTGTGTCGCAACACCATTCGATGGAGCCAGAAGCCGGGGTCCTCCATGGCCAGCGGCGTGGCCCGCAGCGTCTGGCCGAGTAGCGCGACGGCCTGCGTCGCCCCTGAACAGATGACGATGTGCTGCGGATCGGCCAGTACACCCCGGGTACGGCGCAGGTAGTCCGCGATCGCAACGCGCGCTATGAGAAGACCTTGGGGTGCGACGTATCCGAACGCGTCGGATTCGAGGTCGGTCAACCCCTGCCGCAACGCACGCAGCCATGAGTGCCGCGGGAAGCTGGACAGGTCAGGGGATCCGGGCAGGAAGTCGACGTCGTAGCGCGTCGGTTCCGCGGATCGTCGCTCGGGAGCGCTCGCCGTGTCGACGGTGGCCACGCGGGTGCCCGAGCCGTGCCTGCTGAGCAGGAAACCCTCGGCGAGCAGTTGGCTGTAGGCATCGACGACCAGTCGGCGTGAGACACCGAGGTCGGCGGCGAGCACCCGGGTCGACGGTAGCCGGGTGTGCGGCGTCAGGCGACCAGAGCGGATCGCGTCACGCAGACCGTTGGCGAGTTGGTGATGCAACGGGTCCGGTGCCGCCCTGTCGAGTTCGACCAGCAGCTCCGGACCCGAAGTGGTACCCGAAATTGTCATCAAAGTGGTGCCTATCTGGAGGCCAGTCTCGTATTAGCGTGACGGTATGACGACGACCCCTACCCGCACAAGAGGCGGGTTCGTGGAGGTGACACTGATCGTCTTCGGGGTGTATGCCCTGGGCATCGGACTGTTCATGATGTTCGCGCCCGGACTGTTCTTCGACACGCTCGGCACATTCGGTGTGCGCAACGATCACTACATCTTCGACAACGCCACGTTCGAGATCCCGCAGGGCCTACTGCTGCTCGCCGCGGTGCGCCGGGTGTCGTGGCGGATGCCCGCGCTGGCCTTCGCCACCGTGCACTGGGCGCTGCACTCGCTGAGCCACATCATCGACCCGCACCACGGTGCCGGCGATTTGATCGGCTGGATCGAGGCGGGCGGCCTGGTGTTCACGACGGTGATCCTCGCAATTGCCTTGCGCGCCAGCCTGAAGAGCGAAGTGACGGAGAAGGTCGGGCGCTGATGCGGGTGCTGGTGGCCGGTGCGACCAGTGTGCCGGGGCTTCCGCTGCTGCGGGAGCTGAACTCCCGCGGGCACGAGGTGACCGGCGTGACCCGGTCACCGTCGAAGACATCGCAGATCCAGGCGGCGGGCGCCAAGCCCGTGGTGGCCGATGTGTTCGACGTCGACGAGATCGACAAGGTCGTCGCCGACGTCGCACCGGACGTCGTCATCTCGCTGCTCACCACGCTGCCGAAGTGGGGGCCCAAGCGCCCCAAGGACTTCGAGCCCGCGAAAAAGTTGTGGAGCATCGGCGCACCGAATCTGGTGCGTGCCGCGCAGCGGAACGGAGTGCGCCGCGTCGTCGCGGAGTCGGTGGTGTTCGCCTACGGCTATCCGACCTCAGGACCTCCCGTGGTGGACGAAACCGACCTGTATCCAGGACCGCCGCCCAAGGGTGGTGACGCTATGCTCGCCGCGCTGCGGGGTATGGAGCAGACGGTGCTGACCTCCGGCGAGCACAGCGACACCGAGGGAATCGTGTTGCGCTACGGCATCTTCTACGGCCCGGAGGTGCCGCACGACGAATTGTTCACGCGTCTGGCGAAGTGGTGGGCGATGCCGGCCCTGACCGGCGACGGCATCGCCTCCTGGATACACATCGACGACGTCGCGAAGGCCACCGCCGAGGCGATCACCAAAGGCCGTGGCGGGCAGGTCTACAACATCGTCGACGACCGGCCGCAGTCCTTCGGAGACTACGTCCGCGAGCTGTCGGCCAAACTGGGTCGGCCGCGGCCGCTGCCGATCTCGCATCGGCTGGTCGGCCTGGACTGGACCCCTAATTCCCCGGTGAAGTTAGGCGGCCGCTTCTCGAACGTCGCCTTCAAACCCTCGCCCAGATCCTTGGACGGCAGGAACGCCGCGTTCCACGCCGCGACGTAGCGCAGGCTCTCCGAGACCTTGGCGATGCGCTGCTGATCGAGGACGTCCTTGACGCCGTTGACGACCAGGGGTGGGTTGGCGGCGATCTCGGCGGCGGTCTGGTGCGCGGCGGCCAGCGAGGCCTCGGCATCGTCGTACACGTCGTTGACGAGGCCGATCTTCGCGGCGCGCGCCGCATCGATGTCCTTACCGGTCAGCGCCAGCTCACGCAGGTGCCCGTCGGACAGGATCAGGGGCAGGCGGGCCAGGCTGCCCACGTCGGCGACGATCGCCAGCTTGACCTCGCGCACCGAGAACTTGGCGTCGGCGCTGGCATAGCGCATGTCGACAGCGGAGATCAGGTCCACACCGCCGCCGATGCACCAGCCGTGCACAGAGGCGATGGTGGGGGGTGCGGCAGTCGGCGACGGCGTTGATGGCGCCCTGCATGCGCAGGATCGTGGCGTGGAATTCCGACCGCGGGCGTGCTGTGGCCCCGTCGGCCAGCACGCTCGACAGCGTGCCGCCCATCGCCATCAGGTCAAGCCCGTAGCTGAAGTTCCGGCCCGCACCGGTCAGCACGATCGCCCGCACATCGCGGTCGGCGTCCAGCTTGGCGAAGACCTCGGGCATCTCGGCCCAGAACGCCGGGCCCATGGCGTTGCCCTTACCCGGCCCGACCAGCGTCACCTGTGCGACATGGTCCTTGACGTCGATGGTGACGGATTCGTATGTATCGCCCACGGGTGAAGGCTATCCACTCACGGTGGGGAGCCCGACACCACCTCGCTGACCGTGAGGTCGCCCATGAACTGGCACATGGCGCCGGCCATGATCATCGCCGTGAACTCGGTTTCCTCATTGATCGCGCCGCCCTGCTCGGTGAGGATCGCGCGGATCACGGCCTTCTGGGTGGCCTCGTCGAGACCGGTGTACTCCTCGCACGTCATCGTCTGCGCGTTGGCCGGTGCGGGGACGTCGGGGACATCCGAACCGGGCATCCCGGGTAGGTCCGGTAGGCCCGGGATGTCGGGGAGCTGGAAGTCCGGCAGTCCCGGAATCGTCGGCTGCCCCGTCTCGGTGTCTCCTGACGAGATCGGGGGACCCGGCTCGGTCGTCATCGCGACGGTGCCCTCGGTGGTGCGCGAGCACCCGGTCGCAAGGCCCACCAGGATCAGCGCCGCGGCTCCGATCCGCACGTGCGTCTTCATCTGGGCAACGATAGGCGCAAGCGCGACGTAGCGTGTGAGCATGCCCGACCTGCGTTCAGGACCCGACTCGCCGCCGGCGGATGAACTCGAATGCGCCGAAGCGACCTTTGCCGTGCTGGAGCACGTGTTGCACGGAATCGCCGATGACGACCTTGATAAGCAGACGCCGTGCCGCGAGTACGACGTCGCGAGCCTGACCGACCACCTGTTGAACTCGATCACCGCGCTCGGCGGTGCGGCCGGCGCGGAGTTTCAGAAGCGAGACCGGGCTGACTCGGTGGAGCGGCAGGTCGTCCTCGCCGGACGGCCGGCATTGGACGCCTGGAAACGGCGCGGCCTCGACGGGACGGTGCCGTTCGGCTCCGGCGAGGCGCCCGCCAAGATGATGGCAGGCATTTTGTCGCTTGAATTCCTGGTTCACGCCTGGGATTACGCGGCGGCGCTCGGGCGCGAGGTGAATGCGCCCGATTCGCTGACCGACTACGTCATGGGATTGGCGAAGACGATCATCACCCCGCAGGGCCGCGCCAGGGCCGGTTTCGACGACCCGATCGAAATGCCCGACGACGCCGGTGCGCTGGACCGGTTGCTCGCGTTCACCGGCCGCCGCCCCGGCTAGAGGCGCGCTGCGCTCCTATAGGCGAGATTGAAGCCATGGTCGTGATCGACGCAGCAGCCCTCAGTTCAATCTCGGTCATAGCGTACTTGCGAGTACCTAGCTCCAGCTGCGCGCGAACTCCAGGAACATGTCGTTTTCGTGCGGCGCGGCGATCGTCACACGCACGCCGTCCTCGCCGTAGGGCCGCACGATGATCCGGCTGTCGGCCGCGGCGCGGGCATACTCTTGCGCGCGTCCTGGCAGCGGCAGCCAGACAAAGTTGGCCTGCGACGGCGGCACGGTGTAGCCCGCCTCCAGCAGGGCCTGCGTGACGCGGGCGCGTTCGGCCACGACGGCGTCGGTGCGGGCCAGCAATTCGTCGGCGGCGTCCAGCGATGCGATGGCCGCGGCCTGCGAGACGCTGGTCGCGGTGAACGGGACGTAGACCTTGCCCAGCGCGGTGATGATGTCCGGATCGCCGACGGCGTACCCGATGCGTAACCCGGCCAGCCCATATGCCTTCGAAAACGTCCGCAGCACAACGACATTGGGATAGGCGCGCACCAATCCGAAACTGTCCGGCAGCAGGCCGTCGCGGATGTATTCGACGTAGGCCTCGTCGAGGGCGATCAGGATGTCCGACGGCACCGCCTCGATGAAACGGGCCAGCTTCTCGGGGTCGACGACGGTGCTGGTGGGGTTGTTCGGGTTGCACACGAAGATCAGCCGGGTGCGATCGGTGACTGCGGCCAGCATCGCGTCAAGGTCATACGTGTGATCGGTCAGCGGCACCTGCACGGGGGTCGCGCCTGCGGTGCGGACCTGCAGCGGGTAGATCTCGAAGCTGCGCCAGCCGTAGAGCACCTCGTCGCCGACGGTGGAGGTGATCTGGATCAACTGCTGGCACAGGCTGACCGATCCGCAGCCGACGGAGATGTGCTCCGGGGAGAAAGCTCCGTCGTCGATGGTCTTCGCCAACCGCTCCCTGAGCTCGACGTAACCGTTGTCGGGGTACCGGTTGATGTTGTCGGTGGCCTTCTCGATCGCTGCCCGCACGCTGGGAAGCGGACCGTGCACCGTCTCGTTGCTCGCGATCTTGATGGCCCCCGGCACGGTCTTACCGGGGGTATAGGCGGGCAGATCGGCGAGTTCGGGTCGCAGGCGGGCGGTCACGCGATCAGTTTATTGGGTCGGCTCAGTGCGCCTCTGATCTGCTTTGCCTCGTCCCGTCGCGGCTGTGTACTCTGTCGGATCGGCGGTAAACGTCGGGAGGCGTGCCAGAGCGGCCGAATGGGACTCACTGCTAATGAGTTGTCCGTCTTAAAGCGGACCGGAGGTTCAAATCCTCTCGCCTCCGCCGAACAACTAAATACATGCGCCCGTAGCTCAACGGATAGAGCATCTGACTACGGATCAGAAGGTTGGGAGTTCGAATCTCTTCGGGCGCACTCATAACCAGGGGTAGCGGCTCCGGCGGCACAAGCAACCGCCTGGAGCCGCTGCCCCTGAGCACGTTCGAGGTCGATCACTAGGAAACTCCAAGCCCGCGCGGCGAGAGTCGAACGACGATCAAATCGCTTGGTCTAGGAAGGTGACGACACATGGTTCAGAAGTCGCAGCGGCGGCGCCGGGTTCGGGGCGCACTAGACAGGTTCGGGCCGCCACTGGAGAGCAGCGGTGGTGTTCTCATCGGTGCGAAAGATGAGGTATCGGCTTACCCACAAGAAATCGCTGAAGTTGAAGGGCCGTGCTTCGGACAGGGCCGCTCTGATAAGGGAAATACACCAGCAGGTTAGGTGTTCGAATCTCTCCGGGCGCTCAAGGCAGAACCCGCGAGGGTCGGGTCGATAGATTGGAACGGTGCGGCTTCTACTCATCGCCGATACCCACGTTCCCAAGCGCGCCCGCGACCTTCCCGGACGGGTGTGGGACGAGGTCGCAACGGCCGACGTGGTGATCCACGCGGGCGACTGGGTGGAACCGGCGCTGCTCGACACACTCGAGGTCCGCGTCCAGCGGCTGATCGCCTGCTGGGGCAACAACGACGGCGACGAGTTGCGCCGGCGGCTCCCCGAACGTGCCGACGTCACACTCGACGGACTGCGGTTCACGGTCACTCACGAAACCGGAGCTTCGACCGGTCGCGACGCGCGAATGGCCAAGGCCTACCCGGACACCGATGTGCTGGTCTTCGGTCACAGCCACATTCCATGGGACACCACCACGAAAACCGGTCTGCGGCTGCTCAATCCGGGCTCTCCGACTGACCGCCGCCGTCAGGAATTCTGCACGTACATGACCGCGACCGTGCGCGACGCCACGCTCTGCGACGTGGTGCTGCACCGGCTGGAGCGCCATGCGTGACCGGGCCGCCCGCGTCGCCGACGTACACGAGATCGCCGCGGCGATGCCGCACACCACCCGCATCGAGGGACCCAAGGGCAACGCCATCTACCAGGTGGGCGGCAAGTCGTTCGTGTTCTTCCGCACGCCGCAGCCCGATGCCGAGGATCGGCAGACCGGCGAGCGCTACACCGACGTGATCATGATCTGGGTCGAGTCGGAAGCCGACAAGCTGGCGCTCATCCAGGACCCGAACTCGCCGTTCTTCACCACAGACCGTTTCGACGGTCACCTTTCTGTTCTGGTGCGCGCCAGCCGATTAGCCGAGATCGGCAGGACCGAGCTGACGGAGCTGATTCAGGATGCCTGGCTGTCGCGGGCATCGAAACGGCGCGGCGAACGGTGGTTGGCCGAACAGGAGAGCTGAGTCAGCCCGCCTCGGCGGCGCAGATCAAATTGATGTGCTTGGTGGCCCAATCACCCAGTGGGTTAAGGGCTTCCAGCAATTCCTCGCCGGCCGCGGTCATCGAGTACTCCACCCGCGGCGGCACTTCGTGGTAGCTCTCGCGGTGCACGACGCCGTGGCGCTGCAATTCCTTGAGGTGTTGGGTCAGCATCTTCTGGGAGATGCCGGGAAGATCCCGGTGCAACGCGTTGAACCGCTTCGGGCCATCCTTGAGTTCCCACAGGATCAGCGGTTTCCGTTTTCCGTCGACGACGGCCATCGCAGCGTCCAGGCCGCAACTGAACTTGCCTAAAGAACTCACAGGTCACCGCCAATAGTTTCGGAAAGGTAAGTATCGCACCTTTTAGTGGGTACTTGTCGAAAACTCTGCGTCACCTCAACGATGGTGCCATGACAACCACCAAACCCGCAGTGAGTTTCCTCGGCCTCGGCGAGATGGGCTCGGCACTGGCAGGTGCGCTACTGCGCGCGGGCCATCCGACGACCGTGTGGAACCGCAGCGCCGCCAAAGCGGCCGCCCACCTCGACGCCGGTGCCACCGTCGCGACGACCGCCGCCGACGCCGTAGAGGCCGAGTTGATCGTGGTGTGCCTTTTCGACCACGCCTCCGTCCACGAGGTGCTCGATCCGATTGCGGACCGGCTCACGGGCCGGCGCCTGCTCAATCTGACCACCACATCGCCCGACGGTGCCCGCGAACTGGCCCGCTGGAGCGCCGCGATCGGCGCCGAGTATCTGGACGGCGGCATCATGGCCACTCCGGAGATGATCGGCACACCGCAGGCCGGAGTCCTCTACAGCGGGTCTCGGCAGCTGTACGACGACCTCCGCAGCGTATTCGCAACCTGGGGTACCACTGAATACTTCGGCGACGACGCGGGCATGGCATCGCTGTACGACCTGGCCCTGCTGTCGTCGATGTACGTGATGTTCGCCGGGTTCTTCCACGGAGCGGCGATGGTCGGCGCGGCGGGTGTACCGGCGAAGGAGTTCGCCACCCGCGCCGCCGGATGGTTGCGGACGGTGGTGCCCGCGATCACCGAGTACGCCGAGGTCATCGACGGCGGCGACTATTCGGTGCCCGGGCAGCAGAGCCTCGAGTTCTCCGACATCAGTGACATCGTGGACGCCAGTCGCGCGCAGGGCATCAGCACCGAACTGGTGGACGTCGTGCAGCGCCTGATACACCGGCAGATCGATGCGGGCCACGGCACCGACGGCGTCGCGCGGGTCATCGAGAGCATCAGGCATCCGGAGGCGGCGGCATGACATCGGTCACCGTATTGGGTTTTGGGCCCGATGGGACAGGCGCTTTCGGGCGCACTGCTCGACGCGAACTGCCGCACCACAGTGTGGAACCGCACCGAGGCGAAGGCCGACCCCGACGAATTCGCCGAGCGCATCGCCAACAATCGACATGACGCGGGCGTCGACGCCGGTGTGCTCGTAATCCACCTCGCATTCACATGCGGGTGAATATCGTGGCGGGATGGAGCAGAAGCCACCGACCGCCGTCATAGAGTCCGCGCACCGCGAGCACCTCGGCAATTTTCCCTTCGACGACACCGCCGACTTCGAGGCTGCCGACCGTGGCTTCATCGGCGCGCTCGAACCGTGCGTCGTGAAGGCGGCCGACGGAAGGGTGGTGTGGGACAACGATGTCTACGCGTTCCTGACCGCCGATGCGCCGACGACGGTGCACCCCAGTCTGTGGCGACAGAGCCAGCTGTGTGCCAAGCAGGGGCTGTACGAGGTCGTCGAGGGCATCTATCAGGTGCGCGGCCTCGATCTGTCCAACATCACCTTCGTCGAGGGCGACACAGGCATCATCGTCATCGACCCGCTGATCTCCACCGAGACCGCGGCAGCGGCGCTCGCGCTGTATCGCGCCCACCGAGGCGACCGGCCGGTGGTGGCAGTCATCTACACCCACAGCCACGTCGATCATTTCGGCGGCGTGCTCGGAGTCACCACCCAGGCCGACGTCGACGCCGGGAAGGTGGTGATCATCGCTCCCGAGCACTTCACCGATCACGCGGTGCAGGAAAACGTCTACGCGGGCACCGCGATGGCACGTCGGGCCGCTTACATGTACGGGGCAGCGCTGGCCAGGAATCCTCAGGGACAGGTGGGGTGTGGCCTGGGGCAGGTTGGGTCGACGGGAGAAGTGGCCCTGATCGTGCCGACGCTCGACATCCGCGAGACCGGGGAGACGCACACCATCGACGGCATCGAGATCGAGTTCCAGATGGCGCCGGGTACCGAGGCGCCCGCCGAAATGCATTTCTATTTCCCGGCTTTCCGCGCGCTGTGCATGGCCGAGAATGCCACCCACAACCTGCACAACCTGCTGACCCTGCGCGGTGCTCTGGTGCGCGACCCGCACGGCTGGGCCGGGTATCTGACCGAGGCGATCGACACGTTCGCCGGCCGCGCCGACGTCGTGTTCGCCTCCCACCACTGGCCGACATGGGGTCACGATGAGATCGTCGAATTCCTTTCACTGCAACGAGATCTGTATTCTTACCTGCACGACCAGACCCTGCGCCAGCTGAATCAGGGCTACACCGGTATCGAGATCGCCGAGAGTTTCCAGATGCCACCCGCGCTTGAAAAGGCGTGGAACACCCACGGCTACTACGGTTCGGTCAGCCACAACGTCAAAGCGGTCTACCAGCGGTACATGGGGTGGTTTGACGGCAATCCCGGACGGTTGTGGGCGCACCCGCCGGAGGCGATCGGGCCACGCTATGTGCAGGCCATGGGTGGTGTCGATGCGGTGGTGGGAATCGCGCGCAAGGCATTCGACGACGGCGATTTCCGCTGGGCGGCAACGCTACTGGACCACGCGATTTTCACCGAAGGAGACCATCAACCGGCACGCGAACTCTACGCCGACACGCTGGAGCAACTCGCGTACGGCGCCGAGAACGCTGTCTGGCGCAACTTCTTTTTGGCCGGCGCGACGGAACTGCGAGACGGCAATTTCGGCACGCCGACGCAGACCGCGTCGCCGTCGCTGCTCAGCCAACTCACTCCCGAGCAGATGTTCGACACCTTCGCCATCAACGTCAACGGACCGAGTGCATGGGACCTCGACATCGCCGTCGACATCACCTTCCTCGACGTCGCTACCAACTACCGGCTGACGTTGCGCAATGGAGTGCTCGTGCACCGCAAGGTGCCCGCTGACGCGTCGACCGCGCAAGCCACCGTGAAACTGGCGAACAAGCTGCGGCTGTTGGCGTTTGCGGCGGGCGACGCCGACTCTCCCGGCGTGGAGATCGATGGCGACGCCAACGCATTGCCGTCGCTGCTCGCGGTGGTGGACCGGCCCGACCCGGGGTTCAACATCGTCACGCCGTGAGGACGAATTAGCGGGCGCGCAACCCAGGGAAAACGACGGTGCAACGTCGATGTCGTCTACTCGGCAGATGCCAACCATTTTCGATCAGATCGGAGGCTACGAGGCTCTGGAAGTCGTCGTCGCCGACTTCTACGACCGCGTACTCGCCGACAGCGAACTCGCCGGTTTCTTCACCGGCACCAACATGGCCCGGCTCAAAGGCAAGCAGGTCGAGTTCTTCGCGGCAGCACTCGGCGGGCCCGAACCCTACAGCGGCGCACCGATGCGGCAGGTGCATCAGGGCCGCGGTATCACCATGCATCACTTCGCACTGGTGGCCAACCACCTCGCGGCCAGTCTCAGTGGGGCAGGAGTTCCGGCCGAGACCGTCGACAAGATCCTGGCGGCCATCGCCCCGCTGAGCACTGACATCGCAACGGCAAGCGTTGCATGACGGTTAGGGAATCCCGCCGTCGACCCGCACGATCGATCCGCTGGTGTAGCTCGACGCATCCGATGCCAGAAACAGTGCGGCGCCGATGATCTCGGCCGGCTGGCCAAGTCGCTTGAGCGCAAACCGCTGCGCACCGGCTGTCGTCGCCTCGATGTCCCACGCCTTGCTGACATCGGTGAGAAACGGACCGGGCATCAGCGTGTTGACCCGCACGGTCGGGCCGTAGGCCAGCGCCAGCCCCTCGGTCAACGCGTTGAGTCCGGCCTTGGCGGCTGCGTACGGCAGCTCGTGCGGCCCGGGACGCAGTGATCCCGTCGAGCTGACGTTGATGATCGACCCGCCGCCGCCGGCCACCATCCGCTCGGCGATCAACGCCGACAACCGAAACGGGCCCTTCAAGTTCAGGTTGACGACCGCATCGAACAGCTTCTCGGTCACCGAGGCAAGCGACTCGTACAGCGGCGACATGCCCGCGTTGTTGATGAGCACGTCGACCTTGCCGAAGCGCTCGTATGCCGCGTCGACCAGGCCGTCGAGCTCATCCCAGCGCCCGACGTGCACCGCATACGGCAGCGCGGCGCGGCCGGTCGCGGCGGTGATCTCGTCGGCGGTGGCGACGCACGCCTCGTACTTGCGGCTCGCGATGACCACGTCGGCGCCGCACTGCGCGGCGGCCAACGCCATCTCCCGGCCCAGCCCGCGGCTGCCACCGGTGACCAGCACCACCCGGTCGGTGAGGTCGAATAGTTCGTCGGCGAACCCTCGTCCTTGGCTCACGTCAGCACTCCCTGGTCGGTGACGGTCTCCCGGATCACTTTCTGCACGAACCCCAACTTGGCCGCCACGGGTGGTGGAATCTCGAAGGGGTAGAGCGGATTCTTACCCATCGCGGTGTTGACCCGGTTGAAGAACAGCGACATCCATTTCCAGTCGTACAGCATCTGCTCGACGGGTACGTCTGCGTAGGACTCGAGCGGAACCACATCCCGGGGTGCCGAGAAGCGCACCCGGTCGGCGTGTAACACCATGCCTGCCTCGCGACCGGTTTCGATGGAATCGGTGATGTGCAGATAGTGCGCGAAGCATTCCGCAAAGTCTTCCCAGGGATGCATGGTCGCGTACTCCGAGATGAAGGTCTCCCGCCAGTCCTCGGGTGCACCGAACCTGTAGTGACGGTCCAGGGCGCCGGAATAGCTGGTGCGTTCGTCTCCGAACAGGTCACGGCACTGCGTCAGGTATTTGTCGGCGCCGGGACCCGTCTCGACCAACACGTTTTGGTAGTAGTGGCCGACCTCGTGGCGGAAGTGACCCAGCATGGTGCGATACGGCTCGCCGAGCCGCACCCGCAACGTCTCGCGGTACGCGTCGAGCGACTCGACGAGGTCGATGGTGATCACTCCGTTCGCGTGGCCGATCACCACGCGCTCGCCGTCGCTGTAGCTGGACACCAGGTCGAAGGCCAATCCGCCGTCGCGGCGCCAGAAGGGATCGACGGGCAGGCCGATGTGGAGCAGCTGAAAGACCAGCCGTCGCAGGGCCGCGGCCGTCGGCACCAGCTTCTCCCTCGCAATGGTGTCCGAGGCGTCGGGCTCGCGGCGGATCAGGGCGTCGGCCTGACAGCGGCCACGCTGGTAGGCGTTCAGCTCCTCCTCCGGGACAAGCCAATTGCAGCCAAGCGTGCCGCTTTGGGTGCAGCGGATCCACCGCTGTCCGTCGACGCTCACCGCGTCGTCGCTGACGGCGAGCATCGTCATCGTCGGCGGGTGCAGCCCCAGCGCGGCATGGCAGTTGTGACAGCGGTGCGCCTCGAACGGCGTGAAGTTGTTGCACACGGGACAGGCGAATGCGCGCACCCGTCCTATGGTGTCACGGTGCAGTTGCTATTAATCCGGCATGCGTTGCCGCACCGCAGCGAGCCAGGACAAGGCTCCGATCCCGAACTGTCCGAAGAGGGCATCGAGCAGGCCAAGCGGCTTCCTGATGCGCTGGCCCGCTTCCCGATCAGCCGAATCGTCAGCAGCCCGCAGATCAGGGCCAGGCAGACCGCACAACCCGTCGCCGATGCCCTGGGGCTCGCCGTCGACATCGACGACCGGCTCGCCGAATACGACCGTGACCTCTCGCACTACACCCCGGTCGAGCAGATCTCGGCGGAGGATATGAAGCGGCTCGCCAGCGGTGACCTACCCAGCGGGGTGGACCAGCCCGGGTTCATCGCGCGTGTCACGGCGGGTGTCGACGACGTCCTGGCCGCCGCCGACCACGAGGACACCGTCGCGGTCTTCACCCACGGCGGCGTCATCAACGCGCTGGCCCACACAGTCATGAAAACCGAGCGGTTGCTGTGCGTGCAGGTCGACTATGCGGGCGTCACCCGGCTGCTCTGGTCGTCGCGGCAGAAGGCGTTCTTCGTCGCGGGCATCAACGCGACCGAGCACGTATGGGACCTGCTGCCCCGAAACCAGCAGTGGTAGACAAGTCCAGTGACCACACGGCTGGACGGACTTGACCTCGACGCACTGGACCGTCACCTGCGCTCTGAGGGAATCCCCCGCTCCGGCGATCTGCGCGGCGAGTTCATCTCGGGCGGCCGGTCCAACCTGACGTTCCTGGTGTACGACGACGCGTCCAAGTGGGTGCTGCGCCGGCCCCCGCTGCACGGGCTGACCCCCTCGGCACACGACATGGCGCGCGAATACCGGGTGGTGGCCGCGTTGGCCGACACTCCGGTTCCGGTGGCCCGCGCCGTCACGATGCGCAACGACGACTCCGTGTTGGGTGCGCCGTTCCAGATGGTCGATTACGTCGAAGGCCGCGTCGTTCGGCACACCAAACAACTCGAGGCGCTCGGCGACAAAAGCACCATCAACGATTGCGTCGACGCGCTGATCAAAGTGCTCGCCGACCTGCACGCGGTCGACCCCGAGGCGGTGGGCCTCGGCGATTTCGGCAAGGCAGACGGCTATCTCGAACGTCAGGTGCGGCGCTGGGGCGGACAATGGGATCTGGTGCGAACCGAAGACGACCCATGCGACGCCGACGTCAAGCGGTTGCATTCCGCTCTGACAGAGGCGATTCCGTCGCAGAGCCGCAGCGCGATCGTGCACGGCGACTACCGCATCGACAACACGATGCTGGACGCGCAGGACGCCACCAAGGTGCTGGCTGTGCTCGACTGGGAAATGTCGACCCTTGGTGACCCGATCAGCGATGCCGCACTGATGTGCGTATACCGCCATCCGATGTTCAATCTGGTGCACGCGGATGCGGCATGGTCATCGCCGTTGATCCCATCGGCCGACGAACTCGCGCAGCGCTACTCCGTGGCGGCCGGGGTCGGCCTGGATCACTGGGAGTTCTACATGGCGCTGGCGTACTTCAAGCTGGCGATCATCTCCGCGGGCATCGCTTATCGCGGCCGCGAAGGTGGTGGCGTCGCCGACGATACCGACCAGGTGGCAGAGGCGGTCGGCCCGTTGATCACTGCGGGCCTGGAGACGCTGACACGCTGAGTCAGAAGGGCTGCGACTTGAGATTCTTTTTCGCAGCGCGGCGCAGCTGAACGATTCTGGCGGTGCCGACCGCAACCGTCAGCAGGCCGCCGCATACCGCGGCCAACAGAATCGCCACGCCCACAGGAAGATTCCACTCCCAGCCGAAGAAGTTGATGGTCGTGGAGTTGGTGTTCTGCATGATGAACACCAACAGCACGATCAGAATCACGAACCCGGTGATCAGCGCCGACCACAGCGCAGCAGCGCGAGTGAATTTCACCGCTGATTCCGGCTTGACCAGGTATTCACCGGGGGTGGCGACCGGATCCGGCGGCGCACCTTTCCCGGACGCCGACGGCGGAGGGTCGGACGGAACGGACGGATCGCTGGTCATGAGTCCATCTTGCCCTTTCCCGCGTCGAATGAAACACCTATGGGTGGTCACGCTGAGCTAAAGCACGGCGTTGCCGCATGCATGTCGATAGTGTCCGATGATGCCTACGTCGAACATGCGGAGATGGAATCTGGCGATTCTGGCGGCACTACTGGCACTGATCGCGTCGATGTCCTCGGCATGCGGCAGCTCCAATCCGCTCGGCGGCGGGGCGATATCGGGAGACCTGAAGTCGATCGCCGTCGGGTCGGCCGACTTCACCGAAAGCAAGATCATCGCCGAGATCTACGCCCAGGTGTTGGAGGCCAACGGCTTCACCATCCGCCGCCAATTCGGCATCGGCAGCCGTGAGACCTATATCCCTGCGGTGCAAGACCATTCCATCGATCTGATTCCGGAATACACCGGCAATCTCCTGCAGTATTTCGACGCCGAAACCACCGCGACGACGCCCGATGCGGTGCTGCTGGCGCTGCTCAAGGCGCTCCCCGGCGACCTGTCGATTCTCTATCCATCACCCGCCGAGGACAAGGACACGCTCGCGGTCACCGAGGCGACGGCACAGAAGTGGAATCTCAAGAGCATCGCTGACCTCGCCAAGCACTCACCGGAGGTGAAAGTCGGCGCACCGTCGGAATTTCAGACCCGGGTCACCGGCCTGGTGGGCCTGAAGAACAAATACGGATTGGAGATCGCGCCCGCCAACTTCGTCTCGATCAGTGACGGCGGCGGTCCGGCGACCGTGAAGGCCCTGACCGGTGGCACCGTCACCGCGGCCAACATCTTCAGCACCGCACCGTCGATCGAGCAGAACAAGCTGGTGGTTCTGGAAGATCCGGAGAACGTGTTCCTCGCCGCGAACGTCGTTCCTCTGGTCGCGTCGCAGAAGATGTCGAACGAACTCAAGACCGTGCTGGACGCGGTGAGCGCCAAATTGACCACCGAAGCGCTGATCGAGCTCAACACCGCGGTCGAGGGCAACCAGGGCGTCGACCCGGACGAGGCGGCGGCGAAGTGGATCAAGGACAACGGCTTCGACCAACCGGTGGCCAAATGATCACCTTCACCAACGTCACCAAGAAGTATCCCGACGGCACCGTCGCGGTCGACGACCTGACGTTGGAGGTGCCCGACGGCACACTCACGGTCTTCGTCGGGCCGTCGGGCTGCGGCAAGACCACCTCGATGCGGATGATCAACCGGATGATCGACCCGACCTCGGGCACGCTGACCGTCGACGGCAAGGACGTCACCAAGGTCGATCCGGTACAGCTGAGGCTCGGCATCGGCTACGTCATCCAGAGTGCCGGGTTGATGCCGCACCTGCGCGTGGTCGACAACGTCGCCACGGTACCCGTGCTGCGTGGCGAATCACGGCGGAGCGCACGCAAATCCGCGTTGGCGGTGATGGAACGCGTTGGGTTGGATCCCAAGCTGGCCGACCGGTATCCGGCGCAGCTCTCGGGTGGCCAGCAGCAGCGCGTCGGGGTCGCCAGGGCGCTGGCCGCCGACCCGCCGATCCTGTTGATGGACGAGCCGTTCAGCGCCGTGGACCCGGTGGTGCGCGAGGATCTGCAAACCGAAATCCTGCGGCTGCAAAGCGAACTGCGCAAAACCATTGTGTTCGTCACCCATGACATCGACGAGGCGGTCAAGCTCGGCGACAAGGTCGCGGTGTTCGGGCGCGGCGGCGTGCTGCTGCAATACGCCGATCCCGCCTTCGTGTTGTCGAACCCCGCCGACGAGGACGTCTCGGCATTCGTCGGCGCCGATCGGGGCTATCGAGGCCTGCAGTTCTTCGGAGCGACGGGTCTGCCGCTGCACGAGGTCCAGCACGTTGCCGAGAGCGACGTCGACGGGCTGAACCTGAACCCGGGTGACTGGTCGCTGGTCACCAAGGCCGACGGCACACCGTATGCGTGGATCAATGCCGACGGTGTCGAGCTGCACCGCAAGGGCCGCGTGCTCTACGACTGCACCGTCGGCGGTGGGTCGTTCTTCCGGCCGAACAACACCTTGCGGCAGGCACTCGACGCCGCGTTGTCCTCACCGAGCGGGCTGGGAGTGGCGGTCGACGAGAGTGGTCAGCTGATCGGCGGTGTGCGCGCTGACGATGTGCTCGCCACACTCTCCGAGCAGCGGCGCATTCCGGAGCTGGGATAGCCGACATGCGCTATCTGCTGACGCACCTCGACACCCTGTGGACGCTGACGGTGATCCACCTGCGCCTGTCGTTGATTCCGATCCTGCTGGGCTTGATCATCGCGGTGCCGCTCGGCGCATTCATTCAGCGGACCACCGCGTTGCGACGGATTACGACGCTGACCGCCAGCATCATCTTCACCATCCCGTCGCTGGCGCTGTTCGTCGTCCTGCCGCTGATCATCCCGACGCGCATCCTCGATGAGGCGAACGTCATCGTCGCATTGACCCTTTACACCGTCGCCCTGTTGGTGCGCGCGGTACCCGAGGCCTTGGATGCGGTGTCACCCGCGGTGCTCGACGCCGCCACCGCCGTCGGCTACAAGCCATTGGTTCGAATGCTGAAAGTTGAGCTGCCACTGGCTGTTCCGGTGCTCATCGCCAGCCTGCGCGTCGTCGCCGTCACCAACATCTCGATGGTGTCGGTCGGATCGGTGATCGGTATCGGCGGTCTTGGCACCTGGTTCACGGAGGGCTACCAGGCCAACAAGAGCGACCAGATCGTCGCGGGCATCATCGCGATCTTCGTGCTGGCGGTCGTCATCGACACGCTGATCATGTTGGCCGGAAAGGCACTGACGCCCTGGACACGCACGACGCGCGCGTCCCGGGCCGGGCGCCCCAGCCGCGTCAAGGCGGTGACCGGATGAGCCCGATGAGCTTCCTGACCGAGGCGCTGGCGTACATCTTCACTGCGGCCAACTGGGGCGGGCCCGCCGGGCTGACGGCGCGCATCCTCGAACACCTGCAGTACACGGTCGTCGCCGTCATCTTCTCGGCGATCATCGCCGTCCCGCTCGGGATGCTCATCGGACATACCGGCCGTGGCACCTTTCTGGTCGTCACGGGGGTCAACGCGCTGCGCGCGCTCCCGACGCTCGGCGTGCTCCTGCTGGGAGTCCTGCTCTGGGGACTTGGGCTGATCCCGCCCACCGTCGCGCTGATGCTGCTCGGTATCCCGCCGCTGCTCGCCGGAACCTACTCGGGCATCGCCAACGTCGATCCGCAGGTGGTCGATGCCGCCAGATCGATGGGCATGACCGAGAAGCGAATCCTGTTGCGGGTGGAAACACCGATCGCGATGCCGCTGATCCTCAGTGGGCTGCGGACGGCGACGTTGCAGATCGTCGCGACCGCGACGGTCGCGGCGTACGCAAGCCTGGGCGGTTTGGGGCGCTACCTGATCGACGGCATCAAGGTGCGCGAGTTCTACCTCGCGCTGGTGGGCGCCTTGCTGGTGACGGCATTGGCTCTGATCCTCGACGCGGCGCTGGCGTTCTCGGTCTGGTTGTCGGTGCCCGGCTCGGGCCGTCTCCGCCGCATGCCGCAACCGCTGCTCAGCGACGAGGTGGCACTGGAGTCACGGTCGCCGGCGAAACGGAACACCCCGTTCGTTCCGAACGGGTGACTGCGTCAATTACGGTAGATGAGTGAGTGAAGCAGCCCGCTCGGAGCAACAGGGTCCGTGGCCCGCGACTTTGACCTGGCGCGCGCACGACGTCCCGCGGATGGAGTCGGTGCGGGTCCAGCTTTCAGGCAACCGCATCAAGGCCCACGGCCGGATCGTCGCCGCCGCCACCGCGTCCCATCCGGCGTTCTCCGCGTCCTATGACCTGGTGACCGACGAGTCGGGCGCCACCAAACGGCTCTCACTGACCGTCACGCTCGCCGAACGGGAGCGACAGCTGTCCATCGCGCGGGACGAGGAGAACATGTGGTTCGTCCAGCACCACACCGGTCAGACGAGTCGCCTCGCCTATGACGGCGCGCTGGACGTCGACCTGATCTTCAGCCCGTTCTTCAACGCCCTGCCCATCCGGCGAACTGGGTTGTATCAGCGAAGCGAGTCCGTGACGATTCCGGTGGTGTACGTCAGGCTGCCCGAGCTGTCCGTCGAGGCGGCGACGATCAGTTACAGCAGCGCGCCCGACGGCATCAAGCTGCACTCGCCGGTCGCCGAGACCACGGTCACCGTCGACTCCAACGGATTCATCCTCGACTACCCAGGGCTGGCAGAGCGGATCTGACCACCCCGCCGGCACGGCCCGCGGCGGCGAGTTCCTCGCGCCACCTTTCGTCGCCGATCACCACCGTCACGATCTCGGGGCGGCCGAAGTTGTCGTAGCGCACCCGCGCGGCGTGACCCGCCTCGACGAGCTCGGTCAGCGGCTTTCCCGCGGACAGCGTGTCGCGAGCCTGGTTGAGCTGCTCGAGGGTGCGGTCCAGGACCGGGAGCACCTGGTCGGCGTTGGCCTCGCACATGGCGCGGACGAGGTCCGGCGCGGTCGCCGCGACCCGCGTCCCGTCGCGGAACGACCCGGCTGCCAGCGCGAATGCCAGCGGCACCTCACCCGCCGTCGCCGCCAGCGCCTCCGCCAACAGGTGCGGCAGGTGCGAAATCGCCGCGGCCGCGGCGTCGTGCTCGTCGGATCGGGCGGGCACCACCACCGCGCCGCAATCCAGGGCCAGGTTCATCACCGTCGTCCAGACGTCGGGGTCGACGTGATCGTCCACACTGACGACCCAGGGCGCCCCGACGAACAGCCGGGCATCACCGGCAACCCAGCCGGAGTCTGCCGTGCCCGCCATCGGATGTCCGCCGACGAAACGGTCCTGCAGTCCAACAGAGCGCACCTCGTCCAGCACGCAGGATTTCACGCTGGTGACGTCCGTCAGGGGGCATTCAGCCGCCAGATCGCGGATGCGGTGCAGCATTTGTTGCAGTGCGGGCACCGGCACGGCGAGCACGATGAGCGCGTTGCCCCCGGCAGCCCGGGTCAACGCCTCGTCGAGGTTCTCGGTCGCGTCGAAGCCGTCGGCCGTGGCGGCCTGAACTGCCTCGATCGAGCGGTTGTAGCCGAAGACCTCGCGCCCGGCCGCCGCGGCCGCACGCATCAGGGAGCCGCCGATCAGGCCGAGGCCCACCACGCAAACCGGCGTATCCGTCACCCCTCCAGCCTGGCATATTCCTGGTGGCGTCGGGGGTCGGCCTTGGCGAGCGTTTCTGGTCAAGTCCCTGGTCGGGGACTACCGTTGGCCCCCATGGGAGCACAGCGTGCCGCAGCGCAGAAGCAGGCCGCCGACCGCCCGGACGGCTTTGGTGTGGCTGTGATCCGGGAGGACGGCAAATGGCGTTGTGCCGCGATGCGCTCGGCATCGCTCAACAGCCTGTCCGCCGCCGAAACCGAACTGTGCGAAATACGCAGTGCCGGAGCCATTTTCGGGCTGCTTGACGTCGACGACGAGTTCTTCGTCATCCTGCGACCCGCGCCTGCCGGTACGCGCATGCTGCTGTCGGATGCCACCGCGGCGCTCGACTATGACATTGCCGCAGAGGTACTGGAGAAGCTGGACAACGACATCAGCGAGGACGATCTGGACCCCGAGCAGCCGTTCGAGGAGGGCGACCTGGGGCTGCTCGCGGATATCGGCCTGCCCGAGGCGGTGTTGGCGGTCATCCTCGACGAGTCGGACCTGTACGCCGACGAACAACTCGGCCGGATCGCGCGGGAGATGGGTTTCGCCGACGAACTGTCGGCGGTGCTCGACCGTCTGGATCGGTGACCGACGAGGACCTCGTCCGGGCCGCGCTGGAAGCGGCGGCTGCGGCCGGACCCCGCGACGTCCCGATCGGCGCGGTCATCCTGGCCGCCGACGGCACCGAATTGGCGCGGGCTGCCAACGCCCGCGAGGAAACCGGTGACCCGACCGCACATGCGGAGATCCTGGCCATGCGCTCCGCCGCGGCGGTGCTTGGCGACGGCTGGCGCCTCGAGGGCACCACACTGGCGGTGACTGTCGAACCATGCACGATGTGCGCAGGCGCGCTGGTGATGGCGCGGGTCGCCCGGCTGGTGTTCGGTGCGTGGGAGCCCAAGACCGGGGCGGTCGGTTCGCTGTGGGACGTGGTGCGCGACCGGCGCCTGACGCACCGTCCGGACGTGCGCGGCGGCGTGCTGGCCGCCGAGTGCGCAGCACCGCTGGAGGCGTTCTTCGCCGCCCAGCGGTGAGGTGTTGATCTCAGTTCTGGCTGGCGTACTTCGGGCAGAAGTACAGCGGAGCACCGGCCATGATGTAGTTCGACAGGCCTTCATTCTTGGTCGTGGCATCGAGGCGTTGCACGATGGTCTCCAGATCGAAGCCCTGGTCGTACTGCGCGCACACACCTTTGGCGAGGCTCGTCAGGGTGGCGCAGTCGCCCGGAACTTGTGCACTGGCCATGCTTGCGCAGTAGTCAGATTGGGGGGTGGCGGCGGCGCTCGGCGCGTGAACGAGCGACGCGATCGCCCCGGAAATCGCCAGGGCCGCGAGTGCAACAGTCTTCATCGCCACCTTTCTAGCGCCTTGATACCCGGTTGGGCGGCCGGCCACGCGTGGCCGCCGAGCGTCGATTCGGTCTCGAAAGCTCGACTTCTTCGACCCGATGCAGTGTTTGGGGCGAGGCCGTCGGGGCGACATTCCGAGCCAGCGGCGTCATCAATTGAGGCTCTTGTGACTCATTCGTGGGTTGCTGATTGCGCCTGAACGGCCACACGCCGTTTCCGGTCTAGGTTTTTGGCTTGTCGAAGGTCAAAAACTACAGATCGGAGAACGGCGTGCGGAATGCCAGCCTATGGCGCACCGTGTTGTGCGTCGAGAACGCGGTGGTCGAGGGCGTCGAGTTCGACGACCAAACGCAGGCTCTCGTGGTCCATATGCGACCGCGACGACCGCTTAAGGGTCGATGCGGAGACTGCGGATCGAGAGCCTCCTGGTATGACCGCGGCCAGGGGCGGCGGCGGTGGCGCGGACTCGATTTGGGAACCGTTCAGGTCTTCCTGGAGGCTGACGCCCCACGGGTCAACTGCCCCACCCACGGCCCGACGGTGCGACAAGTCCCCTGGGCCCGACACGGCGCGGGACATACCCGCTCGTTCGACCAGCAGGTGGCCTGGTTGGCCACACACTGCTCCAAGAAGGCAATCACCGAGCTGATGCGGATCGCCTGGCGCACAGTCGGATCGATCATCACTCGAGTGTGGGCCGACACCGTCGCCGGAGTCGATGGGTTCGCCGACCTGACGCGGATCGGGATTGATGAGATCTCCTACAAGCGCCATCACAAGTACCTAACTGTGGTCGTCGACCACGACAGCGGCCGCCTGGTGTGGGCGCATCCCGGTCACGAACGCGCGACCGTGCGCGCCTTCTTCGACGCGCTAGAAGCCTCAGGTGCAGGTCGGTGCGCCCAGATCACCCACGTCACCGCTGATGGGGCCAAATGGATCGCCGACGTGGTCAGCGAACGATGCCCGGACGCCATCCGCTGTGCCGACCCGTTTCACGTCGTTGGTTGGGCCACTGAGGCATTGGATGCCGTGCGTCAACAGGCCTGGAGCGATGCTCGCCGCAGCGGGCATACCCGCTCGCACGGGTGGGCCCATGGCCGACGCGCCACCATCTCCACCGGGCCAGCCCAAGCATTGCGGCGCGCCCGCTACGCGCTGTGGAAGAACCCGGAAAACCTCACCGACCGCCAACAAGCGAAGCTGCGCTGGATCGCCACCACCGACCCTCGGCTCTACCGCGCCTACCTGCTCAAAGAAGGCCTACGGACGGTCTTCAAACTCCCTGCCGACCACGCCGCCGAAGCGCTGGACAGGTGGATCGCTTGGGCACGGCGCAGCCGCATCGAATCATTCGTCAAGCTCCAACGCCGCATCGCCGGCCACCGCGAGCAGATCCTCGCTTCCATCGCCCACGGCCTCTCCAACGGACTCATCGAATCGGTCAACACCAAGATCCGACTCATCACCCGCATCGCCTTCGGCTTCGCCCACCCCGGCGCCTTAATCGCCCTAGCCATGCTCACTCTCGGAGGACACCGCCCCACCTTGCCTGGCCGCCAATGACCCACGAATGAGTCACAAGAGCCTCAAATGATGACGCCGCCGGGAGCGACCTATGGGACGGTTTGGGCACTCGGCACCGTCGTCGGTAAGCTGCCACGCGGTGGCGTGTCCGAGCGGCCTAAGGAGCACGCCTCGAAAGCGTGTGACGGGTAACCCCCGTCCGAGGGTTCAAATCCCTCCGCCACCGCCATATTTTCCGGCCGATATCTCCGACGTGCGCGACCCGACGCCCAGCCAGCGGCGCAGCGCCGTCATCCAGCCCGCGTGGTCGGACGACTCTCCGACCCACGCGATGTAGCCGTCGGGCCGGACGAGAACCGCCGGGCCCACATCGGATCGCTCGACTTCGGCAAGACCGGCGATGTTGATCGGACGCGTCTGGAGTTCCCGGATGAGCACGAAGCCCGCCGAGCGCTGCAGGTGTGTCAGTTTGCCCTGTCGCAGTGGGATCTCCGTGGCGCGGGTCCCGACGAGTGGACTCTGCCCGCGTTCGTGGGGATATCGCAACGCTGTCCCCGCGAAGCTCCCCGCCACCGCGTCACGCACACGCGGTACGCGAAGCAGCCTGGGCGCAATCAGATTCCGCATCCCACGGGCGATCCGGGGACGCAACGTGACACCGCGCGCCATCAGACCCGACTGCAGCAGGACCCGCTTGCCGATCGGGTGGCGTTCGTCGTGGTAGGTGTCGAGCACGTCGTCGTCGGCACCCGAGAGGACCGCGTCGATCTTCCATGCGAGATTGGCGGCGTCCTGGATACCGGTGTTCATGCCCTGCCCACCCATCGGTGAGTGGACGTGTGCCGCGTCGCCTGCGAGAAATACACGGCCGCAGTGATATTGGGCGACCTGACGCTCGTCGCAGTGGAACCGTGACAACCAGCCGACGTCGCGCACCCCGAGATCGCGTCCCATCGCCCGATTCAGCACGTCGATCACTTCCGGGGCACCGACGGGCTCGGTGTCGGGCACCTGGTGGGCCCGATCCCACACCATCGTCCGATACCACACACCGTCTTCATCGCTTCGCCCGTACGGCGCCAGAAACGCGAACCGCTCGCGACTGCTGCCGAGTGTGAGGCCACCGTCGGTCGGGCCGTCGGCGAGCTTGACATCGGCCAGCACGATCGACGACAGGATGGTCTTTCCCGGGAAGTCCACGCCGATCAAGTCCCGGACGGTGCTGTGTGCGCCGTCGGCGCCGATCACGTAGTCCGCACGCCATATCGTCTGGTGACCCGGGTCGTCCTTGGCCTGCGCCGTGACGGTGACACCTTCCGAATCCTGTTCCAGCGCCACGACTTCGAACCCACGGTGAATCTCAGCCCCGTGACAGGTGGCGTAGCCGGCGAGCGCGCTGTCGACGTTGCTCTGTGGGGTGACCGCGACGAACTGGAATTTCGAGTGCAGATGGGTGAGGTCGATGCGTGCACCGGCGAATATGGAGACACCGGGGGCCAGGTGCGCCCTGGCGATGACGTCGTCGGCCAGGCCGCGTGCGTCGAGAAGCTCAAGAGTCCGGGCCATCGTGGCGAACGCCCGGCTGGATGGGTTCGCCTGCGGCCAGCGTTCGAGGACGACGACTGAGCGGCCGCACCGGGCCAGGTCGCCGGCCGCGGTCAACCCGGTGGGGCCGGCACCGATGACAATCACGTCCACGCGCTGTGAAGTAGTCATGTCAGCGCGCCGGGGTGGAGTCGGCTGGATCCGGATACCAGCGGCGGATATCGTCCGGCGTCGAGGAGGGCGAATAGTTGAACACGAACCGGCATCCGGGGTTGGCGCTGTGTGCCGCGTTGACGATGGCCTCGAAAAGCAGCGTGTTGTTGGCGACCAACCGCACACCGGCACCGATCAGCACCGCGTCGTAGCGCTTGTTGGTCAGCCAGGTCCGCACTTTCTCCAGCCCTGCCTCGCCGAAGTCGATCAGGCAGTTGTCGACGTCGTAGCCCGCGGCCCGCAGGCCTTCCACGTTGTCGGTGTTCGCTTTGGTCAGCTTCTCCCTGGTCAGGCCGGTGAATTGCGTGTAATCCGCGGATTCCACGTCGATGACGTCGGGGTGAAGCCCGATCTGGATTGCGGTGACCATCATGGCGCTCCTCATCAGTTCAACGCTTGTTGAACTGACGTTAGAACCGTTCCATAATGTTGTCAACAGTCGTTGAATATAGTGTGGGCATGGCTGTACGAGCACGGGATGCCGCGGCGACGAAGGCCGCAATATTGGCTGCCGCAAGGGTGCACTTCGGGCAAAGCGGATTCGAAAGAACGACGATCCGGTCGGTGGCGAAGGCGGCTGGTGTTGATCCCGCGCTGGTGATGCATTACTTCGGCAACAAGGACAAGCTTTTCGGCGAGGTGTCGCGCCTGGATATCTCACCCCCGGACCTGTCCGGTGTGGCGCCCCAGGATGTAGCCGACGTGCTGTTGCCGCTTTTCACCCAGGTGTGGGGACCCGAAGGGCCTTTTCTGCCGCTGCTCCGTGCCGCCGCGTCAAGCCAGGCGGCGGCGGACGCACTCCTCGACGTCTTCGCCCGGCAGGTCGCGCCCGCACTGGCGGATGTGGCCATCGACCGGCCGATGGAGCGTGCCGCGCTGATCGGATCCCAACTGCTGGGCGTTGCGGTCGGGCGCTACATCCTCGGCATTCCGCCCCTTGTCGCGATGGATGACGAAACGCTGGCCGGCTGGCTCAAACCTGTTCTGACGCACTACCTGACTGATCCGGCACCGTAGGAAGCCTGCATACTGGCAATCACGTGGTCCAGCAGCGGACTCATCCGCCGACCCATTTGGAGGCCCGCGCGTTGTCTGACGCTGAACTGAGCGAGCCGTCGCCCGCGGGCTACGTTCCGGTCGGCACGCCCGTCGATCTCGACAACTGCGCGCGCGAGCCGATCCATATTCCCGGCCTTGTTCAGCCGCGCGGCGTGCTCGCGGTGTTGCGTGAGCCCGACTTCGAGGTACGCCAGGTCAGCGCCAACGTTCTGGATTTGCTCGGCCGGTCAGTAGACGACGTCCTCGGCCGGCACCTCTCATTCCTCATCGGTGCCGACGAGGCCGCCCGCGTCGAACAGGCGGCGTCGGCTCCCGGCGATCTACGCCAACGCAACCCGCTCGAGTGCACGATCGACGTTGCCGGCCAACCGCGCGCGTTCGATGCGATCCTGCACCGTGAGCCAGGCGGCGTTCTGCTGTTGGAGGTCGAGATCGCCTACGGCGCGCGACCGTTCACCTTCCCGAACACCTACCTGGCGGTGCGCAGTTCGGTGGACGAACTCAACCGTGCCACGACACTGACAGAGCTTTACGACGGCACCGCGCGCGCAGTCCGCGAGCTCACCGGCTTTGACCGCGTCATGGTGTACCGCTACGACGAGGACTACAACGGCGAGGTTGTCGCTGAGGCCAAACGTGAGGAGCTCAATTCGTTCCTTGGCCTGCACTACCCGTCCACTGACATTCCGGCGCAGGCGCGGGCGCTGTACGAGAAGAGCTGGCTGCGGCTCATCGACGACGTCGGCTACACACCAGCACCTCTGGTGCCCGCGGCCGACCCGGAAAGGGGCGTGCCGACGGACCTGACGCACGCGACGCTGCGCAGCGTCTCGCCGATTCATATCGAGTACCTGCAGAACATGGGCGTGCATGCGTCGATGTCGATTTCACTGCTGCGGCAAGGGCGGCTGTGGGGATTGATCGCCTGCCATCACTACGCCGGTCCGCATCTGCCGCCATTCGGGACCAGGGTGGCAGCCGAATTCCTTGGCTCGACTCTCTCACTGCGACTCGTCGACCAGTTCGAAGACGAACAATTACACCGGCGGTTGGCTGCGCAGGCCGTCCTGGGCAAGCTCACCGCCGCCACGCTGGACGACGGCGATGCGCTGACCGCGGTCCTGCTCGGAACGCCCAGTCTGCTCGACCTCGTGCCCGCCGACGGCGTCGTCGTCAACATCGGTGGCGAGTACGGGGTTCTGGGTTCGGTTCCCTCGCCGGAGATCGTGGCCGCCGTGGCCAAATGGGCACTGGACGCCGGCGACGAGATCGCAAGCAGTGAGTCGTTGTCCGGCGAGTTGGATCTCGACCTCGATCCGCAGGTGGTCTCCGGTGCGCTGGCGATCAACCTGCCCGATGGGCAGTACGCCATCTGGTTTCGAGGTGAGGTGCTGCGATCCGTCGACTGGGGCGGTGACCCACACAACAAGGCGATCGCGGTCAGCGAAGGTGACGGGCTGCGCCTGAGTCCACGCAAGTCATTCGACCGCTGGCGCGAAATCGTGGACCGATGCTGCGAGCCGTGGGCGCCGACCGAGAGGGAGTCTGCCGAAGCGTTGCGGCGACACCTCGTCGAATCGTTGTATCGACGGACGCGCGGCGCGCTCCGCGTCGCCGAGACGCTGCAACGCAGCCTGTTGCCGTCAACGATTCCCACCCTCGAAGGCTGGCAGTTGTCGGCACACTATGAACCCGCCGTCGGAGGGCGCGTCGGCGGCGACTGGTACGACGCGTTCGAGTTGCGCGACGGCCGGTTGATCGTGCTGATCGGCGACGTCGCAGGCCATGGCATGACCGCGGCGGGAACGATGGCGCAAGTCCGAAATACTTTGCGCGCCTACCTCTTCACGGGTGCCGCCCCCGCTGAGGCGCTCAATCAGCTCAACGACTTCTGCATGCACATGGTCCCCCGCGCCTTCGTCACCGTGATCGTTGCCCGGGTCGATTTGGGCACCGGGTACGTCGAAGCTGCGTGCGCTGGCCACCTGATCCCATATGTCACCCAGCGGGGCGCCTCGGCCGTCCCCGCGCCGGTACGACTGTCGCCGCCGATCGGCGCCAACGGCATGACCTATGAACCCAGCACGTTCACGATCGAGGCCGGGCAGGGCTTGGTGATGTTCTCCGATGGCCTCGTGGAACGCCGCCATGAGCCGATCGATGACGGCATCGAGCGACTTGCCGAAACGCTCAGCCACGCAGATGATTCGACGGCGACCTGGATTGCGACGGCGATGGCGTCGAGCGAAACCGACGACGATGTCACGATCGTCACGCTCCGCCGTCCCTAGGCTGCTACGGTCCGAACGTGCATCGGGTCATTCAGTGGGGCACCGGCACGGTGGGCGCCGAGATCATCACCGCGATTCTCGACCACCGCGACGATCTCGACCTCGTCGGTGCGCTGGTGTACTCCGAGTCGAAGAACGGTGTCGATATCGGCGCGCTCGTCGGCCGTGAGCCGATCGGCGTGACCGCGACCACCGACGTCGAGCAGATCGTCAAACTGGACGCCGACTGTGTCCTCTACACCCCGCGCACCGCGCAGCTGGACGACGTGTGCCGATTGCTGGAAAGCGGAAAAAACGTTGTCACGACGGCGTTTCTGTTTCATCCGGCGCGCATCGTCGCCGCAGACCGTGACCGTGTCCTCGCGGCCTGCGAAAAGGGTGCCAGTTCGGTTCACGGCAGCGGCCTCAACCCCGGCAACCTCTCGGGTGTGCTGCCGCTGGCACTTTCGGGCATGAGCCGAACGATCGACAGGATCACGCTGCAGGAACGCGCTGACTGGTCGGTCTACGAGAGCACCGGAATCACGTTCGACAACATGGCATTCGGGCAGCCCGTCGAGTCGATCAGCCCGACCGCGACCGATTTCCTGGCGTTCAACAGCTCGATATTCACCGAACAGGTCTGGCTTCTTGCCGACGCGCTGAACGCCGGCATCGAGGACGTCTCCGCCACCGTGGAGGCCATCGGAGCCGAACACGATCACCAGATCTTCGACCATCTGCTGGCCGCGGGTACGACGGCCGGACAGCGCTGGAACTGGGCTGGCCATCGCGACGGCGAAACGCTCATCGAGATCGAAACTCTGTGGACGGTGGGCGGCGAGTACCCCGCCCACTGGCCCAAACCGCAGCACGGCTGGACGCTGACCATTGAAGGTGACCCGTCGATGCGCACCCACTTCATGTCGCTGGCCAGTTTCACGCGCAACGCCAGCATGGAAGAGCACGTCCGGTCGGCCAGCGTCGCGACGGGCATGCAGGTTCTCAACGCCGTGTCCGCCGTCTGCCAAGCCGCACCGGGTTTCGCCACTTCGGCGACGCTGCCCCTGATTCGCAGCCATACGGGGTTCAGGCGTTAAACCGGGACGGGCTAGCCGCTATTGTCGGGAGTGTCACTAAAGAAGCGGTCACGGCGGCCACGGTGAATACGCGTGAAAGACGTGGTTGCGAGTGCGTTCGGTATATAAACCTGGGGTGAGCACGTCGGCTGATCAGTCCGCCATTGCGCCGCCGTTCTCGGTGCTGCTTGTGGAAGACGACCGGGCCGACGCGGTACTGGTCGAGGAACTGATCGCCGATTCAGGCGCCGATATCCAGGTGGCCTGGGCGTCGTCGATGGAGGACGCCGAGCGTCGATTGGCGGTCGCCCGTCCCGACTGCGTACTTCTCGACCTCAACCTTCCCGACGCGGACGGAATCAAGGCGCTCGACCAGATCGCCAAACATGACCCGACCATGCCGATCGTGGTGTTGACGGGTCTCCACGACGAACACTTCGGGGTCTCCGCCGTCGCTGCGGGTGCACAGGATTACCTGGTCAAGGGGCGGGTTGAGCCCGATACTCTGCACCGCGCGCTGCTGTACGCAGTCGAACGTAAGCGCTCCGCGCTGACCACGGTCGAATTGCGCGCCAGCGAACTACGCGCCAGGGAGAACGCCCGCCTGGAACGCGGACTGCTGCCGTCACCGCTGCTGCTGGACAACCCGGGCGTGGACATTGTCGCGCAGTACCGGCCCAGCCGGCAGTTCGCGCTGCTCGGCGGCGACTTCTACGACTTCGTTCAAACGCCCGACCGCACCGTGCACATCATGGTCGGTGACGTCGCCGGACACGGTCCGGACGAGGCGGCGCTGGGGGTCGCGCTGCGTATCGGTTGGCGCGCATTGACATTCGCCGGCCTGCGCGGCAACGAGCGGATGCGTCAGCTGGAACGGATTCTGAGCACCGAGCGTCCCGGTACGAGCATCTTCGCGACAGTGCTTTCCGTGGCGATCTCGCCCGACGATCTGAGCTTCAACGCGGTGTCCGCCGGGCATCCCGGCATGCTGCTGCACGGGCCCGGTTCGGTGGAGTGGCTGGAACCGTCGGTGGGTCCCGCGCTGGGTCTCAACGGCTTCGAATGGCCGCTGAACATCCTGGAACTGCCGCCCGACCACGGCCTCGTGCTCTTGACCGACGGCTTGTTCGAGGGCCGATCCGGAACCGGGACCGAGCGGCTGATGGAGACAGGCCTGCTGGAGGTGGCCCGGTCCTATGCGAGCCTGCCCGGTCCCGAATTCGTCAATGCGCTGATCGAGGACGTCGAGCGGCGCGCGCAGTCCGTCGGTGGGACCAGTGACGACATCGCTGTCGTGCGGGTCGAGCGGACAGCCACCGAATGACGTGGCGACCGACGGTCCAGGGGTGGCAGAACCTGGTGCTTGCGGTCATGGGCGTCATCGTGCTCGCCGCCGCCATCACCGCGGGATTTCTGCAGACCCGGACAGACCAGCTGTTTGACGAGATCCTCGGAGAGATCGGACCGATGCGGATCGCCGCCTACCAGCTGCAGGCCGCATTGCGTGATCAGGAGACGTCGGTTCGTGGATATGCGATCTCCGCCGATCCCCAGTTCCTCGAGCCGTATGTCGCCGGGCAGAAGGCCGAAGCATCCGCAGAGCAGGTGATCCGGGAACACGCTGGAGACCGCACAAAGCTGCTCGCCGACGTGGAGGCCATCGAGGCCACGTCCGCAACGTGGCGAAGCGCCTATGCCGAGGAACTCATCGCCGACGTCAAACCCGGCGTGCCTACGGTCATCGACAATGTGACCGCCGAACGCGGGAAGACGATATTCGATGATCTCCGCCAGAACTTCGACGCACAGCTCCAACACCTGCAGCAAGAGCGTGACGCCACGGTCGCCGAACTTGCGGCGGTGCAGAATTGGCGGGACATCGTTCTGGTCGCGGTAGTCCTTGCGATCGCCGTCGCCGCCATCCTGTCGGCTTTGGTGATCAGAACCACCGTCACGCGCCCGCTCACCGCCCTGGCCAGCTCATGCAGGAGAATCACCGAGGGCGACTTCAGCGAGCACATCGTGCCCCAAGGCCCCAAAGACATTCGCGCGATCGCGGCCGACGTCGAGGACATGCGTCAACGGATCGTCGACGAGCTCGAAGCCACCCAGACGGCGCGAAGCCAACTGGCCGATCAGGCTCTTGAACTGCAGAGGTCGAACGCCGAACTCGAGCAGTTCGCGTACGTCGCGTCGCACGACCTTCAGGAGCCACTGCGCAAGGTGACCGCGTTCTGCCAACTCATCGAGAAGAGATACGGCGACAAGCTCGACGAGCGAGGCGTCGAGTACATCGCGTTCGCCGTCGACGGCGCCAAGCGTATGCAGACGCTGATCAACGATCTGCTCACCTTTTCTCGCGTCGGTCGGTTCAATTCGACGCGTACCGACGTCGACCTCGGCGCCACCCTGGACGCCGCACTCGAAAACCTGGAGACCGCCGTCGCCGAGTCCGGCGCGCAGATCGTTCGCCAGGGGCCGCCGCTACCGCGGATCATGGGGGACCCCACCCTGCTGACGATGGTGTGGCAGAACCTCATCGGCAATGCGGTCAAGTTCCGGCGCGACGGCGTCGCGCCACACATCGTCATCGAGTGCGAACAGAACTCGAACGGGCAAGACAAGTCGTGGAAGATGACGGTGACCGACAACGGCATCGGCATTCCCGCGGAGTTCTCCGAGAAGGTGTTTGTGGTCTTCCAGCGCCTGCACGGCCGCGACGCCTACACCGGTACCGGTATCGGGCTCGCTCTGTGCAAGAAGATCATTGAATACCACGGCGGCAACATCTGGATCGACACCGCCTATTCCGAGGGAACCCGGTTTCGATTCACCATCCCCTCCGCTGTGGGCGCGGCCCCCTCAGCCGCTCTGGAAGGAACGAACGCATGACGCCAGCCGGTCGGGCCATCGACGTCTTGCTCATCGAGGACGATCCGGGAGACGAGCTGATCACCCGAGAAGCCTTCGAGCACAACAAGATCAAGAACAAGCTGCACGTCGCCCACGACGGTGAGGAGGGGCTGGACTTCCTGTACCGACGCGGGGCCCATAAGAATGCGCCACGACCGGATCTGGTGCTGCTCGATTTGAACCTGCCGAAATACGACGGCCGCCAGCTGCTCGAGCGGATCAAGACCGACCCGGATCTCTGCCACATCCCCGTGGTGGTTTTGACGACGTCCTCGGCGGAAGAGGACATCCTGCGCAGCTACAAGCTGCACGCCAATGCCTACGTCACCAAGCCGGTCGAACTGGATGAGTTCATGCACGTAGTGCGTCAGATCGACGAGTTCTTCGTTCAGGTGGTCCGGCTGCCGCCGCAGGTCTGAGGGGGCGCGTCGAACTTCAGTCGCACGGTGGTGCCCCCGGGCGACGACTTGACGTCCACGAGCGCGCTCACCGCGCGCATGATCGGCAGTCCGCGGCCGCGGGTGCTCGGCTGGGTCGGGGGTGCCTGCCAGACGCCGTGATCGGCGACGTCCACGAGGATCTGTCCGCGTTCGTGATTCGCATCGACGAGGATCGGCCCCGCAGCGATGCCGCGGTACGCGTGCTCGATGCAGTTGGTGCAGGCCTCGTTGACGACGAGCACGATGTCCGCGATGCCGGTGGCAGATACCCCTATCGGCTCGAGCCAGACAGCCAGTCGGCGGCGGATTTCGGCGAGTCGCTCGGCAACCGCGGGAACCTCGATGCGGAGCGACTCAACTGGTCGCGAGCACGCATCTATTGCCACGCACGAGGTTGTACCCCGAATGAGCCGAAATCTCACGCACGCATTCGGCGCGTTATCAGTGTGTGACCTATTTGTAGAACGTCCAGCTGTAATCGGACGTCCAGGCGCCGCCGATGCAGCTCAGCGGGACACCGTCCGGCGACTGCGCGACACCCGTCTGGTCCCCGCAGGGTAGCCGCAGCGTGCGGACCCCTACCAGCGGCGGCGCCGCGATCCAGACGCTGCGCGAACTGCAGGCCAGGGTGTTGCCCGAGGCGTCGACGCCCCAGTTGTAGCGGGTGTTCTGGTTGCAGTGCTCCCCAGCGACGGCAGTGCGAGTGAGGTACGGCACACAGTCCACGCCGTCGCAGTACACAGGGGAGGCCGATGCGTTCGCCGCGATCACCATGGGCGCCCCCGCGAACCCACACGCCAGCGCAACTGCAGCCAGGATTTTCATGAGCCTCAGCGTAGGTTTTCGGGTGGCGCCCGCGTAGGGTTTCGGTTTATGAAGCTGGTCTTCAACTCAATGGCTGCCGCGCTGGCGACCGCCGCAGCCGCCGTGACACTGGCGCCGCCGGCCGGCGCCGACAGTGTCGCCTACCTAGTCAACGTGCACGTGCGGCCCGGCTACAACTTCCCGAACGCCGAGGCTGCGATCGGCTACGGCAACACCATCTGCGACCGGGTCGCGGCCAAAATGGGTTACGCGCAGCTCGTCGACCAGGTGAAGGCCGACTTCCACACGGCCGACTACTACCAGGGCGCATACCTGATCAACCAGGCCGTCAACGAGCTGTGTCCTGCGCAAATCTGGCAGCTGCGCCAGTCCGCCGGCGGTTACACCCTTCCTGCAGTCTGATCGCGGCCTCACGCCAAACGGGCCAAGCGCGGCGTGGGACAACCGCGTGGGACAACGATGACAACGGCGGCGCCCCCGTTGGGGACGCCGCCGCTGTGACGCGATGGGGTTGTCTAGCTAGGGGCAGCTGACCTCGATTTCGAATGGCTTGTTCACCGGCTGCATCGGGTTGGCCATGTCCACACCGGTGGCGGTGCCGGAGATCTTGTAGGTGCTGCCGTCCTTCTCAGCCTTGGCCTCGCCCTGGCCGGTGCCGGTCTGATAGCCCAGCGTCACGCCGTTGACGTTGCCAAGACCCACCGACTGCACCGTGGGTTCATCACCCTCGCTGACCACCGCCGCGATGCCCGTGGCGGCGTCACCGATTGCGATGTTCATGTTTCCACCCATTGAGCTGCAGACGACCGTGCCCTGGACCGCCTGGTCCTGACCATCGATCGTGACGGTGGACTTACCCTCCGCCGCCGCGGCGGACGACGTCTCGCCGGTGGTCTCAGATTTCTTGTCGTCCGACGAACACCCGGACAGGCCGGCGACGAGGATAGCCATGCCGCCCACGGCGACTACGAACCCACGCTTCACCACTGATCTCCTTTTGTCGGCGCGACCCGTCAAGATCAGCGGATCGTCTCGGCCAGTATGGTGCGCGGCGCACGGCCCGACACCGGATTGGGCGAAAACGTGCGGGCGGCTAACAGGACACTTTGATGGCGAAAGTGCCGGATTTCCGGAAGCTGGGGCTGTCGGTGTCGAAGCCGTCAGCGGTGCCGGAGATCTCATACGTGCGGCCGTTCATCGTGACTTCCGCGTCGTCACTGAACCCGGCGTTGTAGCTGCCGGTGAAACCGCCGAGGTCGCGGATGGCCACCGATTCCGCGGTGAGCTGGTCTTTGTTGGACACCATCGCGATGACGCCGCTGGCCTGATCGCCCGTCGTGATGGTGGTGAGCGTCCCGGTCGAGTCGCACTGGACGGCATCGGTGGTGCCCGCGTCCTGGCCGTTGACGGTCACTTGCGCGGTGCCTGCGACGAGCATTCCGGGGCCCGGCTGGTACTCCGGCGGTCCCGACGAGCAACCTGCCACCGCGAGTGCGGTCGCGGCGCAGGCGACCAGGCGAATTCTCACAGTGCAGAATCTACGGCGTGGCCGCCCCGAATACTCCTGCTCCGAGAGACTCGTCGGCGCCGTTTTTCAGCATTGACGCCCAGTTGCCCGGCCGACCTGGCCGCGCGGGGTTGATCCGAACGGCGCACGGAGACATCCACACTCCGGCGTTCATTCCGGTCGGCACCCAGGCGACCGTAAAGGCGGTGCTGCCGGAGACCATGAGAGATCTTGGTGCACAAGCGATTCTGGCGAATGCCTACCACCTGTACCTGCAGCCGGGGCCTGACATCGTGGCGGAAGCCGGGGGGCTCGGCACATTCATGAACTGGCCGGGCCCCACATTCACCGACAGCGGCGGATTCCAGGTGCTCTCGCTGGGAGCAGGTTTCCGCAAAGTGCTGGCGATGGACACCGAACGTGTGCAGGCCGACGACATCATCGCCGAAGGCAAGGAACGACTCGCCAACGTCGACGACGACGGGGTGACCTTCCGATCGCACCTTGACGGCTCGACCCACCGCTTCACCCCGGAAGGGTCGATCCGGATCCAGCACCAACTCGGCGCGGACATCATTTTCGCGTTCGACGAGCTGACCACGCTGGTGAACACCCGTGACTACCAGGAACGGTCGGTCCAACGCACCCACGAGTGGGCCGTGCGCTGTGTAGTCGAGCATCGTCGGCTCATCGCCGGGGCACCCGAGCGGCCCGCGCAGGCCCTGTTCGGCGTCGTGCAGGGCGCGCAATACGAGGATCTGCGCAGAGCCGCGGCGCGCGGGCTGACCGCGATCGTCGGCGAGGACGGCGTCGGGTTCGACGGCTACGGCATCGGCGGGGCGCTGGAGAAGCAGAACCTGGCCACCATCGTCGGCTGGGTCACCAGCGAGCTGCCCGACGACAAGCCGCGTCACCTCCTGGGCATCAGTGAGCCCGACGATCTGTTCGCCGCCGTCGCGGCGGGGGCCGACACCTTCGACTGCGTGTCGCCGTCGCGGGTGGCACGCAACGCCGCCGTGTACTCGACGACGGGGCGGTTCAACATCACCAATGCGCGGTACCGGCGCGACTTCACGCCGATCGACGCCGAATGCGACTGCTATACCTGCGGGCATTACACCCGGGCCTATCTGCATCACCTGTTCAAGGCCAAGGAGATCCTGTCCGCGACGCTGTGCACGATCCATAACGAGCGGTTCGTCGTCCGGATGGTCGACCAGATTCGCGCGGCGATCAGGGCGGGCGAGTTCGATGAGCTCCGCGCAGAAGTCCTGGGCCAGTACTACTCGTCGCCGTAACGTTGCGATTTCGGTGCCCGTACGCTCGCTGAGCGGGCTGTCTCGAATTGAAGTTCTCGCTGGATCGACGGGCATAGTTCGTCGCTGGATCGATGGTGAGTGTTAGTACTGGGGCCGCCCGATCAGGCGGGCAGTGGTGTGCTGGCGAGGTGGTTGAGGATCTTGCCGATGTTGTGGACCGCGGCGTGGAATGTCCATTCGCTGCGTGCTCGGGCCAGGCCTCTGCCGGTGAATCGGCGGAATCCGAGGTTGTGCTTGGCATGTCCGAATGGTGTCTCGGCGATGTGAGATCGCATGGCGTACTGAATGATTCCCTGCGGGGTGCGTAACCGGTGAGCCATCGCCGCGATCGGATCGGCGTCGGTGGGCGGTGGCCCTTGAGTGGGATGTTCGGTGGCCGCGTGGTGCACGTCGCGGGCCTTGCCGGTAGCGATCAGCCGGTCTGGTCCTGGCGCGGTCAGGTTCTCGTTCGTGCAGTAGCCGGCGTCGGCGAGCACCATCGCGATCGAGGAGGCGGTGGCCGTGGTTGATGTGTCATCGCGGCGGTGGCCGGTGATCAGGTCCGCGGACTTGATGGCCTTGTCGATCATGTCGGTGTAGTACTGGTTGTCCACCGGGCTGGTGCCCACCCCGGTGGCCACGATCAGCCCGTCAGCGGCGGTGACTGCCTGGCAGTTGTAGCCCTGCAGCCAGCCACCCCCGCGCAACGGCTGGATCCGTGATTGGGGATCGGTGAGATTGGCCGTGCGTTCGACGTTGGTGGCGGCCTGGGCGGCAGCCACCTGCGCGGCCCGGGCCCGCTCCAGTCGCGCTCGCGCCTGACGGACCCGGGCGTTCTGCTCGACGGGCGCCGGTGAGCGCCCCGGACGTCGGGCGCCGACCGCGCCCGCGTGCGGCCCAACTCTGGTGTTTGGCCTGCGACCTGGCCACCGCCGCGGCCAGCACCCGCTCGGCCATCGCCACCTGGGCGCCGGCCGGGATCCGGCCGGTCATCTTCTCCCCGGCCGCGATGCGCGCCAGATACTTGCCCACCAAGGCGTCGCGTTCGGCGCGTTCGGCGGCGATCTCGGCGTCGATGCGGGCCTGGGCTTGGGCGATGCGCCCCGATCGGTCGTGGGCAACCCGTTCGAGCTCAACCGATTCCGCAGCCGGTGCACCATCATCGGCGGCGGGCCCCTGGGCGGTGTCCTCGGCGTTGCGCCGTGCCAGCGCTTCGGCGATGCGTTTAGCCAGCACCGCCGGATCGGTCAACTCGGCCGGTACCGACCCCGGGTTATCGTCGCCAAACATCTCGTCCTCGGCGGCATCAGTGGCTTCGTGTGCGGCCGCCGCAGCCTTGGCGATTCGGGCCGCCTCCGCCGCGGCGGCCTTGGCTAGCCCCGAGGTGGTGCGGTTGGCCGACAGCGACGCGTTCGAGGCGATCTTGACTCCGTCGAGTGCCACAGTCTCCAGCCGGCCCAACCCCAGCCCGGCAGCCAACATCAACACCTCGGTGAACAACTGCTCACACGCGGCGTGGTTCTCGGCGCGAAACCGCGCGATCGTGACGTGATCAGGCCCATCACCAGCACAGATCACCCGATAAGACACCACATCAGCACACGCCCGCTCGATCCGACGCGAGGACCGCACCCCCTGCGACCACGCCCAGATCAGCAGCGTCACCAACATGTCGGGGTCATACCCGGCCCGCCCGACACCACCGGTCCGTCGCTGGTGGTGAAACGCCGAGGTGTCCAACCCCTCCACGATCCCGATCAACGCCCACACCGAATGATCCGCAGGCAGCCACTCCCGCATATCCGGCGGAACTAAGAACTGCTGATCACGCACTACCGGTCGATACCCCTTGGCCACCAACACATTCTCGACGACCAACAAATCAGGCACTCACACCGACACGCCATTTCGAAACAACCCGTGAGCGAACGTTTAAGCACCGAAATCGCTATGAAAGTTCGGCGATGACGGCCCTCGCCGCGCGTTCCCCGGCGTCGACCGCGCCTTCCATGTAGGCGCTCCAGTACGTCGCGGTATCGGTTGACGCCCAATGGATCACGCCGATCGGCGTGGACAGTGCCGGACCGTAGGTGGTCCACACATGCGGGCCGTGGTTGGCGTTGTAGCAGCCGCGGGTCCACTGCCGCTCCGACCATTCACCGTCGACGTAGAACTCGGGCTTGGCGGCCTTGGGGCCGAAGTGGCGCACGAGTTCTGCGGTCAGCACTTCACGCCGCTCGGGTTCGGGGAGGCGGCCGTAGGTGCGGGCTTGATCGCCCTCCAGGAACATCAGGATCACGCCGTGGTCGTCGCCGGGGACGCACGTGTCATTGGACATGCGGGCAGGGCCGATGTCGGAGATGAGCTGACCGTTGAAACCGTCATTGCGCCAGAACGGCTCGTCGTAGATGAAGAACGCCTTCATCGACGAGCCGTTGGGCAGCCGCTGGGTCAACTGGTCGCGCATCCCGGGCAGCGGCGGGTCGTACATGATGCGACCGGCGAGCGTCGGCGAGATCGCGACGATGGCCCGTCGACCACGCGCGGACAATCCGCCGCGGCAGTGCACGGTCACGCTGTCGGCCGTGTGCTCGATCAGCTGAACGGGCACGTCGAGCACGATGCGGTCCGAGATCAGTGCCGCCAGCCGATTGGGGATCTCGCTGGTGCCGCCGATGAAGCGAGTGGTCTGCGCGCCACCCTCGGATTCGGCGAACAGTTCCGAGGTCACACCGCAGGTCTTGATGGTGAACAGCAGGTGCAGGAAGGAGACCTCGGCAGTCGGCACCGCGAGGATTCCGACGGTGCAGATCTCCAACAGATTGCGGGCCACCGGCGAAAGACCCTGTGCGTCATACCAGGCGCCCGCAGTCACGGCGTCCCACTCGAGAGCCCGAGGGGCTGTCCATGGTGATTCGACGGGAACGTCTGCGGCCAGCACGTCGAGGCGCCGCAGTACGAGTTCGAGTTCCTTGAGTTCCGACTCGAACCGGGTGTGAAATTCGCTCTCCCGCAACACACCCGAGCCGACGAGTTCATACGAGGTATCACCCTCGTCGTACTGGCCGAAGGTCTCGACGCCGAGTTCGGCGGCGAGGCGGAACATCCGTTCGTGCGTATCGCCGATCCATTGGGCGCCGAGTTCGACCGGAACCCCGGGCATGACCTCTTGGGTGAGGATCCGCCCCCCGACACGTTCGTCGGCTTCCAGCACCAGCGGCGTCAGTCCCGCCTCGAGCAATTTGCGTGCCGCGATCATCCCGGAGAGACCGGCGCCGACGACGATGACGTCCGCTTCCATGGTCGATGGCTGCACCATCGAGCCACCTTCTCACAGCGCCTCGCTTTGAGTTGCGATAGACCGAATCTGCCGCGGAATCCCTGCCGGTACGGGTCTAGCGAATGCGGATTCTTCTGGTGGGTGCCGGTGGTGTCGGGGCGGCGTTCTGCGCGATCGCGGCGAGTCGGGACTTCTTCGAACTGCTCGTCGTCAGCGATTACGATGAGGCCCGAGCCAGGCGGGCTTGTGCGCCGCCATGAGATCACCCATGTGATGAACGCCGTCGACCCGCGGTTCGTGATGCCGATCTTCACCGGCGCGCTGGCCGGCGGCGCCGACTACCTCGGTATGGCGATGAGCCTGTCGCAGCGCCACCCCGAACATCCATACAGCCAAACCGGGGTCAAACTCGGCGATGAGCAGTTCGCCGCAGAGCAACGGTGGAAGGACGCGGGCCGCCTGGCGCTGGTCGGCATCGGCGTAGAGCCGGGCGCCCGCGACGGCTCGAACCTCACGGTCGACGGATACGAGTTCGCCCCCGTCGTTCTCCATCTGGACCACGATCGAGGAGTGCCTCAATCCGCCGGTCATCTGGGAGGCCGATCGCGGATGGTTCACCACCGAACCCTTCAGCAAGCCTGAGGTTTTCGACTTCCCCGAAGGTATCGGGCCGGTCGACTGCGTCAACGTCGAGCACGAGGAAGTGCTGCTGATGCCACGCTGGGTGCAGTGCAGGCGCGCGACGTGGTGGCCGCCTGTCTGCCCGCTCGGGCCGGTGATGCGCGGTAAGACGTGTGCGGGTCTATGGGTCACCGGCACCGGCAAGGACGGCAAGCCCAGGTCGACCTACCTGTACCACGTCGTCGACAACGAGTGGTCGATGGCGGAGTACGGACACCAGTGTGTGGTGTGGCAGACCGCGATCAATCCTGTTGTGGCGCTCGAGCTTCTGGCCAACGGCACCTGGTCGGGCAGCGGCGTGCTGGGCCCCGAGGCGTTCGACGCGGTGCCGTTCCTGGACCTCTTGACCGCCTACGGCTCACCCTGGGGACAGCGCGAGCTCTAGCTAAAGCGGGTTGAGGATCCGGTCCAGGAACTGGCGGGTGCGCTCTTCGGACGGGTTGCCGATCACCTCTGACGGCGGGCCCTTCTCGAGGATGACGCCGCGATCGGTGAACAGCACCTGATCGGAAACCTGTCTGGCGAACTGTATTTCGTGGGTGACGATCACCAGGGTCCAGTCCTCGACGGCCAGATCCCTGATCACCGACAACACCTCGCCGACAAGTTCGGGATCGAGCGCCGAGGTCGGCTCGTCGAACAGCACCACCTTCGGCTTGAGCGCCAGCGCGCGGGCAATGCCGACCCGCTGCTGCTGTCCACCGGACAACTGGAACGGGTACTGGTCCTTCTTTTCGGCGAGCCCCACCTGATCGAGCAGCTCGGCGGCTTCGGCCTCCGCTTCGTCCTTCGGCCGCTTCTGCACGACGACCGGTCCCTCGGTGACGTTCTGCAGCACCGTCTTGTGCGGAAACAGGTTGTGGGACTGGAACACAAACCCGCTCTGCGCGCGGTAGCGCCGCAGCTGGTCCTTGGCCACCGGCTTGGAGAAGTCGATCTCGATCTCTCCAACGCGGATCACGCCTTCGTCGGGCACATCGAGCGCGTTGAGAGCGCGCAGCAGCGTCGTCTTCCCCGAACCGGACGGACCGATGATCGTGGTGGCCGAGCCCTGCGCCACCTCGAACGAGACACCGTTGAGAACCTTGTTGTCTCCGAAGGCTTTCTGGATGCCTTCCGCGCGGACGCGATATTCGGTCATCGTGCTACGTACCTTTCCAGTCGGCGCTCGTATCGGTTCTGGGCGAATGAGAGCGCCAGGCAGATGATCCAGTAGTACAACGCGGCAGTGCCGTAGAGCGCGAAGAACTCGAAGGTCGGCGCGGCGACGTTTTGCGCGGTTCGGAACAGTTCGGTCACCAGGATCGTCGACGCCAACGACGTGTCCTTCACCAGCGAGATCAACGTGTTGGACAGCGGCGGGACGGCGACGCGGGTGGCCTGCGGCAAGATGATCCGCCGAAGCGAGCCAACGTAATCGAGGCCGATGGTCTCGGCGGCTTCCCATTGTCCCTTGGGAATGCTCTGGATCGCCGACCGGATGATTTCCGCGGCGTAGCCGCCGACGTTGAGCGAGAACGCGATGACCGCGGCGATGAACGGCTCGATCTTCACACCGATCTGCGGCAGCGCATAGAAGACGATGAACAGCTGCACCAGCAGTGGTGTGCCACGGATGATCGAGATGTAGAACCGCGCCAACCCCGATACGACGACGTTCGACGACAGCCGCGCCAGCGCGACGACGAGCGCGAGAGCCAAGCCGACGATGAAGCTGATGATCGTCAGTGGAATCGTCTTCTCGATCGCGGCGCGCGCCAGCGGCCAGAGGTTGTCGAGAATCAGCTGCCAGGTACTCGTCGGCCCGGCCTTCGACAGATCCACGTCCAGGTACTGCTCCGAGATCTTGGTGAGGGTGCCGTCGGCGCGCAGTTCGTCGAGCGCGGTGTTCAGCTCGGGCAGCAGCCCGCTGTCCTTGCGGGCGGCGAACGCCTGCTCGCCACGTTCGTCGGGAATGGTGGTCACCTTGAGCGGAGCCTCGGGGTGTTCGGCCTGATAGGCGAGCACGGTGATGCTGTCGTTGACCACAGCGTCCACCCGGCCGTCGTTGAGCACGGTGATGGCTTGGGAGAACCCGTCGACGGATTCGACCTGGGCGCCGGCGTTGCGTGCGATCTCGGCCCAGTTGCTGGTGGGGTTCTGTGCGGTCCGCTTGCCCTTCAGGTCCGCCACCGTCTTGATCGAGTCGTCGTCCTTGCGGGTGACGATGACGCCCTGGGAGATCGAGTACGGCTCAGAGAGGTCGTATTTCTGCTTGCGTTCCTCGCTGATCGTGACTTCGTTGGCGACGATGTCGAAGCGGTCGGCTTCCAGCGCCGCGAACATGGCATCCCACGGTGTCTCGACGAATTCGATTTGTACACCGAGCTTCTCGGCGACGGCATTGGCCACGTCGACGTCGTAGCCGGCGAGCTGCCCACCCTGGCTCGAGTCGTGGAACGAGTACGGCGGATAGACACCTTCGGTGCCCACCCGCAGCACGCCTGCCGATCTGATGGGGTCGCTGGTATCGGTACTCGACGAACCACATGCCGTCAGCAGCACCGCCGACAGCAGTAGTAGCGCGAGAACCGATCTTGATAGACGGTGCACCAGCGGACGTTAACAATTGCGCGGCGGCCGACCAATAGTTCCGCTCAGACTGAGGCCGTGGTTGGCTAGCGCCATGCCCGAGGAGCTCACCGCCGAGCAGGCCGCCGCGCGCCTTCAGACCGCCGACACGCTGGGGATGGCGCTGGGCCCCGGCCAACCACCCGCGTTCATGCGTGCCCTTGGCGAGCGCGATGACTGGACCGATCTACGCGTCTACGGCGCGCTGATCGCGGTGCTCACCGAACTGTTCGCCCGGAAGGGCGTCCACTACCTGTCGGGCTTCTTCGGTCCGCTCGAGCGGGCGTTGCGCGACGGTGGCGCAGACATCGAGTTCACCCCCGCGGATTTCCGCCGGTTCGCGCCATTGCTCGAACGACAGCGACCGCGCGTGATGACCACGGTCGCGACGCCACCCGATGCCGACGGCTGGTGCTCGCTGTCGCTGCATGCGGGAGGCACGATCGGCGAATTGCACCGCGCGGGCGCCGATCCCGATCGGCTGCTCGTCGTGGAGGTCTCCGATGCCTACCCGCGCACGTTCGGGCTGCGTGGCTCGAACGAGTTCCGCCACGCTGTGCACGTCGACGAGATCGACATCCTGGTGCGTTCGACCGACGAGCCGCTCGCGCTGCCAGAGGGCGAACCCACCGACGCCGACGAGGCGATCGCGAGGCACGCTGTCGAATTCGTCCCGTCCGGCGCGACCCTGCAGACGGGTATCGGCTCGATCCCCAACCAGATCGCCACGCTGCTGGCCGAGGGGGACGGCGGCGATTACGGGCTGCACAGCGAGATGTTCACCGACGGCTGTATGCGGCTGCATCAGGCCGGCAAGATCTCCAACGCGCGCAAAGGCCAGTTCGACGGCGTGAGCGTGACGACCTTCGCGTTCGGGTCCCCGGAGCTCTACGCATGGCTGGACGGTAATTCCGATGTCGCGTTCCTACCGGTCGAGATCGTCAACTCGCCCGAGGTGATCGCCGCCAACGCCAACATGATCTCCGTCAACGGTGCGCTGGCGATCGACATTCAGGGCCAGGTCGTCGCCGACACCATCAACGGCGACCAGTTCAGCGGGATCGGTGGCGCCGAGGACTTCGTGGCAGGCGCCGGACTGCAACTTTCGGACCGTTCGTTGATCTGCCTGCCCTCGACGTTCGAGAGGGACGGCAACCTGCAGTCGCGGATCGTGCCGTGGTTCGGTCCCGGCGCCGTGATCACCACGCCGCGGCATCAGGTCGACGTCATCATCACCGAGTACGGCGCCGCCGAATTGGAGGGCAAGACGGTTGCGCAGCGTGGTGCAGCGCTCGCGGCGATCGCACATCCGCAGTTTCGCGACGAGTTACTGGCCGCGGCGGAGCGTGCCGCGAAGGGCCTTTCACCCGTCAGCTAGCCGGGCCGGCATCCGCGCGAACGTGGGTTACCCGCACGCCCAAGTGCCATCAAAGTGTGTGTCAATCCCACACTCGCGGCGGCTAAGGGCGGTAAATCCAGGGCTCGCGAGGCAGCGTCGACGGATCGAACTGCGGCAGCATGTCGTCGACGGTCCTCGCCTGGTAACCAAGGGAATCTGCGATCTGCGCGACGGCAGTTTCCACGCCGAGCTCGGCGAGTGTGACGGCTCCGTCGCGTTTGGCCAGTCGCGCGCCGTCCTCGTTCAGGACCAGCGCGACATGCGCGTAGGTCGGCTCCAGATGGCCGAGTAGTCCGGCCAGATACGCCTGACGCGGCGACGACGACAGGAGATCGTCGCCGCGCACCACCTGATCGATTCCCTGCGCCGCGTCGTCGACCACGACGGCCAGGTTGTACGCCGCGACGCCGTCACCGCGCCGCACCACGAAATCGTCGACAATCCCGGTGTAGTCACCGTGCAGCAGGTCGTGCACCGTGTGCGTGACCGCGTCGGTGCGCAGCCGCAGCGCGGGGGGCCGACCTAGTTGCGCACGCCGATCGGAGCGTTCGGTGTCGGTGAGGTCCCGGCATGTTCCCGGATACGCCCCCTGCGGTGCGTGCGGGGCTCGCGCCGCCTGGGCGATATCCTTTCGGCTGCAATAGCATTCGTACAGCAGTCCGCGGTCCGCGAGCGTCGTGATCGCCGCGTCGTAGCGCTCGGAATGCTGGGTCTGCCACTCGACGGGCCCGTCCCAGGTGAGACCGATGGCGGCAAGATCCTCGAGTTGGCGTTCGGCGATATCGGTGAACGTGCGGTCGTCGAGATCGTCGACGCGGACGAGGAACCGGCGCCCGGTCGAGCGGGCGAACAGCCAGGCGAGCACCGCGGTGCGCAGATTGCCGATGTGCAGATCGGCCGACGGACTCGGGGCGAACCTGCCAGCGCTCACCCACGCAATCTAGCTAGCTGTCCTCCCAGGGCGGGTCTTCGCCCATCTTCTTGTAGTACTTCGCGAGGTGGCTCTTCACGCGGTCGACGTCGTCCTTCGGGAGGTCGACCCCGCCGCGGGCGCCGTTCATGATGCCGCCCGCGGCCATCACCCCGCGCGGCACGACCTGCAGCTTGCCGTCTACCACGTCGGCAATCAGCAGCTTGTAGGCGGTGAAATTTGTCTTGTTGTCGCTGTCGTACCAGACGTGGGCATCGCGGTATTTCTGGTTGGGTTCGTCCTCCGCGTTGGCCCACTTGCGCACCCGCTTCTCGGCGGCACCGCCGTCCCACTCACGGTCCCGGTCGGCCAGCGGCAGGTCCTGAAAACTCGTTACTGACATGGCTCAGGCGTGCCCTGGCCGCGCCGATTCAAACCGGCTACTGCCCAACCAGCAGGCAATTGCCAGGTACGGCAGCATCAGCAGCGCGAAGGCACCGCCGTGACCGCCGAGGCCGACCAGCGCGGCGTAGCTGACGTAGACCGCCAGCGTCGCGACGTCGGTCGACATGCCCGCCAGCGAGGTGACCGTCGCCCTCGCCGGTCCCGTGATGCTGTTCTGAAGACGGGTGTCGGCGACGACGGTGACGCATTGAAAGACGCCGAATGCCGCGGCCAGAGTGGCCACCCCAAGTGGATATCCCGTCAGCGCACCGGCTGCCATCAGCACCGCGCCGGCACAGACGAGCATCGCGAGGCCCGTCGATCCCAAGTGCGCGGCCCGGCCCGCGGCCAGGCCACCGGCGGAGGCGCCCGCCCAGATGACCACCATCAACAGGGAGACGTCTGCGGCCGAGACGCCACCGCTTTCGATCAGCATCGGTGTGTACTCGTCGAGCGCACCCCATACCGACGCGACGACCGCGACGAGGATCACCGCTGCCCGGACCGAACATGACCGCCGGACTTCCCGCAGACCAGCGGTCAACGTGGCCGTCCAACCGAGATCGGGCTCGTCGCGCGATCGAATCCGGTTCTCCGGGAACAGGATTGCGACCAGTGATGCCACTACGCAAACGACGACACTCGCCACCCCGACCGCCAGAAAACCACCGGAAGTGATCACCGGCGCCGCGACCGCCCCCGAACACATCGCGGCCAATACGCCTGCCACCTGACCGCGGCCCATCAGAGTGGCGTACTTCCCGGGTGCGTCGAGCCGCTGCAACTCCTCGTACACCAGCGCCTCCAATGCCCCCGACGTCAGCGCCGATTTGAGACCCCACAGCACGAAACCCACCGCGAATACCCAGTAGCCGGGCGCGGTCACCCACAGCGCGAATGCCACCGCTGTCAGCAGCGGACCGAGGATCAGCAGCCGTCGGCGTGACGTGGCGTCCGCCAAAGCACCCGACGGCACCTCGAGCGCGAGGCTGGACACCGACCAGATCACGAACAGCGACGAGATCTGCCACACCGACAGGCCGTTGTCGCCGAACAGCAACGTGTACACGGGGTACAGCAGCACGAAGTCATCGAGAAAGAGGTACGCGTACAGAACGCCGGCCAGGCGGCGATGACTTTTGGGGCCCTCTAGCGGTCTATATCAACATCGCCAGCTCATGAAATGAGACTAAGGGAGTGTTCGCGATGGCAACACCGTGAATTGTCGACCGGGATAAGTGGCAGGCCGGGCTCGATGAGCTGCTTGTGCGGGAGAAGGCGCACACCCGCGAGGGCGACGCGATCGCCGCCGCGCGACGGCGGCTGCCGATGGTAGAGGTGGACGCCCACGCGCGGGTCGTCGGTCCCGCGGGTTCGGTGCCCCTGCTCGATGTCTTCGAGGGACGCACGCAGTTGCTCACCTACTTCCACATGTGGCACGACGGCAAGCCCGCGCCGGAGCAGTGCGAGGGCTGCACGTTCTTCACCGGGCACGCGCAGGAGCTGTCGTATCTGCACAGCCGTGACGTCACGTATGCGACGTTCTGTCAGGGCACCTACGACGAGAGCGTGCGGTACCGGGATTTCATGGGCTGGGAGATGCCGTGGTACTCGGCGCGTGACGCGGCCGCGATTCTGCAGGGTCGCGATTTCGGCTTTTATGCGTGCTTCCTGCGCGACGGCGACCGGGTCTACGAGACGTACTGGAACACCGGTCGAGGCACCGAGGCCGGCGGTAACAGCTACCACCTGCTGGATCTGACCGTGTACGGCCGCCAGGAGCAGTGGGAGGAATCACCGGAGGGCTGGCCACAGCCTTACGACCCCGCTGCCGGGGCGCAGTTCCGGTTGGGGGAACGGCCGACCTCGCAGTGGTCTCGGATCGCCGCGGGCCGATCGGACGACTTGTCGGGTTAAAGCGGAACCAGGCTGATCGGATTCTGGCCGGACGTCCAGTCCGGGTCGCCGCAGACCCCGGGCTTCGACCGGAAGCTCACGGCCCCGACCAGAGTCGCGGGGTCGAACGAATACATCAGATCCGCGGGACCGGTACTGCCGTTGGCGCATATCCGGCCGTTCGGGACGTCAGTGCGTTCGATGGTCCAGGGGCCGCCGGCTACCCGGGTGATCCCCTCGAGCAACCCGGTGGACGACGAGATCGTCCCTGCACACGTGACCTCGGGGTTGCACTGCGTGGTGATGGTCCAGGTATTCGTCGTCGGACCGTTGATGAAGCTGAAGTCGCCGTCCAGCCGATCGTCGGCCCAGGCGGGGCCGGCCAGCCCGGTGGCCACCCCGGCCAGGACACACGATGCCGCCACCGCTCGAATCATCACCACGCGAGCATCACACGGTTCGGCCGGGTCCGGGGACGATATCGCCGAGGCTGAAGGCTGGTCGAAGTGGTCAACTCCTCGCGAATACGCTGACGACCCGCCGCGGGCCGTCGACGAATCGGTCGACCAGTCGGGCGCGGGTGAAGCCCATCTGGCGAGCAATCGCCGTCTCAGCGGGCCCGCGGCACCGAAGGCCCACGCCGGCTTCGAACAGAGGGTCACAGGTCACGACGAGGAATTCTGCCGCTGACGGCGGGGTGGCTGGCGTCCCCTGCCGTTGCAGCGGGAATGCCAGCGCAGCACCGCTTTTGGCGACTCCGGTGACGGTGGTAGGTCGATCGCCGACTATCGAGCCGATCCTGGCGGCGGATTGCGCTGCGCGCGGCCACCCGCCATCGGGCGACGAGAGTGGCGGCATCGCGGCAACGGACAACGCGACACAGGACGCGACCATGAGAGTAGCCGCGGATCTACCAAGGAGTGCGCGTGGCGCGGCTGACAGCGTTGCGACGGCGACGCCGATCGCCGCGAACAAGACCGGGTCCAGCCAGGCGTGATAGTGGTCATTGGGGAGCCCGGGGATGGTGAGTGCCAGCTGCGGTGAGATCAGACTCAGCGCAACCACGGCCCACAGGGTCGAGGCGGCGGCCCAGCGGCCGAACTGTCGCGCCACGCCCTGTGTCAGGCAGACCGCGACGGTCAGCGCCACGACCGTGAGAACCGCAGCCGGCACTCCCCACAGCGGCGCGGCCGCGAAGAGCCCTGAGATCGGCCAGACGACGACACGCCAGGCGACGATCATCAGCGCGACCATTGGCAGGGGCGGCGGCGTTTGGCCGTATGCGTTGGCGCCAGTGGCGTATTCGACGATCGCCCGTGTCTCCGAAAAGTCGTATCGCAACTCGTGTACCACCAGCGGTGCGCAGCCAACGGCCACGATCGCGGCCGAGCCGAGCAGCGGTAGGTGCATCTGGCGCCGCTGGCAGCGCGGCCGTCGCAGGATGTCGGCGACAAGCAAGACGACAAGCGGTATCACGATGACGGCCGCCAGCATGTGGCCGTGCAACGCCAGCATTGCGCCGATGCTCGCCGGTACCCACCATCGCGCCTGACGTGTCCGCCAGGCGTGCCAACCGGCGGCCGTGGCAAGTGCCGCTCCGGGCGCGACGATGTCGGGGTTCCACAGCAGCGTCGACGCGGCGATCGACGACGGACTCACCGCCATGAGCAGCCCCGCCACATGACCCGCCAGCGCACCTGCGACGGTTCGACCGAGCCACCACGTCGCCGCGACACCGCCGATACCGATGACCGCGACGGTGACGAATGCAGCAAGGGGGTTGGCGTCGGTCAGAAATGCACCCGGCGCCAGCAGCCAATAGATTCCGACACCATGGTGGGCGCCGCCGAACGAACTCAGCGGACCAAGCAGCGGAACTTCTCCGTCACGAACCCAATGCAGCATCACCAGCAGCAGCCCGCCCTGGTCGTCGTCCCACTCGCCGCGGCTCCGGAGATTAACGAATCGAAGGATCGTTGCCAGAGCAATGATCGCGGCCAGGATGAGGCCGTCGCGTCGCCCCAGTGTCACGAGGCGCTAACCGAGTCCGGGGACGATGTCGCCGAGGCTGAAGGTGATCGGCCTTTCGAGCTGATCGTAGGTGCATGATCGCGGGTCGCGATCGGGCCGCCAGCGGTTGAACTGCGCGGTGTGGCGAAACCGCTCGCCTTCCATGTGGTCGTAGCGAACCTCGACAACCCGCTCGGGGCGCAGGGGCACGAACGAGAGGTCCTTGCCCGCGTTCCACCGCGAACCCTCGTTGCGGCGCGGAGTGCGTTCGCCCGACATATGAGCGGCCCAGTTCCACGGATGATCGTCGAAAGTTGTTATGAGGGACTGGAATTCGGTGAACAGCTCGCGCCGCTTGGCCATTGGGAACGCGCCAATGACACCCACCGATGCGAGTGTGCCGTCGTCTTTGTACAGGCCCAAAAGCAGCGAGCCGATCGCGCCACCTCCCGATTTGTGCACCCGGTAACCGGCGACGACGCAGTCCGCCGTGCGCACGGGCTTGATCTTGAACATGACTCGTTTGTCTGGCTGATATGTGACCGTCAGCGGCTTGGCGACCAGGCCGTCGCAGCCGGCGCCCTCGAATTCGGAGAACCAGCGCCGTGCCGTCGGCAGATCGGTGGTCGCGGGTGTGATGTGGATCGACGGTCCCGAATCCGCCAACGCGTCGACCAGCGCGGCCCGGCGCTCGGTGAACGGCTTCGATGTGTAGTCCTCGTCATCGAGTGCGAGCAGGTCGAAGGCGATGAACGAAGCAGGGGTCTTTTCGGCCAGCATCTGCACGCGCGAGTCGGCCGGGTGGATGCGTTGTTGCAGTGCTTCGAAATCCAGGCCATGGTCGGATGCGATGACGATCTCGCCGTCGATCACGCAGCGCGTCGGCAGTTCCGCCCGGACGGCGGCGACGAGCTCGGGAAAGTACCTGGTCAACGGCCGCTCATTGCGGCTGCCCAGTTCGACGTCGAAGTCGTCGCGGAAGCAGATGGACCGGAATCCATCCCACTTGGGCTCATAGGACAGCGTGGGCGGACCCTCGGGGATTGAAGCCACCGACTTGGCCAGCATCGGCGACACCGGCGGCATCACGGGCAATCGCATCGGCTCATTGTCCCGCGACAATTTGTGCCGATGTGGTCAGTCACCGGTTCGCGTGAAAGTCGTGGTGTATTCCCAGGTGCCGGTGCACCCGCCGGATGTCTTGGCTTGTCCAGTGCCGGTGACGGTGGGCAGTGGGTCCGGCGCGGGCTGCGGGACTGGAAAGACGGTGTGGAACTCGTTGTGTCTGGGCTCGCCGTTCTTGCACTTGGCGGTGTCAGTTGTGAAAGCGGAAACCCATTGGTTGTCGGCGAAAGCGATTGCAGTGACGCCATCTGGCTGGTGTAAGTAGCTCAGGCATCGGTCGCCGCTGCGGAGGCAGGCCGTCACGACCCTGTAGTCCAACTCGTTCTTTGTCCCGTCGGTGTATTGCCGCACATAGTGGTAACGACCGCGAAACCCTTGGGCGGGCGCTGGAACTCGCGGCGGCAGGATTGCCGGGTCGGTGACTTGTACACCGGGGTCGGCATCGCCGGTGCGGGTGAACGTCACCGCTTGCCGACTGCTACAGCGGTTGTCCCACGTCGACAGGAAGTCGCCCGTGAGGCCGACCCTCCACTGATCCCCCCTCGTCCGCGAATGCCACTTCTGCGGCCCCGGCCCTGCGGGGTCAGCAAATCTTCACGCACTGTGTCGGTCGGCGGGCGGTTAAACAAACCTGAGCTCAGGGGCCCAGCGGTATCCGGCACGCGTCGGGATCGCCGCAATGGGCGCCGGCCTCGGCGGTGATGTCGCCGCCGTCCAGCACGAATCCATCGGCGGTCCAGCGCTGCAGCGGCCGCAGGGAGCAGTTGACCGTGACAGAGATGCGCTCGCCGGCTGATACCGCTACCGAGGCGAATCCGACCAGATGGTGAACCGGTTGCCCGTCGACCGTACGCACTGCGTACACCTGAACGACGTGGCGGCCGTCGCGATCGCCGATATTGGTGACCGTCACGGTGGCTTCGAAGCGCTCGGCGTCGACGGGTCCGAGCGTCATGTCTGTCGTGGTGAACGTCGTGTAGCCGAGCCCGAATCCAAGCGGATATGCCGCCCGCACCCCGTCGTGATCGAGCTTGCGCTGCCCCCACCAACGGTCGTAAGTCACCGAGCGGGCCCGCCAATCCACCTGCGGCAGATGCGATTGCTGCACAGGGGTGGCCACGGGCATCCGCCCTGCCGGTTCGGCATCCCCCAGGAGAACGTCGGCAAGTGCCCGACCGCCCTCCATCCCCGGGTACCAGGCCATCAGCAACGCGGCGACGTCACTGTCCCACGGGTCGACGACGACGGTGCCGCCCGCGATGACGATCACCACGGTGCGTGGGTTGGCCGCGGCGACGGCCCGGATGAGCGAGACGTCCTCGCTGTGCAGACGAAGATCGGATCGATCACCGCCGAAGGTCCACCAGCGCTGCGAGAAAGCGAACAGCGCGCTGGCGAGTTTGGCGACACGTGGTCGACGCATGATCCCGCCAAACAACGCCAACGTGTCGGCGTCGATGGCGATCAGAGCCTCACCCTCGTCCTTCGGCGTCAGGCCTACGACGACAACCGCGACATCGGCGGCGCGTGCAATGTCGGCGGCGCGTTGCGGTGACGCGTCCGCGTCGGCCCTGACCACGCGGTGACTCCCGAGCCGCTCCCGCAGACCTTGCACCACGGAGACCGTGTTCGGGGGCCTGACGTTCGACGATCCGGTGTCACCGAGGTTCGGTCGGTCGGCGAGCCGGCCGAAGACGGCGACGCGTTGCAGGTTCTGCTCGGCGAGTGGCAACAGCCTTGTGCCGTCGGTGTTTTCGTTGCGCAGCAGCACCGTCGCACGGTGGGCCACCTCGCGCGCCAACGCGCGATGCTCGGCACCGGCCACGACCGAGCGGGGCGGGGTGGGCCGGGCCCGCGCCGCGAACTCGATCTGGGTGCGCAGGATTCGGGCGCCGGCCCTCAAGACGTCGGCGCGGGCAAGCTCGCCGGAGCGCAATGCGGCGGGCAGCGCAGCGGCGCGCTGCTGGCGGAACGGCATCTCCACGTCCTGGCCTGCCGCGACGGATTTCACCGGATGGCGCAGACCCCAGACCCAGTCGGTGTGGACGAAACCGGTGAAACCCCACTGATCCCGGAGAATCTCGGTCAGCAGGCGGCGGTTCTCCCCGGCCCACTGCCCGTTGACCGAGTTGTAGGAACTCATGACGGAGTCCACGCCGGCCTCGACGGTTCGGCGAAAGTGCGGAAGGTATCTCTCGTGAAGGATGTCCTCCGGCACACCGACGTCGACCTGGAACCGTGCTTCCTCCATGGAGTTCAGCGCGAAATGCTTCACGCTCGTGATCACCCACGGCTTGGCACCTTCGGTTGCCGCCGAGCCCATTTCGCCGAGCAGTAACGGATCTTCGCCGTAGGACTCTTGGGCGCGACCCCAGCCGGGGAAGGGTGCGACGTTGATGCAGAGTCCACCCCAGAAGTTGGCGCCGTGGGCCCGCGCCTCGGCTCCGATGGCAGCGGCAACGCGCCGTTCGACGTCGACATCCCAGGTTGCCCCTCGCGCGATGGCGACCGGGAAACTGGTCGACGGGGCGATTCCGACGCCGCGCGGGCCGTCGGTGAAGCGCAGTCCGGGGACGCCAAGGCGGTCGATGCGGCCTGCCGTGACGGCGAGGAAATTCTTCCGAGCGCGCGCACCGTCGACGGCAGACCCGATCATCGTCTTATCGCCGTCGAGCAGCCACAGCAGTTCCTTGTCGGTCAGCATGTGCAGCAATGCGTCGGCGGCTTCGCCCGCGTCTTTTTCGCCACGACGAACCGCGTCGACAGCCTCGGCGAACGGCGTGGTCATCAGCGTGCGAACTCTTCGGCGATGATGGCCACGAAACGGTCGACGTCATCAGATGTGGTGTCCCATGCGGTCATCCACCGAACTTCGCCGCGGGCGCGGTCCCAGTCGTAGAAGCGCACCCGCTCGCGGATCCGGTCGGCGATCTCGGTCGGCAGTGTCGCGAAGATCGCGTTCGCCTGGCTGTCCTGGGTGAAGGCCAGACCGCTCAGTGTGCCGTCGACGATGCCCGCTTCGAGCGCGCCGCGCAGACGCGCTGCCATCGCATTGGCGTTGGCGGCGCTGCGCAGGCCTAGGTCGTCGTCGAAGAGGGCGAGCAGCTGTGCGGACGCGAAGCGCATCTTGCTCGCCAGTTGCATGGTCATCTTGCGCAGGAACACCAGCCCTCCGGACCGGTCCGGGTCGAGCACCAGCACCGCCTCCGCGCCGAGTAGCCCGTTTTTGGTGCCGCCGAGGCTGAGGATGTCGACACCGGCGTCGGTGGTGAACTCCCGGAAACCGAGGCCGAGCGCGGACGCCGCGTTCCACACCCTGGCGCCGTCCATGTGGACGGCCATCCCGTGTTGGTGGGCGAAGTCGCAGATCGCGCGCACCTCGTCCGGCGTGTAGAGGGTGCCCAGTTCGGTGGTCTGGGTGATGCTCACGGCGAGTGGCTGAGCGCGGTGTTCGTCGCCCCAGCCCCATGCCTCGCGAGCGACCAACTCGGGCGTCAGCTTGCCGTCCGCGGTGGGGACGGTCAGCAGTTTCAGGCCGGTCACCCGCTCGGGGGCGCCGGCCTCGTCGGTGTGGATGTGCGCGCTCGACGCCGCCACGACGGCCCCCCAGCGCGGTAACACGCTGGTGAGTGCGATGACGTTGGCGCCGGTGCCGTTGAAGACGGGAAACGTCTCGGCACGCTCACCGAAATGCGCGCGGATCACGTCGGCGAGCTTGGCGGTGTAGAGGTCTTCGCCGTAGGCGACCTGATGACCACCGTTGGCGGCAGCGAGCGCGGTCAGCACCTCGGCGTGCACGCCTGCGTAGTTGTCGCTCGCGAAGGCGCGCCGGTCGGGATCGTGCAGCGGGGATATCGACACACGTCGATCCTGCACCCGATGACTATGCGGCGGCTGGGAGGTCTACCTATGTATGGACGACATGGCGAAGCAGGAAGCTCCCGCTATCCCGTCACCATCGATGGAGCAGGAGTCGATCGCGCTGCCGGAGATTGTCTCGCGCGACGAATGGCAGGCGGCGCGCGACGAGCTGGTGGCCGAGGAGAAGGCGTTGATGAAGGCGAGGGACGCCCTGGCCGCGAAGCGTCGGCGACTGCCGATGACCCCCGTACGCAGCGACTACCGCTTCGTCGGCCCCGAGGGCGAGGTGAGCCTCCTCGACTTGTTCGACGGGCGGCGCCAGCTGATCGTCTACCGCTTCTTCTATGCCCCCGACGTCGAGAACTGGCCGGAGGGGTCCTGTTCGGGCTGCGCGTTCTTCGCCGACACGGTGACCCATCCGGCACATCTGGCGGCCCGCGACACCAGCCTCGCATTCGTAACGGCCGCTCCGCAGGGGCGCATCGCACAGTTCAAGGCGCGGATGGGGTGGGAGCACCTGTCCTTCTTCACCCTTGTCGGTGATGAGTTTCGCAGGACTTCGGCGTCGAGGAGATGTTCGGTCTCATCGTCTTCATCCGCGACGGCGACCGCACCTATGAAACGTATTTCCTCAACGGACGCGGCATCGAGGAGATCGGCCCGGCGTGGTCATTGCTCGACATCACGCCACTGGGCCGGCAGGAAGAGTGGCAGGACGTTCCTGAAGGGCGGCCGCAGGGCGCGCCCTATGAATGGTGGCGCCTGCACGACAACTACGGCGAGGTGGCGACGGAGCGCACCACTACATGAGGTTTCAGACTCGGTGCGCTGGGCCGTGATTCAGCTGTGTCGAGTCGATGGTCGCTGCTTGTGGCTCCAACGGTGTGGATCCACTTCGAGCGCGGCGCGGTCCCAGTCGCCGCGTACGGCTGCGGCCTCGTAGGTGGTCTGCAGAAACTCCAGCAGCGTGCGGTCCGGGTCCGCCGCCGTCCGCACCGCCTCGTAGGGCAGCAGGAACTGGCCGTTCTCCTTGCTGTAGAAGGCTTCCCGGGGAGCGACGGGATAGTCGGCGAAGCCGTCGGGTTCGGAATAGGCGTACGCGTAGAAAGCGCCTTCATCGCCGCCCGGCCAGAAACCGCAGCTGCTCAACTCGTGTGAGTAGCCCTCTACCATCACCCAGTCCCCGCAGTTGGGTGCGCCGCCAGGATGTTCGGGCGCCCTGCGGCCGGAGAATCTGGTGCAGGCCAGATCCATGGCGCCCCAGAAGAAGTGGACCGGGCTGACCTTGCCGATGAACTTCGAGCGAAACTCATGCATAACCCGATCGGCCGCGACCAGCTGGCGCCAAAAGAGGTTTACGGCATCGCGGTCGTAGGAACCATGCTCGCGGTCGTCGGCGAACGGGATCGCCGGATCGACCTCATTGGGCGTCGCCTGGATCGTCACCGCGATGCCGAGCTCGTCGAGGGCACTCATGGTCTCGGCGTGGAAGTCGGCGACCGACTTCGGCTCGAGCGCGACGTGACGAGCGCCGCCGTCGCTGGACCGGAGCACCAACCTGTGGTCGACGAAGTCGAACTCGATGTCGAAGACCCCCGCTCTGTACGGGATCGTCGAGGTGGTCAGACCCCGGGGGCTCACGTAGAGGGTGACCTGCCACCAGTGGTTGACCAATGGCGCATGCGCGAGCCGTATCTTGCCGACGATCTGTGTCCACATGTGCAGCGTGTCGCGGGACGCGGTCCAGTCGTCGACCCGCAATTGTGGCCAGCGTGCCGCCGTCGTATGACTATCGGTCATCCTGCTCCCTCGAACTCGCTCTCACGTCGTCCACCCAAACCGTACGTGCGCTCCTCTGCCGAGAATCACCCGATGACATTGCCGGACGTCGGAGGTCTACGTGAGTATGGAGACTGTGGACCTACCCGTCATGCCACCGCTGGAGCCGATGCTCGCGAAGGCGCAGGCCAAGGTGCCGACCGATGCGGGGGTGTGGTCCTACGAGCCGAAATGGGACGGCTTCCGGGCGCTGGTGTTCCGCGACGGCGACGAGATCGTCCTGCTGTCGCGCAGCGGTAAGGATCTGGGTCGGTATTTCCCCGAACTCCTCGTCGCGCTGCGTGACGAGCTTGCGCCCCGGTGTGTGCTCGACGGCGAGGTCGTCGTCCCCAGGACGATCGAGGGACGCATGCGGCTGGACTGGGAATCGCTGTCCCAACGCATCCATCCAGCGGTCAGCCGTATCAAAATGCTGTCCGAGCAGACGCCCGCGCATTTCATCGGATTCGACGCACTCGCCACCGGTGACACGTCGCTACTCAAGGAGGCGTTCCGGGTCCGCCGCGAAGCGCTGTCCGATGCGGTGAACGAGAAGACGTGGTGCCACGTCACGCGCACCACTGAGGACCCGGAGCAGGGCACGCAGTGGCTCGAGACATTCGAGGGCGCGGGGCTGGACGGGGTGATCGCCAAGCGCCTCGACGGTCGCTATCTGCCCGGCAAGCGGGAAATGGTGAAGGTCAAGCACGCCCGCGACGCCGACTGTGTGGCCATGGGCTACCGGATCCACAAGAGCGGTGAAGGTGTCGGATCGATCCTGCTCGGCCTCTACCGGGGTGACGGGGAACTCCAGATGGTCGGTGGGGCAGCATCGTTCAGCGTCAAGGATCGGATCAAGCTACTGAGCGAGCTGGAGCCGCTGCGCGAAGGTGACGAATTGCGCGAGGGCGACCCGAGCCGGTGGAACTCCGCGGCCGACAAGCGATGGATTCCGGTGCGTCCGGAAAAGGTGTGCGAGGTCGCTTATGACCAGATGGAAGGAAACACGGCGAACGGTAAGCGGTTTCGGCACGCGGTCAAGTTCATGCGCTGGCGTCCCGACCGTGAGCCGGCCAGCTGCACCTTCGATCAGCTCGATGTGCCCTTGAATTACGATCTCGACGACGTGTTGGAGTCAACGTAAATGGCAACGCCCGCAGAAGAAATCGATGTCGACGGGGTCAAGGTGCGGCTGACCAACCGGGACAAGCCGTACTTCCCGAAGCTGGGCAAGAACGGCACCAAAGGCAAGCTGTTCGACTACTACCTGGCCGTCGCCTCGGGCCCCATGCTCGCTGCCCTGCGGGACCGGCCCACCCACCTGCAGCGCTTCCCCGACGGGGTAGAGGGCGAGGAGATCTACCAGAAGCGCGTGCCGCAGAAGCACCCCGATTATTTGGAGACCTGCGTCGTCACCTTCCCGTCGGGCCGAACGGCCGACGCGCTCAAGGTGACTCACCCTTCGGCGATCGCGTGGGCCGCGCAGATGGGCACGGTCACGCTGCATCCGTGGCAGGTGCGCTGTCCCGACACCGAACACCCCGACGAACTGCGAATCGATCTGGATCCGCAGCCAGGCACTGTGTTCAAGGAGGCGCGTGAGGTCGCGGTGGACGTTCTGAAGCCACTGCTCGACGAGCTCGGACTGGTCGGCTATCCCAAGACGTCCGGTGGGCGCGGTGTGCACATCTTCCTACGGATCACACCGGACTGGGATTTCATCGCGGTGCGACGCGCGGGCATCGCGTTGGCACGTGAGGTGGAGCGGCGGGCGCCTAAGGCGGTGACAACGTCGTGGTGGAAAGAGGAACGCGGGAAGCGGATCTTCATCGACTACAACCAGAACGCCCGCGACCGCACTTTCGCATCGGCTTATTCGGCGCGCAAAACCCCGATTGCGACTGTGTCGACACCGCTGAGCTGGGAAGAATTGCGCGACGCCGATCCCGACGACTACACCATCTCGACGGTCCCGGATTTCGTCGCAAGCCGGCCGGACCCGTGGGCCGACATCGACTCCAACGCCCAGTCGCTCGAGTCGCTGCTGGAGATGGTGAAGGCCGACGAGCAGGAGCGGGGGCTTTCAGATCTGCCGTACCCGCCGAGTTACCCGAAAATGCCGGGGGAGCCGCCACGCGTGCAGCCAAGCAAGAAGGTGGCCGCGAACTGGGACGACGACGGGAATCCCGTGTAGTGCAGGTTTAGGCGCTTGTCACACATTGGTAACGGCGGTCGAAGAGAATTCCGTTCACGAACGACGCTCCGTGAGGTTTCATTGTTTCGGAGGAATCTGCGCGAACTATGGAGTCCAGAAAGGCGTGTAAACGTCATGACGGAGAATCTGAAACCGCACTTCGAAGAGGTGCAGGCACATTACGACCTGTCCGACGACTTCTTCCGCCTGTTCCTCGACCCTTCCATGACCTACAGCTGCGCGTACTTCGACCGCCTACGCGATATTCCGCTCGAACAGGCGCAGCTCGCCAAGATGGACCTGGCGCTGGGCAAGCTGGGTCTGCGGGCCGGTATGACGCTGCTGGACATCGGCTGTGGCTGGGGCGGAACGATGCGCCGCGCGATCGAGAAGTACGACGTCAACGTCATCGGATTGACGTTGTCGAAACACCAGGCCACCCACGTGCAGAACGTTTTCGATGCGATGGGCACCGAGCGCAGCAGGCGAGTGTTGCTGCACGGCTGGGAGGAGTTCGACGAGCCCGTCGATCGGATCGTCTCCATCGGCGCCTTCGAGCATTTCGGGTATGACCGGTACGACGATTTCTTCGGGATGGCCCACCGCGTCCTGCCCGATGACGGAGTGATGCTGCTGCACACGATCACGATGCTGACTCCGGAGCAGATCGTCGACCACGGCTTGGAAATGTCCGAAGACATGACCAGCTTCAACGAGTTCATCGCTACCGAGATCTTCCCGGGCGGGCAGTTGCCCGCGATCGAGATAGTGGAGTTTCACTCGTCGAAGATGGGTTTCAACCTGACGCGCCGGCAGTCGCTTCGGCTGCACTACGCCAGGACACTTGACCTGTGGGCCGCTGCACTGGAGGCGCACCACACCGAGGCCGTCGAGATTCAGTCCGAAGAGGTATACCAGCGGTACATGAGGTACCTGGTCGGTTGCGCCGACGCCTTTCGAGCGGGCTATATCGATCTCACCCAATTCACGCTGAAGAAATAGCCCACCGCCGAAACCGTCTGCGGGCTGCGGATTTGCTGTCTACCATCGGGCAGATGGCATTCGACGCGGCGCGCCCGCGCAGGTTCTCTGTCCGTCTATTCGCCGCCGCGTTGACCGTCGTCGCGATGTCGTTCGCGCCCAACGGCGTTCCGACGGCAGCTGCCCAGGGGTGTCCCGATATCGAGGTGATATTCGCCCGCGGAACCAACGATCCGCCGGGCATCGGCATTGTCGGCCAGGGATTCGTCGACGCCTTGCGCTCCAAGGTCGCCCCCAGGACGGTCGGCGTGTACGCGGTCAACTACGCCGCGACGTTCAACTTTCTTCGCGCCGCCGACGGGGCCACCGACGCGAACAATCACGCTCAGTTCATGGCGAATACCTGTCCGAACACCAAGCTGGTTCTCGGCGGATTCTCCCAGGGCGCGGCCGTCGTCGATTTGATGTTGGGCGTCGCCCCGAACGTGTCGGCCGTAGCGGGCATGAGTGCGATACCAGGCCTGAATTACGTCCCGGGCCTCAACCTCAACGCACTTGCAACTCCGATGCCGCCCGATGCGGCGAACCGCGTGGCCGCCGTCGCCGTGTTCGGCAACCCCCTCGGCAGAGTGATGGGCCCGCTGAACGTCCTCAGCCCCGCATTCGGCGCGAGAACCATCGACCTGTGCAACCCCCAGGACCCGATCTGCGACAAGGGCGACCTGAGTAACCGGGCCCCGCACCACCAGTACGTCCCCGGCATGACGGATCAGGCCGCGACGTTCGTCGCCGGGTTGGTCTAGTCCCCGGTTCGCTCCACCCGGGATTCGAAGTCGCTGTTGAACGGACAGGCGCCGGTGACCGTGTAGTGCCCGTTTCCGGTGAGTAGCGTGATCGGATCCTGCGCCGGCGTGGGCACTGGGTACTGCAAGGTGATCTCGCGGTGTGCGGGACCGCCTTTCTCACACGTCGAGTCCGAAGACGTGTTGGCCAAGACAAATTGGTTCTTGGCGAAGGTGAGGATCTTGGCGTCGCCCGGGTTGAACCAGTAGCTCAGGCAGCGGTCGCCGGTGCGAAGGCAGTAGGTCGAGATGTCGAAGCTCACGTCGGCGCTGCGGTTGCCGTCCTTGTAGATGTCGACCTCCTGGTAGCGGCCGTACAGCGCCTGCGCCGGCGATGGCACCCGGGCGGGCAGGGATGCGGGATCGACGACGGAGACACCCTCCTCGACGTCTCCGGTGCGGGTGAACGTCACTGTTCGGTTGCTGGCGCAGTTGGGGTCCGTCGACCGGACGATGAACTCGCCTACCAGCGACCCGTCGGGCTGTGACTGCAACGACATCGACTCCCAGACCTCGGTCGAGGCGGCGCCACCGCACTTCCCTTCCTTTGTGGTCACCGACTCCCACCGACCGTCGACCTGGTCCAGCACCAATGCCGTTGCCGCGGTAAGAGATCCAGCGACCTTCGTCGCACTCGCCGCGCACTTGCCGCTGCCGTCTTCGCACGCCGAGTTGATCGCCCACGTCTCGTTGCCGCCCGAAGCATTCTGGAACGGCTGACCATTGGGCTGGGTCGGGGCGCCGAAAGAAGCAGTGAACGTACCGTTGGGTCCGGCGCCCGGTGGTGGTGCGCTACCGCCGGGCTCTGTTGCCTCGTCTCCGCCGAGCACGAGCAGGATCGTAGCGACGGCGGCGAAGATCATCACCAGGGCAACGGGCACAACGATCGCCGGGCGCCGGTACCACGGCCAGGGCGCATCGTCGTCGGACTTCTGTTGCGGGGCGGCAGAATCCGGTGGTAAAGGTGGGCTTGGCGCCTGCGCCGGTTGTGCCTGGGTAGGAGCCGCCGCGCTCTCGGCGTGCGGCGAGGGTGCACCGAGGTGCGTCGGGGCCCACGCCTTGGCCACGTGCTCGGGCGGTCCGGCCTGGGTTGGTGCCCACTGGGGCTGGGCCGGTTGAGCTGTCGTTGGAGCCCATGCCTTTTCGACGTGCTCGGGCGTGCCGGCTTTGGTCGCCGCCCATTGGGGCGGGGCCGGTTCGGCCGGACGGGCCTGCGTCGCGTCCACGGCCGGTTGGGCCTGGGTAGCATCCGCGGCGGGCTCAGCGTGCTCGGCCGGCAGAGCCTTTGTTTCTTTATGCCAGTGCTTTTCGGTGTCTTCCTCTTCAAAACCCCGCGTCAGCGCCGCGGGCGCAGCCCCGGCCGCCGTCTGCGACGAACCGGGTCTGGCGTCCCGGGTGCGCCCGCTGGCGGCGAGCGCCGCCACGGCCGCGCGGGCCATCTCCGTCGTCGTTGGGTACCGGTCCTCGGGGTCCTTGGCCATCCCGGAGGCGATCACCGCGTCCAGCTCGGGCGACACCCCCGGGATCTTGATCGACGGCCGCGGCGGCGGGGTCGTCAGGTGCCCAGCGATCTGCTGCTCCACGCTGTTGCCGGGGAATGGCCGGCTGGAGGTAAGGCACTCGTACAGCACGCAAGTCAATGCGTAAATGTCCGAACGAGTGTCAGACTGGCCGGTGGTGAAGCGCTCTGGCGCCATGTACGGCCAGGTGCCGACCACGTTGCCGGTGGCCGTCAACTTCGTCTCACCAGCTGCGCGCGCGATGCCGAAATCGATCAGGTACGAGAAGTCGTCTTCGGCGACCAGAATGTTGGAGGGCTTCACATCACGATGCACGAGCCCGATCTTGTGCGCCGCGTTGAGCGCCGACGCGATCTGCTCGATGATCTTCACCGCTCGCGCGGGCTCCATCGGACCGTCGGAAAGAACGTTTTCGAGGTCTTGGCCTTCGATCAGCCGCATGTCCACGTATAGGCGGCCCTCGATCTCACCGAAGTTGTGAATCGGGACGACGTGTGGGTTGTTGAGCCCCGCAGCGGCGAATGCCTCATGCCGAAACCGCTCCTCGAACGTGGGGTCTGCGGCCAGCTGCGCAGGCAGCACCTTGACCGCAACGACTCGCCGGGTGGCTGTGTCGAATGCCTTCCACACCTCACCCATGCCGCCGCGGCCGATCAACTCGACGAGGCGGTACTTGCCGAAGGGCGTGCCCTCCACTACGCCTCCTGCGGACGGTGGCAAACCAGCGGGTTCACAGTCTTCACGATCGGGCAGCCGCCCGGTCCCGTATTAGAGATTGAATCGGCGCTCGACATACCGCAACCCACGTGGCGCGAGCGGATCCGCAAGCTCTTCACCTCCATGGCCGCAGGGCGAGGTCAGCCACGGTAGGAAGCCGGACTATCCCTTGAAAACGCAAAGCAACCACGTCGCCTAGCCAACCGCATTCCACGCCAGGATGCCATCCGTCGTCAAAATTTGCTGATTTCACTGAATGGGTGGCGGTGCGCGCCGCTGACTGCGAGAATTCGACGATCTGACGTGTTCGGGGGAATCGCCAGCGTGAACGGGGTAGCTGATGTCCGTTTTTGGCCGGCCCACAGCAGGCCTGTCGAATTGCGTTTCGCTGCCCGCTTTTGTTGCCGAAGCCGCACTCCGGCTCACACGCCCGACGACCTGACTGGGGAACGACAATGCATGATCCAACTCCTATCCGGCGCATTTGCGGTCTAGCCGTCGCGCTGTCTTCGGTTGTCGTGGTCTCGTCCACCGCGCTCGTCGCCGGAGCATTCCCCGCTCTTGCTCAGCCGACGGAAACGACGATTGTGGACACCCCGGTCTACGAGGAGCCGGTAGCGACCGAGGCTCCGCCGGTCTACGAGGCGCCGGTTGTCCAAGCTCCGCCGGTGCCCGCGTATACCCCGGAAGCGCCCGTCGTGACCGAGGCTCCCGTGGTGACCGAGGCTCCTGTCGTGACCGAGGCGCCCCCGGTAGTGACTCAGGAGCCGGTGGTGACTCAGGAGCCGGTGACGACGCCGGCGCCGGTGGTGACGCAGGAGCCCGAGGTCGTCACGACTGAGGCCGCACCGCTCCCGACCCCCACGGGCCCGCTCCCGACCCCCACGGGCCCGCTCCCGACCCCCACGGGCCCACTCCCGACTCCAACTGGTGCGTTACCAACTCCAACGGGTCCGCTCCCGACTCCAACTGGTGCGTTACCCACGCCAACGGGTGCGTTACCCACTCCAACGGGTCCGTTACCCACTCCAACCGGTCCGTTACCAACTCCAACTGGGCCGTTACCAACGCCAACGGGCGCACTCCCGACTCCGTCGGCGGCTACGACTGCGGTGACACCGACCACGGGATCCACGCCCGGCACGTCGACGTCGGCAACCGACTCGAAAGAGACCAGCGGTGAGTCGACCGTCGAAGACGCCGGAAGCATCGAACCCGCCGCGGGTGTCACCACGACTCCCGAGCCGCAACGACCGGAAGCAGACCCGGAGAACATCGAGATCGCTCAGCAGGCGCCGCCGGTCCTAGAGGATCCGCCGCCTGCGCCGGCCGCCGAGATCGACAAGCTCAGGGATCTGGTCCTCACGCCGCCGGACGCCAATACCGGCGGGGATCCGGGTGACGGGAACCCGCCCGCCAACGCCCAATTTGCCGCCGAACGCGATGTCCTGCAATGGCAGCCGGACTGGGTGCAGTACGACAAGTACTACCGGCCGATGCTTTCCAACCCGTTTCCCGAGCCGTTGCAGCTTGTCTATGACGTCGACGGTGTGCCCAGGGTGCTGATCATTCCGCCGCTGGGTCGGATCGTGACCGAGGTGCGCGACGTTGGTTCGTACAACTTCACGGCAATGCGGTTCAACCCCCTCGGCGAACTCATCGCGACCGCGGTGGGCAACTTCTTCGGTGGCGGGTACTTCCCGGGACCGGGATTGCCACCTCCGCCGCCACCGCCGCCGGTGCGCACCCTCACCGACGTCCCCGTCCAGGTCAAGTACGCCAGTGCGACGTACCGGCCGATCGTGGTCCGCAAGATCGTCGACGTCGGCCCCGATCCGGCCCAGGCCGGCGCGCACAAGGTGCTACTCGACGGTGTCACACCGGCGTGGGGCGAGTGGAAGCAGAACGAGCAAGGCGTGCCACAGTTCGAGATCAACCAGACGCAGAGCTTCCCCGGGATGGAAGCGCCCGCAGAGGGACCGCTGCCGGGCAACTACGACATGGAGCTGGTGAGTGACTCGTCGCCCACCGGTATGTCCGGCAAGGACATCACCATGATCGTGGCCGCGGTGATGGCGGCGGCGGTCGGCATCGGCGCAATCGTGCTGACGATCTTCCTCGGCAGGCGACGGCGGCCACTGCACTGACGAGCACCCGGGCTACCGCCTGCGGCACGCGCCAGGTTGAGTAGGCGTATGCACGTTTCGTCGACCGTTCGGAAGTGGTGCGCGGGCCTGGCGCTGTTCGCCATCGTCGCCGGCGGTGTCGGCGTCGCGGCAGTGATGATCTATGGCAGCGTGACCGCACCCAAACCGTCTGAGCGCACCGCGACACCGCGCACGACGTTGGCGCCTCCGCCGCCGAAGGTGCCCACACCCGTCGAGTTCGCGGTCGGGGTGATTGTCACCGAGCAGACTTGTGTGCCAGCGGGTGCGTGTAGCTACAAGTACACGATCGAGCCGAAATACATTGGCCTGCACCCCTTGCCAGAGACACCGTTCACGGTGTTCTACGAGGTTCTCGGCGGGAACGCGCCCCAGAAGGGTGAGTTCACCGTGCACAAAGAACAGGCGCAGATCCTCAAGGACGTCGTCCTGGAGGGCCCGCCTGGAGCACAGCTGAAGGCCAACGTCATGAGCGTTACCGGCTGAATATCGCGGTTCTGGGTCCACAGCGATGGCTGCGGACGCATTGTTGGCGGTATGACGAAGGCGTCACTTCTGCGGGCCGGGGAAGGTTTGCCGCGCGACGTCTCGGGCGCGGCAGATCCCCGCTTCGGAAACGTCATGCGAATCTTCGCCGGACTGTTCCCGGGCCAGCGGTTCGGTGGCGGGGCGCTGGCGGTCTACATCGACGGCAGACCCGTCGTCGACGTGTGGACGGGATGGGCCGACAGGTCCGGTGAGCACCCATGGACCGCCGACACGGGGGCAATGGTGTTCTCTGCGACCAAGGGGGTCGCGGCGATGGTCATCCACCGCCTGGTGGATCGCGGCCTGCTGTCCTACGACGAGCCCGTCGCGCAGTACTGGCCCGAATTCGGCGCCAGCGGCAAGGAAGACATCACTGTGCGCGACGTCCTGCGACACAGGGCAGGACTGGCGCATCTCAAGGGCGTGACCAAGGATGAGCTGCTCGATCACCTGTTGATGGAAGAGCGACTTGCCGCGGCGCCGTCCGATCGCCAGCGGGGCTGGCCGGCCTACCACGCGCTGACGTATGGATGGATTCTCTCCGGGCTGGCCCGGGCCGTGACGGGTATGGGCATGCGTGAGCTCTTCCGCATCGAGGTCGCGCAACCGCTGAACACGGATGGTGTGCATCTCGGTCGGCCACCGGCGGGCTCGCCGACCAAGGTTGCGCAGATTCTCGCGCCACAGGGCAGCCGCGCGAATCCGGTGTTCGACTTCGTCGCTCCGAAGGTGGCCGGATTGCCGCTGTCGGGGGCGCTGGGCGCGATGTATTTCCCCGGCATCAAATCCTTTGTGCAGGGCGATATCCCGTTCCTCGACGGCGAGGTTCCTGCAGCCAACGGGGTGGTGACGGCACGTGGACTGGCCAGGATGTACGCCGCGATCGCGAATGGCGGCAGCATCGACGGCGTCGAACTCCTTTCGGAGGACCTGACGCAGGGGCTGATCGGAAACCCGAAGCCGTGGCCGGATCTGAACGTCGGCGTTCCGATGCCGTTTCATCTCGGCTATCACGAGTCGCCGATCCCCGGTCTGCTCAAGGGTTTCGGCCACTTCGGTTTGGGCGGGACGCTCGGTTGGTCCGATCCGGGCTCCGGTAGCGCCTTCGCGTTCGTCCATGATCGCCTGCTTACGCCGATGCTCTTCGATATGGGATCGTTCGCCGGACTGGCCCGGCCGCTTCGCAACGCGATCACTGCTGCGCGGCGCAACGATCCCGTCGTGGTACCGAAATACGGTGCGCGCTATCGGGAGTCGGCTGTTCCCAAGAAGGTCGCGGGCCGACGCTAAGCCGTTGGCACAGTGCCGCGCGCCTGCGGCAGCGGCAGATCCTTGTACGTGGCGATGCCCGGCGCGGCCGCCACGACGGCTCCGATGGCGTGGATCGGCGGCATCGCCGTCATGATGTGACCGAGCACGAAGAAGTCCTCGATGGTCTTCGCGTTCTCGATCATGTCCGGCGGCGGCAGGAAACCCACCTGCATGTTGACCGTCGGCCGGCCCTCGATGGTGATCTTCCAACCGTCGCCGTCGAGCTGCCAATCGGGCTGCAGCGTCGTGCCCTTCTTCCACCTCACATTGATGTCGATCACGGTCTTTCCGTTGACGATGCCCTGCCAGCTGGCATAGACCCCTGCCACGTGGCCGGCCTTGATGGTCCACGAGGCCATCGCGAGATCCTCAGTGGTCTGGGCGTATTCGGAGACGCACTTGATTTCGTCGAGCTCGAGGCCCAGAGAGTCGGCCACGAGTTGCACGGCCTCGGCGAACACCGCGGTGCCGTTCGCGGCCATCGGCTGCAGCGCCGGGTCGTCGATGGCCATGTCGAAGCCCACGGGACGCTCGGTGTCGGGTGAGTCGTACAGGGTGGTGTCGGCGGACTCGGCGATGATGACCTTGTCGACCCGGTCACAGGCCGTCGTCGCCACGATGGCCAGCAATTCGGCGAAACCCGGGCTGACGCCAGAGCCGAAGAGCGTCGATCCGCCGCGCTGGCATGCGTCTTCGAGTTTCTGCCGGCCTTCACCGAGGTTGTGTCCGGTGATGAAGGACGCCGACGCGACGACGTTGACCCCCGCCTCGAGGATGCGGACGAGCTCGCCGACGTCGATCCACATCGGGTTGTAGACCACGACATCGGGCTTGAGTGCCAGCAGCTCATCGACATCGTTGGTGGCCTTCACGCCCAGCGGCTCGATACCCGCCAGTTCGCCGGCGTCGCGGCCCGATTTGTCCTTCGACCACGCGTAGACGCCGACCAGTTCGTAGTTCGGGTTCTTGGCGATCGCCTCGACCGAGCTCTTTCCGACATTTCCAGTCGTCCACTGGACGACCCGGTAGGGGGTGTTTGGCACCCGCTCAGCATAGGGAAGCCCGACGCGCTAGGGAAGGGTTTTTTCCCGACCGGCGAAAAATCGCCTAGGGTGACGGTGATGAACGGGCGAACCAGGGGGCGTCCACCGCGGATCAGCCGGGACCAGATCGTCGCCGCGGCGCGCAGCATCTCGGCCAGCGACTTGACCATGCAGGCGGTCGCCGATGCACTCGGAGTGAGCCGCAAGGCGCTGCACTACTACGTCGGCGACCGTGCGGGTCTGCTGACCTTGATGGTGCTCGACCAGTTCGAGCGAGAACTCGCTCCCGTCGAGCTGCCCACCGACGACGACTGGCGAGTCACGCTGCGGGCATACGCGGTGGCCTACCGCGATGGACTGATCAAGGTCGGTGCCACGACCGACTTCACCCAGCTGCGCGGCCTCAGCACCGCCGCGGCGTTGGCCTTGGCCGATCGTGTCCTCGACGCGCTGCTGTCGGCGGGTCTCGATCCCGACAGCGCGCGGCACGGTCTCACCGCCGCCTCCAACATTGCCCAATCGGCCGCGCAAACCGTCGTCGCACAGACCGGGTCGGGTGTTCACCGCCACCGCGCCGAAACCACCGAGGCGCTACTGCGGGAACCGGAGGGCCACTACCCGGCGCTACGCCGAGTGCTGGAATCGGCTCAACGTGCCGAGCATGACGGCCAAACTCAGTTCGAGTTCGAACTCGACGCCGTGATCGCCCGGCTGGATAGCCTTCTAGATCGCGCGGAACTGTTGTGAGGCAACGATTTACAGCGGAATGAGCGCTACCTTGCCGGTGCGCTGCTGGCCGCTACCGTCGATCCACGTGAGATCGATGACGTCGCCGGGGTAGTGGCGATCGAGCACGTAGGTCAGGGCGGTGGCCGAATCCAGCGGCACGCCGTCCAGCGTCGTGAGCATGTCGCCGCTCACCAAACCCGCCTGTTCGGCAGGACCACCGCGCAGGACGTCAGCGACGAGCACGCCCGGTCCCTCCGAGGGAGCGGTGCGCACACCGACACCGAGCAGCACCGGGGGTCCGATGTGGATCGAGTCTGACGCCGCGCCTGAGCGGATCTGATTGGCGATGGCCATCGCGTCGTTGATCGGAATCGCGTAACCCTTGCCGCCCGGACCCATGCGGAAGTTGACCGACGCGGCGGTCGTGATTCCGACGACCTGACCGGCTCCGTTGACGACGGGGCCGCCGGAGTCTCCGGCGATGACCGGTGCCGCGAACTCGATCAGGCCGGTCAGCTCGTCCTTGCTGCCGGTGAGCGTGTCCTCAGCGGTGACCGTTCGGCCGAAACCGCTGACGGTCCCAACCTCGTGTGTCAGCGGTGCATTGCTGCCCTGCGCATTGCCGATGGCGACGACGGGCTCGCCCTCCACCAGGGCGCCGGAGTCACCGATCGGGGCGACGGGCAGCCCACCCGCACCGATGAGGCGCAGCACCGCGATGTCGCGTCGGCGGTCGTAGCCGACGAGCTCAGCGGGGAACGCGCGGCCGACGACGCTGACGGTGATGCGGTCCGCGCCCGCCACGACGTGGAAGTTGGTCAGCACCTGACCGCCCGGGTCCAGGACGATGCCGGTGCCGCTTCCGACCGCGTTCTGATAGTGAACCTCGGTGTCGATGCGTGCCACCGCCGGTTCGACCTGGCCCGCAGCAGCGAGCGGGTCCCCGGGAGCGGCCGTGGACGCTGCCGGATTGACTGGCGCGACCAGCGCCAGGACCGCGACCAGCGCGGTCAGCAGCGTCGCCGGCGAGCGACGCACAGGGAATATGCGCATCAGCTCATCTTGCCCGAAACCTAGGTTTCTTAATCCTCGACCGCGACACCGCCACGCAGCCGCCTGCGGCGACGACGCGTCGGATCACCCTTGGCGGACGTGCCGCCCGCGGGCGATGTGCCATTGGTCTTCTTCGTCTCCGGGTCCTTGTCAGCGGCCTGCGCCTCCGGCGCTTCGGGCTCCTCGGCTTCGACTGTGACCTCGGCCGGCTTGTCTTCGGGCTGGTCATCGGCGTCCGGCGCCTCTTCGGCGGCCTCGTCAGAGGACGCTTCCTCCTCGGCGTCCGGATCTTCGGTCTCGGTGGCCTGGGCGTCTTCGGTGGCGTCCTCGGTGGCGTCCTCGCCGTCGTTCTTCCGGCGGCCGCGCCGCTGCTTCGGCGTCTTGGGCTTCAGCGGTTTCGGCGGTGGCGGCGGCAGCTCGGCGACGTCGGCCAGATAGAACGCGAATATCCCGAGCAGTGCGATCGCGGCGGCCGCACCGTAGACCCCGAAGAGCCACTGACCTGCGTCGTCGAGCGAGAGCCAGATCTCGCTGATCGCCGCACCGATGATCAGCACACCGGCCAGGACGTGCAGCACGATCGACGCCGTGCGCAGCCGCAGGGCCAGCAGGGGCGTCAGGAATTCCGGCCGGCGCGTCCGCAACAGCGTGAACACCACCGGCAGCGCGGCCAGGCCGATCAGCACACCGGTGACGATGCGCAGCACCGTGCCCAGGGTGTGCGACGTGGTGCCCGTCAGCTCCCACCAGCGCGGCAGGACGAAGGCGAAATAGAGGACCGCGGCTACACACGAGAACGAGGCGTGCCACAAGACCGCGATCCAGCGCCGCATGCTCCTCCTACAGGTTGTCGGTCCGAGGTGCGACCAGGAGATTCGTGATGTTGGTCGCACCTCGGCCCCGAGTGCGGAGGATAGGGGATTTGAACCCCTGAGGGCTATTAACCCAACCCGCGTTCCAGGCGAGCGCCATAGGCCACTAGGCGAATCCTCCGCCGGTCATGGTAGCCGACCACGCTGATGTACCCGTTGAGTCACGCACTAGACTCCGTTCTGGACCCCGCGCGGCGTCTATCCTGTGAACTCCCCCAGGGCCGGAAGGCAGCAAGGGTCAATGGGCTCTGGCGGGTGCGCGGGGTCCCCTTAGCTTCCCGCCTCAGGTGAAAGGCGCTCTCGTGTCGTTTCAGTCGCTCGGCCCTGCGGACCTTCGCGCACAGCACGAGTTGCAGACGCGCAATTACGCCGAGCTGGCGGCCAAGGGCCTCAAGCTCGATCTGACCCGGGGCAAGCCGTCGGCGGCGCAGCTGGATCTGTCCAATGCCCTGCTCGGCCTACCTGGAGAAGACAGTTTCAAAGACGGTGACGGTACCGACACCCGCAACTACGGCGGCCTGCATGGGCTGCCCGAGTTGCGGGCCATCTTCGGTGAGCTGCTCGGCATCGGTGTGCCCAACCTGATCGCGGGCAACAACGCCAGCCTCGAGTTCATGCACGACGTGGTGACGTTCACCATGCTGCACGGTGGCGTCGATTCTCCGCGGCCGTGGGCGGCCGAACCCGCGTTGAAGTTCCTCTGTCCGGCGCCGGGGTATGACCGGCACTTCGCGATCACCGAAACACTCGGCATCGAGATGATCACTGTGCCGATGCACGAGGACGGCCCGGACGTCGATCTGATCGAAGAGTTGGTCGCAGTGGATCCCGCCATCAAGGGCATGTGGTGCGTTCCGGTGTACTCGAACCCGACCGGCGTGACCTACTCGTGGGAGAAGGTGCGGCGCCTGGTCCAAATGCAGACTGCTGCAAATGATTTCCGGTTGATGTGGGACAACGCCTACGCCGTGCACACATTGACTCATGATTTCGAACAGAACATCGACGTCCTGGGTCTGGCCGAAGCAGCGGGCAACCCGAACCGGCCCTTGGTGTTCGCGTCGACGTCGAAGATCACCTTCGCGGGCGCCGGGGTGAGCTTCTTCGGCGGCTCGCTCGGCAACATCGCCTGGTATCTGCAGTACGCGGGCAAGAAGTCGATCGGGCCGGACAAGGTCAACCAGCTCCGCCATCTGCGCTTCTTCGGTGATGCGGACGGGGTGCGCCTGCAGATGCAGCGCCATCAGGAACTACTGGCCCCGAAGTTCGCCACCGTGGCAGAGATCCTCGCCGACCGGCTGGGCGAGTCGAAGATCGCGTCGTGGACCGAGCCGAAGGGCGGCTACTTCGTAAGCCTGGACGTGCTGCCGGGCACGGCGCGTCGCACCATCGCGCTGGCGAAGGACGCAGGCATCGCGGTCACCGAGGCCGGTGCCACCTTCCCGTACCGAAAAGACCCGGAAGACAAGAACATCCGGATCGCGCCGTCGTTTCCGCCGCTGCCCGAGCTGCGCGACGCGGTGGATGGCCTGGCGACCTGTGCGCTGCTGTCGGCCACCGAATCGCTGCTGAAGCACTGACCGCGGTCACGTCAGTTTTTGATGACGGCGCAGCCGACCATGGCCGCGGAGCTGACGAGGCTGCGGCGGCAGTCGTCGCATGTCGGGCACGACTCGATATGGCGCGCAATACGTTTGCGCATCAGCACGTTGAACTGTCCGTCCCAGTCAGAGACGACCGCGGCGAGTTCCGGGCATCCGTTCACCGCAGCGCGCCGGGCCACCAACAGGGCGCCCAACGAGCGCTCGAAAGTGTTGCGCAGCCGTTGTAAAAGCTTCTTGGCGCAATCGTGGCTGACACCCAGCGCCTCCGCGAGCTCTGGGCCGGCCAGGCCCTGGCGGTAGGCCAGCTCCAGCACGTTGCGATCGCGGTCGCACAATCCCCTGGCAGCCGCACCGACCAGCGCAGCGAGCTCATTGCGTGCGGTCAGGGTGAACGGGCCGGGACCGACGAACGCCGTGTCGGGCATCTGGTCGACGGCGGGTTCGCGGCGCTGCTCGTGCAGTTTGCGCAGGGCGGTGCGGCGGGCGATGGCGTACAGCCACGGCCGCAGCTTGTCGGGCTCACGCAGTTTCGCCAGATCGGCTGCCGCGATGCAGAAGACGTCTTGCACGCAATCGGCGGCCGTGTGTTGGTCGCGCACCAGTCCCACGCAATAAACGTGAAGCCGGCCCGCGTAGCGGTGGTAGATGGCGCCCAAAGCGACACGGTCGCCTGCTGCCGCGGCCACCGCAAGCTCCGCGTCGCTGAGGGTTTGTACCGGCGGTGTGGTGGTGGATGCCATGAGTGAAATCGTCGCTTCTCGGCCCGTATTCCGTAATCGCCCCGAGGCCAGATTCCACGTCCGAGAGGGAAGGGTTTCCTGTCCGACAGGTAAGTCCGCCACACAACGACGACCGCCCCACAACCGAAAGGGAGGTCGGTTGTGGGGCGGTCTGGTTGTGGTCAGTGGCCGGCTACGTCGGGTGTAGCCGCGCCGACTCACTACTTCGTGTGGGCTACTTCGTGTGGGCGGTGCCCGTGCCGGTGCCGTTGCCGGTCCCGCCGCCGGTGCCGTTGCCGGTTCCGCCGCCGGTGCCGTTGCCACCGCTGAGCAGGGGGCGACGGCCGCCGTGGGCGAGGCTCATCTCATCGGCCGTCAGGGTGCGGATGCTCTGGCGACGCAGGGCCAGCTTGTTGCGTGCGTTCATGGTGTTCTCCTCCAGGTTGTCGCTGCCCCGGGTGGGCCGCGCTCATAGGTAAGAGGACCAAACCCGTTGAAAGGGGACGCTTTTAGCCTGCACTTGTCGGAACTCTCGGCGTTCGACACCGCACGCAGAACACCGCCCCACAAACCGAAGGGGAGGACGGTTGTGGGGCGGTGCCGTGGGGGTGATGCGAGTCAGCGTCGGGCGAGTTGGCTGGCGTAGTGCCGGTCCAGGAAGCTCAGCAGGACGAGCTCATGCGTGCGGGCGGCCGACCTCAACAGCCGCACCGCGTTGAGGTGGCTGAAGCTGTGCAACAGTGCATCGTAGGACTGCGTCAGCTCGCCGCGCTTCGACCGGTCCGCCAGCTCAGCGAGCAGCGGTGCCAACCGTTCGGATCGCCGCCGGAACACCTGGCGTGCCGCCTCGTAGGGATGATCGGCAGTCTCGTCGAGCAGCGCAGCCACATCGGATCGTTCGCTGCGCCACCGTTGCCCGATCCCGGGGTCGAGGTTGTTCGCATTCGGGTACTCGGGGCGATAACCCGCTGCTCCGCTCTTCGCCCAGTCGCGGCGTTGTCCGATGCCGAGTCCGGCGTCGGCGAGCAGACGGTCGGTGGCGTACAGGCACAGCTTCCAGCGCGCGTCTGCGGCCCCCTCGTCAAAGTGCTCGCCGTCGAGCATGGCAAGGACGTCGAGCACGGCGTCGCTGTCCACGGCGTGGATCTGCTCGGCGAGATCGATACCGGCGTCACCGCCGTACCTTTCGACCTCGCGGTCGTAGGTGTCGGTCGAGACCTTCCACACCGTGCCGTCGCCGAGGTGGGTGGCCAGAACGTCGGTGAGCGCCGGCAGCGCGTGTTCGCGCAGTGCGGCCGGGTCTCCATGCAGACGCAGCCTGAGGTGGTGCTCCGGGTCGGCGTAGCGCAGGAAGAACCAGTGGTCGAGGATCCCGGCGTCGCGCAATCCGGCGATTGCAGGGCCGACGGCGTCGGTGAGAATGCGGTCCGCGCAGGCAGTTCCGGTGTACGCCTTGAGATACAGCCATTCGCTGCCAGGGGCGAAACTGCGCCGTGCTCCTGGCGCTCGCCACGGCTGGGGGGCCGACGCGGGCTCACCCGCACGCAGGAACGGCACGATGAGCTCGTGGGCGAATCGGCCCTGCGGGCCGGTGGCGATCGCGCTCGACAGCACCTCCTCGATGACGGCCGCAGACCGCCCGCGCAGCACCTTCGCCGCTGTCGCCACCAACGCGGGGCTGGAGGTGTCGACATACAGGCGGTTGTCGCCGTCTGCGATCAGCAGCTCCCCTGGTAGCCCGCGGGCGTCGCTCAGCGATCTCCAGCCGGCGATCGGGTCGTCTCCGGTGACCGTCTTGAGTTCGGCGGCCGACAGGTGCCAGCGGGCCCGGGCCAGCACCAGCTTTCCCGCCGTGACGCGCGGCAAGCTCGGCGCCGACGACAGTGCGCCCCAATCCCACGCCAGCCCGCCGGCCGCGCCGTCGTTCTGCACCGCGGCCAGGAACCGGTAGACGCCGAACCCACGCCACGCTGGATTGTGCGCGGTGGTCAGCCTGGGCCGGACTTCGGCGCCAAGCCGGTGGCTGTAGAGGACCACCCGATCGCCGTCGAGGCGCACGGTCAGTTCGTCCACGCTGATCTGGCGCTCCGCCGGCGCTCCTGAGCGGCCAAGCAGCACCAGCTCGTAGTCGCGCAGCACCGGCCGCGCCAGCACGTTGCCGACGCGCCCTTCCGGCAGGTGGATGATTTCGGCGAACACGACGCCGGGTGCCTGCGCCTCCTCGGCTCGCAGGTGCGATGTCACCGCGTCGTGCAGACGACTATCGCCGTGGCAGAATCGGCCGAGCAGCTCTGCCCCGGAAGGCCCACTGGCACTGTGGATTTCGATGCCGTCGTCCAGCACGCTGGCGAACACCGCCAGTGCGTCGGGCAACGGCAGCGGCGTGGCGGTGGCGAGACGGGCCACCGTCGCCGCGTCCAGCTCCAGGGCGCCTCGATCGCGGGTGCGCATCACCAGGTCGAGCAACGTCGCGTCGCGCGCGGTGAACGCGACATCGCCTGCGACGCCGCCTAAGTCGAGACCTGAAAGCAGAGGCGACTCGTCTGCGGCGGGGTGCGACGACCGGTCGTAGCCGATGCCCATCTCCTCGTCGAGGGCCTCCATCAACGGGATCTCGCGGTCCTCGTAGCGGGCCGCGAAGTCAGCCTTGAACCGGCGCAACGCCGGATCGGCGCGGTGGGCCGAAAGTCGATGCAGCAGATCCACGCCCTGCGTCAGGAGCCGCACGTCGTCGCTGCCGAGCGTCAGACCCTCGCCGTCGCGGTGCAGGTCGACCTGGATCAGCCGGGCTTTGTCGCCGCCACCGGCAAGCTCCAGCAGGCTGGTCGCCACGCTGTCGTAGGCGGTTGGCAGGTTGCCGAGCCCGGCGGCGTCGAGCTTGGTGAGCTCCTCGGCCACCTGGGCGAGCGCCTGCGACGACGCGGTGAGGCCGGCTGCGTTCAGAGCCGAAAGGACGTGCGCCAACGGCTCGGGTCCGGTCACCGCGGGTTCGGCCACCGGGGTGAGCACCCGCGCCTCGACGAGGGCGTCGACGTACTCGCGTGCCTCGTCGGCCTCGACGCCGATCTGTGCCTGGACCGCCTGTGCGACCGTCTCGACCGAGCGCCCGCCCGCCGCGGCGTCCAGCGCGCACCGCAACGGTGCGTCGTCGGTGATCATGACGAGGTGGTGGGTGCGCCTGCCCTCGCCCAGCCGACTCTCGATGAGTCGCATCGCGCCGGCGGCGTGGTAGCGGCTGGAGTTGGGCTCGACGGCCATCGCCGGCCGTGTCGCCGGGTCGGCGAGCAGACGTTCGACGAGAGCAGCAAGCGCCTCGGTGTCGGGGCGGCTGTGGCGCGTGGTGCCCTCCGGACCGTCGACCCTCAATGCGGTGGTCTCACTCACCGAGCCAAGTGCGCAGCCGGCAAAGAGCCCGAAAGGCGTTGCCCGGGTGCACATCCGAACCAGATAGGCGGTCACGGAGGCGGCCACCTTGTCGTCCGGTTTGCCGTCCGCCAAGCGCTGCAGCAGCCCGGGTGACGCAAGATGCAATGCCTCGCGGACCTCGGGTCGCTCCGCGAGAACCTGCCAGTACCGCGCGTCACCGCGCAGGCGATCCAGCTCGTCGGTCGGCAGTAACGGGGCGCGCATCACGAAGAAACCGCTCGGCGTCAACTTCGTCGTGGCTGGGGCATTCATTTCCCTGTCCTAACTTTCGGCACCGACGAGCTGGCCTGCGACGAGCTGTGCATAGTGACCGTCTGCCGCCATGAGATCGCGATGGCGGCCGACCTCGACGACCCGGCCTTGGTCCATCACGACGATGCAGTCGGCGTCGACGACCGTCGCGAGCCGATGTGCGACCAGTACGACGGTGCAGCCGAGCCGGGCGATATTGGCGTGCACCTTCGCCTCGGTGACGGTGTCCAGATTGCTGGTGGCCTCGTCGAGCAGCAGGAGCCGTGGCCGGGTCGCCAGCGCGCGGGCCAGCGCCAGTCGCTGGCGTTGGCCACCGGACAGTGAGGCGCCCGCGTCGACGAGCGGGGTGTCCCAAGCCATCGGCATCGCACGGATGTCGTCGGCGATCCCGGCCTGCTCGGCGGCGGCCTCCAGCTGCTCCAGCGGAAGGCTCGGGTCACCGAGACTGAGGTTGTCGCGTATCGACAGCCCGAAGATGTACGGATCCTGGGTCACCACCCCGATCTGCGAACGCACACTGCGGGGAAGCATTGCCGCCAAATCGATTCCGTCGAGCACGACCCGGCCGGCTTCGGGGGCGTACAGACCAAGCAGCAGCCGGCCCAACGTGGACTTGCCCGAGCCTGAGCGTCCGACGACGGCCAGCACCTGACCCGGCCGCACGTCGAGGTCGACGCCTTCGATGGCGGGCGGTCCGTGCGGTGTGTAACGGAAGGTGAGCCCCTCGGCGCGAAGTGCGCCGGTGAGCGCAGGAGCGTGCCGCAGGTCGCGCCCTGCGGTCTCGGTCGGGGTGTTGAAGACGTCGTCGAGACGGGCCAGGTAGCTGCCGAGGAGCTGAATCTGCAGGACGGTGCCGACGAGGACGCCAAGCGGTTCGAGGAACGCGGTGGACAGTGCGGCCAACGCGAGCATGGTGCCCAGCGAGAGCTGCCCGCTGCCGACCAGGTAGGCGCCGAATACGAGCACCGCGATCGGGGAGAGCAGCGACAGTCCGTGGAGCGCGGTCTCGACGGCGGCCGAAAGGCGGCCGCGACGCAACGAGACGTTCAGCTCGGCCACGAACAAGTTGGTCCAGTGCGATACCGCGCGTCGTTCGGCACCGGCGGCCTTCAAAGTCTCGACAGCAGAGAACATCTCGTAGGCGTAGGACTGCGAACGGGCCTCGGTGGCCAGTGCCTCTCCCATCAGATGCTGGTTGCGTCTCCGCGCCGACAACAGGACGACGACCTGGGCTGCGCCGAGGACCACCACAAGGAAACCGAGCTGCGGCGACAACGCGAAGATCACCGCCAGGTATGCGGTGGCCAGCACACCGTCGAGCAGAGCGGCGATGGTTCCGCTGGTCAGAATCTCGCGGACCGTCGCGTTGCTCCGCAGCCGCATCATCAGGTCCCCGGACGAGCGTTTCAGGAAGAACGCGTACGGCAGGTCCACCAGGTGCTCCAGGAAGCCCAGCGTCATCTCGACGTCGAGGCGGCTGCGCAACCGCAGCAGCAGGTGGGCTCGAAGGAAGGTGGCGAGCGCCGAATAGCAGATCAGTGCGGCCATCACCGCGGCGACGATCTTCAGCAGGCGGTCACCGCCGGCGGGCACGATCTGGTCCACGATCACGCCGGTGAGGATCGGCACGGCCAGCGCCATCAGCCGGACCACCACCGAGGTGGCCAGCACCTTGCCGATTCCACTCGAGCGGGTCATCAGTCGCCGCGCGTGGTGCAGCGCACCCGGCGCCCGTCGTCCGCCCGCGCTGAACGCGTCGCTGGGCTCGAGCAGGATCGCGACCCCGCTGTACAGCTCGCTGACGGCCTGCCACGAGACGCGGTAGCTGCCCGCGGCGGGATCGACGATCGTGACTCCGCGCCGCGATGTCGAATCTAGCACAACGAAATGTGCCGCACCCCAGTGCAATACGGTGCCGCGTGGCAGCATCCGCAGATCGTCGAGTTCGGTGGCCACCCCGCGGGCACGAAGACCGTACGCCGTCGCGGCTTCAGCCAACCGCAGCGCGTCGACGCCGTCGCGTCCGGTGCCGGTGGCCTCGTGCATCTCCGACAGGGACACGTGGCGGCCGTGATAGGCGAGCGCCATGCACATCGCGGCGGCCCCGCAATCGGCCATCTCGGCCTGCGAGATATAGGGGATCGCGCGTCGTCGCCAGCTCACCAAAACCTCGGCAGGAACACGTCGATCAACCGTTGGCGCTCGGCCGGGACCACGAGCTCACCGGCGGATGCCGGGGTGGGCTCCTGCAATCGGGCGGTCACCTCGGTCCCGGTGACGTCGACGATGACCGCGTCGACTGGTAATCCGAATGCGTGGCGGAACTGCACCGCGGCACCGGGGGCGGGCGGCGGGGGCGGACCCGCGGCGCGGTCGGCGGTCAGGGTGGTGCCCTGGACGACCGCGGGCATCGTCGCGGTCTGTTCGACGGTGATCGTGCCTGCGGCAACCGCACCGCCGATCAGTGCCACGACCAGCGTGGCGAGTCCCGCATCGAGCCATCGGGGATTCCTGATCAACTCTCCGGGCCGGGCCCCCGCCCTCTGACGGTCCCGCCAGCTCGCGCGAAACACGGACTCGTAGCGGATTTCTTCGTGGTCGGCACCATTTGTCGTCACATCGACTCCCCAAAGTGTGGCTGCCGGTTGGCAACATTGGTAGGAGCGCTGACCGCGGCGAACGGTGACACATTTCCCGCGGAAGTGCCGGTTTGGTTACACGGCGCGCCGCGGCGTCACCCGGCCTCGGTAGCGTGGGCGAGCGTGGCGCTCTATCGCAAGTACCGACCCGCGACATTCGCCGACGTAGTCGGCCAGGAGCACGTCACGGAACCGCTGTCCACCGCGCTGACGGCGGGTCGGATCAACCACGCATATCTGTTCTCCGGGCCACGAGGGTGCGGGAAGACGTCGTCGGCACGCATCCTGGCCCGCTCGCTGAACTGTGCGCAGGGGCCGACGGCCACGCCGTGCGGGGTCTGCGACTCATGCGTGGCGCTCGCGCCCAACGGGGGCGGCAGCGTCGATGTCACCGAACTCGACGCTGCCAGTCACGGTGGTGTCGACGACACCCGCGAGCTGCGCGACCGCGCGTTCTACGCCCCGGCACAGTCGCGGTATCGCATCTTCATCATCGACGAAGCGCACATGGTCACCACGGCGGGGTTCAACGCCCTGCTGAAGATCGTCGAGGAGCCGCCGGAGCATCTGATCTTCGTGTTCGCCACCACCGAGCCGGAGAAGGTGCTGCCGACCATTCGCTCGCGCACGCATCACTACCCCTTCCGGCTGTTGGCGCCGCGGACCATGCGCTCGCTTCTCGAACGCATCTGCGCGCAGGAGAACGTGAGCGTCGACGACGCGGTGTACCCGCTCGTCATCCGGGCCGGCGCCGGATCGCCGCGAGACACGCTGTCGGTGCTCGACCAGTTGTTGGCGGGTGCGGACGGCAATCTGGTCAGCTATCCGCGGGCCCTGTCGCTGCTGGGCGCCACCGACGTGGCGCTGATCGACGATGCGATCGACGCGCTCGCGGCCGGGGATGCCGCGGCGCTCTTCGGAGCCGTGGAGGGCGTGATCGACGCCGGCCACGACCCGCGGCGGTTCGCCACCGATCTGCTGGAGCGCTTCCGCGATCTGATTGTGTTGCAGTCGGTTCCCGACGCGGTCGCCCGAGGCGTGGTGGACGGTCCCGAGGACGTGCTGGAGCGGATGCGCGATCAGTCGACACGGGTCGGCGCCGCAACGCTGACCCGCTACGCAGAGGTGGTGCACGCGGGGCTGGGCGAGATGCGCGGTGCGACCGCACCCCGACTGCTGCTCGAAGTCGTGTGCGCGCGGCTGCTGCTGCCGTCGGCCCACGACACCGAGTCCGCGTTGTTGCAGCGCGTCGAGCGCATCGAGACCCGGCTGGACATGTCGATCCCGCAGGGCGAGCAGTCCGACGCTCCGAAGCAGTTCAGCCGCAGGAGCAAGACCGAGCCGAAGCCTGCTCCGGAGATGAAGCCGGCACTCGAGCCGACGGTGGTGGTCGAGTCCAAGCCCATGGCTGAGCCCAAGCCGGCGGCTGAGCCCAAGCCCGCGGCTGAGCCACCGTCGGCCCCTGAGCCCAAGGCGTCCCCTCCGCCGGTGCGGCAGCCGGCCGATCCCGTCGTTGCGGCACCCCCAGCCGCGGCCGTCACGGGGGAGCCGAACGCGGCGGCGGTGCGCAGCATGTGGACGACGGTGCGCGAGAAGGTCCGTCAGCGCAGCCGTACCACCGAGGTGATGCTGGCGGGCGCCATCGTGCGCGCCGTCGAGGGCGACACCCTGGTGCTCAGCCACGAGTCCGCGCCACTGGCGAAGCGGCTCACCGAACAGCGCAACGCCGACGTCATCCGCGAGGCGCTCAAGGACGCGTTGGGTGTCGACTGGAAGATCCGGTGCGAGGCAGGCCCACCTGACGGTTCGCCCATCGCCGTGCCCGAGGAGCCGGCAGCGGCCTTCGCGCCACCGCAGAGCGACCGCGACGACGAGGAGAGCATGCTGGCCGAAGCGGGCAGCGACACCTCCGAGACGCCGCGTCGCGACCCGGAGGAAGTCGCGCTGGAGCTACTTCAGACCGAGCTAGGCGCCCGTCGCATCGACGGCGGACCGGCCTAGGGCGTCCACCACGGGCGGAGCGGGAGGCCGCCGTCGTTGCCGCGCTCGTCGAGCTTGACGGCCAGAACCTGGTGCAGCTGAATGATATTCGTCTCGAAGCCCACCCGCGAACCGGCCATGTACAGCCCCCACACCTTCGCGGTGGGTAGTCCGACCTCTTCGACGGCCTCGTCCCAGTGCTCGACGAGGTTGCGGCACCAGTCGCGCAGCGTCAATGCGTAGTGGTGGCGCAGGTTCTCCTCGTGCACCACCTCTAGGCCGACGTCCTGTGCCTCGGTAATGATGCGGCCGGACCCCGTGAGCTCCCCGTCGGGGAAGACGTAGCGGTCGATGAAACCGCCTGCGCTCGCCCCGGTTTGGTTGTCATTGCGAGTGATGCAGTGGTTGAGCAGCAGCGCGCCGACCCGCATTTTCGACTGGAGGAACCGGAAGTACGCCGGATAGTTTTGTACGCCGATGTGCTCGGTCAGCCCGATCGAGGAGACGGCGTCGAACCCGTATTCACGGATGTCGCGGTAGTCGCCGTGACGTACCTCGGCCAGGTCCGACAGTCCCTGCTCGGCGATGGCGTTTTGTGCCCACTCGGCCTGCTCCTTGGAGAGCGTGACGCCGATCGCCTTCACCCCGTGCCGCGCGGCGTAGCGGACCATGCCGCCCCAGCCGCAGCCGACGTCGAGCAGCCGGTCACCGGGTGACAGCCGCAGCTTGTCGAACACCAGCCGGTACTTGTTGTCCTGCGCCTCTTCCAGTGTGGTGTCGGCATCGGGATAGCACGCACAGGTGTAGGTCATCGACGGACCGAGCACCCACTCGTAGAACCTGTTCGAGACGTCGTAGTGGTGATGAATGGCCTCGGCGTCGCGAGTCTTGCTGTGGCGCAACCCTTCCATGACACGGCGCCAGCGCGGCAGCGCCTCCTGGGGCGGCGGGGCGATCGGCTTCAAATGCTCGATGCCGATTGTTCGCACGATGTTGGCCAGCACGCGCGGAGGCGGAAGCTTGAACTCGAGCTTGTCGGCCAACGCCATGAGCAGCTCGTAGGGATCGCCGGGATGCACGCCGAGCGGACTGAGATCGCCCGACACGTAGGCCCGCGCCAGCCCCAGTTCACCCGGAGCGGTTGCAAGATAGGTGGTGCCGCGGGGGGTCAGCAGGTCGAGGCCGAGCTCAGCGTCCTCGGGTCCGGCGATACTGCCGTCGTACGCCGTGAACTTCAGCGGGACCTGACCCGAGGCGAAGATCTCCAAGACCTTTGCCAGGGTGAGTTGTCCGGCTGGCACGTTTGTCGAATGTTCCTTGAACGTAGTCATCGTGATCCGCCGCTCTTCGCGCAAGCGCTCATCGCCGTTGCACCGCCTTTGCATACAGGTCGAGAAGTCTCGAGTCGGGGTCGTAGGTCTTTTTGACGGTCTTGTAGATCTCTCCACCATAGAGTTCGTCGAACTCGTCGGGGCTGTAGTACGCATCGGAATACAGCGATTTGTGACCTTCGAGTTCGCTGACCTTGCGCTCGATCAACTTGTTGGTGTGGCCTTCGGTTGGGCCGACAGGCACCGACGACCAGAAGCCTATGTTGACGTACGTGCTGTGGGCGCGGATGGGGTACAGCGGCCACGTCGCTTCCTCGCGGAGCCGCAACGGGCACAACCAGATCGGCTCGATGGGCACATTGTCCAGGAACCAGTCGACGAATTCGGCCGCCCGTCCGACCGGCACCTCGATGTCCTGCACGACCCGTTCCAACGGCGGCCGGCCCTTGCGCTTCTCGATCCTGTCGGCGATGTTGAACCGCTGGTCGTAGCCGATCAGCTTCCAGTAGAAGGCGCTTCGCCGGTAACGCCGCGGCCAGAACCGGCGGATCCGCGGATCCTGCGCGCCGAATGCCCGTGAGCACCAGAACCAGTCGGTGTCCCACCGCCACAGGTAGTCGTGGATCGTCAGCCGGTCGTGCTTCTCGGCTCCGTTGTCACTGGGATGCTGGATCGAGCGGTAGTAGATCTGCTGGCCGGTGTAGTCGCTGACCGGACCCGGTGTCGCAGTCTGGAATCCCAGCGTCAGATAGCTCTCATCGGCCGAGAACACCACGCCGTCGAGGTAGTCGACGGGCGCACCAGCCTCTATGTCGGGGTGACCGCCGGTTTCAATGATGCGGTCCATCGTCGCGAAAAGTTCCGCCAGCGCGTTGAATCGCAGATGGCGAAGCGCGACGAACGGTTTCACCGGCTCCAGCTCGATTTTTATGCGAACCGAATATCCAAGCGTGCCATAGGAATTGGGGAAGGCCCGAAAGAGATCGGAGTGCTCGTGTGGCGAGGCCGTCACTACCTCGCCGGTGCCCGTGAGGATGTCCATCTCCAGCACCGACTCGTGCGGCAGGCCGTTGCGGAACGACGTCGACTCGATGCCGAGTCCGGTGACCGCTCCGCCCAGGGTGATCGTCTTGAGCTGCGGCACCACCAGTGGCGCCAGACCGTAGGGGAGGGTGGCCGCGACCAGGGTTTCGTAGGTGCACATACCGGCGACATCGGCGGTGCGGTTGTCGGGATCGACGGCAATGACCCCGGCCAGCCCCGAGACGTCCAGGCCCTTGGTAGCCGTCTTCGCGCGGGCTCGGAACAGGTTCGACGTGGGTTTTGCCAGTCGCACCGTGGCGTTCGGGGGAATCGCCTGATAGCTGGCTAGCAGCCGCCTGACTCCGGCGGAATGAGCAGTACGTGCGTCGGTCTCCAGCGTTGACACGGATATACGCTAGTCCGCGGTCGCAGGTGATGCGACCGCACCAACCGCTAGATCACGTAGATACCGCCCCCGACCAAGGAGTTTGCACCGATGGGACAGGTCAGCGCGTCCAGCACTGTCGAGATCGCCGCCGCGCCGGAGACTGTGTTGGCCGCAGTCGCCGACTATGTCACCGTCCGCCCGACGATCCTCTCTCCGCACTACAGCGAGTACCGGGTGCTCGAGGGCGGCCAGGGCGCAGGCACGGTGGCGACGTGGAAGCTGCAGGCCACCAAGTCGCGGGTGCGTGAGGTGAAGGCCAGCGTCGACGTGGCTGGTCACACGGTGATCGAAAAGGACGCCAACTCGACGATGATCACGAACTGGACGGTCTCCCCGGCAGGAGAGGGCTCGTCGGTGACGGTGAAGACGTCGTGGAAGGGTGCCGGCGGCATCGGTGGCTTCTTCGAGAAGACGTTCGCGCCGCTGGGTCTGCGCAAGATCCAGGCTGAGGTGCTGGAGAACCTCAAGAAGCAGGTGGAGGGCCGCTAGCGGGGCCCCCCGCGGCCGGGGAAGGTGCTTGACGCGGTCCTACGGTCGAGATTGACGTCAGGGCTGTGAATCTAGGGGCAGAGCCATTTCCAACGACCGTGGTGTCAATCTCGACGCTAGGACCGCGTTCGTGTCTCCCCCTAAGAGGAGCCGAGGAAGCCCGCGATGCCGCGCACCACGGCGTCGGCATACTTCTGCCTGCCCTCGGGTGACTTCATCAGCGCGGAGTCGGCGGGGTTCTTCATGTTGCCCAGCTCGACCAGGATCGACGGGAACTGCGCGAGGTTGAGCCCGGCGATGTCCGAACGCGGATTCAGTCCACCCGAGCCGACGTAGGTCGACGGCACCAGGCCCGAGGCCTGCAGTTGGTCCTTCATGATCGAGGCGAGCCGCACCGACGGCCCGGCCTGGACGTCGTTGAGCGGCGGGGATGAGTACAGGACATGGAAGCCGCGGCCGGTGGAGGGCCCGCCGTCGCCGTGGATGCTGATGACCGCGTCGGGGTGCAGCGAGTTGGCCAGCGCCGCGCGTTCATCGACGCACGGCCCAACACCGGTGTCGTCGCCGCGCGACATCGCGGTGCGCACGCCCAATGCGGTGAGCGCCTGGCGGATGCGCAGCGTGGTGTCCCAGGCGAACGTGTGCTCCGCGTAGCCGTCGTCGGTGGAGGTGCCGCTGGCCTGGCAGTCCTTGGTGCCACCGCGGCCGGTGGGCACCTGCCTGCTGATGACCGACGCATCGTTGGAGCCGTTGTGGCCAGGGTCGAGGAAGACGATCTTGCCGGCGATGTTGGCCGGCGCCGCCGAAGCTGGGCTGACAAGCGTCGACGCGGCGATGAGTAGTCCGGTCGCCACGGCGGCTGAGCCGCGTATTGCTCTGGTGGCACCGACACGCAGGCAGGCATGCACGGGCGCCACCGTAGCGCCGACCGCGGCTAGTGTTGAAGCCCAACCCAACGAAGCGACCAAGTCGAGACCAAGACGCAAGGGGATCGTCATGCAACCCGGTGGTGGTGGCCAGCCAGATATGTCCGCACTCCTGGCTCAGGCCCAGCAGGTGCAGCAGCAGTTGATGGAGGCTCAGGCGGCACTGGCCGCGGCCGAGGTCAACGGTCAAGCCGGCGGTGGTCTGGTGCAGGTCACGATGAAGGGCAGCGGTGAGGTGATCGCCGTGCGGATCGACCCCAAGGTCGTCGACCCCGAGGACATCGACACCCTGCAGGACCTCGTCGTCGGTGCGATCGCCGACGCCTCCAAGCAGGTCACGATTCTCGCTCATGATCGCCTGGGCCCCCTGGCCGGCGGGATGGGCGACTTAGGCCTGCCGGGAATCTGACTTGTTCGAAGGACCGGTCCAGGATCTGATCGACGAGCTCGGCAAGCTGCCGGGTATCGGGCCGAAGAGCGCGCAGCGGATCGCGTTTCACCTGCTTTCCGTCGAGCCGCCACAGATCGACCGGTTGACCGCGGTGCTCGGCCGGGTCCGCGACGGAGTGACGTTCTGCGAGGTGTGCGGCAACGTCTCCGACGCGGATCGGTGCCGGATATGTTCTGACTCGCGACGTGACGGCTCAATAGTGTGTGTCGTCGAGGAGCCCAAGGATGTGCAGGCCGTCGAGCGCACCCGTGAGTTCCGCGGCCGCTATCACGTGCTGGGCGGTGCGTTGGATCCGTTGTCGGGTATCGGGCCCGAGCAACTGCGAATCCGTGAGCTGCTGAACAGGATTGGCGAACGGGTCGACGGCGTGGATATCAACGAGGTGATCATCGCGACCGATCCGAACACCGAAGGCGAAGCCACGGCGACGTACCTGGTGCGGATGCTGCGCGATATCCCAGGCCTCACCGTGACGCGCATTGCCTCCGGGCTGCCGATGGGTGGTGACCTGGAGTTCGCCGACGAGCTGACGCTGGGCCGCGCCCTGGCAGGCCGCCGCGCGATGGTCTAGGTCCTCTTCGCCCATCGCTATCAACAAAATGCAGACCGCTTCTCGCACTTTCGCTGCAAAACGTGGATAGCGATGAGCTGTCGGTAGCCCACGGCAGGATGTGGTCATGGCTGAGGTCTTCATTGGCAGCGAGGCGATGGCGGCGGGGCGGGTCACGCGCCATGAGTTGAGCCGCTGGTACCGAAGGGTTTATCACGGCGTCTACGCACCGAAGAATGCGGAGCTGTCGTTGCGTGACCGTGCAATCGCGGCATGGCTGGCATCGCGTCGCAGGGGCGTGATCGCCGGGGTGGCCGCCTCGGCATTGCACGGCGCTCCGTACGTGGATCGGACTCAGCCCATCGAGCTTGTGGGAGCCAAGATCCGTCCGCAGGAGGGCTTGGTGCCCCGCGCGGAGCAATTGGTCGACGACGAAATCGCTCGTATCGGCGGCTTACCTGTGACGACCCGCGTACGTACCGCATTCGACCTCGGTCGCCACCTCGACCGACCGGAGGCGCTCGCCCGGATGGATGCGTTGATGTGGAATCAAGTCTTCTCCATCGACGACGTGACGGCGCTGGCAGATACTCATCCGCGAGCCCACGGCGTCAAACAACTGCGTGAGCTGCTTCCCCTCGTCGACGGTGGAGCGTCCTCGCCGAGGGAGTCGCGCATACGACTGTTGTTGATCGATGCGGGGTTTCCTCGACCCGAGACGCAGATACCCGTCGTGCGCGGCGTGACTCCAGTGGCCTGGCTCGACATGGGCTGGCGCGACTTCCAGGTGGCGGTCGAATACGACGGCGATCACCATCGCAAATCACGTCGCCAGTACGTCAAGGACATCGCGAGGCTGCGCATGCTCGAGGCGCTCGGCTGGATCATCATCCGCGTGATCGCCGAGGACAAGCCGCAGGACGTGATCGCGCGGGTCGAGGCCGCATTGGTGAGTCGTGGGTGCTTCATCGAAATCAACGAAATGCAGCGGTTTACTCGCACTTTCGCTGCATAACGTCGATAGTTAGACGCGCCGGGGTGCTGCGAGGCGTTCCTTACGCAACTGCGCGACCTCGTCGATATCCAGCGGCGCCAGGTCGCCGACCACGCGGGAAAGCAGATAGTCCGCGAGTTGTGGATTGCGCGCCAGACACGGCCCGTGCAGATACGTCGCGACGACGCTGCCCTGAACCGCCCCGTCGATGCCATCGCCAACACGGTTGCCGGATCCCGAGATCACTTTCGCCAGGGCTGTGGCCGATGCCCCAAGAACCGTTCCGCCGCGGTGATTCTCGAACCCGGTGAGACGCTCGGAGAGTCCAGGCAACAGCGGCTGCGACACCACTTCACCGATGGTCCGGGTGTCCTGTGGGGCCGTCGTGACATCGAGCATCCCGGCGCCGTCGACGCGCTCACCCGACGATGTCTCATACCAGTGGCCCAGCACTTGGATCGCCGCACAGATCGCCAGCACCGGTGCACCCCGGTCGGTGGCCTGCTGAAGACCCGGGTAACGGATCAAGTGTTTGGTGGCCAATCGCTGTGCGTAATCCTCAGCTCCGCCAAGGGTGTAGAGGTCTAACTCGGCAGGCACCGGATCGGCCAGGGTGATCTCGACGATCTCCGCGTCGAACCCGCGCAACCGCAGACGTTGACGCAAAACCACCGAATTGCCGCCGTCGCCATAGGTTCCCATCACGTCGGGCAGCACCAACCCGATCCGCACCGTCGACTCAGACATCTTCCCCCCGGTCGCTTCGCTCCTGCCCCCTGGGGCCACGTCGCGACAACGATCGTTGCAGGGTTAGGAACGCGGTGTAGTTGGCGACCACCTCGACATGCCCAGGCGGGCAGGACGTGATCGCCTCAACCGCGTTGTGTACCAACGTGTGTTCGACACCGGCGTATCCCAGCCGCACCGCCAGATCTGTACCGCGTTCACCTGCGGCGACCACCGGATGATTGACGAAATGCTCGAAGTTGACGTCCCACAGCCACGACAGATCCTCTCCGTCGGGCACCTGACCATTGACCGAGATGACGACCGAGCCGGCTTCGGTGTCGACCATCGACAGCGCCTCCTGCCACCCGGCGGGGTTCTTGGCCAGCAGCATGCGGACCGAGTGCTGACCCAGTTGCACCGTGCTATAGCGACCGGCGACCTCATCGACACCCGACACCGCCGCGACGGCAGCTGCGGGATCGGCGCCCAACGTGACCGCGGCGGCAACAGCCTGAGTGGCGTTGCCGCGGTTGATGTTTCCTGGCAGCGCCAGCTGCATCGGCAGCGACAGCCCATCGGGCCCGTGAACATGGGTCTCGTCGTATGACCACTGCGGCGACGGGCGCTTGAAATCGCTTCCCGTCGAATACCAGTGGGCGCCGTCGCGCACGATGACCTCACCCGAGCGCGGACAGCTCACCGAGTCGTTCGCCCAGCCGCCGCCCGCGGCCACCCAGACCACATGAGGGCTGTCGTATGCGGCCGACGTCATCAACACGTCATCGCAGTTTGCGACGACCACCGTCGACTGATGACGCGCGAGCCCGGCCCGTAGTGTGCGCTCGATGTGATTGATCTCACCGACCCGATCAAGTTGATCGCGCGACAGATTCAGCAGCACGATCACGGCCGGGTCGAGCGCGTCGGCCACATGCGGCACGTGCATCTCGTCGACTTCGAGCGCCGCCAACGACGCTTCCCGCGTCCCCGCGAGGGCGGCGACCAACCCGGCGTCCATGTTGGCGCCCTCTGCGTTGGTCGCGACCGGTCCCAGCGTCCCCAGCGCCGCCGCGGTCATTCGCGTGGTCGTGGACTTGCCGTTCGTGCCGGTCACGATCGTGGTGCGACGGCCCTCGCCCAGCTGGCGCAGGATCGATTTGTCCAGGGTCATGGCCACCAGACCACCGATCATCGCGCCGGCGCCGCGACCGGTGACGCGCGACGCCCAACGCGCGCCTGCTCCGGCCGTGAGCGCGGCGCGTCCGCGAATGGTGACCATCCTCGGCAGTCTAAAAGGGCAGAAGCAGGTAGCCGACACGCTGGGCGAACGATGCGCGTGCCTCAGAGGGTTTGTCACCCGTCCGTGTCATCCTCGAAAACGTGAGCCAAACAGGTGCCGAGCGTCGCCGGGCCAGCGGCTCCTGGGGTCGCCCGGCCGCTGAAGACGGCGCAGGCTGGGCCGTCGTCGACGTGGAGACCTCTGGGTTTCACCCAGGCCATGCCAGGGTCATCAGCATCGCGGCGCTGGCCCTTGGCGACGACGGCAACGTCGAAAAGAGCCTCTACACGCTGCTCAACCCTGGAGTCGACCCCGGACCGACCCACGTCCACGGGTTGACCGCCGAGATGCTGGAAGGCCAGCCGCGCTTCGGTGACATCGTCGACGACCTGATCGACCTGCTGCGGGGGCGCACCCTGGTGGCGCACAACGTGGGCTTCGACTACTCGTTCCTCACCGCCGAAGCCGAGATGGTCGACGCCGAACTGCCCATCGACACCGCGATGTGCACCGTCGAACTGGCCCGCAGGCTCGAGTTGGGCACCGAGAACCTGCGGCTGGAAACCCTTGCCGCGCATTGGGGTATCACGCAGCTCAAGCCCCACGACGCGCTCGACGATGCGATGGTCCTCGCGCAGATCCTCAAGCCGGTGTTGGTGCGCGCCCGGGAACGCAAAGTGTGGCTGCCGATTCGTCCGCTGTCGCGGCGCGAGTGGCCGAACGGTCAAGTGACGCATGAGGAGTTGCGGCCGCTGAAGATGTTGGCGGCGAGAATGTCGTGTGAATTCGTCAACCCCGGCCGGTTCATCGCGGGCCGTCCGCTGGTGCGAGGAATGCGGGTTGCCCTGGCCGCCGAGGTCGACCGAACCCATGAGGAACTCGTCGAGCGGATCATGGATGCCGGGCTGGCGTATTCCGACGCCGTCGACTTCGAAACCTCGCTCATCATCTGCAACGAGGCCCAACCCGAGCAGGGTAAGGGTTACCAGGCACGTGAGCTGGGCGTTCCCTTGATCGGCGACGAGGATTTCATGGCCCAACTCGACGCTGTGGTCGGCGGCAGCGCCGTCGAGGAGTTCGCCGACGTGACGCTGGCAGGCGACCAGTTCGCGCTGTTCTAGTGACGCACTAGGCCAGGGCCTTGGCCTTGAGCCCGTCGAACTCGACCTGCGAGATCGTGCCCGCCTCCAGGAGCGCCTTGGCATCTGCGATTTCCTGTGCCGGCGAACGTCCCGCCGCTTCCTTGATGTAGTCGTCCGTTTGCCGCTTGGCGGCCAGTGCCGCCTCACGCGCCCGTTCGGCCATGCCCTTGCCGCGGACGGCCAGGTAGACCAACGCCGTCAGCCACGGCACCAGGAACAGGAACACCACCCAGAGCGCCTTCACCACACCGGACGTCTGATGGTCACGCCACAGCAGGTCGTTGAGGATCTGGAACAGCACCAGCAGGTACGCGATCCACGCGAAGATGATCAGGAAGTGCCACAGGAAATCCCAAGTAGAACCCCAGTCCATGTTTCAGCTCCTTTTTCGACTGAATTCGAGAACGCAGGTTTGTGCGCGTGGGCCAGTTAATCACGGAGTGAGGGGGATAACGCCGGATCTGCTGGCGCGGTTGACCGCCGACACCACCGCGCGCAGCGATGCCGTCGTGATCGATGTCGCGATTCCGACACCCCATACGGTTTTGCCGCCGATCGACGCCTCGACGTACGCCGCCGCCTGCGCTTCCTCGCCCGCCGAAAGGGCGTGCTCGGAGTAGTCCAGTACGGATACATGGAATCCGATGGCGCCCAACGCGTCGACGAACGCGGCGAGCGGGCCGTTGCCCGCTCCGACGATCTCGCGCTCTACACCGTCCACCTTCACCACGGCCTCGATGGTGTCGGTACCGCCGTCGACCTCGGAGGCGACGACCTTCTGGCGGATACGTTCAAGCGGGTTGCGAGGATTCAGATACTCCTCGGCGAAGACGTCCCACATCTCCTTTGGCGAGACCTCACCGCCCTCACCGTCGGTGATCTTCTGGACCGCCTGGGAGAACTCGATCTGCAGCCGCCTGGGCAGGGCCAGGCCGTGGTCGGCCTTCATGATGTAGGCCACGCCGCCCTTGCCGGATTGCGAATTCACCCGGATGACCGCCTCGTACGTGCGGCCGACGTCGCGTGGATCGATCGGCAGATACGGGACCTGCCACAGAATGTCATCGACGTCGGCGTCTTGCTCGTCGGCCGACACCTTCATGGCGTCCAGACCCTTGTTGATCGCGTCCTGATGGCTGCCGGAGAAGGCGGTGTAGACGAGATCACCGCCGTACGGGTGGCGTTCTGGCACCGGCAGCTGGTTGCAGTACTCGACCGTGCGCCGGATTTCGTCGATGTTGGAGAAGTCGATCTGCGGGTCGACGCCGCGCGAGAACAGGTTCAGGCCCAGCGTGACGAGGCAGACGTTGCCGGTGCGCTCGCCGTTGCCGAACAGGCAACCCTCGATCCGGTCGGCACCCGCCTGGTAGCCCAATTCCGCTGCGGCGACGGCAGTTCCGCGGTCGTTGTGCGGATGCAGGCTCAGGATGATGGCCTCGCGCGGGGTCAGATGCCGGTTCATCCACTCGATCGAATCGGCGTACACATTGGGAGTAGCCATCTCGACGGTCGCGGGCAGGTTCACGATCAGCGGCACATCTACAGTGGGCCCGACGATCTGGGCCACCGCATTGCAGACGTCGACCGCATACTCCAGTTCGGTGCCGGTGTAGGACTCCGGGCTGTACTCGTAGCGCCAGAGCGTGTCCGGGTACTTCTTCGCCTCCTCGACGCACATCCGTGCGCCGTCGGTCGCGATGGCCTTGACCGCTTCCCGGTCGGCGCGAAACACCACGCGCCGCTGCAGGATCGAGGTCGAGTTGTAGAAGTGGACTATGGCGCGAGGTGCTCCTTGGCAGGCCTCGAACGTCCGCGTGATCAGTTCGGGTCGGCACTGCGTGAGGACCTGGATCGTGACGTCATCCGGAATGGCGCCCTGGGTGATGATTTCGCGGACGAAGTCGAAGTCGGTCTGGCTGGCCGACGGGAAGCCGACCTCGATCTCCTTGTAGCCCATGCGCACCAGCAGGTCGAACATGCGGCGTTTGCGGGCCGGGCTCATCGGGTCGATCAGGGCCTGATTGCCGTCGCGCAGGTCGACGGCACACCACATCGGGGCGCGGTCGACGATCTTGTCGGGCCACGTGCGGTCGAACGGAACGGACGCTGCGGGCCCTGTCGGGACCCCGCCCGGCACTTCCTCGGCGAACGGGCGATACCGGCTGACCGGCATCGACGAGCCTCGCTGGGTGTTCCAGCCCGGCTGGCCGGGGTTCGGCGGGCCGACCGGGGTGGTGACGGCGCGAATGGACGTGAAGGCGTCAGGTGAATCTGGTGAGGGTCTTGAGAAGGTGGTCACGATGATTGCTCCGGGTTGTCGGTGGACTCACGACCGGCGCATCGCGAACACCCGCGACGGGAAGCCGGTCTGATCAGACCCCGTCGCGGCTGCCGAGAAGGAGCACCCGCTGCACCCGGCAACTGTACCAAGCCGGCCCGCCAAGCTGAAACCCCTGGTGGATTGCAGGCCCGCGAGCTGGGCTCAGACCTGGGAGTCGGGGAAGGCGATCACTGAGAGAAAACGGATCGGCAACTCCACCAACTCCACGGGCCCGTGGGCGCCCTCGCCGTCGAACTGCAGCGAGTCACCAGGATGCAGCTGGTACACCGAGCGGCTGTGGCTGTAGTCCATGACGCCCTCGAGCATGAAGATGAACTCCGTCCCCGGATGCTGGAACAGCGGATAGGTCTGGCTCTTCGCCGAGAGCGTGACATGCAGACATTCGAGACGCTTGTGCTCGCCGCGCAGCGATCCGAGCATCCGGTACTCGTGACCTTCCCTGGTGCCGTTGCGAACGATGCGTGCTCCCGTGCCCGCGGTGACGAACGCGGCGGGCCGCTCGACGTCCGCACCGCGGAACAGACTGGTGACCGGGACGTCGAAACCGTTTGCCAGCATGGCAAGCGTGCTCAGGCTGCACGACGTCTGGGCATTCTCGATCTTGGACATCATCGCCTTCGAAATGCCTACCCGGGTGGCCATCTCGGCGACCGTGAGGCCATGTTGCAGGCGGAGCTGGCGGACATTGCGCCCGATGGCAGCCTCCAACTCGAGTTCCGCGACCGGCGCGCGTGGATCGCGTTCGCGGGCCGTGCCGGACTTGTTGCGAAGCAGCGGGATGTCAGACATGAGCCTTGTGGGGAGTCAACGCATCTGCCCGGCACCGGAATACGGATACGGGCTGGTGAGCAGGTCGCCGTCGGCGAACCGGGACAACCGGAAGTCGCCTTCCGGAATGCGGGGGTCGGCACTGCGGCCGTCAACGACGAGGTCGGCGATCAACCGCCCGACGGCGGGTGCGATCTTGAACCCGTGGCCGCTGAATCCGGCGGCGACCACGAGCCCGTCAACGTCGGTCCGGCTGATGACCGGATTCCAGTCCGGGGTGACGTCGTAGCACCCCGCGTAGCTGCCGGTGATCGCCGCGTCGGTGAAGCCGGGGAATCTGGTCCCGACGCGCTCGACAGTGCGCTCGACGAAGACCTCGGTGGCGCGGTTGAGGTAGTCGTCGGGGTCGGCATCCTCCACATCGGAGAGGTCGCTGTTGCCGAACAGCAGCTCGCCGCCGAGTTCGGGGCGGATGTATTGCAGTGACACCAGATCGGAGAACACCGGCACGTCGGGGATCGCGACGCCCGGTGCGACCGTCACGAGTTGCTCGCGGACCACCCGAATGGGCACGTCGACGCCATACGGCCCCAGGAGGTCCGGCGTCCAGACGCCGGCGGCGACGACGACTGTGTCCGCGGCAATCTCGGTTCCGTCGGCCAGCCGTACACCGGCGGCCTTGTCTCGCTCGATCAGCAGACCGGTCACGTCGGCACCCTGTCGAACCCGCACACCAGCCGACCGCGCCGACACCGCAAAGGCCTGCGCGGTCTGGTAGGCATCGCCGTAGCCGCCGCGCGCCTCCCACGCAAACGCCTCGAACGGCGTCAGGTCCGCGTGCGGCCACAGCCGGGCCACCTCGGCGGCGTCGATCTCCTCGGTCTGAACACCGACGGCCCGCTGTGCGGCGAGGCTTTTGCGCAACGAGTCGGCATCTCCTTCGCCCACCCCGACGATGTACCCGGTCTGCCGGAACCCGATGTCGGAACCGAAGATCTCGCCGGCCTTCTCGAACACCTCGAGGCCGACCGTCGCCATCGCGGCCAGCGAGCTGACGCCGTAGTGGCAGCGCACGATGCCGCTCGATTTACCGGTCATCCCTGAGCCCACGGTATTACGCTCGGCCACCACGACATTCGTGACGCCGCGCTGCGCCAGTGCCCAGGCCGCGGCGGCGCCCTCGATGCCTCCGCCGACGATCACCACATCCGCGGTGCTCATTGCTGTCTGCTCTTCGCACAAGCGCTCATCGCTGCCCAGGAATCCATTCGGTACCCGCTAACGGGACACGGGCCATCGCGGCCGCCTCGATGGTGACGGCGACCAGATCCTCGGGTTCGAGGTGGCACACATGGGATTTACCGCAGGCCCGCGCGATCGTCTGGGCCTCCATGGTCAGCACCCGCAGGTAGTTGGCCAGCCGCCGGCCACCTTCAACGGGGTCGAACCGCGACGCCAGTTCGGGATCCTGCGTACTGATGCCTGCCGGATCGGTTCCGTCCTGGAAATCGTCGAAGAAACCCGCGGCGCTGCCGAGCTTCTCGTAGTCGGCGGCATAGCGGGGGTGGTTGTCGCCCAGCGCGATCAACGCCGCCGTGCCGATCGCGACGGCGTCGGCGCCCAGCGCCAGCGCCTTGGCGACGTCGGCGCCGGAGCGGATGCCGCCCGACACGATCAGCTGGACTCCCGCTTTTTCCGTCGCTCCGCTCGCCCCGGAGCGATGCACCCCGAGCTCCTGCAACGCCTGCACCGCCTGCGGCACCGCCGCCAGCGTCGGCACGCCGACGTGCTCGATGAACACTTCCTGCGTTGCCGCCGTGCCGCCCTGCATGCCGTCGACGACGACGACGTCGGCTCCCGCGTGCACCGCGAGCTTCACGTCGTAGTACGCGCGGGTGGCGCCGACCTTGACATAGATCGGCTTCTCCCAGTCCGTGATCTCGCGCAGCTCGTTGATTTTGATCGTGAGGTCGTCGGGACCGGTCCAGTCAGGATGTCGGCATGCCGAACGTTGGTCGATGCCCTCGGGTAGCGTGCGCATGCCCGCCACGCGTGCCGAGATCTTCTGCCCGAGCAGCATGCCGCCGCCCCCCGGCTTGGCGCCCTGACCGAGGACGACCTCGATCGCGTCGGCCTTGCGTAGGTCATCGGGATTCATCCCATATCGTGACGGAAGATATTGGTAAACAAGGTGTTTGCTCTGTGTCCGCTCCTCGCGGGTCATGCCGCCGTCGCCGGTCGTCGTTGACGTCCCGACCGCACTGGCGCCGCGACCCAGAGCCTCCTTCGCGGGACCGGACAGCGCACCGAAGGACATGCCCGCGATGGTGACCGGGATATCGAGGTGCAGTGGCGCTTTGGCGAAACGGTCGCCGAGCACGACGTCGGTGTCGCACCGTTCGCGGTAGCCCTCCAGCGGATAGCGGGACATCGACGCTCCGAGGAACAGCAGGTCATCGAAATGCGGCAGTGGACGCTTGGCGCCCCAGCCGCGGATGTCGTAGATGCCGGTCTCGGCGGCACGGTGGATGGCTGCGATCGTCGACCTGTCGAACGTCGCGGATTCGCGTAGGCCCAGCCGGGCTCGATCGTCGGCGGTGTAGCTCATCAATAGGCCGTCGCGTTGTCGACGTGGAAGTGATAGAGCGACCGAGCGGAGCCGTAGCGGGTATAGCCGGCGGTATCGTCATCGAATCCCGCTGCTACCAAGAGTGATTCGAGCTCGGCGTGGTGTTCGGGCCGCATCTCCTTGGCGATGCAGTCGGCGCCAAGGGATGCGACATCACCCCGGACGTAGATGCGTGCCTCGTAGATCGAGTCCCCGAGCGCCTCGCCGGCATCGCCGCGCACGACGAGTCTGCCCGCCTGGGCCATGAATGCGCTCATGTGCCCGACGTCGCCGCCCACCACGATGTCGGCGCCCTTCATCGAAATGCCGCACCGCGCAGCGGCTTTACCCTCGATCACCAATAGCCCGCCGTGCGCTGTGGCACCCGCGGATTGCGATGCGCTGCCTTTCACCCAGACGGTGCCGCTCATCATGTTCTCGGCGACGCCGGTGCCTGCATTGCCGCTGATCGTGACATGGGCCTGCTGGTTCATGCCCGCGGCGTAGTAGCCGACGTGGCCCTCGATCCGCACGTGTACCGGCGCGTTCAGGCCGACCGCGACGTTGTGTGCGCCGTCGGGGTGGGCGATGATGAAATCACCCGAGAGGCCGGGTGCGTGCAGCGCGGTGTTCACCTCACGCAGCGGGGTGGTGGCCAGGTCGAACCCTGTTACCGTCTCCACGCGTAGATCACCTCCGGCTCAGGCTCCCAGATCTTGGCACTTGAAACGCCGGGAAGTCCTGCCAGGGCGCGGTATTCGCTGCCCATCGCGACCCAATCATCGGTTTCGGCGATCACCGCGGGTTTGCACGCGATGGCATCGCGGACCACGGCGAACGAATCACGGTTGGACACCAGCAGGGTGTAGAAGCCGTCGAACACCGCACAGAGCTCCTTCAACGCACCCTCGATGTCGCGACCGTCGGCAAGCTGCCTGGCGATGAAACGGGCCCCTACCTCGGTATCGTTTTCGCTGTCGAATGACACTCCCGCCGCGCGCAATTCACGGCGAATGGTCGCGTGGTTGGCGAACGATCCGTTGTGCACCATGCACTGCTCGGCGCCCACCGCGTACGGGTGAGCGCCCGCGGGCGTCACCGCCGACTCGGTCGCCATCCTGGTGTGCCCGACACCCTGCCAGCCCTGCGCCTTCGTCAGACCCCAGCGTTCGGTGAGCACCCGCGGATGGCCGACTCCCTTGAGCACGGCGAGATCGGCGCCGAACCCGGCGACAAGCGCGTCGGGATACGCCAACTTCGCGGTGGCGAGGATGTCTTCCGACGCGGCCTGTGCGGTAAGGAGATACGTCGCGTCGAGCTGCGTCACCGACACACCGAGAGCAGTGGCCACCTCGTCTGGGCCTGCGTCGACCTCGAGTAGCGAGACGCAGCCGTGCCCGGGGGGAGACCAGGCCGGATCGCCGTAGACGGCGACACCGGACGAGTCGCTACCGCGATCGCCCATCTCGCACAACATGCCGCTCATCAGCTCCCCGAGTTGCGGATGCAGATCGGGGTTCCGTATATGCAGGCCCACAATGCCGCACATTCGACAAGATCCTTTCGTCTAGAAGGCGGTCAGGTAGTGGTCGATCTCCCACGGCGTCACGGCGCTGTGGTAGGCGAAGAACTCGTCGCGCTTGAGGCTCGCGTAGTACGCCGCCACGCCGTCGCCCGCGGCGTCGAGCACCCCGGTGATCACGGGGTCGCCCTCCAGCTCGTCCACGGCGTGCAACAGAGTCGGAGGCAGCGCCGAACGTGTTTGGGAGCCAACGCCACCGGGGTCGGCGGTTCGTTTGATGCCGTCGATGCCCGCACCAAGTGCCGCCGCAATCGCCAGGTAGGGGTTCGCCGACCCGTCGCCACCTCGCAGCTCCACCCTCTGGTCGTCGGGCACCCGGATGTAGTGGGTGCGGTCGTTGCCGCCGTAGCTCGGCGTATTGGGCGACCATGACGCACCGGAGGCGGTGGCGGTCGCACGGGTCCGCTTGTAGGAGTTGACCGTTGGCGCCACAACCGCCTGTAGTGCGCACGCGTGTTCGAGGATGCCGCCGATGAACGAGTAGGCGGTCTCGGACAACCCCAGTCCACGTTCGTCGGGAACGCCCGAACCGGCGGGGAACACCGGTGCGCCACCGGTGGTCAGCGACAGGTGCAGGTGCAGGCCGCTTCCCGTCCGATCGGTGAACGGTTTGGGCATGAAGGTGGCTACCATGCCCCGTTCGGCAGCGATCATCGACAGCAGATAGCGCAGGGTGATGACGCGGTCGGCGGTGGTCAGCGCTTCGGCGAACTGGAAGTTCTGCTCGAACTGACCGTTGCCGTCCTCGTGGTCGTTGGCGTAATTGGACCAGCCGAGCTGATTCATCGCCGTCGAGATCGCAGTGAGGTGGTCGTACATCCGGGTGACACCACGAGCGTCGTAGCAGGGCTGCGCGGCGGTGTCGTCGGTGTCCGCGGTGGACAGCGTCCCGTCGGCGCCGCGATGCAACAGAAAGTATTCGACCTCCGCGCCGACCCACGGCTCGAAGCCGGCGTCGGCCGCCTGCGTGATCATCGCCTTGAGGATGACCCGGGGCGCGTAGGGCCACGGCTCGCCGTTGACATGCGGGTCGCAGTGCACGATGGCCAGTCCGTCCTTGAGGAACGGAATGGGCGTGAACGAGCCGACGTCCGGAATCGCCATCAGGTCGGGGTCTTTGGGCTCCTGGCCGATGGCGCCGACGGCGTAGCCCGCGAATCCGACACCCTCGGTGGCGAGCAGCTCGACCGCCTCGACCGGCACCAGCTTGGCGCACGGCTTGCCTCGCAGGTCGACGAACAGCGCAAGGATGAACTTCGTCCCGGATGCCTCGGCCAGAGACGCCAAATCGTTGGCCGCCAAAGAATTGGACATTGTGGGGAAACCTTGTCTCTTGTCAGGAAACACGACGCCGATGAGCCAACCGGCGCAGACCAGTGGTCCGCGCCGGTCGGCTTACGGGTCAGACCGGTTGCATGTCGTACGAGGACTCGCGGTGGAACTTCGCGTCGATGCCCTCTTCTTCTTCGTCGGGCGAGATGCGGATGCCCACTGTCTTCTTGATGGCGAAGGCGATCGCGAACGCGACGGCGAACGAGTACACCATCACCGCGCCCGCGGCCACCGCCTGCTTCCAGAGTTGGTCGACGCCGCCGCCATAGAACAGGCCGTTCACACCGTTCGGCATGCCCTCGCTGGCGAAGAAGCCGATCAGCAGCGTGCCGATCAGGCCGCCGACGAGGTGGACGCCGACGACGTCGAGCGAGTCGTCGTAGCCGAACTTCGACTTCAGGCCAACGGCGTACACGCAGATCGCACCGGCGATGCCGCCGACGAAGATCGCCCCGATGGGAGTGACGGCGCCGCAGGCCGGGGTGATCGCGACCAGGCCGGTGATCGCACCCGACGCCGCGCCCACGCCCGTGACGTGGCCGTCCTTGATCTTCTCGACGGTGATCCAGGCCAGCACCGCTGCGCAGGTGGCGACGAACGTCGTGACCATGACCATGGCCGCCGAATCGCCGGCCGCCAAGGCGGAGCCACCGTTGAACGCGTACCAGCCCGCCCACAGCAGACCGGCGCCGAGCAGGGTCAGCGGCACGTTATGCGGCTTGCGCAGCTGCCCGAACATCGCGGACTTGCCGAGGACGATCGCGACGGCCAGGGCGGACGCGCCAGCGTTGATGTGCACCGCGGTGCCACCGGCGAAGTCGACGGCGCCGAGCTTGTTCGCGATCCAACCGCCGACCGAGTCCTCGGTCACGACGCCGTCGAATGCGAACACCCAGTGTGCGACGGGGAAGTACACCAGGACCGCCCACAGCGTGGCGAACCCCATCCAGGCGCCGAACTTCATGCGGTCGGCCACCGCACCGGAGATCAGCGCGACGGTAATCCCGGCGAAGAGGGCCTGGAATACCGCGAACAGGCTGATCGGAAGACCGGAGACGGTGGTCTGCGCCTCCAGCAGGTCGGTCAGCCCCGCGAATTCGGTCGGACTACCGACAAAGCCGCTATAGGAGGTGCCGAAGACCATCGAGAAGCCGAAGAGCACCCAGAGGACCCCGACGACCGCGACTGAGCCGATGGTCATCATCATCATGTTCGTCGAGCTCTTGACCGACACCATGCCGCCGTAAAACAGCGCCAGCCCTGGAATCATCAGCGTCAAGCCGATGATGCAACACAGCATGAATGCTGTGGTGCCCGTGTCCACTACGTCCATTTACATCTCCTGAAGTGATGCGGCCCGCCGCCGGGCCGTTCACTGTCAGTAACCGATGTTTCTGTTACGTGGATCGGTTCACGATGTTGCCTGCGCGTTAATTAGCGACCGGTCGCTAGAGTTTCTGCGATGAGGATCGATCGACGATGGCGGGTTGCGATCGGCATCGCGATTGTCGCTGCGGTCATGCTGGTGTTGTCCCAGACGTACTTCAACCAGCCGTCCGAGGAGTGCAAGCCGGTGCTGGCCCTGCTCGAATACAACAAATCGCAGGGCCAGTTGATCGAATCCAAGCACAGCGATACCGACCCGGCTGTGCCGACGGTGGCCGAGGACACCGCCTACCAACAGTGGGCCGACGGTATGGCTCAGCGCGCGCAGCAGATCAACGACCCGAACCTGGCGGCCACCGCCATCCAGGTCGCCGATGCGGCCGCCAAGTTCGTCGCCATGCTGCCGCGGGTGCGGGCCGAGTCCGAAAACCACGCTCCCGGTGCTCCCGCACCGCCGGCATTTTTCGAGATGACGCTCGTGAACCAGCGCATCACGGACGGCCTCGCGCAACTGGCGGATGCCTGCGATTAGCGGCAGCAGATGACAGCGCCCGTCGGTGCGACGACCGGCGGGGTAAATGAGGTGCGCCAAACCCTTATCCTTGGTGGGACTGTGCTGGACCCAAAAGCGCGGTCCCAACCACTTGAAAGGCATGCCCAGTGGCGCTCGTCGTGCAGAAGTACGGCGGATCCTCGGTGTCGGACGCCGAGCGGATCCGCCGCGTCGCCGAGCGCATCGTCGAGACGAAGAAGGCAGGTCACGACGTTGTAGTGGTGGTTTCGGCGATGGGCGACACCACCGACGACCTGCTCGATCTCGCTCGTCAGGTCTCTCCCGCCCCGCCGGCGCGGGAGATGGACATGCTGTTGACCTCGGGTGAGCGCATCTCCAATGCGCTGGTGGCGATGGCCATCGACTCGCTGGGAGCCCAGGCGCGATCGTTCACCGGGTCGCAGGCCGGAGTGATCACCACCGGCACCCACGGCAACGCCAAGATCATCGACGTCACACCAGGCCGCCTCCAGCAAGCGCTCGACCAGGGCCTGATCGTGCTGGTCGCCGGCTTCCAAGGGGTCAGCCAGGACAGTAAGGACGTCACGACACTCGGCCGCGGCGGATCGGACACCACCGCCGTCGCACTCGCCGCGGCGCTGAACGCCGACGTGTGCGAGATCTACACCGACGTCGACGGCATCTTTACCGCTGACCCGCGCATCGTGCCCAACGCCCGCCACCTCGACACGGTCAGCTTCGAGGAGATGCTGGAGCTGGCCGCCTGCGGCGCCAAGGTGCTGATGCTGCGGTGTGTGGAATATGCCCGTCGCTACGACGTTCCGATTCACGTCCGCTCGTCGTACACGGACAAACCAGGCACTCTCGTCAAAGGATCGATGGAGGACATCGGAATGGAAGACGCCATCCTGACCGGAGTAGCGCATGATCGCAGCGAGGCCAAGGTCACGGTCGTGGCCCTGCCCGACGTTCCCGGCTACGCCGCCAAGGTGTTCCGCGCGGTCGCCGACGCCGACGTGAACATCGACATGGTGCTGCAGAACATCTCGAAGATCGAGGACGGTAAGACCGACATCACGTTCACCTGCTCGCGTGAGAGTGGGCCGGGCGCGGTGGAGAAGCTCACCGCCCTGCAGAGCGAGATCGGTTTCTCCAAGGTGCTTTACGACGACCACATCGGCAAGGTTTCGCTGGTCGGCGCGGGCATGCGCAGCCATCCCGGCGTCACCGCGACGTTCTGCGAGGCCCTCGCGGAGGTCGGGGTGAACATCGATCTGATCTCCACCTCGGAGATCCGAATCTCGGTGCTGGTCAAGGACACTGAACTGGACAAGGCCGTCCTCGCGCTGCACGAGGCGTTCGGCCTCGGCGGTGACGAGGAAGCTGTCGTCTATGCGGGAACGGGACGTTGAAGATGGTCAACATCGGAGTAGTCGGCGCGACCGGTCAGGTCGGCCAGGTCATGCGCACACTGCTGGAGGAGCGCGACTTCCCCGCCTCCAGCGTGCGGTTCTTCGCCTCCGCGCGCTCCCAGGGTAAGAAGCTGCCGTTCCGCGGCCAGGAGATCGAGGTCGAGGACGCCGAGACCGCGGATCCCGCCGGACTGGACATCGCACTGTTCTCGGCCGGCGCGACCATGTCGCGGGTGCAGGCCCCGCGCTTCGCCGAGGCGGGCGCCGTGGTCATCGACAACTCGTCGGCATGGCGCAAGGATCCCGACGTGCCGCTGGTGGTCAGCGAGGTCAACTTCACTCGCGACGCCGGTAACCGGCCCAAAGGAATCATCGCCAACCCGAACTGCACGACCATGGCCGCGATGCCGGTGCTGAAGGTGCTGCACGACGAGGCCGGACTGGTGCGCATCATCGCGTCCACCTACCAGGCCGTCTCGGGCAGCGGAATCGCAGGCGTGGACGAGTTGCACGCGCAGGCGAGCGCCGTCGTCGCGAAGAGCAGGGAGCTGGTGGCCGACGGTGGTGCGCTCGACTTCCCAGCGCCCGCGAAGTACGTCGCACCGATCGCCTTCAACGTGATTCCGCTTGCGGGTGCGCTCGTGGACGACGGTTCCGGTGAAACCGACGAGGACCAGAAGCTGCGCAACGAGAGTCGCAAGATCCTCGGTATTCCAGACCTCTTGGTAAGCGGGACGTGTGTGCGGGTGCCGGTCTTCACGGGCCATTCGCTGTCGATCAACGCCGAGTTCTCCCGGCCGCTGTCAGTCGGGCGGGCCACCGAGCTGCTGGCATCGGCCCCCGGGGTGAAGCTGGTCGACGTGCCGACACCGCTGGCCGCCGCCGGTATCGACGACACGCTCGTCGGCCGTATCCGCCAGGACCCCGGTGTGGCCGACGGCCGCGGATTGGCGCTCTTCCTGTCGGGTGACAATCTGCGAAAAGGCGCGGCGCTGAACACCATTCAGATCGCCGAGTTGCTGGCCGCCGAGCTCTGACACGCGAGTGGCTTCTCGCTGGGCCCTCGCAGGCGCAGTAGTAGGTGTCTGGCTGGCCGCTGCCCCCGCCCACGCCGATCCGCCCTCGCCCGTTCCCGACCCGATCCTGCATCCGCTCGCGCCGGGCCAGGTGCTCCGCATCGGACCGACAGCCGGAACAGGCACGCCGACAAGGGATTACGGTATCGGCGCCACCGATCTCTGTGAGTTCATGGAGTTTCCCAGCGGCATCCTGCAGGTCTGTGGCGACAGCTTCGCCGGTCAGGCGGTGGGCTTCGGTGGCTGGTATTCACCGATCGCACTGCACGTGGAAACCGATTCGATCGATGACCCCAGCGGCGTGCGGTACGACGGTGTGACGGGTATCGACCGGCAGCTGCTGGCCGATCCGACAGTCCCGGGTACGTCGCAACTGCCTGCTGGGGTGGTGCAGATCAACCGCGAGAACTACATGATGGTCACCACGGTCCGCGATCTCGACCCGCTGACGTCGCGGTTGGTGAAAGCCGATCCGGCGCAAGGTAATTGGCCGACCTTGCCGAATTCAGAGCGCGATGCGACCTATGAGGGGTCGCGGCAGTCGCAGATCAGCGGCTATTACGACCCGATTCCCAGACCGGACTCCGAGAGCGGGTGGGTGTACATCGTCGCCGACAACTTCGACCGCACGGGACCGCTGGTGCTGTACCGCGCGCAGCCCGACACCTTCACCGACCGCAGCAGCTGGCAGGGCTGGTCGGCAGGGCTGGGCTGGGGACATTCGCCGACTCCCTTGTGGTCGGACTGGATCGGTGAGATGAGCATCCGCCAGATCGACGGTAAGACAGTGCTGTCGTACTTCAACGCCACGACCGGCAACATGGAGGTGCGGGTTGCCCATGATCCGACCGGCCTGGGCACCGCGCCGGTGACGACGGTCGTCGTCGCCACGGACTGGCCGGAGCCTGTGGAACACCTTGGGCCGCCGGAGAACAACCGGTTGGCCCAGCCATACGGCGGATACATCTCGCCAGGCTCCACGCTGGAAGAACTGCGCGTGTTCGTCAGCCAGTGGAACACCACTGCCCGCGGAGGAACGCCGTACCGGGTGATCCAGTTCGCGGTGAACCCGTTCAAGCCCTAGCCAGAGGATTTTCCGGGTCAGGTCTGGGCGGAGTGGGCGCCAATGCGCTGATGTGTCGTCAGCAATATGGAGTCGAAAGTCGTACGGCGTGGCGGGGTTTCGCCATAGTCCAGGGCGAGAACGTCGGCTAGTAGCTGTTCGGCCAGCGTGCGCAGCTTCGTGTTCGTTTCCTGCGACCGCCACCGCAACAATTCGAATGCGGCTTGGCTATCGATACGGTAGACGAACATGAGAATGCCCTTGGCCTGCTCAATGGTCGCGCGATTGTCTTCGAATTCCGCCACCGCCTGGTCGAGCATCGCCGCGCGGGCCTGACGTGTGGGTGTGACGTCGATGTAGAAGCCGTGGGTGCCAATTGCTTCGCCGGCGTGGTCGTAAAGGCGTTCGCCGACAACCACCACCTCGCGGGTCTGGGCTTGCACAGTGATGATCCGGTGACGGGTGCTAAACGGTTGATGTGTTTGGCGGATGCCTTCGAGCGTGGCGGCGACGTGACCGTAGTCATCGGGATGCTTGTGTGACAGCACGAGGCGGGTGGTGGGCTCGACGGTCTCGGGTTCGTAGCCGTGGAGGCGTGCGACTTCGGGGGACCATTCCCACCGCTCGTCATCGAAGTAGAACCGGAACCAACCGACGCGTTGAGGAGTGCCGCCGGTCAACGCGGCGGCGACGGAAGAGTCGCCGTCTAGCGACGGCGCGTCGTCGTGCGCCACCCCGCAACGATATCCGAGTGAGGGCCACGGCATAGCCGTCGGGAGAAGTCGGGACGGAAAACACCCGCCCCGAGCGGTGATGAGGCGGGCGCTGGCTATTTAACGCAAGGGCTTGGCCCCCACCACCTGGCAACAGACGTTCGACGCAACCCCGCCGCAATCGTCTGTCGCCCTCCAGTCTGCGCCCACTGACGCCACATCACAAGTTTGAAGACGATTGGCCTGCGGCGCGCATTAACGGCGTAGGCTAGCTGATGAGCGGGGTTGATCGGCGAACCTGATCTGGTGGCTCCTAATGGAAGCTGTGCCGCAACCCCGCCCGTTCAAATTTCGCACCGGTTCCAGTACGTGATTCCGCCCGCACAGCGTCGCGCCGCTCGATAGCAGCAACGCCACCAACACAATTGGCCGACTTACGTCGTCAACAAACCCAATGTCGTTGAGCGCCCTGAAAAATCGGTTCGCGGTGAACCCGCTCAAGCCCCAGCGCAGCGCTACGGTGTGAGGGATTTTGTGGCGGGGCCCTCGAGCAGCGTGCCGTCGGGAGCGAAGCGGGAGCCGTGCAGCGGACACTCCCATGTGCAGTCGGCGTCGTTCCAACTCACGATGCCGCCGAGATGTGGACACACCGGGGAGACCACGCGTGTCTCGCCGTCGACCCTGCTCTCCGCGCGCAGATGCCATGGCGGCCCGGTCACCACGCCGTCGCCCTCCCTCGGGGTGGCACCGGATGCGGTCATCGGCGTCACCCACCCCTTGGCCAAGTTGAAGCCCACCTCGAGGTTTGCCTTCAGGGCGGTGGTGATTCCGGCGGCCTCGTGCGGACTCCAACTCGCGAACGCGCGGCGCCAGTCCATCCGGCCGCCCAGTATTTGGGATGAAAGCGCCAAGGCCGCTGCGACGCCGTTGGACATCCCCCACTTGTCGAAACCCGTAGCGACGAAAATCTTCTCGAACTTGGGCAGCAGTGGGCCGACGTAGGGAAGTTCGTCGACGGGGGTGTAGTCCTGGGCGGACCAGAAGTGAGTCCGAACGGCGCCCGGATAATGGAGGGCGGTCCACTTGGTGAGCTCCTCGATGCCGGCGGCCGCCGAATCGGCGCGGCCGACGGTGTGTCCAGCACCACCGACGATGAGCTTCTCGCCAGCGTCGGTCGGCGCGTAGCGCACCGACCGGGTAGGGGAGTCCACGGAGATGAACATGGGCCGCGTGATGTCGCCGGGCACGTCGAAGGCCAGGCAGTAGGAGCGCTGCGGCTTCACCCGCGCGAAGAATCCGCCGCGGTCCAAGATCGGTATACCGGTAGCAAGTACGCATTGCTGGGCACTTATCGAAACCTGTTGGTGCTGCCCATTCCCAGCCGATGCTGTCTTCTGTAAGGAGATCCGCACTGGGCCCGTGCCGGATATCGAGGTGACGCGCACACCTTCAAACAGCCTGCCGCCGTGGCGTTCAAGCTCGGTCACAAGGCTATTGAGGAACGGCATGGGGTCGATCTGTGCCTGGTCTGGCAGACGCACGCCGCCGCGGAACGGAAAGGGCACATCCGCCTGATCGACCCACTCGGCGCCGTCGACTCCGGCTTCTTGGGCGGCCGCGAGTACGGATCTGGCGGTGCCCAACCCATCCGCTTGCTGGGCGTAGGAGTAGTCGTCCTCGCGCTGGACATGCAGACCGTGTTCCTCGCAATACCGCAGTAACCAATCGCGACCTTCGGTGTTTCCGGTGACGTATTCGCGTAGAACCTCTCGACCGTGCTTTTTGGCGATTCGTGACAGCTTTGTCCCCTGCAGCAGGCTGACTTTGCCGGTGGTGTTGCCTGTTGCTCCTGCTCCGACGTACTGGGCTTCGACGACGCTCACGCGCTTACCCGCCCTGGCCAGCAGCACAGCTGTCGTCAGGCCGGTGATTCCGGCGCCGACAACCACCACATCGGAGGTGTCCTCGATGCCTTCCATGTCGCGGGGCGTCGTGACGGGTTCAGCCGTATTGGCCAGCCATAGCGAGGTCATGGGGCCAGAACTACCCGGCGCAGGAGCCATCAAACGCCGGGGGGTTGCCTCACAGAAAGCAAAACCTTCCCTCCCACAAGCGAAATCTGGCTTCTGGGCGATTACGGGCGCTCGCCATTCTCGGGACTATTTCTTCAGCAACTACGCCACAAACCGAAACTCCCGAGAGGCACTCAAATGAGCAAGTCCACCAACAACTTCAAGTACGCAGCCACGGTCCTCGGCGCGCTGGCCATTTTCGCGATCGCCCCCGCGACCGCCTTCGCCGAAGACAACGACCCGTCCGGCCCCGGCGGATGCCACTACACCGACGCCGACGGCTACGACATCCCGATCCACAACGGCGAAGACGTCTACGTCGACGGCAAGATCGTCTCCTGCCGCGGTGGCTCGATCGTCGTCACCACGCCGCCGGCGCGGGGATCCGACGTCCGCGGTCCGCTCGCCGGCGGCAACCTGCCGGTGCTGTCCGAGGCGGGTTCTGAGCAGCCCACACCGACGACGAAGACCCCGAAGCTTCCCGTCTTGAACGTGCCGGTCCTGACCGCAGGCCGCTGACACCCGTCAAAGAAGAAGCTCAGTCCGCCACTACGACCCTCCCCCAGGGTCGCAGGCCCCTCCCCCGAGGGCCGATGTGGCGGACTGAGCATCTGATGATCGGTGTCAATCACCTGTGGCAAAGCTACCGCGTCCCACCGGCGAAGGAATCGGGTGTTTCCCCATGGTTTCGGTTTCGCCGCCGCTCGCGCGATGCACAGCCAATTCATAGCTGACTCATGATCTACACCTCACTATTGATTGCAAGATCTGATCTATGACTGAACCAACGACGTCCTCGTCCGAACCAGCGACCGGGCCGGTCGCCACCGCGCCGCCCGCACAGCCTGTCGCGCCTGTTGTGCGCGACCAGCCGCGCCGCCCCAAAGTGACCGTCGCCGCCACCTGGGTCGGCATCGTCGCCGGCGTGGTGTTCATCGTCGCGGTGATCTTCTTCTCCGGCTTCGTCCTCGGAGCGCACAGCGGCGGCCACCGCGGCGGCCCCGGCGGCCACAAGGGTGATGAAGGCTTTGCGGTCATCCACCGCGGCCCGCCGCCGATGTTCCCGATGGGACCGCGCGGCGAGTTCGGTCCGGGTGGGCCCCGGTTCGAGCTGCCCCAGCCGGGGCAACCGCAGTCCCCGGGGTCGACGACCACGCCCTCGCGCCCCTAGCGCCCTGGGAATCCACGTTTTGCAGGTGGACTGCGAGAGCAGGCCTGCAAGACGTGGATTTCTGTGCCAGCCGTTGCAAAGGTTTCGAACGACTGCACTTCGGGGGACACTTCGTGATGAGTCCAGCCCACTGGCCTCATCGAGGAGATGACACCCGATGACCGATAAGTTCACGACGAACGACGCCGGTAACCCGATCCCCAGCCTCGAGCATTCGCTCACCGTCGGTTCGGACGGCCCAATCCTGCTTCAGGACCACTACCTGATCGAGCAGATGGCCAACTTCAACCGGGAGCGCATTCCGGAGCGGCAGCCACACGCCAAGGGCGGCGGCGCGTTCGGTGACTTCGAGGTGACCGCCGACGTCAGCAGATTCACCAAGGCCGCGGTGTTCCAGCCGGGCACCAAAACCGAGATGGTGGCCAGGTTCTCCACGGTCGCGGGTGAGCGCGGCAGCCCAGACACCTGGCGTGACCCCCGCGGATTCGCGCTGAAGTTCTACACCAGCGAAGGCAACTTCGACATGGTCGGCAATAACACCCCCGTGTTCTTCGTGCGCGACCCGATGAAGTTCCAGAACTTCATCCGCTCGCAGAAGCGGATGGCCGCCAACAACCTTCGCGATCACAACATGCAGTGGGACTTCTGGACGCTCTCACCGGAATCGGCCCACCAGGTCACCTATCTGATGGGCGACCGCGGCATCCCGAAGACCTGGCGTCATATGAACGGCTACTCCAGCCATACCTACAGCTGGCTCAACGCCGCTGACGAACTGTTCTGGGTGAAATACCACTTCAAGACCGACCAGGGCATTGAATTCCTGAGCCAGGAAGACGCCGACCGGATCGCCGGCGAGGACGGTGACTACCACCAGCGCGATCTCTTCACCTCGATCGAGGGCGGCAACTTCCCGACCTGGACCTTATTCGTGCAGATCATGCCGTTCGAGGAGGCCAAGACCTACCGGTTCAACCCCTTCGACCTGACAAAGGTCTGGCCGCACGGCGACTACCCCTTGCACGAGGTCGGGAAGATGACGCTGAACCGCAACGTCGAGGATTACCACGCGCAGATGGAGCAGGCGTCGTTCGAGCCGAACAACATCGTGCCGGGCACCGGACTGAGCCCGGACAAGATGCTGCTGGCCCGTGGCTTCTCCTACGCCGACGCCCACCGTGCGCGACTCGGCGTCAACTACAAGCAGATCCCGGTGAACGAGCCCAAGGTCGACGTGCGCGCCTACTCCAAGGACGGTGCGATGCGGATCCGCAACGCCACCGATCCCGTGTACGCACCGAACTCGATGGGCGGGCCCGAGGCCGACCCGAAGCGGGCGGCGGAGGTGCACTGGGCCTCTGATGGTGACATGGTCCGCACGGCCTATGCGCTGCGCGCCGAGGACGACGACTGGGGTCAGGCGGGCACGCTGGTGCGCGAAGTGCTCGACGACGCCGCGCGGGATCGGTTGGCCGACAACATCATCGGACACGTGTCCGATGGTGTGCGTGAGCCGGTGCTGTCTAGGGTCTTCCAGTACTGGACCAACGTCGACCCCGACCTCGGCAAGAAGATCGAGGAAGGTGTGCGCGGCGAAGGCGGCGGCGGTTAGCGACTGCGCCCAGCGCACGGTTGTTTACGGCACCTCTCGCGAGTTGTGTACAACAACCGTACGTTCGGTGGAGTCGATGGGCGTCTTGCCGTCTGGACCGAGGCTGGCATGATCAAGCCTATGAGCATCGAAGTTGTTTTCACGTCAGAATCCACCGCAACCGGAGGCGGCCGCGAAGGTCACGTCAAGTCGTCGACCGGCAGGATCGATCTGGACACGAACCACCCGAAGGAGATGGGTGGCAGCGGCGTCGGCACCAACCCCGAGGAGCTGTTCTCGGCCGGCTACGCCGCCTGTTTCCTCGGCGCACTTCGGGCCGTCGCAGGCAAGGAGAAGATCTCCGTCGACGACGCCAGCGCGATCACCGCGCAGGTGGGCTTCGGCAAGGACCCCGAGGGTGGGTTCGCCATCAACGCGCATCTGATCGGATATCTGCCCGGCTTCGAGCAGGCCGCCGCGGAGGAGTTGATGGAGAAGGCTCACCAGTTCTGCCCGTACTCCAAGGCCACTCGCGGCAACATCGACGTCAAGCTGTCAGCGAAGGTCTAACCGTGCGGCTCGCCGTCCTGGCCGGTGTCGGTGTCGCCGTTGGCCTGTCGTGCCTGTCACTGGCGGCGCCGCCGGGTGAGGCTTCGGCGCGGCCGTCGGATCCGGGCGTCGTGAATTACGCAGTGATGTCCAAGGGTTCGGTTAGCAACATCGTCGGTGCACCGATGCGGTTCGAGTGGACGTTCACCGCGCCGTTCCAGTCGTTCTTCGTCGACAATCCCGCCTGTAACAACTGGGCGGACATCGGCTTGCCCGACGTCTACGCCGACCCTGACCTGGCGTCGTTCAACGGGGCGGTGACGCAGTCGGCGCCGAACGACCAGCGGCACTTCGCCAAGCAGGCGGTCGGTGTCTTCGCCACCAACGACGCCGCCGACCGAGCTTTCCACCGCGTCGTCGACCGCACGGTGGGCTGCAGCGGCCAGACCACCGCGATGCATCTGGACAGCATGATCACCCAGGTCTGGACCTTCGACGGTGTGCCTGCCAGCGCCACCGACGCCGACTGGGTCAAGCAGGAGCCGGGCACCGACCGCCGCTGCTTCACCACGACCCGGAAACGCGAGAATGTTCTGCTGCAGGCGAAAGTCTGTCAGTCCGGCAACGGTGGCCCGGCGGCGAATGTGCTGGCCGGTGCGATGCAGAACACTTTGGGGCAGTAAGGCGCGAACACTCGGGTACATCCGCCATCGAAGTCGCGCGAAATTCGCGGGAATTTGTCGGTGCGATCTGGAAGATGTAGTGAAGGACGCGATCGTTCCCTACCCGGAAGGGGCCGGAAGATATGACCTTCGCCATGACGTCCGACGTGGACGACGCGCATCCACCAGACTCCGACACCGAGCTGACCAGCGCAATTGATGCTCACCACTACGTCCGCGACAACTGTTTGGACGACGGACCCGTCGGCCAGGTGGGCCTCGAGGTAGAGGCGCACTGCTTCGACCTGACCGACCCGATGCGCAGGCCCCGCTGGGATGAGATCAACGCGACCATTTCCGGCCTCCCGGGGTTGCCCGGCGGCAGCGCGGTGACGGTCGAACCCGGCGGTGCCGTCGAGTTGTCGGGACCCCCGATGGACGGGCCGGTTGAGGCCATCATCGCGATGCAGGCCGACCGCGCCGCATTGCGTGCGGTCTTCGCGCAGGCAGGTCTGGGTTTGGTGCTTCTCGGTGCCGACCCGCTGCGCCCGGCCAAGCGCGTCAACCCCGGCGCGCGCTATCAGGCGATGGAGACGTTCTTCGAGGCCAGTCAGACCGGGGCCGCGGGCGCGGCCATGATGACGTCGACGGCGTCCATCCAGGTCAACCTCGACGCGGGTCCGCAGGGGGGATGGGCGGACCGCGTGCGGCTGGCCCACGCACTCGGACCGACGATGATCGCGATCGCCGCCAATTCACCGCTGCTCGGCGGCAAGTTCGCCGGCTGGCGATCGGCACGCCAGCATGTCTGGAGCCAATTGGACTCCGCGCGCTGCGGGCCCGTCCTCGGTGCCAGCGGGGACGACCCGGCCAGCGACTGGGCTCGCTATGCGTTGAAGGCGCCCGTCATGCTGGTGAGCACTGCGTCCAAAAAGCACGTCACGCCGGTGACCACCTGGGTGCCGTTCGCGGACTGGGCCGACGGCCGGGCCATGCTCGGCGATCGCCGGCCGACTCGCGCCGACCTGGATTACCACCTGACCACATTGTTCCCGCCGGTTCGACCCAGGCGTTGGCTGGAGATCCGCTACCTCGACAGCGTTCCCGAGACCGTGTGGCCTGCCGTGGCATTCACGCTCGTCACGCTGCTCGACGACCCGGCGGCCGCCGACGTCGCCGCCGAGGCCACCGAATCGGTCGCGACGGCGTGGGACCGCGCTGCGCAGATGGGCCTCGGTGACCGCAGGCTGGCCGACGCCGCCGTGCGATGCGTGCGGGCCGCCGCCGAGCGGGCGCCTGCCGAACTCGAGGAATCGATGCAGCAGTTGGTGCGTTCGGTGGAACTCCGACGGTGCCCGGCCGACGATTTCTCCGACCGGGTCGTCAAGCGCGGGATCGCCACAGCGGTCACTGAACTGGCGCTAGGGGAGTCGTGACGGTACGCGAGAAACTCGCACGCGAACTCACGACGGCCCGCGACCGGACGCTGCGGCTGGTCGATTTCGACGACGCCGAACTCCATCGCCAGTACAACCCGCTGATGAGCCCGCTGGTGTGGGACCTCGCCCACATCGGCTGGCAGGAAGAACTGTGGCTGCTGCGTGGAAACAACCCCGGCCGTCCCGGGCTTCTCGATCCCCAGGTCGAGCGGTGCTACGACGCATTTCTGAACTCTCGAGCCAGTCGCGCGGACCTACCGCTGTTGTCGCCCGCCGAGGCCAGGTCCTATTGCTCAACCGTGCGTAACAAGGCACTCGACAGCCTCGATGCACTGCCTACCGACGGCTCCGGAATTCAGGACGAGTTCAACTTCGGTCTGGTGATCAGTCACGAGAACCAGCACGACGAAACGATGCTGCAGGCGCTGAACCTTCGCACGGGGCCCGCGCTGCTGGACCGCGGAGCACCTCTTCCGCCCGGCCGGGCTTCAGTCGCCGGAACGTCCGTCCTCGTGCCCGCAGGTGAGTTCATCCTGGGCGTGGACGCGGTCACCGAGCCGCATTCACTGGACAACGAACGTTCCGCACATCGGGTCGACCTGCCCGCCTTCCGTATCGGTCGCGTCCCCGTCACCAACGGTGAGTGGCGACAATTCATCGACGACGGCGGCTACGACCAGCAGCGTTGGTGGTCAGAACGCGGCTGGGCCCACCGACAGGCCGCGGATCTGCGGTCGCCGCAGTTCTGGAACCTGGACGGCACCCGCACCCGTTTCGGCCATGTCGAGGACATCGGAGCCGACGAACCCGTCCAGCACGTCACGTTCTTCGAAGCCGAGGCCTACGCGGCGTGGGCAGGCGCCCGGCTACCCACCGAACAGGAGTGGGAGAAGGCCTGCGCGTGGGATCCCGCGGCGAAAGCCCGCCGTCGCTATCCGTGGGGTTCGTCGGAACCGACGACACATCTCGCCAACCTCGGCGGTGACTCACTGCGGCCCGCGCCGGTGGGCGCGTATCCGGCAGGTGCGTCGGCCTACGGCGCCGAACAGATGCTCGGCGACGTATGGGAATGGACCACGTCGCCGCTGCGGCCGTGGCCGGGCTTCACACCGATGCTGTATGAGCAATACTCGGCGCCCTTCTTTGACGGCGACTACAAGGTGCTTCGCGGCGGATCGTGGGCGGTCGCATCGAGCATCGTTCGTCCGAGCTTCCGCAATTGGGACCATCCGATCCGCAGGCAGATCTTCTCGGGTGTGCGCCTGGCGTGGGATATCGAGGGAGATCGGGCCTGATGTGTCGACACCTCGGCTGGCTCGGTGAACCCGTCTCCGTCGCGTCGCTGGTGATGGATCCGGCCAACGGCCTTATGGTGCAGTCTTATTCGCCCCGTAGGCAGAAGCACGGCCTGATGAACGCCGACGGCTGGGGTGCCGGTTTCTTCGACGGTGACACACCGCGACGCTGGCGCAGCGCCGCTCCGCTTTGGGGTGACGCCTCGTTCGCGTCGGTGGCGCCCGCGTTGCGCAGCGGGTGCATTGTCGCTGCCGTGCGCTCGGCGAGTGTGGGCATGCCGATCGAACCCACGGCGTCTGCGCCGTTCACTGACGGCCAGTGGCTGCTGTCGCACAACGGCCTCGTCGACCGCGCCGCCCTGCCGCTCTCGGCGAAAGCCGAATCGACTTGCGACAGCGCACTGTTGGCGGCGCTGATTTTCGACCGGGGCCTGGACGCGCTCGGTGACACCATCGTCGAGGTTGCCGCCGCCGACCCGAACGCCAGACTGAACATACTGGCGGGCAACGGTTCTCGGCTACTCGCCACGACATGGGGGGACACCCTGTCGATGCTGCGGCGCGATGACGGAATCGTGCTGGCCAGCGAACCCTACGATGACAACCCGGGCTGGCACGAGATCCCCGATCGCCACCTGGTCTCCGTCGTCGGCCCCGACATCGAGCTGATCCCGCTGAAAGGACCGTGATGACGTTCGCACTGTCGAATTACCTGTCCGCCGACTCGGCGTCCGAAGCCCTGCGCCGTGATGTGCGCACCGGTCTGACGCAGAGGCCGAAATCGTTGCCGCCCAAATGGTTCTACGACTCGGTAGGCAGCGATCTGTTCGACCAGATCACCCGTCTGCCCGAGTATTACCCCACCCGCACCGAGGCGCAGATATTGCGCGAACGGTCGGCTGAGATCGCCGCGGCGTCGGGCGCCGATACCCTCGTCGAACTAGGCAGCGGTACCTCGGAGAAGACCCGTATGCTGCTGGACGCCTTGCGCGACAGCGGATCCCTGCGCCGATTCATCCCGTTCGACGTCGACGCCTCCGTGCTCGAGGCCGCCGGCTCCGCCATCGAAAAGGAATACCCCGGCATCGAGATCGACGCGGTGTGCGGCGACTTCGAGGAACACCTCGGCAAGATTCCCCGGGTCGGCCGCCGGCTGGTCGTCTTCCTCGGCTCGACGATCGGGAACCTCACACCGGAACCGCGCGCCGACTTCCTCGCGGCGTTGGCCCAGTCCCTGCAGACCGGCGACAGCCTGTTGTTGGGCACCGATCTGGTCAAGGACACCGATCGGTTGGTGGCTGCCTACGACGACAGCGCGGGCGTCACCGCGCAGTTCAATCGCAATGTGCTGGCGGTGGTCAACCGGGAATTGGACGCGGACTTCGATCTCGACGCGTACGAGCACGTCGCCAAGTGGAACACCGACGAGGAGCGTATCGAGATGTGGCTGCGCGCCAACCAGGCGCAGCGGGTGGCTGTGAACGCACTGGACCTGACCATCGACTTTTCCGACGGCGAGGAGATGCTCACCGAGGTGTCGTGCAAGTTCCGCCCCGACAGGGTCGCTGCCGAACTGGCCGATTCCGGCCTGCGCCGCACTCATTGGTGGACCGACAGCGCCGGGGACTTCGGCCTGTCGTTGTCGACGCTGTGATGTCGAAAGCGGGGAGTCTCGCCGAGCAGTGGCGCGCGGCCAGGCCGCCCGTCGCAGGAGTGCACCTCGACAGTGCCGCTTGCTCTCGGCAGACCTTTGCGGTCATCGATGCCGCGGCCCGGCATGCCCGCCACGAAGCCGAGGTCGGCGGGTACGTCGCCGCCGCGGCTGCCGCCCCGGTGCTCGATGCGGGACGCGCGGTCATCGGCTCGCTGACCGGGTTGAGCAGCGGTGACGTCGCCTACACCACCGGCGCCAACGATGCCCTCGACATCCTGCTGTCCAGCTGGCCCGGCGAGCGCACCGTCGCCCTCCTGCCCGGCGAATACGGACCCAACCTGGCGATCATGGCCGCCAACGGTTTTGACGCACGTCCGTTGCCTACCGACGGTGACGGGCGACTCGACGTCGACGCCGCGGCCCGCACGCTGGCGGCCGACCGACCCGGGCTGGTGCACCTGACGGCACTGGCCAGCCACCGCGGCGTCGCACAGCCCATGGCGGCGCTGGCCGATGTGTGCCGAAACCTGGATCTCGACCTGGTGATCGACGCGGCGCAGGCGCTGGGTCATCTCGATTGTGCGGTAACGCCTTCCGCGATCTACAGCTCGTCGCGCAAGTGGGTGGCAGGTCCGCGCGGCGTCGGATTTCTGGGCGTGCATCCGGATCTGGCGCAGCGGCTTCGGCCGCGGCTACCGCCGCCAGGGTGGGGACTCGAACTGACTGTGATGGAGCGCATCGAACAGGGCGAAGCCAATGTGGCTGCCCGCGTGGGCTATTCGGTGGCGCTCGGCGACTATCTGGCGGCCGGGCCCAAGCAGGTCGGTGAACGGCTCGCCGAGGTGGGCAAGATGACCCGCGAGGCCCTCGCCGACGTCAGTGGATGGCGGGTGGTCGAAGCGGTCGACGAACCGACGGCGATCACCACGCTGGCGCCCGTCGATGGTGCCGACCCGCAGCAGGTGCGGGCGCAACTCATCGCCGAGCACGGCATCGTCACCACATTTGCCGAAACTCTGCGGGCGCCGTTCGAGATGACGTCGCCGGTGCTGCGGGCGTCACCGCACGTCGACGTCACCACAGGGGAGTTGGCGCAATTCGCCGAGGCGCTGGCCGTGGTGACCCGCGACGCCGTCACACGTAGTAGTTGACACCGAGTCCCTGCAACGTTCGGGCGACGGTCAGGGCGAGATCGTCGACGACATCCGGATCGTCGGGCAGACGCATGGTGGCGAGGCGGATCGAACCAGCGGACGGCTGGGTGTAGCACTCGCTGCCCGCGCCCACAGTGATCCCCTCGCTAGCGAGGCGCAGTATCGTGTCGAGCTCATCAGGCACGTCGATCCACACGAATTGGCCGTCGGGGCCGCTTTTCCCGTCGATACCGTGCTCGGCGAGCGCGTCGATACAGGCGGTCCTGCGTTGTGCATATCGTTGTTTGGCGGCGGTCATCACCGCCGCGGTATCGGGGCACTCCATCAGGTAGGCCAGCGCATCCTGCAGAATCCGGCTTGTCACGGCGAGGCCTGTGCTGCGCCGCGACTGGATCGATTGCAGAGCGTTCTGGCTGCCGCCGATCAGCGAGGTCCTCAGGTCGACCCCGTAGGACTTGCAGAACGAACGCACGTGGACGACGCGACCTGCCAACCGAGGACCGAACGAGGCCGGGGCTTTCGTCGTCAGCGGTCCGACGGCGTCCTCTTCGACGACTGTTACCGGCTCCGTCACGGAGCCCAGCACGTCGGCCAGCGCCGCCAACCGCGCTTCGGTGATTGTCACGCCGCGGGAGTAGGGAGCCGACGCCTGAAACGCGTATGTGGTGGCGCCGGCCGCTATGGCGGCCGAAAGGGATTGCACCTTCGGCCCTTCCGCATCGGCCGTCACGCCAACCACTTGTAGTCCGGCGCCTCGCAGTGAACCGAGAAAACCCGGATTTGCCGGTTCGTCGACCGCCACCGTTGTCCCGGCCGGCGTGACCCCCAGGATGGAAAGCAGCGCCGCCTCGGCGCCACTGCCAGAGGCGATGAACCCCTCGGCGGCAAACGGCCACGAGCGGCGGGCACAGTCGTACAGCCGCGACGTGATGAACTCACGAACGCTGGAATGCAGATTGGGCGCCTGAAGCCCGAATTCGAAGGCATGTGCCAGATCTGGCAGTAATGTCGGGTCGGCGGCCGACTTGCCCAGGTCGAGGCGCCGCCCAGCCCCCAGCGGCGTCGGGGCGAAAGGCGGCACAGCGCTGTCGGTGTTGAATGCCGCGACGAAAGATCCACCACGTCTGCGGGTCTCGATGAGCCCGCGGTCACGCAACAGTGTCCACGCCTCGCTGATGGTGCGGAATCCCAGTCCGGTGGCGGCGCTCAACTCGCGCATCGTCGGCAACCTGGTGCCACGGCGCAGCTGACCGGAGGTGATGGCCGACGCGACCAGGTCGGCCACCGTCATCGGCTGGGCGCCCCCGGGGATGCGTTGCACCAGCCAATCGACGTCGATCAGACCGGCCGTGGCAGCTCCGGACATCGCCTCGCCCTTCTCGTCGGTCGAATTGGCGCCGCCGCACCTCATTGCGGTCGCCGGGCCGTGTCAGCTACGCCCCGGGCCGGAATCTACCCGGTAAACATATCCATCCTCCGGGCTGAAATCCTTCGCGCCGATGAAATCGTGCGCCCAGCGGGCCACGAAGTCGAACGGGTCTACGTCGGCGAAAAGGTCGGGATAGGCCCACTTGGCGTAGAAGAGCGGGGTGATCTGATTCCCGGCGATATCGAACGCCCACGCGTTGTAGAGAAACAGTTTGCCGTCGCGAACTGCGGCCAGGTCGGCCCATCCCGGTCGCGCCAGCAGTTCATCCGCCTTGGTCTGGAACACGCCGTCAGAGCTTCCGCCATAGGTGTTCGATGTCTCCACGACGATCAGTCCCGGATCCGCCGAGAGGACGGCGGCAGGATCGGAATCGATGACGTTGCCGGGGGTCGTGCCGAAAATGTTCTCGACACCGGCGGCCTGAAGGGCAAAGTTTTTACCCCCATCCGCGCCGGTGGTCGCGCCCTTGGAATCTTCGTAGTAGGTGGGAATTTTCGCGACGTTCTTGGTCCGTGCCAGCAGATCGTCGATGTCCGTGGTCAATTGATGCACAGCGGCGGCCTCCTGCTTGCGGCCCAGCACCGTGGCGAGCAGGTCGATACTCTTGTTCCACTCGGAGAACACCCAGGTGCTGGCGACCACCACCGGAATGCCGAACTTGTCGAGCTGCGCGGCGGCATCCGCCCAGTCGTGGTTGCGGTAGATGAACACCACGTCGGGGTTCTTCTCGGCAATGCTCTCGTAGTTCAGTTCCGTCCCGTTCGCGCCGACGGATAGGTCGTCGGAAAAGTCTGCGTAGTTGAGCTCGCCGATCGTCTTCGAGTCGATACCGACAATCTGATCCCTGGCTCCGAGTGCCAGCGCCAGGTCAACGTTGAAGCTTCCGACGATCACTGCCCGCTCGACGGGACCGTCGAAGGTCAACTCCCGTCCTTGGTCGTCGACGACGGTGAAGCTCTCGGCCGACTTCGCCTCCGGCGCAGTACTATCCGAGCTTGCGTTCGAGCAGCCGACGAGGATAAACACTCCGACGGCGGCGGCGAGCAGCGCCCGAGTATGACGGGTTATCTGGGGTGAAAAGGTGCGTCTCATTGGCGGGCCTCCTGTGATTGCGGTGTGGCGGTGTGGCGGACGGCGGCACTCATGTTGCGACGGGGTGCACCTCCATGAACTGGCCGCACTCGTTCACGTCGACTTCGAGCCCGTACACCTGCTCGAGCAGGTCCTTGCGATATGCATCACGGGTGGTGCCGAACTCGGCTATCCGCCCTTCCGACAACACGGCCACCAGGTCGCAGAACCTGGAGGCGGTGTTGAGGTCGTGAATGGCGATGATGGTGACCAGGTTTCGGTCGCGAGTCAGGCTCCGGATCAGCCGCAACGCCTCCACCTGATAGCGGAGATCCAGGGCGCTCGTGGGCTCGTCGAGCAACAGCACTTGAGGCGCCTGCGCGGTCGCCCGTGCGATCAGTACCCGTTGCGCCTGTCCGCCACTGAGATCAGCCATCGGCCGGTCTGCAAGTTCGTCAAGGTCGAACAACTCGATCGCTTGGTCGACGGCAGCCCAATCCGAAACGCTCGGGCGCAGGCCGAAGTACGGAGTGCGCCCGAGCAACACGCAGTCCCGAACCGAAAGCGCGGCGCTGGCTTCGGTCGCCTGCGGTACGTAGGCCACGATGCGGGCATGGTCCTTGGGTCGCAGGACTGCCAGAGACTGCTCGTCCAGACTGATGCGCCCCGACTGCAGTCGTTGTATCCGGGCCAATAGTTTGATCAGCGTCGACTTGCCAGAGCCGTTGGGACCGAGCAGACCGACCACCTTGCCTCGCGGTGCGGTCATCGAGATATCGTGCAGAACACGGTGTTTGCGGTAGGCGAACGCCACCCCTTCGACATTGAGAGTCACAGCCGGGTCGCCCTTTTCGAGAAGATCAGGTTGATGAAGATCGGCGCGCCGACGAGGGCGACGACGATGCCGACCGGGATGACGGCGGGGCTGAGCACGGTGCGCCCCACGGTATCTGCGACGAGCAGCAGCAGGCCCCCGCTGATCGCACCGAAGGGCAACAGATAGCGGTGGTCGGAACCGATGAGGATGCGCGCGATGTGCGGGCCGACGAGGCCGACGAAGCCGATCACTCCGGTGAACGAGACGACGACCGCGGTCAGCGCCACGGAGACGAAGATGGTTGCGGCCCGGGTGCGGGGCACGTTGATACCGAAGCTGGTCGCGGCGTCATCACCGGCGAAGGCAATCGCGTTGATCGCAGACGCCCGCAACAACAGATACGGCAACGAGACGGCAAGTACGGCGCTGACCAGCGCCACGTGGCCCCACTGCGCGTTGTTCACCGATCCGAAGGCCCAGTGCACGATCTCGGCCAGCGTGTCCTCGTCGACGAAGAACTGCAGCGAGGACGTCAACGCCTCGAAGAGTTGGCTCAACGCGACACCGAGCAGGATCAGCGTCGTGGCTGCCAGTTGCCGCGCCGAGGCGAGGCCGAGGACGACGGCCGACACGATCAATCCGCAGATCAGTGCGCTGGCGATGGTCAGGGCCACCGACGAATGCCCGATGGTGTTGCGCCCGACGACGATTGCCAGCGCCGCGCCGAATGCGCTCGCCGAGGACAAACCCAGCGTGTACGGACTCACCAGCGGATTGCGCAACAGGCCCTGCATCACCACGCCGGCTACCGAAAGTGCTGCGCCACCGGCGAATGCGAGCAGCGCCCGCGGCAAGCGCAAGTCACCCAGGATGACAACGGTCGATCGGTACGAGTCGGGGTAATCCTGGCCGAGAAGCCAGATCCCAAGTGAGCGCACGAGATCCGCCGGGCCGGCGTTGGCGGTGCCAACCGTGGTGCAAACCACGACCGTCAGCACCGACAACACCGCGCCGGCCCCGATGATGACCCACTGCCTTCGGTTCGACGGCTCACGTCGTCGCGGCCGCTGTCGCGAGTTTGGCGGAACCCGCGCGACAACTGTTGTCGTCATCTATTTACCTCGCAGTGGTAGGGCTCAACCCAGCAGACGTTATGCCGGGTTAGGCCCGCGAAACATATTTAGAATGTGCGCGAGTTTTATATCCGTTGTGATCCAGACTTTTCGATAACGTGATCCGCCGCGGGACCGCACAGGTCTCCTGCCTGCGCCGTGCATCATCTCCGTCTACTCGCGGCGTGGGCATCCAACCACTGAGCGGGGCTGTCGATGACCCAACACCGGTACTTCGGACGCACTGGCGTGCGAGCCACGCCCCTGACGCTGGGCACCATGAACTTCGGGGCGTGGGGGGAACCAGACCATGACCGATCCATCGAGGTGGTGCACCGCGCGCTGGACGCGGGTATCAACGTGATCGATACGGCAGACCTCTACTCGGCAGGGGAGTCCGAAGTCGTCGTCGGTAAGGCACTGGTCGGCAGGCAGCGTGATGACATCATTCTGGCGTCGAAGTTTCACGGGAAGTTGGGCCCGGATGTCAACCAACAAGGTAATTCTCGCCGCTGGGTGGTGCGCGCCGTTGAGGACAGCTTGCGCCGCCTCGGTGTCGACCACATCGACCTGTATCAAATCCATAAGCCGGATCCGCACACCGATCTCGACGAGACATTGTCGGCCCTGACCTCGCTTGTCGACGCCGGGAAGATCCGTTACTTCGGTACGAGCTGTTTTCCCGCACACTTGTTGGTCAAGGCACAATGGGTGGCGCGTGACCGCGGCCATATCCGTCCGGTGTCCGAGCAGCCGCCCTACTCGGTGCTGAGCCGCAAGGCCGAGGTCGACGTGCTTCCGGTGGCTCAGGAGTACGAGCTCGGTGTGCTCACGTGGAGCCCACTGGCAGGAGGTTGGCTGTCCGGACGCTCAGCCGACGGTTCGCCGTTGACGGCCACCGACCGCCACCGGCGGCTGCCGGCTCGCTACGACGCCGAGCTGCCACTGAACGTGATCAAGCGCCAGCGGGTCGAGCAGCTGTCCAAGCTGGCCAGTGACGCGGGAATCACACTGCCGCAGTTGGCAATCGCATTCGTGCTTGCGCATCCCGCCGTGACAACCGTGATCGTCGGACCACGGTCGATCGAGCACCTCGAGAGTGTGCTCGGAGCCGAAGAGATTGCGCTTTCGGCCGACGTCCTCGACGCGATCGACCAGATCGTGGCACCCGGTGTGACACTGAATCCGGCCGATGAGGGTTATGTCCCGCCGTCGATCGCGGATTCGTCGTTGCGGAGACGTGCGTGAGCAATTCAGCCAACAGGCTTGCTCTGAACCTCAGCATCAAGGCCGCAGGCAACCATCCCGCCGCTTGGCGCCACCCGAGTGCGGAGCTGTCCAACATCAACTCCATCTCCGGGATCCTGTCGCTGGCAGCGCGCGCCGACGAAGCCGGTGTCGACGCGTTGTTCCTGGCCGACAAGCTCGCGTTCGCCAACGACGGTGCCACTGTGCCAATGGTTTACGAGCCTGTCACGCTGCTGGGCGCGATAGCCGCGGTCACCAGGCGGATCGGACTGATCGGCAGCATCTCCACCACGTTCTCGCATCCCTTCACCGTGGCGCGCCACACCGCCTCCCTCGACCACATCAGTGGCGGTCGTGTCGGCTGGAACGTGGTGACCAGTGGAGCGCAGAAAGCGGCGCAAAACTACGGCCTGAACGAACTGCCGGGTCATGCGACGCGGTACCAGCGTGCCGACGAGTTCCTCGAGGCGGTTACCGCACTGTGGGAGTCCTGGGGGACAGACGCGCTGGTTCGGGATCGGAAGTCGGGCGTGTTCGTCAACACCGACGCCGTCCGCCCCGCTAACCATGTGGGAGTGAACTTTTCGGTGGCCGGGCCGTTGAATTCACCGCGGCCACCGCAGGGTTGGCCGGTGATCGTCCAGGCCGGTGGATCGGATGCGGGCCGCGAACTGGCGGCGCGCTGGGCCGACTCGGTGTATACCGTCGCCGACGACATCGACGTTGCGCGCAGCTTCTACTCTGACGTCAAGTCGAGGGCGGCGCGGTATGGGCGCCCACCCGAGGCGATCCGCATCATGACCGGTTTCCGGGTACTGGTGGCCAAGACTGCCGATGCCGCCCAGCAGATCAACACCGAACTGGCAGAACTGGCTGACCCGCGTCAAGTGCTGCGGCAGTTGGCGTTGATCACCGGTGTCGATCTCGATGTCGAAGACCTCGACCAGCCGGTACCGGCGTTACCCGATCCGAATGAATCCGAGGGATACCGAACGCATTTGCAGACGCTGAACTCGTTGGTGGATTCTCGGCGGCCGGCGTCGACACGGGAACTCGCCCATCAGCTCGACGGTGGGTTCGGTTGGGACAATCGGCTGGTCGGAGATGCGTCCGATGTCGCAGACGTCTTCGAAGAGTGGTTGGAGGCGGGTGCGACCGATGGGATCAATCTGGGCAGCGAAATTCTGCACGGCGGGGTTGATGCCGTCTTCACCGAGCTCATCCCCGAACTCGAGCGACGAGGCCTGCGGGCACCCGCCGCCGAACAGACCCACGGAACACTGCGCGAGCGGTACGGCTTGGCGCGTCGTGACCGGACGTGACGAGGACCGTCGCTGTGATCGGCGGCGCTTTGCGCGGCACGTCGGTCCTAGAGCGGATCGGCGACATCGCGCGGCGTAACCGGGTCGGCGCACATGTGGTGACGGTTGACCCGCACCCACCGGGCGCGGGGGCGATCTGGCGCACTGATCAGTCCCGCCTGCTGTTAATGAACACTCCCGCGTCTGCCTCCACCATGTGGCCGGACGGATGCGAACACGGGGTTTCCTTCTGGGAGTGGGTGGAGCATGCGGCCCAGTTGATGCGTGACACCGCGGCGCGACAGCCGCCTCAGCACCGCACCGAACTGATCGACGCCGCAACGATTCACGCGTTGACGACCGACCCGGCGCTGCACGCGGCGGTGGCGGCCGCGACGCCCGAGTCCTTCCTGCCGCGGGCGCTACATGGACACTATCTGCGGTGGGCTCACCGACGGATCGTCGCTGACCTGCCGCCGCAGATCACCCACCGGTGGGTCAAGGATCGCGTCGTCGACATCCGGCCCAGCGGTTCGGGGTTGGCCCTCACACTGGCGGGCGGGGCCGGATCCGTCTATGCGCACGGCGTGGTGATCGCCACCGGATGGAGCGACTCCGCGAAGCCCGCCCGCTCTTCGTCGGCGCGAACCCGGCGCATCGACGCCGGAAGTCCGCTGCGCCAGGATCTGACCTCGATCGAGGCCGGTGAGCACGTACTCGCCGTCGGACTGGGTTTGGGCTTCTTCGACGCCATCACCCTGTTGACCGCGGGGCGCGGAGGAAGCTTCCGTGAGGCCGGCGACGGCGAATTGGCGTACTGCGCCTCTGGTGAAGAACCGATCGTGGTCGCCACGTCACGAGGCGGCTTCCCATACCGGTCCCGCGTACGCGGTGGCCTAGTCGGGCGCGCGGCAGAACACGAAGCGTTGAAATCATTTGCGCTGCCGCGCTATCCCGGGTCAATCGACTTCGACACCGATCTGTTGCCACTCATCATGCGCGACGCCGCCGCGGCGTACCACGAGGCGCTGATAGCGCAGCAACCGGATGCGGCGCGTGATCCGTCAAACCTGTTCGACGGTGCATCTCTCCTGGAATCGCCTCAGCGTAAATGGAATTCGCCGTCGGACCTTCGGCGCACGGTGCGAACGGCGTTGCAGGATGATATCGACGAGGCCTGCGCAACGGTGGAGAGCCCGCATCGGATCGCCGTCCGATCATTCTGCGACGCCCGCCGCCTGTTGGTTCCTCTAGTCCGCTACGGCGGCTTAGCGGCGAACGCCTCTCGCGAGAGCTATCGGCACTACGTGGACAGGGTGTCGTGGTTGTCCAACGGTCCGCCGTTGCGCCGCATACGGGAACTGAAGGCGCTACTCGACGCCGGGGTGGTCGACTTCCTCGGGCCTGCGCCGTACGAGTACACCGACCCGGCCACGGGACAGCTCGTCGCGGCATCGGCAGATGTCGTCGGATCGGCGCGGCGGTTCAGCGTCAGGCTCGACGCCCGGTCGCCGAAGCCATCGATCCATTCCACTGACGACGAGCTGATTTCGGCGTTGCGTGCCAGCGGGATGGTGCGCCCGTGGCGGCCGACGCCGCACCAGACGACCGATGCGGTCGACACGGAGCAGGACAGTGGTGCGGTGCTCGGGGGCGACGGCGCCGCGGTGCACGGACTGTACGCGGCCGGACTGCTGACGTGGGATTACCGCGTGCATTCGCTGATGGCGCCCGTCCCGGGAAACCGTTCGCTGTTCTTCGAGGAAACCGCCCGGGTTGCCGAGCACGTCCTCGAGACGACCGGCGCGCCGCGCCGGCCTGTACATATCAACCACCACCGAAATGGAGAGCAATCAATGCCGAACGAACAGAGCGAGCGTGTCGTGACCAATACCGCTCAACTGATCACACCCCAAGCCGCTGAAGAGCGGCTGGCGTCGGGGGCCATCTTCATCGACGTGCGACGCCGCGGCGACGATCCGGTGCCGGCGGTGAACGGTGCGGTGGTGGTGAACAAGCAGCACGCCGCCGAGGTGCTCGACCCGTCGTCGCCCCAGTTGCTCGCCGAACTCGCCGACGGACTCGAGTCGGAGATCGTGGTGTTCTGCAACTCCGAATTCGGGTCAGATCCCGTTGTCGGAAAGCTCAACGAGCTCGGGTATACGCGGGTCTCCCACATAAAGGGTGGGTATCGCGCGTGGCTACCGCAGGCGTAATGCACACGCTAACCCGGATTTTTCGTGGAAACTTGGGTGTCGCGGGGTGTAGATAAGCGAAAGTGCCTGTCCTGCAAGGAATAATTGGACTTGTCAAGGGTTCAATCGTTCCAGCTGGAAGGCACCTCGCAAGTGAAGAATATCGCGGTCGCACCATGGGTGAAAGTCTCGGCCGACGGTCATGGTGTCGTGTCGCATGCCGGGATGGGCATGCTGCGCGAACTGGCGGACCGCACGGGCCTATCAGGGCAGGTCACCGCCGCGTTGGCCGACACCTACCGCGGCCCGTGGGTGTATGCCCCCGGGGAGGTGTTCGCCGATCTGGCGGCCGCAGTGGCCGACGGGGCGGACTGCATCGACGGGGTCGGGCAACTGTGCGGCGATCGTGAGCATGTGTTCGGCGCGAAGGCGTCGACGACCACGATGTGGCGGCTGGTCGATGAGCGGATCGACGCCGCACACCTGCCGGCGGTGCGGGCGGCACGTGCTGGGGCGCGGGCGGCAGCGTGGAGCGCCGGAGCCGCCCCCGCACCGGGTGTCTGGTTGCACATCGACATCGATGCCACGCTGGTCATCGATCACTCCGACAACAAGGCCGGCGCTACCCCGACCTGGAAGAAGACGTTCGGTCTTCATCCGCTGCTGGCGTTTTTGGATCGCCCGGAGATCGCCGGCGGGGAGGCCCTGGCCGGGATGCTGCGCACCGGCAACGCCGGCTCCAACACCGCCAGTGACCACATCATCGTCCTGGAACAGGCACTGGCCGCTCTGCCCGCGGCGTGGCGGCCCGACCCCGACCATCCCGGCGACCCCGACAAGGCCCCCGGTGCCTGGTGCGCTGCGACACCGCCGGAGCCACCCACAGATTCGCCGACGCCTGCCGCACCGCCGGGGGTGGGTTCTCCTTCGGCTACCCCGTCGATGCCCGCGTACAGGACGCCGTGGACACCCTCAACCTCGGCCAGTGCTGGTATCCGGCGATCGACACCCACGGCGGCATCCGCGACGGCGCCTGGGTCGCTGAGGCCACCGACCTGGTCAACCTGGCCTCCTGGCCCCGCAGGAACCCGGCTGATCCTGCGCAAAGAACGCCCCCACCCCGGTGCGCAGCTGCGGTTCACCGACGCCGACGGGATGCGGGTCACCGCGTTCATCACCGACACCGGACCCGGTGTCGTGCCCCGGCCAAGTCGCGGGCCTGGAACTACGCCACCGTCAGCACGCCCGCGTCGAAGACCGCATCCGCGAACTCAAAGCCACCGGACTGCGCAACCTGCCCTGTCACTCCTTCTGGGCCAACGCCGCCTGGCTCGAAATCGTCCTGACCGCCGCCGATCTGGTCACCTGGACCCGGCTCCTCGGATTCACCGGCCAGCCCACCCTGGCCCGCGCCGAGATCACCACCTTCCGCTACCGGGTCCTGCACGTCGCCGCCCGCATCACCCGCGGTGCCCGCCAAGTCCGGCTGCGTATCGACGCCACCTGGCGATGGGCATCAGCGATCGCAACCGCCTGGCAACACATCCGCACCGCCTTCGGATAGCACCCTCCCCACCTGACCGACCAACGATGAAAGACCCACGGCACTGGGAAAGCCCGCCCCACCCGGCGACACGGGACAACACCGCCACGCCATCACACGAAAACCACTACTCGGAAACATAATTCAGCGGCAGAACGACCCCGGATCAGTTCGATGCAAAATCGAGGCTAATCGGTCTTTCGCACCAATAACGTTGCGCTGTAGTCGGTCAGGGCAGGCGAATCGTCGGGCGTCTTCGGATACGGATCAAGCGATTTCAGCTCGACCGCGTAGTCGCCGACTTCGTTCGTCAGCCTGCCCTGCCCGGGCGCCGGATTGGTGTTGAACTCTATCGGCGTTGGCGCACCCTGCACCTGCTCTGCGTCGACCGCGATGCGTACCTGACCGGTCCAGACGCATTCGACGTCTGTCGGGCAACGCGAATCCTCCAGCACGTCGGTGAAACGCAAGCGCAGATCAGCGCCGCGGATCGTGACCTCTTGCCCGCCGTGCAGGACGAACTCCTGATTGAGCTCGGCCTCGATCGGATCCACCTGCGCCGCATGGCCCTGACATCCCGCCAGCGCGAGCATCAGCGCGGCGATCACGACCCATGTCGTTGAACCGCTCGGCCGGCGACATCGAGCGAAGATCACGGTCCACCCCAGGTGTGCACGGGCTCGTTGCTGTGCATGCGTTCGCAGTAAAGCCGCAGCATCTCGGCCAGGGCATCTGGCCGGGAGAGCCCGCGCTCCTGCAGTGCATGCACCGTCGCGACCTGCCAGACGGACCCGTTCACGCCGGTCTTCGCGCGGCCCTCGATCACCCCGAGGTAGCGGTCGCGGACGTCGGCGGACACCTCCCACCGCTGCAGCCCCTCGTCTGCCATCGGCAGTAACTGCCGCAGCACCAACTCGTCGGGCGTTACCTCGCCCAGGCCAGGCCAATATAGTCGCGCGTTCATCCCGCTCTTGGCGGATTCGACGAAATTATGTTGTGCCGCAGCAAAACTCATCTTGGTCCAGATCGGCCGGTCATCCTCGGCCAGCGTCCGCAGCATGCCGTAGTAGAAAGCGGCGTTGGCCATCATGTCGAGCACTGTCGGTCCCGCGGGCAACACCCGATTCTCCACGCGCAGATGGGGACGGCCGACGCCGTCCTGCTCCACGACGTCGTACACCGGGCGGTTCCACCGGTAGATGGTGCCGTTGTGCAGCCGCAGTTCGGCCAGTTTCGGCGTACGGCCCTCGGCCAGTTCGTGGGTGGGATCCTCGTCGGACATCTCGGGCAGCAGCGACGGGAAGTAGCGGACGTTCTCCTCGAACAGGTCGAAGATCGAGGTGATCCACCGCTCGCCGAACCACACCCGCGGCCGCACCCCCTGCGTCTTGAGCTCGTCGGGCCGGGTGTCGGTGGCTTGGGCGAAAAGCTCGACACGGGTCTCCGCCCACAGTTGGTGCCCGTAGAAGTACGGCGAGTTGGCGCCCAGCGCCAGCTGCGGACCGGCCAGCACCTGCGCGGCGTTCCAGTTGTGGGCGAAGTCGGCGGGTGAGACCTGCAGGTGCAGCTGCATGCTGGTGCACGCGGACTCCGGCGCGATCGACTCGGTCTGCAGGCTCAGCCTTTCGGGCCCGCCGATGTCGATCAGGATGTCTTCACCGCGGGCGGTGAAGATCGAATCGTTGAGCGCCTGATAGCGGACCGACTCGCTCATCCAGCGGCCCGTCAGGTGTTCGGGCATCAGGGTCGGCAGGATGCCCACCATCACGATGTGCGCGTCGTGTCCGTTGGCCTTGGCTTCGGCCGCGTTGAGGCTGGCCCGCACCTCGGCTTCGAGCTCCAGTGCCGCACGTCCGGGCAGCCGGCGCGGCGGAACGTTGAATTCGATGTTGTAGGCGCCCAATTCGGTCTGGTATGCCGGATCGGCGATCGCCTGCAGGACTTCTCGGTTGGTCATGGCGGGCTGGTATGCGGAGTCGACGAGGTTGCACTCGATCTCCATACCGGTCAGCGGCCGCTCGAACTCGAAGCTGGACTCCTTGAGCATGGTTTCGAAGACGTCGAGGCACTGCTGCACCTTGCGCCGGTACTCGCGCCGGTGCGCGCGTGAGTACTCGGTGTCCTGCACTTCTTCGCCCACCCCGCCATTGTCGGCGAGCGTGCGTGTTTGCACACCGACACGCCGCGATTGGCCGATATTTCACGGACGTTCGCCGGCGAAACGTGCGTAGACCGCAACACGGCGGGTAGTCGAAGCCGATGGACGTCACCGTCACCTTCATCGGCAACGCCACCACGTTGATCACAGGTGGTGGCGTGACCTTGATGACCGATCCGAACTTCCTGCATCGGGGACAGCACGCCTATCTCGGATACGGGCTGGTGTCCAGGCGATTACAGGAACCGGCCCTCGACATCGGCGAACTACCGCCGCTCGACGGGGTCGTGCTGTCCCATATGCACGGCGACCACTGGGACCGCGTGTCGCAAAGTCGCCTCGACCACGAACTGCCGATTCTCACCACCCCGCACGCGGCCAAGCGTCTGAGGCGCCGCGGTTTCGGCTCCGCACTGGCACTGCACACTTGGCAGACCCACCGTCTCGTCAAGAACGAGACGACTGTGACCGTCACCTCGTTGCCAGGACGCCATGCTCCTGCTCCGGTTCATCGCATCCTGCCGGAGGTGATGGGCAGCATGTTGGAGTTCTCCGATGGCTCGGCCAGGCGTCGCCTTTACGTCTCCGGCGACACCCTGATGGTCGACGAACTGCGGGAAATACCAGTTCGTTTTGACTCGATAGATGCCGGCATCCTGCACCTCGGCGGAACACGGCTCCCGTTCGGGCGCCACCTGCCGATCGGGCTCACCGTGACCATGGATGGTCGGCAGGGCGCCGACGTCGTGCAGCTTCTCGACCTGCCGAGGATGATCCCGGTGCACTTCAACGACTACGGCGTGTTCGCCTCGCCACTGTCCGAGTTCACCGACGAAATGAAACAACGGGGACTTGCCGATCGAATCATCGAGTTGGAACGCGGCTCGTCGGTCACCCTCTAGTGCTCGCCCGACGTGCCACCACAACCTGCGGATACATCAGCCCGCCATGTAGCTGCACCTCGATCGCCGGATCGGCATGTTCGGCCAAAGCGCGCAGCGCCGACGGGCTGTAGGTGTGCAACGAGCTGATCACGCCGTCGTGCGCGAAGGGAATGAACGGCGCGAACGGCAGCATCGTCGCGAGCCGGAGTAGGTGCAACGGTGTCGGCGGCCGGGGCAGATCGATGATCACCAGCTTGTCAGCCGCGCGGGTGCCTTCGGCGAAGACCCGAGAGGCCATCGATGGCGGCAGATGGTGAAAGGACAGGGCGAACACCGCAAGGTCGAAGTGGCCGTCGGGTGCGTCGATGGCGGTGGCGTCCAACTCGCGGACCGTCGCGCGCGGATTCTCGCCCAGGTCGCTTGCCGCCATCGCGGCCACCGACGAGGCGTCGACGTCGGTCACGGTGAGCTCGGCGGTGGGATGCCAATCCAGCAGTTTTCGTGACAAGCCGCCGTGGCCGGCTCCGAGTTCGAGGATCTTGGGGTCCGCGATGTCGGCGACCTCGTCCAGCGCGATGCGGGCGAAGTTCTCGGTGTTCCCGAAGCGTTCGCCGGTCCATTCCAGCGCGCGGACGATACCGCGCTTCACGCCCTCGTCGACGTCGTCGCGGTCGAGATATTCGAGGCGGTCGGTCTCGAGGAGCCGGTCCAGGCACGACGCGTCCGGTCCGCCGCGGGGCATGCGGTCAATGTCGACGATCGGTGTCCCCATATGCACCATGATGAACGATTGCAGAGCCGTTCGGAGGGAGCACGAGGTTGGCAGAGTTCGTCGCGGCCATCGACCAGGGCACCACCAGCACGCGGTGCATGATCTTCGACCACGACGGCGCCGAGGTGGGCCGTCATCAACTCGAGCACGAGCAGATCCTGCCCAAGGCCGGTTGGGTCGAGCACAACCCCGTCGAGATCACCGAACGCACCGCATCGGTGATCCAGTCGGCGCTGAACAAGACCAATCTGTCGGCCAGCGACCTGGCGGCGCTGGGGATCACCAACCAGCGCGAGACGTCGCTGGTCTGGAACCGCAAAACTGGACGACCGTACTACAACGCGATCGTGTGGCAGGACACCCGCACCGACCGCATCGCCTCCGCGCTGGACCGCGACGGTCGCGGCGACGTGATCCGGCGCAAAGCCGGTCTGCCGCCCGCGACCTACTTCTCCGGCGGCAAGCTGCAATGGATCCTCGAGAACGTCGACGGTGTGCGCCGCGACGCCGAGAACGGTGACGCGATCTTCGGCACCGCGGACACGTGGGTGCTGTGGAACCTCACCGGCGGCGCCCGCGGCGGTGTGCACGCGATCGATGTCACCAATGCCAGTCGCACGATGCTGATGAACCTCGAGACTCTGGACTGGGACGACGAGCTGCTGTCGTTCTTCGACATTCCGCGCCAGATGCTCCCGGAGATCAAGCCGTCGTCGTACCCGGAGTCCTTCGGCGTCACCCTCGATGATGGGCCCGTCGGCGGTGAGGTGCCGATCACCGGCATCCTCGGTGACCAGCAGGCCGCCATGGTCGGTCAGGTCTGCCTCTATGCGGGTGAGGCCAAAAACACCTACGGCACTGGCAATTTCCTTCTGCTCAACACCGGCGAGAAGATCGTCCGCTCGGAGAACGGACTGCTCACCACGGTGTGCTATCAGTTCGGTGACGCGAAACCCGTTTACGCCCTTGAGGGTTCGATCGCCGTTACCGGTTCCGCGGTGCAGTGGCTACGCGACCAGCTCGGCATCATCAGCGGCGCATCGGAGAGTGAGTCACTCGCGCGGCAGGTGGACGACAACGGCGGCGTCTACTTTGTACCCGCCTTCTCGGGACTCTTTGCGCCGTACTGGCGTTCGGATGCCCGGGGCGCGATTGTCGGGCTGTCGCGGTTCAACACCAACGCACATCTGGCGCGCGCGACGCTCGAGGCGATCTGCTACCAGAGCCGCGACGTCGTCGACGCGATGGAGGCCGACTCCGGGGTGCACATGGAGGTGCTCAAGGTCGACGGCGGTATCACCGCCAACGATCTGTGCATGCAGATCCAGGCTGACGTCCTCGGCGTCGAGGTCGTCAAGCCCGTTGTCGCCGAGACCACCGCGCTGGGCGCCGCCTACGCGGCGGGGCTCGCCGTCGGGTTCTGGGAGAACCCCGACGATCTGCGCGCCAACTGGCAGGAAGGCAGCCGCTGGAGTCCGGCATGGAGCGACGAACAGCGCGCCAGCGGCTATGCCGGTTGGCAGAAGGCCGTGCAGCGCACGCTCGACTGGGTCGACGTCGAGTAGCGATTTGTGTGCGTTTTCGTGCGCTCAGCACACGCGAACGCACACAAATCGCTGTCAGGCGGCGGCGTCGTCGAGCTGTGTTCTGGTCTCGTCGTCGAGCTCGATGTCGCGGACAGCGGTGTTCTCCTCGAGATGCGCCACCGACGACGTGCCGGGGATCAGCAGCACATTCGGCGCGACGGACAGCGTCCACGCCAGCGCGATCTGTGCCGGCGTGCGGCCGAGCTTCTCCGCTTCACGTTTGACGGCGGGATGGCCGAGCACGGGGTTGTCGGGCGTGAACGCCGAACCGAGCGGAAAGAACGGCACGAACGAGATGCCGTGCTCGACGCAGGCGTCCAGCAGTGGCTGCGACGTCCGGTCGACGAGGTTGTAGGCGTTTTGGACAGTCACGATCTCGGTGCGGTCAAGCGCGAGTGTCAGATGTTCGGCACTGATGCTGCTGAGCCCGATGCCGCCGATGAGCCCTTCGTCGCGGGCCTTGATCATCGCGTCCAACTGCCGTTCGAATAGGTCGCGGTCCTCGACGTGGGCGGGCGCGTTCGGGCCGTCGCTCGCGAAGACACGCAGGTTGACTGCGGCGAGCCGGTCGCAGTCCAGCGTTGTGAGGTTTTCTTCGATCTGCGAGCGGAGCTCGTCGGGCTGCTTGGCAGGAAGCCACTCGCCTTTGTCGCCTCGCTTGCCGCCGACCTTGCTCACCAACGCCAGATCAGCGGGGTATGGGTGCAGTGCCTCACGGATGAGCTCGTTGGCGACGTTCGGACCATAGATCTGCGCGGTGTCGATGTGGTTGATGCCCAATTCGATTGCGCGGCGCAGAACCGCGATCGCCTCGTCGTGGTCACGCGGCGGGCCGAAGACACCCGGACCGGGTAGTTGCATGGCGCCGAAGCCGACGCGCCCGACATTGAAAGAGCCCAGCGGGAAAGTTGACATGTACTTAGACATACCTCTGCGTTACACATTTCCCGCCGGGCTTATTCCGGATGGTCGACTATTCGGCTTCGCCGAGGATGCCGTAGATCTCGCGGCGGGCGTTGTTGACGATGTCGATGATGCGCTGTTGCTGCTCGGCCGATGCGGCGTGCGCGGACTGCGCGACGGCTCCCATCAGCTGGCCGACGGCGGCGCGCAGGCTCACAGCACCGGGGTCAGCACCCTCGGTGATCTCGTCCCATGGAGCAGTCTCGATCTTCTCGGCGGCCGCACGACCTTCGTCGGTGAGCTCGAAGAGCTTCTTGCTGCCCTCGGATTCGGTGGAGACGAGGAGGCCTTCGTCAACGAGCAGCTGAAGCGTGGGATACACCGAGCCGGGGCTTGGCTTCCACAGCTGCTGACTACGTTCGTTGATTTCCTGGATCATCTCGTAGCCGTGCATCGGCCGGTCGGTGAGCAGCTTGAGGATCGCGGCACGCACGTCACCGCGCCTGCTACGTCCGCCGCCACGGGGTCCGCCTCGCCGGCCACCGCGGCCGGGTCCGAAACCGAAGCCGGGACCGAAGCCACCGGGACCAAAGCCGGGACCGAAACCGGGTCCGAAACCTGCGCCGCCGCGGTGCTCGCGAACGTGGTCACGGAACTCGCGACGGGCTTGGCGACGCTGTTCGTGCAGCGTACGTCGGTTTTCCGGGGTAAAACCGGGCTCAAAGCCAGGGCCGAAGCCGAAGCCGAAACCGCGGCCCTCGAAGGGGCCTGGTGGGGGTGTGAACGGGGTGTTCATAGTTTGTGTCTTTCTTTTGACAGGAAGCACGATCTGCGCTTCCGATGCGTTGACGATATATCGGAAACTATCGCGATGCAACGCCGAAATTCAGATCGTCACGTCGCGGTCTAAAGCGCCGACGAGAAGTCATCCGCCGAGGGAGCGGCGTTGGCACGGTGAGTATTCGGGCTGACCCCGTATGCCCGTTTGAACGCGCTGCTCAACGCGAACGGGGTGCTGTACCCGACCTGGCGTGCGACCGCACCGATCGTCGCCTTACTCGACCGCAGCAGGTCGGCGGCCAACGCCAGCCGCCAACCGGTCAGGAACGTGATCGGCGGCTCACCCACCTGGTCGGCAAACCGGCGTGCGAACACCGCCCGCGAACAGCCAACGGCCGCACCGAGATTCGCGACAGTCCACGGATGCGCCGGATCGTTGTAGATCAATTTCAACGCCGGGCCCACCACCGGGTCCTGCTCGGCGGCCCACCACGTCGGCGCATTGCCGTCGCGACCGAACCAGACCCGCAGCACCGCGATCAACAACACGTCGAGCATCCGATCCAGATACGCCTCCTGGCCGGTTCCGTCGCGGCCCGCCTCGCGAGCCAGCAAGTCCACCAAGGACGTGTCCCATTCGTCGGCGCGCACCACCAACACGGCGGGCAATACATCGAGAAGTCGGCCGCTCACCTCGCTTTGACCCTGATAGGCGCAGACCACCGATCGCGTCGCCCCCGACGGACTGTTGCCCCACGTCCGCACCCCGAGCGACATCTCGAACTCCAGCGTTTCGCCTGAGCGCGTCGTGCAGCGGTTTCCCGGATGGATCACCACCGTCGGTACGGTCGCCGGGTCGTCGGCGAAGACGTAGTGCTCGGTGCCGCGGGCCAGTGCGACATCACCGGGATGCAGCCACGTGGTTCCGCAGGTCTCGCCGACGATGGCCGCGCTTCCGTGCGTCTGGCAGATCAACGTCAGCGGCGCATCGTCGCGGATGCTCAACGACCACGGTGGATCCATCATCATCCGCAAGACGAAGGCGCTGCGCGCCCGCACACCGTCGAGCAGGCCGACCACGGCGTCCATCGATGGAGCTTATCGAGCGCGGTACCCCGCGAGGAACAACGCAACGGCGGAACGCACATGAGAGTCGACGTCCATACCCGCGAGAACCTCGGGTCCGCCGCAGAACAGCGCCTGGTCGATGCACCTTCCCACGACCAGGAACGCGAAATGCTCTGCGGCAATGGCGGGTTCAGGCACAGCGAGGAGACCTCGGTCGTGTAGCAGGCCCATGCATTCCGCGAACGCAGCCAGCGCCCGCGACGGCGCCTGCTCGTAGTACAGCTTGGCCAGGGTGGGCACCCGGTTGGCCTCACCGACGACGAGTCTGCGCAACTGCACGACAGGTTCCGCCAGCACCGCCCGCAGGTAGTCGCCGGCCAACGCAGTGAGGTCGGCTTCCAGGTCGTCGGTGTCGGCCAGTTGCGCGATCCGACCGAGGAACGGCGTCACCGTGCTGTCCAACGCCTCGTTGACGATCGCCAGCAGCAGTTCCTGCTTGTCGCCGAAGTGTTTGTAGACGGTCTGCTTCGAGACTTCGGCCGTTGCGGCGATCTGGTCGACGCTGGTGCCCTGATAACCGTTGCCGAGGAAAAGCTCGCGCCCCGCCGAAAGGATGGTCGCGCGCTTTCGCGCCGAGCGCCCCAGCACCGCGTCGGTCAATGCCGCCTCCTCAATGAGTACTGGACAGTCTAGTTCCAACCTGATAGTACTGGACAGTCTAGTTTGATTTAGCCGTGGAGGAGCCCATGACCACCACCGACCGCCCGCCCCTGCCGGTGCGGATCACTAAATCACTGCTGGGCTATGGCGTCATCGCGGGCCCGATCTATGTCGTCGTCGCCGCTGCGCAGATGGTCACCCGGGACGGATACGACCCCACGAGGCACGCGGTGAGCCAGCTGTCGAACGGCGATCTGGGCTGGATTCAGATCGCCAACTTCCTGCTGACCGGGGCGATGACGATCGCTGTGGCCGTCGGCTTTCGACGCGCGCTCGGTACCGGCCGACTGTCGGCATGGGCGTCCGGCCTGCTCGGGGCGTACGGGCTCGGGGTGTTCTGCGCCGGGATCTTCCGGGCCGACCCGTCGGACGGCTTTCCTCCCGGCACGCCGGCCGGCGTGGGTGAGGTCAGCTGGCATGGGCTGACCCACTTCGCGGTCGCCGGCCTCGGGTTCTTCTGCCTGGTGGCCGCCTGTCTGGTGATGGGCGCTTGGTTCGCGCGTGCAAACGAGGCGCGCTGGGCTTGGTACTCGCGTATCACGGGACTCGTGTTCGCGGCCAGCTTCATCGCCTTGTCGTCCGGATCTGGCGGAGCCACAGCCATTTTGGTGTTCACAGCCGCGGTAGTCGCTGCCTGGGCGTGGTTGGCCGCGGTATCGGTCAAGCTCTACCGGTCCGTCGAATAGCCGCAGACGCGCGCGTATGCGGTCGCGACGTCTGACCATGGACCGTCCAGTTCGGCCGCGGTTGACTTCAACTCATGAACATGAGCCCGTTTGTGGTCCTCACCTCACTGGCGTCACCGGCCGCCGCCGCTGCCTGCGGAATGATGTACGTCTTCTCGACATTCGTGATGCGCGGCCTTGATCGCACCGGACCGATCACGGCGATCACGGCGATGCGGGCGATCAATGTCGCGGCCAATACGAACCCGGCGTTCCTGCTCGCGTATTTCGGTGCGACGATCCTCGCGTTGATTGTCGGGATCATGGCCGTGATTCAGTTCGGGCAGCCGGCAGCGCCTGGATCCTGGCAGGCGCGGTCGTCGGACTTCTTGCCGGGATCATCACGATGGTGTTCAACGTGCCACTCAACAACCACCTCGAATCCGTTGACCCGGCCGGATTGTCGGTCGCCGATGCGGCCATCCAGTGGCAGGCGTACCTGTCCACGTGGACGGCGTGGAATCACGTCCGCGCGGGCGCCAGCATCATCGCGGCCGTCTTGATGCTCGTCGGGCTGCGATACCGCTGAGGCGGACTACCGTTCGATCACCGAAACCGAGTTGTCCTTGAAGTTGACGACCCATGCGGTGTGGGTGGACGGGTCCGCGGCGACGGTTTGCGGCCCGGCGCCGACGTCGATGGTGTCGGTGACTGTCCGGGTCTGCGAATCGATGACCGAAACCGTGGAACTGCCGTTGTTGGTGACATAGACCGTGTGCGCATCGGAGTCCACGGTGGCCGCGGTGGGACGGTCACCCACCGTGATCGTCTCAACGACAGAACGCTTCTCGAGGTCGACGACGGAGACCGAGTCATCGTCGGCATGGGGCACGAAGGCGGTACGGGTCGATGGATCGATCGCAGCATCGCCGGGACCTGCTCCGACGGTGATGCTGCCGACGACCGCGGACTTCCTGGGATCAATGATTGATATCGAGGCTCCCCCGCGGTTGGCCACATAGAGCAGGTGGCTGTCGGGATCGACCCCCATCTTGTCCGGAGATTCGCCGACCGGGATCGTCGCCGTTGTTTTCCGGGACTCGGCGTCGATCACCGAAACCGAATTGTCTTCAGAATTCGCGACGTAAACGGCTTGGGTGTCCGAGTCCACCTCGATCCCGTCCGGTCCGTTGCCGACCTCGATCGAGCCTGTGACGGCCCCCGATGCGATATCGACGACCAACACGGTGTTCCCGCTGGTGACGTACGCGGTCTGCGTGGTCGGATCGACGGCGACGAAGCCGGGAGACTCGCCGACCTTGATTGTCGCGGTGCGCCTTTCGGCATCGAAGACGTACAGCGAGTCCTCGCCGGTGCTGGTCACGTAGGCCTTGTTCGTCGTCGGGTCCGATGCGACATCGGGCAGTGGGCCGGGCCCGCCGTCGAACGTGGTGGTGACTCTGGGGGCGCCCAGCGAGTCGTCGCTGGATTCACCGGAGCATGCTGTCAGGGTGACGGCAAGCACGCCGATGGCCAACCCAACGTACAGAACTCTGCGCACGCGTCCCCCTAGCTCGGCGGCGCGAATCCGCCGGGGTCGGATGGTGGGGGAGGAACCGGAATCTGCTGCGGGGGAGCTGGATACCCGACTACGGGTGGCCGGTTCGACGGCCACCCCGGGGCCGGCGGATTGGCTGCGGAGTGCAGTCGAGCGAGCTCTCTGTGGTGGCGCTCGGCCAGCACCGCGGCGAGCACGTACTGCGGTGGCGTGCCGGGAGGTGGTGGTGGCGATATCTGGGCGACGACGTCGCCTGCGATCCGGTGCGCCATCTGGTCGCGCAGCTGTGGGTCCAATTGCGATACCCGGGAAAGGAACTGGCGGGCGAGCTCGGCCTGCTCGGGACGCAGACCGGACAACTGCAGGGTCGACGCCCACCACGCGAGCTGCGGCGGCATCGGTGGGGGCGGAGACATTCGCGGCGCGCGTTCACTGATCACCACGGTGCCTGCGAAGATGTCGCCGATCCGCTTTCCCTTCGCGGACACCAGGCTGCAGATCACCGCGGGCCCACCGGTGAGCGTCCAGATTTCGATCACCCCGGCCAGCGCACGAAACAACGCCTGACGAAAGCGTTCCGGGCTGCCGTCGTCGGACACCACCCGCAGTCCCATCGCGAGCTTGCCCAGCGAGCGGCCGCGGGAGGCGGTTTCGAATATGGTCGGATACCCGACGATCGCCAGCACCGTGAAGATGATCAGTACCGACGCCGAGAGCGCCGGATCGAATTGGGTGAGAGTGGTGGCCCACAGCACGACGCCGGTGACGTAGAGGATGAACACCACCGTGACGTCGATGATCGCCGACAGCGCGCGCACCGGCAGCTGAGCGATCTGAACGTCCAGAACCACCGCGTCGCCGGTCACCACTGGTTCTTGCTGGCTGACCATCCCGTTCACGCTACTAGGATTCGTGGGGTGGATGTCGACGCGTTCGTGGTGACGCACCGTCCGACGTGGGAGCGGCTGGAGCAGCTGCTCAAGCGGCGGCGCAAGCTGACCGGCGCCGAAGTTGACGAACTGGTCGATCTTTACCAGCGGGTGTCCACCCACCTGTCGATGGTGCGCAGCTCGTCCACCGACGCAGTTCTCGTCGGGCGGCTTTCGGGTCTGGTCGCACGGGCACGCTCGGTGGTGACGGGTGCGCACGCACCGCTGTGGAGCGAGTTCGTCAGGTTCTGGACCGTGTCGTTCCCGGTGGTCGCGTATCGCTCGTGGCGGTGGTGGCTCGGAACGGCCATCGCGTTCTTCTTCGTCACCGCGCTGATCGCGCTGTGGGTGTCGGGCAACCAGGATGTGCAGGGGGCCCTCAAAACACCAAGCGAGATAGAGCAATTGGTGAACAACGATTTCGCCGCCTACTACAGCGAACACCCCGCCGCATCGTTCGGGCTGCAGGTCTGGCTCAACAACTCGTGGGTGGCCGCCCAGTGCATCGGGTTCGCCATCCTGCTCGGCATCCCGATCCCCTACATCCTGTTCCAGAACGCACTCAACCTCGGCGTCATCGCCGGATTCATGTTCGATGCGGACAAGGGCGACGTCTTCCTCGGCCTGCTCACCCCGCACGGGCTCATCGAACTGACCGCGGTGTTCCTGGCCGCGGCGGTGGGCATGCGGCTCGGCTGGTCGGTGGTGTCGCCGGGGAATCGGCCGCGCGCGCAGGTGCTGGCGGAGCAGGGCCGGGCGGTGGTGGCGGTCGCGATCGGCCTGATTGTCGTCTTGCTGGTGGCGGGGCTGATCGAGTCCGTGGTGACGCCGTCGCCGCTACCGACGTTCGCGCGCATCGCCATCGGCGTGGCAGCCGAGGCCGCTTTCCTTGCATACGTGATCTATTTCGGCCGCAGGGGAGTCGCCGCGGGGGAGAGCGGCGACATCAGCGACGCACCGGACGTGGTGCCGACACGCTAAAGCCGGCCGCTGGCCTTCATCGCGAGGTAGTGGTCCGCCAGTGCGGGCGCCAGTTCATCGGGCGGCGCGTCTACGACGTCGACACCGGCCGCCCGCAGCCGCGACGCCATAGTGCGGCGGTCGTTGCGTGCACGTTCGGCCGCTGCCGCGTCGTACACCTCGGCGGCGTCCGCCCGGCCCGCCGCCATCGCATCCACCCGCGGATCGGCGACGGCGGCCAGCAGAACCTGATGCTTGGCGGACAACTGGGGCAGGACCGCCATCAGCCCCTCGTCCAGCGCGGTGGCGTTCAGGTCGGTGAGCAGGACCACCAGCGCGCGACGACGAACGCGACGCTGTATCGCGGCCACCATTGCCCTGGCGTCGGACTCGATCAGTGCGGGTTCCAGCGGTGCCATCGCACCGACGAGTTGCGCGAGAAGTTCGGTGCGCGAGGCGTTGAAGAGGCCCGCCCGGGTGACCCGGTCGTGGGCGAGGAAGTCGATGTGATCGCCTGCCCGGGATGCGAGCGCGCCCAGCAGCAGCGCGGCATCCATGGACCAGTCCAGCCGCGGCCAGCCGCTCGGGTCGTTGGCGGTGGGGTCGACGCCGACGCGGCCCGCCGACGTGCGTCCGGTGTCCAGAACGATCACCACCCGCCGGTCCCGTTCGGGTCGCCACGTGCGCACCACGACGTCGGCTCGCCGGGCGGTGGCGCGCCAGTCGATCGACCTGACATCGTCGCCGATGACATATTCGCGCAACGAATCGAACTCGGTGCCCTGACCTCGGATCAGGACTGCGGTATTGCCTTCCAGCTCACGAAGTCTGGCCAGTCGCGAGGGCAGGTGCTTGCGCGACAGGAAAGGCGGAAGGATCCGGATCTGCCAGGGCACCCGATGCGAGCTCTGCCTGCCGGCGAGTCCCAATGGCCCGATCGACCGCGCCGTCACCAAGGCCGATCGCTGATCACCCCTGCGCACCGGTCGGAGCGTGGTGATGAGGCGAACCCGTTGTCCCGAAATGAGATTCATGGTGTGCATCCGGGGTTCGGCTCGCGCGCTCGGCGACCACGCATCACGGAGGTGACCCCTCAGGCGTCGTCGTCCCGGATTCGCGACCTCCAGGACCGCGTCGACGGGCTGCCCCAACCTCGCCGCGGTATCGCCGGATCTTAGAAAGACCAGTCGGCGCGGGCTGGCGGCCATCGCCACATCGACCGCGACAGCGCAGGCAAGCAAGCCCGACAGGATTACGAACGCTATTGCCGGCCAGGGCGATAACGCGATTGGCAGCACACAGATCAGTGCCACCAAGCCGACGCGGCCGGTCAGGATCACTAGCGTGGCACCGGCACGGCCGCGAGGATTCCGTCCAGTACCCCGTCCGGATTGGCGCCCTCGAGTTCTGCCTCCGGTCGCAGTTGGATACGGTGCCGCAACGTGGGCCGTGCCATCGCCTTGACGTCGTCGGGGGTCACGTAGTTCCGGCCCGATAGCCACGCCCAGGACCGGGCCGTCCCGAGTAGCGCGGTTGCCCCGCGTGGTGACACGCCGAGCTGCAGCGAAGGTGAATGCCGTGTCGCACCGGCGATATCGACGATATAGCCGAGCACCTCGTCTGCCACGAGCACCTGTTGCACAGCGGCGCGTCCCGCGGCCAACTCCGCGGGCCCGGCGACGGGCCGCACGGCGGACAGGTCGCGGGGGTCGAACCCACGTGCGTGCCGGTCGAGGACCATGATCTCCTGGTCTCGCGGTGGCAGGGGAACGTTGAGCTTGAGCAGGAAGCGGTCGAGCTGCGCTTCCGGCAGCTGATAGGTGCCCTCGTATTCGATCGGGTTCTGCGTCGCCGCGACGATGAACGGGTCGGGCAGGGGCCGAGGTTCGCCGTCGACGCTGACCTGTCGCTCCTCCATGGCCTCCAGTAGTGCGGCCTGGGTCTTGGGTGGTGTCCGGTTTATTTCGTCTGCCAGCAAGAGGTTGGTGAATACCGGGCCGGCGCGGAACTCGAATTCTGCTGTGCGGGCGTCGTACACGAGCGAACCCGTGACGTCGCCGGGCATCAGGTCGGGGGTGAACTGAACCCGCTTGAACTCGAGCTGCAGCGCGGCCGCGAGCGTGCGCACCAGCAGGGTCTTGGCGACGCCAGGTACTCCCTCCAGCAGCACGTGGCCGCGGCAGAGCAGGGCGATCACCAGCCCGCTGACCACCGCTTCCTGTCCGACGACCGCCTTGGCGATCTCGGTGCGCAAGGCCAGCAGCGCATTTCGCGCCGAATCGCCAGGGGATGCTGCACCTGCGTGCTGACCTGGGTGACTTGTTGGTGGCTGAGTCACGATTGTGCGACCTGCCTTTCGATGTTGTCGAGTTCACGGGCGAGATTGACCAAGTCGTCGTCGCTTACCGGTGGTGCGCCGAACAGTGTGTGCGCCAACGTCTGTGGGTGCGCACCACAGCGCTGCGCCACCGCCGAGACGATCGCGGGCGGCTCGGCGTTGTTGGAGAGGCCCAGGCGGGGCAACATCCGCTGCAACGTTGCGGTGCGCAGGGCCGTCGCGGCGCGGTCCCGAGCGCGCCGGGAGCGGTAGAGCCTGCCGCGACCTTCGACCGTCTCGGATGCGCGCACCACAACGGGCATCCGCTCTGCGACAAGCGGACCGAGACGCCTGCCCCGCCACACCGCGACGAGCGCGATCGCCAGGCACAGCTGGATGACGATCCATCGCACCGTAGGGGGAACGAGGTCGGAGATCTGCGCGCCCGCATCGGGTTCGCTTTGGCGCTCCTGCGGTGCGTACCAGATCACCCGCGGGTTGGTGCCGGCAAGGTTCATTGCGAGGGCGGCGTTACCGGCCGCCACGAGTCCCGTGTTCGTCATGAAGTCACTGCTGCCCACGACCGTGACGTTGCGCCCGTCATCGGTGTATCGGACCAGCGCGCCGCCGTAGCAGCTGGTGATCGGGAAATCATCGACCGGCTCGTACTCGTCGGTGACGCCGAGCTGAACCGCGCCGGAGCGCTTGGCCTCCCGCAGGTCGCAGCCTGGCTCGGAACCGCCGAAGGGGACCGATCCGGCGACGCTGAGGTGGGGCGCCAGCGCTTCGCGCGTTTTCGACGTCGGCGCCACCAGGAGGCGGTCGCCGGGTAGGTTGCCGAGGCGCCGCAGCACGTCTTCATCGAGCGGCTCGAGCGTCTGCAGCACGGCGATGAGTGTGCCTGGCCGCGCGGCACGTTCGACGGCGGCGATATCCGGTGCCTCGACGACGTCGACGCCGTGCTCGCGCAGCAGAGTGACCAGGGCGTGGGTGCCGTCGCGAGCCGTGGAACCGGGATCCATCGGACCGCCGAGCCGTGGTGTGGTCAGGTAGGTGGTCAAAGTGGCGATGGCAATGATGACGACGAGTGACAACAGCACCCACCGCGCGGCGCTCCATCGCTGAGTCAACGTGGGGCCTATGGCCGAATCGGCCTGTCGTTCCTCGGCTTTCAGGGGAGGAGTCATCGCACCTCCGCCCAGCCGGTCGGTGTTACTGCGGCGGGGCTCCCGTCGGCGCTCGTCCGGGTGTTGGACAACAGTTGATGGTCGAGATCGACGATCATCCGGTAGGCGGATTCCGTTCCTGGTTGTTCGCCGTAGGTGACATCGTTGAAAGAGCTTGCGGCCTGGGTTAATTCGGTAGCAAGCGCGGGTAGGGACTTGCCCGCATCGCGCGCGAGTTCGGTGGCCGTCCGGCCGGGGATGGCATCCAGCACCCCGCTGTCCTCGAGCTCACGAGCGACGGCTCGGAGCCGGTGACGGATGGCCGCAGCCCAGTTTCCGGTGGCGGCGTACTGCTCGGCGGTGGCTCGGTGCTGTGCGGCGCTGAGTTCGGTTTCGCCGAACAAGGCGTGGCGGCCGCCCCGGTTGGTCCGCATGGTGCGCCGTGCGATCCGTATCGCGACGACGACCGCGACCACCAGGATGATCAGCAGAACGGAGAGCGTAAACCAGCCACCGGGGACGCGAGATCCGGCGTCGGCGAACCGGTACACCAATTCGTTGATCCACTCGAGGAGACGCTCGGTCAGGGTCGGTTTGGGGTAGATGGGTTTTTGCAGTTCTCGTTGCGCAGCGTCGTGGGCGGCATCGCTGTCGATGTCTATCGTGGGCACGTCAGGCTTGGCGGATCAGCCACAGATGGTCAGTGGAATCGGCCGGTGAGGATGGACCGTGCGCGGCGCCGGTCTGCAGGACGAGGTCGAACGCTTCGGCACGGATGCGGCGGTCGGTGTAGAGCAGCACGATGACGCCTGCAACGAACGGGGCGGTGAAGATCTGGGCGATGACGGCGCCGGCGGCCAACAGGGCGAATGCCAGCAGCCTCATCGGGGTGGACTCCGCCGCCATGAGAAGGAGCTGACCGCCGAGACTGAACGGGATCGTGACCGCACCGGCGATGAACTGAACGGCGATCAGGGCGAGCAGGCGGATACCGAACACCCGCCAGAAATCGTTTTTCACCAGCCTGAACGACCGCTCGATGGCGGCGAAGATGCCGAGGCGCTCCAGCACGATAAGCGGCGGCGCGAAGCTCAGTACCACCCAGATGTAGATCAGCACGGTGACCAACAGCAGGCCGAGGGGTATTCCGACGATGACAGCCGCGGTGACGCTTGACGCGGTCCCGATCCAGATGAGGAGGCCGACGACGACGGCGACGGCAATCGCGACGCCCAAACCTTCGACGATGGTGAAACCGATCAGGGCCCAGAGTCTTCCTTTGAGCCGTTGCCACGCCTCACCGATGGTGATGCCGGCGCCGAAGACGGCCCGACCGACCACGACGGTGAGCAGGCCGCTCAGCAGGATCGACGTCAGCCAGGTCGCGGCGCCACCGGCCAGGCTCGACAACGTAGAGCCGAACAGCACGCCTGACGACAGGTCTTCGCCGGTGGCCGATCCGGCCAGCGCTCCGGAGACGGCGAGCGGCCCCACCGTCAGCACCAGCGCCAGCAGCTGGGTGGCGACGACGACGATCGTGGTGAAGCCCAGTGTCGCCTTGGGATTGGCGCGGATGTAGGCGATCGCGCCGTTGAAGATGTCGGACAGGCTCAGCGGACGCAGCGGGATGACGCCCGGCTTGAGCGGGGGCGGGATCGGCCCAGCGCCGTATCCATATCCCGGTGGCGGATATCCCTGCGGAGGGCCGTAACCGGGCGGAGGTCCGTAACCGGGCGGCGGCCCGTAGGCCGGAGGGGCGCCATACACCGGAGGTCCGTAGCCAGGAGGGGGCCCGTAGGCGGGTGGGGGAATCCAGCCCGGTGGCGGATAGCCCGGGGGCCCGGCCATACCGGAACTGCCGGCCTCGGTGCTCATGGCCACCATCCTGTCGATCACTGTGCGAATTGACAACGTTCTCCCACCACCGTGCCAGCTGCGAGACCATCGCTACGGTGGCCGTATGTCGACCGAGATCACTGTGCGCGGCGCCTTCTCCGCCTTTCGGCCCGCCGAGCGCGGGACCGTCCATTCGACCGTCGCGTACGAGGGTCCCCAGATGGCGCCGGTGTACGACCGGGTGGCCACCGACTTGGCGCTGCTGAAGAGCTCGATCGTCGCGCTCGAGGAACAGGGTGCGGTCACTTGGTGGTCGGCCGACCAATTGCACACCTGGTCGACCCGGCCGTGGAACGACGAGGGCAAGAAGCTGCCGCTCGTGCACCATGCGACCGTCGGCGTCGAGGTGAAGTTCGGCGATTTCGCCGCGCTATCGCGCTGGGTCGGGGAGCACGACGGGGCGGTCGAGGGATTCGGGTGTCGCGGGTCGAGTGGGCACTGACCGCGAAGCAGCGGGAGGCGCTCCTCATTGACGTGCGCGCCCGCGCGGTCAGCGATGCGGTCAGCCGCGCTCAGCAGTACGCCGACGCACTCGGACTTGGCTTGATCCAGCCGGTCGCCATCGCCGACGCCGGAATGCTCAACACCAGCCCCGAGAGTGGGCCGCAGGCTGCGCACATGCGGGTGATGGCGGCGCCGGGCGCGGGTCCGGTTGCCGAACTCGTGCCCAAGCACATCGAGGTGTCAGCGGCCGTCGAAGCGCGGTTTGTCGCGGGTCCCACAGCGGGCGGTGGGGCGTAGGTTTGCGAGATGGCAGAACTCAAGCAGCGACTGCGCGCAGACCTGACCGCGGCGATGAAGTCGCAGGACAAACTGCGGACCGCGACGCTGCGAATGCTGCTCGCGGCGATCCAGACCGAGGAAGTGTCAGGCAAAGGGGCGCGCGAGCTGTCCGACGCCGACGTGATGAAGGTGCTCTCCAAAGAAGCGAAGAAGCGCGCCGAGGCCGCGGAGATCTACACGCAGAACGGACGCGGCGAGCTGGCCGCCAACGAGCACGCCGAGGCCCGCGTCATCGACGAATATCTGCCCGCTCCACTGAGCGAGGCCGAAGTGGCCGACGTGGTCGACACCGCCATTGCGCAGGTAGCCGAAGAGATCGGTGAACGGCCCGGCATGAAGCAGATGGGCCAGGTGATGAAGGCCGCAACCGCGATCGCCGCTGGTAAGGCCGACGGTTCCCGATTGTCCGCGGCGGTCAAAGCCAGGTTGTAGCCGTTTCGGTGTCCGATGCCCGGGTACCCGTCATGCCATGACGCGTTTCGGCTACACCCTGATGACCGAGCAGAGCGGACCTAAAGATCTTGTCCGTTACGCAGTTTCAGCGGAACGGGTTGGCTTCGACTTCGAGGTCTCGTCGGATCACTATTTCCCCTGGCTGTCGTCACAGGGGCACGCGCCCTATGCGTGGTCGGTGCTAGGTGCTGTGGCCCACGCGACCGAACAGGTCGAGCTGTTCACCTACGTCACCTGTCCGACGATGCGCTACCACCCCGCGGTCGTCGCGCAGAAGGCCGCCACATTGCAGATCCTCGCCGACGGACGGTTCACCCTCGGGCTCGGCAGTGGCGAGAACCTCAACGAACACGTCGTCGGCAAGCGCTGGCCAACGGTGGCACGGCGTCAGGAGATGCTGCGCGAAGCCATCCAGATCATCCGCGAGTTGTTCACCGGTGAGCTCGTCGACTGGAAGGGTGAGCATTTCGAGGTGGATTCCGCACGGCTGTGGGACATTCCGGCGACGCCCGTCGCGATTGCCACCGCGGTGTCCGGTGAGCGGTCGGTGGAGACATTCGCGCCGCTGTCCGATCATCTGATCGCCGTCGAACCGAACAAGGATTTCGTCGACGCGTGGCACGACACCAGGCGTGCCACCGGGCTACCCGGCCAGGCGCGGGTCATCGGTCAGATTCCGATCTGCTGGGATCCCGACCGCGACACGGCGATTCGCCGAGCGCACGATCAATTCCGTTGGTTCGGTGGCGGCTGGGCCGTCAATGCCGATCTGCCGACGACGGCCGGCTTCGACGGTGCCACCCAGTACGTACGGCTCGAGGACGTGGCCGAATCCATCCCATGCGGACCGGATCTAGACGCGGTCGTGGATGCGGTGCGCAAATACTGGGAGGCCGGGTTCACCGACATCGCCCTCGTCCAGATAGGGGACGAGAATCAAGATCTGTTCCTCAAGGAAGCGGCCGGATCATTGCTCGAGAAGCTCAGAAGCGAATCGAACTGAAAGGCGAAACATGCCTAAGGGCAAAGGAATCTACGAAGACGAATCCGACGACGACTCGAAGAAGGGTGGACGTCCCGGGCCGACCGACGAGGGCGGGGAGGGTGGTATGGCGACGCGGGAGAACGCGCCCGATGTCGCCGACACCCGCGGTGAACCCACCGCCTGACGGCTACTGCGCGTCGCGTCCCTGTCGGCTGCTCCGGTAGGCCGCACGTCGAAGGCTGGTCAGCCAGCCGGGCAGCAACTCGACGTCACAGTCGCTGTGCAGCGCGGGGTCGAATGCGATGTCGTCACAGCTCGGGTCGACGTTGCGCAACGTCAACCGCGCCAGCGGACGGAACTCCTCCCGGAACCCTGCCTGCTCTATATCGAATTGGATTCCATCCGAATTGATTTGGTTCTCGATGGTGTCGAGGGCGAGGTCGTGTGTCCCGATCTCGGTGGCGAGTCGAGCCCGCACCCACCAGACGCGTCCGCGGTACCGCAGTGGCATCAGGCTGGAGAATGTGGCGCCCGACCAGGAGGTGAGAGGTGCGAGTCCGAAACGAGTGCCCGCGGCGGTCGAAGCCAACAGCACATCCCATGGGCCGCATGATCGGAGGTCCTGCGGAGGTGGAATACGGAACGCCAGCCCCGCGACGTCGGGCCCGCCGCCGGGAATTCCGATTCCCTTGGACACCCGCCCGATGACGTCGCAGGACCGCATCGGTAGTCCGTCGCTGTCAAGCGCCGTCCGCTCCAAAACGCCCTCCGCGAGCACCCCGACGGGATGGAAGAGGCGGCGGCCACGAGCGGCGGCACCGAACTTAACGGGCAGCGCGGCGAGATCGGAGATTTGCACGAGTGTGGGGTGCCCGCACGACCCTGCCGCAAAACAGCTCGCTGGTTTAACGGCACCGATATCGGGCATTAATGCACGGCAGGGCTGCGACGCCGCAGTGAACATTTCTCGAAAGGCCCAGGTGTGACGACCGCATACTCCGAGTCGTGCGACTCCTTGATAGCCGCCGACGGCGTATACGCCCCGCAGGACGACTCCCAATTTCTCATCCACGTGATGGAGAAGGCCGACTTGGCCCGCGGCCGCCGGGTCGCCGATTTATGCACCGGTACGGGAGTGGTGGGGATCGCCGCGGGCATGCAGGGAGCATCGCAGGTCACGGCATTCGACGTGTGTTCGCGATCCGTCCGGTGCGCGAGGATGAACGCCTCGAACGCGGGCGTCGACGTGGACGTCCACCTCGGGTCATGGGCGCGTGCCACGGAGTTCGGCCCGTTCGACCTGGTGGTCTGCAACCCGCCGTATGTCCCGCACGATCCCGACGCCTCATATGCCCCGATTCCGCCGGACATCCGGGGGTCGGCGCGCGCATGGGATGCCGGCTACGACGGTCGTCTCGTTCTGGACCCGCTGTGCGCGGCGGTACCCGATCTGTTGGCTCCCGGCGGCACCTTTCTCGTGGTGCATTCCGAGTTCGCGGTTCCGCGTGAAACACTTGCTGCGCTGGCCTCTGCCGGTCTGGACGCGGAAGTGGTTGCATATCAATGGATTCCGTTCGGATCTGTGTTGAATTCGCGGGCCGGCTGGCTGGAGGACACCGGCAGGCTGGAGCCAGGTCGGCGTGAGGAAGAGCTTGTGGTGATCAGGGCGGAAAGACCGTGACCGATACGCAGGTCCGCACGGTGCGCATCGTCGATGCGGGGCCCGTGATGGTGCAGGGCCCGGTCCGAATTGAATTGCCCGACGGCGACGTCGTGGAATCAGACCGGTTCATGGTCGCGATCTGCACCTGCCGCCGCAGCAAGGACTATCCGATGTGCGACACGAGCCACCGGTGCCGTCCGAGGACGAAACGCTCAGTGCAGCGGTCGTCGTAGCGACGAGCGGCCGGCGTTCCAGCACGCCATCAGGTGATCGGCGAGCCGGCCTTCGACAAGGTCGCGTGCCCTGATCCCGAACACGACGTCCGCCTCCAAATGTGGTTCGCGCGCAACGAGATCGCCGACGACATCGGTGCGCACCACCTGTTCGTGCACCGCGTCAGCCACGACGTGTTCGGCGTAGAACGACACGCACGGTTGCGGTGCGGCCATCCGCCGGAGTGCATCGACCAGCCTCCGCGACCCCGGCGAGGATGTGATCTCGGTGGACGCGAAATGGCCAACTGCCGCGCCGCGCAAGTCACGGTGCAGCCCGAACATCGACATGAGGTTGATGGAGGCCAATGCGTCCGCAGGGACGTGGTCGAGGTAGGCCAGATACGAGGCATCGAGACCGGCGGCGTGCATCAGCTCGGCGTACAGGTGCTGATGGACCCGATCGCCGCGCCCACCGCCGTACTCATCGAATTCGACCGCCACGAACGCGGCTTTCGCCAGTCCCGTCAGCCGGGGAATCGCGAATGCGTGGGGGTCGCCCTCCTTCAGGTGATACACCGAGCGATGCACGAAGTACTCCTGCATCTGCTCCCATGTGCCTTTGTCGCGCAGGTAGTAGGACGGGCCATTGCCGTCGGCGGGCTCCCGCGAAATCGCATCCATTTCCGCTGCGGCAGTGTCATCGGGGGTGATGTCGTCGACGTCGCGCCGCACGGCGTCGAGGAAGGCGTCCTCGAGGCGTCCGCGCAAATGGAGCAACGCCGGATTCCATTCCCACCGTGGATTGACCGAGCGGAAGCCACGGTAGTGCAGCTCGTAGCAGATACATAGCGCGAGCTGCAGGTCGAGTCCATACGGGTCTGCTTCGTAGATGGGAACCTCGAGCGGGCGCACGGACCGGGCCGGGGGCCGACGGGAAAGGGTGTCCAGCACCGTCGCCGAGACGGGGCCGGCGGCGCGGGGCAGGGTAGGTTCGATCACAGTCGATGGCAACGTCACAAGCCATAAATTCCCGAGGTCATGGTGAGTCAAACCAGCTAGCAGGGTCGAATACGATCAGCTGGCACCAAGGCCGCGTGACTGTGCTGTCGGGTGACCGGAACGGCAAGCTTCGTTGCGCTAGCGGGTGACGCACGACGGTTGATTAAGGGCGGGCCCGAATGGTGTTCGGACCCGCCCTCTTTGGCAAGGTGTCGCCCAGCTATCGGTGGCTCGGGTTGTAGGTCTGTTGCGGTGCCGTCACCGGGGGAGTGAAGATGTCACTGCCGTCGGAGCCGGGCTTCTTTTCGGTCGGAGTCACCGAGGGCTCCGTGGTGGTGGTCGTGGTGGTCGATGTCTCGGGGGCCTCGTCGCTTTCGCTGCTGCACGCGGCGGTGAAGCCGATCATCGCGACGATGGCGGCACCGCCAACCGCTGCCGAAATCCGACGCCCCAGACGATTTGATGCCATGTTCCGTCCTTAACGCTGGAGTACTCAATTGTGGTGACGCGCGCGGTCGAGCAGATGTCCGCGTAAACCGCGCGCAGCATCCCAACTTTAGACTGGAATCCGGGGGCCGACCAATTGCTGTTGTCACTGGTCTCAGAGCAAGAAGGCCCTTGGCTGGATAACCAGTTAGGGCCTCTTGGCTGCGAACACTTGAGTCGGGGTGGCGGGATTTGAACCCACCAGGCCCATTGAACGGGACTTCGCAAGTCTGAAATCCGGTTGCCGAGGAACGCGCTCTATGACGCTCGCTGCGAGTTCTCGCCCGCGAAAGATGTCCGACGTTGACGAGCTTCGCCATCCTCGCGACGCCGACAGAGGTCCGCGCCTTTCGGTGAACGTTTGGACTTTCGTCCGTCGAAGTGACCGAGTGTACTGGCGTAGTCGGCGTTCGAGTGATGTCAGTTCGTCGTGCATCTCGATGGGCAGGTCGTTCTCGCCGATGTGTGCGAACCAGGTCTTGATTTCCTCAATTTCGGCCATCCACTGGGCCGGGTCGACGTGCAACGCCGCCTCAATCGCCGCGCGGGTGTACCGGTCGGTATCGATGCCGTCGAGGTCGAGGTCATCGACGGCGGGTATGTCGCCGATAGGGGTACGTATGGCCTCGACGCTGCCGTCGAGCCGCTGCAGGGCCCATTTGAGAATGCGAATGTTCTCGCCGAACCCGGGCCACAGGAATGTGCCGTCGTCGCTGCGGCGAAACCAGTTGACGTAGAAGATTTTCGGCAGCTTGTCGGCGTGGGTCATGTCAGCGATGTCGAGCCAGTGCTGCAGGTAGTCGGCGACGTGGTAGCCCAGGAACGGCAGCATCGCCATGGGGTCACGTCTGACCACGCCGACAGCGCCGGCGGCTGCTGCGGTGGTCTCCGAGGACAAGGTGGCGCCAAGGAACACTCCATGCTCCCAGCTCAAGGATTGCGTGATCAGTGGGACGGTGTCGGCGCGGCGTCCCCCGAAGAAGATTGCCGAAATCGGCACGCCGGCGGGGTCGTTCCACTCCGGAGCTGCCGTGGGGCACTGGGCGATGGGTGTGCAGTAGCGGGAATTAGGGTGTGCGGCAGGCTCATTGGATTCCGGTATCCAGTCGCGACGCTTCCAATCAATGAGGTGCGAGGGCGTGTCCTTGGTCATTCCTTCCCACCACACGTCCCCGTCGTCAGTGAGGGCGACGTTGGTGAAGATGGAGTTGCCGGCGTCGATGGTGGCGATGGCGTGGGGGTTGGCGTCAGCGCTGGTGCCCGGAGCAACGCCGAAGAATCCTGCTTCGGGGTTCGTGGCGTAAAGGCGGCCGTCCTCCCCGAATCGCATCCAGGCGATGTCGTCGCCGATAGTTTCCGCGGTCCACCCGTCGAGGGTGGGGTCGAGCATCGCCATGTTGGTTTTGCCGCACGAGGAAGGGAAGGCGGCCGCCACGTAGTGCACTGCGCCTTCGGGGGAGGTCAATTTGAGGATCAGCATGTGTTCGGCCAGCCAACCCTCGTCGGCGGCGATCTTGGAGGCGATACGCAGCGAGTAACACTTCTTGCCCAGCAGGGCGTTGCCGCCGTATCCGGAGCCGTAGCTCCAGATGAGTCGTTCTTCGGGGAAGTGGGAGATGTACTTGGTGTGATCGCACGGCCAGGGCACGTCGGTCTGGCCTTCTCGCAGTGGCGCTCCGACCGAGTGCAGGCATTTGACGAAGTCGGCGCCGGTGTCGAGTCTCTTCCACACAGCGGTCCCGGAGCGGGTCATGATTTGCATCGATGCCGCGACGTATTCCGAATCGGTGATTTGCACGCCGTACTTGGGCTCGGCGGCGTCGAGTGGCCCCATGCAGAACGCGATCACGTACATAGTGCGGCCAGCCATCGCACCGCGGTATTCCTCGGTCATCACGGTCTTCATGTCGACGGGATCCATCCAGTTATTGGTAGGACCGGCATCGGCGGGGTCTTCGGAACAGATGTATGTGCGGTCTTCTACGCGGGCCACGTCCTCGGGATCCGAGGCGCACCAGAAGGAGTTAGGTTTGGCCATCAACGCGACGAAGGTGCCCTTCGCGACCAGCTGTTCGGTCAGCCGCCGCCATTCTTCGGCGGATCCGTCGCACCAGACGATGCGGTCAGGGGTGGCCAACTCGGACACGGCAGCCACCCAGGCGTTGACTGAGGCGACGGTGACCGGTGAGTCGTCGATGCCCGGAACCGTGAATGTTGTTGATGTCATGGGGTTCTCCTCAATGAATGTGGTGGGCGGGTTGGCTCGTGTAGTTCGGCGTGATGGACTTTCATTCCGTGGTTCAAAGCCCGCTGCACCCGCTGTGCCACGGAAGTGACGAGTCGCCGCTCGTCGGCGCGGGGCAGCATCCGCTCGGCAGGGGTGACCAATGCGACACCGCGTGAGCAGGCGGCGAGAATGTCGATGTCCAGGCGAGGGTGCGGATGCGCGCAGAGGCCCCGTAGCAAGCCCGGCAGCGCGACCGATACGTGTTCGTACGGCGACTCGGGCAGGGTGATCGTTCGGCCTGGCGCAAGGTCCTCGGACGCCGCGCCGGAAAGGTCGACGAGGACGTCGTGATAGGTCATCACCTGCCGCAGCGGGAAGTCCTCGGCATCGTAGCTGTGCCAGCTGGAGATGACTCCTGCGTTCAGGCGGGCAAGTAGCGGACCGAGGGCGGGAGGTGCGGTGCCGGTGATCACGATGCGGCCGCGGCGCACAGTGACGCCGTGTCGATGCAGGACGGTGAGTGCAGCTGCGCCCAACGCGGCGGTCAGCCCGTCGGCTTCGGTGATGATGACGGGACCGTTCTCACCCCTGACCGCACGTTGTACGTGGGTGGCGGCTGCAGTGTCAAAACCGATCAGTAGCAACGCTTTCGGGACGTCCGGTAGGGAACGCAGGCGTGCGATGACGATGTCGGGGTCTGCCGTGGTCAGCGGTAGGGGAACAGCGCGCAAGTCCGCGTGGCGGGTGAGCAGGTCGGCGTAATCGTCCATCGTCGACCAGTCCGAGCCGATGGTCGTCGTCGCCGACGCCCCCCGGCGCTTTACCGCGACGACGCCGACGACTCCGGTGGGCGAGTGCCGGAGCTGTCCGCAGACGGTGGCGCCGGTCACAGTCGGGGTGGAGTAGTCATGGGCGGTCTTTCCTGCTTGTCTTTTGTGCGTACTGGGCGGTGGTCGACGATGGGCGACGTGCTGGCGTGTTGTCGGAGGCATCCGGCGGTCCGGTCTCGTGTTGATCGAGCAATTCGGCTTGACCGGCGATGACACTGGTGAGAATGGCGCGCGCGACATCGAGCATCTCGACGACGCGCGGTGTGGCCAGCGTGTAGGAGACGGTCAGACCTTCGCGGCGTGCGGCGACCAGTCCCGCTCGGCGCAGGATGGCCAGCTGCTGAGAGAGGTTGGTGGGTTCGATACTGACGTCCGGCAGCAGTTCTGAGACCGTTCGCTCGCCGGTGCTGAGCAACTCCAGCACGCGGATGCGGGCCGGATGGGCCAGCGTCTTGAAGAAGTCGGCTTTCATTCGGTAGAGCGGCTGCAGCGCATCTGTCGCCATGACCCCTCCTCCGGTATCTACTAGTTGCGAATCTTAGCAAGTAACTTGGGTAAGCGGGAGGGGGGTGTCGAAGTTCTCATAGGTCGTTGCCTGCGTAGGACTGGTTGAAGCTCTTATTGACCAGGGGGAAGTCAGGGACGATGGTGTCAGCCATCGCCACCGGCAGTGCCGGCCAGTTGAACCAGGATGGATCGACGATCTTGGCGCGGGTGAGGTGGTGGTCGGGGGTGGTTTCGACACGGTGCACGATGGTGCCCCGCCATCCTTCGACGATGCCGACGCCGGAGGTGGCACCGGTTCGGCCCGACGCGGGGGCGCTGGCATCGCTGAGGGGGCCTGAGTGGGCGTCGACGAGATAGCAGGCTAGGGCGGTGGAGGCGGCGTACTCGTCGCGGCGCAGTGCGTAGCGCGCGGCAACGTCCCCGCTGCTGGCGGTGATTTCGGTGATAGGCAGCTCGGTGGTGGGATGTTCGAGGCGGGCGTCGGTCCGTAGGCCGCTGGCGCGCGCGACATAACCCAGGGTGCCGAGCGACTGGGCGTCGTCGTGGTGCAGGACGGCAGTGCCGTCGAAGCGGTCAGCCACGAGAGTGTTGCGCAAGGTCAGGTCGGCCACCTCGGCGAGGTCGACGGCCAGGGCCTGTAGGTGCGCTGGGTCGGGCAACCCGCGTAGGGCCACCCCGCCGGGCACGATCGCCCCGCGCAACAGCCGATGTCCGGTGACAGTGGCGTTGACGCGCAGGAGTTGTTCCCTTATGCGCTGGGCGTGGGTGTTGGCGATACCGAATCCGACATCATTGGCCAGCGCCCCCAGATCGGTGGCATGGTTGTAGAGCCGCTCGAGTTCGACAAGCAGCGCCCGCAATCGGTGGACGTGTGGGGGCAGGTCGATATCGAGGGCGTCTTCGACCGCCAGGCTGTAGGCCAGCGCGTGCGCGGCCGAGGTGTCCCCGCTGATTCTCTCGGCGAGGTTGACCGCCTGGTCAACGGGGCGGCCTTCGAACAGTTTCTCCACGCCGCGGTGTACGAACCACAACCGTGCCTTCAGGCGAAGGATGGTTTCCCCGACGACGGAGAACCGAAAGTGGCCGGGTTCGATCAGCCCGGCGTGCACTGGGCCGACAGGGATTTCGTAGACGCCGGTGCCGTCAACGGTGACGAACGGGAAGCCGCCCGTAGCTGTGAATGCCGGAGGCGTCGGGGCGTCGCGGCGCATCGGATACCACTCTTGCGGCCAATGGGCGTGCCGCACCAGAGGCCGTGGGCGGGGATGGCTCTGCAGCCGAACCCCGTACAGGTCGGCCATCTCGCGTTCGAAGCGGCTGGCCGGAAACGACAGCGACGCCAGCGACGGAACCACCGGATCATCCTGGGGTACAACGTATTCAAGTTCGATGCGACGGTCGGGCCACCCGGCGAGGAACAGATACACCACCCGTAGGGCGTCGCCGTCGTCGTGCGCGGCCACCAACGCGAGCCGGAATCCGGCGCTCAACAAGTGCTCGGCCCGTTCCTCGAGTTGCGCCGCAGTGACCCGCTGCCGCAGGGCAGTCGGGGTCATCGTGGACCCTCCAATTGCTGCGCGGCGGCCACCATCAGGTCGGTCAGCGGGCCGGCGGTCACCCCCAGGGCCAGTGAGGCGGCCAACCCCGCGATGAGTGCGAACCCCAATGAACGCGGAGGATGGATGACGGGCGCGTCGGCCGGGGCGGCGCCCAGCAGGAGCCGGGATGTGTTGCGGGCCAGGGCGACGAAACCGATGGTGATCAGCGTCATGACTGCAGCGAGGACCCACCCGAGGTTCGCCTCGGCGAGGGCGCGGGCGATGGCGAGTTCACTGGCGAACATCGCAAACGGCGGCAGGCCGAGCAGGATGATCACCCCGACCGCGAACGACGCACCGATCAGCCGTGAACGCCGTAGGACGCCGGTGATGTCGGCGATTGCGGTGCTCTGATGTGTTGCTTGAAGTTGTCCTCCCGCGATGAACAGCACGGTTTTGCCCAGGCCATGGGCCACGACGTGCAGCAACAGCGCCGCGATGGCCAACGTGGTGCCCGCAGCTGCAGCCACGGCGATGAGCCCCATGTTCTCCATGGAGGAGTAGGCGAGCATTCTCTTGAGGTCACCGGTGACGGTGAGCAGTAACGCCGCGATGGCGACAGTCGCCAGTCCGGTTAGGAGCAGACCATTGCGCATGAAATGAGTTCCCGTTCCGGCGTCGATGACGGGTTTGAGGCGGATCAGCACCGACATCGCTACCGACAACAGCACGCCGCTCATCAACGCGCTGACCGGAGCCGGAGCCTGACTGTGGGCGTCGGCCAACCAGGTGTGGAACGGGAACAGGCCGGCCTTGGTGCCGTACCCGATCAGCAGCAGTCCTCCGGCCAGCCGTGTCACCGCCGGATCCAGTCCGCTGGCGTGAGACATCAACACGTCGAGATTCAACGCGTCAGTGGCGGCCGCGCCGTTGTGTCGGGCCGCGAAGTAGAGCAGCACGGTACCCAGGAATGCCATGGCGATGCCCACCGAGCAGACGATGACGTATTTCCAGGTTGCTTCCAGCGCGTTGCGGGTGCGGTGGTGCCCGACCAGAAACGCGGTGATGACGGTGGTGGCCTCGATGGCGACCCAGATGAGCCCGATGTTGTTGGCGCACACTGCCAACTCCATCGCGGCCACGAACGCCGGAGTCAGTGTGCCGTAGAGCCGGGCTCCGGCAGCATCGGTGTGGCCCTCTGCCAGTTCGGTGTGCAGGTAGCCGATGCTGGCCACCGTCGCTAGCAGGGCGACCACGGCTATGACGATGAGCATGAAGGCGGTCAGCGCGTCGATGCGCAACATCCCACCTGCAGCAAAATGCACGTTGTGTCCGACACGGGTGGCTAAGGCAATGCCGCAGACCAGGATCACCGCTGCGGAAACCGCGGTGACCATTCCGCTGAACCGGCTCCACCCCAGGACGGCGGTGAACCCGGCCGCAGCTATGGGGGCCAGCAGCGAGATCGTCATCAATTCGGTCATCAGTCGCGTAGCTCCTGCAACTCATCGAGTTCTGCGGCGCCGAACAGGCGACGCAGTCGACCGGTGAGGATGCCGATGACGATGACCGCGAACAGCACGTCCAGGGACACTCCGAGTTCGACGATCATCGGGACGCCTTCGGTGAGCAGAAACGCCGTCGCCGCGATCCCGTTGTCCAGCAACAGGAATCCAGCAGCCTGTGACACGGCGTGGCGGCGGGTCACCATCACGAACAACCCAATGAGAATCACCGCGAACGCGGTGGGAACCGCGTCGGTCAGCGTGGTGGACTGCAGGTCGGTCAACGGGCGGGTGACGGCGAACGCGACGAGGATCAACATCGCCACCATCAGCAACGAACTGGCGGTGTTCAGCAGCGGTGCAGCGTCGCGCTTGCCGGGCGGTTCGGCAGCCAGCGCGCGCCGCAGAAGCCAGGGCAGCATCACCGCCCGCAACGCCAGTACCGCCACCCCGACGAGGATCAGCGCAGTGTCGCCGAGGTAGGCGCCCGCAGCGATGGGAATGGTTGCCAGCGCAAGGCCTTGCCACGCCAACAGCGCCACGATCGGCCGCAGTGCCCGGCGCCAAACGACCATTACTGCCGCGAGCAGCATTGCGCCGGAGGCGAAATCGATGATCAGCGAGAAGGTGGAAGGGGTCATCGAGGCAGCCTCATCGGGCGAAGAAGTTGGCGGAGGTGACGGCGAGCAACCCCAGCAGGAACGATCCGGCCAGCAGTTCGGGCACGCGGAACAAGCGCAGTTTGGCCAGGAAGACTTCCATCGTGGCCAGCGCTACGGCCAGCACGGAAACTTTGACCGCGATAGCCCCCACGCCGGCCAGGACCTGCACAAGGGTGGGTGTGTCGGCGGCGATTCCCCAGGGCAGGAACAGGTTTGCCAGCAGCGCCAGCAACACGGTCAGCCGCATCGCTGATGCCCACTCGATGAGTGCGAGACGGGGTCCGGCGTATTCGAACACCATGGCTTCGTGGACCATGGTCAGCTCCAGATGCGTGGAAGGGTTGTCGACGGGCAGCCGACCCGCCTCGGCGATGATCACCAGCACCAGCGCGACGAATGCGAGCACCCCGGTCAGGGAGGCCACCGAAGCGGGATCAGCCAGTGTCGTTGCCATCAACGCCCCGAGGTTGGCCGAACCGGTCGGGATCGACAGCGCGAACACCGCGAGCAGAATCGTCGGCTCCACGAGCGCGGCGATCGTGATCTCCCGGCTCGCGCCCATGCCGCCGAACGCGGTTCCGGTGTCGATGCCCGCGAGTGTCAAGGCGAAGGTTCCCAGAAATAGGACACCGACCACCGCGAACAGATCAGCAACTGGATCCAGCGGGCTGCCCGTCGCCACGATCGGCACGATCGCGGCGAGCAGGATCGAGGTGCCGGTCACGATCAGGGGGGCGGCCGTGAAGACCACGGTGGTTCCGCGCGGAGTGATCTGCTGCTTGCCCAGCTGTTTGCGAAGGTCGCGCCAGGGCTGCAGGATGCCGCCGCCGCCGCGCCCCTCCCATAGCGCACGTACCTGGCGCATCAGTCCGATCAGGAGCGGCGCGCCGACCGCCACGGTGAGTAGCTGGGCCCCACCGGCGACCACTGACATCACGGTCATCGGGCGATCACCAGTACCACCAAGACCCCGAGCGCGCCGTAGGCGAGGTAGAGATGCACGCTGCCGTTGTGGGCGCGGCGCACCACCTCGGCGGCTCTGGTCACTGCCGTCACAATCGGGTGATAGAGGCGGATCTCCAGGGCGTCGGTGATCCGGTTGCGGTAGGTGATCGCTGACACCATGTAGCGCGATTCGCTGTGGTGGGTGACGTCGACGTCGGAGGCGGGCCGCAACACGTCGTTGAAGACCCGTTGTAGTGGTTCAGCGAAAGACGTTGCGGTGTACTGCATCCGGGGGGTGAGATCTTCTGCGCCGCACGCCCACAACGGCAACTCTGCGCTGGGCGGGCGCCGTCGCGCACGCCACCGCATCGCGACGGCAGCGGCCAGCAGCGCCGCTACGAACGCCGCGGCGAGCAGGCCGGGGGCAATCGAGCTGCCGAGGCCGGGTAGCCGTATCACCGCGGCGAAGTCGACCGCGGGCGTAGCGGTGCGGCCGGTGGGAATGACAGCGACGACCCGCGTCACGACAGCTGCTACCGCGGCGGGTGCCAAGGCAAGCACCACACAGATGACAGCTACGACGATCATGGCGGCCAGCATGCTGGGAGCGGATTCGCGGGCCTGCCGTGCTGCGGCTGATCGTGGGCGCGCCAGGAAGCCGATGCCGAACGCCTTGACCATCGTGGCCACCGACAACCCGGTGGTGAGCGCGACGGCGCCCACCGCCAGTGGCGCCGCCAACGCGACCACGACATCCCCGCCGGTCCCGGCGTGTACCAGCGCCTGCACGAGCAGCCACTCGCTGACGAATCCCGCTCCCAATGGCAGACCGCAAGCGCCCAGCGCGGCGACACCGAACAGCACCGTGGTGATGGGCATGGGACGTGCCAGCCCCCCCAAGCGGTCCAGGTCGCGCAGGCCGGTGGCGGACAGCACGGATCCTGCGGCCATGAATCCCAATGATTTGAATGCCGCGTGGGCGAGTAGGTGCAACAGCGCTGCGACGGCCGCGATGGCGGCGGCCTCGCCTGCCCCGGCGCTCGCCAGGAGCAAGGACGCTCCGAGCGCCATGGTGATCAATCCCATGTTGTCGGTGGTCGAGTAGGCCAGCAGCCGTTTCACATCGGTGGCCACACTGGCCTGCAACACCCCGTAGAGCGCCGATGCGGCACCGACCAGCAGCAGCAGCACCGCCCACCAGCGTGGCCCGGGCCCGATCAAGACCAGATCGAATCGGATGATTCCGTAGACGCCCAACGTGACCATCGCCGCGCTCATCAGCGCCGACACCGGACTCGGTGCCTCCGGATGAGCCCGTGCCAGCCACGCATGCAGGGGCACTAGACCTGCCTTGGAACCGAATCCGGCCACCGTCAACGCGAACACCACATCACGCAGGGGTTCAGGGACCACCGTCATCTCAGTGAAGCGATCCGCGCCTACCGAGGTCGCCATCACCATCAACCCCACGAGGATCGCCACGAACCCCAGCTGGGTCATGGCGGCATAGAACAGTGCGGCAGAACGCACGTCGGCACGGTCATGGTCGGTGAGCACCAACAGCACCGACGCCAGAGCCATCAGCTCCCACGCCAGCAGGAATGTCGTGATCGACCCGGCGGCGGGGACCAACAACATGGCCGCCACGAACAGCGGCAACATTGTCAGCGGCAGCGCCGGCCATCGTTCATGGCGGGCGTAGCCGACGGTGTACACACCGACCGGGACGGACACCGCTCCTATCAGCACGCTGAAGAACCCGCCCAGCGGATCAAGATGCAGGACCACTCCGCTCAGCGGCAACAACCAACCGAGGGTCACCTGGGGGGCGGAACCCAAGACCGCGACCAGTCCACACCACACGCCTGCCCCGCCGATCAGGGCGGTCGCGGAACCCGCTGCGGCACAACCGGCATGGTGTCCTCGGCGAACCGTCACCTCCACCGCGGGCGCGTCGACCGCGACGGTGCTCATCGTCGGGTCACCGAGCGCAGCGCCGCAACGATCGCTTCCGGCGTCGGTGGGCAGCCCGGGATCTCGAGGTCGACACTGCCCAAGACCTCGGCCACCGAACCCACCACGCCGTAGGCGTCAGCGAATATGCCGCGGTTGAGCGCACAGTCACCGCAGGCGATCACCACCCGCGGCGCAGGTGTAGCTGACACCGTGTTGCGCAGCGGCTCCTCCATGTTGCGGGTCACCACGCCCGTCACCAACAGGGCGTCGGCATGTCGCGGGGAGGCCACCAGGCGGGCGCCGAACCGCTCGGCGTCATACACCGGGCCGAAAGCCCCGGAAATCTCGATCTCGCACCCGTTGCACGACCCGGCATCGACGTGACGGATCTGCACCGAACCCCGCAACGCATCGAGTGCTGCCGACGACGAGACCGGAGCCGGTGGAGCCGGCTCGACGATCCGTCCGACGCGCAGCGCCTTGCGTAGCCACCCGATCACGTCCCATCACCGCCTTCCGTCGTCTGCTGCGGTTTCGGGTTCATCGCCCGAGGGTGTCGCCGCTGCGGACCAGCCCGTTGTCTAAGCTCACACCTAGTTGCTAATATTCGCAAGTTCCAACAATGTGAGATTAGTCGTTCGGGGTGCGTGAGGGTCCCGCTCACAGCGTCCGCCCATTCACACGTCGATCGACAGAAACGAGCACAGTCATGGGTAGCCCGGTGATCGTGGAAGCGGTGCGCACACCGATCGGCAAACGCGGTGGCTGGTTGGCCGATGTGCACCCCGCCGAATTGCTCGGGGCGACCCAGGGAGGGTTACTGCAGCGCGCGGGTGTTGATCCGTCGATGGTCGAACAGGTGATCGGTGGATGCGTGACCCAGGCCGGTGCGCAATCCAACAACGTCACCCGGATGGCGTGGTTGACCGCTGGGTTGCCCTGGCAGGTCGGAGCGTCGACCGTCGATTGCCAGTGCGGGTCGGCGCAGCAGGCCAACCACCTCATCGCCGGTCTGATCGCCGCCGACGCCATCGAGGTCGGCATGGCCTGCGGCGTCGAGGCTATGAGTCAAGTACCGCTCGGTGCGAACGTGGGTACCGACGCCGGCGCGCTGCGCCAGACCCGTGAGCACCTGCGCCGATAGTTCGGCGGGATGCACACCGGATAGACCACCATTGCGCTTGCCGATCGGCGATCGCACTGCCTCGACGATGACCGCTTCAGCCATGACTTCTCCTTAAACCAATGAAGGGCGCTCGCGACAAGCCGCTCCGCGTGCAGCAGCTCGCTGTCAAACCTGGAATCTACTTGCTAATATTAGCAAGTATCGAATCTGTGAGATTCGTCAGGGCATGCATGGCTAAGCGCGCGAGCCATGTGGCGTGCCACGGCAGGACCTCAAAATCGTGAACACCGTGCCGGGAGAACTACACATGAACGCCAAGCGGCCGTCCATCATCTACACGCTGACCGATGAGGCGCCGTTGTTGGCGACCTACGCCTTTCTGCCCATCCTGCGGACCTTCGCCGCTGCGGCCGGCATCGACATCAAGGCAAGCGACATCTCGGTGGCGGCGCGGATTCTCACTGAGTTCGGTGATTTTCTGACCGAGGATCAGCGGGTGACCGACGGTGTTGCCGAGTTGGGTGAGCTGACGCAGCTGTCGGACACCAACATCATCAAGCTGCCGAACGTGAGTGCCTCGGTGCCGCAGCTGCTGGCCGCCATCAAGGAGCTGAAGGCCAAGGGCTACGAACTGCCGGAGTATCCGGGAGACCCGCAAACCGACGAAGAGAAAGCGATCAAGGAGCGTTACGGCAAGTGCCTCGGCAGTGCGGTGAACCCGGTTCTGCGCGAGGGCAACTCGGACCGCCGAGCGCCGAAAGCGGTCAAGGAGTACGCGCGAAAGCACCCACACAGCATGAGCAAGTGGTCCCAGGCGTCACGCACCCACGTCGCGACCATGAAGCATGGCGACTTCTACCACGGCGAGAAGTCTTTGACGCTGGACAAGGCGCGCACGGTCAAGATGGTGCTGAAGACCAAGAGCGGCGAGACGCTCGTCCTGAAGCCTGAGGTGAAGCTCGACGAGGGCGACGTGATCGACAGCATGTTCATGAGCAAGAAGGCCCTGTGCGAGTTCTACGAAGAGCAGATGCAGGATGCGTACGAGACCGGCGTGATGTTCTCGCTGCACGTCAAGGCGACGATGATGAAGGTGAGTCACCCGATCGTCTTCGGGCACGCGGTGAAGATCTTCTACAAGGATGCGTTCGCCAAGCACCAGGAGCTGTTCGACGAATTGGGCGTCAACGTCAACAACGGCCTGTCCGATCTCTACGCCAAGATCGAGTCGCTGCCCGCCTCGCAGCGGGAGGAGATCGTCCGCGACCTGCACGCCTGCCACGAGCACCGCCCAGAGCTGGCGATGGTCGACTCGGCCAAGGGCATCTCGAACTTCCACTCACCCAGCGACGTCATCGTCGACGCGTCGATGCCGGCGATGATCCGCCTCGGCGGCAAGATGTACGGCGCCGACGGCCGCACCAAGGACACCAAGGCCGTCAACCCCGAGTCCACGTTCTCCCGCATCTACCAGGAGATCATCAACTTCTGCAAGACCCACGGTCAGTTCGACCCAACCACCATGGGCACCGTTCCCAACGTCGGCCTGATGGCTCAGCAGGCCGAGGAGTACGGCAGCCACGACAAGACCTTTGAGATCCCCGAGGTCGGGGTCGCCGACATCGTCGACATCGACAGCGGCGAGGTGCTGTTGACGCAGAACGTGGAGACCGGCGACATCTGGCGGATGCCGGTCGTCAAGGACGCGCCGATCCGCGACTGGGTGAAGCTCGCGGTGACCCGCGCGCGCAACTCCGGGATGCCGGTGGTGTTCTGGCTCGATACCGAACGGCCACACGAGGCCGCGTTGCGCACAAAGGTCACCACCTACCTCAAGGACCACGACACCGAGGGCCTCGATATCTCGATCATGAGCCAGGAACGCGCCATGCGGCACACCATCGAACGCGCAATGCGCGGACAGGACACGATAGCCGCGACCGGCAACATCCTTCGCGACTACCTGACCGACCTGTTCCCGATCTTGGAGCTGGGCACCAGCGCCAAAATGCTGTCCATCGTCCCGCTGATGGCCGGCGGCGGACTCTACGAGACCGGCGCCGGCGGTTCGGCCCCCAAGCATGTGCACCAGCTTCAAGAGGAGAACCACCTGCGGTGGGACTCGCTCGGGGAGTACCTTGCCCTCGGCGCCAGCCTCGAAGATCTGGGTAACAAATTCGAGAACGAGCGCGCCACGCTAATGGCCCAGACGTTGGACGCTGCTACGGGAAAGTTGTTGGCTAACAACAAGAATCCGTCGCGGAAGACCGGAGAGCTGGACAATCGGGGCAGCCAGTACTACCTCGCCATGTACTGGGCGCAGGAACTGGCCGCACAGACCATGGACAAGGAACTCGCCGATCACTTCGCCCCGCTCGCCAAGGCGCTCTCGGACAACGAGGACACCATCGTCTCCGAACTCACCGGGGCCCAGGGCAAGCCCGCCGACATCGGCGGCTACTACTATCCCGACATCGAGAAGCTCACCTCGGTGATGCGCCCCAGCAGGACGCTCAACGAGGCACTTTCGAATTCGCAGGGTTGAGCCTCGCTACGTCCAAGCAAGTCAGCCGAGGCGCTCGACGATCGTGACGTTTGCCGTCCCACCGCCCTCGCAGATTGTCTGCAGCCCAAATCGGCCGCCGACGCGTTCGAGTTCGTTGAGCATAGTCGTGAAAAGCTTTGCGCCGGTCGCGCCGAGGGGGTGACCGAGGGCGATCGCGCCGCCGTTGACGTTCACGCGTGCTGGATCCGCCCCGGCTTCCTTAAGCCACGCCAACACCACGGGCGCGAATGCCTCGTTGATCTCCACGACGTCGATGTCGTCGATGCTGAGTCCTGTCTTGCGCAGCGCATGGGCGGTTGCCGGGATCGGCGCACTCAGCATCAGCACCGGATCCGCACCGCGTGCACTGACGTTGTGAATACGGGCGCGTGGCGTCAAGCTATGCACCCGCAGGGCGGCCTTGGAGGCCAACAACACTGCCGCCGCGCCATCGCAGATCTGGCTGGCCAGGGCGGCGGTGAGGCGACCGCCGTCGGTCAAGGTCGGCAATGACGCCATCGTCGCCAACGTGGTCTCACGGGGGCATTCGTCGACCACGACGCCTCCGACCGGAACGATCTCGGCGTCGAATCGTCCCGACGCCGTGGCCGCGCGGGCGCGCTCGTGACTCTGTAGCGCCCACACCTCCATCTCCTGACGACTGAGCTCCCACCGCTCGGCAATCAGTTCCGCACCCCGAAACTGGGAAATCTCTTGATCCCCGTATCGGCTGCGCCACCCGTCGCAACCATCGAAGGGACTGTCGAAGCCGAACTGGGTGCCAACATTCATGGCCGACGAGATGGGGATTCTGCTCATGTTCTGCACCCCGCCGGCCACCACGAGGTCAGCCGTACCGCTCATGATCGATTGCGACGCGAAGTGAATGGCCTGCTGACTCGATCCGCATTGACGATCGACCGTCACCCCGGGAACCTCCTCGGGCAATCCGGCAGCCAACCAAGACGTGCGGGCGATGTTTCCTGCCTGCGGACCGATGGCGTCCACGCAGCCGAAGATGACGTCGTCGACAGCCGCCGGATCCACCGCCGAACGCGATATGAGCGACCCAATCACCGCGGCACCGAGATCTGCAGGATGGCAACCCGACAAACCGCCATGGCGGCGACCACCCGCAGTACGCACCGCGTCAACAACGAACGCCTCGAACACCCACATCGCCACACCTCTGTGTCGGAAGTTTCAGACACTCGGGCTTGCCCGAGAGTCAGCGATGATCGGAAACCGACCACCACGAACCAGCACCGGCAGAACGCGGAACTCGACCCGCAAGCGCGGCCCCACCGGTGGACTAAGGTTCTAACTATATAAGAATATTTGCAAGTAGCCTGCCAGCGGTGGCAGACTTGTTCTATGTGTAGCGAAAAGACTCGCACCAGACCGACGGGTTTGCAGTACATCGCTTACTGTTACGGGCGGCGACTACCCGATGCGATGCGGGCCTGGGTCAGTAACGATCTCGCCGGCGAGGGCGCAACCAGGCGCCACATCGTTAGAGTGACCATCCCTGCGCTACTCATCCTTGCGCCGTTCTGGCTCATTCACACCAGCCTGTACGTCCACCTCAGTATGACCCTGCCGATCTTGATTCCTTTCGTCTACTTCGCCCATGCGCTCGACAAAATTTGGCGGCGCCACCGACTCGTTCAGCACGGACTCGATCCCGCCCTGCTCGACGCCAGAGCGCGTCAGCGCGACGCCCACCTGCATCAGGCCTACGCCGAGCGCTACGGCCGCCGGACCTAACCGCACGCCATCCCGTCGCCGCCCGACGTTGTGGCCACTCGCGCCCCGTTACCGATCACTTGGCAGTCGGCCGATGCGAACTCTGAATTGGCGCGGCAGCGCCGAAGCGCCGCATCTCGCGACAGATTGGCTCCGGTGTACCGGTCCACCGGAGCCACTGGTGGGTCGCCCCGGCAAGTGAACGACGGCGGCGAAGCCTACGCTCAGCGGGCGGCCACCGGTACGTCCACTTGCTAATATCAGCAATTAGCACACTTCTGGGGCCATCAAGGGAGGTCGTCGTGACAGACGCGCACCAGCCGCTCTACCGAATGAAAGCCGAATTCTTCAAAACGCTCGGTCATCCCGCGCGGATTCGAGTTCTGGAACTGTTGAGTGTGCGTGACCAAACCGTCGCCGAGATGCTCCCACAGGTGGGGATCGAGCCGGCCAACCTTTCCCAGCAATTGTCAGTCCTGCGCCGAACGGGGCTTGTGACCGCCCGACGGGAAGGTTTGAGCGTCACCTACACCCTGGCATCACCTCGCGTGTCCGAACTTCTCGCGGTGGCTCGCGCGATCCTCAACGGTGTCGTCGCCGGCCAAGCCGAACTCCTCGACAGCGACGACACCGATGTTTCAATAGAGGCGGTATCCGCCGCCCAATGACAGACACGAATGCGAGCCCTCCTGCGTGTCCGATCCACCGATAATTCGGACAACCCCGAGCAGGGCTCACCGCGCAGGTTTGATACCAGCGCCGCGTTGACCGGACCCGTGAAACGCCTGAATGGGCGAGCATCGTAATCCGCGAGTCGCAGGACATGGCAGGCCCGCCTGTTGATGGTCTACCAAGCTGACAGGTCTAAAGCTGCTTCGGACCAGTTGTGGCCTGCGCAGCAATGAGGCCCTGAACCGGTTTCCCAGCTAGGGCCTCTTACCTGCGACTTGACGAGTCGGGGTGACAGGATTTGAACCTGCGACCTCTTCGTCCCGAACGAAGCACGCTACCAAGCTGCGCCACACCCCGAGTGAAGCCACGACAGCGTATCGCACCGGCAGGGGGCGACACCAAACGCCGACAGCGGGCAATGAGGCGCACGTCACGACACGCCGAGGGATGCATATGGGTTGTCGGTGGCGTTATGCACACTGACAGAAGAAACCGATTAAGTGAGGCGAGAAATGACAGGGCTCGGCGCTTCCATTTATCTGGGATTCTTTGCCCTAGCCGCGTTGTGGCTGTTCCTGACCTCCGATGGACCTCTCATGGGCCGATCCGACGATCAGGGCCAGCGGCCGGAGCGTTCGAATTCGACCAGGACCTCGGCCCATTCCGAGGGGTCCAGCCCGTGGCTGGTCACCCACTCGTCGCAGAAGTAGGTGTCCGCGTAGCGGTCGCCGCTGTCCGCGAGCAGGGTCACCACTGACCCGCTGCGCCCGTTCGCGACCATTTCCGCAATCAACCCGAAGGCACCCCACAGATTCGTACCGGTTGACGGCCCGACCCGTCGGCCCAGGACCGAACTCATATGCCGTGCCGCGGCGACCGACGCCGAGTCCGGCACGACAACCATCCGGTCCACCACGTCGGGTAGAAACGACGGCTCCACGCGTGGGCGGCCGATGCCCTCGATTCGCGACGACATCCCCGTCACGATGTCACCGCGCCCCTGCGCGTAGGAGGGGAAGAACGCCGAGTTCTCCGGATCGACGACGCACAGCTTCGTCGCGTAGCGGCGGTACCGGATGAACCGGCCGATCGTCGCGCTGGTGCCGCCGGTGCCCGCCCCGACCACGATCCAGTCGGGAATCGGATGGGCTTCATCGAGCATCTGCTCGTAGATCGATTCGGCGATGTTGTTGTTGCCGCGCCAGTCGGTGGCACGTTCGGCGTTGGTGAACTGGTCGAGGTAGTGGCCTCCAGTCTCCGCTGCCAGTCGTTCGGCCTCGGAATACACCTGCGACGACTCGGCGACGAAATGGCAACGGCCGCCTTGGGATTCGATCAGCGCAATCTTGCTGGCACTGGTTGACGACGGCATCACCGCGATGAACGGCAGACCCAGCAGCGCCGCGAAATACGCCTCAGACACCGCTGTCGACCCCGACGACGCCTCGATGACGGTGGTGTTCTCGTCGATCCAGCCATTACACAACGCATATAAGAACAACGACCGCGCCAGCCGGTGCTTGAGGCTGCCGGTGATGTGTGTGGTCTCGTCCTTGAGGTAGAGCTGGACGTCGACATCCGGATCCAATACGTCGCACCAGGCGGCAGGCAGTGGATATCGCAGGAGATGGGTGTCGGCGCTGCGGCGCGCGTCGGCCTCGATCAGCCGGATCGCGTTGTCCACCCACGAGCGTGGCCGGCCCCGGCTGGCGTCCGACCCCGCATTCACCTCGTCATCGCAGCCGCCGACAGTGCTTTTCGCTCAGCGCACCGACACGCTCGGGTGCGACTGGCCCGCCTGGATGCCGGTGTAGTAGCCCCCGACCGGAGCGGCAACCAACGTCAACAAGGTGGCCTCGGGCCGGCAACAGAACCGCACGGGCGCATATGGCGACGTGCCGATGCCCGCGGACACATGCAGTTGGGTGTGGGCACCCCATTGCGACACGCCCTTGGCCCGCGACCGGTCCAGGTCGCAATTGGTGACGACGGCGCCGTAGAACGGCAGACACAACTGGCCGCCATGGGTGTGGCCGGCCATGATCAGCTGGTAGCCGTCGGAAGCGAAGCGGTCCAGCACACGCGGCTCAGGTGAATGGGTCAGGCCCAGCCTCAGGTTGACCGCGGGGTTGGCGGCACCGGCGATCGTCTCGTAGCGGTCACGCTTCAGGTGGGGGTCGTCGACGCCCGCGGCCGCGATGAGCACGCCGCCCACTTCGAACTCGCGTCGGGTATGCGTCATGTCCAACCAGCCGCGCTCGGTGAACGCCGCCCGGAGGTCCTGCCAGGGCAGCGGCTCGCCGTGGAGGCGGCGAGTGGGGTTGGTCAGGTAGTTCAGCGGATTCTTCGGCTTCGGAGCGAAGTAGTCGTTGCTCCCGAACACGAACACCCCGGGCACCCCGAGCAGGTCGCCGAGGCCCTGTACGACGGCGGGCACAGCTTTCGGGTGGGAGAGGTTGTCGCCGGTGTTGACGACCAGGTCCGGCTCCAGTCGGGCCAGCTCACGCAGCCAGTCCTGCTTGCGGCGCTGCGTAGGGCGCATGTGGATGTCACTGATGTGCAGCACCTTCAGCGGCGACGATCCCGGCGAGAGCACCGGCATCGTCACTTCACGCACGGCAAAGGCATTGCGCTCGATCAGCGACGCATAACCGACTCCCGCGACCAGTGAACCGGCGGCGACGACTGCGGAATTCTTCAGGATCGAAGACGCGGACATGCAGCAGAGCTTACTGCCCGCCAGTCGTTCATACCGATTTCACCGGCGTCCGCGTGGGCCAAACCACAGCGTGGTCACGGCGGTGGTGGTGGGGGCGGTGGGAACGGTGGCGGTGGCGGAGGCGGCGGTCCGAGCACCGGCACCGTAATGGGCGGCAGCCCAGGAATCTGAACCACCGTCTGCCCGATCGGGGGCGGCAGGCCGGGTATTGCACCCGGTGGCGGTGGCGGTGGTGGCGGCGGGATGCCATTGGAGATCTGGATCGTGATGATCGAACCGGGAACCGTCTGCCCGGTCGGCGACGTCCCAACCACCGCTCCGTACGGTGCGGTGCTGTTCACCGGCGTGGACTCGTTGGCGACCTGGAAACCGGCGTCGCGCAGCCGCGACCGCGCGCTGCTCTCGCTCATGCCCGAGACACTGGGCACCCGCGAGCCTGGCGCGCCGTCGACGTACCGGGGGTCGGTCGGCGGCAGTGTGACCGGGCCGAAGTTATTGGCTATCGGCATCATCGCGCTGAACCACGTCCGAGCGGGCTCGTTACCGCCGAACAGGTTGCCGTCGCCGCCGCACTGGCGAAGCGGGTAGGAGCACAGCGCGCCCGGCGCGGTCGAGTCGTCGTAGATGTAGTTGGCGGCCGCGTACTGGTTGGTGAAGCCGAGGAAGCCCGCCGAGCGGCTGGCCTCGGTCGTACCGGTCTTGCCCGACATCGGCAGATTCCAGCCGACCGAGCCCGCGGCCCCGGCGGCGGTGCCCGCGCCGGTGTCGTCCTTACTCATCGCATTGGCGAGGGTGTTGGCCAATCCCTCGGGCACCACCTGTTCGCAGGTCTCGGTGGTCACCGACACCTGCTTGCCGTCGCGGTCGATCACCTCGGCGATGGGGTTCGGCGGGCACCACGTGCCTCCGGACGCCAGCGTGGCTGCGACGTTCGACAGCTCCAGCGCGTTGACCTCGATCGGGCCCAGCGTGAACGAGCCGAGGTTCTGTCGTTTGACGAAGTCGGCCAGGCTCTCGTTGCTCTCCGGGTCGTAGTCACGGGCGGTGCCGGGCAGCGCGTAGGACCTCAGTCCCAGTTTGACCGCCATGTCGACGGTGCGCTGCACGCCCACCTGCGAGATGAGCTTGGCGAAGGCCGTGTTGGGTGACGTGGCCAGCGCGTCGGTGACGCTCATGGTGCCGCGGTAGTTGCCGCCGTTCTGCACACACCATGTCGCGGGTGGACAGCCCCTGGCGCCACCGCTGCCCAGGCCCTTGGCCTGGAACCGCGCCGGCGCGTCGAGCTGGGCGTTGATGCCCATACCCATGTCCATGGCGGCGGCGGTGGTGAAGATCTTGAAGACCGACCCTGCGCCGTCGCCGACCAGCGAGAAGGGCTGGGGCTGCATGGTCTCCCCGGCCTCCAGGTTCAGGCCGTAGGTGCGGTTGCTCGCCATCGCCAACACCGGGTGGGACTCCTTGCCCGGCCGGATCACGCTCATCACGCTGGCGACGCCGTCGAGGTCAGGGCTCGCGATGTCGTTGACCGCCGTCTTCACCGGAATCTGCACATCGGGATCTAGCGTGGTCTTGATCATGTAGCCGCCCCTGGCGACCTGGTCCTTGCTGATCCCGGCGCGGGCCAGATACTCGAGGACGTAGTCGCAGAAGAACGCGCGGTCACCGGCGGCGATGCAGCCGCGCGGCAACGCATTGGGCTGTGGCAGGACACCCAGCGGCTGCCCCTTGGCCGCCTGCAGCGCCGCGGCCTCTTCGGGAATGTTCTCGATCATGGTGTCCAGCACCACGTTTCGACGGGCCAGCGCGCCCTCGGGATTCGTGTAGGGGTTCAGCGTGCTGGTGGACTGCACCATGCCCGCGAGTAGCGCCGCCTGCTCCCAGTTCAGTTCGGAGGCGTTGATGCCGAAGTAGGTCTGCGCGGCATCCTGCACGCCGAACGCTCCGTTGCCGAACGAGACGAGATTCAGGTAGCGGGTCAGGATCTCGGGCTTGGTGAAGGTTTTGTCCAGCGTCAGGGCCATGCGGATCTCGCGCAGCTTGCGGGCCGGAGTGGTCTCGATGGCCGCACGCTTCTCCGCGTCGGTCTGCGCGATCACCAGCAACTGGTAGTTCTTCACGTACTGCTGCTCGAGCGTGGAGCCACCGCGGGTGTCGAGGTTTCCGGACAGATAGCCCGAAAGGCCGGTCAGCGTGCCCTGCACGTCCACGCCGTTGTGCTCGGCGAACCGCTTGTCCTCGATGGAGACGATCGCCAATTTCATGGTGTTGGCGATCTGGTCGCTGGACACCTCGAACCGACGCTGGTTGTACAGCCATGCGATCACGTTGCCCTTGGCGTCGACCATGGTCGATACCTGCGGCACCTCACCCTCGACCAACTGCGCCGAACCGTTGGCGACGACATCGGAGGCACGGTTGGAGACCAGTCCGAATCCTCCGACCACAGGGAACATCAATGCCGCGAGGACAACGCTGGCCAGTAGACAGCACCACGCGAGCTTGATGACCGTGACCGCTGGTGGCGGCGGCGATGGTGGGCTTTCCGGCATGCGTACAGAGTAGCCAGAGGATCTTGTCGGCAAAATCCACAGATGGGGCCCTCTAGGGGCGGCGGGTGTTAGCTCTCCGACCTGCGTCCGCGGAAATTTTGCTCAGAGTTTGCTTAAGGACTGCACGGTCGTCCCAAAAAAGTGGTCTCGAACGTATTGCGCAGAAGCGCCCTGACCACTTAAGTTGTCCTGACGGTGCGATGCAGGTCACACTAGACCCTCGCTAAGTGATGTAGAACGCACCATCGCGTTCTGCAACCAGGAGAGTAAGCCGTCGTCGGGGGGCGGCCGGAACGAAGGGGATCGCTGGTGTCCGGTATGAGGCCCGCAGCGCGGAGAACAAGCATGACCATTACTGCCCCCACTGTTGTTCCAGGCGCGGAAGCCGAGGCACGCATCGCCTGGGTGTCACAGGCCCGTTGTCGCCAGGCTGACCCCGACGAGTTATTTGTCCGCGGGGCCGCGCAGCGCAAAGCCGCGGTGATCTGCAGGCATTGCCCGGTGATCCTGGAATGCGGCGCCGACGCCCTCGACAACCGGGTCGAATTCGGCGTGTGGGGAGGCATGACCGAACGACAGCGCCGCGCCCTGCTCAAGCAGCACCCCGAGGTCGTCTCGTGGGCCGATTTCTTCGCCGCCCAGCGCAAGCACCGCAGCGCCGTATAAGCCGCTACGCGGCTTGGGTCTGATTCGCCGCTACGCGGCTTGGGTCTGATTCGCCGCTACGCGGCTTGGGTCTGATTCGCCGCTACGCGGCGGAAGTCTCTCCGGTGATCTGATCGGCGATCGCCCGCAGCGCCTCCATGTCGGAGACATCGAACGGCAGCGACGGCACACCGACTATCGCCACGTGCGGATTCGCGCCGGTGAAGCGCGATAGCAGCCTGATCTCCCGTTTGGACCGTCCAGCGCGGTCGGAGTGGATCCGAAGCGCCGCCGCGGTCACCGAGTCGGGATCCGCGGCTTCCATGGCATCTGCAACCTCGTCTGCCTTGTCGGCATGCAACGACGACAACATCGGGTGGGTGCGGTTGAGGATCAGCCCGGACAACGGCATGTTCTCCTGCGAGAGCCGGTCGATGAAGAACGACGCCTCGCGAAGTGCATCGGGCTCCGCGGCGGACACCACGACGAACTGGGTGCCGCGCCGCTTCAACAGCTCGTAGGTGCGGTCGGCCTTCTCCCGGAATCCGCCAAAGGTGGCATCGAGCGACTGGACGAAAGCCGCTGCATCGCCGAGCATTTGAGAGCCGAGCACTGTCGACAGGGCACGCATGGCCAAACCCATCGCGCCCGTAACCAGCTTGCCGATGCCGCGACCGGGACCCAACAGCAGCTTCCAAAGCCGGCTGTCCATGAAGCCGCCCAACCGTTTTGGAGCATCGAGGAAGTCGAGTGCATTGCGGGACGGGGGTGTGTCGACGACGACGAGATCCCACCGGTCTTCGCCGAGCAGTTGCCCGAGCTTCTCCATAGCCATGTATTCCTGCGTGCCCGCAAGCGACGTCGCGACCGTTTGATAGAACTGGTTGTCCAAAATCTCTTGGGCGCGATCAGGTCCCGAGTACTGGATCACCATTTCGTCGAATGTGCGGCGCATGTCGAGCATCATCGCGTACAGCTCGCCTGTCACCTCAGGGGCCAGCGGCACCCGCTGTGGTGTATTACCCAGATCCTTGATGCCGAGCGCCTGCGCCAACCGCTTGGCGGGGTCGATGGTCAGCACGACGACTGTGCGGCCGTATTCGGCAGCGCGTAACGCCATCGCCGCGGCGGTGGTGGTCTTGCCGACACCGCCTGCGCCGCAACACACCACGACGCGGTTGGAGGTGTCGGCCAGGATCGAGGCCATGTCAAGTGCGGGTGGCGTGGTACTCATCTAATTCTCCTGGTCGGTCCGATTCGCAAGCTCATCGGACGCCCTGATGGGCGAGCGCTTCGGCGAGTTCGTACAGGCTGCCGAGATCCACGCCATCGGAAATCTGCGGCAACTCTAGACGTGCCACGTCGAGCTCATCGAGTTGCTCGGCACTCTCGGCCCGTGCCTGAATCCTGGTGGCATGCTGAATCGTCTCGGTCAGCAAACCCGCGAAGTCGTTGTCGGACAACATGATTCCTGCATCAGCGAGTTCTGAACGGACAGTGTCGGCGTCGATAACACCCTCAGCGGCCTTTATCAGGTCGTCTGGAGGCAGGTATGAGGGGATGTTGCGGTTCACGATGACACTGCCGATCGGCAGGCCCAACGCCTTGAGCTCATCGATCGCTTCCAGTGTCTCCTGGATCGGCAGCGCCTCGAGCAGCGTCACCAGATGGATCGCGGTGAGGTCGGAGTGCAACACCTTGACGACGCTTTCGGCCTGGGAATGGACCGGGCCGCCCTTGGCCAGTTGTGAGACCGCCTTGGTGACATCGAGGAACCTGGAGATGCGGCCCGTGGGCGGCGAGTCGACGACGATTGCGTCGTACACCGGCTGCTTACCCTTCTCGGCGCGGGTCACGATCTCGCGGATCTTGCCGGTGAGGAGCACGTCGCGCAGGCCAGGCGCGATTGTAGTGGCGAACTCGACCGCCCCGATCCGGCGCATGGCACGGCCGGCGAGACCGAGGTTGTAGAACATGTCCAGGTACTCGAGGAACGCGGCCTCGGTGTCGATTGCCAGCGCGTTGACGGTGCCGCCCCCGTCCGCAGTGGCGATCTTGACCTCCTCATAGGGCAGGGGTGGCACGTCGAACAGCTGCGCGATGCCTTGCCGCCCTTCGACTTCCACCAACAGCACCTTGCGGCCGCCGGCGGCGAGCGCCAACGCTAGCGCGGCCGCAATGGTCGACTTACCGGTTCCGCCCTTGCCGGTGACGAAGTGCAGTCGCGCCCTTGTCAGACGCGACGGCCAACCGACCGCGCTGCGGTCCTCAGAGGTAGTGCCCACTCGTGCATGCTAACCAAGTGCACCTCGTCGACCGATAGGCTCAGCCACATGAGCGAACCGACCCGCTGGGAATACGCCACCGTCCCGCTGCTTACGCACGCAACCAAACAGATCCTCGATCAGTGGGGTGAGGACGGCTGGGAGCTGGTCTCGGTGCTCCAGGGACCGACCGGTGAGCAGCACGTCGCGTATCTCAAGCGACCGAAATGAGTGCCTCGGCCAGGCTCGCCGAGTTGGGCATAACGCTGCCCGACGTGGTGGCGCCGCTGGCGGCCTATGTGCCCGCCGCGCGCACCGGGAATCTGGTCTACACCGCCGGTCAGCTGCCAATGGAGGCGGGAAGCCTGCTTCAGGCCGGCAAGGTGGGCGCTGAGGTCACGCCTGAGTCGGCGAAGACGCTGACGCGGGTGTGTGCGCTGAATGCGCTGGCCGCGGTTCATTCGCTGGTCGGCATTGATTCGGTCACCCGGGTAGTCAAGGTCGTCGGGTTCGTCGCGTCAGCGCCCGGCTTCAATGGGCAACCGGGCGTCATCAACGGTGCATCGGAGCTCTTCGGTGAGGTGTTCGGCGATGCCGGGGCGCATGCCCGGTCGGCGGTCGGGGTCTCGGAGCTGCCGCTGGACGCGCCGGTAGAAGTCGAAGTGATTTTCGAGGTCGCGTGAGCGACGATCGGGCGGAGGTCGCGTGAGACTCGAGCACCCCGCGTACGGGCTCCTACGTCCGGTCACCGAAACCGCGTCGGTGCTTCTCTGCGACAACCCCGGCCTGTTGACGCTCGACGGCACCAACACCTGGGTGCTGCAAGGGCCACGCAGCGACGAGATGGTCATCGTCGACCCCGGACCCGAGGACGACGCACACATCGACCGGATCGCGGGGCTCGGCAAGATTCCGTTGGTGCTCATCAGCCATAAGCACGAGGACCACACCGGCGCGATCGACAAGATCGTCGACCGCACCGGCGCAGTGGTCCGCTCGGTGGGCAGCGGCTTCCTGCGGGGCCTCGGCGGACCGCTGGCCGACGGCGAGGTGATCGATGCGGCCGGACTGCGCATCACGGTGATGGCCACCCCGGGGCATACCGTGGATTCGGTCTCGTTCCTGCTCGACGACGCGGTGCTGACCGCCGACACTGTGCTCGGCCGCGGCACCACCGTCATCGACAAAGAGGACGGCAACCTGCGGGAGTACCTGGAATCACTGCGGCGGCTACGCGGCGTCGGTCATCGGACGGTGCTGCCGGGCCACGGCCCCGATCTCGCCGACCTGGAAGCGGTCAGCGACATGTATCTGGCGCACCGCGAGGAGCGGCTCGATCAGGTGCGGGCGGCGCTGCGAGAACTCGGCGACGACGCCACCGCGCGACAGATCGTCGAGCACGTCTACACAGATGTCGACGAAAAACTGTGGGACGCAGCGGAATGGAGCGTCCAAGCGCAGGTCGACTACCTTCGTAGCTGAGCGATTTGTGCACGAAAAGCGGCGCTCACCGCCGGAAATAGTGCACAAATCGCGAAAAGTCACCGTGCTCGTCGTGCCAACCGCTCACTGTCGGAGATGAGAACGCTCTTGCCCTCCAGCCGAATCCAGCCGCGATGGGCGAAGTCGGCGAGCGCCTTGTTGACGGTCTCGCGCGATGCGCCGACGAGCTGAGCGATCTCCTCCTGCGTCAGGTCGTGCGTCACGCGCAGCGCGCCGCCCTCCTGAGTGCCGAACCGCTGCGCGAGCTGCAGCAGCTGCTTGGCCACCCGGCCGGGGACATCGGTGAAGATCAGGTCGGCGAGGTTGTTGTTGGTACGGCGAAGCCGGCGGGCCAGCACGCGCAACAGCTGCTCGGCGATCTCGGGGCGGTCGGCGATCCAGGCGCGCAGGGCCTCACGGTCCATCGAAACGGCACGCACATCGGTGATGGTCGTCGCGCTGGACGTGCGAGGGCCGGGGTCGAAGATCGACAGCTCGCCGAACATGTCCGACGGACCCATGATCGTGAGCAGATTCTCGCGGCCGTCAGGTGAGCGACGGCCGATCTTCACCTTGCCCGAAACGATGATGTAGAGCCGGTCGCCGGGTTCACCCTCTGCGAACACGGTGTGCCCACGTGGGAAGTCGACGGGCTGCAATTGCTTCGTCAGCGCTGAAACCGCGCTGGGTTCGACTCCTTGGAAGATTCCGGCCCTCGCCAGGATCTCGTCCACGTTGCCCCTCTTAGCTGTTGGCTGATATGACGTGCGAAGGCTGGCCTCTGAATGGTTAGCGAACTCAGTCTAGAGGTAAGACCCTTCGTGACCAGCCCACGCTACACACGATTGGGTTGCCGAGTCCGCTGAAATTCAGGATTGACCGCACTCTGGACCAATACCCTCGTCGGCAAACCGGCGCTATCGGGGACCGGCATTTTCCCGTTGCGGTTGGACCCTTGGGTGTTCAGGCGTCGATGCTGGCTGTCCAGGGCGCGGCTCATGCCGTCTCGCGCAAGTGTGTTGACGTCGTCGGCCTCGGCTTGCTCGAGGAACGCCGCCACGTCGCTCGCCGACACCGTGTCGCGGGAAAGGCTCGTTTCGAGTCGCTCCAGCGCGAAGGTTGCCATCATCAGCAACCCCGGTATCAGAGCCACGAGCAACCACGACACAAGGCTGAAGTAAACACGGCCAAGGTCTCAGCGGGATCACGAATTGTCACCGGTCCACACAGGGTTTGTCTTGGTTTGTCTCGGTCGTGTCGGGGTCGCTCAGTACGCTGAATTCGTGACTGTGCCCAAACGCGCCCGCAAAAGAGACGGCGAGACCCGCCTCGGTCTGGTCCGCCGGGCCCGTCGAATGAATCGCGAGCTGGCACAGGCATTTCCGCATGTGTATTGCGAGCTGGACTTCACGAATCCGCTCGAGCTGGCCGTTGCGACCATTCTGTCTGCCCAAAGCACCGATAAAGGGGTGAACCTCGCCACCCCCGCACTGTTCAAGAAGTACCGGACCGCACTGGACTACGCGCAGGCCGATCGCACGGAACTCGAGGAATTGATCCGGCGCACGGGGTTCTATCGAAACAAGGCCAACTCCCTGATGCGGTTGGGCCAAGAACTCGTCGAGCGGTTCGACGGGCAGGTCCCCGCGACACTCGAGGAACTCGTCACGCTGCCCGGCATCGGCCGCAAAACCGCCAACGTCATCCTCGGCAACGCCTTCGGCATTCCGGGCATCACCGTCGACACGCACTTCGGCAGGCTGGTTCGGCGCTGGCACTGGACCACAGAGGAAGACCCGGTGAAGGTCGAGCACGCGATCGGCGAGCTGATCGAGCGTAGCGAGTGGACCGAGCTGAGCCACCGGGTGATCTTTCACGGCCGCCGTGTTTGCCACGCCCGCAAGCCCGCCTGCGGCGTGTGCGTCCTCGCCAAGGACTGCCCGTCCTTCGGTGCCGGCCCGACCGACCCACTGATCGCGGCACCTCTGGTCAAAGGCCCCGAGACCGAGCATCTGCTGGCGCTGGCCGGTCTGTAGCCACCGTCCCCTCAACCGTGAATACCTCGACCCGATGGACCGTGGCGGTGATGGTCGTGGTCATCGCCGTTGGCGCGGCGTTGTGGACTCAGCTCGGCGGCGACGCGTCCCAGACGGGATCGAATGGGCCGGACACCTCGCGTGATCGGCGCGACGCCGACACCGCCGACGCATTGGCGGCACCCAGGGCCAGTGCCGACCTGGCGCCGTGTCCCGCACCCGGCGCGGGAGACGGCCCCGAGGCGTTGCGTGGCATCGTGCTGGAATGCGCGGGTGACGGCTCGAGCGTGGACGTCGCGAAGGCGGTCGCCGGCCGGAGCGTGGTACTGAACCTCTGGGCCTACTGGTGTGGACCGTGCGCTGAGGAACTGCCCGCGATGGCGGAGTACCAGCGCAGGGTCGGCCCCGAGGTGATGGTGCTGACGGTGCATCAAGACGAGAACGAGACCGCGGCCCTGCTGCGGCTGGCCGAGCTGGGCGTACACCTGCCGACGCTGCAGGATGGCCGCCGCCGGATCGCGGCCGCACTGAAGGTTCCGAACGTCATGCCTGCGACGGTGGTGCTGCGTCCGGACGGTAGCGTTGCCGCAATCCTGCCGCGGTCCTTCGCCAACGCCGACGAGATTGCGGCCGCAGTAGGGCCGCAGTTGGGGAACAGTTAGGAGAGCCGGGTTGAGTTGGGCCAGCGACGAGAAGGAGCTCGCTCCGCAAGCTGCCCCCTCGTGGCTCAAGCCGCTGGTCGACAACGCCAAGGACATCAAACGCGCCTATCGGAGGCGAGTGCCTCCCGAGGTTCTCGCGATGCTGACCGCGGCGAACACCAAGGCCAGCATCAAGGCCGGGGTCACCGGAGAACGACGTGATGCCGCGGTACTGGTGCTGTTCTCCGGCCCGCCCGACTCCCAGTCCCAGGGCCTTCCGGAGACCGCCGACCTGCTCGTTACGGTGCGTGCGTCAACACTGCGTCACCACGCCGGACAAGCCGCATTTCCAGGTGGGGCGGCCGATCCGGGCGACACGGGCCCGGTGTCCACCGCCCTGCGCGAGGCCAACGAGGAAACCGGCATCGACGTGGGCCGATTACAGCCGCTGGCCACTCTCGAGCAGATGTTCATCCCGCCCTCGGGCTTCCACGTCGTCCCGGTGCTCGCCTACTCGGCCGACCCGGGGCCGGTGGCAGTGGTAGACGAGTCCGAAACAGCGGTCGTTGCCCGCGTCCCGGTCCGGGCGTTCACCAATCCCGAGAACCGAATCATGGTCTACCGCAAGGAGAACACGCGTCGCGCTGCCGGACCGGCGTTCCTGCTCAACGAGATGCTGGTGTGGGGGTTCACCGGACAGGTGGTCTCGGCGATGCTCGACGTCGCAGGCTGGGCCCAGCCGTGGGACACCGACGACGTCCGCGAACTAGAAGACGCGATGGCGCTCGTCGGACGAGACGGCGGCACTGCCGGTTAGGGTAGGGCCCAATCATGACTTCGTCGCAGTGGCTCGACCTCGCCGTCCTCGCGGTCGCCTTCATCGCCGCCATCTCGGGCTGGCGCTCGGGTGCGCTGGGGTCGCTGCTGTCGTTTGTCGGCGTGGTGCTGGGTGCGGTGGCTGGTGTGCTGCTGGCCCCCCACGTCGTCGCCAACATCGATGGTCCCCGCACCAAGCTGTTTGTCACCTTGTTTCTGATCCTGGCGCTGGTTGTCGTCGGCGAGATCGCGGGAGTGGTGCTGGGCCGGGCGGTGCGGGGCGCCATTCGTAACTCCGGGATGCGGACGCTGGACTCGACGATCGGGGTGGCGCTGCAGATCGTCGCGGTGCTGGTTGCGGCCTGGATGCTCACCTACCCTCTGCAGACCTCCGATCAGCCCAACCTGGCCGCGGCGGTGCGTGGCTCGGTGGTGCTCAAGGAGGTCGACGACGTCGCGCCCGGTTGGCTGAGGTCCGTGCCCACCAGACTGTCGGCGCTATTGGACACCTCCGGTCTGCCCGACGTACTGCAGCCGTTCGGACGCACTCCGATAGTCGCCGTCGACGCACCCGACGCGGCGCTGGCCGCCGACCCCGTGGTCGCGGCGACGCGCCCGAGCGTGGTGAAGATTCGCGGTGTCGCCCCCGGCTGCCAGAAGGTGCTCGAGGGCACCGGATTCGTGGTCGCGCCCAACCGGGTGATGTCGAACGCGCACGTCGTCGCGGGTGCGGAGAGCGCGACCGTCGAGGTCGACGGCCGGACGTACGACGCGTACGTCGTCTCATACGACCCGCAGGCCGACATCTCGATACTCGACGTGCCGGACTTGGAAGCCACGCCGTTGCAGTTCGCGCAGGGGGAGGCCGCCACTGGGACCGACGCTGTCGTGATGGGCTACCCGGGAGGCGGCGACTTCGCCGCGACGCCCGCCCGAATTCGGGAGACCATCGAACTCAACGGCCCGGACATCTACCGCAGCACTACCGTCACGCGTCAGGTGTACACCATCAGAGGTAATGTGCGACAAGGTAATTCGGGTGGACCTATGATTGACCGCAGCGGCCAGGTGCTCGGCGTGGTGTTCGGCGCGGCGGTCGACGACGCCGATACCGGCTTCGTGCTGACCGCCGAGGAGGTCAAGCGTCAGCTCGACAAGCTCAACAGCACCCAGCGCGTCCCCACCGGCGCCTGTGTCACCTGATCAAGCGCGATACACCTGCGCTACAAAACGCGAGAGCTGGTCGTTGACTGCATCGGGTGCTTCCTCATGGGCGAAATGTCCTGCGCCGGCTATGGATACGTAGCGGCCGTGCGGTGCGTAGTGCTGCGTCCGGTACACCGGGTCGGCGAGGACATACGGATCGGCGTCGCCGCGCAGGTGTAGCACGGGAACATTGATCGGTCGCTTCATCGAGCGCATGAACCGGCGGCCTTCACCGCGAAACTGGCTGCGCACGGCCCAACGCTGGTACTCCAGCGCCGAATGCGCCGCCGAGGGGATCTGGATCGCACGTCGCATGTGGGAGATCGTCTCGGAGAAGTCTTCGGAGGCAACCCATTTCCCATTGGCGCGGCCGCGGACCAGTCGCTCGAGTTCCTCGCCGTTGTGACGAGTCAACGCGTGCTCTGGCCACCACGGCACCTGGTAACGCAGCATCGACGGCAATAGCGCTCGGCCCTGGTCGCGTCGTGTCAACGCGGAAGCCCGCAGCGCGACCGGATGTGGCGAGCTCACGACCGCGATCGCGCGCACCATCCGCGGATGCAGCACGGAGGTCGCCCAGCAGACCAGCCCGCCGTCGGCGTGCCCCACCAACGTCGCGGACTTGTGGCCCAGTGCCCGTATGAGCCCGGCGGTGTCGCCGGCCAAGGTCCAGCCGTCGTAACCGCGTGGCGGTTTGTCGCTGCCGCCGTAGCCGCGCAGATCGACGGCCACCACCCGGGCGCCGGTCAGGCCGCGTAGCTGGTGGCGCCACGACCACCAGAACGACCCAAATCCGTGCAGCAGGATCACCAGCGGCCGTTCCGCGACAGGGATGGTCGACGAGTCTTGGGACTCCGCTTCCACCACATGGAAACGAATTCCGTTGGCGTGCACCTCGAGATGACGCCACGGACCGTCGATGCGAACGACCGACGGATCGGGCGGCACCTACCAGCCCGACGGGTCAGAGGTCGAAGCCGGCTTCCCGGACTTTCCTTCGCCTGCCGGCTCGATCGCCGCCGCGGCCTTGTCGTGCCCGGGTGTCAGCGCCTCCGGGAGTTCCCTGACCGATTCGATGGTCTTCTGCGGACCCCTGATCCGACGCACCTTGAGATAGCCGAGCAGCGCGAAGATCGCGGTGGCCACGACCATTACTCCGAACACGATCAGGAAGGCCGCCCACCGCCACAGCCAGGTGTCGAGCAGTTCGGCGGCGAAGAAGAAGAAAAAGAAGGTGGAGTAGAACAGCACCACCAGGGCGAGGATGAAGAAGACGCTGCCGGTGAGGCCTTTCTTGACGTCCCGGGTGATCTCGGCCTTGGCCAGCTCCACCTCGGCGCGTACCAGCGTGGACACCTGTGCGGTGGCGTCCTTGACCAGATCGCCGATTGACGGGTCGGGCTTGGGAGCGTGCGGGTCGACCAGTGGTATTGAGGTGACGGTGGTCGGCACGCCATTCCTACGATCGCTCACGGACAATTCCTCCCGCATTCCTGTCGGTCTGCGGTTCATGTTGCCATGTGGCGCGCCGCCAAACGATTCCGGCCGACGTTAGACTCACAAGGTCGATGGAACGCAGGTCGGGCGGGTCGAGGAGGTTTTCCACTTGAGGAGCAGCGGCCGCTGCCTGCGGATTCCAGTGCTCATCATCGCCCTGGTTGCGGTGCTCATGCCGACCGCCGCACCCGCTCACGCCCAGGATCGGGTCACTTTGGGCGGCGGTTCGGGTTTGGTCGTCAACGGTGAGGCGCTGTGCACACTCACTGCCATCGGCAACGACAACCGAGGCAACCTGATCGGATTCACGTCCGCGCACTGCGGTGGCCCCGGCGCACAGGTGGGTGCGGAGGGCCACGAGGATGCCGGCGTACTCGGCACGATGGTGGCGGGCAACGACCTTCTCGACTACGCGGTCATCCAGTTCGACCCGCAGAAGGTACACCCGGTCAACAACGTCAACGGATTTCAGATCGATGGACTGGGCCCGGACCCTCTCGTCGGCGACATCGCATGCAAGCTGGGCCGCACCACCGGCTACTCCTGCGGCGTCACCTGGGGACCGGGCGACGAGCCGGGCACCTTCATCAATCAGGTCTGCGGTCAGCCCGGTGACTCCGGGGCGCCGGTGACGGTCAACAACCGGCTGGTCGGCATGATCCACGGGGCGTTCTCCGAAGAACTTCCGACGTGCGTCATCAAATACATCCCACTGCACACGCCCGCAGTGAACATGTCGTTCAACACGCAACTGGCCGACATCGTCGCGAAGAACCGGCCCGGCTCCGGCTTCGTTCCCGTCGGTGCTTGATGCTCTTCGCGCAGGCGCTCATCGGCGCGCCGCCGGCCGCCTGACTAGGTCTCGGCCTTACTGGCCCGGATCGCCTCGAACACGTTGGGATCCACCAAAGTCGAGGTGTCGCCGAGCTCACGTCCTTCGGCGACATCGCGCAGCAGTCGGCGCATGATCTTGCCGCTTCGGGTCTTCGGCAGCTCGGGTACGACGTGGATCTCCCGAGGCCTCGCAATCTTGCCGATGTCCTTGGCGACATGCTCACGAAGTTCGTGGACCATGTCGTCGTCGCGGTGCTTGGCATGCGACTCGAGGATGACGAACGCGCAGATACCCTGACCGGTGGTCTCGTCGTTGGCGCCGACCACGGCCGCCTCGGCCACCCCGGAGTGGCCGACCAGCGCCGACTCCACTTCGGTGGTCGAAATCCGGTGTCCCGAAACGTTCATCACGTCATCGATGCGGCCCAGCAGCCAGATCGAACCGTCGGAGTCGACCCGCGCGCCGTCGCCCGCGAAGTACCAGCCCTGCTTTCCGTAGCGGGACCAGTACGTCTCCTTGTACCTGTCCGGGTCGCCCCAGATGCCGCGCAGCATCGCCGGCCACGGCTTGTCCAGCACGAGGTACCCCGTGACGTGCTCGGCCTCGTCGGCTCCTGGAACCAACTCGCGTCCCTCCTCGTCGACGATAATCGCCGAGATGCCGGGCAGCGGCTTCATCGCCGAGCCGGGTTTGGTTTCGGTGATGCCGGGCAACGGAGAGATCATGATCGCGCCGGTCTCGGTCTGCCACCAGGTGTCGACGATCGGAGTCTTGTTGCCGCCGAACGCATCCCGATACCACCGCCATGCCTCGGGGTTGATCGGCTCACCAACCGATCCCAGCAACCGAAGACTCGACAGGTCGTGGGCATCCGGGAATTCGCGGCCCCACTTCATGAACATTCGGACCAGTGTGGGCGCCGTGTAATAGATGGTGACGCCGTACTTCTCGATGATTTCGAAATGCCGGTGTTCGTCCGGCGAGTTCGGTGTGCCCTCGTAGACCACCTGCGTCGCGCCGTTCGACAGGGGCCCATAGACAATGTAGCTGTGGCCGGTGACCCAGCCGATGTCGGCGGTGCACCAAAACACGTCCGTCTCGGACTTGATGTCGAAGACGTAGTGGTGCGTGTACGAGGTCTGGGTCAGATAACCGCCTGTCGTGTGCATGATGCCCTTGGGCTTACCGGTGGTTCCCGATGTGTACAACAGAAACAGCGGGTGTTCGGAATCGAACGCCTCCGGCGTGTGCTCCGCAGATGCCGGCTCGACGGTGTCGTGCCACCACAGGTCGCGACCCTCGGTCCACGGTGTGTCAATGCCGGTCCGACGCACGACAAGAACGTGTTCGACGGACTCCTGGCCCTTGCACGCTTCGTCCACGGACTCCTTCAGCGACACCGCCTGGCCGCGACGGAACTGCCCGTCGCTGGTGATCACCAGCTTGGCTTCGGCGTCTTCGATGCGGGCGGCAAGCGCGGTCGCGGAGAAACCCGCGAAGACGACGGAGTGCATGATGCCCAGCCGCGCGCACGCCAGCATGGAGACGATCGCCTCGGGCAGCATCGGCATATAGATGGCGACGCGGTCCCCTGCGACGAGGCCCAAGGCGCTCAGCGCGTTGGCGGCCTTGCACACGTCGGCCTGCAACTGCGCGTAGGTGATCTGGCGGGTGTCGTCGACCGGTTCGCCCTGCCAGTGGATCGCCACCCGGTCGCCGTTGCCCGCCTCGACGTGGCGGTCGACGCAGTTGTAGGCGACGTTGAGCTTGCCGCCGACGAACCACTTGGCGAATGGCGCGTCCGACCAGTCCAGCACCTCGGTGAACGGGGTCTCCCACGACAGCCGCTCGGCCTGCTTCGCCCAGAACGCCAGCCGGTCGGCTTCGGCTTCGCTGTACATCTCCTCGGTCGCATTGGCCTGTGCGGCGAATTCCTCGGAGGGGGGATAGACGGACGGAACATCGGTCTGCTTCGTCGAAGAGCCAGTCATATCTGTGAGCGTAGTCACCAATCCAGATGATCAGGACGGCAAGTCACAGCTCGCTCTGCGGGCGGCGCGTCGTGCGCGCCGAACGTCGCGACAGGCGGGCTCAGCGGTCGACTAGCGTGTGCTGGTGTGACCGCCGCCGACCCATTGGCCCCGCTGGCCGAGCTGCCCGGGGTGGCCGACGCCTGTGCGGAAGCCGGTGAGGCGCTGGGACGCGCACACCGGCACCGCGCCAACCTCCGTGGGTGGCCGGAGAACGCGGCCGAGGCGGCATTGCGGGCGGCGCGCGCGTCATCCGTTCTGGACGGCGGGTCCCTGCAGTTGTCTGAAGCGGGTCCCGATCCGGTCCTCGCCGGTGCCCTGCGGGTATCAGAAGCGCTGGAGGGTGGCGCGACCTCGCTGATCGGGGTGTGGCAACGCGCGCCGCTGCAAGCGATCGCGCGGCTCCATGCGTTGGCGGCCGCCGATATCGCCGACGACGACGGGCTCGGGCGGCCGCGCCCGGACACCGATATCGGCCGTCGACTTGAACTACTGGCGGACGTCGTGACGGGCGGCACCCGCGTCGCTGCGCCGGTGCTCGCATCGGTTGTGCACGGTGAACTGCTGACGCTGGCGCCCTTCGGTACCGCCGACGGAGTGGTGGCTCGGGCAGTTTCGCGATTGGTGACGATGTCGAGCGGATTGGACCCACACGGACTCGGCGTGCCCGAGGTGTATTGGATGCGCCAGTCCGGTGACTACCGCGCTGCCGCGCGCGGCTTCGCGTCCGGCACCGCTGACGGTCTCACCGCCTGGGTGCTGATGAATTGTCGCGCGCTGCACGCGGGTGCTCGGGAGGCGCTGTCCATCGCCCAGAGCGCGGTCGACGGGGCCTCCCAGCAAAGTAAAGCGGGCGACGCTCCGAACTAATTCGGCTCGCCGCCCGCTAGCACGGACACCGGTTACCATGCGTGCTCTTGTGGGTTGCGTGGGTGGCCTCGGCGTCTTGTCGATGCGCTTCGGCTGCAACCCCACCCAAGGGGCCGTCGTGACCGTCCGCTTCCGCAACTACGCAGGCCCGCAACACTTTTGCCTATTCCGCGGCATGTGCTCCGCGTGGGTGCCGGGTTCCGTGCTGGGGAGCCTGATTCGGGAGATCCGAGCCTTCTCTTCCGGCTCGGCCTTGGCCTCACCAAGCTTCCGTGACTCCTTTGTACTCCGTGACCGCGGTCACATCAAGGGGCAAAGCCGCGTGACTCCAGATTGTTACGCCGGATTTGCCCGACGCCGGGACGGACTACGGACGCCGCCGGGTCAGAACGCGAACCGGCGCAATAACGCGTAGGTCAGCGCGCCGGCGGCCAGGGCGCTCACGCCGACTGCGGCGGTGGTCGCCATGGCGGCTCCCGATGGCGCCGGGATGCGGTCGCGCAACGACACCGGCTTGGAGAACGTCAGCACGGGCCAACCCCTCGCGGAAGCTTCTTTGCGCAACGTGCGATCCGGGTTTACCACGGTGGGATGTCCGACCACCTCCAGCATCGGCACATCGGTGATGGAGTCGGAGTAGGCATAGCAGTGCTCGAGGGCATATCCCTCACGGGTGGCGAGTTCGCGGATCGCCTCCACCTTGCCCTCGCCGAAGCAGTAGAACGCGATGTCGCCGGTGTACTTACCATCGTCGACGACCATCCGGGTGGCCATGGCATGCGTGGCTCCGAGCGCACGGGCGATCGGCGCCACAATCTCCTCGCCAGAAGCCGAAACCACCACTACATCCCGGCCGCACAGCTTGTGATCGGCGATGAGTTCGGCCGCCTCGGCGAAGACCAGGGGATTGACGATTTCATGCAGTGTTTCGCCGACGATCGACTTTACCTGCTCGACGTCCCAACCGGTGCACATGGTGGTCAAATACGAGCGCATCCGGTCCATCTGATCGTGGTCGGCTCCCGACATCAGGAACAGGAACTGTGCGTAGGCCGACTTCAAAACCGTCCGCCGATTGATTAGCCCTTGGTCGAAGAAAGGTTTGCTGAAAGCCAAGGTGCTCGATTTCGCGATGACCGTCTTATCAAGATCGAAGAAGGCGGCGGTGCGAACCGGATTGTTAGCCGGAGGCACCGTTTGCGGCTCGCTGGACCCCGCTGTCCCGGTGTGTGATGCGGCCACGGCATCAGCATAGAGGCGGACACCGGACCCGAGTCGGGTGACCGTTGGAAGTGACAGTCTCCGACAGGTGACGGTGACTGCATTTTTCCTGCTACAACCATGCTTTTTTATCAGCCGCGACTCTTGCGCCCATCCCTGTTGCCGTGTGTATAGTGAATGTCACTCGGCTTATGCCGGGTGTGCATCAGCCCGACCCCCCGGGGCTGATACACGACGACCTCCGCCTCCTCCCCCCCTGGCGGGGGTCGTCCCTTTTCTGGGGGTGTCTTCGTCAGCCAGTCACGCTGCCCCTCGCGGGGGCCAAATTGCCGTCGTAGCAGCTTTCGTCTTTCGGACAGATGAGCCGGCACACAGTCGTTGCGGAATGTGATTTTCGACGTAAGTTTTTGCTTCCTATCCCCATATTCGAGTTGATCCACAGCGCGGACCGACGTGGTAGCGCGCCGTCAGCGGGCAGCCGCATGGTTGACGCATGGGATCCGCTGGGATACTCGCGCTGATCAGCGACACCGACCTGCGCGATGACGTCGATCGCGTCGCCGCGGCGGCCGGTGTCCAGGTTGTTCACGCAAGCGAGCCATCCGGCCGCAAGGTGTGGACAGGGGCGGTGGCCGTACTGCTCGACCGCGAGGCGGCACACCGCTGTGCGCGGCGGGTGTTGCCGCGGCGAGGCCGCGTCGTCCTCGTCGTGCAAGCGGAGCCCGGTCCCGCCGATTTCCAGGCCGCGATCGCCGTCGGCGCACAACACGTCGTCGCCCTGCCATCCGAAGACGGTGAGCTGATGGCCGAACTGGCCGAGGCCGCAGAAGCCGCTCTGACCGACGGTCCGCGTGGCGCAGTTGTCGCGGTCGTCGCGGGGCGCGGCGGGGCGGGCGCATCGGTGTTCGCGACGGCGTTGGCGCAAACGGCGTCGAAGCGCACCGATGCGCTGCTCATCGATGCCGACCCGTGGGGCGGCGGCATCGATCTGCTGCTGGGTATCGAGGCCGACTCCGGGCTGCGCTGGCCCGACCTGATGCTGCAAGGCGGACGACTGAACTACGCAGCGCTGCGTGACGCACTTCCGCGGCAGCGTGGCGTATCTGTGCTCTCGGGCGGTCGGGGCGGCGGTGACATCGACGCCGCACCCCTGGGTGCCGTTGTCGATGCGGGCAGCCGTGGCGGCGCGACGGTGATCTGCGATGTGCCGAGAAGATCGACCGCCGCAGCGGAGGCCGCGCTCGAATCGGCGGATCTCGTCATCGTTGTCGCCACCGCCGACGTACGCTCCTGCGCTGCCGCCGAGGGAGTCGCGCGCTGGGTGTCGTCGGTGAACCCCAACGCGGGTGTCGTCGTGCGGGGGCCGGCACCCGGTGGGTTGCGGTCGTGCGACGTGGCCGAGATGGTCGGCCTTCCGCTGCTCGCCGCCATGCGACCCCAAACCGGCCTTGCGGAGACGCTCGAACGCGGCGGCCTTCGACTGAGGCGCCGCTCCCCGCTCGCCGGCGCCGCGCGTCGGGTGATGGCGGTTCTGCAACAGCACCCGGTAGTGAGCGCGGCATGAGCGCCTCACTGATCGAACGCGTCCGCGAGCGGCTGGCGGCCGAATCGGGACCGCTTAGGCCGACCTCGGTCGCCGCGGCGATCCGAGCGGAGTCCGGTGGGCTGCTCGGCGACGCCGAGGTACTGAGCGGCCTGCGGGTACTGCAAACCGAACTCACCGGGGCCGGCATTCTGGACCCGTTGTTGCGTGCGGACGGGACCACCGATGTTCTGGTCACCGCGCCCGACGCGGTGTGGGTCGATGACGGCAACGGCTTGCGCCGCACATCCATTCGGTTCGCCGACGACGACGCTGTCCGCCGGCTCGCCCAACGGTTGGCGCTGTCGGCCGGACGCCGGCTGGACGAGGCGCAACCCTGGGTAGACGGTCAGCTGAACGAATTGGGCGGCGGACGGTGCACCGTCCGTCTGCACGCCGTGTTATCGCCGATCGCCCCCGGCGGTACGTGCCTGTCGCTGCGAGTGCTCCGCCCCGCGACCCAGGATCTCGCCGCTCTGATGCGGACGGGAACCATCGAGCCGCCGGCCGCGGCCCTTCTGGATGACATCATCGCCGCGCGCCTGGCCTTCCTGGTCTCCGGCGGCACCGGCGCAGGCAAGACGACGTTGTTGGCCGCGATCTTGGGTGCGGTGCCCAGGCATGAACGCATCGTCTGTGTGGAGGACGCCGCCGAACTGGAACCCGCGCACCCGCATCTGGTGAAGCTCGTCGCCCGGTCCGCCAACGTCGAGGGCGTCGGCGAAGTCACCGTGCGCGATCTCGTCAGGCAGGCGCTGCGGATGAGGCCCGACCGGATCGTGGTCGGTGAGGTCCGCGGCGCCGAGGTGGTCGACCTACTCGCCGCCCTCAATACCGGGCACGACGGCGGGGCGGGGACCGTGCACGCCAACAGCCCGGCTGAGGTCCCCGCGCGGCTGGAAGCGCTCGCCGCGGTGGGCGGGCTCGACCGCGGTGCACTGCACAGTCAGCTCGCGGCGGCCGTTCAGGTACTCGTGCACGTCAGGCGCGATCACGGCGGCCGACGCCGGCTCAGCGAGATCGCGGTGCTCGGCACGGAAGGAGATGGCCGGGTCCGCGCCGTCACCGCGTGGCGCGCTGGCGCGGGGTTCGACCGCGGCGCGGATGACTTGCGCGAGCTCGTGCGTGAGCGGCGGTCGCCATGAGCGTTGCGGCAGTGGCGCTGGCCCTTGCGCTGTTGACGTGGCCGCGTCCATCCCGGCACCGAGTACTTCCGCGCGCAGCCGTCCGATCAAGACCACCGCGAGTGCTCGTCGCCACGGGGCTGGCCCTGACCGCGGCAGCGCTCGGTCTGGTGTTGGCTGAACTGACGTCCGTCGGGGTCGTTGCCGCCGTGGGGATAGTGGGCGCGACTGTGGGGATTCGTCGGAGGAGTTCCTGGCAGAGACGCGACCGGGCAGCCGAAGCCGCTGCGCTGCGGGGCGCGCTGGACATCCTGGTGGGGGAGTTGCGCGTCGGAGCGCACCCCGTCGCCGCCTTCGGCGTGGCCGCCGAAGAGACCGACGGTGTCGTCGCCGTGGCCCTGCGGACAATCGCGGCGCGAGCACGACTGGGCGCCGACGTTGCGGCGGGCATGCTCAGTGTGGCGTGCCGCTCGTCGTTGCCAGGCCAGTGGGAGCGGCTCTCGGTGTGCTGGCAGCTGGCACAGACGCATGGCCTGGCGATCGGGACTCTGATGGAAACCGCGCAGCGGGATCTGGTCGAGCGGCAACGGTTCTCGTCCCGCGTCGATGCCGGTATGGCCGGTGCGCGCACCACCGCGGCAGTGCTGGCAGGCCTTCCTGCCATCGGCATCGGACTGGGCCAGCTGATCGGCGCCGATCCCTTGACCTTTCTGCTGTCGGGGGGATTCGGCGAATGGCTATTGGTCATCGGTGTGCTGCTGGCCTGCGCAGGTCTGCTGTGGTGTGACCGGATTACCTGTGCGGTGTCGAGATGACCTGGGCCGCATTGCTACTCGCCGCCGCGGTGTTGCTGGGCAGCGACAGGTCGCGAGCGCGGATCCGGGTGTGGGCCGGCGTCAGGGTGGCGACGTCGGCGCGCTCTGGTGCAGTCCCTATTGTCGATCCGCTGGCCACTGCCTCGACGCTGGAGGTGCTGGCCGCCTGCCTGCGGTCGGGCATGGCGGTATCGACGGCCGCAGCGGCGACGGCGCCGTCCGCGCCACCGCACCTGGCGCGGATCTTGAACCGAGCCGCAGACCTGCTCGCGCTGGGCGCTGATCCGGCGTCGGCATGGTCGGATCGAGTCCGGCACCCGGACGAGCAGGCCGAAGCGCTGCTGCGGCTGGCGCGTCGTTCGGCGTCCTCGGGCGCCGCCCTCGCGCAGGGTGTTTCAGAATTGGCCGCTCAGGCCCGCGACGACGCCGCGGACGCAGCCCGTGCTGCGGCCGAACGGGCGTCGGTCCTTATCGCGGCGCCGTTGGGGCTGTGTTTCCTGCCCGCGTTCCTGTGTTTGGGCATCGCGCCGGTCGTGGCGGGGTTGGCCGGTGATGTGCTGCGTTCCGGTGTGTTGTAGCAGATCTCGAGTGATGGGGAGGAAATCGATTGATACACAATTGGGTCCACGCAGTGGTGGGGGAGATTCGCTCGGTCAGGGCGAGATTGAACCTGCTGATAGTGGACGAAAGTGGCATGAGCACAGTCGAATACGCGATCGGGACAATTGCGGCGGCGGCGTTCGGCGCGATTCTGTACACCGTGGTGACCGGCGATTCTATCGTCAGCGCGTTGACAAACATCATCACCCGCGCGCTCAACACCAACGTCTAGGCGGCGAGGTCGGCAGTGCCACCGTCGAGGCGGCGTTCGGCATCGCGGGTCTGGTCGTGGTGCTGTTGTTGTGCACGTCGGGTCTCACCGCGGTGTCGATGCAGATCCGATGTATCGACGCGGCCAGAGAGGCGGCACGTCTGGCAGCGCGTGGCGACGACGGGTCCGACGCCGCTCGTGACATCGCTCCGAACGGCGCGACGGTGCAACTTCGTCGCGACGGCGACCACGTCATCGCCACCGTCTCGGCGCGATCGGTTCTGCTGCCGGGGGTCACGGTCGCCGGACACGCTGTCGCCGCGGTGGAGCCCTCTCAGGAGTGAGACGGGCTCAGCCACTCTGGTGGCAGTGGCGATGATGGCGGTGCTGGTGACGATCACCGTCGCGAGCGTGTACCTCGGTTCGGCGGTGATCGCGCGACACCGCGCGCAGGCGGCCGCGGACCTCGCAGCACTGGCTGCGGCGGGCGGCCTGGCGCGCGGTGCCCAGGCGGCCTGCGCGCACGCCGTCGCGGTGGCCGAGGCGATGCGCACCGCGGTCGCGGACTGCTCGGTGGCCGGACTCGATGTCGTTGTCGCGGTCGATGTCAGGGTGGCGTTGGGCCGGCTGGGGATGGGTACGGCGCGGGCCGTGGCCCGCGCCGGCCCGGCGACTCACGGCTGACGTAGCGTCGCCAACCCCGCGAAGACGTCGTCCTCGAGCTCGACGCGGTTGATCGTCACGTGCACAGGCGTCCACCCACCGTCGTTGGCCGCCAACCGCAGCGTGGCCGAAGTGGCGCCTGTTGCGAATTCCTCTGCCATCCTTGCTATCTGGGCCCGGTCGTCGGGATGTACGAGGTGATCGCCTGCCAGGCTCACACGCCAGTTGAAGAACGGGGCGGGGTCGTCGAGCCATTTCAACAGTGTCCAGTCCGTCGGGTCGACGAGGGCCCGGTGAGCGCCGGGCTGCGCCAGCCCCTTGAGAATGCGCTGCGCCAGGTAGTCGCGTGAATCCGATTCGCGGTCGTGTTCGCCGCGCCAGTTCATCGCCCGCATGACCAACCGCTGGCTCCCGTCGTCCTCCTCTTCGGCCAGCACCCGGGCGACGAAGCCGATCGTGATCGGTTCACCGCGATGGTCGGTCACGTCCCAGGAATTGCAGATCGTCTGACCCGGCTCCCGCGTGATCGTCATCGACAAGACCTGGGCCTCGCTCGGATTGAGGTCACGCTTGGGCAGATCTTCGGCGAATGCCCTACCGTGCGTCACCTGGCTGTTCGGCGCCCATCCGCTGTTGTGCAGCGACTCCGTGGTGTCGGTGGCGGTGCCGCTGCTGAGGTCCCACACCAGCGGTCCGGGCACCGGGCGTTCCGGCGGCTCCATGTCGGGCGGGCCGATCCACACGTGCACACCGTGGATCCGGCCGTCGGTCATCTGCACGACTTCGGTGCGGATCACGCAGTCGTTCTTCGGCGTGATGCTGCTCAGGCCCTGTCCGGCGCGCACGGTTTCGCCGATTGCGGTCTGAACCGCCATCAAGTGGGGATTTCGCCTCAGAAACGCACTGACCGGGACCAAGTTCTTGGTACGGCGGCCTTGTGCCACCACGGCGGGCTCGCTGCCCAGTGTCTCCACGAGCAGCCAGTCGTGGTTCATGAGGGCAGTTTAGGGCGGGGTATCCGGTCCGCCGTAGCCAGCAGCCGCCTACGGATTCCGTCGCGCCGCGTTCATTTTGCATCGCAGCACGCCATTTTCGGGACCGACAGTTAACTGTGCCAAAGTTGCAACACCCACTCCGACGAGGTAATTTACAACAGCACCCTGGAAGCGCGGGCTAAGGAACGGATCGCGTTGTCCGGCCGTTCCACGCATCTGTGTGACCAGGCGTTTCCATTTTTGGGAGCTCCTGCCATGACCCGCGGGGGCGACCGTTCGAGGGGTCGGTCGCCCCGCGGGGTCACACCGCCGTCTCGCCGAGTTCGTTCAGCACCAGTCGCAGCACCTTGATCGCTCCCAGTTTGTCGAGGGGGTCGTTCCCGTTGCCGCATTTAGGCGACTGCACGCATGACGGGCACCCTGCAGGGCAGTCGCACGCCTCGATCGCCGCCGCGGTCGCCGCCCACCAGGTGCCGATGTTGCGGAAGCCGCGATCGGCGAAGCCCGCGCCGCCGGGATAGCCGTCGTAGACGAAGATCGTCGGCAGCCCGTCTACCGGACCGATCGCCGTTGACACCCCGCCGATGTCGCCGCGGTCGCAGCTGGCGACCAGGGGCAGCAGTCCGATCGCCGCGTGTTCGGCCGCGTGCAGCGAGCCCGGCACGCGCAGCGGCTCGATCCCATTGTGCTGCAACATCTCCGGGGTGATAGTGCACATCACCGCCGTGGTTTCCAGGGTGCGCGTCGGCATGTCGAGTTCGACGAAGTCGACGACCTCGCCGGTCAACCGGCGACGCAGGTAGCCGATCACGGTGTTGGTCACCGACACCGGCACGAGCCCAACTGTCACCGACCCGTAGGTCTTTCGTTCCCCCTCGCCGGTGACGGCGATATCGGTCAGTTCGCGGGCGAACGTGGTGTAGCCCGGCTCCTCGGCGTGGACGAACGCGACGCCGTCCTCGAAATCGAGCGAGTCGACGACATAGCTCTCACCCTGATGTAGGTAAACGGCCCCGGGATGAACCGATGCCGGTGCCTGGCCTGCGCCCGCACTGCCCAACATGCGACCGGTACCTGCTTCGAGGATGGCGATCTGACCGCCCGACGAGCCACGAATGTCCACGGCCGGATGTGGATCCACGCCCGGAGTGGCGAAGTAGCCGGTCGGCCGCCTGCGCAGCAGGCCGTCGTCGACGAGGGAGGCCGCAACCGCCTCGGCGTTCCACATCCGCACCTCCGCCTCGGTGAGCGGAAGTTCGGTGGCGGCGCAGAGAAGCTGCGGTCCAAGCACATACGGGTTGGAGGGGTCGATGACGACGCGTTCAATCGGTTTGTCCAGCAGCGCCGCCGGGTGGTGCACGAGGTAGGTGTCGAGTGGGTCGTCACGAGCGATCAAAACGATCAGCGCGCTCTGGCCCCGCCGGCCCGCGCGACCCGCCTGCTGCCAGAAGGATGTCACCGTGCCGGGAAATCCGGCCAGCACGACGGCGTCGAGGCCGGCGATGTCGACGCCGAGTTCCAGGGCGTTGGTCGTGGCGAGCCCCCGCAGTTGCCCGTCCGCCAGTGCGCGTTCCAGTGCGCGGCGGTCTTCGGCCAGATAACCCGCCCGATAGGACGCCACCTTCTCGGCGAGATCCGGTTTGATTTCCTCGAGCCGTGCACGCGCACCGAGTGCGGTCAGTTCGGCACCGCGGCGCGAACGCACGAACGTCAGCGTCCGGGCGCCCTCGGCGATCAGATTCCCCATCACCTGGGCGGCATCGGCGCCTGCGGAACGTCGCACCGGAGCGCCGTTTTCGCCGACGAGATCGTCCAGCAGGGCCGGCTCCCACAAGGCGACGGTGCGCGCGCCCTGCGGTGATCCGTCCTCGGTGACCTCGTCGACGGTCTGCCCGATCAGCTCCGAAGCGGTGATCGCCGGCGACGCGGTGGTGGCACTGGCAAAGATGACCGTGGGCCCCGATCCGGTGGCCGAGTAGCGCATGCTCAACCGCAGCAGCCGGCGGAGCACCATGGCCACATTGGATCCGAACACACCTCGGTAGTAATGGCATTCGTCGATGACGACGTATTTCAGGTTCCGCAGGAACACCGCCCAGCGCGCGTGGTTGCGTAGCAGCGACAGGTGAATCATGTCGGGGTTGGAGAAGATCCATCGAGACCGTTCCCGCGCGAAGCGACGCACTTCGGTGGGGCTGTCGCCGTCATACGAGCTCGGTGCGACGTCGCGCAGTGCTGGCAGGGCTTCGGTAAGTGAGACCGCGGCGCGCAACTGGTCGTGACCGAGCGCCTTGGTGGGCGACAGATAGAGGACCCGAGAGCGCGAATCAGCCTTCAGCGCCGTCAGTATCGGCAGTTGGTAGGCCACCGACTTGCCTGAGGCCGTCCCGGTGCTCAGTACGACGTGGCGTCCGGCGTGCGCGAGGTCGGCCGCTGCAACCTGATGTGACCACGGCGCGGTGATGCCGCGATCAACAAACGCCTGCACCACATCTGGATCGGCCCACTGCGGCCACGCGTGTAGGCGCGGACGCCGCGGGGGGAGATCTGCGACATGACGCAGGGGGTCGTGCCCGCCTTTAGTAGCGCCGTCGACCGCGCAAGCGAGCAGCTCGCGGCCGAAATCTGCCATCGGGTGCCTTCCTGAGACGTTTCGTATGTGAATTGTTCCCCAAACGATCGCTTCTCCACTGTCGCCGCAGCCCAGAACGTGATTGACTGACCGCGGTCGCAGCTTCTGTGTTGGCGTATTCGCAATCGCAGGATCGACGTTGCGATCGCGGTTCCTGCGAGGGTTGTAGGTCGGGTCGAGTTCCGAGCACTCCACGAAGGTATGGCGGTCGGAACGGGCCCGGTGCACCGAAATGGTGAACCGCACCCGGTATGAAGAGAAGGAAATCACGAGAGATGCCACAGGGAACTGTGAAGTGGTTCAACGCGGAAAAAGGCTTCGGGTTCATCGCTCCCGAGGACGGCTCTGCTGATGTGTTCGTCCACTACACGGAAATTCAAGGAAGCGGTTTCCGCACCCTTGAGGAGAACCAGAAGGTCGAGTTCGAGGTTGGCCAGAGCCCCAAGGGCCCGCAGGCCACAGGCGTTCGCGCCGTCTAACCGACGCACCTAAGGAAACCCCCCGCACAGCTCCGACAACGGGCACTGCGGGGGTGTTTTCGTTTGTGGGGCGCCCGGCCCGGCGACGCTTCGGCTGGAATGTCGCCGCCGGGGCGGCTCCGGCTGGAATGTCGCCGCCGGGGCGGCTCCGGCTGGAATGTCGCCGCCGGGGCGGCTCCGGCTGGAATGTCGCCGCCGGGGCGGCTCCGGCTGGGCTGTCCCTGCCTTAGGGTCGAACCGTGAGCCAGCTGTCCTTCTTTTCGGCCGAGTCGGTGCCGCCTGCCGTGGCCGACTTGACCGGGATGCTCGCCGCGCCGGGTCAGGTGGTGCTGGTGGGGTCGGGCTCGCAAACCGGGGCGCGGCTGTCGGTCGTGGTGGAGCACGTGTGGCGCGCCGAGGCGCTGGCCGAGATGATCGTCGAGGCCGGGTTGCAACCCGAGATCGCCCGCACCGACGAGAACACCCCGCTGGTCCGCACCGCCGTGGATGCGCGGCTGGTCGCCATTGCGGCGGATTGGACACGTGGCGCGGTCAAGACGGTGCCGCCGCAGTGGTTGCCTGGCCCCAGGGAGTTGCGGGCCTGGACGCTCGCGTCAGGCACCCCTGAAGCCGATCGCTACCTGCTCGGTCTGGACCCGCACGCGCCCGACACGCATTCGCCGCTCGCCTCGGCGATGATGCGGGTCGGGATAGCGCCCACTCTGATCGGAACCAGAGGGTCTCGTCCAGCGCTTCGGATCAGTGGCCGGCGCCGACTATCGCGCCTGGTAGAGAACGTGGGGGAACCACCGGGGAAGGTGGACGCGTTTGCGCAGTGGCCCCGAATCTGACGCCGCGCAACCGGGGGGTCAGTTTGCGTCGGCCCGCGCAGAATGCGAAATTGTCAGTTGCCGACGGGGCCATACTGCACGTTCAGTGCGGCATCAGGCGCTGTCGGCAGCGAAAGAAGTGGAGCAAAGGCACAGGTGGCAGACGGGGAGCGCGGTAGCGGCCGCAACGGAACGGTGCGGCGACTCGTCATAGTCGAGTCGCCTACTAAGGCACGCAAAATAGCTGGCTACCTGGGCTCTAACTACATCGTCGAGTCGTCCCGAGGACACATCCGCGACCTGCCGAGGGCCGCCGCCGACGTGCCGGCGAAGTACAAGTCGGAGCCGTGGGCCCGCCTCGGAGTCAACGTCGATGCCGACTTCGAGCCGCTCTACATCATCAGCCCGGAGAAGAAGAGCACCGTCGCGGAGCTGAAGGACCTGCTCAAGGGCGTCGACGAGCTCTATCTCGCCACAGACGGGGACCGCGAGGGCGAGGCCATCGCATGGCACCTCCTCGAGACGCTCAAGCCCCGCATCCCGGTCAAGCGAATGGTGTTCCACGAGATCACCGAGCCGGCGATCCGGGCCGCCGCCGAAGATCCGCGGGACCTGGACATCGACCTGGTCGATGCGCAGGAGACCCGGCGCATCCTGGACCGGCTGTACGGCTACGAAGTCAGCCCGGTGCTGTGGAAGAAGGTCGCGCCGAAGCTGTCGGCCGGTCGGGTGCAGTCCGTTGCGACCCGCATCATCGTGTCGCGCGAACGCGAACGGATGGCGTTCCGCAGCGCGGGCTATTGGGACGTGACCGCCGAACTCGACGCCAGCGTGTCCAACGCGCAGGCCTCGCCGCCCACCTTCACGGCCAAGCTGAACTCCGTCGACGGACGCCGGGTGGCCACCGGACGCGACTTCGACTCGCTCGGCGGTCTGAAGAAGCCCGACGAGGTGCTCGTGCTCGACCAGTCCGCGGCCGGCGCACTGGCCACCGGACTGCGCGGCGCGCAACTCGAGGTGTCATCCGTCGAGCAAAAGCCTTACACCCGTAAGCCTTACCCGCCGTTCATGACGTCGACACTGCAGCAGGAGGCGGGCCGGAAGCTGCGGTTCTCCTCCGAGCGCACGATGAGCATCGCGCAGCGCCTCTACGAGAACGGCTACATCACCTATATGCGTACCGACTCGACGACGCTGTCGCAGTCGGCCATTGACGCCGCGCGCAATCAGGCGAGCCAGCTGTACGGCCAGGAGTACGTGCATCCGACTCCGCGGCAGTACACCCGCAAGGTCAAGAACGCCCAGGAAGCGCACGAGGCCATCCGGCCAGCAGGCGATGTGTTCTCCACGCCTGGACAGCTGCACGCTCAGTTGGACACCGACGAGTTCCGGCTCTACGAACTGATCTGGCAGCGCACGGTCGCCTCCCAGATGGCCGATGCCCGCGGGACGACACTGTCGCTGCGCATCTCCGGTCGGGCGAGTGAGGGCCAGCAGGTGGTGTTCAGCGCCAGCGGCCGCACCATCACCTTCGCCGGCTTCCTGAAGGCCTATGTCGAGAGCATCGACGACCAGGCGGGCGGTGAGGCCGACGACGCCGAGAGTCGGCTGCCGCAGCTCGAGCAGGGCCAGCGGGTCGACGCCAAGGAGCTCACCGCCGACGGGCATACCACCTCGCCGCCTGCCCGCTATACCGAGGCATCGCTGATCAAGGCTTTGGAAGACCTCGGCATCGGCCGGCCGTCGACGTACTCCTCGATCATCAAGACGATCCAGGACCGCGGTTACGTGCACAAGAAGGGCAGTGCGCTGGTCCCATCGTGGGTCGCATTTGCCGTCATCGGGCTGCTGGAGCAGCACTTCGGGCGGCTGGTCGACTATGGATTCACCGCCGCGATGGAAGACGAACTCGACGAGATCGCATCGGGTAATGAGCGAAGGACCAACTGGCTCAACAATTTCTACTTCGGTGGCGAGCATGGTGTGGCGGACTCGATCGCCCGCTCGGGCGGTCTGAAGAAGCTCGTCGGCGTCAACCTCGAAGGTATCGACGCCCGGGAAGTCAACTCCATCAAGCTGTTCGACGACGAACAGGGCCGTCCGGTCTACGTCCGTGTGGGCAAGAACGGACCGTATCTCGAGCGGATGATCACCGGTGACGACGGTGAACCAACTCCGCAGCGGGCGAACCTCAAGGATGAACTCACGCCCGACGAGCTGACCCTTGAGCTCGCCGAAAAAGCTTTCGCCACACCGCAAGAGGGCCGTTCGCTGGGCGTCGATCCCGTGACCGGACATGAGGTCGTCGCCAAGGACGGCCGCTACGGGCCGTATGTCACCGAGGTGTTGCCCGCTCCTCCGGACGAGCCCGAGGGCGACGCGGGCGCCCCCGCGAAGAAGGGCAAGAAACCGACGGGTCCCAAGCCTCGTACCGGCTCACTGCTCCGCACGATGGACCTGGAGACGGTGACGTTGGAAGACGCACTCCGGCTACTCTCGCTTCCGCGTGTCGTCGGGGTCGATCCGAACACGAACGAGGAGATCACCGCGCAGAACGGCCGGTACGGCCCATACCTCAAGCGTGGCACCGACTCTCGCTCCCTGGCCACCGAGGACCAGATGTTCGACATCACCCTCGACGAGGCGCTGAAGATTTACTCGGAGCCGAAACGCCGTGGTGGACAAGGAGCTTCGGCACCACCATTGCGCGAGCTGGGTAACGACCCCGCGACGGCGAAGCCGATGGTGATCAAGGACGGTCGGTTCGGGCCCTACGTCACCGACGGTGAGACGAACGCCAGTCTGCGCAAGGGCGACGACGTGATGTCACTGACCGACGAGCGCGCCGCGGAGTTGCTCGCCGACCGCCGTGCGCGTGGCCCGGTCAAGCGCACCAAGAAGGCGGCCAAGAAGGCGCCCGCGAAGAAGAAGGCCGCCAAGAAAGCCTGAGGCGCTGCGGCTTTGACGCTTACCGCGTCACGTCGCTGGACACCTCGCGTTCGGCAGCGACCTGCTCCGGTGACGCCAGGTTCAGCGGCCGGGCCAGCTGGGTCGGCGCCACGCGCCCGCGCAGTTCGACGATCTCTCCTACGTCCCAGCACAGCGCCTCCGCGTCGAGCGCACCGCTGACCGCAATGGCCGACGCGAGCACGTGACCCGCCTCGAGCTTGGCCAATTCGGTCAGCCGCGCCGCCTCGTTGACCGGGTCACCGATCACGGTGTACTCGAAACGGGCCAGCGCGCCGATGTGCCCGGCGATCGCGCGGCCGGCCGACACCCCGATCCCGAACTCGGTCTGACCCAGCACCTTGAGCACCTCGTCGTGCAGTTCGCGAGAGGCCGCAAGCGCAGCCCCGCAGGCATCGGGGTGCTCGATCGGTGCGCCGAAGATCGCCAGCGCGGCGTCACCCTGGAACTTGTTGACGAAACCGCCGTGGCGGTTCACGGTGTCGACGACCACCCGGAAGAAGTCGTTGAGAAGGTTGACGACTTCGCCGGCGGGCATGGTCGCCGCCAGCTGTGTCGAACCGACGAGGTCGACGAAGAGCACCGCGACGTCGCGTTCCTGGCCGCCGAGTTCGGTACCGCGCTCGAGCGCCCGGCGGGCGACGTCCTCGCCGACGTAGCGACCGAACAAATCGCGCAGCCGCTGCCGCTCGGCGAGGTCACGGACCATGTCGTTGAAACCCGCCTGCAGCAGGCCGAGCTCGCTGGCGTCATAGATCTGCATGTGGGCGTTGTAGTTCCCGCGCTGCACCTCGCCCAGCGCCCAGCGCAGCTGGCGCAGCGGGTCGGCGATCGACATCGCCACCAGCACCGTGCCGGACAGCCCGATGATCAACGCGGCGATGGCCAGCAGCAGGATCGGTGTTGTCAGCTTGTCGGCAGGCGCGGTGAGGACCTCGAACTTGCTGGCCACCAGCGCCAACACGATCGCCAGGATCGGCACGCCGGTGGACAACACCCATGTCATCACCTGGCGCTGGATCACACCGGGAGCGCGGAAATTCTCCGGGACACCGCCGCGCAGGGCGGCCACGGCCACGGGCCGCAGCACCCGCTCAGACTGCAGATACCCGATGATCGCCGTCGCGGTGGCGCCGAGGCCGCTGGCGACGGCCACGACAGGGGCAGACCTGCTGGCCACCGGCCAGCTGGCGACGATGAACACCACCGACCCGAGCAGCCAGTTCGCGACGTTGATCATGGTGCGGTAGTAGGGCATCTTCAGCGCGCGGACGCGGGCCAGCTCTGTAACGGCCGGGTCGCTGTCGGTGAGCAGTGTGTCGCGGCGCTGCCAGCGGATCACCGGGATCAGCAGCCGCAGGCTCAGGTACGACGCGGTCGTGAACGAGATGAACAGGAACCCCAGGAAGACCGCCAGGTTGAAGGCGGGCAGGTCTTGGAGCTGGATGCGGTCCTCGGGCGGCAAGCCGAAGCGCAGAAAACTCAGGACCAGCAGAGCGCCGATGATGTCGGCCTGCAGCATCCCGAGGGTGAACACTGGCCACGGAGTACGCGCGACCCAGCGGACGAATGAGCCGATTCGCCTAACGGGTATGGCCTTGGAGATGGACCCGGTGGTCACTGGTCAACCGTATCGGTCGAGGCGGACTCCAAAAGGCGCAAACGAGCCCTGTGGGACGGACGTGTCGCTTCGCAGCACTACTGTTATCTGCGATGACCGGTGTCTTTTCGCGTCTGGTGGGTCAGCACGCCACCGAAGCCGAGTTTGTGGCCGCCGCGCAGGATGCGCGCGGTGATTCGGCTCACAATCCAGCCTCGACCGGGACGATGACACACGCGTGGCTGATCACCGGCCCGCCCGGATCGGGTCGATCGATCGCCGCGCTTTGCTTTGCCGCCGCGCTGCAGTGCACCAGCGACGGCGTCCCAGGCTGCGGAGAATGCCGCGCGTGCACAACGACCATGGCCGGCACCCACGCCGACGTGCGGCGGATCGTTCCGGAGGGCCTGTCGATCGGCGTCGATGAGATGCGCGGCATCGTGCAGATCGCATCGCGGCGGCCGGGGACCGGGCGCTGGCAGGTGGTGCTGATCGAGGATGCCGACCGGCTTACCGAAGGTGCGGCGAATGCGCTGCTCAAGGTGGTCGAGGAGCCGCCGCCGTCGACGGTGTTCCTGCTCTGTGCACCGTCGGTGGACCCCGAGGACATCGCGATCACGTTGAGGTCGCGCTGCCGGCATGTGGCGCTGGTGACGCCGCCGGTCGACGCCATCGCCCAGGTGCTGATCGATATGGATGGGCTCGCCGAGCCCGACGCCCGCTGGGCGGCTTCGGTCAGCGGCGGTCACGTCGGCAGGGCGCGGCGGCTCGCGGTCGATCAGGAGGCACGTGCGCGCCGGAAGCGAGCCCTGGCACTGGCGCGGGATGCCGCCACCCCGTCGCGGGCGTACGCGGCCGCGGAGGAACTGGTGGCCACGGCAGAGGCGGAGGCGGTGTCGCTGACCGTCGATCGCAACGAACTCGAGGCGGAGGAGTTGCGCACCGCATTGGGTGCCGGTGGCACCGGCAAGGGCACCGCAGGCACGATGCGCGGTGCGTCCGGCGCGCTCAAAGATCTTGAGCGACGGCAGAAGTCGCGCAAGACGCGGGCATCGCGCGACGCACTCGACCGGGCACTGATCGACCTCGCCACGTACTTCCGGGATGCCCTGCTGGTGTCCTCGGGCGCGGGCGGCATCCAACCGAACCACCCGGATATGGCCGACCAGGTCGCCGCGATGGCCGCCCATGCGCCGCCGGACAAGCTGTTGCGCTGTATCGAGGCGGTTCTGCAGTGCCGGGAGGCGCTCGACATGAACGTGAAGCCGAAGTTCGCGGTCGACGCGATGGTCGCCACGGTGGGGCAGGCCCTGCGCGACTGAGTTGGGCGGCCGGTGGGCCCTGTCGTAGACTCGTGCGCGCCCGTGTCGATGCTCTTCGCGCAAGCGCTCATCGGCGAACGGCACGCCACCTTAGCTCAGTCGGTAGAGCGATTCACTCGTAATGAATAGGTCAGGAGTTCGATTCTCCTAGGTGGCTCAAGAACTCGTCCACTAGTGGAACCACCTCACCGAGGTGTGTCTGCAGCAGCCAATGCCCGCCGCCGAGTAGGTGCAGCGGTGCGTCGGGCAGGTCGCGGTGGTAGGCCCGCGCTGAGTCCTCGGGCATGTATCCGTCATGCGGACCCCACACGATCACCGCCGGTGGCCGGTGCTCACGCAGATAGGCCTGCTCCTTGGGGAACCAGTCGAGAGTTGATGGCTGGTCTTCCAGTAGGTGGATGAGGTTGGCCAGCCGCTCGGGGGTGTTCATCAGCGTCCAGTGCAGGGTCCAGAGGTCGGGGCTGACGCGGTCGGCGACGACCTCGGGCAGCTCCCCCCGAAATTCGCTCTCGAACCCCGCAAGTGTGACGTGCTCGGCGATTCGGCGACGCGACGCCGAGCCCGGGTTGTCCCACAGCTTCTTGAGGAAGTCGTACTTCGGGCCGAAAGCGTCGGCATAGATGTCGCCGTTCTGGATGACGAGACCGCTGATCTGTTCGGGCCTCGACAAGGCCAGCCGCAATCCGAACTGCGAGCCGTAGTCGTGCACCCAGACGGCGAAGCGCTCTAGGCCGACGGCGTAGGTGAAGCGTTGCAGGAATTCGGCGTAGGCGTCGAAGGTGTATCCGAACTCGTCAGGCGACGGCGTTGCGCTGTAACCGAATCCGGGCATATCGGGTGCGATGGTCCGCCAGCGCCCGCCGAGGGCAGCCATCAGATTGCGGTAGACGTAAGACGAGGCGGGGTATCCGTGGGGGAGCAGCAACACGGGCGCATCGGAAGGGCCCGCCTCGCGATAGAACGTGTCGACGCCGTCGACGGTGACTCGGTGGTGGCGAACGGGCGAGAGTGGCATACCCGCTGCGTTCCCTCTCAAGTCTGGGCGTCAAACACCTCGCGGGCGAGCCTGCAGGCTGTGTTGCCGGCCGGGAATCCGGCATAGCCGGTCGAGTGGTAGATCACCTCGGCGATCTCGTCTTCGGTGAGTCCGTTGTTGCGCGCGATCTGGACGTGAATCTTCAGCTCGTCGGTCGCCCGCAACGCGATGAGGATGCCGAGCGTCACCAGGCTGCGATCACGACGGCTCAGACCCTCGCGGGTCCACAGACTGCCGAAGACGTTGTCCATCGCGATCTCGAGAATCTCGTCGCCGAACGAGCCGTCCCGCACATTGAGCGGACCCTCGGGCAGGACGCCGGGAAGCAACTCGCGGAAAATTTGAACACCTTGCTCACGCGCATCAGTCATGGGATCCAGAGTGGCACGTGGCGAGCTATTTGGGCGCGAGGAATCCAACGGGTCCCGATGCGATACACACCGACAGTGCCGCGGTGTTCGCCCGGACGTCGATCGCGTCGCCCGCACCCGGCAGCCGGACGAAAACCCGGTTGAGTCCGGGATGCACCGGCACTTTCACCTCGACGCCGTCGGTCAGCGACATCATCAGCGATCCATCGCTGTTGGCCAGATAGTTGATCTCCGCGGTCCAGTCGGCAGGCAACAGCGGACCGTCCAGCGGCATCCGGACACCGAAATCCGGCTGAACGAGATGGCCGCATTGCGGAGCGGGCCCCTCGACGATGCTGCGCACCCATGTGACCTTCGCGGCAACCAACCGCCCAGAGCCGTCCAGCATGCGCAAGTCGGTTGTGGCCGAGGAGAATTCGGGCCTGTCTTGCAGCAGTGCGAACAGGTGGCTGGCTCGGTTCTCGGGGCCGACGACGCGCTGCAACACCATCGGGTCGACCTCCTGGTCGAGCATCGAGGCGCTGGACCCACGCGATGCTGCGGCCAGTCCCGCCACGGCATTCTGCAGGTACGGTTGGGCCGGGTTGTCGCGCCAGCTCGTCATGAATGTGGCTGTCGAATACAGGCTGCTGGCCATGAATGCGGTTGTTGTGACCACGATTACGGCCGTCCTGGCACGTGATGCGTCCAGCCACTGCGATCCCGCGCGGTTGGGCGCGCACAGGCCGACGGCGGCGAGCAGCGCCAAGACGACGACGAGATCGGGCAGGTACCTAAGTGTCTGCGCCAACTCGAGTGCGGTGTACTGCGACGAGCGCATCAGATAGATCGGGATCTGGCATGCCACCGCGTAGCCGATGGCCACGAGCCACACCGCACCGATGCGCTGTTTACGAACGACGCTCACCCCGATCACCGCCGCCAGCGCCACCCAGCCGAGAATCATCACGGCCGGTGGCGGCGTACCCCACGGCGACGCGGGCGCCCACCGTTGCCAATCCCACGGCCCACCAACGAGTCCGGGGACGATGCCGTGTGTCACCGACCGGGCCAGCAGATCCCACGTCATCGACCAGTCCAGGCTCCACCGCTTCTGGTCGACGACGGCGAGGTAGACCGCGATCCACGCGGCCGTCACCGCCAGCGACGCGACCCACAGCCGAGCCCCGCGGCGCCACACTGTCATCGGTGAACCCGTGCCGGTGACATAGGCCAGCAGCGCGACGACCGCGAACGCGACGAACGGGATGACGGCGGCCTTTTCAAAGAACAGCAGGCCGCCGACGAATACCAGCAGACCCGTCGCGGCGTAGCGCTGATTGCCGGTGCGCACCAGTAGAACAGCGTCCCCGCACACCCATGCCAGCGCTGCCAGCATGGGCAGCGAGTTCAGCGCGGCGGCCCACCACGCGAAGGCAGGCACAGCCATCGGCGTGAACAGCGCGAAGGTCAGTGGAATCAGCAGCACGGGCCGCCAACCGAGGATCACGTGCAGTGCCCGCAACAGCGCCAGCGACGCCAGCAGCTGGAGCACGATCAGGCTGATCGCCGGTAGGAACCATTGCAGCGGCGCGAGGCGGGTGATCCCGCCGGCGACCAGAAACGCGGCGGGCATGACGTGGCCGTCGTGGTCATCGAACAGGTACTCCACCGAGAGCAGGTCCTGCGTACCGGCTCGGCCAACGAGGATCAGGTCGTCCCAGTAGAAGTAGCCGTTGAAGGCGAGCACCGCACGGACGACGAGCTGCACCGCGATCAGCGCGGCAGCGGTACGGGCGACCCAGCCGACGTGACCAGTGAGCCGTTTCACGCGGGATATTTGTCGCCGGCTTGGCTTCGCGCTGCCCACGCGGAAGCCACCATCTCACCGAGCGAATGCCGCATTCGCCAGTTCAGGTCACGGCGCGCCAGATCGCCGGACGCGACGATGCGGGCCGGGTCTCCCGGGCGCCGGGGTTTGATCGTTGGTTCGAAGTCGATCCCGGTCGCTTCCCGGATCGCCGTCATGATCTCGCGCACGGACGTGCCGTCGCCACTACCGAGGTTGTAGACGGGCTCGACGGGCTGGCCGGCCGTCAGTCGCTGCGCGGCGGCGACATGCGCGAGCGCCAGATCGGCGACGTGGATGTAGTCGCGCACACAGGTGCCGTCCGGTGTCGGATAGTCGTCACCATTGATCTGTGGGGTCTCACCCCGATAGAGCATGTCGAAGACCAACGGGAACAAATTGTGCGGACTGGCGTCGAACAGCTCCGCAGAGCCCGAGCCCACCACGTTGAAGTAGCGCAGGCTGGTGTGCTTGAGGCCGGATGCGCGCCCGGCGTCACGAAGAAGCCATTCGCCGATCAGTTTGGTCTCGCCGTACGGCGATTCCGGTCGATTCGGCGTGTCTTCGGTGACGATGTCGACGTCCGGTGTGCCGAAGGTGGCCGCGCTTGACGAGAACACCATCTTGTCGACGCCCGCCACCTCCATCGCCTTGAGCAAGGTCACCATCGCCGAGACGTTCTGCTCGTAGGTGTGCAGGGGTCGCCGGACGGACACCCCGGCGTACTTGAAGCCGGCGATGTGAATGACGCCATCGACGCCGTGGTCTCGCAGCGTGTGGGTGACGAGGTCACCGTCCAGCAGGGTGCCGCGCATGAATGGCACCGACGCGGGTACGAACTGCTCGAGTCCTGTCGACAGGTCGTCGATGACGACCACCGGGAGGCCCGCCTCCAGCAGCGCGCGGACCACGTGAGACCCGATGTAGCCAGCCCCGCCCGTCACCATCCACGTCATGTTGGAGCCGAGTCTAGAGGCGAGGCTGACCCCGCCGAGACTGCGGGGAGATCGCAACCTGCGCCGTAAACGCGATCTAGGAGCAGTCTCGACGCCGAGGAAATAAAGATTGTGAGTACTCACTATCTGTTGTAGGCTCTCCGGCATGACCTACGACGTGATTGTTCGCAACGGCCTCTGGTTCGATGGCACCGGCGCGGCCCCGCAGGTCCGCTCGCTGGGCATCCGCGACGGCATCGTGGCAGGAGTTTCGGCCACCCCGCTCGACGAGACGGGCTGCCCCGACGTGATCGACGCGGCGGGTAAATGGATCGTTCCGGGATTCATCGATGTGCACACGCACTACGACGCCGAGGTGCTGCTCGATCCCGGCCTGCGCGAGTCGGTGCGGCACGGGGTCACCACGGTGCTGCTCGGCAACTGCTCGCTATCTACGGTCTACGCCGACACCGAAGACGCCGCCGATCTGTTCAGCCGCGTCGAGGCGGTGCCGCGCAGCTTCGTCCACGGGGCACTGGAAGCCAAGAAGACGTGGTCCGACCCGGCTTCCTACGTCCGTGCCATCGACGATCTGCCGCTCGGCCCGAATGTGGGCTCGATGCTGGGACATTCGGACCTTCGGACCAGCGTGCTGGGCCTGGACCGCGCGACGACCGACGGCGTGAAGCCGACCCCGGCCGAGCTGGACCGGATGATGGCATTGCTCGAGAAGGCCCTCGACGCAGGCCTTCTCGGCCTGTCCGGCATGGACGCACCCATCGACAAACTCGACGGCGATCGATACCGGTCGCGGGCGCTGCCCTCGACGTTCGCCACCTGGCGCGAGCGCCGCAAGCTGATCTCCGTGCTCCGCAAGCACGGCCGCATTCTGCAGAGTGCACCCAACACCAAGAGTCCGGCCTCGGCCCTGATGTTCTTCTTGACCAGCAGCCGACTGTTCGGCCGCCGGCCCGGCGTCCGGATGAGTTTGCTCGTATCGGCCGACGCGAAGTCTGCGACCGGCGCGGTGCACGTATTGGGGCCCGGCGTCCGGCTTCTCAACAAGGTGCTTGACTCGCTGGTGCGTTTTCAGCACCTACCGGTCCCGTTCGAGCTGTACTCCGACGGCATCGACCTGCCGGTGTTCGAGGAGTTCGGGGCCGGCACCGCGGCGCTGCATCTACGGGACCAGCTCGAGCGCAACGAACTGTTGGCCGACACCGACTACCGTCGCCGGTTCCGCAAGTCGTTCGACCGGAAGAAACTGGGCCCGTCGCTGTGGCATCGCGACTTCCACGATGCGACGATCGTCGAGTGCCCCGACAAGACGCTGATCGGTAAGAGCTTCGGTCAGATCGCCGACCAGCGCGGGCTGCATCCCCTGGACGCGTTCCTCGACGTGCTCGTCGAGAACGGCGAGCGCAATGTGCGGTGGACGACGATCGTGGCGAACCACCGACCCAAGTATCTCGACAAGCTTGCCGCCGAACCGTCTATCCACATGGGGTTCTCCGATGCCGGCGCCCACCTTCGCAACATGGCGTTCTACAACTTCTCGCTGCGGTTGCTCAAGCGGGTGCGTGACGCCGAGCGTTCGGGCCGACCCTTCCTGTCGACGCAGCGCGCGGTGCACCGGCTCACCGCCGAGGTCGCCGGCTGGTTCGGGCTCGACGCGGGCACCCTGCGCGAAGGGGAGCGTGCCGACTTCGTCGTCATCGACCCGCAGCGCCTCGACGAATCGGTCAACGAGTATCACGAGGCGACGGTCCCGTTCTACGGCGGGCTGAGCCGAATGGTCAACCGCAACGATTCCACCGTCGTGGCGACCGCGGTCAACGGTAAAGTCGTGTTTCGCAACGGCGAATTCTGCGAGGGCTACGGCACTACGGTCAAGTCGGGTCACTTCCTGCGCGCAGGCAAGGCGCAGCCCGCGAAAGTTCTTGCCTGAGATGGCAAGAACGCAACAGCAGCGTCGTGAGGAAACCATCGCACGGCTACTCGACGCCAGCATCGACACCATCGTCGAGGTTGGGTATGCGCGGGCGTCGGCGGCGGTGATCGCCAGGCGTGCAAAGGTTTCCGACGGCGCGCTGTTCCGCCACTTCCCGACGATGGGCGACTTCATGGCGGCCACCGCCCAGGAAGTGATGCGGCGGCAACTCGGCTTGTTCTCGAAACGGGTCACCGAGATTCCGGCCGAAAGGCCCGCTCTGGAGGCAGCGCTGACGGTTCTGCGTGACGTCACTGGCAACGCCACCAACACAGTGATGTACGAGTTGCTGGTCGCTGCGCGCACCGACGAAAAGCTGCGGGCCACACTGAAAGACGTACTCACCGAGTACGCCGCGAACATCTATGAGACGGCCAGGTCGCTCCCCGGCGCCGACCAGTTCGATGACGAGACCTTCGCCGCGCTGACGGCGATCCTCACCAACACCTTCGACGGTGCGGCGATCGTGCGTGCGGTGTTGCCGCAGCCGGAACTCGAGGACAAGCGGATCGAATTGCTGACGGCGCTGCTCAGCCGTGTGTCACCGGGACGCCAGGCCTAGCCAGCGCGACGAGATGTACGGCAATGCCGACGAGCGGCCCACACAGCAGGGCGACCACGGTGCGGGTCTCGAGGTCCAGCGGCAACAGTAGTAGCGCCGTCGATGCGACCGTCGCCGAGACCCATCCGAGCGAATAGGCCCGGTGCAGCGCTGCCGCCACCGTCGCCGCACCGGTCAACGTCAACAACGCGATCGCGATCGCGGCCGCGGTCAGCCACGCCAGAAGTGCGCCGTCGGCGCGGTACTCGGCGCCGAACGCGCTGCGCAGCAGCCACGGGCCGAATATCCCCGCGGCCAGCACACCCAGCAGGCCAAGCGATGCCACCAGGGCGGTCGGTGCGACGAGCGCCCGCCATCGGTGTGCGCGCTGGTCGACGAAATGCGCAATCAGGTTGCCCTGCATGGCCGTCAGTGGCACCAGCAGCGGTGCGCGCGTCAGCGTCACCGCCAGGATCACCACCCCGCCGGTCGCGCCCAAATCCCCCGACGTCGCCTTGAGCAATACCGGGAAGCCCATCACCAGGACAGCACTGGCGGCCGCCGCGGTGATTGAATGCGACGTGCCGCGCAGAAACGTCAGCGTACTGCCGGGGGTCAGTAGCCTGGCCGCAGCCCGCGTCGCAGGGGAGACGATCAACATGATCATCCAGGCCACGGACCCCGCCACCGTGGCCCACAGGTATCCGGCCAGCCCCCAACCGACCAGGAACGTTGCCACGGCGACCGTAAGCCGTATGCCGGCGTCGGTCACCATCAACAACCCGTACTGGCTCCACCGGTCCACCCCGGCGAGCATTCCCAGCAGCGTCGCATGCAGGCAGAAGCCAGCCAGCCCGACACACAGCAGCGCCACGCTTAGCCATCGTGATTCGGCGAACACATACCCCGACCACAGCGGGGCGGTTGCAGCGATCGCGGTCGCGGCCACGATGCCGACCATCCCCGCTACCCCCATAGGCTGCGTGCGCGGCCCGGCGACGACCTCGGTGTAGCGTGCCGAACGTACCTCCCGCGTCGCCTCCTGCAGTAGGCCGGATGTCGCACCCGCTACCAGGCCGAACGCGCCCCAGAACACCCCGAAAACCGAGAAGCCTGCCGGTTCCAGATCGCGTGCGGCCAAATAGAGCATGGCGTATACGCACAGCGCGGTCAGCACAGTCGCGGTGCCGATGCGGGTCACGCTGGCGCGGGTGGTTGGGCCGGTTTCAGGCCCGACTTCCGTCACGGGGAGACATCCGCAGCGGGCAGCTCCGTCGAGTAGAGCCACGCCGCCCACAGCGGCCTCAGGGACTCGTTCGTATAGTTCGACGCGAGCCCGGTGAAGTCGTCGGTGACCGCGGTGCTGTGCCGGTGCCGTGCCGTCCAATCACGAAGCAGCGCAAAGAAATTGTCATCACCGATGCGCCGCCGCAGGACGTGCAGCGTGAGCGCGCCCCGCTTGTACACTCGGTCGTCGAACATGTCGCGGGGTCCAGGATCTGCCAGCAACAGGTCCTGCGGCGAATTCGCCAGCCGCTGGTAGTAGTGGCGCGCCCACTCGTCGGCGGTTCGACCGCCGGAGTGCTCAGACCACAGCCACTCCGCGTAGCAGGCGAAGCCCTCATGCAGCCAGATATGCCGCCAACGCTGGGCGGTAACCGAATTGCCGAACCACTGGTGGGCCAATTCGTGTGCGATCAGACGCTCGGAACTGCCGTGTCCATCGCAATGATTGGCGCCGAAAATCGAGATACCTTGTGCCTCAAGCGGTATCTCCAGATCGTCGTCGGTGACCACGACGGTGTACCCGCTCGCCAGCGGGTACGGTCCGAACAGTTTGACGAACAACTTCATCATCTGAGGTTGGTCGGCGAAGTCCTTGTCGAAGTTGTGCCGCAGTCGATGCGGCAGCACCGCGTGCATATGAACGCCGTTCTTGGCCATTCGGTGCCGGTGGTAAACCCCGATCTGCAACGTCACCAGATATGTCGACGTCGGCTCTGCCTGCTCGTAGGTCCAGGTGGTCATTCCGGCTCGCGCCCGCTTCGACACCAGTTCACCGTTGGCCAGTGCGTAGTAGGAACTTTCGGTGCTGATCCGGATGGCGAAGCTCGCCTTGGCGCTGGGGTGGTCGTCGCAGGGAAACCAGGAGGCGGCGCCGTTCGGTTGACCGGCCACCAAAGCACCCTCGGTCAACTCTTCGAAACCGACGTCACCCCAATGAGAGTGGATCGGCCGCGGAGATCCGCCGTAGCGCACGACGATCGACATCGCCGCTCCGGCGGGCACGGCGTCCGCCAGGCCGATGTGCAGCTTGTGATGAGACGACTTGAACTGCGCGGGCCGGCTTCCGTTCACCGTCACCTTGGTCACGTTGAGTGCATGGGACAGATCAAGGGAGAAGCTGCGCAGAGCGGCAAGTGCGACGGCGGTGATGGTCGCCGACCCGGACAGCCGATTGATCGCCACCTTGTATTCCAGGTCCAGTTCGTAGCGCGATACCCGGTAGCCGAAGTTGCCGTTGGCCGGGATGTACGGATCGATGACGGGCGGGGTCCCCTTCTTCCTACTTCGCGTCACGCGGCGGCGTCTTCTGGCTTCTTTGGCGCCGGATCAGGTGTGTCGCCGCTGCGCTTCTTGCGGAACAGATTCCACGGCGCGATCGGATTGCCGAGCCAGCGGGTCGAGGGCGGTACCTGGTCGCCGCGCATCACCAGTGAGGCCGGGCCGACTGTCGCACCCGCGCCGATCCGTGCGGCGGGCAACGCGACGCAGTGCGGTCCCAGAGTCGAACCTTCTTCCAGCACAACGGTGTCCATCCGCATGATCCGGTCGTGGAACAGGTGCGTCTGGACCACGCAGCCGCGGTTGACGGTCGACCCTTTCCCGAGGGTGACCAGGTCGGCCTCGGGCAACCAGTACGTCTCGCACCACACGCCGCGCCCGATCGACGCGCCGAGTGCCCGCAGCCACAGGTTCATCACCGGGGTACCGGTCGCGGCGCGCGCGAACCACGGCGCTGCAACGGTCTCGACAAAGGTGTCCGAGACTTCGTTTCGCCAAACAAACGGAGACCACAGCGGATGCTCGATGGCCCGGATACGACCCACCACAACCCATTTCGCTATCACCGCGATGCCACCCGCGATCGCGCCGGCCGTCAGCAGCACGACACCGCCGGCCAGCGCCGAGGCCAACCAGCCGAAGCTGACGGCCAGCCCCTGCAGCGCCAGCAGCACGGCGACACCGATCGCGAATGTCACGATCAACGGGATGATCCGGCACGTTTCGACCATGGCGCGCAGGATCTTCAGCCGCAGGGAGGGATGAAACGTGCGCAGCGTGTCGGCCGCTGTCGGTTTGCGCCGCAGTCGAACCGGCGGGCTGCCGAGCCACGACGATCCCGCCTTCGCCTTGTGCGGTGCGGCGGACAGCACCGCGACCAGTCCGTCGTCGGGTACCTTCCGGCCCGGCTGGGTGATGCCTGAGTTGCCGAGGAATGCGCGCTTGCCGATGGTCGCCTTCGCGACGTGGATCCAGCCGCCACCGAGTTCATAGGACGCCACCATGGTGTCGTCGGCCAGGAACGCGCCGTCCTCGACCACCGTGAACTTCGGTGTCAGCAGTGCCGTCGAAATCTCGGTGCCGCGACCCACTTTCGCGCCGAGAACGCGTAGCCACCACGGGGTCAGCAGGCTGGCGTAGAGGGGGAACAGGTAGTTGCGCGCCGCATCCATGAGTCGCTCGGTGGCCCAGATCTGCCAGCCGACGCGACTGCGCACCGGGTGATACCCCTCGCTCAGCCAAAGCGAAAGCACGCGCACCCCGATCACCGTCAGCACCGCGTATGTCAGCACGGCGGCCACTGTCGCCACCGGGACCCACAGTGCGGCGGGTGCGATTGCCGCCGTTACCGTGCCTGCGCCGCGGACACCCCACCCGATTACGGCGAGGCCGACACCGAGTGCCAGCAGCGGCACCGCGCCAAGGAGTACCGACGTCACTCCGTAGACAACGACCCACAGCGGTGCCCGTCGGGGCCGGTGGCCCGGCCATGGGTGGCGGGCCTTACCGGACTTCACCGCGGGCGAGCCTTTCCAGTACTGGCCGTTTTTGACCTTGCCGGCCACCCCTGAACCCGGGGCGACGTCGGCGTTCTTGCCGACGACCGCGCCGGGCAGCAGCGTCGTGCGCGCGCCGATGGTGGCGTCGTTGCCGATGGTGATCCGGCCGACGTGGAAGCGGTCGCCGTCGATCCAATGACCAGTCAGGTCGACCTCGGGTTCGACCGAACTCCGGTGACCGAGTTTCATCATGCCGGTCACCGGCGGGGCCGAGTGCAGGTCGACTCCCTTGCCGACCTTGTTGCCGAGCGCGCGGGCGTAGTACACCAGCCATGGTGCTCCGGCGAGGTTCTCCGCACCGCTGGCCTCTGCGAGGCGTTCGGCGAACCACACCCGCAGATGCGCAGGTCCGCCGCGGCGGTAGGTGCCGGGCTCCAATCCCGACAGCAGCATCCGCGCGAACAGCACCGCGATGGCCATCCGGCCCACCGGCGTGACGAACAGCAGGAATCCCGCGATGATCCACCACCAGCCCATGGGCGCCGCCCACGGCACCAGATTCAATTCGGCGGCGACGTTGTTGGCCAGGGCCAGCCAGACCACCCACTGCAGCGCGGTCAGCATGGACAGGGGCAGTGTCAGGGCGACCTGGACGGCTTGGGACAGCCACGGCGTCGGTGTGACGACACGCGTCTTCACCCGCGGCGGGGGTTTCAGTTCGTCGAGGTAGCCGGCCAGCGAGCCCAGCCGGGGATGGTCGTAGAGGTCGGCGACGGTCACCTGCGGATAGCGCTGACGTAGCGCGGCGACCAGCTGAGCTGCCGACAGCGATCCGCCGCCGAGCGCGAAGAAGTCGGCTTCGGGACCCTCGATCGGGGCGGCCAGGACATCGCGCCACAGGCCCGCCAGCCAGCCCATCGTGCCCACCAGATCGGGCGCATCGACGCCCTCCGGTTCGCCGGGGGGCGGCCATGGCAGCGCGTCCCGGTCGACCTTGCCCGAGGTCCGGGTCGGCAGTTCGCCCACGAGAACCAGACGCGGCACCAGTGCGGCGGGCAGCGCCTCAGCCAGCGTCGCGCGTGCCGCGGCCAGATCGAATGACGGATCGGTGCTCGCTATATAGCCGACCAGCAGCGGGGTGCCACTGGCCGTGCGCCGCACCGCGGCCGCGCCACCACTGACTCCTGGCAGATTGACGAGCGCCGAATCAACCTCGCCCAGCTCGATCCGCCGGCCGCCGACCTTGACCTGGTCGTCGGCGCGACCGTGGAAGTAGAGGCCGTCGTTCTCGAGGCGGACCAGGTCGCCGCTGCGGTAGACGCGATCCCAACCCAAAGAAGGCATTGCGGCGAACTTCTCGGCGTCCTTGTCCGGATCCAGATAGCGGCCAAGGCCGACGCCGCCGATGACGAGTTCACCGACCTCGCCCAACGCCACCGGCACGCCCGAGCGGTCGAGAACCGCCAGGTCCCAGCCCGGCAGTGGCAGCCCGATGCTCACCGGAGCAGCACCGCGAAGCCGCGCCGCGCACGCCACGACCGTCGCCTCGGTGGGTCCGTAGGTGTTCCACACCTCGCGCCCCTCCACCGCGAGCCGCTCGGCGAGCTCCGGCGGGCAGGCCTCACCGCCGAAGATCAGCAGCCGCACCGCCTCGAGTGCCTCGGCGGGCCACAACGCCGCGAGCGTCGGCACCGTCGAGACGACAGTGATGTCGCGGGACACCAGCCACGGACCCAGGTCCATGCCGCTGCGTACCAACGACCGTGGCGCAGGCACCAGGCACGCCCCGTGCCGCCAGGCCAGCCACATCTCCTCGCACGACGCATCGAACGCCACCGACAACCCGGCGAGCACCCGGTCGCCTGGCCCGATTGGGTTGTCCTGCAGAAACATTCGTGCTTCCGCATCGACGAACGCGGCGGCGCTTCGGTGCGTGACCGCAACGCCCTTGGGCGTGCCGGTGGAGCCCGAGGTGAAGATGATCCATGCGTCGTCACGCCCGAGTGGAGCGGCTGCCCGCCACCCGCGCGAGGATCCCTGCGCGCGGATCAGCCCCGCCTCGGTGATGATCGCGACCACGCGAGCCTCGCTGAACACCAGGTCGGCCCGTTCCACGGGGTCGTCGGCGTCCACGGGAACGTAGGCCGCGCCGCTGGCCAGGGTTGCGAGGATCGCCACGTACAGCGCGTAGCTGCCCGATGGCATCCGGATTCCGATGCGGTCGCCGCGCCCGATGCCCCGGGCGGCCAGCCATTCGACACTGTCCTCGATGTCGGAGACCAGCTCGGCGTAGGTGAGCTGGACCTCGCCGTCGTCGATGGCAGGCGAATCCGGATGACGTCCCGCGGTGTCGTAGAAGATGTCGATGAGCGTGCGGGGTTCGGGCGCATGCCCTGAGCGCAGATACTGCGCCGGTATCTGGTGCCCAACTTCCCCAGTCACGGCTACAAAGCTACTAAGGGTCCATCGCTGCGCGTACCCGCCGCACGCGATGCGTGATCACAATTGCGCGAACGGCCAACCCACGTTTGATTTCCTCGATTTCGGTCAATCGCGGTTACCTGGCAGAATCATGAGCGGAGGGGAGTATTCCTTCGCCGCAGCGTCGTCATCACGTCGACCTCAATCGGACGACCGGTGCTGTGGACCGCGTGCTCGTGGCGGTGGAAGAGACCTCCGGCGTTTTTGGGGCTGCATTCGCGGCTCGCCGCGACGACCGGAGGTTTTGTGAACGTTTCCCAGCTCGAGTGGATCATCACGGTGGGCGTGACAATCGCCGTGCTGCTGTTCGACGTCGTGGTGATCGGGCGACGACCGCACGAACCGTCCAAGCGTGAAACCGGGACGTACCTGACGATCTACATCGGACTCGCGGTGGCGTTCGGGTTGTGGGTGTGGTTCTTCCACGGCGGCCAGTTCGGGCTGGAGTTCTTCGCCGGCTGGCTCACCGAGTACAGCCTGTCCGTGGACAACCTGTTCATCTTCCTGATCATCATGGCCAGCTTCAACGTGCCGAAGAAGTATCAGCAGCAGGCGCTGCTGGTGGGCATCATTCTCGCGTTGATATTCCGCGCCATCTTCATCGCGCTCGGCGCGGTGGCGATCAACCAGTTCTCCTGGATCTTCTACGCCTTCGGCGCGTTCCTGGTCTACACCGCCATCAACCTCGTCCGCGACACCGACCACGACGACGACGCCGACAACTTCGTGGTGCGATTCGCACGCAACCACCTGAGTCTCACTGACAAGTGGGAGGGCGGCCTCAAGCTGTGGGTGAAGGAGAACGGCAAGCGGCTGATGACGCCGATGTTCCTCGTGATCGTCGCGCTCGGCACCACCGATCTGCTCTTCGCGCTGGACTCGATCCCCGCGATCTACGGCCTGACCCGGGAGCCGTACCTGGTGTTCACGGCGAACGTGTTCGCATTGATGGGACTGCGTCAGCTCTACTTCCTGCTCGGCGACCTGTTGAGGCGACTGGTTTACCTGTCGCAGGGGCTGGCCCTCATTCTGGCGTTCATCGGCGTGAAGCTGATCTTGCACGCGCTGCACGAAAACGAGCTGCCGTTCATCAACGGCGGCGAGCATGTGCCGGTGCCGGAGATCCCGACGCTGGCCAGCCTCGGCGTGATCGTCGTGACGCTGCTCATCACCACTGCAGCCAGCCTGTACAAGACGCGCGTGCACGACGTGAAGAACGAGAAGAACGGCGAGAACGGCGAGAACGGTAAGGATTCGGCGCCGGATCCCGAGCAGTCCTTGGATTCGCGCTGATCGTAAGGGTCGACGGCGACCGCTGAAGGGCCTACCGTTGCCGCCGTGCGGCTATTCGTGGCAGACGACGCAGGTGGGCACTGGAGCGAGTTGACCGACGGTGCCGATCCGGCCGTGCGGGTGGTCGCGGTCGATCTCGCACAGGCGCGACGGATCCGAGCCCGAATGCGGAGCGATTCCGAGCATGTCGCCGTCATCCTGGACGTGACTGTGGCGGTGGCGGCCGACTTCCGTTCGGCGCGAAGGGAACTCGAATCGATCGACGGCGTGCGCTACGCGGGGACGGTCGACGGACTCGCCGGGTTGATCGCCGATATCGAAGCCGCGGGCGTGGCCGACGGTGTCACGCTGGTCGCGGCGTCACCACGGCAGGATCTGGCCGCCGTGGGTCTTGACGTGCTCCACTGGCTGGCGCTCCGGGATCAGGCCAAAGCCTCGTAGAAGAGGCGAGCGTAGCGGTTGGTGCGATCCGTGCCGACGGTGCCGGGCCCCATCCTGTTCATCACGTAGGCGAAAGTGGCCCGATGTTCGGGGTTCATTACGATCGCCGAACCTCCCCAACCGCCCCACCAGCAGATCTTGCCCTCCGGAACGGCGGGAACGCTTGCCGGAGTGGGCAATCCGAAGCCGATACCAAACCTCAGCGGGGTGAAGAGCACCTGATCGACGCCGTTGGATTGCTCCTGGAAGATCAGGTCAATGGTTGCTGGGCTGAGCACCTGAACGCCGTTCGCCTTTCCGCCCAACGAGATTGGCGACAGTGCACGAGCCAGTGCCCGGGCATTGCCGTGCCCGTTCGCGCCACCGATATCCGCACGCCGCCACGCGGTGGTCTCGGCGATCGATGCGAAGTCCGGGGCGGCCCGAAACGCCGCGAACGTTCTCAACATCGGGTGATCGGCGGGCAACGCGTCGTACGGCAGGTCGAGAGGCGGCGGCGGAATCAGCTCGGCGATGCGGTGCTCGTCCTCCGCGCGGGCGCCGATCTGGACGTCGGCGCCCAGGGGAGCGGCGATCTCGTCGTGAACGAACGCCTTGAGCGTTTTGCCAGTGATCCTGCGGATGACCTCGCCGATCAGATGGCCGTAGTTGATCGCGTGGTATCCCGACGCTGTGCCGGGCTCCCACCACGGCGCCTGGCGTGCGAGTTGGCTCGTCGCCTTCTCCCAGTCGTAGACATCGTCGACGGTGAACGGCATATCCCATCCCGACACCCCCGACGTATGGGCCAGGAGGTGGCGCACCTCGATGTCCCCCTTGCCGTTCTCGGCGAATTCCGGCCAGTACTCGGCGACGGGAGCGAAGGGATCGAGTAGGCCGCGATCGACGAGCATCAACGCCGAGAGCGCGGTGAGCGTCTTTGTGCATGACCAGAAGTTGACGATGGTGTTCTCGGACCACGGGACTGTCTTGGCGCGGTCCGCGTGCCCGCCCCATATGTCGACCACATACTCTCCGTCGATGTCGACGGCGATCGATGCGCCGAGTTCCTCACCGCTGGTTATCTCGTCGGCGAGCGCCTCGGCCACCTTGTCGAACCGCGGATCGCAGTGTCCCTGCAGTACGTCATGCATCGGACCATCATGCGGCGTAGGACGTTGCTTTGTTCCAGCAATCGCGAAGTGGCCCCAGCACCGGAGAGGTATCTTCTGCCTATCCGAGAGTCCATACGCAGGGAGGAAGCAGTCTATGCACAGACTCACGATGGCGGTCGCCGCGGCCGCAATGGCGGCAGGAACGATCCTGACCGCACCGACAGCCGCAGCGGGAGTTGTTCCGGATACGACCTACACGCAGCCTTCGGTGCCGACCGGACCGAAAACCCAGCCACTGGACTGCCAGGGCACCACGGGCAACATGGGCTGCGGTCCGGGCTGGTTCTGGCGCGACGGATGGCGCGGATGGGCGTGCTACCCATGCTGACGCCGAACACGTGCGCAAAAGCGACGGGAGTGTTCGCCGCCTTGGCACTTGCGGCGACGATCGGCGGCTTGGCTTCTGCCGCAGCACAATCCAACGACTACAGCCTGCTACCCGTCGATCCGAACCTCGTCACGGATTCGCAGGCGTTCAGCGCGGCCCCGTTCGCCATCGATCCGAACGGGCAGCGTGGCGTGCGGGCCGAGTACACCCACCGCGAAGGTGCCACCCGGTCGATCACCACCACCATCCTGATCCTGCCCAGCGCGCAGGAGGCGACGGGATCACTTGCCGCCGCCGCGGCCGAGGTGGGCAATCCGCAGTCGGCGCCCGCACCGGTGGGCACCGGCGGAACGATGGTCACGGGAACCTCGCCTGACGGAACGGAATCGGTGACCGTCCTGTCTTTCACCGAGGGCAACGTGGCGACGACGATCGAGTTCGAAGGTCCGGCAAACGATCCCGTGCCGCCGGACTTCGCGACCGAGCTCGGGCAGAAGCAGGTCACCGCTATCAGGGACTGGCAGGGCGTCTAGCTCGCGTTCCAAGCGTGAGTGGCGACTCGGCGGATTAGCTAGGGCCTCACCAGTTGTCGTAGCCGCCCTCGGGGCCGAGCATGCGCTCCAGGCGGGTGCGGTTGATACGAGCCAGTTCGTTGCGCACCACCTTGCGCTCGGTCTCGGCGTCGTTGTGCAGCCGGTCCGACATCGTCGCGAGCACGTCCTGTGCGGTGTATCCGTTGACGAACATGACGAAGCCGAAGCCGAAGTGCGCCAGATAGCGTTCCGACGCCTGTCCCAGACCGACCATCACCTCTGGCTGATCGCACCAGATGGCACACTGCTCGGCCGCTGACTTCTCGCTGCCGGGCCGGCGTCCGATGTCGGGATAGGCCTGCAGGATCGTGTCGACCGATTCCTCCGACAGCCCGAACAGCAGCGCATCAGCAGCCCGGAAGAGGTCGTCGTGGCTGGCGAACGCCCGGCCGCGACACAGATCGGCGGCCAGCGGCACGCTGTAGCAGCATTCGTAGATCGCGTGCACCGCGCGTCGCATCGGCATTGCGTTGAACGCCTCGAGGCCGATCCCCTGATGCATCAACACAGCGTCATCATCGAAGGCGCAGAGTACGCCCGCGTTACCGCGTGTTACGGCGGTGAAAACTCAGTGGTGCCTCAGTGGTGCCTCAGTGATTCCCTCAGTGGCCGGTGGCCTTGAACCGCTCGACGGAGGCTTGCAGTTCCGCCTCGGCCTTTTCGCGCCCCACCCAGTCCGCGGCCTTGACGTACTTGCCCGGCTCGAGGTCCTTGTAGTGCACGAAGAAGTGCTTGATCGCCTCGAGTTCGAAGGAGGGAACGTCTTCGAGATCCTGGATGTGGTCCCAGCGCACGTCGCCCGCAGGCACGCACAGCAGTTTGTCGTCGCCGCCGGCTTCGTCGGTCATCTGGAACATCGCGACCGGCCGGGCCTCGACGATGCAACCGGGGAACACCGATTCGGGCAGCAGGATCAGCGCGTCCAGCGGATCGCCGTCCTCGCCGAGCGTGTTCTCGAAGAAGCCGTAATCGGCCGGATACGCCATCGACGTGTACAAGTAGCGGTCGAGCTTGACCCGCCCGGAGTCGTGGTCCACCTCGTACTTGTTGCGCGAACCCTTCGGGATCTCGATGACTACGTCGAATTCCACGCCGGCGCCTTCCTGCCCTGTGCTGCGGTATTGCGGACGGCATCACCCTAATCTGCCTACGATCCTGGCCACCTACTCGGGAGGCACGATGGGCAGAATCTCAAGCGGCTGGGCTCTTACGAAGCAGAGCTGGGCGGTGTTGAAGAACGATCGGTCGTTGGTGATCTTCCCGATCTTGTCGGCCGTGTTCGCCATGATCGCGCTTGTCGTGATCTGGGTGCCGACGGTGATCACCGCGGGTCTCCTCCAGAACGGGACCGTTGACGAGAACAACCCGATCATCGGCGTCGGCGCGGTCGTGACCATCTACGTGTCGACCTTCATAGCCATCTTCTTCAACGTGGCGCTGGCCGCATGCGCGGTGCGCTCGTTGCGCGGCGAGGACACGAAAGTCGGCGAGGGTATCTCGGCCGCCATGCGCCGAATCGGGCCGATCTTGGGCTGGACCTTTGTCGCGGGCACTGTCGGGCTGATCCTGCAGATCCTCGAGAACCGGTTTCCGATCGCTGGCCGGATCGCGGTGTGGATCGCCGGTGCCGCCTGGGCGATCGCCACGTTCTTCGTGATCCCGGTGATCGCACTGGAGGGCACCGGACCGTTGCGCTCACTGAAGAGATCGGTCCAGGTCGTCAAGGCCAAATGGGGTGAGGGCGCGACGGGGCAGGTCGCGATCTCTGCGGTGACGGGCATGATCGTCTTCGGGATCGTCTTGGTCGGGGGCGGAGCCGGGTACGCGCTTTTCGCGGTCAACCTGGCCCCGGTTGCCATCGCTGTCGGCGCTGTCGCGGTAGCCGCGGTGATCGTCGTCGCCATCATCTCCAGCGCGCTGAACTCGATCTTCCGCGTGGCCGTCTACCAGTACGCGGCCACCGGTCAGGCGCCTGCGGTGTTCGACAGCCAACTGGTTCAGACGGCGTTCGGCGCCAGCTCTCGGCGGGCGTAGACGACGGCACCCGATACCCTGCTTACAGCGGCGATACGTCAGTCGTTCGAGAGCAGGAGAGCTATGCGGCCCACGACGTGGGGGCGGTCCACCCATGCGTTGATCGCGGTTGCGGTGCTGGCGTTGGTCGCCGCCGTCGTCGCGGCGTCGGCGCTGCTGACCGGCGGAGGTGCCCCCGATGCGGCGGCGGTCAAGCCCGCACCGGCGGCAGCGTCGGCGAGCCCGGGCATCGTGCCCGTCGACGAATCCGCCCCCAAGCCCACCCCCGACCGACTGGCGCTGGTGCTCGCGCCCGCGCTCGCCGACCCCAACCTCGGCAAGTTCACCGGCCGCATCACCGATGCCATCACCGGGGCCGAACTGTGGGCCCGAGGTGCCGATGTGCCGATGCAACCGGCGTCGACCAACAAGACGCTCACGGCCGCGGCGGCGCTGCTGGCCCTCGAACGTGACGACCGGCTCACCACCCGGGTCTTCCGCATCAACAAGCCCGGAGTGGTGGTGCTGAAGGGCGGCGGAGATCAAACGCTGTCGGCGGCCGCGCCCAACGAGCAGACCTGGTACCGCGATGCTGCGCGGATCAGCGATCTGGCCGAGCAGGTCGAGGCCGCGGGTATCAATGCCACCGAAGTGCAGGTCGACGTGAGCACCTATAGCGGCCCCACGATGGCACCGGGCTGGGATCCGGCCGATATCGACGGCGGCGACATCGCGCCGATGGAGTCGGTGATGCTCGACGGCGGCCGCACGCAACCGGTCAGCGTCGACTCCTGGCGTTCCAAGACCCCCGCGCTGGACGCCGGCCGCGCCTTGGCCGTTGCGCTGGGCGTGCATCCCGCAAAGGTGACGGTGGCGCCGGGGGCGGCGCGCGGTGGCCAGGAGATCGCGTCAGTGCAGTCACCGCCGCTCATCGACCGGCTGCGCGACATGATGAACGCGTCCGACAACGTGATGGCCGAGTCGATCGGTCGCGAGGTCGCTGCCGAAGTCGGTCTCCCGCAAAGCTTCGCCGGTGCGGTCCAGGCGGTGCTCGGCGAACTGAACGCCGCCAAGATCGACACCACCAACGCCAGGCTGTTCGACTCCAGCGGGCTGTCCGTCGACGACCGGCTCACCGCGGAGACCCTCGACGAAGTCGTCAACACCGCCGCGGGCAGCGCCCAACCCAAGCTGCGATCGCTGGTCGAGATGCTGCCGATCGCGGGCGGCAGCGGGACCCTGTCCAACCGCTACCTCGACACCGACGCCGGCCGTTCCGCCGCCGGTTTCCTGCGGGCCAAGACGGGGTCGCTGACCGGTACGAACTCACTGGCGGGCATCATCACCGACGCCAGCGGGCGGGTGCTCACGTTCGCCTTCATCTCCAACGACGCCGGGCCGACGGGCCGCATCGCGCTCGACACCCTGGCCGCCGCGCTGCGGTCGTGTGGATGCAGCACATGAGCACCTCGCCGCAGTCATCGACTGACAAGCCATCGCCCAGCGTGGGACGCGCCGTCGACTGGAACTTCGCCGCCCAGGTCGGGGAGAAGCTGGTGCGCCCAGGCCCGGACGCCTCCGACTACACCCGCCGTCAGGTCATCGACCAATTGGCCGAGTCGTCCCGCAACGCCGAGGTACCGGTGCGTGAAGTCACCGGCCTCAATGAGGGCGGCGCGATTCCCGAAGCCCGCATCCTGGACCGTCCGCAGTGGATTCACGCCGCGACGCAGTCGATGCGCGTAATGACCGGCGGCACAGAGAAACCGAACAGTTTCATCAGCGGACGCATTACCGGCGCGCAGACCGGCGCCGTGCTGGCGTTCGTGTCGCAGGGCATCCTCGGCCAGTACGACCCGTTCGGTCGCGACGGTGGCGAACTACTTCTGGTCTACCCCAACGTGATCGGCGTGGAGCGCCAATTACGGGTCGACCCAGGCGACTTCCGGCTGTGGGTGTGCCTGCACGAGGTCACCCACCGAGTCCAGTTTCGCGCCAACCCATGGCTTGCCGACCACATGTCGCAGTCGTTGGCGGTGCTCACCCAGGACGCCGGCGACGACGTCACCCAGGTGGTGGGCCGGCTCGCGGAGTTTGCGCGCAGCCGTCGCGATTACGTCGTTGACGCTGAGTCGGAACCGAATTCGTCGGGGATGATCGGCCTGATGCGCGCGGTTCAGGCGGAGCCGCAGCGGCGCGCACTGGACCAACTGCTGGTGCTGGGCACGCTGCTGGAGGGTCATGCGGACCACGTGATGGATGCCGTCGGGCCCAAGGTGGTGCCGTCGGTGGCGACGATCCGCAGGCGCTTCGACGAACGGCGCCAACGTAAGCAGCCGCCGTTGCAGCGGGTCGTGCGGGCGCTACTCGGATTCGACGCCAAGCTCAGCCAGTACACCCGCGGTAAGGCATTCGTCGACCACGTGGTGTCCCGGGTCGGGATGACGCGGTTCAATACCGTTTGGTCGAGCGCGGAAACCTTGCCGCTGCCAACGGAAATCGACAAGCCACAGCGGTGGATCGACAGAGTGCTGTAGCCGCGCTGCAGGCGGCGGTGACGGTGTTCTCCCGTGAGCACGCGATCGCAGGCGCGCGGTGGTGTGTGGCACTGTCCGGGGGTGCCGATTCGCTGGCGCTGACGGCGGCCGCGGCAAAGGTGATGCCGACCACGGCGCTGATTGTCGATCATCGGTTGCAGGCCGAATCGGGCGCGGTCGCGGCAACCGCACGCGAACAGGCGCTGTCACTGGGATGTGTTGAGGCTCAAGTCATTTGCGTCGATGTCGGCACCGCTGGTGGGCCCGAGGCTGCCGCGCGCACCGCGCGCTACCGGGCATTGGACACCGCGCGCGGCGATGCGCCGGTGCTGCTCGCGCACACGCTCGATGATCAGGCCGAGACGGTGCTGCTCGGACTTGGCCGCGGTTCGGGTGCGCGCTCGATCGCCGGAATGCGCCCACTCGACCCACCTTGGGGCCGACCGCTGCTCGGGATTCGACGGGAGGTGACGCAGGCGGCCTGTGCCGAGCTGAACCTGACCCCGTGGCAGGACCCGCACAACGTCGATCGCCGGTACACCCGGGCGCGGTTGCGCGCCGAGGTGCTCCCGCTGCTGGAAGAGGTGCTCGGCGGTGGTGTCGCCGAGGCGCTGGCCCGCACCGCCGCCGCACTGCGTGAGGACACCGAGGTGCTCGACGGGTTGGCCGACCGTGAGCTCGCTGAGGTGTCGATCGCAGGCGGCCTGGACACCGCCCGGCTGGTCGACCTGCCGGACGCCGTTCGGCGCAGGGTGATTCGGGGCTGGCTGCTGGCAGGAGGTGCCAGTTCTCTGACCGACAAGCAGATTCGCGGCGTCGACACCCTGGTCACGGGGTGGCGCGGGCAGGGCGGTGTCGCGGTGGGATCACCGCTGCGCAGCAGGCGGCTGATCGCGGGCCGACGTGACGGGATGCTGACCCTGCACACCGAGCCCGTCTGAAGCATGGCACTCTGTGCACGTGGCCGTGGAAACCACCGAGATGTACCCGGGGGACATCAAGTCGGTGCTGATCTCGTCGGACGAAATTCAGGCGAAGGTCGCCGAGCTCGGTGCGCAGCTCGGCGCGGAGTATCGCGACGCCCTCGCCGAGAACAGCCAGGATCTTCTGCTCATCACGGTGCTCAAAGGTGCGGTGTTCTTCGTCACCGACCTCGCCAGGGCGATTCCGCTGCCGACCCAGCTGGAGTTCATGGCCGTCAGTTCGTACGGATCGTCGACGTCGTCGTCGGGCGTGGTACGCATCCTCAAGGACCTCGACCGCGACATCAATGACCGCGACGTGTTGATCGTCGAGGACATCGTCGACTCCGGGCTCACGCTGTCCTGGCTGCTGCGCAACCTCGCGACCCGGCATCCGCGTTCGCTGAAGGTGTGCACGTTGATGCGCAAACCCGACGCCGCGGTACGCGCCGATGTCGACATCGCCTACGTCGGCTTCGACATCCCCAACGAGTTCGTCGTCGGCTACGGCCTCGACTATGCCGAGCGCTATCGCGACCTGCCCTACATCGGCACGCTGGACCCCAAGGTGTACGAGGAGCACTAAGTCGGAGGCTTTCAAACAGCTGCAGCTCGGCGCATGATCGAGGGCGTGACCGAAACAGCGCTTCGGATCTGTCCGTTCTGCGAGGCCACCTGCGGCCTGACCCTGACCATCGACGACGGCCGACTCACCGGCGCGCGCGGCGACCGCGACGACGTGTTCAGCCACGGTTTCATCTGCCCGAAAGGGGCGAGCTTCGCCGAGCTCGACAACGACCCCGACCGGCTGGTGCGGCCACTCCTGCGACGGGACGGCGTGCTGACCGAGGCCACGTGGGATGAGGCGTTCGCCGCCGTCGCCGACGGTCTTGGTGCGGTCGTGCGCGAGCACGGCGGAACCTCGGTTGGGGTGTATCTCGGCAACCCCAACGCGCACACGGTCGCGGGTGCGCTGTATCCGCCGGTGATCATCCGTGCGCTCGGCACCCGTCAGGTGTTCAGTGCGAGCACGCTGGACCAGATGCCCAAGCACGTCGCGCTCGGTCTGATGTTCGGCAGCCCGGTCGCTTTCACCGTGCCCGATCTCGACCGCACGGACTACCTCGTCGTCATCGGCGCCAATCCCCTTGTGTCCAACGGCAGTCTGGCCACCGCCGCCGATTTTCCGGGCAAGCTGCGGGCGCTGCGTAAGCGTGGCGGCAAGCTCGTCGTCATCGACCCCGCCCGCACCCGTACCGCCGAACTCGCCGACCGGCACATCGCCCCCCGCCCCGGCACCGACGCCGCGCTGATGCTCGCCGTCGTCCACGTGCTGTTCGAGGAGGGTCTGGTCGACCTTGGGACCTCGGTTGCCACCCGCCCGTCCCGCCCCCTGGCCGACCATGTCAACGGCGTCGACGACGTCCGCGCCGTCGCAGCGGATTTCGGGCCGGACACCGTCGCCGGGTACTGCGGGGTCGGAGCGGACGACATCCGGGTGCTCGCCCGTGAGCTCGCCGTCGCCCCGACGGCCGCCGTCTACGGCCGGATAGGCACGTCCACGGTCGAATTCGGAACGCTGGGCAGTTGGCTCGTCGACGTCATCAACGTCCTGACGGGCAATCTCGACCGCCGGGGCGGGGCGATGTTCCCGCTCGGTCCCACCGCGCCCGCGCCTCGCCCGCCGAAGGCCGGTCGCGGTTTTTCGGTCGGGCGCTGGCACAGCCGCGTCTCCGGTTATCCCGAAGCGCTGTCCGAATTCCCGGCGGCCGCGCTCGCCGAGGAGATCGACACCCCCGGCGACGGACAGATCAAGGCGATGATCACGATCGCCGGAAACCCGGTGCTGTCCGCTCCCGACGGCGACCGCCTCGACCGTGCGCTCGACGGCGTCGGGTTCATGGTGAGCGTCGACCCCTACCTCAACGAGACGACGCGTCACGCGGACGTCATCCTGCCGCCACCGCCGCCCTCCCAAAGCGCCCACTTCGATTTCGCGCTCAACAACCTCGCGGTGCGCAACAACGCCCGGTATTCGCCGCCGGTGTTGCCGACCGACGGCCGACCCGACGAGGCGGAGATCCTGTCGCGGATCGCGCTCGTTCTGTTCGGTGCCGGCGCCGACGCCGATCCCGCCGCCGTCGACGAACAGGTCATCGCGGCGACATTGGCGAAGGAGACCGCCGATCCGACCTCGCCGGTCGCCGGGCGTCCCGTCGCCGATCTGACCGCGATGCTGCCACCCGGGCCGGGATACGAGCGCCGCCTCGACATGATGCTCCGGCTGGGTGCCTACGGCGATGCGTTCGGTGCCAAGCCGGATGGTCTCACGCTGCAGCGACTCAAAGACGCCCCGCACGGAGTCGACCTGGGTCCGTTGCAGCCGCGCCTGACCGAGGTGCTTCGGACGCCAACGGAGAGAATCGAACTCGCTCCGCCGCCGCTCATCGAGGAGGCGGCGCGGCTTCGGGAGGCACTCGGGAAGCGGGCCGATCGTTTCGTGCTGATCGGACGACGGCATCTGCGTTCCAACAACAGCTGGATGCACAACGTGCCCGCACTCGCAGGCGGCAGCAATCGGTGCACGTTGCGGATCCATCCCGACGACGCCGCCGAGCTCGGCCTGACCGACACCGCGGTCGTGAAGGGCCCGGGCGGAGAAGTGCTGGCTGCTGTCGAGATCACCGACGGCATGCGGCGCGGGGTGGTGTCCCTGCCACACGGATGGGGTCATGACCGCGGTGGCACAGGCCTACAGGTCGCGTCGCGCAATCCCGGGGTGAGCGTCAATCAGCTCAACGCAGGCAATCTGCTCGACCCGCTGTCGGGCACCGCGGTGCTGAACGGGATCCCGGTGGACATCGCTCCTGCGGGTTAGGCAAGCTCCCGCGGGTTAGGCAAGCTCCTGCGGGTTAGTCGAGCTCCCAGATCACCGTCACGCTGAACCCGACGGTCTGCTGGCCGGGTTCGACCGGTACTGGCGCGGCCATGGCCATCTCCGCGCCGCGCTGCATCGGGACGGGCGGCTGGGTTCCGGCGATCTCGGAAATCGAAATCACGTTGCCGAGGGTGAGGCCGGACAGCTGCGCGTACTGCTCGGCGCGGTCCTTGGCGTCATTGAAAGCTCGAGCACGCGCGTCCTTCACGAGTTGTGAATCGTCGTCGATCGAATAGCTCACGTTGTTGATCCGGGTCGCATTGCCGCCGGTGCTGACGATGAGGGCCAGCGCCTGCGACGCGGCGTCGAGCTGGCGGATCTTCACGTCGATCGAATTGCTCGCGCGGTAGCCGACGATGGCCGTGCTGTCGGTCGTCGGCGCGAACTGCGGCTGCAGGCTCACCTGGCTGGTGCTGATGTCGTTTCGATCGACGCCTGCCTCCACCAGCGCGTTGATCACCCCGAGCTGACGGTCGCTGACCTGGTTCATCGCGCCGGTGACGTCGGGGGCGGTGAACTCGATCGACGCGTTGACGTTCAACGTGTCCGGAGTGCCTTTGACTTCGCCGGAGCCCACGACGGTGACCTGCCGGACGTCGGTGTTCGTGGTCGGGGCGGCCGCCGTCGGACCCGACGTCGCATCGCAACCCGACAGTGTGGCGACCAGTCCCGCGGCGGCGAGGACGAGCAGTCGGGTGGTCAACTTCGCTCGCGCGGCGATCGGCATGAGAGGCACCATACCGTCAGGCTCGGTGCACCTATGGCTGCTGCACTTCGCGCAGAAAGGCCACCAGGATTCGGTTGACCTCGTCGGGCCGCTCCTGCTGTATCCAATGCCCCGCACCGTCGATCCACCGCTCGGTGTACGGCCCCGCGACGACCTCACGCGCGCGGGCGGGATTCATTGTGGGGCCGACAGGGTCGGCCGTGCCCCCTACGAACAGCGCGGGCGCAGTGGTCTGTGCGCCGGCGAGCTGCGGCGTCGATTCCCAGTTGCGGTCGTAGTTGCGGTACCAGTTGAGCGCGCCGGTGAACCCGGTTCTGCTGAACTCGGCCACGTAGTGGTCGAACTCGTCGCCGTTGATCCAGTCGGGCAACGGCGCGTCGCCTGCGATCAGCCCGGCGAACATTCCGCGCATCGTGATCGCCACGTCGGCCTCCATCTCGGCGTCGGCGAGTCCGGGTTCCTGGAAGCGCAGCATGTAGAAGTCGTCCCCGAACTTCTCCCGCCAGCGTTCGGTCGGGCGGGAACGCGCACGGGGAATGGGTGGAACGCTGAGCCCGGCGACCGCCCGGACCCGGTCGGGATGCAGCAGCGCGGTGTGCCACACGACCATGGCGCCCCAGTCGTGGCCGATGAAGACCGCCTGCCGGGCGCCGGCCTCATCGAGCAGGGCGACGAGATCGCCGGTCAGCGCGTGGATGTCGTACTCCTCGACGGCGTCGGGGCGGCTGGAGCCGCCGTACCCACGCTGATCGGGGGCGACGACGTGGTAGCCCGCGTCGGCGAGAACCGGGATCTGGTGCCGCCACGAATAAGCCAGTTCAGGGAATCCGTGGGCCAGCACCACCAGAGGCGCACCGCGTTCTCCGGCTTCCATGATCCGAAGCGCCACCCCGTTTATCTCGACTATCCGTTCGGTCGAGCTGTGCACGACGCCAGCCAAGCACACCGGCGGGAACCTTAGTTCGTTGGTCTAGCGGTAGCCTTGAGGTTTCTGACTGCGCATAGAGGAAGTCGACGACGGACATTCGATGAACCGGAAAAATGTTATCCGCACGCTCACCGTGGTTGCGGTGGTGTTGTTGCTGGGTTGGTCCTTCTACTACTTCAGTGACGACACGCGCGGTTTCAAGCCCGTCGATACCTCTGTCGCGATGTCCCAGATCAGCAGCGACAACGTCAAGAGCGCCCAGATCGACGACCGTGAGCAGCAGCTTCGGCTCGAGCTGAAGAAACCCAACAGCGACACCCAGGACAGCGACAAGATCATCACCAAGTACCCCACGGGGTACGGAGTGCAGCTGTTCGACGCGTTGAGCGCCAAGAACGCCAAGATCAACACCGTCGTGAACCAGGGCAGCATGTTGGGCTCGCTACTCATCTACCTGCTCCCGCTACTGCTGCTCGTCGGCTTGTTCGTGATGTTCTCCCGCATGCAGAGTGGCGGCCGGATGGGCTTCGGCTTCGGCAAGTCCAAGGCCAAGCAGCTGTCCAAGGACATGCCCAAGACCACGTTCGCCGATGTGGCCGGTGTCGACGAGGCTGTCGAGGAGCTCTACGAGATCAAGGACTTCCTGCAGAACCCGACGCGGTATCAGGCGCTCGGCGCCAAGATCCCCAAGGGCGTGCTGCTCTACGGTCCGCCGGGCACCGGTAAGACGCTGCTGGCCCGCGCGGTCGCGGGTGAGGCCGGGGTTCCGTTCTTCACGATTTCAGGTTCGGACTTTGTCGAGATGTTCGTCGGCGTCGGCGCCTCCCGTGTGCGCGACCTGTTCGAGCAGGCCAAGCAGAACAGCCCATGCATCATCTTCGTTGACGAGATCGACGCCGTCGGACGGCAGCGCGGCGCAGGACTCGGCGGTGGCCACGACGAACGCGAGCAGACACTGAACCAGCTGCTCGTGGAGATGGACGGCTTCGGCGAGCGTGCGGGCGTCATCCTGATCGCCGCGACCAACCGGCCGGACATCCTTGACCCTGCGCTGTTACGGCCCGGCCGCTTCGACCGTCAGATCCCGGTCTCCAATCCCGACCTGGCAGGTCGTAGGGCCGTGCTCAAGGTGCATTCGCAGGGCAAGCCGATCGCGGACGACGCCGACCTCGACGGGCTGGCCAAGCGGACGGTCGGCATGTCCGGCGCCGATCTGGCCAACGTGATCAACGAAGCCGCGTTGCTTACCGCCCGCGAGAACGGCACCGTCATCACCGGCCCTGCGCTGGAGGAGGCCGTCGACCGCGTCGTCGGCGGGCCGCGGCGCAAGGGCCGCATCATCAGCGAGCACGAGAAGAAGATCACCGCCTACCACGAGGGCGGCCACACGCTGGCGGCATGGGCGATGCCCGACATCGACCCGATCTACAAGGTGACGATCCTGGCCCGTGGGCGCACCGGCGGACACGCGATGTCGGTCCCCGAGGACGACAAGGGCCTCATGACCCGCTCGGAGATGATCGCGCGACTGGTGTTCGCGATGGGCGGCCGGGCCGCGGAGGAACTGGTGTTCCGCGAGCCGACCACCGGCGCGGTCTCCGACATCGAGCAGGCCACCAAGATCGCCCGCGCAATGGTCACCGAGTACGGCATGAGCAGCAAGCTGGGTGCGGTGCGGTACGGAACCGAGCACGGCGACCCGTTCCTGGGGCGCACCATGGGCACCCAGGCGGACTACAGCCACGAGGTTGCGCAGATCATCGACGACGAGGTCCGCAAGCTGATCGAGGCCGCGCACACCGAGGCCTGGGAGATACTCACCGAATATCGCGATGTGCTCGACATTCTGGCAGGCGAGCTGCTGGAGAAGGAGACGTTGCACCGCGCCGAGCTGAAGGCGATCTTCGAGGATGTAAAGAAGCGTCCGCGCCTGACCATGTTCGACGACTTCGGTGGCCGCATCCCCTCGGACAAGCCGCCGATCAAGACGCCGGGCGAGCTGGCGATCGAACGTGGAGAGCCCTGGCCCAAGCCGGTGCCCGAACCCGCGTTCAAGACCGCCATCGCGGCGGCCAGTAGGGCCGCGGAGGCCACCAAGGTCGCCGACGCCGGTAAGAACGGCGCAAATGGCAACGGTGCCAACGGAACCGCAGCGCCAACCCAACCGGACTACGGTGCTCCCGCGGGCTGGCACGCTCCCGGGTGGCCCCCGCAGCCGAACCAGCAGCAGCCGAACCAGCAGCATCCCCAGCCGCAGGGTTATTGGTATCCGCCACCAAATCCGCCCGGCTGGCACAACCCAAATGTCGCAGGCGGGGCTCCGCAGCCCTATCCCCCGTATCAGCCCTACCCGCAGCCCGGCCACCCACCTCAGGGGGGCCAACCGAACCCGAACGATGAACCGGGTCAGGAGAACGGTCGGCATAACCCGCACGGCTGACAGGCTTGCAGGGTCATAGGAGGCTTCAATGACGCAGTCGCAGAACAACTCTGTCAAATTCGAACCCGGAGTGTTCGACCAACCGCGCGCGGAGGCGGCGGTGCGCGAGTTGCTGATCGCGGTGGGCGAAGACCCTGACCGGCATGGCCTGGAGGAAACCCCGGCCCGGGTCGCGCGCGCCTACAAGGAGTTGTTCGCGGGCCTGTACACCGACCCGGACACGGTGCTGAACACCACCTTCGACGAACAGCACGACGAATTGGTGATCGTCAAACAGATACCGATGTACTCCACGTGCGAACACCACCTGGTGTCGTTCCACGGGGTGGCGCATGTCGGCTACATCCCCGGTGAGGACGGGCGGGTCACCGGGCTGTCGAAAATCGCGCGGCTGGTGGATCTTTACGCCAAGCGGCCGCAGGTGCAGGAACGGCTGACCGCGCAGATCGCCGACGCGCTGATGCGCAAGCTGAATCCGCGCGGGGCCATCGTGGTGGTCGAGGCCGAACACCTCTGCATGGCGATGCGGGGCGTCCGCAAGCCCGGCGCCGTCACCACGACGTCGGCGGTGCGGGGACAATTCAAGACCGACAGCGTGTCCAGGTCCGAAGCTCTGGATCTCATCCTGCGGAAGTGAATCCACCACGGTTGCAGGTCATGGGGGTTGTGAACGTCACCGCCGACTCCTTCTCCGACGGCGGACTCTTTCTCGACCGTGACCGCGCCGTCGCCCACGGGCTGGCGTTGGCCGCCGAAGGTGCCGCGATCGTCGATGTCGGAGGCGAGTCCACGCGACCGGGTGCCACGCGTATCGATCCGGAGGTCGAAACATCGCGGGTGGTACCGGTCATCAAAGAGCTTGCCGAACAGGGTATTACGGTCAGTATCGACACCATGCACGCGGCGGTGGCGCAGGCTGCACTGGAGAACGGCGCCCGGATAGTCAACGACGTGTCCGGCGGTCGGGCCGATCCGGACATGGCTCCGCTGCTCGCCGACGCCAAAGTTCCGTGGGTGCTGATGCACTGGCGTTCCGTCGGCACGGCCCGACCCCATGACGCGCCCGCCTACGGTGACGTGGTCGCCGAGGTTCGCGACGAACTCATGGCCAGTGTCGACGCCGCGGTGGCGGCCGGCGTGGATCCGGTGAATGTGATCATCGATCCCGGACTGGGTTTCGCCAAGACCGCAGAACACAACTGGGCGATCCTGCGGGCGCTGCCGGAGTTCGTCGGTACGGGAGTGCCGGTGTTGGTCGGTGCATCTCGTAAGCGCTTCCTTGGCACGCTGTTGGCGCGTCAGGATGGCGAACCGCGTCCGCCTGACGGCAGGGAGACCGCGACCGCGGTGATCTCCGCGCTCGCCGGACTGCACGGCGCGTGGGGTGTCCGGGTGCACGACGTGCGGGCGTCGGTGGACGCCATCAAGGTGCTCGAGGCTTGGAATGGTTGAGCGTGGCTGATCGAATCGAATTGCGCGGGTTGACCGTTCGGGGACACCACGGAGTGTTCGACCATGAGCGCCGCGACGGCCAGGATTTCGTCATCGACATCATTGTCTGGGTCGACCTCGCTGCTGCGGCGGCAAGTGACGACCTGGCCGACACCCTGGATTACGGCAGGCTGGCTCAACGGGCCGCCGACGTCGTAGCGGGTCCACCGCGCAATCTCATCGAGACGGTGGCAGGGGAGATCGCCGACGACATCATGGCCGACGCGCGGGTACACGCTGTCGAGGTGGCGGTGCACAAACCTGCCGCGCCGATCCCACTGACCTTCGCCGACGTGGCTGTGGTGGCACGCCGATCGCGTCGCAGCGGACGGGGCAACTCATGACGCCCCGAAGGCGATCGCGAGTGAGGATCGCAGCGAGGCACGAGCGAGGACCGAAGGGCCCACGCCCGGAGGGCAGGGGACGAGCGGGAGTCGGGGCATGACTCAAGTGGTGCTGTCGATCGGTTCGAACCTCGGCGACAGGCTGGCGCGATTGCAGTCGGTCGTCGACGGCCTCGGAGTTGCGGTCCGCGCCGTCTCGCCGGTGTACGAGACCGATCCATGGGGCGGCGTCGAACAGGGTGCGTTTCTCAACGCGGTGGTGCTCGCCGACGATCCCGCGCTCGACGCCCGCGGGTGGCTGCGCCGCGCGCAAGAACTGGAACAGGCCGCCGAGCGCCTGCGCGACGAGCGGTGGGGACCCCGCACGCTGGACATCGACCTCGTCATGTGCAGCTCGGGTGGGCGTGAGATCAGGTCCGACGACGAGGAACTGACATTGCCGCATCCGCTGGCGCATGAGCGCGCGTTCGTGCTCGTGCCGTGGCTCGCCGTCGAACCCGCCGCCACGCTGTCCGTTGCAGGCGAGCGGCGGTCCGTCGAGAAACTGCTCGCCGAACTCGACCCCGCCGATCGCGACGGGGTGCGGCTTACCGACGCGGCGCTGAGCTGATGGGTCCCACCCGCAAGCGCGATCTCACCACCGCGACCGTGGCTGCCGCCGTGGCGGCGTACCTACTCGTACTGACGCTGTATCGGTTCTTTCCGCCGATCACCCTGCTGTCCGGAGTCTCGTTGCTGGTGGTCGCGATTGCCGAGGCGGGCTGGGGTTTCTATGTGAGGGGCAAGATAAACGACGGGCACATCGGTGACGGTCCCGGCTGGCTGCATCCGCTCGCGGTGGCCAGGTCTGTGTCGATCGCCAAGGCCTCGGCGTGGGTGGGCGCAGTGGTGTTCGGCTGGTGGCTTGGCGTGCTCGCCTACCTGTTGCCGCGGCGCTCGACTTTGCGAGTTGCAGGCGAGGATACGGCCGGCGCGGTCGTGGCTGCCGCATGTGCCTTCGCACTGGTGGCCGCCGCTCTGTGGCTACAGCATTGCTGCAAGTCGCCACCGGAGCCGCCCGACAACCCTGACGGCGCAACGGAGTAGCAGGTTTCAACGCGCGCGCGCCGAATCGCCGAAGCGGTCGACACGCTAGGTGACCTGTGGCGGGTATTGTCGCCCCATGGCTGAACCGACCCGCAGCGCGCGCCAGCGGCGCAGCGTGCGTCGGCCCGGTTGGGTGCTGTTGACGGTGTTGCTAGTGCTTGCCATCGGCTCCAGTTCGGCCCTTGTGTTCACCGATCGGGTGGAGTTGCTGAAACTCGCCGTCATCCTGGCGCTGTGGGCCGCGGTGGTGGCGGCGTTCGTATCGGTCATCTACCGCAGGCAGAGCGATATGGACCAGGCCAAGGTCCGCGACCTCAAGCTCGTCTACGACCTTCAGCTGGATCGCGAGATCTCTGCGCGCCGGGAGTACGAGCTGTCGGTGGAGTCGCAGCTGCGCCGCGAGCTGGTGTCAGAACTGCGTGCCCAGACGGCCGACGAAGTGGCCGGCCTGCGGGCGGAACTGGCCGCGCTGCGCGCCAACCTGGAGATCTTGTTCGACGCCGACCTGTCACACCGGCCGGCGTTGGAAAACGATCGGACCGGTGCGGGGTCTTACGAGAACTGGTCGCCCAGCCCCGAGACCGCCGGTCGGGTCACCGCCAGCCGCATCGATACCGAAGATCGCGACGACAACGATTACCGCACCGATGAAAGCCCGATCATCGACGTGCCGGAGGAACCGCATCCGCCTGAGTTCGAATGGGTGCCGCCCGCCAGTCCGGGCGGCTCGCACCGCAGGGCTGCGGAGGCGCAACGGGAGTCCCGGCGGTATGCGGTCGATGAGCCGCCGTCGTGGGCACCGCCCCCACCTACACCACCGCCCCCACCGACACCACCGTCGGCGACGCCACCACCGGTCCCTCCGCCCACCGACAACGAGCGCACCACCCAATTCTCTTGGCCGCCAGGACAAGAGCCACCCAAATCGCCTGAGCCCACGAGACCGCCTGAGCCGCAGGAGCCCCCGCCCGACCCTGACTGGCAGCCGGCCCCTGCCGAAGGGGCGTGGATTCCCGCGGGGGCGCCCGGCAGCAACTGGGCGGCGCCGGATGTCACACCGCAGACGCCCCCGGCCGACGAGCCGTCTGATGAGAACGGTTCCGCAGGCGATTACGTGGGCAGACGACGCGCGCAGGCACCGGATGCTCCTCATTCGCAGCCGGCGATGTCGACACCGCCGCCCGAGCTGCCTCGGCGAGGCCGGCATTCGGCGCCCGCCGAGACTGCCGACCCCGGCAGGCCCCCCGCGCCGCCCACCTTGGCCACCGAATCGGCTCAGCCACCGCTTCATGAGGAGCCGGAGCCTCCCGAGCAATCGGCCGTGTCGCGACGACACCGCAGCTCCGACGATGCCCAAACCGGTGGACAGTCGGTGGCCGACCTGCTGGCGAGGCTTCAGGCCGCCCCGTCCGGCGGCGGCCGTCGCCGTCGCCGCGACGAGTGAGTTACGCTTCGTTGACCGTCCGGTACCCGCATTGCAGGACCGGAACGAAAGTAACTATCACTATTCAGCGAGGTCGATCTCGTGGTTTCGATGGGGACCCCCTCTGACGGATTCCGCCCGGCGCGGCTCACGATCGGCGTCGTTTCCGCTGGTCGGGTGGGTTCTGCGCTCGGTGTCGCCTTGGAACGCGCCGAGCATGTAGTCGTAGCGTGCAGTGCCATATCACACGCGTCGCGTGAGCGTGCGCAGCGGCGACTGCCCGATACCGCGGTGTTGCCGGTGGACGAGGTTGCCGCCCGCGCCGAACTGCTTTTGCTGGCGGTGCCCGACGCAGCACTGCCGGGGCTGATCGCCGGACTGGCGGCCACCGGGGCGGTACGGCCGGGCACGATCGTCGCGCACACATCGGGGGCCAACGGCATCGGTGTGCTGGCGCCGTTGACCGAACAGGATTGCATTCCGCTGGCGATCCACCCGGCGATGACGTTCACCGGGGGTGATGAGGACATCGCCCGCCTGCCAGAGGCGTGCTTCGGGGTGACGGCGGCCGACGAAGTCGGATACGCGATCGCACAGTCGCTGGTGTTGGAGATCGGCGGCGAACCGTTCCGCATCCGTGAAGACGCGCGAACCCTCTATCACGCGGCGCTGGCGCACGCGAGCAACCACCTCGTCACCGTGGTACTCGACGCGGTCGAGGCACTGCGTTCAGCGCTGTGGGGTCAGGAGTTGCTGGGGCAGGAGATCATCGGCAACGCACCCGGCGGCATTGCCGAGAGGGTCGTCGGTCCGCTGGCACGTGCATCGCTGGAAAATGCATTGGTGCGCGGCCAGGGAGCGCTGACAGGGCCGGTCGCCCGCGGTGACGCCGACGCGGTCGCGGGTCATCTGGAGGCGCTGATGGAATTGAATCCTAAACTTGCACAAGCATATCGAGCCAATTCCTTGCGCACGGCCCAGCGTGCACACGCCCCCCGTGAGGTGTTCGCAGTGCTTGGAACCGACAGATGATCACCGCACCGAAGCCCCAGTTCCACGCCGGCGACCTGAACGTCTACTCCGTACCGCGGGACGTCTCGGATGTCACCAGGGCACTTCGAGCCACCGGTCGCAGGGTGATGCTGGTGCCGACCATGGGCGCTCTGCACGAGGGACATCGCACGCTGATCCGTTCGGCCAAGCGAGTCCAGGGCGCGGTCGTGGTGGTGTCGATCTTTGTGAACCCGTTGCAGTTCGGTGCGAATGAGGACCTCGACGCATACCCGCGCACCCTCGACGACGATCTGGCCGCCCTGCGCGAGGAACGTGTCGAGATCGCGTTCACCCCGACGGCAGCCGACATGTACCCCGACGGTATGCGCACCTCCGTCCATCCGGGCCCGCTCGGATCTGAACTCGAAGGTGCCTCGCGGCCAACGCATTTCGCCGGCGTACTGACGGTCGTGCTCAAACTGCTGAACATCGTCGGCCCGGATCGGGCGTTCTTCGGCGAGAAGGATTACCAGCAGCTGACGCTGATCCGCCAGATGGTCGCCGACCTCGACGTCGGTACGCAGGTCGTCGGTGTCCCGATAGTGCGCGAACCGGACGGCCTGGCGATGTCGTCGCGCAACCGCTACCTCAACGAGGTCGACCGCGAGCAGGCCGGCGCACTGTCGGCGGCGCTGCTCGCCGGGATGTACGGGGCCGGAGAGGGTTCGGCGGCGGCACTGGATGCGGCGCGCGCTGTGCTCGACGAGGTGCCGGCCATCGACCTGGATTATCTGGAGGTGCGCGATCCGATGCTGGGGCCGGCGCCATCGGTGGGCATGGCCCGCATGCTGGTCGCCGGTCGACTCGGACAAACCCGACTTTTGGACAATATCGCCATCGACATCGGATTGCCATCTGGTGGCGGTCCCCACGTCGAGTATGACGAACACGAACTGCCCTGGAGGAATTGATGTTACGGACAATGCTGAAATCCAAGATTCACCGTGCCACGGTGACCCAGGCCGATCTGCACTATGTCGGCTCGGTGACGATCGACGCAGACCTGATGGACGCGGCCGACCTCCTCGAGGGGGAGCAGGTCACGATCGTGGACGTCGACAACGGCGCGCGGTTGGTGACCTATGCGATCACCGGCGAACGCGGCAGCGGTGTGATCGGGATCAACGGGGCAGCAGCACATCTGGTGCACCCGGGTGACCTGGTGATCCTGATCGCGTATGCCTCGGTGGAGGATGCTGAGGCGCGTAGCCATCAGCCGCGAGTCGTGTTCGTCGACGACGACAACAAGCAGATCGATCTCGGTCACGACCCCGCCTATGTGCCGGCTGATGCAGCCGAGCTGATGTCACCGCGGTAATCCTGTGCTGCTCGCTATCGACGTTCGCAACACCCACACCGTCGTCGGACTGGTGTCGGGCTCCGGCGACCACGCAAAAGTGGTGCACCATTGGCGGATTCGCACCGAATCCGAGGCCACCGCAGACGAGTTGGCGCTGACGATCGACGGGCTCATAGGAGACGACGCCGAGCAGCTGACGGGTGCCGCCGGGCTGTCAACGGTGCCGTCGGTGCTTCACGAGGTGCGACTGATGCTCGAGCAGTACTGGCCGTCGGTGCCCCATGTGCTGATCGAACCGGGCGTGCGCACGGGCATACCGCTGCTGGTCGACAATCCCAAGGAGGTCGGCGCCGACCGTATCGTCAACTGCCTGGCCGCCTTCCATAAGTACGGCACCGCTGCGATCGTGGTCGACTTCGGCTCCTCGATCTGCGTCGACGTCGTCTCGGCCAAGGGTGAATTCCTCGGCGGTGCAATCGCCCCCGGTGTGCAGGTGTCCTCCGACGCGGCGGCCGAACGCTCTGCGGCGCTACGCCGCGTCGAGCTGACCCGGCCGCGGTCAGTCGTCGGTAAGAACACGGTGGAATGCATGCAATCCGGCGCGGTGTTCGGATTCGCGGGCCTGGTGGACGGATTGGTGAGCCGGATCCGCGCGGATGTCGACGGATTCGGTGGCGATGACACCACAGTGGTTGCCACCGGCCATGGAGCGCCGCTTGTGCTGCCGGATCTGCGCACCGTGGACCACTACGACCAGCACCTGACCCTCGACGGTCTGCAGCTGGTCTTCGAACGCAACCGCGACAGCCAACGAGGCCGGCTCAAGCAGGCCCGCTAACTGCCGCCTAGAAGAACGTCCGGATCAGTTCGACGACGCGGCCGCCCTCGTCGAGCACCGGGATCATCGGCCACTTGTCGAAGACCGTGCACGGATGGCTGATTCCGAATTCCAGCCATTCGCCGACGTGGACCCCGTCGTCGCCGAGTCGTAGATATGCGTGCTGATCGTTGAGCTTGACGACCCGAGCGGCCGCCAACCCATAGGGGATCGGCATGTTCTGGTCGAAGGAGACGTCGCGGCGGCCCATCGTCAGCACCGCGAGGTCCGGTTCGGGCCGCGACACGACCTGCGACCACACCCGCAAGGCTGAATGCAGTCCGTCGCGCAGCGGCGACGTGCGGCCGTAGAGGCCGTCGTCATGGGTCAGATAGCACCCGCTGCGCAGGATCGTGCGCGCGGACACACCGGCGGGCCATCCGGTGAGCCCTTCGGCGACCGTATCGAAATACGTACTGCCGCCGGCCGTCACGACGATGCGGTCGGTTTCGAAGATCGGCGCCAGCCGCAGCACTGCGGCGCGGACGTCGGCCAGATAAGAACGGACAATGGCCACGGCATCGGGGGTGACGTCATGTCCGAGCGCCGCTTCGTAGCCGGCAACGCCGATCAGTCGCAGCCGCGGGGAGGCGACGACCGCGCGGGCCACCTCATCGACGGTGGCCGCCTCGCGACAACCCGTGCGACCGCCCGCCATGCCGACCTCGACGCACACGTCTACCGGCCGGACCGCGCCTGCATCGGTCAACGTCGATGCCATCAGCTCGACGCCGCGCACCGAGTCGACCCAGCACACCAGGGTGAAGTCCGGATGCGCGTCGAGTTCGGCGGCCAGCCAGCGCAATGCTGCCGGGTCGACCAGCTCATTGGCCAGTACGACATCGCGGACGCCGAACGCCCGGAAGATTCGGACCTGGCTGATGGTCGCGGCGCTGACAGCGCACGCACCGGCGTCGAACTGGCGAGCCAACAGCTGAGGCGACATGTGCGTCTTGCCGTGCGGCGCCAGCTCGACGCCGCGCTCGTCGCACCATCGCGCCATCGTGGCGAGGTTTGCAGCGAGCGCGTCCTCGAGTAGCACGCACACCGGACCGACGGCGCCATCAGCGAGCAGGTGGGGTGACTCGGCGCACACATCGGTAGGCGTGCGACCCCACCACGACGCAGGTAAACCCTTGAACCGCCAGTCCAGCGGTTCCTGCGCCAGCGCGGCCACCGCCGCTGCGTTGATCGGGGCCGCCATGAGTTCATTTAAGCTGGCACGTCGTGAGGACACCTGACCCGCCGGACACCGGAGCGGCCCCGGCCGCGACATCGGACACCGGAGCGGCCCCGGCCGCGACATCGGACACCGGAGCGGCCCCGGCCGCGACATCGGACACCGGAGCGGCCCCGGCCGCGACATCAGACACCGACATCCCCGAGCAGTACCGGATCCGCCAGGGTAAGCGGGAACGTCTGCTTGCCGAGGGGCGCGAGCCGTACCCGGTTGAGGTCGCCCGCACGCATACGCTGGCCGAAATTCGCCAGACCTACCCTGACCTCGAGGCGAACGCCGAGACCGGGCTCATCGTCGGTGTCGCGGGCCGCGTCATGTTCGCCCGCAATTCCGGCAAGCTGTGCTTCGCCACATTGCAGGAGGGTGACGGCACGCACCTGCAGGTGATGATCAGCCTGGATCGGGTCGGTCAGGACTCGCTGGAATCGTGGAAATCCGACGTCGACCTCGGCGACATAGTTTTCGTTCACGGTGAGGTGATCAGTTCGCGGCGCGGAGAACTATCTGTTCTAGCGGATTCCTGGCAAATAGTTTCCAAGGCATTACGCCCGCTTCCCGTCGCCCATAAAGAGATGAGCGAAGAGTCCCGGGTCCGGCAGCGCTATGTCGACCTGATCGTGCGTCCGGAGGCTCGGACCATCGCCCGACAGCGCGTCGCCGTAGTCCGCGCCGTGCGCTCGGCGCTCGAACGGCGCGGCTTTCTCGAGGTCGAGACACCGATTCTGCAGACATTGGCCGGTGGCGCGGCGGCCCGACCGTTCGTCACCCACTCCAATGCGCTGGACGCCGATCTCTACCTTCGAATCGCCCCGGAACTTTTCCTAAAGCGTTGCCTGGTGGGCGGATTCGAGCGCGTCTTCGAGTTGAATCGCGTGTTCCGAAACGAAGGCGCGGATTGGACGCATTCACCAGAATTCGCGATGCTCGAGACATATCAGGCCTACGGAACGTATGACGATTCCGCCGTTGTCACCCGCGAGATAATTCAGGAGGTCGCCGACGAGGCGATCGGCACCAGGCAGGTGCCATTGCCAGATGGCAGTGTCTATGATCTCGATGGTGAATGGCAGACCATACAAATGTATTCGTCGTTGTCTGTAGCGCTCGGAGAAGAGATCACCCCGGATACGACGGCCGATTATTTATGGGCGATCGCTGACCGACTGGGTGTGGAGATTCCACGCGATCGCGGTTACGGGCACGGGAAATTGATCGAGGAGCTTTGGGAGCACACCGTTGGAAACACGCTGTGGGCACCCACCTTCGTCAGAGATTTTCCTGTCGAGACAACGCCGTTGACCCGCGCGCATCGCAGCATCGAGGGTGTCACCGAGAAATGGGACCTCTACGTGCGGCGCGTCGAGCTCGCGACCGGCTACTCCGAACTGATCGACCCCGTTATCCAGCGCGAAAGGTTCGAGGCGCAAGCGCGAGCAGCGGCCGCTGGTGACGACGAGGCAATGGTTTTGGACGAGGATTTCCTGGCCGCCCTGGAGTATGCGATGCCGCCGTCGACAGGCACCGGAATGGGTATCGATAGATTGTTGATGGCTTTGACGGGACTGTCGATTCGAGAGACCGTTTTGTTCCCGATAGTGCGACGGCACGGGAACTGATCTACCGGATTTCCGATCTTTCCCGATCTTTTCCCCATCTTGTTGAATGGTGTGTCTTAATATGGCACATTAGTGCGGGGATCGAAACTTATCTAAGAATCAACGTGCTTCCGAGAAGGGCTGTGTGGACTAATGGCGAAGAAAGTGACCGTCACGCTGGTCGATGATTTCGACGGCGAAGGCGGAGCCGATGAGACAGTCGAATTCGGGCTCGACGGGGTCAGCTACGAGATTGACCTTTCTTCGAAGAATGCCGCCAAGCTGCGCAACGACCTGAAGCAATGGGTCGAGGCCGGACGCCGGGTCGGCGGTCGTCGCCGCGGACGCTCGACAGGATCGGGTCGAGGCCGGGCGGCCATCGATCGCGAACAGAGCGCCGCGATCCGCGATTGGGCCCGCCGCAACGGACACAGCGTGTCCACCCGCGGTCGGATTCCGGCAGACGTCATCGACGCGTTCCACGCGGCCACGTAAGCGGCTGGTAAGCGGCTGGTAAGCGGCTACGTAACAGGCCTGCGCTACGCGTTCGCTGGCCGCGAACTCCCTCGAAAGCGATCCTCGGAAACAATCGGATCGCTCGGGCGTTGATACGCAATAGCACCCGGGTACACCCACCGCGGGGTGTGTTGATACCGCTGTCCGCTTAGAGCAGACCGGGAGGCGGGGCACCCGGGGCCGCCGCCCATTAGAGTGGACGGCAGGTGCGGTGCACTTATTCAAGTGCAAAGCGCCGAGTCTATTGATGGAGAGCAGGTAACCACCGATGTTCGAGAGATTCACCGACCGTGCCCGCAGGGTCGTCGTCCTGGCTCAAGAAGAGGCCCGGATGCTCAACCACAACTACATCGGAACCGAGCACATCCTTCTTGGGCTCATTCATGAGGGTGAAGGCGTAGCCGCCAAGTCACTGGAGTCGCTGGGCATTTCGCTCGAAGGCGTGCGCAGCCAGGTCGAGGAGATCATCGGCCAGGGCCAGCAGGCGCCGTCCGGTCACATTCCGTTCACCCCTCGCGCCAAGAAGGTGCTGGAACTGTCGCTGCGCGAAGCGCTGCAGCTCGGCCACAACTACATCGGCACCGAGCACATCCTGCTCGGCCTGATTCGCGAGGGCGAGGGCGTGGCCGCTCAGGTCCTCGTGAAGCTTGGCGCTGAGCTGACTCGTGTCCGTCAGCAGGTGATCCAGCTGCTGAGCGGGTACCAGGGCAAGGAGACTGCGGAAGCCGGTACGGGCGGTCGCGGCGGCGAGGCGGGCAATCCGTCGACGTCGCTGGTGCTCGACCAATTCGGCCGCAACCTCACCGCCGCCGCGATGGAAGGCAAGCTCGATCCGGTCATCGGCCGTGAGAAGGAAATCGAGCGGGTCATGCAGGTGCTGAGCCGTCGCACCAAGAACAACCCGGTGCTGATCGGTGAGCCCGGCGTCGGCAAGACGGCCGTCGTCGAGGGCCTGGCACAGGCGATCGTGCACGGCGAGGTTCCCGAGACGCTGAAGGACAAGCAGCTGTACACGCTTGACCTGGGTTCGCTGGTGGCGGGCAGCCGCTACCGCGGTGATTTCGAGGAACGCCTCAAGAAGGTGCTCAAGGAGATCAATACCCGCGGCGACATCATCCTGTTCATCGACGAGCTTCACACGCTCGTCGGTGCGGGTGCCGCCGAGGGTGCCATCGACGCGGCGTCGATCCTCAAGCCCAAGCTGGCGCGGGGCGAGCTGCAGACCATCGGCGCCACCACGCTCGACGAGTACCGCAAGTACATCGAGAAGGATGCCGCCCTGGAGCGCCGGTTCCAGCCGGTGCAGGTCGGCGAGCCGACGGTCGAGCACACCATCGAGATCCTCAAGGGCTTGCGCGATCGCTACGAGGCCCACCATCGCGTCTCGATAACCGATCCCGCGATCGTGGCTGCCGCCACACTGGCTGACCGCTACATCAATGACCGGTTCCTGCCGGACAAGGCGATCGACCTGATCGACGAGGCCGGTGCCAGGATGCGTATCCGCCGGATGACCGCTCCGCCGGACCTTCGCGAGTTCGACGAGAAGATCGCTGATGCTCGTCGCGAGAAGGAATCTGCGATCGACGCGCAGGACTTCGAGAAGGCCGCCAGCCTGCGCGACAAGGAAAAGCAACTGGTCGCACAGCGCGCCGAGCGTGAGAAGCAGTGGCGCTCAGGTGATCTGGATGTGGTCGCCGAGGTCGACGATGAGCAGATCGCCGAGGTGCTCGGTAACTGGACCGGTATCCCGGTGTTCAAGCTGACCGAGGAGGAGACCACTCGGCTGCTGCGCATGGAGGACGAGATCCACAAGCGGATCATCGGCCAGGAGGACGCCGTCAAGGCGGTATCCAAGGCCATCCGGCGTACCCGCGCCGGGCTGAAGGATCCCAAGCGGCCGTCCGGCTCGTTCATCTTCGCCGGCCCGTCCGGTGTCGGTAAGACCGAGCTGTCCAAGGCGCTGGCCAACTTCCTGTTCGGCGACGACGACGCGCTCATCCAGATCGACATGGGCGAGTTCCACGACCGCTTCACCGCCTCGCGGCTGTTCGGCGCCCCTCCGGGATACGTCGGCTACGAGGAGGGCGGCCAGCTCACCGAGAAGGTGCGCCGCAAGCCGTTCAGCGTCGTGCTGTTCGACGAGATCGAGAAGGCCCACCAGGAGATCTACAACAGCCTGTTGCAGGTCCTCGAGGACGGTCGGCTCACCGACGGTCAGGGTCGCACGGTGGACTTCAAGAACACGGTGTTGATCTTCACGTCGAACCTCGGCACGTCCGACATCAGTAAGGCGGTCGGGCTCGGCTTCACCCAGGGTGGCGGTGAGAACAACTACGAGCGGATGAAGCAGAAGGTCAACGACGAGCTGAAGAAGCACTTCAGGCCGGAATTCCTCAACCGCATCGACGACATCATCGTGTTCCACCAGCTGACTCGCGACGAGATCGTCCAGATGGTCGAGTTGATGATCGGCCGGGTCGAGAAGCAGCTCAAGGCCAAGGACATGGCCATGGAGCTGACGGACAAGGCCAAGGCTCTGCTGGCCAAGCGCGGGTTCGACCCCGTGCTCGGTGCGCGGCCGCTGCGGCGCACCATCCAGCGCGAGATCGAGGACCAGCTGTCCGAGAAGATTCTCTTCGAGGAAGTCGGTCCCGGCCAGCTCGTCAAGGTCGACGTCGACAACTGGGACGGCGAGGGTGCGGGCGAGGACGCGGTGTTCACCTTCGTCGGCACCAAGAAGCCGGCCAAGGCGGAGGAGCCGGACCTGGCTCAGGCCGTTGCTCCGGGTGTCGGCGGGGCGGCGAGCGCCGCCGTCGAATAAAGGAACGACGCAAGGACCCCGAAACCATCACGGTTTCGGGGTCTTTGTATGTCCGCTCGTCCGAACGCTGGACCCTTTGCTTAGGATGCTGATGTAATCGACGGGCGTAGGAATCTGGTGAGAGTCCAGAACGGTCGCGCCACTGTGAAGTCAGACCCGACGTCCGTCGTCAACACCTGAAGCTGGGACGCGAAATCCCGGGAAGGACCTGACAATGACATCTCCTGAGGCCCCAGGGGCCACCCTCTCGGGGGCGACGCCGATCGATTTCTCCGCCGCCAAGGCGGCTGTCTGGCTGACGCTCACGGCCTTCTTCGCGCTGTTGGTCATCTACTTCATCGGGATGGACCAGGGCGCCACGTCGGTGTTCGGGAGCAACACCATGGTCCACGAGTTCGTTCACGACGCCCGGCATCTGCTGGGCTTCCCCTGCCACTGATTGCATGGAAAAGCAGATCATTTGGCGTGGCCTGCTGGCCGGCGCCGCCGCGGGAGTGCTCTCATTCATCTTCTCCCGGATTTTCATCGAGCCCGTGATCGATCGGGCCATCGGATACGAGGACGGAATCGGCGCCGCGCACGAGGCCCTTTCGGGTGCGGCCGGGGGACATGACCATGGCGGCGGGGGCGGATTCGAAGGGTTCACTCGTTCTGTCCAGATGAACATCGGCATGGGCCTTGGCGTGCTGCTCTTCAGCATCGCCACGGGCGCCTTGTTCGCCGTCGTGTTCGCGGTCGCATACGGCCGCATCGGCAACATCTCAGCGCGACTGACGTCGCTTTACGTGGCCGGCGGCATGCTGGTCAGCCTCTTCATCGTGCCCGCGTTGAAGTACCCGCCGAGTCCGCCGGCTCTCAGCCTCGACGAGACGATCCGTCAGCGCACCCTGCTGTACCTGTTGATGGTGGCGCTGTCCGCGGCGCTGTTCGTTGCGGCGGTCTATCTGGGCCGACGGCTGGCCCAGAAGCTCGGCGCCTGGAATGCGACGCTGGCGGCGGCGTGCGCGTACGTGGCGGCGTCCGCCATCTTGATGCTGGTGCTGCCGACCATCCACGAGACACCCGGACCGCTGCTCGATGACGCGGGCAACATCGTCTACGAAGGCTTCCCTGCCGACCTTCTCTACGAATTCCGGTTGTTCTCCTTGGGCAATCAGCTGGTCATCTACGCGACACTCGGGTTGGTCTTCGGCGCGATGGCCGCGAAGCTGCTGGGCGAGAAGCGGCGGGACACCGTTTCGTTGTGAGGACCTAGTGAGTGAGGTTGTCCGGCTGACCCTCGTATCGCATGCAATGACCGATGCGATGGCAGCCGGACGGTTTCCCACCGACGAGCCACTGAACTCGGTCGGCCATCGTCAGGTCGACGCCTCGATAGAACTCGGCGTAACCGAGCGGGCCTACTGCGGACCCGAGAAGCGGACGAGGCAGACCGCGGAATTGCTTGGCCTGCATGCGGAAATCGATACCCGGCTGGCGGATCTGGACTGCGGCCGCTGGCGCGGCGATGTCCTCGGCAGGGTGGAATCGGCCGACCTGGCGATCTGGCTGACGGACCCGACGCGCGCACCGCACGGCGGAGAGTCCGTCGTCGATCTGATCGAGCGGGTGCGCGGATGGATGGACTCGCTGACCGCCGACCGGGCCCGATTGGTGGCCGTAGCCCACCCGGCCGTGATCCGCGCCGCCATCCTGATCGCCCTTGACGCACCACCGAAGTCGTTCTGGCGCATCGACATTGCGCCGGTGAGCCGGACCATCATGCACTTCCGCGGACACGCCTGGACACTGCGGTCGAACCGCTAATCAGGCACTGCGGTCGAACAACTAGCGACCTCGGCTAGGGGCAAGATTGCGCACGGGGCTGTGATTGAGCCCGCCCACAACCCTGTGCGCAATCTCGCGCATAGGAACCGACAGCTATGCCATCGGAACCAAGTCGAAGGTCTGGCGCGCGATCGCCAGCAGCCAGCCCGCAGCAGTCTGACTGCGGAACTGTGGCCAGTTCATCTGGAAGCTGACCACCCAGGGTTGGCCCGTGCGGTCGACCGCGTACCAACTGAAAGTCAGGTCTCCTGGCAGGTTTCCGCCCTTGGCGCCGATGTAGGGCCACTTCGACTCGTCCAGCGAAATGCCGGGAACGGCCGAAAGTATTTGCCGCACCGGGGCGGCCTCGCCGAATGCGGTTGCCTGTAGTGCGGCATGGACGCGGCAGATGTCTGCGGCGCTGCCGTACCACTCGGCGCCGAATTCCGATGCCGGCGTGCCGGTACGGACTGGATCTGGTTGGAAAGGGCGGGAATTCGTCTGCTCCAGAAGCTGCGCGCGACCCTGTGGAGAAGCCTGCTTCCACTGCTCGCGAAGATCCGGCTGGCCCCAGCCGATAGAGAACAGCTCGTGCATGGTCGGGAACGGCGTCATGCTCGCCGGGTCATGATGGCCCGCGGAGACCAGGGCACGCTCGACGGCGCCGGGCCCCAGCCGCGCGATAAGCAGGTCGGTCGCCATGTTGTCGCTCGCCGAAATCATCTCCTGCGCCGCCTTGCGCACCGACACTTGCGCGCCGGGAGGCAGCTCCTCGAGGCTGGCGGATCCGACCGCCTTCGCATCTTCGGTGACGGTGAGCTCGTCGGTCCATTCCAAGGTGCCGGCATGGACGGCTTCGGCAACCGCAAGCAGCACATAGAGTTTGAAGATCGACGCCAGCGGCAGCGAGAGGTCGGTGTTCGCGCCCGCGACCGTCGAACACTTGCCGTTGTTGACTTTCGAGACTTGGTACGAGTACCGCGCACCGGTCTTTGACAGTTCGGCTTCGACGTCCGCCCAATTCTTGATCGCCGGCTGTTTCAGTGACACCTCGAAGCGGTCGACGAGACCATCGGCATTGGTTCGAAGCGCAATGTCTTGTGCGACACCGTAAGACGTCAGCACATGCAGCGTCGCCTGACCCGCTCCGATGTCGATTCCCGCCACGGTGATCGGGCGATCCAACCACAGGTTGCCCATTGCGGATGTGACCCCGTCAACCTGTTGAGGGGCAGCCAGCGTGCGCACTCCGACGGTCCCGATGGGCCACTCGGAGTTGAGCATGTCGATGGTCTGCTTCGCTCGCAGGCCCGGCGGGGTGTTGACCTCGATGGGCACGCCGTAAATCGCGTCCGCCGCCGGGACGGGCGTTGCGCTGTTGGTGCAGCCACTTGCCAGCGCGACGATCACCGCGACGGCAAGCGGCAGGCGCGCCGCGCGGCGCGCGCTAAGCCTTTTCGCCCGCAACGTCCAGGACAACCTCGAACTCCAGCAGCGACGCGCCGGTGGCCACGGGGTTCGTGGCCTGTCCCTTGTGTGCCTCGATGGCCGGGCCCGTCGCCCACGCCTGGAAAGCCTCTTCGGACTCCCACTGCGTCACGACGAAGTAGCGATTCTCGCCCTTGATCGGGCGCAGCAGTTGAAAGCCCAGGAAACCGGGCTGGTTGTCAACGGCGTGCGCGCGGTGCGCGAACCGCTTCTCCAGCTCCGGACCGGCGTCGGGCGGTACCTCGATTGCGTTGATCTTCACCACAGTGTTCGGGGAGGACATGCGGTTCAGGCTACCGAACCGGCCGTTGGCAATGTGGAAGGCATTATTGCGCCATGCGATACCTGACCGCCCACGGCGGCGTGGGCGATCCGCTGATCCTCGTCCATGGCCTGATGGGACGGGGCAGCACGTGGGGAAGGCAACTGCCGTGGCTCACCCGGTTGGGTCGGGTGTACACCTACGACGCGCCGTGGCACCGCGGGCGCGACGTCGAGGACTCGTACCCGATAAGCACCGAGCGGTTCGTCGCCGACCTAGGCGAGGCCGTCGAGCCGCTGGGATCCCCTGCCGTCATGGTCGGTCACTCGATGGGTGCGCTGCACTCGTGGTGTCTGGCGGCGAGCCGGCCCGACCTGGTCAGTGCGCTCGTCGTCGAGGACATGGCACCGGATTTCCGCGGTCGCACCACCGGTCCGTGGGAGCCGTGGGTGCACGCGCTTCCAGTCGAATTCGCCACGGCCCAAAGCATTTACGACCAGTTCGGACCCGTCGCAGGACAATACTTCCTCGAGGCGTTCGACCGGACCGCTACCGGCTGGCGGCTGCACGGCCACCCGAGTACCTGGATCGAGATCGCCGCCGAGTGGGGCACCCGCGATTACTGGCATCAGTGGTCACTGGTGCGCTCGCCCTCGCTGCTGCTGGAGGCCGGCAACTCGGTCACACCCCCGGGACAGATGAGCAAGATGGCAGAGACTGGCTATCGGGCTACGTACTTGCACGTGCCCGGCGCCGGTCACCTGATCCACGACGATGCGCCACAGACCTATCAGCAGGCGGTCGAGTCGTTCTTAACGGCCCTCGCTCACAGAACCTGAGCCCGGCCAGAACGGCTGCTTCTCGAAGCGCGTCCGGACCGCGTCGACGTCGTGATCGATGCGGAAGGCGTCGCGGTCATTCTCGAAGAACCGGCCCGACATGGGACCGGCCATCCGGAACTGGTCAAGGCGCAGTCGAAATGTACCGGTGCGATGGGCGGCCCAGCTGAGGGCCACTGCCACCGCGACGGGGGCGATCAGAATCAGAAAGGTGAGTGCAGTGGTCATGGCAGAAATACTTCGCTAAATAATATCCCGCCAACAGTGGCAGAAAGGACACCTTAGGATAAAATGCTGCCATGGCGTTAAAGAGTGTATCCGTGCTGGTACTGGACGGTCTAGCGGTTTTCGAGTTCGGGGTAATTTGCGAGGTCTTCGGCATCGACCGCTCTGCAGACGGCGTGCCGACCTTCGATTTCAAGGTCTGCGGACCAGAGGCGGGCAAGCCGCTGCGGATCTCCGTCGGCGCGACGATCACCCCCGATCACGGACTCGACGGGCTGGTGGGCGCGGATCTGGTCGCCGTCCCTGCGGTCGACGGATCCGAATATCCGCCCGAGGCCCTGGCTGCGGTGAAAGCCGCGGCCGACTCCGGTTCGACGATCCTCACGGTGTGCACGGGGGCGTTCATTGCGGGCGCCGCGGGCCTGCTCGACGGCAGGCCGTGTACCACCCACTGGGCGCACGCCGAGAAACTCGCCCGGCAGTATCCGACCGCGAAGATCGACCGCAACGTGCTCTTCGTCGACGACGGGAATCTGATCACCAGCGCAGGCACGGCAGCGGGCATCGACGCGTGCCTGCACCTCGTCCGTCGTGAACTCGGCAGCGAGGTCACCAACAAGATCGCGCGCCGGATGGTGGTGCCACCGCAGCGAGACGGAGGCCAACGGCAGTACATCGACCAACCGATACCAGTGCGGTCCTCGGAACGCTTTGCCCCACAACTGGATTGGATTCTGGCCAACCTCGACCAGCAGCACACGGTCGCCGCTCTTGCTGCCCGCGCGCATATGTCGGCCCGGACGTTCGCGCGGCGGTTTGTCGAGGAGACCGGCCGCACACCCATGCAGTGGGTCACCGATCAGCGCGTGCTCTATGCCCGCACTCTGCTGGAGGAGACCGACCTCGACGTCGACCGCATAGCTGAGCGCTCCGGCTTCGGCACCGCCACACTCCTGCGCCACCATTTTCGCCGGATCATCGGGGTGACGCCATCGGACTACCGACGCCGGTTCTGCTGCAACGACTCGAGCGACGAGACCGCCGCGTCGGCCTAAACCCCTTCGCGCACCAGTGCGTACACCCGCCAGCGGCCCGGCACACCCTTGAGATCGTGCTCGCCGCGGTCGTCGAAGGTTTGCCGTGACCCCGTGACGATCTCGCGCACCGTCGAGGACACCAGCACCTCGCTCGCGCCCGCCAACCCCGACACCCGCGCCCCGATGTGCACCGCCATGCCTGCGATGTCGTCGCCGCGCACCTCGACCTCTCCGGCGTGGATGCCCACCCGTACTTCGATGCCGAGCAGTCGGACCGCGTCGACGATCGCGGATGCGCACTGGATGGCCGCGCTGGGGCTGGGGAACATCGCGACGAAGCCGTCGCCGACCGTATTGACCTCGATTCCCCGGAACCGCTCGAGCTCGCGCCGGACGAGGGTGTCGTGATTGTCCAGCAGGGCATGCCATCGGCCGTCGCCGAGGGCGGCCGCGCGCCGAGTCGACCCGACGATGTCGGTGAACACGACTGTGGTCAGAACGCGTTCTGATTCCGCGCCGCCGCGGGTGCCCGTGATGAACTCTTCGATCTCGTCGACGATCGGCGAGCTGTCACCCACCCAATAGAGCGCGTCCGCCCCCGGCAATTCGACGTAGCGGGCATCTTCGATGTGCTCGGCCAGATATCGGCCGTGGCCGACCGCGACGAACGCCGTATCCCTGCGATGCATCACCAGCGTCGGTGCGGTGATGTGCGCCAGCTTGTCCCGCACGTCGCTCTCCGCCAGCGCCTGGCTCGATCTGCGGGCCATGCTCGGCGAGGCCCCGCGATTTCCCGCAGCGTCCCACCAGGTACGGAACGCGACGTCGTCCGCGACTGACGGTGCGATGAGAGCCAGTACGTCGAATCCCTGCTCTACCGCGTCGGGTTCTACTGCGACCGTGGTGAACGGACTCGCCACATTCGCGCGTGATCCCACCTCGTAGTCCGGCGCCCAAAGGGCCCTCGCGGCGCCGTTGACTATCACCAGCTTGGACACCCGGTGCGGCCGGTCCGCGGCCAGGAAAATCGCGCTCATCGCGGTAAACCCCGATGCGAACACCGTCGCCTGCTCGGAGCCCACGGCGTCCATCACCGCGACGACGTCTTCGGCCCAGCAGGCCGGCGTGATCTTGTCGGCCCCGATCCGCGACGACATCCCCATGCCGCGGTGATCGAACCTGATCAGCCTGCAGAATGACGACAGCCGACGATGAAAGCGGTACATCGAGGGCTCGGCGTCGATGGAGTCGATCGGGATGAAGGGCCCCGGCATGACGACGACGTCGAGGGGACCATCGCCGAGCACCTGATAAGCGATGTCCAAGTCGCCACGCGATGCGTACCGAGTCCGCGGCGCCCCCGAACCCGTCACAGCCACAGCCACAGCCACCAGGCTAACTAGTCGCCTTCGCCGGCAAGGGCGAAACGCCCGTCTGCGGTCTGCTCGACCAGACCGTCGACCAGCAGTGAGTCCAGCGCGCGATCCCGTTGGGCGGTGTCGGTCAGCCACGCCACGTCGAGCTGCGCCCGTTGCACCGGAGAATCGTTGCCGCGCAACACGTCCAGCAATCGGCCGCGCACCTGGCGATCCGTTCCCGCGTACCGCTGAACCTGTCGGACCGGTGCCGAGGCTTCCGGATACCCGTTCGACCGCCACGCGCAGACGTCCAACGGGCACAGCCCGCACCGTGGTGAGCGCGAGGTGCACACCGTCGCTCCGAGTTCCATCAGGGCGACCGAAAACGTTGGCGCGTCGGCACTATCGGGCAACAAGGCGTCGACGTCATCGAGGTCGCGAACCGATGCCGGGGAGGCTGGAGCATGGCTGCGACCGTGCACCACCCTGGCCACCACCCGGCGGACGTTCGTGTCTACCACGGGCACCCGCTGGCGGTAGGCGAAGCAGGCGACCGCCCGGGCGGTGTAGGTGCCGACGCCGGGAAGCGTCAACAACGTTTCGACATCGGCGGGAACCACGTCGTTGTGCTCTGCGGCGATCACCGTCGCGCACTCGTGCAGGCGCTTGGCGCGGCGCGGATAGCCGAGCTTTCCCCACGCGCGCAGCACGTCAGCGGCGCCTGCGCCGGCGGTCGCCGACGGGGTCGGCCAACGCGCGATCCATGCCAGCCAGATCGGCTCGACGCGGGCGACAGGTGTCTGCTGAAGCATGAACTCGCTGACCAGGATCTGCCACGGCGTGACCCCAGATCGCCGCCACGGCAGGTCGCGCTGCTCGGTGCGATACCAATTGAGCAGCTGAGGCACAATGTCGGTCATGCCCAGCACCAGCCCAGTGACCGCGTGGAAAGCACTCAAAGAGGGTAACGAGCGGTTCGTCGCGGGTAAGCCTGAGCATCCCAGCCAGGGCGTCGCGCACCGCGCGAGCCTGGCCGGGGCGCAGCAGCCGACCGCAGTGGTGTTCGGATGCGGGGATAGCCGGGTGGCCGCCGAACTCATCTTCGACCAGGGTCTTGGTGACATGTTCGTCGTCCGCACCGCGGGCCATGTCATCGACTCTGCGGTGCTGGGCTCTATCGAGTACGCGGTGACGGTGCTCAACGTCCCGCTGATTGCGGTGCTGGGCCACGACAGCTGTGGCGCGGTGAAGGCGACCTTGTCGGCCCTCGATGACGGCATAGTGCCCGGTGGCTACGTGCGTGACATCGTCGAACGGGTGATGCCGTCGATCCTGTTGGGCCGCCGCGACGGCTTGACCAGGGTTGACGAGTTCGAGGCGCGCCACGTCACGGAGACCGGTACGCAGCTGGTGGCTCGCTCGACGGCCGTCGCCGAACGGGTCAGGGCGGGCACGCTGGCGATCGTCGGCCTGACCTATCACCTGGCCGACGGCCGGGTGGTTTTGCGGGACCATGTGGGCGACATCGGCGAAAGCTGACCCCCTGCCCTTACTCTTCGCGCAAGCGTTCATCGTGCGACACGCCGAGCGACGTCGGACGATCAAGCATGACCTGGGCTTACCGTGTGAATTGTGCTGGATCTAGAACCGCAGGGCCCGCTACCCACTCAGATTTACTGGCGTCGCAGAGCGCTGGCGATGGGCGTTGCTGTGTTCGTGATCGCCATCATCGCCGCCCTCGCCGTCGTGATCGTGAAGACCACGGCAGGTACCGAGAACACCAGCGCTGAACAGCCCGCCCCGCCCGCCGCCGCTCCGACTCCGCTGCCAGGTGAGAACCCCGAGGTCAAGACACCGGTGATGCCGCCGGCACAGAACGCGCCGCCGCCCACCCCGACGCCAACCGCCGCCGTTGCACCACCACCGGTTCTCAACGAGGGCGACGATTGCCCGGATTCGACGCTGGCCGTCAAAGGCATCACCAATCAGCCGCAGTACGTCGTCGGCGATCAGCCGAAGTTCACCATGGTGGTGACCAATATCGGACTGGTGGCGTGCAAGCGCGATGTGGGCGCCGCGGTCCTGGCCGCCTATGTCTACACGCTGGAAAACGGTCGGCTGTGGTCGAACCTGGACTGCGCACCGTCGAACGAAACACTGGTCAAGACCTTCCAGCCCGGCGAGCAGGTGACGACGGAAGTGACCTGGACCGGCATGGGTTCGGCGCCGAACTGCCCGTTGCCGCGGCAACCGATCGGGCCCGGGATGTACAACCTGGTGGTCCAGCTCGGCAACCTGCGCTCCGCGACGGTTCCGTTCATGCTCGCCCAGCCTGCGCCGGCACCTCCGCCCGCCGACGGCGCACCTCCGCCCGCCGACGGCGCACCACCGCCAGCCGCGGTGGGCTAAGCCAACCGGTCGGCGATCGTCGATTCGGCCAACTGCGACAGTCCTTCTCGGATGTGGCGCGCCCACATCGATCCGATGCCCTCGACGTTCTGCAGATCGGTCGCGCTCGCGGCCAACAGCCCCTGAAGCGAACCGAACGATCGCACCAGCAGATCGACATGGGCGAACTGCAACCTCGGAATGCCCGCCATGGCGCGATAACCGCGTGAGCTCATCGCGGAATCCTGCGCCTCGGCAGTCGACGGGTAGCCGAAAACCCTTGCCAGAGCGGTGAAATCAAGCAGCTCGTTGTCGGAGAGGTGGTCCAGCTCGTCCAGTGTGGCGCTCACCTGGGCGGCGGTCGGCGGGTCCGGGTTGGCGTGATAGTCACGCACGATCAGCTCACGGGCGATCTCGTTGTCGCCGACCAACTCCTCGAGCTGCAGCCGGACCTGTCGCCCGTCGGTCCCGAGCTCTACTACGTCGGAATCGATTTCGAGGCTGATCCGCCGGACCATCTCCAGCCGCTGAACCAGCGTCATCACGTCGCGCAGCGTGACGAAGTCCTCGATCTCAGCCGTCGACAGTTGCCTGCTGACCTCGTCGAGACGCGCCTTGTAGCGCTCAAGCGTGTCGATGGTCTGGTTGGCGCGCGAGAGGATGGTCGCCGAGTCGGGGATCACGTGGCGCTCGCCGGCCACGTAGACGGTCACGATGCTCATCGAATGGCTCACCGAGATCACCGGGTAGCCGGTCTGGATGGCCGTGCGTTCCGCCGACCGGTGTCGGGTGCCCGATTCTTCGGTGGGGATCGACGGATCGGGGACCAACTGCACATTGGCTCGCAGGATGCGACTGCCGTCGGTGGACAGCACCACGGCGCCGTCCATCTTGGACAGCTCGCGCAAGCGCGTCGGCGCGTAGCGGACATCGAGAGAGAAGCCGCCGTCGCAGATCGCCTCGACGCTGTCGTCGTAGCCGATGAGGATCAGGGCGCCGGTGCGACCGCGCAGGATGCGCTCCAGCCCGTCGCGCAGCGCCGTCCCGGGTGCCAGTCGCGAGATTGTCTCGCGCAGAGTCGGGCGTGCCAGCTGCACGACAGTGCGGCTCGACCTCCCACCCGCCTTCACGGCCATCGTTGTCCTCCTAGGATTGGCCGTTATTCTGCGCGATCTCGCGCAGCACCCGCAACGCCGCGCCGATGTCGTCGGCAGGGATCGTGCGTAGCCCGGCAGGCACGGTCGTCACGCCGGGGGGCACCACGGCCAAGGTGAAGCCCAGCCGCGCGGCCTCGGCCAGACGTCGGTCCATGCCGGTGACGCGTCGCAGATCGCCGGCCAGGCCGACCTCACCGATCGCGACGGCCGCGGCAGGCATCGGCAGGTCCATGCATGACGACGCGATCGCCAACGCCACCGCAAGGTCCGCGGACGGATCGGTCAATCGCATGCCCCCGACAGTGGAGAGGTAGATGTCGTTGGTGCCCACCGGTAGCTTCGCCCGCTTCTCCAGCACCGCGGTGATCATCGCCGCGCGCGACGAGTCGATACCGCTGACCGCCCGTCGCGGTGACCCGCTGGCCGGTGAGCCGAGCAGCGCTTGCACCTCACCGATCAACGGACGCTTACCGTCGAGCGTAACCGTGACGGCCGTCCCCGACACCGGCTTGGGCCGCTGGTCGCGAAACAGCCCCGACGGGTCGGACACACACTCGATTCCGTTGTCGTGTAACAGAAAACAACCGACCTCGTCAGCGGCGCCGAATCGGTTCTTGACGCCGCGGACCATGCGAAGCGATGACTGACGGTCGCCCTCGAAATGCAGGACGACGTCGACGAGATGCTCGAGTGAGCGTGGCCCCGCGATCGCGCCGTCCTTGGTGACGTGGCCGACCAGGATCATCGCCACGCCAGAGGTTGCGGCGGCCAGCCGGGCGTACTGGGTCAATGCCGTGGTCACCGCGCGCACCTGGGTGACGCCGCCGGTGACTCCTTCGGCCTCCGTCGTGGACATGGTTTGCACCGAGTCGATGACAACGAGGGTGGGCTGCACCTCGTCGATATGGCCCAGCACGATCTGCAGGTCCGATTCGGCGGCCAGGTAGAGCTCGTCGTGTGTGCAACCGGTGCGCTCTGCCCTCATCCGGATCTGGCCGGCTGATTCCTCGCCCGAGAGATACAGCGAGCGCTTGCCGGCCTCTGCCCAGCGGTGCGCGACCTCCAGCAGCAGCGTCGACTTCCCGACCCCCGGATCACCCGCCAGCAGCATCACCGAGCCGGGGACCACCCCGCCTCCGAGGACCCGGTCGAGTTCGGTGATTCCGGTGTGGATGTGCCGGGTGTGGCCGGGATCGATCGAGCTGATCGGCACCGCCGACGAGGTTGGGGCCACCGCACGCCGCATCGATGAGCCGTTGACGGCGGAGAGGACCGCCATTTCGTCGACGGTGCCCCAGGTGCCGCAGTCCGCACAGCGGCCGACCCATTTCGCGGTGACGTGGTGGCATTCAGAGCAGCGATACTGCGAACGCGCTTTGGCCACGACAAGACGGTAGCCCCAGGGGCCGACAGAAACCCGAGAAAACCCCGTGGTGAGGTGCCGTGTCGCGCAGTGCCGCGGTCAGTGACCGCCTTCGCCGCCGCCGGAGTGGCCCGCGCTGCCGGCCTCTTCGCGCCGGGGGCTTTCACCAGCGGAGACCGGCACCGCGAAGGTGCCCGCGCCGGCCTGCTCGAACGTGAACGTGAAGTTGTACGTCAAGCCGTTGGTGATCGGCTTCGACAGTTGAACCGTGGCCTCCGCGGCCTCGGTCGTCTCGACACTTTCCAACGCAGTGATTTGCCCGTCGGGGGCGCCGACGACGAGCGTGGCTGTCGCAGGCAGCGCGGTGTCTCCGGTCAGCGACACCGCACCGATGTCGGAGGTGATCGATACCAGCTTGTCGTTGACGTCCGGAGAGTCGTTGGAGGCGACGAAGACCAGTTCGACGTCGCTGCCCGGCTGGGCGTAATCCGTCGTCAGGTCGACCCGCAGGTGAGCGTTGCGCACCGAGATGTTCCCGATGTTCGCGCTGGTGCCGTTCACCGCGGCTTCTTGCGTGGCTGTCTGGGATATCTGCCCGGACCCGCAGCCGCTCAGCACGACGGCGGCTGCCAGTCCACAGGCGGCCAGTTTGAAGCGGTCCACACGTGCCTCCTGCTCGACGGACTCATGTATTCGACTATGGACTGTAGTAGGTGCGCGTAGCAGGCGGTAGCTGAGGGCCGACGGACGGTCGGCAGTTTTCCGAAGCAGGCAGCGTGTTGCACGTATTCATCACCCTGTCAACCCCTAGTCTCGACCCGCAGTGCCCCTGACCTGCACCGTTGATCCACCCCTGTCTGGACGCCGTGCTAACATTGGGTTGTGAAAGGGGCTCTAATCTGATGATTTTCAAGGTCGGAGACACCGTCGTCTATCCACACCACGGTGCCGCATTGATCGAGGCGATCGAAACCCGAACCATCAAAGGCGAGTCGAAGGAATACCTCGTCTTGAAGGTCGCCCAGGGTGATCTCACCGTTCGAGTCCCTGCGGAGAATGCCGAATACGTGGGCGTGCGCGATGTCGTCGGACAGGAAGGCCTCGACAAGGTCTTCCAGGTCCTCCGTGCACCGCATACCGAGGAGCCGACCAACTGGTCGCGCCGCTACAAGGCCAATCTCGAGAAACTGGCCTCCGGCGACGTGAACAAGGTGGCCGAGGTCGTCCGCGATCTGTGGCGTCGCGATCAGGAGCGTGGCCTGTCCGCCGGCGAGAAGCGGATGCTGGCCAAGGCGCGTCAGATCCTCGTCGGTGAGCTCGCACTCGCGGAGAACACCGACGACGAGAAGGCAGCGACCATTCTCGACGAGGCACTTGCCGCCGCCTCCTGAAGGCCCGTGAGGGCGATGAGCCGCTTGCGCGAAGAGCAGTGACTCTGCCCAGAGTCGGGCTCGGTACCGACGTACACCCGATCGAGGCCGGTAGGCCGTGTTGGGTGTTGTGCCTGCTGTTCGCTGACGCTGACGGCTGCGCCGGTCATTCCGACGGTGACGTAGCCGCTCATGCGCTGTGCGATGCCCTGCTTTCGGCCGCCGGGCTCGGCGATCTCGGCGACGTCTTCGGCACCGGACGTCCCGAGTGGCGCGACGCCAGCGGCGAGGACATGCTGCGCCACGTGCGTAGCCTGCTGGCCGCGGAGGGCTACCGCGTCGGCAACGCCGTCGTACAGGTCATCGGTAATCAGCCGAAGGTGGGTCCCCGCCGGGCCGAGGCGCAGAAGTTGCTGTCCGAGCTCCTCGATGCCCCGGTATCGGTGTCGGCGACCACGACCGACGGCCTGGGTCTGACCGGACGTGGTGAAGGTTTGGCGGCGATCGCGACGGCACTGGTCATTTCCGCTGAATAGTCCCGGTAAGCTGGCCCGTCGTGAGCGGAGCGAACGGTTGGCCAGGATGACCGACCTGCGGCTATACGACACGATGGCGGGCGCCGTCCGCGACTTCGTGCCGGTGCGCCCCGGCCACGTATCGATTTATCTCTGCGGCGCCACAGTGCAGGGGCTGCCCCACATCGGGCACGTCCGCAGCGGGGTCGCATTCGACGTCCTGCGGCGCTGGCTGATGGCCAAGGGTTTGGACGTCGCGTTCATCCGCAACGTCACCGACATCGACGACAAGATCCTCAACAAGGCCGCCGATGCAGGCAGACCCTGGTGGGAATGGGCGGCCACCTACGAGCGCGCGTTCTCGGCCGCCTACGACGCCCTGGGCGTGCTTCCGCCATCGGCTGAGCCTCGCGCCACCGGGCACATCACCCAGATCATCGAGCTGATCGATCGACTCATCGAGCGTGGCCATGCCTATGCCGGTGGCGGCGACGTCTACTTCAATGTGCTCAGCCTGTCGGACTACGGAAAGCTCTCGGGCCACCGGATCGACGATGTGCACCAGGGCGAAGGCGTCGCCACCGGTAAGCGCGACGAGCGCGACTTCACACTGTGGAAGGGCGCGAAGCCCGGTGAGCCGTCCTGGCCGACGCCGTGGGGACGCGGCCGCCCGGGCTGGCACACCGAATGCGTCGCCATGTGCGAGGCCTACCTCGGTGCCGAGTTCGACATCCACGCCGGCGGCATGGATCTCGTCTTCCCGCACCATGAGAACGAGATCGCGCAGGCCGAGGCCGCGGGCGATCCATTCGCCCGGTTCTGGCTGCACAACGGCTGGGTGACCATGGGCGGCGAAAAGATGAGCAAGTCGCTTGGCAATGTGCTGGCCATACCGGCTGTGCTGCAACGGGTTCGGGCTGCAGAACTGCGCTACTACCTCGGCAGCGCACACTACCGGTCGATGCTGGAATTCAGCGAGACTGCTCTGCAGGACGCTGCGAAGGCCTACACGGGGATCGAGGACTTCTTGCACCGGGTGCGCAACCGGGTCGGCGCGGTGGTGCCGGGCGAGTGGACACCGAAGTTCGCGGCCGCACTCGACGACGACCTCGCGGTGCCGATCGCGCTCGCCGAAGTCCACGCCGCACGCGCAGAGGGAAACCGGGCACTGGACGCCGGAGACCACGAAACCGCACTGGCGCAGGCGATGTCGATCCGAACCATGATGGGGATCCTCGGCGCCGATCCGCTCGACGAGCGCTGGGAATCCAAGGACGAGACGTCGGCCGCACTGGCCGCCGTCGACGTACTCGTGCAGGCCGAGGTGGCGCGTCGCGCGGATGCGCGGACACGACGTGACTGGGCGGAGGCCGACGCGATCCGCGACCGCCTCAAGGACGCCGGGATCGAAGTCACCGATACCGGTGACGGACCGCAATGGACACTGCTGGACGGTTACACCAAATAATGGCCGGAAACTCCAAACGCCGAGGCGCGATACGCAAAGCGGGCACCAAGAAGGGGCCGACCGTCGGATCGGGCGGGGTGCGCCGTCGCGGCCTCGAGGGCAAGGGGGCCACGCCGGCCGCCAAGGACCGGTCTCACCATCCCGCGGCGAAACGCGCCGCCAAGGCGGCCAGGCAGCAGCGCAGTCGTCAACGCAAGACAGATGATGTCGAATTGGTGCTCGGGCGCAACCCCGTCGTGGAGTGCCTGCGTGCGGGCGTCCCCGCCGCCGCCCTCTACGTCGCGCTCGGCGCGGACTCCGATGAACGCCTAACCGAATCCGTCACTCGCGCAGCAGATACCGGGATCCCGATCCTCGAGGTGCCCAAGCCCGACCTCGACCGGATGAGCACGAACGGGTTGCATCAGGGCATCGCGTTGCAGGTGCCGCCGTATGACTATGCGCATCCCGACGACATGCTGAAGTCGGCGACCACCGACGTGTCACCGGCAATGCTGGTAGCCCTCGACAACATCACCGACCCGCGCAACCTCGGCGCCATTGTGCGGTCGGTGTCCGCATTCGGTGGCCACGGCGTGTTGATTCCCCAGCGGCGCTCGGCGTCGGTGACAGCGGTCGCGTGGCGTACCAGTGCGGGCGCGGCAGCGCGGCTCCCGGTTGCCAGGGCAACGAATCTCAATCGCACGCTGAAGGATTGGGGCAACGCGGGCCTGCAGGTGGTCGGTCTGGACGCCCGTGGCGACATCACCATCGACGAACTGGATGGGGAGGGTCCGATACTCGTTGTCGTCGGTTCGGAGGGCAAGGGGCTGTCGCGGCTGGTCCGGGAGAACTGCGATGCCATCGTGTCGATCCCGATGGCCGGCCCGACCGAATCGCTGAACGCCTCGGTGGCCGCGGGCGTGGTACTCGCCGAAATCGCCCGCCAGCGCCGGAGTTAACGCGCGAGCGCCGGTTTGAGCGCGGTACCCGGCCTACACACCGAACAACTCGATGCCGAGCCACAGCCCCGTGACGGACGCGAGCAGAGTCAACGGCACCGTGCACAGCCCGATGCGGGTGAACTCGACGAACCCGGCGGGCATCTCCCTGCGAACGACGCCACGCCACAGCAGGTTGGCCAGTGATCCGACGTAGGTCAGATTCGGCCCGATATTGACCCCGACCAGGACGGCGAGCACGGCGGCCGGGCCTGACGCCGCGACCAGTGGAAGCATCACCAGGACTGCGGGCAGGTTGTTGACGAGGTTGGACAACACGGCGGCGATCGCGGCGATCCCGAGAAGCGCGGACAGGGTGCTCCCGGTGGGCAGCATGTCGCGCATCGCGGAGTCGAGGCCGTGCAGCATCACCGCATCGACGACGACGCCGAGGCACAGCACGAATGCCAGGAACGGTGCGTCCACCGCGGTCGCGATGCGAGTGACGGTGGTGTCGCGGCGCGCGAGCGCCCGCACGCCCAGGACAGTCGCACCGGCCAGGGCCGCCCAGGCAGGGGAATGCCCGAAAAACGAGGTCACCGCGAAGCCGGCGAGGGTGAGCCCGAGCACGACCAGAACGAAGACCGGTACATCCACCCGGTCGGAGTCGTCGACCTGCTTGGGTCCGATCGACAGGTCGCTCTTGAAAATCCAACGCAAGAGCAGGAATTCGACGGCGATCGCCGCTAGCCAGGGCAGAGTCATGACCGCGGCGAAATGCAGGAACGACAGGCCCGCGGCCGTGAACGCCAACAGGTTGGTCAGGTTCGAAACCGGCAGCAGCAGCGACGCGCTGTTGGCCAGGTGAGCGGTGGCATACGCGTGTGGTCTGGCCGGCACCGCCGACGTCCGTGCCGTCGCGAGCACGACGGGTGTCAGCAGCACGACCGTCGCATCGAGACTCAGGATTGCCGTGGTCGTCGACGCGACGACGAACACCATGGACAGCAGGTGTTTGGGGTTGCCCGCGCTGAACCGCGCCATCGCGGCCCCGGCCGCACGAAACAGTCCCTCGTCGTCGCACAGCCGCGCCAACACCAGGATGGCGGCGAGAAAGCCCACGACCGGCAGCAGCCGGTTCACCTCGGCGATGGCCTCGGGTGCAGTGATGACGCCTGTCGCGATGAGCGTTGCCGCGGCCGGGATTGCGACGATGGCCTCGGGCCACCCGTGCGGTCGCATGATGGCGAACAGCAGTACAACGGCGAGTGCGACGAGCGCCAGGCTCAATTCCACGGGTCTGCGCGCTGCCAGAGCGTTGGCAGATGCAGCGCGACGTCGTCCGCCCGCGCCAGCCGGGACAGCACCCGCATGGTCACGTCCAGATCGTCACCCGCGTACGGCAATGCGCGCAGCGGCTTGTGCAGGGGGCGGAAGAAGTCGTCCCAGTGCGTCAGCACGGCGCGGCGCGCTCCGACGGCGCGCACCGCTTCCGCCCAATAGTCGATCAGATATTGCTCCGGCTGGACGCCGAGTTGGCCGACCCCGAGGTACACGACGTCTGCGCGTTGACCGGCTAGCGCACCGGGAACGAAGCCTGCGCTGCCGACAATCAGCAGACGCTGGTCGGACGGCCGGTGGTGCACCAGCGTCGACCAGGCTTCACCGCACTTGTAGGCCGACGCCCGCACGGGTGGCGCGAGCGGTGCGGTGATGACGCCGGGAAAGCGATCGGGTGGGCAGTGCTCGGACTCGATCAGCGTGACGTCGTATGCCCCAAGGGTTATCGACTCGCCGGGTGTGACCACGACGAGGCGGTCGTCGGGCAGCCCGTGCCCGCGGCCCACCTGACGCGCCGACGTTCCACCGACAACTGTCGCGCCGGTGCGCTCGGCGACGACGGCGGTGTCCATCGCGTGGTCGAAGTGGGTGTGTACCGGAATCACCGCCTCTAGGCGCCGCACCCCGATGCGCGCCAGGGATCCGTCGATGCGGGGCGCCGACGGCGACAACGTCCGCAGCCCGACCTCGGCAAGGCTCGGCCGGGAGAAGAAGCCGTCGGTCATCACGGCCGATTCGCCGTCGTCGATCAGCAGCGTGGTGACGCCCGCCCAAGTGACGGTCAACGGCGCGCCGTCGCGCGCGGCAGGCGCGTCGAAGTAGCCGGCGTAGTCGGCCAGGTTCGGCCTGCCGAGCTTCAAGCGCATAGCGCCAGCCTATGGGGTCAGAACACCGGCCTTGGCACCAGCACGACGCGCCATCGGTCAGGATCCTCGAAGGTCAGCACACCTACCCCGGCCCAATACGGATTCTCGGCGTCGACGGGTTGGTGCCCGGCCAGCGCCAGCCTTTCGACGACCTCGTACATCTGCGCATCACCGCGGAAATAGAGGACGAGCAGATTCTCGCGCGACGGCGCCGGGCAGGGACTGCCGTCGACGTGTGAGGTGAACTCGAGGTGGCAGTCGACGTCCGGTAACCCGATCATCACGCCGTCGTATCCGGCGTGGTTGGAGAACCGGTAGATCACCGGCAAGCCCAAGGCGTCGGTGTAGAACCGCTCGACTTCGGCAAGTCGATCGGTAGGCCTGGCGATCCGCACCTGCGCCACTGCGGTGTTCATGTCCGGAAGTCTGCAACCTCAATGGAGCTTTAGGTCAATGGCGATTGCTGCCCTAGCGGTATGGTTCGCGTGTGCGCGTGACGAACATCCCCGTTATCGCGCTGACTGGTTATCTCGGCGCCGGTAAGACCAGCCTGCTGAACCATGTCCTGCGGACCCCGAGAGCGCGAGTCGGCGTGATCATCAACGACTTTGGCGCGCTCAACGTAGATGCCGGACTGGTCACCGGCCAGATCGACGAACCCAGCTCGATCACTGGTGGCTGTGTCTGCTGCCTGCCGGACAACGGCGGACTCGACGAGGCGCTGACCAAGCTCGCCGATCCACGGCTTGACCTCGACGCCATCATCGTCGAGACCAGCGGCCTGGCCGACCCAGTCGCCGTGGCGCGGCTGATCCGCTTCAGCGGCGTGGCCGGCGTGCGGGCGGGGGGCATTGTCGATGTCATCGACGCCACCACCCACTTCGATGTGGTGGACTGCAATTCAAGTCCGCCGGCACGGTATGCCGCGGCATCGTTGATAGTCGTCAACAAGCTGGATCAACTACCCGCGACCGACCGGCTACCGACGCTCGAGCGAATCGAGCAGCGTGTCCGCGAACGCAATCCTGTCGCGCCAGTCGTTGGCACGGTCGGCGCGCGAATCGATCCCGCGCTGCTGTATGACCTGCCGGGGGCGGCGGACGAGCCGGGCCAGCTCTCGCTTCGGGAACTGCTCTTCGACTCCGCGGCCGACGATGCGCCGCATGCTCACACCCATGACAACCATGCCAACGCCGTCGCCGTCACAGTCACCAGCTCTGGGTGCATCGACCCGGGGAAACTTGTTGACCTGCTGGAGAATCCACCGCCCGGGGTATATCGAGTCAAGGGCACGATCGCCGTGCGATATCGCTCCGCAGTGCGGACCTACGTTGCGAATCTGGTTGGTACGGCTATTCACATCGCTACCGCTCCGGCAACGGCGACGGCGAACAGTCTCGTTGCCATCGGGATGAATCTCGACACCGAGCGCGTGCGCGACTGTCTTCACACCGTGCTTGGTCCAAATGACGGGAACGCCCCGGCCGACGCACTTCGCCGCCTACAGCGCTATCGCCGTCTCAGCCTTTGAGAGCGTTTAGACGAAGGGTGAGATCTCGACTCCGTCGGCTCTCAACCGCTCACGAACCGCGTTGGCGATCTGCACAGCGCCCGGTGAATCCCCGTGCACGCAAACTGATTCGACAGCGATCGGAATCATCGATCCGTCGGCTGCGGCCACCCGGCCCGCGGTGACCATCGACGACACTCGGTGCGCGATCTCCTCGACGTCATGCAGCACAGCGTTAGGCAGTCGTCGCGATACCAGCTGTCCATCGGAGCGATACGCGCGGTCGGCGAACGCCTCGGACACGGTACGCAGACCGAGGTCGCCGGCGTCGGCGAAGAACACCGAACCGGACAGGCCCAGCACGGGAAGGGCCGGGTCGACGGCGTGTACCGCCTCGGCGACCGCCCGTGCCTGATCGTGATTGGTGACGATCGTGTTGTACAGTGCGCCATGGGGTTTGACGTAGCTGACCGTCGACCCGCAGACCTGCGCGATCGCCTGCAGTGCGCCGATTTGGTAGATCACGTCGGCCTTGAGGTCTTCTGGGTCGGCATCGATGAAGCGTCTGCCGAATCCGGCAAGGTCGCGGTAGCTGACCTGCGCGCCGATCCGCACACCGCGTTCGGCGGCCGCCCGGCACGTCCGCAGCAACAGCTTCGGGTCCCCCGCGTGGAAGCCGCAGGCGACGTTGGCGCTGGTGACGACGTCGAGCATGGCGTCGTCGTCACCGAGCTTCCACACTCCGAAGCTCTCGCCCAGATCGGCGTTGAGATCGACTGTCACGTCGACCAGCCTACGATCGGCGCGGGCGTGACCCAGCTGTTCTCGGATACGAATTCGCCGAGCGGCCGCGCGTGCGCCCAGTCGTCGATCTCGAGTTGCGGGTGGTCGGGGAACTCCGGCACCGGCCCGAGGCACAACACGGCGACGGCCTCGGCGTCGTCGGGCAGACCGAGCAACTCGCCAAGCCGGTGCGGATCGAAGATCGACACCCATCCCATACCGAGACCTTCGGCACGAGCGGCCAGCCACAGGTTCTGGATGGCGCACGACACCGACGCGAGGTCCATGTGCGGCATCGTGCGTCTGCCGAAAACGTGGGCACCCCTGCCGTCGCGCAGTGCGACAACGAACAGCTCGGCGCAGTCCAGAATGCCCTCGACCTTGAGGGCCAGGAACTCGTCTTTGCGCGGACCCAGCGCCTCCGCTGTGCGCTGTCGCTCCTCGTCGACGATGGCTGCAATCTGACCGCGCAGGGCGCCTTCGGTGATCCGGATGAACCGCCACGGCTGCATCAGCCCGACGCTGGGCGCGGCATGTGCCGCCTGCAGCAACCGTGTCAGCACCTCCTCGGATACCGACGCGTCGGGGACGAAGCGACGCATATCGCGGCGTTCGGCGATCACCCGGTAAATCGCGCCTCGCTCCGCAGGGCTGAACGCGTGATCGGTCACCCGGTAAGCCTAGGAGCCGCGCGGCCGGCGACATCCAACCAGGTGGCACGATCGAAGGGTGACTCGTGAGCAGGTGCTGATCAGCGCGACGGAACTGGAACAGCTTCTCAACGACGGGGGCCCCGTCACCATCCTCGACGTGCGCTGGCAGCTCGCGGAGCCCGACGGCCGCGCCGCTTACGAACAAGCACACCTTCCGGGTGCGGTGTACGTCTCGTTGGACGATGAGCTCAGCGACCACGCCGTCACCGGACGCGGCCGCCATCCGCTGCCGTCCGGTCGTGACCTCGAGGCGGCGGCCAGGCGATGGGGTGTGCGCCATGGTGTGCCGGTCGTCGTTTAAGACGACTGGAACCGGGCCGGGTCGGCACGCGCCTGGTGGGTGCTGACCGCGGCGGGCATCGACGGCGTGCGGATCCTCGACGGCGGACTGCCCGCATGGGGAGGCCCGCTCGAAGACGGTTCGGTGACGCCGCAACGCGGCGACATCACGGTGAAGCACCACGACCTCTATGCCGGCGCGCTCCCGACGCTCACCGCCGAGCAGGCGAGTGCTGCCGAGGTAACTCTGCTGGACGCGCGGGCGCCCGAACGTTTCCGCGGCGATGTCGAGCCCATCGATCCGGTCGCGGGCCACATTCCCGGTGCCCGCAATGTGCCGAGCACCAGCCTGCTGGACGAGGGCGGGCGCTTCGTTCCCGAGGTGCCGGAGTTCAGCGGCGCCGTCGGCGCCTACTGCGGGTCCGGTGTCACCGCCTCCGTCGTGGTCGCCGCACTCGCCGCTGCCGGAGTCGATGCGGCGTTGTATCCGGGTTCGTGGTCCGAATGGTCCTCGGAATCAACGCGTCCCGTTGAACGCGGGTGACTTTCCGCGGCGGCCGATCAGCCAGCACAGCAGGAATATCGCAAACGAGATCGTCGTGACGAACACCGACACCGGCACGCCGGGCGCCAGCGACAGCAGGATTCCTCCGACCGCCGACACCTCGGCGAAGATCACCGACGCCGCGATGGCCGCAGCAGGCGAGATGAACACCCGTGCCGCGGCCGCCGCAGGGGTGATCAACAAAGACATCACCAGCAGTGCCCCGACGATCTGTACGCCTTGTGCCGCGACCACCCCGACGAGCGCCGCGAACACAATGCCCAGCGCCCGAACCGGAACTCCGCGTCCCGCAGCCACGTCGGGATCGACGGTGGCGAACAGCAGGGGACGATAGGACACCGCCAGGACCGCAATGACGATCACCGAAACCACAGCCAACAACGCCAGTCCCGAGTAGCCGACGCCGACGATCTGCCCGGTCAGCAACGCGAAGCTGGTTCCGGTGCGGCCCGGGTACAGATGGATGAACAGCACCGCCATACCGAGCCCGAACGCCAGCACCACACCGATCGCCGAATCACGTTCGCGGGCGCGCTGACCAAGGATGCCGAACAACACCGCCGCCAGCGCGCAGCCCACGAGTGCACCGATGCCGACATTGAATCCGGCGAGCAGCGCGAAAGCCGCTCCAGTCAAGGACAATTCGCTGGATCCGTGTACCGCGAACGACATCTGACGCATCACGATGAAGGGCCCGATCAACCCGGACACCAACGCCAGCAGCGCGGCTGCGAGCAGCGCCTGCTGGACAAAGTCGCGGCGCAGCAGGTCCAAAGTGATGTCGAACGAGAACAGGTGGGCAAGTAATTCGGTGAGCCGCTCAGTCATCGTCGTGTCCGCTCGCATGCGCCGAGTGGTCATCTTCGCCGACCACGACATAGCGGTGGCCGACCTTCACCACCTGGATGTCGGCGCGATACAACTCGGACAGGGTAGCCGAGGTCATCACCTCTTCGACCGTGCCGACCCGGAAGCGACCGTCGACCAGGTACAGCACCCGATCCACATACGGCAGAACGGGATTGACCTCGTGGGTGACGAAAAGCACGGCGGTGTTCGCGTCGCGGCGGCGTGCGTCGATCAGGGTGGACACCAGCCGTGCGTTGGCCGGGTCGAGGTTGAGTAACGGCTCGTCGCACAACAACAGCACCGGATCTGTGGTCAGCGCCTGAGCGATGCGCATCCGCTGGAGTTCGCCGCCTGACATCACACCGACGGGCACGTTCGCCAGTGCCTGGCCCTTGACCTGGTCCAGCGCCCGCGCCACGGCGGCGCGCTTGGCCGCCCGCTCGCGAAGTGTCGTCAGTCCCCAGCGGTGACCGTCGAAGCCAAGGCCGACGAGGTCGCGTCCGCGTAACGACAGCCCGCTGTCGATCGCCCGGTGCTGGGGGACGTAACCGATTCGCCGACTGCCCTTTTCGACCGGCTGCCCGCAGACCGTCACCGTGCCTGCGGTGCGGGGTAGCTGGCCGAGTAGCACCTTGAGCAGGGAGGTCTTGCCGGTGCCGTTGGGTCCGAGCACGGCGATGAATTCGCCGGCGTGTACCGAGAGGTCGAGTTTGTCCCACAGCACGCGCTCGCCGAACGCCAGCCGGGCGCCGGTCAGTTCGGCGACGACGTCAGCGGGCACAGGATTGATTATCTGTTGGTCTGCGGAGCCTTATCCAACTGGCTCGCCAACTGCTCAGCGGTCTGGCGCTGCCACGTCAGATAATCGGTGCCGTCCGGAAGGCTCTCCGTCACGGTCACCACAGGTATGGAAGCGCGGTCGGCGGCGTCGGAGAGCTGTTTGGTGACCGCGGTTTCGGTTTGCGGGTTGTACAGCAGCGCGGACACCTGCCGGGTGTTGATCAAGTCGAGCATCGCGGCCAGGTCGGCAGGCGACGGGTCGGTGTCCTCCTCGATCGCGTTCGAGAAGCCCTCCGGAGTCTTGTCGGCGATACCCGCGTTGACCAGCAGGTAGTGCGCGACGGGCTCGGTCGCCACGACAGAGGCGCCGGGGTGTTGGAGGCCGATCGAACGCTCCAGAGTCAGGATCTCGTCGGCCTTGGCTCCGAAGGCCGCGGCGTTGGCACGGTAGGTGTCGGCCCGGGCTGAGTCGATCGCCGAGAGTCGGTCGGCGACCTGTGCGGCCACGGCCTTGGCGGTCGCCGGGTCGTAGAAGACGTGTTCGTTGGCGGGCTCTTGGGCATTGGGCCGCAACGCGTAGGCGTCCACGGTCGGCACGTTGGGGTGGTCTTCGAGCACATGGGAGACCCAGTGGTCGTAGTCGCCGCCGTTGAAGACGACCAGCGAAGCGTCGGTGATCGCGGCGGTATCGGCGGGGCTGGCCTCGAACGAGTGTGGGTCGGCGGCGGGCCCGCTCATGATCGACGTCACGGCCGCGTGATCACCGGCGACGGCGCCGGCGACGCTGCCCCAGACATCGGTCGAGGCGACGACGCTGGTGGCGTCGTGATCCGATTGCGACGATTTTTGCTGGGTGCAGCCTGCGGCGCCGATCACTACGACTGCTACCGCCGTCACCGCCGCAAAACTGGCACGCATGCGCAACTCCCATGGGAACTCGAGATAGTAATGAAAACCGTTTCCAATAACTCTAGCCCACAGCATCCCGGGGATGGCAAATCAATCCGCTAACGTCACACCATGCCCAGGAGTCCAGCGCCCCGGCGCCGGGCGACGCTGGCCTCGTTGGCCGCTGAACTGAAGGTTTCGCGGACCACCATCTCCAACGCCTACAACCGACCCGATCAACTGTCGGCCGATCTGCGCGATCGGGTGCTGGCTACCGCTAAGCAACTGGGTTACCCGGGACCGGATCCGGTCGCCCGCTCGCTGCGCACCCGCAAGGCCGGGGCGGTCGGACTCATGATCACCGAACCGCTCAACTATTCGTTCAGCGATCCCGCCGCCCTGGACTTCGTCGCAGGCCTCGCGGAGTCCTGCGAGGAGGCGGGTCAGGGCCTGCTACTGGTGGCGATCGGCCCGAACCGGAGCCTCGACGACGGTTCGTCGGCCGTGCTCGCGGCGGGGGTGGACGGGTTCGTGGTGTACTCCGCCTCCGACGACGATCCCTACCTGTCGGTGGTGCTGCAACGGCATCTCCCGATCGTCGTCGTGGACCAGCCCAAGGATGTGCCAGGGACCTCGCGCGTCTGCATCGACGATCGCGAAGGTATGCGTCTTCTTGCGGAACACGTTGTGGGCCTTGGTCACCGGGAGATCGGCCTGCTGACGATGCGGCTGGGTCGCGATTGGCCGCATGGGGCGAAGCCGGCGCTGGCCGATCCGGAGCGGGTCAAGACCCCGCACTTCCACGTGCAGCGCGAGCGCATTCATGGCGTATACGACGCGATGACCGCCGCCGGTCTGGACCCGGACTCGCTGACAGTGGTCGAGAGCTATGAACACCTACCGACGTCGGGGGGCGCGGCCGCCGAGGTGGCCCTCGGCGCCAACCCGCGCATCACCGCGCTGATGTGCACGGCCGACGTGTTGGCGTTGTCGGCGATGGATCATCTGCGGGCACAAGGGATTTACGTTCCTGGCCAGATGACGGTGACGGGCTTCGACGGCGTGCCCGAGGCGTTGCGACGCGGCTTGACCACCGTTGTCCAGCCGAGCATGGAGAAAGGTAGGCGCGCAGGCCGATTGCTGCACAACCCGCCGCGGTCGGGCCTACCGGTGATCGATGTGCTGGACACCGAGGTGGTGCGCGGCCGCACCTCGGGCCCGCCGGCCTAGAGCCCTACACCGCGGTGATCGGCGGGGTCGCGCGCCATGCGTCCAGTGAGGGAGCCAGCCCGTCGCGCAGCATCGGCAGTTCGGGCGCCATCGCCAGTACCGCGACCATCGCCAGTCGGCCCGCTGCTGCGGTCACCCGCAGCACCCGGTCGTCGACGGTGCGGAGACCGAGAGCGGCGGCGGCGGCATCGTAGGCCGCGACACCTTCGGGTCCCACCATCGCCAGATCTGATTCGATCGCACCCAACGTGACCAGTTCGAAGTCCGACCACAGATCGCCGTCGGGTGTGGTGATCATGTTGTAGTACGGCGCATCCCCGTGAATGGGTTGGACGTCCACACCGGGAAAGGTCTGGTCGAACGCGGTGCGTGAGGTCAGCACCGGCGCGAGCACGGCCCATTCGGACTGCGCCCGTTCAAGATCGGCTGGGTGCAGCAGATCGGGCATGCGTTCCAGCGCGGCCAGTGCATCGGGGATGTAGGTGCCGTACGGCGCCCAGAACCCGAGGTCGCCGTCGTACTCGCGCAGTGTGGCGTGCAGGTGTGCCGTCTGCTCGATCCGGTGCAATGAATCCCGTTCGGCGCCCGGAACTTCATCGACGAATTGCCAGAATGTCATCGAAAACCCTTCGCGCCGAACGGGTTGGCGCGGCACAAGCGGACTAGGTGACACCACGGGATGGCCGCGGTCCGCCAGCCACCGCGCGACGTCGAGTTCTGAACGCTGCTGTGCCGACTGCATTTCCGGGTCGGCCGAATACGACGGGGGCAGCACGGTGGGAACCCTGACGACGACGGGCGCGGGCGCAAGATGGACGATCACAGAGAAAACGTCGTAAAGGACGCGAGGCTGCGATACAGGCAGGCCGAGCTCTTCACCCGCCGCGGTCGCCGCCGATACGGCCCTCTCGGTACGAGCCGCCAAGTCGTCAGTGCTGAGCACGTGCTTGGAGCAAGTAGTCCAACGCTTCGGCCACGTCGTCGGGTGACTCGATGCGCAGACCCGCCAACGTCTTGCCGGGGCCGACCTTGACGCCGACATCTCCGTCGCGCATCCGAGCGAACGCCTTCTCGTCGGTGACGTCATCGCCGAGAAACACCACCGCCGTCGACGCGGTCTGATCGCGCAGGATGTCGACGGCTTCGCCCTTGTCGGTCTTGATGACCGCGAACTCCAGAACCGCCTTGCCCTCGGTGGCGTGCGCATCCCAGGTGGCCGATGCGCGGCGGGCCGCCTCCAGCGCCGCCTCACCGTCCGCGGTATTCGCGTTGCGGACATGTAGAGCGACGGAGGCCGGCTTGGTTTCCACCGCGACGCCCGGCCTGTCCGCGGCGATCTCGCTCAGGGTGTCGATGATTCGCATCAGCAGACCTGCGTCGATGTCATGGGCGAAGCCGGTGTCGAACTCGGCGCCGTGACTGCCGACCAGATGGACCGTCGCGGGCATCCCGGACAGCGTCCGCAGGACGCCCAGAGCGCGCCCGGACACGAGGGCCACCTCTGTGTCGGGGAGCTCAGCCAGCGCGGTCAGTGCCGCCGCGGCGTCGGGCAGCATCCGTGCGTCGGCGGGGTTACTGACGATGGGCGCGAGCGTGCCGTCGAAGTCGCAGGTGACGAGTAGCCGGGGAGTGCGGGAGATCGAGTCGAGCGCGCGTTGCAGTTCGACCGGGAGCACGCCTAAATCTTAGGGTGCTCGCCGTCGCCGATCAGCAGCCGTACGGCCAGGTCGAGTCGCTTGGCGACGTCGGTCGCCGATGCCCGTCGCGTCAGCCACGCCAGCAGGTTCGACAGCCAGACATCGGAGATGACGCGCGCGATGTGGTACTGGTCCTCGGTCGGTTCGCCGTCGCTCATCGCGCGGGCGAACATCGAGTCCATCAGCTTGCCGACGTGATCAACCTCCCCGGCCGCCGACGCGTCGGCGAACACGAATGCCCGCGTCATGGCCTCGGTCAGCAGCGGATTGCGCTGCATCGCGCGGTTGAGCTTGCCCACCATGATGTTCAGCCGCTGGTAAGGGGTGCCGCCCGACAACGCCGCGCGGTCGGTTTTGGCGTCGATGCGCTCGAACTCCCGGCCCAGCGCCGAGACGAGCAGGTGCACCTTCGACGGAAAGTATCGGTACAGCGTGCCGACGGCAACGTCGGCGCGCTCTGCGACCGCACGCATCTGAACAGCCTCGTAGCCGCCCTTTGACGCAATCGCCAGGGTGGCGTCCAGGATCCGCTTGCGGCGTTCCCGCTGCGCTTCGGATCCGAGTTCCGACTCGGCCAGTACCGCCACGTTTATCACCTGGCGCGGTCGCGAATCCGACCCCGCACCCGGGTTTGGCTGTGACAGGCCGGACATCTGTTCGACTGCTCCTTCGTCGTGCGTATCGGCAGAAACGATACGCATGCCGGACTCCATTTTCTCACTTCAGCGCTACCGGGGCACCGATGTGTCCTGCTGCTATGGCGGTCGACTTGACGGTTGATCGCTGGCACTATTAGAACACGTTCTAGTGTGGAGCACAGTCTCCTCACCCAAACGCTAGGAGCAGACGGTGTCAGCCACTATCACCGACGAGCAGTTTGCCGCGCGCGAACTGGTCCGTAGCTGGGCGGCGGCCTCGAGCCCGGCTGAGGCGGCCAGGGAGGTAGAGCAAGGGCAGCCGGACGCGTGGCGGGCCGCCTACCACGGATTGGCCCAGCTGGGGATCTTCGGCGTCGCCCTCTCCGAAGAACAAGGCGGTGCCGGCGGCACCGTCGAGGATCTGTGCGCGATGGTCGACGAAGCGGCAGCCGCGCTGGTACCGGGCCCGATCGCGACGACGGCACTGGCCACTCTGCTGGTCGAGGCGCCGGACGTGCTGGAGTTGCTGATCACCGGCGAGCGAGTTGCGGGCGTGGCGCTGTCAGCCGATGTGAAATTCGAAGGCGACCGAGCGTCCGGCATCGCCGATTACGTATTGGGTGCTGATCCGGCAGGGGTTCTGCTGCTGCCCGCCGGAGATTCCGTCGTGCTCGTCGACGCGGCAGCCGATGGCGTGACGGTCGAATTTTTGACCCCAACCGATTTCTCGCGGCCACTGGCGCGCGTCGTACTTGAGTCCGCGCCCGCGCAGAAGCTGTCCTCCTCGACGCAACGCTTCGTCGACGTGGCAGCCACCGTGCTGGCTGCCGAGGCCGCCGGACTGGCGCGCTGGGCGCTGCAGACCGCGACGGAGTACGCAAAGGTTCGCGAGCAGTTCGGCAAGCCGATCGGCAGTTTTCAGGCCATCAAGCACATGTGCGCCGAGATGCTGTTGCGTTCCGAGCAGGCCTCGGTGGCTGCGGCTGATGCGGCCCGAGCGGTGTCCGAGACCGACGAGCGACAGCTGTCCATCGCCGTGGCGGTGGCCGCAACCGCGGGCATCGACGCCGCGAAGGCGAACGCGAAGGACTGCATTCAGGTGCTCGGCGGTATCGGGATCACCTGGGAACACGATGCGCATCTGTATCTGCGGCGTGCGTACGGCATCTCGCACTTCCTGGGCGGCCCCGACAAATGGCTGCGCCGCATCGCGACACTGACCCAGCAGGGAGTGCGCCGCGATCTGCGCATCGATCTGGAATCGGTCGAACACCTGCGTCCCGAAATCGCCGCTGCGGTAGCGGAAGTCGCCGCGCAGCCCGCCGAGAAGCGGCAGATCGCCTTGGCCGACGCGGGGCTGCTGGCACCGCATTGGCCACGCCCGCACGGACGCGAGGCCGGCCCGGCCGAGCAGCTGCTCATCGACCAGGAGCTGGCCAAAGCCGACGTGGTCCGCCCCGACCTGGTGATCGGATGGTGGGCGGTGCCGACGATCCTCGAGCACGGCAGCCCCGAGCAGATCGAGAAGTTCGTCCCCGCCACCCTGCGCGGTGACTTCATCTGGTGCCAGCTGTTCAGCGAGCCCGGCGCGGGATCTGATCTCGCGGCGCTGCGCACCAAGGCCGTGCGTGCCGATGGCGTGTCCGCGAGCGGCACAAAGTGCTCAGGCTGGAAGCTGACCGGCCAGAAGGTGTGGACGTCCGCGGCGCACAAGGCGGCGTGGGGAGTGTGCCTGGCGCGAACAGACCCCGATGCGCCCAAGCACAAGGGCATTACGTACTTCCTGGTCGACATGAAGGCGCCGGGCATCGACATTCGGCCCCTGCGCGAAATCACCGGTGACAACCTGTTCAACGAGGTCTTTTTCGACGAAGTCTTCGTGCCCGACGACATGGTCGTTGGTCCGGTCAACGACGGTTGGCGCCTGGCGCGAACGACACTGGCCAACGAGCGGGTCGCGATGTCTCATGGCACGGCGTTGGGGAACCCGATGGAGGAACTGCTCCGCACAGTCGCCGACCTCGAGCTCGATTCGACAGGTGAGCATAAACTCGGCGCGATGATTCTTGCCGCCCAGGTGGGGTCGCTGTTGGACCGCAAGATCGCGGAACTGGCTGTGGGAGGACAGGATCCGGGTCCGCAGGCCAGCGCACGCAAGCTGATCGGGGTGCGGTATCGCCAAGGGCTCGCCGAACTCCGGATGGAGCTTTCCGAAGGCGCAGGCGTCGTCGACAACAAGACGGTGTTCGACTTTCTGAATACCCGCTGTTTGACGATTGCAGGCGGTACCGAGCAGATTCTGCTCACCATGGCCGGTGAGCGCCTACTCGGTCTTCCGCGCTAGGCACAGCGGCTCGAACTTCAACGTCCGAAGTCGGGAGCGCTCGCTCTACCCTCGATCCCGCGGATCGGGCAAATTCGGCGCCGATCGCGTTCGAAAAGGTGGGCTAGCTGAAGGCGGCCTGCGCGCAGGCGTTGGGTGACGTGAGGTTGACGCCGGCGTACACCACCTGAATGTAGGAGCAGACGATCAACGGGACATCGGTGCGGGGGAGGCCGGAGTACGAGTCTATGGGCCACGCGACGCCGCGCAGGGACACCCTGTCCGGCGGCCCGCCACCGAAGTAGACCGTCGATATTTCGTTGTCGGTCAGCGACTTGAAAATCCGGGTGTTCGGCGTTTCGACGTTTGAATTGATGTACACGCTGCGGTCCATCGTGCGCAGCGTCACGTTCTGTCGGGCCCATAGATCACCGGGGAACCCGATCACACCCTGCGGCGTGCGCAGATTTGCGACTGTGTCGAACACACATCTCGCCTCGGCCGCAATGCAATTGGCGGTCACCCGCATCTGGAGTGTGTCCACCGGGTTGACGGGGATCGAGGAGTCCGCCGTGTCGAGGGCGGCCGACGACGCAGCGGTCGGCGTGACGAATGCAAGTGTCAGCAATGTCGCCGCGATCGCCACGAACGCGCCGGTCACCCGCTTGATCACAGAGATGCTCCCTTCGGTGCGCGAATCGTAGCCTGGGCGTTACTCGTCGTAGGTGACTTCGACCGAATCGGAGCTGGGCCGCGCCTGACAGCCGAGAATCAGCCCTTCGTCGAGGTCGGACTGCTCGAGCACATCGTTGACCTCCATCACGACGTCGCCGCTCTTCTTCAGCACTGCGCACGCGCCGCAGTGGCCCTCTCGGCAGGAGAACGGCGCATCGAGGCCCTTGTCGAGCAGCACATCGAGCAGCTTGGCGTTGCGCGGCCACGTGATCTCATGCTTCTCACCGTCGAGGGTGACGATCGCGGTGGCCGGTCCCTCGTCGCTGTCGTCTTCGGCGATGACGACCGCGGCGAACGGGTCGGACTCGAGTGACTTGAACACTTCGATGTGGATGCGTTCGGCGCCGACGGTCTTGAGGGCCTCCTCGGCCGCGACCATGAACGGACCAGGACCACAGATGTATGCGTCGTGTCCTGAATAAGGCTCGGCCAATCCGGCCAGCGCCTCGGCACTCGGGAGCCCCTGCACGCTGACGAGCCAGTGCACCACGGTGAGCCGATCCGGGTACTTGGCAGCCAATTCGCGCAGTGCACCGCCGAAGATCACCGAGTTCTCATCTTGATTCGCGTAGACCAGGACGACCTTGCCGCTGCCCTCGGAGAGCGCCGACTTGCAGATCGACATCATCGGTGTGATGCCGCTACCCGCCCCCAACAGCAGGAAATCGGTGTCCAGGGTCTTGGGAACGAAGGTGCCAGACGGGGCAAGGACATGGATCTTCATCCCGGCGTGCGCGTTGTCGCACAGCCAGTTCGACGCGTATCCGTCCACGGTGCGCTTGACGGTCACCGTCAGCGGATCGCCTGTGAATGGCGAACTGCACAGCGAATAGCAGCGGGCGACCGAGCCGGTGCGGTCGCTCGGCACGCGCAGCGTCAGGAATTGGCCTGGTGAGTAGCGCAGCTTCTCGGCTGGGATATCTGGCGCGTTGCGACCGTCGGGGACTCCGAACACCAGCGAGCGCGCGTCGGGAGTCTCCTCGACGACATCGGTCAGCTGCAGCTCGAGCACGTGGCTACCGAGCGGCTCGTCCGTCACCGTGCACCTTCCTGAAAAGTAAAAATCTGGAGCAATAACTAGAACAGGTTACAGAAATGCATGTGCCCAGGTCCAGCCCCCGCAGGTATGCCCTTCTCGACACAAATCGTAACGTGTTCTAATCTTCATATACGCCCATACTCCCGGGAGGCAGCAGTCCGTGACATCCGTTGACAATATTGAACAGCGTGACGTGAAGTCGGTCCTAGCCGGCATCGACGATCTGTTGCCGCTGATCGCCAAGCGGGCGCAGGCAACCGAGGATCTACGCCGCCTGCCCGACGAGTCCGTCGCCGAACTCAACGAGGTGGGGTTCTTCAAGCTTCTGCAGCCCGAGCAGTGGGGCGGCCTGCAGTGCGATCCGACGGTCTTCTATGAAGCCGTCCGCCGCATCGCGAGCGCCTGCGGATCGACGGGGTGGGTCAGCTCGATCATCGGCGTGCACAACTGGCACCTGGCGTTGTTCGACCAGCAGGCTCAGGAAGACGTATGGGGCGAGGACCCCGCGACCCGGATCTCGTCGTCGTATGCGCCGATGGGGGCGGGCACCGTCGTCGACGGCGGTTACCTCGTGAACGGCTCGTGGAACTGGTCGTCGGGATGTGACCACGCCACGTGGACGTTCGCAGGCGGCCCGGTGATCAAGGACGGCAAACCGGTCGACTTCGGCAGCTTCCTGATGCCACTGGGCGATTACACGATCGACGATGTCTGGCACGTCGTCGGGCTCAAGGGCACCGGAAGCAACACGCTGGTGGTGAAGGACGTGTTCGTTCCGCGCCATCGCTTCCTGTCCTACAAGGCGATGAACGACCGTACCGCCGGAGGTCTGGTCACCAACACCGCGCCGGTGTACAAGATGCCTTGGGGCACAGTGCATCCCACAACCATCTCGGCGCCGATTGTCGGCATGGCCTACGGCGCCTACGACGCGCACGTCGAGCACCAGGGCAAGCGGGTTCGTGCCGCGTTCGCGGGCGAGAAGGCCAAGGACGACCCCTTCGCGAAGGTCCGGATTGCCGAGGCGGCCAGTGACATCGATGCCGCGTGGCGGCAGCTGATCGGCAATGTCGCAGACGAGTACACGCTGCTGAAGGAGGGCAAGGAGATTCCGTTCGAGCTCCGCGCCCGGGCCCGCCGCGATCAGGTCCGGGCTACCGGCCGTGCCATCGCGTCGATCGACCGGCTCTTCGAGGCCTCTGGTGCGACGGCGCTCAACAACGACGCTCCGGTGCAACGGTTCTGGCGCGACGCGCACGCTGGCCGCGTGCACGCCGCCAACGACCCCGAACGCGCCTACCTGATCTTCGGAAACAACGAGTTCGGCCTGCCGCCGCAGGACACGATGGTTTAACTGGATTCCAATGACCTCCTTCGCCGCCGAAGCTGCTCAACAGCAAGAGATCACGTTCGAGTCGACCTCGCGTTTTGCCGACGTTCGCGGCAGAGGTCCAGCCATGCGCCTGCACTACCACGAGGCCGGCATCGGGCACGAGAAGACGGTCGTGCTTCTGCACGGCGGCGGGCCTGGCGCGTCGAGCTGGTCGAACTTCGGGCGCAACATCGCCGTGCTGGCGCAGCACTTCCACGTCCTGGCGGTCGACCAGCCGGGCTATGGGCATTCCGACAAGCACACCGAGCACGAGCAGTACAACCGCTACAGCGCGACCGCGCTGCTGAACCTCTTCGACCACCTCGGCATCGAAAGCGCCGACCTGGTGGGCAATTCCCTTGGCGGTGGCACCGTGGTGCGCTTTGCGCTGGACAACGGCAGGCGCGCAGGCAGGCTGGTGTTGATGGGGCCCGGCGGGTTGTCGGTGAACCTCTTCGCGCCGGATCCCACCGAGGGTGTGAAGCTGCTCGGCAAGTTCACCGCCGATCCCACGCGCGAGAACATGGAGAAATTCCTGCGCATCATGGTCTTCGACCAGAACCTCATCACGCCCGAGCTGATCGACGAACGGTTCGCGATCGCCAGTCAGCCCGAATCGCTGGCCGCCGCCTGGGCGATGGGCAAATCGTTCGCCGGTGCGGACTTCGAGCTCGGCATGATGTGGCGTGAGGTCTACAAGCTCCGCCAGCGAGTGCTTCTCATCTGGGGCCGTGAGGACCGGGTGAACCCGCTCGACGGCGCGTTGGTGGCGCTCAAGCAGATTCCGAAAGTCCAGCTGCACGTGTTCGGTCAGTGCGGGCACTGGGCACAGGTGGAGAAGTTCGACGAATTCAACAAGCTGACTGTCGATTTCCTCGGGGGCGAGTAATGAGCATCAAGTCACTGGGTTACCTGCGTATCGAATCCACCGACGTCGGCGCGTGGCGCGAGTACGGCCTGAAGGTGCTCGGCATGGTCGAGGGATCCGGGCAGACCGAAGGTGCGCTTTACCTGCGAATGGACGAGTTCCCGGCCCGTCTGGTCATCGTGCCCGGCGAGCACGACAGGCTGGTGCAGTCCGGCTGGGAGACGGCCAATGCCGCAGCGCTGCAGGAGATTCGCAACCGCCTCGACATTCATGGCACGCCGTATAAGGAGGCGTCGACCGCCGAACTCGCGGAGCGCCGCGTCGACGAGATGATCACGTTCGACGACCCCTCGGGCAACACCCTGGAGGTCTTTCACGGGGTTGCCCTGGAGCACCGCCGTGTCGTCAGTCCGTACGGCCACAAGTTCATCACCGAGGAGCAGGGTCTCGGTCACGTGGTACTGACCACCCGCGACGACGCGGAGACCTTGTACTTCTACCGCGACGTGCTCGGCTTCTTCCTGCGCGACTCGATGAAGCTGCCCCCGCAACTCGTCGGCAGACCCGCCGATGGTGCGCCGGCATGGCTGCGGTTCCTCGGCGTGAACCCGCGCCACCACAGCCTGGCCTTCATGCCCGGGGAGACACCAAGCGGCATCGTGCATCTCATGGTCGAGGTCGGTGAGGCCGACGACGTCGGGCTGTGCCTGGACCGCGCCCTTCGTCGCAAGGTCCCGATGTCGGCGACCCTGGGCCGCCACGTCAACGACAAGATGCTGTCGTTCTACATGAAGACCCCCGGCGGGTTCGACATCGAATTCGGCTGCGAGGGACTGCAGGTCACCGACGACAACTGGGTCGCCAGGGAGAGCACCGCCGTCAGTCTGTGGGGTCACGACTTCAGCATCGGCTTCAGGTAGTGGGTGACGAGCGCTTGCGCGAGGAACCATGAGCAAGGAGCCGATGGACCCTCGCACATTCCGAAATGTGCTTGGACAGTTCTGCACGGGAATCACGGTGATCACCACCGTGCATGACGGTGAGCCAATCGGATTCGCCTGCCAATCATTTGCCGCGCTGTCGCTGGAACCTCCACTGGTGCTGTTTTGCCCGACGAAGGTGTCGCGATCCTGGAAGGCGATCGAGGCCAGCGGGCGCTTCTGCGTCAACGTGCTACACGAGAAGCAGAAGGACGTCTCGGCGCGGTTCGGTTCCAAGGAGCCCGACAAATTCGCCGGACTGGACTGGCACCCTTCGAAGCTCGGATCGCCCGTCATCAAGGACACGCTCGCGCACATCGACTGCACGGTGGCGTCGGTGCACGACGGCGGCGATCACCTAGTGGTGTTCGGTGCGGTGCATTCGCTGTCCGACGTACCGCACAAGAAACCTCGCCCGCTGCTGTTCTATCGAGGCAATTACACCGGCATCGAACCCGATAAGACGTCGCCGGCGCACTGGCGCGATGACCTGGAGGCGTTCCTCACCGCCACCACCGACGACACCTGGCTCTAGATACAGCCCGCCGAGCACGGATCGAGCGGCGGGAGCATTTCGGGGTTCGGTGCGTTCGGATCCACCGGAACCTGTGTTGAGAGGTCGACGTCGTGGTCGAGGTCCGGTGCCGACGGAATGATGTTGCAGACGAAGCTCAGGGCGAGGTCACACGGGGGGCGTCCAGGCTGGGCCTGGGCCGGGACGGCAAGCGCCAGCGCTGCGGCACACGCGGCCGCGGCAACGATGATCGCCTTCTTCAACATTCTCTTCTTCAACATCACGGCGAGCCTATCGCGCGAGCCTCGATGAATTCGACGATTGTCTGCGCCACTTCGCGGTGCACCGTCTCGTTGAGGATGTCGTGGCGGCAACCGGGGAACTCGGTGATATGCAACGGATCGATCTGTTCGGCATAGGCCCGCACCGCCCCCACCGGTGCTATCGAATCGTTGACGCCGTGCACCGCCAACGTCGGCACCGTCAGCTTCGGTAGCTCGCCGCCGAACCGGTCCCACGCCTTATCGAGCTCGCGGGCCAGCGGTGCGCCGTCGGCGTCGACGAAGGCCAGCGGGTCGTTCTCCAGCGAATCGACATAGAAGGGGTCCGCGGAGAGCCAGCCGGGCTCGAGTTCGAAAGAGCTGTCGGTATCGAGCAGTTCAGGGATTGGTACCAGTGGCGCGCCGGAAATTACCCCGGCGCGGTAGCGCTCGGGCTGGTCCAGCAGCCGAAACAGCGTGACCACGGAGCCGAAGGAGTGGCCCTGCGCGATCAACGGCAAGTCCGGGCGTTCACCTTCGGCCAATTCGGTGAGGGCGTCACCGAGGTCGGAGCTGTCATCGATCGAGCCGAAATCGCCGCGGGTGCCCGGGGTGAGTCCGTGGCCGAACTGGTCGACCGCCCACAGATCGATGCCGGCGGCGTTGAGCGCGAAGCCGTAGCGGTGGTAGACCCCGGTGTGCTCGCCGAAGCCGTGCAGGAAGATGACCGTGGCGCGCGGCTCGGCGGCGGCCCAGTGCCGGTAGTACGCGCGGCCCTTCGGATGGTCGATGAACGGCATGACTCGACGCTAGTCCGACCCCATCAGCACGTCGCGTTGATCGGCCATCCGCTGCTGGATCGCTTGCACGACGGCGGCGACGTCGGGTCTGCGCAATGACTCGGCGCGGGTGACGAGCCAGTACGTCAACTCGATCGCCACCTCGTCGGGCAGCACTCGCACGAGATCGTCGTGGCGGTCGGCCATAAAGCACGGCAGCAGACCGATGCCCGCCGCCGCACGCGTCGCCTCGACGTGTACGAAGACGTTCGTCGACGTGACGGATTCGCGCATGGCGGGCGCGAAGGTGGTGGCGACGTCGAGGTCGTCGACCTGCAACATCGAGTCGATGAAGTACACCAGCGGATACCGGGCGAGGTCCGCGATACTCGTCGGCGTGCCGTTGTCGTCGAGGTAGTCGCGCGCGCCGTACAGGCCGAGGCAATAGTTGCCGAGCCGGATCGCCTTGGCGCGGTGCACTTTCGGCTCGCCGACCACCACCTCGACGTCCAGGCCCCAGCGTTGTTGGGTGGCGCGCCGGGTCGCGGCGACGATTTCGACCGCGACCTTCGGGTGGTCGCGTTGCACCCGTGCGGCCGCGGGCGCGGCGATGTATGCGGAGAAGCCGTCGGTCGCCGATATCCGGACCACGCCCTCGAGTGAGGGCACGCCGCCGGTGTGGGCGCTCAGCGAGCGCACGGCGGATTCGACGGCCTCCGCGGCCGACAGTGCTTCGCGCCCGAGGTCGGTCAGCTCCCAGCCGCCGGCGACCCGGGCCAACACCCGGCCACCGATCGACTGTTCCAGTGCGGCGATGCGGCGCGAAATGGTGGTGTGGTTGAGGCCGAGTTCCGCCGCGGCGATGTTGTAGCGGCCCGAGCGACCGACGGCCAGCAACACGAGAAGGTCATCGGCGCTGGGCTTCCGGTCCGTCGGTAACTGCATAACTGCATTTTTGCAGATGGTTCTTGCAGTTTTGCTCATTGCAGGTGGGGGTACCTGCATGAATACTCACAGAGGTCTGTGCGGTGCATCACAACCCAGGAGTGTCCGATGACAATTCACAACGAGCCACCGCCCGCGAGAGCTGGATCGAGTTCCGTCCCGACGGGCCTCAAGCGTGTGGTCGTTGCATCGATGGCGGGCACGGTGGTCGAGTGGTACGAGTTCTTCCTCTACGCGACCGCGGCCACCCTCGTCTTCAACAAGGTGTTCTTCGCGGAAGGCGCGGGCGACTCTGCGCTCATCGCCGCACTCCTCACCTACGGCGTGGGATTCCTGGCGCGCCCGCTGGGCGGAATCGTGTTCGGACACTTCGGCGACAAGTACGGCCGCAAGAAACTGCTTCAGTTCAGCCTCCTGCTCGTCGGCGGCGTGACGTTCCTGATGGGATGCCTGCCGACTTACGCCCAGATCGGGATCTGGGCGCCGATCCTGCTCGTCATTCTGCGATTCATGCAGGGCTTTGCCGTCGGCGGTGAATGGGGCGGCGCCGTTCTGCTCGTCGCGGAGCACAGCCCTGACCGCAGCCGCGCGTTCTGGGCCAGCTGGCCGCAGGCAGCCGTCCCCGTCGGCAACATGCTGGCGACCGTCGTACTCCTGGTGCTGACCGGGACGCTGTCGGATGCCGCCTTCCTGTCGTGGGGATGGCGGGTCGCCTTCTGGCTGTCGGCGGTCGTCGTCCTGGTCGGCTACTACATCCGCACCAAGGTGACCGACGCGCCGATCTTCATCCAGGCGCAGCAGGAGGTCGAGCGGGTCAAGGCTGTTTCATACGGTGTGTTCGAGGTGCTGAAGCGTTATCCCCGTGGGGTTTTCACGGCGATGGGACTGCGCTTCGCGGAAAACATCATGTACTACCTCGTCGTCACCTTCTCGATCGTCTACCTCAAGAATCACGTCGGCGCCGACACCGGCGACATCCTGTGGTGGCTGTTGGCCGCGCACTTCGTACACTTCCTCGTCATCCCGCAGGTGGGCAAGCTCTCCGACCGATTCGGGCGCAGGCCCGTGTACATCGTCGGCGCCATCCTTGCGGGCACCTGGGGCTTCTTCGCATTCCCTCTGATGAACACCGCGAACTATCTAGCGATCATGGCTGCCGTCATCATCGGTCTGGTCATCCACGCTCTGATGTACGCACCGCAGCCGGCGATCATGGCCGAGATGTTTCCCACGCGCATGCGGTATTCGGGCGTATCACTCGGATATCAGGTGACGTCGATCGTGGCGGGGTCACTGGCTCCCGCGATCGCCACCTGGCTTCTCGGTGAGTTCGGCACCTGGGTCCCCATCGCGGTGTATCTGGCCGCTGCATCCGTGATCACCCTTGTGGCAGCGCTGTTCATGCGTGAAACGAACGGGGTCGATTTGGAAAGCGTCGACGAGGCCGACCGCGAAGCACTCGCGAAGGCCGGCGTCGTATGACCGACCTGGCGGGCCGCACCGCGCTTGTCACCGGTGGCGCGAGCGGCATCGGCGAAGCGTGCGCGCGGGAGCTCGCCTCGCGTGGGGCAGTGGTCACCGTCGCCGACCGCGACGACGTCGGCGCCAAGTCGGTTGCAGACGACATCGGCGGAAAGTCCTGGGCCGTCGATCTTTCCGACGTCTCAGCACTCGAAGATTTGCAACTGGACTCAGACATCCTGGTCAACAACGCCGGAGTGCAGCATGTCAGCCCCATCTCCGACTTTGCGCCCGAGCGCTTCCGGCACCTGATGACGCTCATGGTCGAGTCGCCGTTCCTGCTCATCCGCGCCGCGCTGCCACACATGTGCAGGCAGGGCTTCGGCCGGATCATCAACATCTCCTCGGTACATGGGATCCGGGCATCGGAGTTCAAGGTCGCCTACGTGACCGCCAAACACGGACTCGAGGGCCTTTCGAAGGTGACTGCTCTCGAGGGTGGGCCGCACGGGGTCACCAGCAATTGTGTGAATCCCGGCTACGTCCGAACCCCACTGGTGACCAAACAGATCGCCGATCAGGCCAAGGCGCACGGCATTCCGGAGGATAAGGTGGTGACCGACATCCTCCTGAAGGAGAGCGCTATCAAACGTCTGGTGGAACCCGAGGAAGTAGCGGCCCTGGTGGGCTGGTTGGCGTCACCGACCGCGGGAATGGTGACGGGGGCGTCGTACACCATGGACGGGGGCTGGAGCGCGCGATGACCGGTGCCGCGCCGCAATGGGTGCCGACTGAAGACGACGTCGCCACTGCCCGGGTGACCGACTTCGCACGTTTCGTGGCTGAGCACACGGGCGTGGCGACCTCCGATTACGCGTCGCTGTGGCAGTGGTCGGTGGACGACCCTGCCGCGTTCTGGGCCGCGCTCTGGGACTACTTCGACATGGGCGAGCGCGGCGACAAGATCCTCGAGAATGCGACGATGCCAGGGGCGCGGTGGTTTCCGGGCGTGAAGCTGAACTACGTCGATCAGGTCATCCGCAACGCGCGCACCGATCGTCCTGCGATCATCCATGTCGCCGAGGGCGGTAGCGCGGTCGAACTCTCGTGGGATGAATTGCTGGGTCGCACTGCGGCGTTCGCCGAGAGACTGCGCTCGGACGGGGTCGGAGTCGGTGACCGGGTCGCCGGATACCTGCCGAACATCCCCGAGGCCGTCATCGCCTTCCTGGCGACCGCGAGCCTCGGCGCGATCTGGAGCGCCTGCGGCCAGGACTACTCGGCCAAGGCGGCGCTGGACCGGTTGGGTCAGCTCGAGCCGCTGGTGTTGGTGACGGCCGACGGTTATGACTTCGGCGGTAAGCATTACGACAAGCGCGAGGACGTCGAGGCCCTGCGCGCAGGACTGCCGACGCTGAAGGCGACCGTGATGGCCTCCGAACTCGCGGCGGCCGGTGGTGAGCTCTCGACGGTGCCCGTCGACTTCGACCATCCGCTGTGGATCCTGTACTCGTCGGGTACGACGGGTAAGCCCAAGGGAATCGTGCACGGCCATGGTGGCGTCGTGCTCGAACACTTGAAAGCCGTTGCTCTGCAATCCGATATTGGCCGCGAAGACACATTCTTCTGGTACACCAGCCCGAGTTGGATGGTGTGGAACTTCCAGATCGCGGGACTCTTGGTCGGCGCGACGATCGTCTGCTACTCGGGCAGTCCCAGCGCCCCGAAGCCCGATGCCCTGTGGGACATTGCCGCTCGGCTTCGGGCGACTGTCCTGGGCACCAGCCCCGGATATGTGCTCGGATGCGCGAAGGCAGGTGCCGTCCCGCGCAAGGAGCACGACCTGTCGGCGCTGCGGACGGTTGGTATCACCGGATCGTCGCTACCCCCGTCTTCGTCGCTGTGGTTACGTGACAACGTCGGCGAACACGTCCAGGTGGCGTCGATCAGCGGCGGTACCGATGTGGTGTCGGCGTTCATCGGTGGTGTGCGCACCGTGCCGGTGTGGCCCGGAGAGCTGTCGGCCCCGTTCCTCGGGTGCGCGTTGGACGCCTGGGACGAGTCGGGTAATCCCGTGCGCAATGAGGTCGGTGAGCTGGTCATCACCAAGCCGTTGCCGTCCATGCCGATCGGATTCTGGCGCGACGACGACGGATCGCGTTACCACAGTGCGTATTTCGATATGTTTCCGGGTGTGTGGCGGCATGGCGACTGGATCACAATCACCGACCACGGCAGCGTCATCGTGCATGGGCGGTCGGACTCGACGCTGAACCGGCACGGTATCCGAATGGGAAGCGCCGACATATATCAGTCGGTGGAACGACTGCCGGAGATCGCCGAGGCGTTGGTGATCGGCTGCGAGCAGGAGGACGGTGGGTATTGGATGCCGTTGTTCGTTGTGCTGGCCGACGGCGCCCAGTTGACCGACGATCTGCGTGAACGGATCAAGAAGACGATCCGCGACGAGGTGTCTCCGCGCCACGTTCCCGACGAGATCATCGAGGCGCCCGGCATTCCGCACACCCGCACCGGTAAGAAGCTCGAGGTGCCGATCAAGAAGCTGTTCGCCGGGGCCGACGCTTCGAAGGTCGTGGAGCGCACCGCCGTCGACGACCCAGATCTGCTGGATTGGTACGCCAACCTGAAGCGCTAGGCCAACTCGACTGGGGGCTCCCCCCTAAGGGACGCATCCAAAGTCGTCATCAGGTGGCTGACGCGACTCTTGCCGGTCGGTGCGCGCGGATAGAGACGCAGGATACCGATCAGTTCGGGTGTGGCGCGCTGGCGCGCCCGCTGAAGAATCTCGGCTGCTGCTTGAGGATTTGAAGCGTCGTTGATTTCAGAAATGCGCGCGGCGTTCGCGGCGGCACGCAAGATGTGGCCGACCTGGTGAGCTTCGGCGATCGGATGCAGATATGCGGCTGATGCGGCATCGCCGGCCGCCTGTGCCGCGAGCCGTGACATCTCAGTCGATGCGGTCTTCGCTGCGCGGTGGGCGTCCAGCGACGTTATCCGCTGGAGCTTGGTCCTGGGTGCACCTTCTACGAACAGCCAGGCGGCAGCGATAGCCGCACGCGGCCGAGAATCATCGGGATTGGCGTCTTCGAAGACGGGGAGTAAGTCGTCGGCTGTCTCTGCCACAAAGCGCGCGACGGCGCGCAGATCGTTCAGGGTCAGTTCGAAGTCGTTGGAGATTCGTATTCCTCTCAAACGTCGGTGGGTCGATGTAGCATCAAACATATGTGCGGCTCCTCACCTTGTTGTGGGCAGTTTTGGGCTGATTCCGCCGAGCATGAGGTAGATCATCGAGGTGAGGGATTCGGCGGAGTGGTGGCCGTAGCCGCGGGCGTTGATGAGTCGGATCTTGGCGTTGATGCCTTCGATGAGTGCGTTGGTGATGCCGAGTTTGATGGTGTTGATGATGCCGTCGAAGTGCTGCTCGAGGCGGCGGGCGAGGAGTTGGAATGGCCGGACTCCACTGTCGCGGGCACGTCGAATCCAGCGGCGGAGCTGTCGTGGGGATCGGCCGGGTTGAGCGGTGCGAAAGAGCTCGCGCAGTTGTTCTTTGAGCCGCCATGCGGTGCCGATGTCGCGGTTCTGGGTGGTGATCGTCGCGACCAGCTGGTGGCGTGCGGGGTTGAGGCGTTCAGCGCCAGTGCGCAGTGCCGTGCGTGCTCGTCGCCATTGCCCGGAGGACATGTCGAAGTCGGCGCGGTTGGTGGCCATTGCTGCGGAGAACACCTCATCGAGTGCCCGGTTGGTCCACTGCATGACGTGAAAGGTGTCGTAGCAGATGGCTGCGTCGGGCAGTGCGGTTTCGGTGGCGGCGCGGAACGCGGTCGATCCGTCCATCGAGACGGCATCGACGTCGCCGCGTTGTTCGGGTGTGAGCGTGTTGTAAAAGGCGGCAAGGGAATCCACGCCTCTGCCGGGTCGCACGTCGATCACCGTGGCGGTGGCGTGATCGCCGATGATGGTCAGATATTTGTGGGGGTGGCGATAGCAGATCTCGTCGACGCCGATCCGGTAGATCTGGTCGAGGCGGCGCTGGTCGAGCAGTTCGTCGACGGTGCGGTTGATGATCGCGGTCACCGTTTCCCAGGCGCAGCGCAGTAAGGTCGCCACCGTGGTGCGGTCGGTGCGGGCGGCCAGCCACAGCACGGTGTCCTCGAAGTCGCGGGTGTGGCGTGCCCCGGGGCGAGCCCAGGGCACGTGTTCGGTGCGGACCCCGCAGTCGGGGCAATTCAGCCGGCGAATCTCGTAGACCAGCCACAAACGATGCGCGGCTAAGTCGATATGTCGCCAGCGGCGCCGACGCCGGTCGTAGGCCCCCTTGACGCGTTTGCCGCAGGGGCACTGCAATCTACGGGCTGTGACGCGGACGGTGAGCTCGACGTCTCGGTCACCGATCACGACATCGGTGACACTGGTTCCAGGAATCTGCAGCAGACGGTTAAATGCAGTACTGACGCGCACGCGGATCGATCCTCGAGGTTGCGGTTGGTGTGGTAACCCCGAAATCTAGAGGCCCACCGCGTGCGCGTCCCTCACCTCTTCACGGACACGCCGAACACCGCACTCTCACACCAGAAACTACCGTTGAACAGCAGAAAGGCACCCACGAAAACCCGTGGAGCGCCACATATGTTCGAGGGCGTTGAGGATTCGTCACTGGTGGCCCTGATCGAGGATGCCACCAGGGAGGAGGCTGCAGTTGGGGCGCGGCGCCTGGCTGCCGTCGCTGAGCTGGTGTCACGTCGGGTCGGGGATGACGCTGACGACCCGCGGGCCAATTGGGCGTGTGATTTCTGGGATTCGGCGGCGGCGGAGGTGGCCGCGGCGATGAACATCAGTCACCGCAAGGCCTCGGGGCAGATGCGGATCGCCGAGACATTGCGTGATCACCTGCCGTTGGTGGCCGGATTGTTTACCCGGGGGCGGCTCAGTGTGCGGGTGGTCTCGGCGATCACCTGGCGCACGCGATTGATCACCGACCCTGCGGTGTGGGCACTGATCGATGACGCGCTGGTCAAACGAGCCGAGCAGTGGGGTCCGCTTTCAGAAGACAAACTGAGCGCGGCGGTGGATGCGTTGGTGTTCGGCTTCGACCCCGCTGCGGTGATCCTGAGCCGTGAGGAGGCGCGCACGCGGGACTTCGTTGTCGGAAAGTTCGATGATGAGGCGGGTGTGGCCTCGGTGTGGGGCAAGTTGTTGGCCACCGATGCTGCGGTGCTGAAGAAGAAAGTGGCCGCGATCGCGGCCACGGTGTGCGATGACGATCCCCGCTCTGCGGGTGAGCGCCCCGCGGACGCACTGGGCGCCTTCGCCAACGGCAACACTCATCTACGGTGCGCCTGCACCAGTCCGAGGTGTCCCGCGAGAGCCGAGCAGCCGGCGTCGAAGTCCTCGGTGATTGTTAACGTCTACGCCGATCAAGCTGCCGTCGCCGCTGCGCAGTCGACAGTCACGGCGGCGTCACCCGCACCGTCAACCCCCACGTCGGCGGGCACGGCACTCCTGTCGGGTACTGAGGTGATGCCGACCCCGTTGTTGGCCGAATTGTTGCGCAACGGCGCCAAGCTACAACCGCTGTGCCCACCGGCCGACGAGCCGGAGTCGGGTTATCGGCCGTCGGCGAAAGTGGCGCGTTTTGTCCGGGCCCGGGATCTGACGTGCCGGTTCCCGGGGTGCACGATGCCTGCGGAGTTCTGCGATATCGATCACGTGGTTCCTTATCCGCTCGGGGCGACCCATCCGTCGAACCTGGCCTGCTTGTGCCGAAAACACCATCACCTCAAAACGTTCTGGACGGGCGATTGGGAACTGAAGCTCCTGCCCGATGGTGCGGCGGTGTGGACGTCGCCGACGGGGCGGACCTACACCACCCATCCGGGCTGTCGAAGTTACTTCCCCGACTGGGACACCAACACCGGGGAACTCCCGGCCCCATCGAAGACGGAAACGTCGAGCACCGAGCGCGGTGTGATGATGCCCCTACGCAAACGCACCCGCGCCCAAGACCGCGAAGCACGCATCAAAGCCGAACGCGAACAGAACGATCCGGACCCACCACCGTTCTAAGCGAGCCAGGCGCCGATGCGGCGCACCGCCTCCTCGATATCGCTCGACGGTCCGGCGAAGGACAGTCGTACGAACGATCCGCCCCGGACAGTGTCGAAGTCGATGCCGGGCGCGATCGCGACTCCGGTGTCGGCCAGCAGCTTCGAGCAGAACGACAACGTGTCCGTGGTCAGATGAGATACGTCGGCATACACGTAGAACGCGCCATCGGTCGGTGCGAGTTTGTCAATGCCGATTCCCCGCAATCCGTCGAGCAACAGTGTCCGGTTATGTGCGTAGTGGTCCAGCAGCGCGTCGGCCTCCGCGATCGACCCCGGGGTGAAGGCAGCCACCGCGGCGACCTGCGCCAGCGTCGGCGGGCAGATGGTGAAGTTGCCGGTCAGACAGTCGACGGCGCGTTGCAGCTCCTTCGGTACCAGCAGCCACCCCAGCCGCCAACCCGTCATCGCGTAGTACTTCGAGAAGCTGTTCACCACAACGGCTTCCCGCGACGTCTGCCATGCGCAGCTGGTCGCAGGCGCGCCCTCGTATACCAGTCCGTGGTACACCTCGTCGCTGATCAGCCGTACACCCGACGACGCACACCACGACGCGATCGCAGCCAGTTCCTCCGGCGGGATCACCGTCCCCGTCGGGTTGGCCGGACTCGCGACGATGACGCCGGCCACCGGCGGGTCGAGTTCGGCCAGCATCTGTGCGGTCGGCTGGAACCGGGTCTCCGGCCCGCACGGGATCTCCACGACCTCACACCCCAGCGCCGACAGGATGTTGCGGTAACACGGATATCCCGGACTTGCGATCGCCACTCGGTCGCCGGCGTCAAAGCACGCCAGGAAGGCCAACAGGAATCCGCCGCTCGAACCGGTGGTGATCACCACGTTAGCCGGATCGACCGTGAGCCCGCGGCGGTCCTGGTAGGACTCTGCGATCACAGCGCGCAGTTCCGGAATGCCAAGCGCCACGGTGTAACCGAGGACGGTTCCGTCGAGCGCCGCCTTGGCCGCCGCGCGCACCGCTTGGGGCGCACCGGCACTCGGTTGGCCTGCCGAGAGATTCACCAGATCGCCGTGGCTGCGCTGACGCTCCGCGGCCGCCAGCCATACATCCATCACATAGAACGGCGGAATGCCCGCACGCAGGGCGACACCCATCACATACCAGCCGGGAGTTGATCGAGGTCGTGGAAGAACGGGTGAACGTCGGCGTAGTAATACGGCTTGAGGCCGCCGAAGATGCCGTCCCAGTCAGGCTCCCAGGCGACCAGCGCGTTGAGAAGCGTTCCACGCGTGCCGTCGTCGAGGGTCTTGCTCGCAATGACCACCGGTGGTTTGCAGTTGTCGTACTTCCCGATGACCTTCGTGTTCCGTGCGTTCTCAGGGGCTGCCCGCCACACGTCCTCGAGGACCATCGTCGCCCGGACCTTCTTGGAGACAACGGCGTCGATCTGCCCTTGCCACGCCGGAACCGGGACGAAATGCAAAAACTTGTCCCACGTTTGCCCCAGCCGGGTCAACAGAATGGCGGGTGAAAAATAGCTCGACGTGCACGACGTGTTGATGAATCCGTAGTCCGCGCCTGCCAAATCGTCCAGCTTCGTTGCCGGGTCGTCGCTTCTGACCACGAGCAGGCTGCTCTGGCGGGGATCGCCGGTGAACTTCGACGTCGCGATCGCCAGGCCGCGGTAGCACTGGTCACCGCTTCGGACCAGCCGGTGGAAGTCCGCGGTCGGGACGTAGGCGATGTCCGGCTGGTGGTCAGCGAGGGCCTGGTCGATGGCGGCGAGGTCGGCGGTCTGGTGTGCGGTGATGCCGGCGGTACTGAGAATGGTCTTCCATGGGTCGTCGCACGCAGGCAGTCCGAGATTCTGGTCCAAGACGAAGCTCAACATTGCGGCGAGCCTACGTCGGAAGCGGAACGATCGAGGCGACTTACCTGCCAGAATCTCTCAATGGCCTGGGAGTCGCGTGTGGTCGCCGTCGACGGCACCCGCAGTCCGGTGCGGATCGGTGGACCCGAATCGGGCCAGCCGGTGGTCTTCGTTCACGGCAACAACGCCGGTGCCGACTGGGGCCCATTGATGACCCCGGTCGCCGAGTTCGCCCGTGTCATCGCGCCCGACCTGCCGGGTTTCGGCGCCGCCGACAAACCCTCCGATTGGGGCTACACCGTCGCGCATTACGCCACGCACCTCGACGGAGTGCTGAGCCAGCTCGAGACACGACCCGTCCATCTCGTGGCGCACGATTTCGGCGGACCCTTCGCGCTGGCATGGGCCGCCGACCATCTGGACCGGACCGCCAGCATCACCCTGATAAACACTCCGCGGCGTATCAATCACACCGCCGCGAGGATCTGGCGCACCCGGGTCCTCGGCGAGCTTTCCGTCTTCACGGCGAACGCCCCGACGATTCGCACGGTCATGAAACGCACCGATCCCCGGCTGCCCACTGAGCACCGCGACCAGATCATCGAGCACATGCTGGTGCCGGGCACCAAACGCGCCGTCATCGAGTTGTACCGTTCCACCGGCGAGCACGCCATCGAACCCTACGTCGACCGCCTGGCGGAATTCCCCGGCGACGTGCTCGTCGTCTGGGGCGACAACGATGCCTATATCGCGACGGAACAAGCGTCCGAACAGCGGCAGATCTTCCGCAACGCCCGGGTGGAAGTCGTTCCGGGAGCCGGACATTGGCCGTGGCTCGAGCAACCTGACGTGGTGGCCCGGCATCTGACCGGGTTCCTGCGCAGCGGCTAGAGGAGCTCGGACTCGAGCCGGCGTAGATACTCCCGTGGCGGACCGAGCAGTTGCGCGCTGCCGTGCGCCCGCTTGAAGTACAGCTGAATGTCGTGCTCCCACGTGATCGCGATACCGCCGTGCATCTGGACCGCTTCGGCCACGACCTTGGAGAACGCCTCGCTCGCGGAGAACCGCGCCAGCGCCGCCGACGTCGGCGAGGGCTCGGCGATCGCGTCGTTCACCACCGCGCGCGCCGACTGCACCACCACGTACAGATCCGCCATTCGGTGCTTGAGCGCCTGGAAGCTGCCGATCGGTCTGCCGAACTGAACCCTGTCCTTCGTGTACGCGACCGTGAGATCGAGACAGCGTGCGGCAGCGCCGATCTGCTCGGCGGCCAGCAGGATCGCGGCGGTGTCGGCCAGGCCCGGGTCGGCGCCGATGTCGGTGCCGTCCTGCGATTCGATGCGCGCCAGCCGGCGCGTCGGGTCCATGGTCTTCGCGCTGTGCGCGGTGAACTGCGTCAGTCGGTTCAGCCGCTGACCGTCCGCGGCGATCACGATGTCGGCGACGTCACCACTGACCACGTAGTCGCGGCCCGAATGCTCATCGCGGTCGAACGCGACGGTGCCGATCTTTGTGCCCGCCGCGAGCTCATCGAGGGCCTCGGCGTCCGGCTCATCAGCGCTCAGCAGCGCCAGCTCGGCCAGCGTCGTGCCGAGCAGCGGTGTCGGTACCAGTCCCTTGCCGAGCTCCTCGAGTACGACCGCGGCATCGGCGAGTTCGCCGCCGGCACCGCCGACTTCCTCGGGCACCACCAGTGCGGCAGCACCCACTTGCTCGCACAGCACCTTCCACAGCGACTCGTCGTAGCCGCGCTCGGACTCCATCGCCTCCCGAACCGCCGCGGGCGGCGCATGCTTCTCGACCAGCGCGGCGACCGTGCTCCGCAGTAGTTCCCGTTCTTCGCTCATGGTTTTCCGTTCTTCGCGCAAGCGCTCATCACAATGCCTCCAGAAGCCGCCGCCGATGCAGCGCGGGATCGCCCCATGCCGAACGCAACGCCTGCACCCGCAACAGCGGCAGTGACATGTCGTGCTCTTGGGTGAATCCGATCGCGCCGTGTGTCTGCAGAGCCGAGCGTGCCGCCAGCAGTGCGGCATCAGACGCGGCGACCTTGGCGGCGCTGACGTCCCGCGCGGTCTCGGGCGACTGATCGGCCAGCGACAGTGCCGCACCGTAGACGAGGGGCCGGGCCAGTTCGAGCGCGATGTGCACGTCGGCAAGCTTGTGCTTGATCGCCTGATAGGTACCGATCACGTTGCCGAATTGGCTGCGCTGCTTGGCGTACTCGACGGACGAGTCGAGCAGGGCCTGCCCCGCCCCGATCAGCTGAGCCGCCGTCGCCAGCACGCCGAATTCGTATGCACGCGCGATGTCGGCGGCCCGGCCTTCACCGGTAGCGTTGACATCGAACAGTTTCCGGCTGGGGTCAACCGATTCCATCTGCTTGCCCGCGGTGCCGTCGCTGACCTTGCCGTCGGCCGCCACCAGGATCAGCCCGGCGGTGTCAGCGTCCACCGCCCGCGGCATCTGTGGAGGCAACGCGACGGTAGCGATCAGCTCACCCGACGCCAGCGCCGCGCTGCGTTCGTCGTCAGCGAGAAGAACCGGTGCCACCGCGATGGATTCGGCCACCGGACCGGGAACGCACCACCGGCCCAGTCGCTCGGCAGCGACCACCAGGTCGACGGGGTGCGCCTCGATTCCGTCGAACTTCTCGGCAACCATCAGTGCGGTCACACCCAGGTCGGCCAGCTGCGCCCACACCTTGCGGCCGGGTGCCGTGTCGCCCGCGGCCCACGCCCGCACCGCGGCCGGCAGGTCGGCAGCCCCGAGCGCCGCGTCGATGCTGGCGGCGAAATCGCGCTGCTGTTCGTCAATCTCAAAGTTCATATGTCTACTTCCGGGGCAGGCCCAGTAGGCGCTCGGCGATGATGTTGCGCTGAATCTCGTTGGTGCCGGCGTAGATCGGGCCGCCGAGCGCGAACAGCAGACCCTCCGTCCACGAGTCGGCCACCTCAGCGTCGGCGCCGCGCATGTCCAGCGCGGTCTGATGAATCGCCACGTCGAGGTCCGACCAGAACACCTTGGTGACCGACGATTCGGCGCCCAGCTCACCGCCCGCGCTCACTCTGGTCACCGTGCCGAACGTGTGCAGCCGGTAGGCCTGCGCCTTGATCCACGCGTCCGCGACACGGTCGGCATACACGGGATCGGGATCGGCTTTCCATTGTGCGACCAGGCGTTCAGCCGGTGCAAGGAAGCGTGCCGGGCTGCGCAGCGACATACCGCGCTCATTGCTCGACGTGCTCATGGCGGCGCGCCAGCCCTCGTGCACCTCGCCGATCACATCGTTGTCGGGGACGAACACGTCGTCGAGGAAGATCTCCCCGAAACCGGTGTCGCCACCCAGCTGGGCGATCGGGCGCACCGTGATGCCGTCGGCCTTCAGGTCGAACATGAAGTACGTCAGCCCCTTGTGCCGCTGCGCCTCGGGGTCCGAGCGGAACAACCCGAATGCGCGCTCGCCGAACGGAGCGCGTGAACTCCAGATCTTCTGGCCGTTGAGCAGCCAGCCGCCATCGGTCTTGGTGGCGGTGGACCGCAACGACGCCAGGTCGCTGCCCGACTCCGGCTCAGACCAGGCCTGGGCCCAGATCTCTTCGCCGCTGGCCATTTTCGGCAGTACGCGGTCGAGCTGCTCTTCGGTGCCATGTGCGAACAGTGTGGGCGCCAGCATCGACGTGCCGTTGGCGCTCGCCCGTCCTGGTGCACCTGCGCGGAAGTACTCCTCCTCGTAGACCACCCACTGCAGTAGCGACGCGTCGCGGCCGCCGTACTTTTCGGGCCAGGTGATCACCGACAGGCCGGCGTCGAAGAGCACCTTGTCCCACCGTCGGTGTTGTTCGAAACCCTCGGCGGTGTCGTAGGACTTCGTCGGGAACGCGTCGGAGTTCGCCGCGAGGAACTCGCGGACCTCACTCTGGAATTCCAGTGTCGCATCGTCAAAATTCAGGTCCATTTCGAAGTTCAAGCCCTTTCCCGCAGCAGCGGCTTGACCACTTTGCCGCCCGGATTACGCGGCAACACATCGAGGAACTCCACCGATCGCGGTGCCTTGAAGTTCGCGAGATGCTCACGCACGTACGTGATTACCGTCTCCTCATCGAGCTGCGTGCCGGATCGCAGGACCAGGAACGCCTTGCCCACTTCGCCGAGCCGCTCGTCGGGAACGCCGATTACGGCCGATTCGACGACGCCGTCGAGCCGGGCCAGCACCTGTTCGATCTCGGCGGGATACACGTTGAAGCCGCCACAGATGTACATGTCCTTGAGCCGATCGGTGATCTGCAGGTTGCCGCGCTCGTCCAGTCGGCCGACGTCACCGGTGTGCAGCCAGCCCTCGGAGTCGATGGCCGCGGCGGTGGCGTCGGGATCGTCGAGGTAGCCGAACATGACGTTGGGCCCGCGCAGCAGCACCTCACCCGAGCTCGATCCTTCACCGCTGCGGCCGGTGCTGTCGATGCGCAGCTCGAAGTCGGCGATCGGGCGTCCGCACGTCGTGGCCACAGTGACCGCGTCGTCCTCGGCGCGGCACATGGTGCCGAACCCGCTGGCCTCGGTCAGGCCGTAGGCGGTCAGCACGATGTCGATGTCGAGTTCGGTCTGCATCCGCTCGATCAGCACCACGGGGATCGTCGCCGCACCGGTGACGGCGAACCGCAGCGATGTCAGGTCGTAGTCGCCGCGCTTGGGATGGTCCAGAAGCGTCTGATAGATCGTGGGCGGTCCTGGCAGCACGGTGATGCGGTGTTCGGCCACGGCGGCCATCGCCTTCTCGGCGTCGAACGTCACCTGCGGGATCAACGTCGCGCCGGTCTGCAGGCAGGCCAGGATGCCGGCCTTGTAGCCGAAGTTGTGGAAGAACGGATTGATGCACAGGTAGCGGTCGGCGCTCGTGAGCTGCCCACACGAGGCCCACGCCGCCGGCGCGTCGAGCGACTGGCGATGTGCGCACAGCACGCCCTTGCTGCGGCCGGTCGTTCCGGACGTGAAGAGGATGTCGGAGACGTCGTCGGGTGTGACGGCGGCGGCGCGGGCGTCGACCGCATCCAGATCTGTGCCGCGCCCCACGAACTCGTCCCAGGTGCCGTCGGTCTTGTCGATCGGGATGCGAATGACGTGCCGCAGGTCCGGCAGGGCATCGCGATCGATCGATGCGGCCTTGTCGGCGCCGAGGAACTCGCCCGCGGCGAAGAGGAGGGGAGCAGCGGTGCGGCCGAGGATGTCGCTGGCCTCGTTGGCGGTGTAGCGCGTGTTCAGCGGCACCATCACCCCGCCGGCGTAGTGCGTGGCGAGGCACGCCACCACCCAGTGCCAGGTGTTGGGCGACCAGATCGCGACCCGATCCCCGGCCTGCACGCCCAGGTCGATCATGGCTGCGGCGGCCTGCCGCACCTCGGTGCGCAACTGCGCGTAGGTCAGCCGCCGATCGTCGGTAACCAGCGCGTCGTGATCGGAGAATTGGTCGGCAATCCGGTCCAACACCTGCGGAATCGTCCGCGGGAGGTCCGTCATCGATGCTCCTCTAACAAAGCAAGTGCTTGGTAGGTTAGCCTACAGGGGTGATAGAGGTCCAGGAGTTCAGGGCCGAGGTCCGAGACTGGCTCGCCGAGAATCTCGCCGGCGAATTCGCCGCGATCAAAGGCCTCGGAGGGCCGGGTCGCGAGGATGAGGCTTTCGAGGAACGACGGGTGTGGAACCAGCATCTCGCGGCCGCAGGCTATACGTGCCTCGGATGGCCGACCGAACACGGCGGCCGCGGTCTGTCCGTCGCGCATCGCGTCGCGTTCTACGAGGAGTACGCGATCGCCAACGCTCCCGCGAAGGTTAATCACTTCGGCGAGGAACTGCTCGGGCCGACGCTCATCGCCTTCGGCACCCCCGAACAGCAGCAGCGGTTCCTGCCGAAGATCCTCGATGTCACCGAACTGTGGTGCCAGGGCTACTCCGAACCCGGCGCGGGCAGCGACCTTGCCAACGTCGCGACGACTGGCGAGCTCGACGGCGACCAATGGGTGATCAACGGACAGAAGGTGTGGACGTCGCTGGCGCACTGGGCGCAGTGGTGCTTCGTCGTCACCCGCACCGAGAAGGGCTCCAAACGGCACGCGGGGCTGTCCTATCTGCTGGTGCCACTCGATCAGCCCGGCGTCGAAGTCCGGCCCATCGTCCAGCTGACCGGCGACTCGGAGTTCAACGAGGTGTTCTTCGACGACGCCCGCACCGACGCAGATCTGGTCGTCGGTGAGCCCGGCGACGGCTGGCGCGTCGCGATGGGCACGCTCACCTTCGAGCGGGGCGTGTCCACACTCGGCCAGCAGATCGAGTACGCCCGTGAGCTTTCCGGTGTCGCCGAACTCGCCAAGCGCAACGGCGCCGCCGACGATCCGCTGATCCGCGAGCGGCTGGCCCGGTCCTGGGTCGGCCTTCGCACCATGAGGTCGTACGCGTTGGCGACCATGGACGTCGAACAGCCCGGGCAAGATAACGTCTCGAAACTGTTGTGGGCCAACTGGCATCGCGAGCTCGGCGAGATCGCCATGGAGGTGTTGGGCCGGGACGGGCTGACGCTGACCGATGGCGACTTCGACGAATGGCAGCGGCTGTATTTGTTCTCACGGGCGGACACCATCTACGGCGGTTCGAACGAGATTCAGCGCAATATCATCGCCGAGCGGGTGCTCGGCTTACCCCGAGAGGTCAAAGGATGAGTCTGGCCGAAGCCCCGAAAGAGATTGAGGGGCACGGACTTCTGGTCGGCAAGGTGGTCGTCGTGACGGCCGCCGCAGGCACTGGCATCGGCTCGTCGGTGGCTCGGCGCGCGCTGGCCGAGGGTGCCGACGTCGTGATATCCGACCACCACGAGCGGCGGCTGGGCGAAACCCGCGACCAGCTGCTCGAACTCGGCCTCGGCCGGGTCGAGAGTGTGGCTTGCGACGTGACGTCCACCGCGCAGGTCGATGCACTGATCTCGTCGACGACCGCCCGGATGGGACGGCTCGACGTACTGGTCAACAACGCGGGCCTCGGCGGCGAGACGCCCGTCGTCGACATGACCGACGAGGAGTGGGACCGCGTCCTCAACGTGACGCTTACGTCGGTGATGCGCGCGACGCGCGCCGCGCTGCGGTACTTCCGCGACGCCGACCACGGCGGCACGATCATCAACAACGCGAGCGTCCTCGGCTGGCGGGCGCAGCACTCCCAGGCGCACTACGCCGCGGCCAAGGCCGGGGTGATGGCGCTGACCCGCTGCAGCGCAATCGAAGCCGTCGAGCACGGCGTGCGGATCAACGCGGTGTCGCCCAGTATCGCCAGACACAAGTTCCTCGAGAAGGTCAGTTCGTCTGAACTACTGGACAGGCTCTCGGAGGGCGAGGCGTTCGGACGGGCGGCCGAGCCGTGGGAGATCGCCGCCACCATCGCCTTCCTGGCCAGCGATTACTCCAGTTACCTCACTGGCGAAGTGATATCGGTATCCAGCCAGCGCGCCTGATAGGCCCGTCTCTCACATCTCCACAGTTTCTTCACAATCGCTGCCCGGAAGCACCACACTCGGCACCTACAGTCTGATGTGTGAAGCGCATTCTGGTGGTCGACGACGAGCCGACCATCCTCGCGGCGGTCGCAACAAGGCTGCGCGCCGAAGCGTTTCTGGTCGAAACGGCCGTCGACGGGCCGTCGGCGGTGACGACCGCTGCGGCCACCGCTCCTGACCTGGTCGTACTCGATGTGATGCTGCCCGGCTTCGACGGGCTGGAAGTCTGCCGTCGAATTCAGGCGCAGCGATCCACCCCGGTGTTGATGCTTACCGCTCGAAGCGACGAGACCGACATGCTGATCGGCCTCGGTATCGGCGCCGATGACTACCTCACGAAACCATTCAGCATGCGCGAACTCGTCGCGCGGTTCGGGTGCTGCTGCGCCGCGTGGAGCGGATGCCGGAGTCACCGTCGGTATCGGTCGGCGGGTATCGAATCGACCTGCAGGCGCGCAGAGTTCATTCCGGTGACGACGAAGTCCGGCTTACCCGAACCGAATTCGACCTGCTTGCCTTCCTGGTGGGGCGACCAGGCGCGGCGGTGGCCCGCGAGACACTGCTCGAGCACGTGTGGGGATGGGCCTCTGACGTCGAAACGCGCACAGTGGACAGCCATGTCAAGGCTCTGCGGCGAAAGCTGGGGTCGGAGCTGATCCGTACGGTGCACGGCGTCGGCTATGCATTGGAAATCCCGCGATGAGCCGATTCGGCACACTGTGGGACCGGCTGCCGCGCCCGCTCGATCCCTTCGGCTCCTTCAAGGTCAAGACGGGATTACTCGTCGGCGGGGCAATCACGTTGGCGTCGTTCACCTTTTGGATCGGTGCCAGCTGGCAGTTCCGGTACGCATTGTTGGCGGCCCTGGCCACCTCACTGGTCTTCACACAATTCCTGGCACATGGGATGACATCGCCCCTGCGGCAGATGACAGCAGCGGTACGAGCGATGGCACGCGGTGACTACAGCATCCGGGTACGAGCTACCTCGCGCGACGAGATAGGGCAGTTGGCGACGGCCTTCAACCAGATGGCCGCCGACCTCGGCGCCGCCGACGAGTATCGGCGCGGTCTCATCGCGAACGTCTCACACGAACTGCGCACCCCGATCGCAGCCCTGCGTGCGGTGTTGGAGAACGTCGTCGACGGGGTGGCCGAGCCAGATGCCGAGACCATGCGGATAGCGTTGTCGCAGACCGAGCGGCTCGGCGAACTGGTGACCAATCTGCTCGATCTCTCGCGCGTCGAAGGCGGCGCAATTCCGCTGCAGATCAGTAGGTTTAGCGTCGAGGAGTTCCTGCACGACGCCATCGAACACGTGGCGATCGGGCCTGGCGACGCGCGGGTGGCGGTTCGAGTGTCGCCGCCCACGCTCGTGGCGTCGGCGGACCCGGCTCGTCTGCGCCAGGTGGTCATCAACCTGGTGAACAACGCCATTCGGCACAGCCCGAAAGGCGCAGATGTCTCGGTACTCGCGACTGCTGCCGAGCGGGGTGGTCTGCGCTTGGAGGTGTTCGACTGCGGCCCCGGGATCGCACCGGCCGAGCGGGAACGGGTCTTTCAGCGTTTCACTCGCGGTGCCACTTCCGAAGGCGGCACCGGACTGGGCCTCGCGATTGCCCGGTGGGCGGTCGAATTGCACAGCGGAACAATCGAAGTAATGGATACACCAGAGGGATGCCGGATCGCGGTCATCATCCCGGAACCGCCAACACTGGAGGATCTGACATGACGATGATGTACCCCGGTCCCTACGGTGCCCCGCCCCCGCCACTGCTCGGACCGATGCCGCCGCGGCAGGGCGAGGCCGGCTGGACGGTGTGGCCGAGGCGGATCTGGCCGGTCGACCCGCTGGCGGCTGCACCCCGACGAATGCTGCTCGCCGCGGCCGTCGCAGGTGTGATCGGAACCGCGCTGTGGCGGCCGACTGTGCTCAGCGTCGGCTACCTCGTCGTCGGTTTGATGGTCTTCGGCGTCGTCTATGGCACCGCGGATCGCCGCCCGACCCGTGCCGAATGGGTCGGAATCGGGTTGACACTCGCGCTGCTCTCGGTGTCCGCGGTGCTGGCCGCCGAGTGGGTCGGCGGTCTCTGCCTCGTCGCCGCCTGGGTGGTGGCCTGGTGCACGCTCGCCGGCGGTCACACCTGGACCGCGGTGTTCGCCGGCCCGTTTCTCCCCTGGCTGTTGCCGGGGCGGGTACGGGGATGGGTAGGTCGTGGCCTGCACGGACCACGGAGCCGCTCCGGCGGCGACATCGGACCCATGACGAGTCGTATCGCGCCTCCCAAGCTCGGAAGGGCCGCGGCCGTCGTCGGCGTCACCGTGCTCCTTGCGCTTGTATTCGGCGGGCTGTTCACCGCGGCCGACCCCGCGTTCGCTCACCTCGTCGACAACCTGGTGCCTGAGTTCGATGGCGGCGATATCGTTGCGCGGCTCGTGGTCGCGGGCATCGTCGTGGCCTTCGTCGTGGAGGGCGGCTATCTGATCCGGTTCCGGCCGCGACTCGACGACATGGCTCCTGCGCCGATGCGGCCGGTGCCGCAGTGGGAATGGGCGCTGCCGCTCGGTGTGCTCGACGCGTTGTTCATCGCCTTTGTCGCGGTGCAGGCGAGCGTTCTGTTCGGCGGACACACCCATGTGCTGGAAACCGAGGGCCTGACGTACGCCGAGTACGCGCGACAGGGCTTCTGGCAACTGTTGTGGGTTTCGGGCCTGACGATGCTGGTTCTGAGTGCCGTCATCCGGGTGGCGGGGCGAGCCACCGCGGCCGATCGCCGACTGCTGCGCGTGCTCGTCGGAACTCTCTGCGCCACATCGGTTGTCGTGGTGATTTCGGCGATCCGCCGGATGTGGGTGTATCAGCAGGCCTACGGGTTCAGCACCGAGCGGCTGATGGTGATCACCATCGAGGTGTGGCTGGGTGCGGTGTTCCTTCTGGTCGCCGCAGCCGGAATTCGGATGAGCGCCCGGTGGCTGCCGCGCGCCGTGCTGGTGGCCGGTGTCCTGGCGCTCCTGGGGCTGGCCGCCCTCAATCCCGAGCGCCTGATCGCCGACCGCAACATCGACCGTTTCGAGCAGACGGGTCAACTCGACGCGGAGTACCTGTCCAGACTTTCCGCGGATATCGACCCCGCGCTGCACCGACTGCCCGACCGGATCCGGGCCTGCGTGACGGCCCCGGCCGCTGACCCCGACCCCTGGTATCTGTTCAACCTCTCGCGGTCCCGCGCCGATCGTGCCGTGGACGGTCCGCTGTCGGACTATTGCACCGCCTTTGGCCGGGACGAATACAGCAGGTAGCGGCCAAACCGGCGCGCGAACACCCGATAGTTACCTAGCAAGTGCTTGGTTGGTAAGCTGTCGGGATGGTGGAGGAACCGGCCGCCCCTGCGGTGAGCAGGCGTGACGAGCTTCTCGAACTCGCTGCGGTGATGTTCGCCGAACGCGGGCTGCGGGCCACGACCGTGCGCGACATCGCGGACTCGGCGGGAATCCTGTCCGGCAGTCTCTACCACCACTTCTCGTCCAAGGAGGAGATGGTCGACGAGGTGTTGCGTGGATTCCTCGACTGGCTCTTCGAACGCTACGAGCAGATCGCCGCGACCGAACCGAACCCGCTGGAACGGCTCAAGGGCCTGTTCATGGCGTCGTTCGAGGCGATCGAAGACCGGCACGCTCAGGTCGTCATCTATCAGGACGAGGCCAAGCGGCTCGCGGGCCAGGAGCGGTTCTCGTACGTGGAGCAACGCAATCAAGAGCAGCGCAAGATGTGGCTGAATGTGCTCGACCAGGGCGTCCAAGAGGGGTACTTCCGGCCCGATATCGACGTCGATCTGGTCTACCGGTTCATCCGCGACACCACCTGGGTTTCGGTCCGCTGGTACCAGCCGGGCGGACCACTGACGGCCGAAGAGGTCGGCCGGCAATACCTGTCCATCGTTCTTGGCGGCATCACCAAAGAAGGAGTCGAGTAATGCCTGAGGCATACGTCATCGAAGCTGTCCGAACTGCTGTCGGCAAGCGCAACGGCGGGCTGTCCGGCGTGCATCCCGTCGATCTGGGTGCCGCGGGCTGGCGCGGATTGTTCGACCGGACCGACGCCGATCCCGGTGCGGTCGACGACGTGATCGCCGGTTGCGTCGACGCCATCGGGCCTCAGGCGGGCAACATCGCCAGGCTGTCGTGGCTGGCCGCCGGATTCCCCGAAGAAGTGCCGGGTGTCACCGTTGACCGCCAGTGCGGTTCGAGCCAGCAGGCGATTTCCTTTGGCGCACAGGCCATCATGTCCGGTACCGCTGATCTGATCGTGGCGGGCGGCATGCAGAACATGAGCCAAATCCCGATCTCGTCGGCGATGACCGTCGCCGAGCAGTTCGGCTTCACCTCGCCGACCAACGAATCCAAGAGCTGGCTGCACCGCTACGGCGATCAGGAGATCTCACAGTTCCGCGGTTCGGAGCTGATCGCCGAGAAGTGGAATCTCTCCCGCGAAGAGATGGAGGAGTACTCGCTTATCAGCCACCAGCGTGCGCAGGAGGCGATCCGCGCCGGGCACTTCGAGAACGAGATCATCGGTGTCGACGGATTCGTCATCGACGAAGGTCCGCGTGACACCTCGCTGGAGAAGATGGCGGGTCTCAAGACGCTGGTCGACGGTGGCCGGCTGACTGCCGCGATGGCCAGCCAGATCTCCGACGGCGCAAGCGCTGTGTTGCTCGCGTCCGAGCAGGCGGTCAAGGACCACGGGCTCAAGCCCCGGGCACGCATCCACCACATCAGCGCCCGCGGCGCCGACCCGGTGTTCATGCTGACGGGCCCGATCCCCGCCACTCAGTACGCACTGAAAAAGACCGGCCTGTCGATGGACGACATCGACACCGTCGAGATCAACGAGGCCTTCGCACCCGTCGTCATGGCGTGGATGAAGGAACTCAGGGTCGACCACGCGAAGGTGAACCCCAGCGGCGGTGCGATCGCGCTCGGACATCCACTCGGTGCTACCGGCGCCAAACTGTTCACCACGATGCTGAACACGTTGGAGCGCACCGGCGGACGCTACGGACTGCAAACGATGTGCGAGGGCGGCGGCACCGCCAACGTCACGATCATCGAGCGCCTCTAGTGGTCGTGGATGATCACACCGCGGATGTTGCGACCCGCGAGCATGTCGTCATACGCCACGTTGATGTCGTTGAGCTTGTACTCGGCGGTCACCGTCTCGTCGAGGAGTAGCTTGCCGTCGCGGTAGAGGTTGAGTAGCCGCGGGATGTCCGCGCGCGGATTCGCCTCACCATAGAGGCTGCCAAGCAGCCGCTTCTGGAACAGCGTCATCATCGCCATCGGCAGGGTCGGCGTCACGTCGGCCATCGATGCGATGGCGGTCATCACCACCGCGCCGCCCTTGCGGACGATATCCAGCGCCTCGTTGATCATCGGCCCCTTGAGTAGGCCGACCGTCAGCAGTGCGGAGTCCGCCATCACGCCGCGGGTGAGTTCTGCGACCAACTCCGTGGCCTCGGGCATCGATGTCACGAAATGGGTGGCGCCGAACTCGAATGCCTTGTCCCGCTTAGATTCCACGATGTCGACGACGACAATGTGCTCGGCGCCCGCCAGCCGGGCGCCCTGGATCGCGCCGCTGCCGATACCTCCGCAGCCGATCACGACCACGGTGTCGCCCGGAGTCACGTCGGCGGTGTTGACGGCTGAACCCCATCCCGTCATCACCCCGCAGCCCAGCAGGCACGCGCGAGACAGCGGCAGGTCGTCGTCGACCTTGACCAAGGAGGTCTCCGAGACGGTGCTGAGTTCGGAGAAACTTCCGACCCCGACCATGACGCCGACGTCCTTCCCCTGCGCCCGGCGGCGGTAGGTGCCGTCGGCCTGCAGACCCAACAGGATGATCGCGCCCATATCGCACAGGTTCTGATGTCCGCTGGCACACCAGCGGCAGCGGCCACACGCCGGCAGGAACGAGGCCACCACATGGTCGCCGACCTTCAGGTCGCGCACGCCGGGGCCGATCTCCTGCACGACACCGGCGCCCTCATGCCCGCCGATCGTCGGAAGCGTCACGCCGGCCAGATCGCCGGTCTGGACATGGTGGTCGGAGTGGCACAACCCGGTGGCCTCGAATGCGACGAGGACCTCGCCTTCCTTCGGTCCGTCGAGGTCGATCTCCTCGACGCTCCACGGCTTGTTGAGCTCCCACAGCACGGCAGCGTTCGTCTTCATGCGAAAAGAGTTTAGGGAAAGTGGGACGCGGATTGGGCTGAATCGAAAGGCTTACTGTTTACTGTGCGAGAAGCAGCCCGCCGAGTGCGACGATCCAGCTCGCGAAGCTGCCGACCAAGAAGTACTCAGTGACTGTGCTGATGTCGACGTCTACACCGATATGTCCGTTCTCCCGGGCCTTCTGCGCGTTGATCTCCGGGAACCTGATGATGCTCTTCGCCGCAACCACGGCGGTGGCGGCCGCGAGTTGACCGGCCAGTCCGAGCCCGAGAATCAGGACGCGCTCCATCGGGCCGAGCAGCCTGCCGCCCTTGAGCCGATCCGATGCCTGCGGCTCGCCGGCGGGCTTCACCGCGCCGACGGCGCTGAGAACCAGCCGCACCAACTGGTTTCCGGTCACGAGTTGAAGCAGCACCACCGCGACGACCATGAGCAGCCGGTCGGTATCCAGGTTCGCGACTCCCGGCAGAGCAACCCATGTCGACCACCGCACCAGCAGTCCGCCCGCCTCCGAGCCGAAACCCGACAGCACAATCAGCAACCCGACCGCCACGGCGAACACGATCAGCGGTGCCAGCTCGCGGTCACCGGTCCGCTCCGCGCGTGCACACAGCACGACCCACGCGACGCTCGCCGCCGCCGCGATCTCCAACAGCACGATGTCGTTGGCATGCCACAGCCCGGCCAGCGCCGCACACCCGATCACCACCATCGGCGCCGCGACGGGTGGCACCCAGGAGCGGTCGGTCAGTCGCCGGGCCACATCCGCGATACCCATCGCGATCAGCATCACCGCCAGCGCGCTCACCCGACACCCCGCAGGTAGTGCGATGCCACGACGATCAAGTCCAATCCGTCGCGCCCGGCGCGCTGCGACACCGCAGAAGCGCTGATGCCTTCGGCGGCGGAAATGTCCTTCTTCGTCTGATTGGTCAACAGGCCCTTCACAATCCGTATCGATCGGTCGTCCAGCGATCCAAGCAGATGGTCCCGACACAACAGCGCGGCGTTGACCGCGTCGACGTCGGTGCGGTCAACGCCCGTCACCCGAAACGACGTGCGAACCATTGCCAGTCCCGGTTGCCGTTGCGCCGCCGCCGTCCATTCGATCGCCTCACGCGCGGCCCACCACCCTGGTCCGTCCTGGATCCCGGCCTGTGGATCGAGCATCGACACCGCACCCCAACCGATGCCGAACCGGACATCGATACCGGGCGCGACCGCCAGCCGGATCGACAGCGCGGCGTCGATCGCCGCTCCGACAGTCGGGTAGCTGCCCTGGAACTCGTCCCCGACGGTGAACGCGGGCGAATCGATGGCTCCTGTCCTGACGTCGCGCAACGCCTGGTTGAGTGCTGCGTGGACCGCCGCGCGATCGGAGACATGGCGCGAGCCGACGACATCGCCGATCAGGGCAGCTCGCAGACCTGATGAAGCTTGGGACTTAATATCCGACATATGAAGATCATAGCTTCATTAATTAGAAATGAAGCTTATAGCTTCACAAAGTCTTCGGTCGGGGGCACGGAACTATTCGCGGATCTGGTGGATTCTCGAGTTGGGTTCCCAACCGGTATCCGCAGTCCATACCGCCGCGTCTAGACGTTCGCCGAGTGCGAGACACAGCCGGTCGGCCACCGACAGTCCCTCACCGCGACGCCACCTGTGGGCTGCCCATTCAGCATCGGTCGCGCTGACATCGGCGATCCCGAGGTCATAGCTGAGCAGTAGCGCCTTGGCCAGCTCCCAATCGCGTCCGTGCGCGAGCACCTTCTGCGCGACCTCCGACCAATTCGCGGCTCCGCAGTGCCCACCCGCGTCGAGTTCGCGCTCAACGGTCGAAGCGCCGGTCTCATCCTGCAGGAATGCGAGCAATGCCGAGGCATCGAAGACGTTCAAGCGACATCTTCTGCAGCGGCGTCGCCGCGCCGTTCGCTCAGCAACTCAGCCACCAGGTCGAGTCCACTCAGGTCGGCGCGGACGAGGTCCTTGAGCTGCGCCCGCGTGAGCAACACGATTCCCTTTGGGGTATCGAGCAGTACCACTGGCCTGCCTTCGACGAGACCCGCCCGTTGGCGGAGGTCCGCAGGAATGACGAGGCGTCCGCGATCACCCATGTTCGTAGAGTATGTCCCACTCATGAACATAACGTACCACCTACACCAGGACAGTGGGCTTTAGCTGTTCGACATTGACGCTGGAGTCGACCAGTGGGCGGGGCAGCAACTCGTCGGCGCTCGCGGACTCGAAGGAGCCAGCGAGCGCCGGCGGGGGACCCGCCGGTTAGCTTTCAGTCTGTGGCCGGGGTTAGTTCTGGTAGCTGCCAGGTTCCATCGATGATTGCGGCGCGCGGCCGGTAGAGCCGGACCAGGAAGTTCCATCCTTCCGGTGTCACTATGGTGTTGGGCTTGTCGCCGGATCCGTTGGGGTCGAACCGGACTGTGACCGAGCCGTCCGGATTCTTGACACCGGTGACGCTGTTGACGGTGTACTGGTTTCGTTCGTTTGGCTCGAAGAATCCCCGTGCGTTGTAGACCGAGACTGACCAAAATCCATCTACCGGAACATCCTGCAACGTCAGGGTCCGGGTATCGCGGGACGGCGTCGGGTCGACGCCGATGTAGGTGGCTTCATCAGTGGGGAGTCCGCCCCAGCCCGCGGCGGTCCCGATGAGGTGGCGGATGGGTTCAATCTGGTTGCGGGCACCGAATGTGTGGTCAAAAGCGCGGAGGCCCTTGGCCAGCGTGAGCAATGCGTCGCGTGTTGCGTCCATGCTCGCACGGTCGTAGTCGGGATACACAAACGGTGTGGCGGAACCGGATTCGAGTTTGAGTGCGTCCTGAAGTTGTGCGACTTCGGTGAGGTCGCCCTCTTCGAGGGGGTTTACGAGGATACGCACACCCACGAGCACGTACGGAGTCTCGAACTGATCTACGGTGAGCCGGTAAGTGCCGGCGTCGTGGTAGACGGCGTTGATGAGGTGGTCCTGGTTGACGATCATCGCCGAGAGGTAGCGTTCGCCGGAGTCCGGGAGTGTCAGGACGGGGCCTGCGGATATGTCGACGATCGCGAAGCTGTACAGGGTGTCGCGGTTGAGGCGGATCACGGTCTGCTGGTCGATGGATGCGGGTTCGCGATTGTGCCGGAATGTGTTGATTCCGCCTGCATCCCGTTGGATGTCGGCAAACATTCGGTCGGTCTCTGCTCGGACGAAATTGTCAACGTTGACGTTCATTCCACGAGTATCCCCGGGCTGTTCCGCACGCACCAGCAGGACGCCGAACACCATCAGCACCCGGTGCGTGCCGACGGCTGCGCTACGACTGAATTAAGGAAGAGGCTTCCGTCAGGTGTCTCACTGCGTCGGCGACGATCGCATCGATGAGTTCGGCGCACGACGGTAGGTCATCGACGATGCCCGCGACCTGGCCCGACGCCAGGACGCCCGCGTCGGTGTTGCCCTCGACCAGACCGGCCTTCAGCAGCATCGGGGTGTTGGCCGCCATCACGACCTGCGACCAGGTGAGTTCCTTGCCGTGGCGCATCTCCAGGCCATCGCTGATCATCGACCGCCACGTCATGCCCGACATCTTCTTGAACTTCTGAGCATTGCGAACCGCCGCGGAGAACCCTCGGAGACGAGAACCGTTCTCCAGCTTCTCGACGAGTCCGGTGCGCAGCACGCGATGCGGCATGCCGTCGACGCGCGTGGACACCACGGTGCCGTCAAGCGCCGAGTCCAGGTAACGCTGCTTGATACCATCAGGCACGGTCGAATCCGACGTCAACAGGAAGCGCGTGCCCATCGCGACGCCCGCCGCGCCGTAGGACAGTGCCGCAGCCAGTCCGCGACCGTCGAAAAAGCCACCGGCCGCGACGACCGGGATATCCACTGCGTCGAGCACCGAGGGCAACAGCAGTGTGGTGGCGATCGGGCCGGTGTGGCCGCCGCCCTCGCCCCCCTGGACGATCACTGCGTCGGCGCCCCAGCCGGCCACTTTCTTGGCGTGCTTGGCCAGGCCGACCGACGGAATCACCACCACCCCTGCGTCTTTGAGCTTCGCAATCAAGTCGGGTTTGGGTGCCAGCGCAAACGACGCGACCCTGACACCCTCGCGGATCAGCAGGTCGATGCGCTCGTTCGCGTCGCCGGCGTCGGCCCGGATGTTGATGCCGAACGGCTTGTCCGTGGTGGCCTTCACCTTCGAGACGGCGGTCGCAAGCTCGTCGAGCGTCATGGTGGCCGACGCGAGGATGCCGAGCCCACCGGCGTTCGATGTCGCCGCCACCAGCCGCGCACCCGCTACCCAGCCCATCCCGGTCTGCACCACCGGATGCTCGATGCCGACCAGTTCGGTCAGCGGGGTGCGCAGCCTACTCGCCGTACTGCTCACTTGATCTCCCTGTCCCGCAATCCTTTCGGATCGATCACCTCTCGGATCAGCTTCTGCTCTTCCTCGGTGGGTAGCCGCGACGTATCGGCGGAGCCCAGGCCGTGCACCTCGAAGGAGGTATTCTCGGCGACCTGTTCGGCCTCGACGCCGGGATGCAGCGACACCGCGCGCATCTGATGGTCGGGTCCGTTGAAGTCGAACACGCCGAGGTTGGACACCACCCGGAACACGTTGACGAACCGGTACGCGGGGTTTCCGGGATCGACCTTGTCCCAGCCGATTCCGGACACCACGTCGACGGAGTCGCCGAACACCCGCTTGGAGTGGTTGCCCACCCAGTAGCTTGTCGCATGGTTGATGGAGTTTCCCGGCGCGCCACGCACGCCGAACATCTGGCGAGTCGGATGCTGAAGCGGACCGAATGCGGAAAGGTTCTGATTGCCGTACCGGTCAACCTGATTGGCGCCCATCACGACGTGCCGCCGACCCCAGGCCAACGTCTCGAAGACACGGCCGAACGGCATCCAGCCCTCGATCGCCCCCGCGGCGCCGAGCGCAGGAGTGTCGGCCAGTAGCCGGGCCTCACCGTCGGTCAGCAGGATGTCGGGGGAGAAGGTCAGGCGCGCCAGCCGGGCGCCGATCGCCACCATGTTCGCCATGGGGCTGACCATGATCTCGCCGGCATCGCGAAAGAGTTCGGCGCACGCGACGGCGCACACCTCGGCTCGGGTCACTGACATCACTGTTGCTCCTTGAACTTGCGCACAGCGGCCTGGTAGTCGGCCTCACTGCCGGACAGGTAGGTCTTGACGAACTCCTGCCAGGACTCGTCGGAACCCGCTGCCTCGGCGTAGTGGCGCTGGAACTTCTCGTCGCGGCGATAGTCGGGCTCTGCGGTGGTGAAGTGCGCACCGTTTGGGGCCTCGACGACGGAGTCCACCATCATCCGGTTGATCAGCAGCGCCTGCGGCGGCACCGCCTTGATCAACTCCTCCGTCGGCACCACCCGCTCGACGGACAGCAGCCGTTTCTGCGCTGCCATCAGGAACAGGTCGTCGAAGTACGGGTCGATACCGGTGTACGCGGCATTACCTTGGGCGTCACCGAGATTCAGATGGACGAATGCTGCGTCGAGGTTCAGCGCGGGCATCGCGATGAGTTCCTCGAAACCATCCCCGGTGGGGTACGGCGATTTCACGGTCTTCAGCTCGTCGCCCCAGAACGCGCGTACGTCGCTGCCCAACCCGGCGCGGATCGGCAGGAACGGCAGGCGCTGCGCCGCGGCCTGCAGCCCGCAGCGCACCATGCCCTCGTCCATTTCGCGGGCCTCGATGGCGCCACTCGTGCGTGCCTTGGCGAACCACGGGTCATAGAACGGTGGCGAGTCCAGCGAAACGAAACCGTAGTAGACGCGCTTGACCTTGTCCGCCGAGCACAGCAGTCCGAGGTCCGGACCGCCGTAGGTGACGACCGTCAGGTCCTTCACATCGGTGCGCAGCAGGGCACGCACGAAAGCCATCGGCTTACGCCGCGACCCCCAGCCGCCGATGCCGATGGTCATACCACTCTCGATGGACGAGACGGCTTCGTCCAATGTTGTTCTCTTGTCTGTCATTACTTCCCCTTGGAGGTCCCGGCGAACGCGTCGCGATGCTCATCGGACACGCCGGACAGGTTCAGCTCGAACGTAAAGCCTTGTTCCATCCGATATCTGGCGTTCGGCGGTTGGACGTCGATCAAATTGAGAGCCTCCTTGGCCGCCCGGATCACGCGGGTGTCCTTGGATGAGATGTCACGGGCGACCCGCAGAGCCGCCTCATCCAGCTCTGCTCGTGGGACCACCTCGTGCACCGATCCAAAGTGGTGCAGGGTCGCCGCGTCGACGGTGGCGGCGGTGAAGAACAATCGTCGCATCATGTGCTGCGGCACCAGTCTCGACAGGTGCGTCGCCGCTCCCAGCGCGCCGCGCTCGACCTCGGGCAGGCCGAAGGTCGCATCGTCGGAGGCGACGATGACGTCCGCGTTGCCGACGAGTCCGATGCCGCCGCCGACGCAGAAGCCGTTGACCGCGGCGATTACGGGCACCTCGCACTCGTACACCGCGCGGAAGGCGTGGAAGCAGCCGCGGTTGGCGTCGATGAGCGCGGTGAAGCCCTCGGTGTTCTGCATCTCCTTTATGTCGACACCCGCGTTGAAGCCGCGGCCCTCGGCCCGCAGGATCACGACGTGGGTGCTGCGGTCGCGCCCGGCTGCGGTGATCGCGTCGCCGAGTTCGAACCAGCCGCGGGATGGAATCGCGTTGACCTTCGGATAGTCGACGGTGACCGAGACGATGCCCGGTTCGACCGTTGTGGTGGTGATCGTCATGCGGATACCTCGGTTACTCTGGGGGTCTCTACCTAAGCAAGCACTTGCTTGGTACGCTAGCACAGTGACCGATCGCCCAGAGATAGTCCTCGGACTCCACGACAGGGTCGTCCTGGTGACTGGAGGAGTGCGAGGTGTCGGCGCCGGCATCAGCTCCGTGTTCGCCGCCCAGGGCGCGACTGTGGTGACGTGTGCCCGCAGGCCGGTGGAGGGATCGCCCTACGAATTCCACAGCTGCGACGTGCGCGACGACGATTCGGTGGCCGCGTTGATCGAGTCGATCATCGGTCACCACGGACGGCTCGACGTCGTTGTCAACAATGCGGGCGGATCGCCCTACGTCCTGGCCGCCGAATCGTCGGCGAAGTTCAACACGAAAATCGTCGAACTCAACCTCCTTGGGCCGCTTTCGGTGTCGATTCACGCGAACGCGGCGATGCAGTCACAGCCCCAGGGCGGCTCGATCATCAACATCGCCAGCGTCAGTGGGCGCAGGCCGACGCCGGGCACCGCACCCTACGGTGCGGCCAAGGCGGGTATGGAGAGCATCACCAGCACCCTGGCCGTCGAGTGGGCACCGAAGGTGCGGGTGAACTCGGTGGTCGTCGGGATGGTGGAGACCGAGCAGTCCGAATTGTTCTACGGCGACGCCGATTCGATCGCGGCCATATCGCGCAACGTCCCCCTGGGTCGTCTCGCCAAACCGGACGACGTCGGCTGGGCCGCGGCGTTCCTGGCTTCCGATGTCGCGTCATACATCAGCGGCGCCTCACTCGAGGTGCACGGCGGCGGGGAACCGCCGCACTACCTGGCAACCACCACCGCTGATATCAAGTAACAAGGGAGATAACTGATATGGGACTGCTCGACGGCCGTGTGGTCATCGTGACGGGCGCTGGCGGCGGCATCGGCCGTGCCCATGCGCTCGCGTTCGCCGCCGAGGGCGCGCGGGTGGTGGTCAATGACATCTGCCCCGGGGACGGCTCGCCGGCCGGTGGTGGCAGCGCGGCCCAGGGTGTGGTCGACGAGATCACCGCTGCCGGAGGCGAAGCCGTGACCAGCGGGGCCAACGTCGCCGACTGGGCGCAGGCCGAGGGGCTGGTGCAGACGGCAGTCGATACGTTCGGCGGGCTCGATGTGCTGGTCAACAATGCCGGCATCGTGCGCGACCGGATGTTCGCCAACACCAGCGAGGAGGAGTTCGACGCCGTCGTCGCCGTCCACCTCAAGGGGCACTTCGCGACCATGCGCCACGCGGCCGCCTACTGGCGCGCCCAGTCCAAAGGCGGAAGCGCCGTAGATGCCCGCATCATCAACACCAGCTCGGGCGCCGGCCTGCAAGGCAGTGTGGGGCAGGCCAATTACAGCGCAGCCAAGGCGGGGATCGCTGCCATGACGCTGGTTGCCGCTGCCGAGATGGGCCGCTACGGAGTCACCGTCAACGCCATCGCACCGTCGGCCAGGACCCGGATGACCGAGACGGTGTTCGCCGACATGATGTCCACGCAGGACAAGGACTTTGACGCGATGGCGCCGGAAAATGTTTCTCCGCTGGTGGTTTGGCTCGGCAGCGTCGAGTCCAAGAATGTCACCGGCAAGATGTTCGAGGTCGAGGGCGGCATCATCCGCGTGGCCGAGGGCTGGGCCCACGGCCCCCAGATCGACAAGGGTGCCCGCTGGGATCCGGCCGAACTCGGACCCGTCGTCAGCGGACTGCTGGCCGAGGCGCGCCCGCCCGTGCCGGTCTACGGAGCCTGATCACCGCGGATTGCGCCGAAATGCCATGCGATGGCGCCCAGCCTTCCATGATGGAGTGGTGAGACGGTATCGAGCGGTCGGCGCTCTCGGCGCAATTCTGTTGGTGGTGGCCGGTTGTGGCGGTCAACGTGGCGGCGAAAACGGGGCGGCGGCCACCGAGCCGACGTCATGCGAAGTCACGACTGACGCCAGGCTGAGTATCGCGACGGGCAACACGACCGGGGTTTACTACGCCCTCGGCGGCGCCTACGCCGAGGCGATCAATCAGCAGACCGACGGCACGCTGAAGGCCACTGCCGCCGAGACGTCGGCGTCGCTGCAGAACATCCAGCAGCTCGTGGCGGGCACCCATGAGGTGGCGTTCTCCCTTGCCGACACCGCGGCCGACGCGGTCAACGGCATGGCGGCCTTCGACGGGAATCAACCCATCGCCGCGCTGACCCGGCTCTATGACAACTACACCCAGGTGATCGTGCGCAGTGACGCGGGCATCAACTCAATCCTCGACATGCGCGGCAAGCGGGTGTCCACCGGTTCGCCCAACTCCGGCACCGAGGTCATCGCCAACCGCATGCTTGAGGCCGCCGGTCTGAACCCGAACACCGATGTCGCCGCGCAGCGCACCGAACTCGGCAAGACAGTCGAAGGCATGAAGGACGGTTCGATCGATGCGATGTTCTGGTCGGGTGGCCTGCCGACCGGTGGGATCACCGACCTGTTCGTCAGCCAGCGCGACAACGTCAAGTTCATCGACGTGACGCCGACCCTGCCGAAGCTGCAGAACATCAACCCGATCTACGAGGAAGGAGTCATCCCGGCGAGTACGTATCAGACTCCCGCCGACGTGCCGACCGTCGTGGTGCCCAATGTGCTTCTGGTCAAAAACGATATGGACGGCAACACCGCCTGCGTGCTGACCAAGGCACTGTTCGAGCACAAGGAAGATCTGGTCAAAGTCAACAAGGCAGCCGACGGTATCTCACTGGACACCGCCCGCGAGACCATGCCCGTCCCGCTGCATCCTGGTGCCAAGCGGGCCCTCGACGATCTCGGCGCGGCGAACTGACTGCAGACGTCAGCGGGGACTCCCGGGCGAGCGAAGCGACGGGACAAACCACCGCCTACGAGGACGAGAAGCCGGCCAGGCAGCTCACCGGCTGGCTGCATCACCTGGTGACCGTCGGTTGTTTCCTGATCGGGCTGTTCGCGCTGTATCAGGTCTTCTTCCCCCTCGCGCAGGGCAACCAGGTTTCGCTGATCCTGTTCCTGGCGGCGGTCCTTCCGCTGACGCTGCTGTGCTACCGATCCGGTGTGCGGCTTCGCCGCCGGAAGGCGGAAACACCGAGCGAGGCGCCGCGGCAGAGTCCGACGCTGTTCGACTGGCTGTTGGCCGCAGCGGCACTTGTGGCGTGCCTGTACCCCGTGCTGCCGTTCCAAATCGGCGATGGCGGTGGGGGATTCAACGAATTCCTCAGCAGGCAGAGCGCACCCGCGGTGGTGGACGTGATCGTCGGCACGATCGTCGTGCTGCTGGTCCTGGAGGCCTGCCGGCGCACCACGGGTGCGGCGTTGCCGATCGTGTGCCTGCTTGCGCTCGGCTACGCCTACTACGGCGGATACCTGCCCCAGGGTGCGGCGATCGCGCACGCCGGAGTCGACTGGGTGCAGATTGTCAGCGCGTCGTTCATGCAGTCGACGGGCCTGTACGGAGTGCCGCTCGACGTCGCGGCGACCTACATCGTGTTGTTCACCATCTATGGGGCGGTACTCGAGGCGTCCGGTGCCAGCAAGTTCTTCATCGATCTTTCGTTCTCCGCATTCCGCTCCTCCCGTGCCGCACCCGGGCGGACGGTGACGTTGGCCGGATTCCTGATGGGCAGCGTGTCCGGGTCAGGGACGGCGACGACGGTCAGCCTGGGGTCGGTGACGTGGCCGGTGTTGCGTCGCGCCGGCTACCCGAGTGAGAACGCCGGCGGCATGCTGGCCGCGGCGGGGATCGGTGCGATCCTGTCGCCGCCGACACTCGGGGCCGCGGCGTTCATCATCGCCGAATACCTCGGGGTGCCGTACCTGACCGTCCTGGTGTGGGCGGTGGTCCCGACCATCCTGTACTACCTGGGCATCCTGCTGGCCGTCGAGATCGACGCGCGGCGGTACGGCACGCGCGAGGTCGACGTCCACGCACAGTCCTTCTGGCGGCTACTCGGGAGATTCGGGTACCACCTCATCTCGCTGGTGATGATCGTCGTGTTCCTCGCGATGGACGTGTCTGCGATGCGCGCGGTCGTCTACGCCATCGCCGTTCAGATCGTGCTGTCGTACCTCGATCGCGAACACCGCCTCACCCCGGTGCGGCTCTACCGTGCGTTGGCCACCGGGGTGCGCGGCGTGCTTTCGGTGGCGGCGGTGTGTGCGGCCGCGGGCGTCGTCGCGGCGATGATCACCCGCACGGGACTCGGCCTGCAACTGAACTCGATACTGGTGAACACCGCCCGGTTGATCTCTGAAAACCCAACGGTGGTCTTGATTTTCACGGCGATATTCGCGGCCTTGGCGGTCTCGGTGCTTGGGCTGGCCGTGCCGGTCACCGCGTCGTTCGTGATCAGCTGGGTGATTGTGGGTCCAGCGCTGCAGGATCTCGGCGTCGCTGCGCCCGCGGTGGCGATGTTTGTCTTCTATTTCGCAGTGCTCTCCGAAGTCACGCCGCCGACGGCCCTGGCGTCGGTCGCGGCCTCGGCGATCACCGGCGGACGCGTGATTCCCACGATGATGCAGACGTGGAAGTACACGCTGCCGGCATTCCTCGTGCCGTTCGCGTTCGTCCTGACCGACAACGGGCAGGGTCTGCTCGGATTGCGGTCATTGGCCGACATGCTGTGGACCGGCGCGGTCGGCGCGCTGGCGGTCGCCGCGCTGGCCGTCGTCACCGGTGGATGGATGATCCGCAGGGCGGGCTGGCCCGAGCGGGTGCTGTGCATACCGGCGTCGGCGTTGCTGCTCTATCTGAGCCCGGTGACGATCGCCGTCGGAGCCGGCCTGCTCGCGGTGGCGGCGGCGGTGAACGTGATCATGGCTCGCAGACGACCATCGGAATCACCCGATCAGCCGCCTGGCGATATCCTCGATACGGCGGGTACATCCTGATCAGCCTGGGCCAGTAGCGCTTTCGCTCGTCCTCGGTAGCGTCCCTGGCCCTGAGATCGAGATGTCGGGAGCGAATCTGCACGTGCACATCGGGATTCGACTGGAGGTTGAGATACCACGCCGGATCGGCGTCACGTCCGCCGAAGGACGCGGGCAGGATCACCCGGTCGCCATCGTCCAGATACAGCGTCGGAGTGGTGCGCGGACGGCCGGATTTGCGCCCCGTCGTGGTGATCAACGCCGCCGGAAACCACAACAGTCGAGAGCCGATCAGCCCGTTGGTGCGCTGATAGATCCCAATGTGCGCGCGGGCGAAGTACTTCATCGCCAACTTGAGTGGCCGAGAGTTGCGGATAGCGCCTGCCATACCGCGTATCTATCCGTCTCCAAACGCCGCTAAACGAGGCATTTCGCGCAGGCTCCGCTTGATCTCGGCGAAGCCGGGAAACTCGGCCAGCGCGATGACGTGATCCCACAGTGTGACCGAGTCCTCGGGCGACGGCAGCCTGCTGATGACCGGCCCGAAGAATGCGGTCCCGGCCGGAGGGCGGAAATGCAGGATCGGCGTGCCCACGTCGCGGCCGGTGAGGGTGAGCGCCTCGTCGGTCTCGCCGCGGATCTCGTCGTCGAGGGTGGCGTCGTCCAGCGCATCGGCCAATTCGGCCGGCAGTCCGGCGTTGTTCAGCGCGGCCTCGACAAGGTCGCGCGCGGCCTGATCGGCCGCCTGCAGTGACTGGTCCCGTTTGGTGTCGAACAGTCGGGTGCCGATCGCTTCATAGAGAGGCCCGACCGCGTCTCTTCCGTGCTCGGCGCGCACCTTCGCCGCGACCCGCAGCAGCTTCAGTCCCGCGGTGTGGCCCTCCTCGTAATGGGTGGGGAAGTGCGTCGCGTAGTCCATGTCGGCGTTGAGGATCCGCAACGAGATGAACCGCCAGTCCACACGGTAGTCCCGCTGTTCGGCGACCATGCGCACCCACTTGCTGGTCATCCACGCGAACGGGCACACCGGGTCGAAATAGAAGTGCAGATCGTAAGTCGTTGTCACGGTTCGCAAATCACCAGCGGGATCACGCGGTCGGTCCAGGATTTGTAGTCCTCGTAGGTCGGATACATCTCGACCAGCCTGGGCCAGTACTTCGCGCGTTCCTCCTCGGTGGCGTCCCGAGCGGTGAGGTCGAGGATGTCTTTCTTGATCTGAACCTTGACCTTCGGATTCGCCTTGAGGTTCAGGTACCACATCGGGTGCTTGTCGCTGCCGCCCTTGGACGCGGCCACCACGACCGTGTCGCCGTCGCGGTGGAAACACAGCGGGCTGATCCGCGGCTCACCGGTCTTGCGGCCGGTCGTGGTCAGCAGCGCGACCGGGATGCCCTGGAAATTGCTGCCGAATCCTTCGCCGCCGCTGCGGCGGTACATGAAGGTGTTGATCCTCGACATCCACTTGACGAGGAGGTCGGAAGCCTTGGTGTCCATGAAGCGGGGGCGAGAATTGGCCATGGCGTGATCCTAGGATGCGGTCACAAACGGGCGAATCCCTGCTCGGATGTGGTGGATCAGGCCGTCGGCGGGGATCTGGAACGTCTCGTCGATGTGGGCGCCGACCTTGCGTCCCAGCAGCGACGGTTTGGTCACGAGGTCGAACTTCGCGCGGATGGTTTCGCCGTCGACGACGGTGAACTCCGGCACCGTCGTCGCCTGGATTACCCTGTACTGCAAGCCGCGATTCAGGCTGCGGCGCAGGTGATCTCCCGAGAATCCGGTCTTCAGTCCGACCTCGATGCGGGTGCATCCAGGCGCGAACGGAACCTTGTCCGCGTCATGGCTGACCAGCGCGTCGATGTAGGCCTGCGCGGCCGCGATGCGCTCGGCTTCGGTGACTGCGGGAGCCGAGGACATCAGATCCGCTCGATGATCGTTCCGGTGGACAGCGCGCCGCCGGCGCACATGGTGATAAGCGCAGTGCTCTGGTCCGTGCGCTCCAACTCGTGCAGCGCCGTGGTGATCAGGCGGGCGCCGGTGCTCCCGACCGGGTGCCCGAGCGCGATCGCACCGCCGTTGACATTCACCTTGTCCATGTCCGGGTCGTGCACCCGCGCCCACGACAACACGACCGACGCGAAGGCCTCGTTGATCTCGGTGATGTCGATGTCGCCCATCTTCATACCGGCCTTCTCGAGCACCTTCGCCGTCGACTGGACGGGACCGTCGAGGTGGTAGTACGGCTCGGACCCGACGAGCGCGTGGCTGACGATCCGCGCCCGCGGCTTGAGCCCGAGTGCCTTGGCCTTGTCCTCGTCCATCCACAGCACCGCGGCGGCGCCGTCTGAGATCTGTGACGACGTGCCTGCGGTGTGGATACCGCCCTCAATGACGGGCTTGAGGCTGGCCAGACCCTCCAGCGTGGTGTCGCGCATGCCCTGGTCGCGGGTGACGACGTGACGGTCGCTGGTGGGCTGCTTGTTCTCGTCGAGCACCGGGGCCTCGATGCCACTGATCTCGCGATCGAAGCGTCCCTCGGCCCAGGCCTGGGCGGCCTTGCGCTGCGAGTCGAAGCCGAACTGGTCGATGTCTTCGCGGGTGATACCGCGGCGCTGCGCGATCCGCTCGGCGGCGGTGAACTGATCGGGCAGGTCGATATCCCAGGACGCAGGCCGCAGGATGCCGCGGTCGGGGCCTGCGTTGGCGCCCAGGCCGACCCGGCTCATGGCCTCGATCCCGCAGGCGATGCCGACGTCGATGGCACCGGCCGCGATCAGCCCCATGATGAGGCCGTTGGCCTGCTGGGCGCTGCCGCACTGGCAGTCGACGGTGGTGGCGCCGACGTGATCGGGCAGTCCGGCGACCAGCCAGCTCACCCGGGTGATGTTGTTGGACTGCTCGCCGAACTGCGTGACGCAGCCGCCAATGACCTGCTCGACGTCACCGGCTTGAAATTCAGACGAGATGCCGGCTTTCTCGACCAGAGCCCTCTGCGTGGCGCCCAGCAACTCGGTGGCGTGGAGGCCGGATAGCCATCCGTTTCGCTTGCCGATGGGGCTGCGGGTGGCTTCAACAATGACAGGGTTACCCATTCCGTCAGGCTAGAACACGTTTCATTACTCTGACAAGCGAGGATGGTGACCTGCCTTTTATCTGCACAGAAGGCATGTTTTACTGGCACTAGAACACGTTGCAATTTGTGTTGTGAAGGAGCCCACCACATGCCACCCACCAAGATCCCAGCCGACTTCGACTTCCTCGACCCCGACGTCAACCTCGCCGGGCTGCCCGTAGAAGAGCTAGCGGTGCTGCGCGAGGCTGAACCCATCCACTGGGTCGACATTCCCGGCGGCACCGGCGGCTTCGAGGACAAGGGCTACTGGCTGGTGACCAAGCACGCCGACGTCAAAGAGGTCTCGCGGCGCAGCGACGTCTTTTCCAGCTGGCTGAACGGGGCAATCCCGACCTGGCCCAAGGAGATGACGCGCGAGAACGTCGAACTGCAGCGCAGCGTCATGCTCAACATGGACGCGCCGCACCACACCCGGCTGCGCAAGATCATCTCCCGCGGCTTCACGCCGCGCGCCATCGGACGCCTCGAAGACGAGCTCGCGCAGCGGGCGCAGAACATCGCCAAGACCGCCGCGGCCCAAGGCTCCGGCGACTTCGTCGAACAGGTCAGCTGTGAGCTGCCATTGCAGGCCATCGCCGGACTGCTCGGTGTGCCGCAGGACGACCGCGACAAGCTGTTCCGCTGGTCCAACGAAATGACCGGCGGCGAGGACCCCGAGTTCGCCGACGTCGATCCGGCGCAGTCGTCGATGGAACTGATCATGTACGCGATGGCCATGGCCGACGAGCGGAGCAAGAACCCGACCGAGGACATCGTCACAGCACTGATCGAGGCCGACATCGACGGTGAGAAGCTCTCCGACGACGAGTTCGGCTTCTTCGTGATCATGCTCGCCGTCGCAGGCAACGAGACCACGCGCAACTCGATCACGCACGGAATGATCGCGTTCTCGCAGAACCCCGAACAGTGGGAGCTGTACAAGAGGGAACGTCCGTCGACCGCGGCCGACGAGATCATCCGTTGGGCCACTCCGGTTTCGGCGTTCCAGCGCACCGCCCACGAGGACGTCGAGCTCGGCGGGGTGACGATCAAGAAGGGTCAGCGCGCCGTGATGTCCTACCGCTCGGCCAATTTCGACTCTGAGGTCTTCGATGACCCGCATACCTTCAACATCCTGCGCGATCCGAATCCGCACGTCGGGTTCGGTGGCTCCGGTGCCCACTACTGCATCGGCGCGAACCTGGCCCGTATGACGATCAACCTGATCTTCAACGCCGTCGCCGATCACATGCCAGACATCAAGGGAATCAGTGAGCCCGAGCGGCTACGGTCTGGTTGGCTCAACGGCATCAAGCACTGGCAGGTCGACTACTCGGGCAAGGGCGCAGCCGCGGCCCAATAGCCGTTTTAACTAGGAGGATTCGGTGGACTTCAGTCCAGACGAAGGGCAGCAGGCTGTCGCCGATGTGGTGACATCCGCGCTCGGCCGGGACAACAGCTGGGACGCAGTCGTGTCCGGCGGTGTCACGGCCTTCGGGGTGCCCGACCGCCTTGGCGGCGACGGCCTCGGCCTCGCCGAAGTGGGCACGGCCCTGATCGAGATCGGCAGGCACGGCACCATCAGCCCGGCGCTGGCGACTCTTGGCCTCGGGCTGATCCCACTGCTTGACCTGGCGTCCGACGAACAGCAGGACCGCTACCTCGCCGGGGTGCCGAAAGGCTCGGTGCTCACCGCGGCGCTCAACGAGCCCGGTGCACCGCTTTCCGATCGTCCCGCAACTGTCCTTTCAGACGGCAAGCTCAACGGCGTCAAGGTCGCGGTTCCCTATGCGGAACAAGCGGATTGGCTGATCGTGACGGCCGGCGACGCGGTCGCGGTGGTCTCACCGAAGGCCGACGGGGTGCAGCTGGTCAAGACACCCACCGCGAATCACGGCGACGAGTACTCGGTGACGTTTACCGATACAGAGGTTGACGGCGTGCTCGACGGCGCTGCGCCGCGACGGATGAATCAGCTCGCGCTGGCGGCTATCGGGGCGTTCGCGTCGGGTCTGGTCGCGGGGGCCCTTCGGCTTACCGCGGACTACGTCGCCAACCGTGAGCAGTTCGGCAAGCCGCTGTCCACCTTCCAGACCGTCGCCGCGCAGCTTGCCGAGGTCTATATCGCCTCTCGCACACTGTCATTGGCCGCGAACTCGGTGTTGTGGCGGCTAGCCGAGGGGTTGGACGCGGACGAGGACATCGACATCCTCGGCTACTGGCTGGCCTCCCAAGCGCCGCCGGTGATGCAGCTCTGCCACCATCTGCACGGTGGGATGGGCATGGATATCGACTATCCGATGGACCGCTACTACTCGAGCATCAAGGATCTGACTCGGCTGGTTGGCGGGCCGTCGCACCGACTCGACTTGGTGGGAGCCGGACTAGGCGAGCGAAGCGACGGGAGATAGCGATGTACATAGAACTGACCCCGGAGCAGCGGCAGCTTCAAGCCGAACTGCGGCAATACTTTTCGAACCTCATCTCCCCGGACGAATACAAGGAGATGGAAGCAGACCGGCACGGCAAGGCCTACCGCGCGATCATCAAGCGGATGGGCTCCGACGGGAAACTCGGTGTCGGCTGGCCGAAGGAATTCGGCGGGCACGGCTTCGGCCCCATCGAGCAGTCGATCTTCGTGAACGAGGCGCACCGTGCCGACGTGCCATTGCCCGCCGTCACCCTGCAGACCGTGGGACCGACGCTCCAGCAGTACGGCACTGACCTCCAGAAGAAGAAGTTCCTGCCGGGAATCCTCGCCGGTGAGGTGCATTTCGCGATCGGCTACACCGAGCCGGAGGCAGGCACTGACCTCGCATCGCTGCGCACGTCCGCGGTCAAGCAGGGCGACGAGTACATCGTCAACGGCCAGAAGGTGTTCACCACCGGAGGCCATGATGCCGACTACGTCTGGCTGGCGTGCCGCACCGATCCGGAAGCCGCCAAGCACAAAGGCATTTCGATGCTGATCGTCGACACCAAGGACCCCGGCTACTCGTGGACACCGATGATCCTGTCCGACGGCGCGCACCACACGAACGCCACGTACTACAACGACGTGCGGGTTCCCGCCGAGATGCTGGTCGGCGAGGAGAACGCCGGGTGGCGCCTGATCACCACCCAGCTCAACAACGAGCGTGTGATGCTCGGTCCCGCAGGCCGTTTCGCCGCACTCTACGACCGCATCCACACGTGGGCGTCCAAGCCGGGAAGCAACGGCGACACCCCGCTGGACCACGACGACGTGAAGCGCTCGCTCGGCGAGCTGAAGGCCATGTGGCGGATCAACGAACTGCTGAACTGGCAGGTCGCCGCCTCCGGCGAGACCATCGACGTCGCCGACGCCGCCGCCACCAAGGTGTTCGGCACCGAGCGCATCCAGTACGCCGGTCGCCTCGCCGAGGAGATCGTCGGCAAGTACGGCAACCCGGCGGATGCGGACACCGCCGAACTGCTCGAGTGGCTGGACTCGCAAACCAAACGCAATCTGGTGATCACGTTCGGCGGAGGTGTCAACGAAGTGATGCGAGAGATGATCGCGGCGGCAGGACTGAAGGTTCCGAGGGTCCCGCGATGAGCGCTCGCGCGAAGAGCAAAGGACCACGGTGAGTGCGGTCGAGGACCTCACGGCGGCTGCCGAGCGGGTCAAGGCCGAGGGCAAGAGCAAGCCGAGGGTTGCCCGTCACCCGGTGAACCAACCGATGATCGACCACTGGCTCGATGCGATGGGGGACGAGAACCCCATTTATGTCGACGAGGCAGCAGCCAAGGCGGCGGGCCATCCCGGCACCGTCGCTCCGCCCGCGATGATTCAGGTCTGGACCATGCTGGGGTTGGGCGGCAACCGGCCAGACGATGATCCATTGGGCAAGATCCTCGGCCTGTTCGACGACGCTGGCTACATCGGCGTCGTCGCGACCAACTGCGAGCAGACCTATCACCGCTACCTGCGTCCCGGCGAACAGGTTAGCGTCGCAGCTGAGCTGACCGACGTCGTCGGCCCCAAGCGGACCGCGCTGGGCGAGGGCTTCTTCATCACACAGAAGATCTCGTGGACTGTCGGCGATGACGTGGAAGAGCCCGTCGCCGAAATGATGTGGCGCATCATGAAATTCAGGCCTTTGGAAGCAGACACAGGGCAGGACTCCGTATCTTCATCGTCCGTCCCCGACGACCTCGACGCGGACACGATGATGCGACCCGCATCGTCACGTGACACGAAGTTCTTCTGGGACGGTGTCGACGCGCACGAACTGCGGATCCAGAAGCGCGGCGACGGAACGCTTCAGCATCCGCCGGTGCCCGCACTCTGGCAGGACAAAGAGGTACCGACCGATTATGTCGTCGCGTCAGGCGAGGGCACGGTGTTCAGCTTCGTGGTGCACCACGCACCGAAGGTGCCCGGTCGCACCCTTCCGTTCGTCATCGCGCTCGTCGAGCTTGAGGAGGGGGTGCGGATGCTCGGCGAGCTCCGCAATATCGACCCCGCGAGCGTCGAGATCGGATTGCCGGTTCGCGCAATGTATATCGACTTTCCTGAAGGTGATTCAGGGCCGGCCTGGACCAACTACGCATGGGAGCCCAGCAAGGAGGCCGGAGCATGAGCGCACCCACGGCATCGTCTATCGAGGTGGGCACCAAGCTGCCCGAGCTCGCGCTGTACGGCGACCCGACCTTCATCGTGTCGACGGCGATCGCCACGCGGGACTTCCAGGATGTCCACCACGACCGGGACAAGGCGCAGGCCAAGGGTTCGGCGGACATCTTCGTCAACATCCTGACCGACACCGGTCTGGTCCAGCGCTACATCACCGACTGGGCCGGACCGGAAGCGATCATCAAGACGATCGGGCTGCGGCTCGGTGTGCCGTGGTACGCCTACGACACTGTGACCTTCAGAGGTGAGGTGACCGCGGTCGACGACGGCGTGATCTCGCTGAAAGTGACTGGCAGCAACAGCCTTGGTGACCACGTGATCGCCACCGCGACACTCACGATCGGAGAAAACTCCTGATGCCGCGAAGGCGAGCGGGAGTGAGGATCGCAGCGAGGAACGAGCGAGGACCGCGGGGCCCACGCCCGCAGGACAGGGGACGAGCGGGTGTCGAGCAATGAGCAGAGGTGAGCTTTCCGGAAAGGCGGCGATCGTCGGGATCGGCGCCACGGACTTCTCCAAGAACTCCGGCCGTAGCGAGTTGCGGCTGGCATCGGAAGCCGTGCTGGACGCGCTAGCCGACGCCGGGCTCACACCTGCCGATGTCGACGGCATGGTCACGTTCACGATGGACTCCAACACCGAGGTATCAATCGCCCGCGCAACGGGCATCGGCGAGCTGAAGTTCTTCTCCAAGATCCACCATGGCGGCGGCGCAGCCTGCGCCACGGTCCAGCAGGCGGCGATCGCCGTGGCGACGGGCGTCGCGGATTGCGTTGTGGCATACCGGGCTTTCAACGAGCGGTCGGGGATGCGGTTCGGTCAGGTGCAGATGCGGTTGGTCGAGAACGCGGACTCCACAGGGGTGGACAATTCGTTCTCCTATCCACATGGCTTGTCCACACCGGCCGCTCAGGTGGCGATGATCGCTCAGCGCTACATGCACTACTCCGGCGCGACGAGCAGGGATTTCGGCACGGTCTCGGTGGCCGATCGCAAGCACGCTGCCAAGAATCCGAAGGCGTACTTCTACGAGAAGCCGATCACCATCGAGGATCACCAGAATTCACGGTGGATCGCCGAGCCGCTGCGGTTGCTGGACTGCTGCCAGGAAACCGATGGCGGTGTGGCGCTGGTGATCACCTCCGCCGAGCGGGCCAAGGACCTCGAGCACCGGCCCGCGGTGATCGAGGCGGCGAGCCAGGGTGCCAGCCCCGACCAGTACTCGATGACGAGCTACTACCGATCGGAGCTGGGTCTGCCGGAGATGGGCCTGGTGGGTAGGCAGCTCTGGGAGCAATCCGGTCTGACGCCGGCCGATATCCAGACCGCGATCCTGTACGACCACTTCACGCCGTTCACTCTCATCCAGCTGGAGGAGTTGGGGTTCTGCGCGCCGGGTGAGGCGAAGGACTACATCAAGGACGGGGCGATCGAGATCGGCGGCAGATTGCCGATCAACACCCACGGTGGTCAGCTCGGCGAGGCGTATATCCACGGCATGAACGGCATCGCCGAAGGTGTCCGGCAGCTGCGCGGGACGTCGGTGAATCCGGTGGACAACGTCGAGCACGTGCTGGTTACGGCGGGCACCGGCGTACCCACATCCGGCTTGATTCTGGGCTAGCACCCTAAGCGCGATCACGATGCCCGACCGCTGAGCGGTCGGGCTATCGGTCGCGTGATAGCGAATCTCAAGATCTGCCAATCGGACGGCCGGTTGTCCTCAAAAGTGCGCATCGCTGCGGATTCAGCAAAGTCACATACACGTAATACGGCCATCGGAATGATATTGCTGTCCCATTTCTGGGAATGACGACGCTGCCTCGGCCTGTGGGATACGTCACTGACGAGAACGAAAGTAAGCTCGGTCATAGGGGCGCGTATATCGTGGCGCTATATGCGAAAAGTGCTCACAGCAGGGAAGATGGTGCGTCTGTATCCAGCCCGCGCAGGACAGCTCATAAGCAATGTAGTTGCAAACGCAAGCTTTGCCAGATTCACCAAAAATTTTCGAGTTGCCGCAGTTTTGGCAAACTCCTACTCTATTGAAGTCACGGACAGGAAGCCGGTCTAGGTAAGAACAGTCACGATGGCGAGCTAACTGACTGCGAGATGTCCATCGGCCGCCGGGACGGCGTTCGACCCAGCGCCTGGCCAACCATCCGCGATCACGTTCGCGGGGGCGACCGAAAACGAGTCAGGAGTTTCGACCTTGGCAGGCCACAGGTGCCCCGTGCAGCACAAACGCGAGTCAAAAGCTGGTTCATCGAGGCCGGTTGCCGCCTCATCACGTTCATCTCTGATCGGAGTACTCACATGACCAGTGCAGTGACCAACGGCAACGGAACTGCCGCACATGCAGCACCGATACTCAGCCCGCTGCCCAAACCGTCCAGTGGCACCCAAATCTCTTTGGTCAGTCTGGTCATCCCGGTACGCAACGAGGCCCGCAACATCGCGTGGGTTCTGGAACAGATCGCCGACGACGTCCACGAGATCATCCTCGTCGACGGCGAGTCCACGGACGCGACCCTGACCACGGCATTGCGCTATCGACCCGATATCAGGGTGGTGCCGCAGGAAGGCACGGGCAAGGGCAGCGCACTGCGCACCGGCTTCTTGGCGGCGACCGGCGACGTGATCGTCATGATGGACGCGGACGGCAGCATGTCGCCCCAGGAGATCCGGCACTACGTGCACTTCCTGGCCAATGGCTATGACTTCGTCAAGGGCTCGCGGTTCATGGGTGGCGGAGGGTCGCTGGACATCACGCCGTTCCGCCGACTTGGAAACCGATTCCTGCTGGGCGTCTTCAATACTCTGTACGGCGCCGAGCTCACCGACCTGTGCTACGGCTTCTGCGCGTTCCATCGTCGCTATCTCGACCACCTGGCTCTGACCGCAACGGGATTCGAGATCGAAGCGGAGATGACCGTTCGGGCAGTGCAGGCCGGCTTGCGCATCGCTGAGGTGCCAAGCCTGGAGATGCCCCGCCGCGCAGGCAATTCCAACCTCCGCGCGATCCGGGACGGCTGGCGGGTACTCAACACCGTCCTCGATGGCAGGCGCACGTCGGCCAAGGGCGCATGAATGCGCACTCTTGTCACCGGCGCCGCCGGCTTCATCGGCTCGAACCTGGTCGACCGGCTCCTGGCCCAGGGCCACCACGTCGTCGGCATCGACAACCTGAGCACAGGCGATGCCGGCAATCTCGAGGATGCCTTTCGGGTCAACGAAGTGAGGCAGGGCCGGTTTACCCTGCTCGAGCTTGACGTACTGGCGCCGGAACTCAAAGACATTGTCGCGGGCACGAACCCAGACGTCATCTTCCATCTGGCCGCTCAGATAGATGTCCGGATCTCGGTGCGCGAACCGAAGTTCGATGCGCACAACAATGTGCTGGGCACGATCAACCTTTGCGAGGCCGCCAGGCACGGCGGAGTGCAGAGAATCGTCTACGCAGCGTCGGGCGGATCACGCTACGGCGCACCGATCGACCTGCCCGTCGACGAAAGCAGTCGCGTCGATCCACTGTCACCGTACGCGGTGGCAAAGGTCGCCGGTGAAATGTATCTGCGCGCCTACGCTTCGATGTACGGTCTCGAACCGATTTGCCTGGCGTTGTCCAATGTTTATGGGCCGCGACAGAATCCGCATGGCGAGGCAGGTGTTATCGCTGTTTTCGGCAGCGCGATGACGGTCGGTCGGAATGTGACTGTGTACGGCGACGGCAGTGCTACCCGCGACTATGTGTTCGTCGATGACGTGGTGAACGCCTTCATGTGCGCGGGCCAAGCGCCCGCGGGTACCAGCGGGGTGTACAACATCGGTACTGGAAAGCAGTCCACCGTTGCCGAGGTGCACCGGCTGATCTCCGCGATGCTGGACGGATCGCCACCGCCGTTCTATGCCGAGGCCCGCACTGGCGAATTGCACGCCATTGCACTCGATGCACGCAAGGCCGAATCAGAACTGGGCTGGAAACCTGCCGTGGATCTGGTCGAGGGGATCGGGCGCACGGTCGATTGGTTGCGTGCTGTCGTTGAACCTGAGCCCGTCGCAATCGCCTGAACTGAGGGGGTTTTCGTGTCAATCAAGTACGGCGCGGTCGCGACAGCCGTCATCTGCGCCGTTGTCGCGCTCGGCCCAGCTCACTCCACGCTGCCCCTCGGCCGCGCGTTGGTAGCGGGCTTCCTGGTGATCGCACCCGTGCTGGCGATCGCCAGGCTGCTGCCGAGCGTGAACCCCGCTGTGGCCCTCATCGTCGCAGCGGCGGGCGCCATCGCCGTCAATACTCTTGTCGCGCAGTCGATGCTGTCAGCCGAGCTATGGTCGCGCCCCGCGGGCGTGGTCGTCGTGGGTTCAATCGCGACTCTGCTGTGGCTGATTTCGACTCCACGCCCTGCGAAGTCACGTCACCGGGCTATGGGAGGACGGCCATGAAGACGACGGTTATCCCCGCAGCGGAGCTGGGGGCGGCAGAGTCCGCCATCTGGCGGTCGTTCCAGCACGTGCAGCCCGAGCTCGGCAGCCCCTTCATGACTCCCGAACTGGTCGTCACCGCAGCCAAAGTGCGCCCGGGCACCCGCGTCGCGCTCCTCGAGGACGCCGGCGAAATCGTCGGATTCTTTCCATTCGAGCGGCGGGCACTCGGCTACGGCGTGCCGGTCGCCCCCGGCCTCACCGGATGTCAAGGCGTGGTGCACGCACCCGATGCCGTCTGGGACGCCCACAACCTTCTGCGGTCCTGTGGCCTCGGAGTCTGGGAGTTCGACCACCTCGTCGACGGGCAGAAGCCTTTCGAACGGTTCCAGGTACTGCGCGCCAAGGCCCCGGTCATCGATCTCAGCGAGGGCTCGACGGCCCTGCTGGCCAACCTGCGTCGACGGTCGACTCGCGTGGCGAAGAAGCTGCCGAAGGTGCGGCGTCAGCTGGAGCGGGACTTCGGCCCGTTGCGCTGCGAGTTCAAAACCACTGACCCAAAGAAACTTCGGATGATGATGGCGTGGAAGTCCGACCAGTACCGGTGGACCGGACGCACCGATCAGTTCGCCCGGCCATGGGTGAACCGCTTCGTCTCGGATCTTTTCGACCTGCAGTCGCCACACTTCTCGCTCGTGCTGTCGGTGCTCCACGCCGGTGATCATCCCGTCGCCGCCGATGTGTACCTGCGCCGTGGTGGCGTCATGTCCGGCTGGTTCACGTCGTATGACCCCGAGTTCGCCAAGTACTCCCCCGGGATGCTGCACCGTCTTGCGCTCATCGAGGCCGCCTCCGCGAGCGGGGTCCGGCGAATCGACCTGGGCCGGGGCACATACGAACACAAGGAGCTGTTCAAAACCCACGACGTGGTTGTGGGCGAGGGCAGGGTGCTGCGGGCATCGGCTGGTGCGGCCCTTTACTACGCCGGTCGAGCTCCGATGCGGAACCTGCGCCAATCGGTGATGGCGTCACCAACGCTCTACCGGTCGGCCGACGCAGTGTTGCGCGGCTTCGGCCGCGTCCATTCCACCCTGACGGTCGGAGCTCACGGGCCCGGACCGACGAGAGGTTCACGATGACAGTCACCGCCTCCGGGCGTGCACTCACCATGTCCGTGGTGATCTGCGCCTACACGCTGGACCGATGGGACGACGTGCTCGCCGCCGTCAGGTCGGTGGCGACCCAGACGGCGCCCGCTGAAGAGATCGTGGTCGTCATCGACTACAACCCCGACCTCTACGAGCGGTTGCGGGCCACTCTGCCCGCTGTGACGGTTGTCGAAAACCGGTACGAGAAAGGGCTTTCCGGCGGTAAGAACACCGGAGTCGAGGTGACGACCGGCGACGTGGTGGTCTTCCTGGACGACGATGCGGTGGCCCACCCCGATTGGCTGGTGCACCTGCGCGACGCCTACACGAAGGACAGCGTCGTCGGTGTCGGCGGAACCACCCTCCCGCTGTGGGACACGACCCGGCCTCGATGGTTCCCGGAGGAGTTCGACTGGGTTCTGGGCTGCACGTTCACCGGTAGGAATCCCGGGCCGGTCCGAAACCTGCTCGGCGGCAACGCCTCATTCCGCCGCGAGGTGTTCTCGGTGGCGGGTGGTTTCCCGGCCGACATCGGCCGTACGTCGGCGGACAGTCGACCCCTCGGGTGCGAAGAGACGGAGTTCTGCATCCGGGTGAACCAGCATCGGCCCGACTGGACGTTCGTCTTCGAACCTCGGGCGGTGATCTGGCACCGGGTACCGGAAGTGCGGGCGCGGTTCTCCTACTTCCGCTCTCGATGCTTCGCCGAAGGGTTGTCGAAGGCGGCCGTGACGCGCAGCGTCGGCGTCAGCGACGGACTCGCGGCGGAGCGCAGTTACACCGCCCGCATCCTGACCCGCGGCGTGGCGAAGGGGTTCGGCGAGGCACTGCGAGGAGACCCCGCCGGTATCGAACGCTCCTACGCCATCTCGGTCGGGCTGCTCACCACCGCGGCGGGCTACGCGCGCGGCGTGCGGGGTGCGCGATGACCGCATCTCTCCCGACGGCCGGGTCACTCCCGATTCTCATGTACCACTCCGTCGCCCAGCACCCACCGGCCGCGACGCGGGGATTGTCCGTCACCCCGGGTGCATTCGAAGAGCAGGTCGCCCATCTGGCGACCAACGGCTACACCGGACTCACGTTCTCCGACCTCGCCGACGCGTTCCGGACCGGTGCACAACTGCCGGAACGCTCGGTGGTGCTGACGTTCGACGACGGCTACGCCGATTTCGCCCGCGAGGCCTGGCCCGTGCTTCGCCGCCACAAGTTTCCGGCGACGGTGTTCGTCACCACCGGCTGGGTAGCGGACGCCGGCGCGAACGCCGCAGGCGCACCGCTCGATCACATGCTGAGCTGGGCACAGATCTCCGAGCTCTCGGCCGCGGGTATTGAGATGGCCGCGCACAGCCACAGCCATCCCGAACTCGATCAACTCGGCGATGCCGCGCTGCGCGAGGAACTAGGGCACAGCCGGGCACTGCTCGAGGACGCCATCGGCGCCCCGGTCCGAGCCCTGGCTTATCCGTTCGGCTACTCGAGCACGCGGGTACGGCTGGCCGCGCGATCGGTCGGCTACCAATTCGCCGCGTCGGTGCGGAACCTCCGTGCGACCCCGTCCGGAGACCTGTTCACACTCCCTCGGCTGACCATCCGGCGGTCGACCGACGTTGCGACGTTCGCCGCCATCGTGATGGGAGCCGACGTGTTCCGTCGAGACCGCCTGCTGACGGCCGGCTATGCCTGTGTCCGCGGTGCCAGACGTGCGGCGAAGCAGGTGCTCGGCGGTGCCTGAGCTGGTGAAGCAGGCCCCAAACCATCGAATAGCGATGACAGGACGCGGGGGTGAGCATTTCTATCGCAACGCCTATGCGCTGGTGCTCAACACGGGCATCTCGGGCGGTCTGGGGCTGGTGTTCTGGTTTCTCGCGGCGCGGTATTACTCCGATCCCGACGTCGGGCGCGGATCAGCGGCTATCTCGGCGCTGATGATGCTGGCGGGCCTGGTTGCGGTCAACGCCGCAGGCACCCTGAACCGGTTCATTCCCAAGGCAGGACGGCATACGTTTGCCGTCGTCGCATGGGCACACGTCCTCACGGCTGGGATCATCGCGCTGTTTGCGATGGCCTTCCTCGGCACGCTCGATTGGTGGGGGCCGACCTTCGATCTGCTGCGCAGCCGCGACATGTGGGTGTGGTTCTGCATCGCCGCGGTAGCCGTCAGCGTGATTACCATTCAGGAGAACGTGTTGACCGCCCTGCGGGCGTCGGTGTGGGTGCCTGCCGCCAATCTAATATTCGGCGTCGGCAAGGTCGTCCTGCTGGTGATGCTCGCCGCCACCTTCCCCAAATCCGGGGTGTTCTTCTCTTGGGCCCTTCCCATGGTCGTCGTGATGTTCCCGCTGACGCTTCTCATCTTCGGCCGCCTGGTACCGCGCCACGTGCGGACATTCGTGCAAACGAGCTACGTGAGCCGCGCGGAGATCGGGAGGTTCTTCGCCGCCGACTTCTCAGGCGCCCTATTTCTTTTCGGGACGATATTCCTGGTTCCGGTCCTCGTCGCCACCCGGGTTGAGCCCCATACCTATGCATATTTCTACGTGGCCTGGTCGCTGGCCGGGGTGATGAGCGTCGTTGGCAACAACATGGCGACCTCGTTGGCGGTGGAGGGTATGTACGACGCTCCGCGACTGGCCGAGAATTGCCGTTCGGCGCTGAGCCGGGGTCTGTTTTTGCTCCTCGTCGGGGCGGTCGCAATCAGCCTCGCGGCCCCGTACGGACTCGGACTGCTCGGTGCCGGGTACGGGGACGCGGTACCGCTTCTGCAACTGCTCGTGTTCGCCACGTTGCCGCGAGGAATCGTCGACATCTACCTTGGCGTGCTGCGGGCACGCGGGGAAGGCGTGCGGATCGCCCGGCTGCAATCCCTACGAGGAGTGCTCGTCTTGAGCTTGGTCGTCGTGATCCTGTACTTCGACCATGAGCCGTTCGGAATCCACACCATCACCGCGGTCGGGGTGGCTGTGCTGCTCGGCCAGCTCATCGCGATGCTGGTTGCCCTGCCCGGGCTGGCGCAACTTCTGGGATGGCGCCGCTGCCATGAGGTCATGGCCGAGGTGCCGACCACCTCGTCCGAACAGATCACGGTCCTGGCAGCTCGCCGATGACCGCCACACTCCTCGATCGGCCAGAGGTCGATCTGGCCCCAGTCGCGCCGCGCGCCGTTCCCCGCCGTGGCGGAAGACACCGGTTCGGAGAGCCGGAGGCACTGTTCGTTGCACCCGAGCTCGAGAAGATCGGCGGACGGCACCGGTTGCCCGACGCGACGACGCCGCATGTTGCACCCGAGGTGGATCTGGTCCCGGCTGCGCAGCTGCGGGCGTCCGGTTCCGGCGGGCGCCACCGGGCCCCCCGGTCTCCGCGCGGCCATCTCGTCGCCGTGGCGACCTTGTGCCTACTGACCGTGGGTGCAGTGGCGTTGTGCGCGGCGCAGCTGGACACTGTCGATCTCGCCGTCATGAACGGCCTCGGTCTGATCTCAGTGTTGCCGGTCTCGATGTTCTGCGGCCTCGTGCTGCTCAACGTCGGTTTCATCGGCGCGCTTTCCCTTCAGCGCCGCTACTCTTGGCTGCTCGGCATCCAACTGGTGCTCCTCGTCCTGATGCTGCACGGCATCACGACCGTGCTCGAATCGCAGCCTCGCTTTCCCATCAGCTGGATCCACGCAGGCTTCGTCGAGTTCATCGATCGCACCGGAACCACGGTCCCGGGACTGGACGCCCGGTGGTCCTGGCCGGGCTTCTTCGCGCTCGCGGCTTCCCTGGCGGGTTCAGGCGATCGAGAGGCGCTGACCCCCATCCTCACCTTGACGCCGACCGTGACCAATCTGCTGTACCTGGTCGCGTTCGGGCTGCTGCTGAGCGCACTGAAGATGTCCTGGCAGGCGAAGTGGCTGGCCGCATGGCTCTTCTGCATGCTCAACTGGATAGGGCAGGACTACTTCTCTCCGCAGGGCTGGACGTTTCTGCTCTATCTGCTCTTCGTCGGTCTGCTGGTCAAGTGGTTCCGCACACCCGACGGTGCGCCGAAAGCCACTCCGCGCCGGAGAGTCGCCGGTGCGGGGCGCCTGTGGCGGCGGGTGTGGGGCGACCCGACTTCGGGCGAGGAGCCGTCGGGTAGTACCCAGCCCGCCGAGCGCATTGTGCTGCTCGCGGTCATCGTGGGTCTGTTCGCCGCGGCCACCGTCAGCCACCAGCTGACTCCGTTCGCCATGGTGTTGAGTGCGGCCGGGCTGATCCTGGCGCGGCGGTGCACGCTGACCGGGCTCCCGGTGCTGCTCGGCGTGATCCTTTTGGGCTGGATCAGCTACATGACGTACCCCTACTGGTCGGGTCATCTCGGGGTGATCCTGGGCAGCGTCGGGGATGTCAACGGAACGGTGTCGGCCAACGTCGTCGTCCGGACGTCGCACAGCAGTGAGGAGCACCAGCTGGTCCTCTACGCCCGGATTGCCACCACACTGCTGATCTTTGTGATGGCGGTCGTGGGGCTTGCTCGCCGGAGGCGTCGCCGGATCGAGGACCGCGTGATTCTGGTCCTGATCGTTGTCCCCGTACTGCTCGTGCTCCTGCAGAGCTATGGGGGCGAAATCGCGATGCGCGTCTATCTGTTCTCGCTCGCGCCTGCCTGCGTGCTGGCGGCGTTGGCGTTCTTCCCGCACCCGAGCGCGCGACCATCGACGCTTGCCCGCGCCTCCGCAGCCGTCTGCACGCTTGTTCTGTTGTTCTCGTTCTTCCTCACCCGCTACGGCAATGAGCAGTTCGAGCAGATGACCGACGGCGCCGTCTCGACCGTGGAATCCATCTACGGTCAGATTCCCGCCGGCGGACATTTCCTCTTCGTCAGCGGTCCGCCCACCCGCGGCGACACCCCGTTCATGCCACTGGGGTACCGCGACGTGGAAAAGGTGGGCCACACCAATACCGAGGCGCCCGGCGACCCTTCCGATGTCTCGGAGGTTCTCGCGGCGCTGCGGGAGGAAGGGCCGGGCACTTACCTGATCACCACCAAGACCCAGGAGGACTACCTCAGCTTCGGGGAGGGTTTCGCGGTGGATTGGGGACAACGATTCCGGCGCGCGCTGGCAGCAGCCCCGGGAATCCAGATTGTTGCCGACAACCCCGATGCCACCGTCTACACCTTCGACCGCGGGCCGTCGACCGCGTTGGAAAGCTACACGCCACCGGCTACCGGAAATGAGGTGGGCAAGACCCTTTGGACCCCAATCGGCCTGGTCTTCTTGATCCTGTTGATTGGTGTCCTCGGCGTGCGGGAGGCACTGCACGCGCACCTTGGGCCCAACGCGGGCAGGCGGCTCCGCCCACTGACCATCGCAGCGGTTCCGCTGCTGATCGGTTTCGTGGTGGTCGTCGGTGAGCGATTCGTGTCGGTGATCTGATGAGGCATCAACTGGACGTCGACCGCTCGGTGCCGGCGCTCGTCGTCAAGGTCGGCCAGTACTCCTGGCATCACGGGAGTGTCGGAGCGATCCGCAGCCTCGGCCGTCTGGGTATTCCGGTGTACGCCGTCACCGAGGATCGATGGACGCCGGCGGCGGCGTCGCGCTATCTGCGGGACCGTTTCGTGTGGCGCACGACCGGGCTCGAGGACCCCGCCTGGCTGATTGAGGGGCTCCTCGATATCGGGCGGCGCATCGGCCGGCCGACGGTGTTGGTCCCAACCGATGACGAGATCGCGGTGCTCATCGCTGAACATGCCGACGACCTGCGCGGTGCGTTTCTCTTTCCGGACGTCGAGCCGACGTTGCCGCGCCGCCTCGCGAGCAAGCGCGGCCTAGCCGAGCTGTGCACCGAACATGGAGTTCCGACCCCATGGGCGGCATTTCCCACGACCACCGACGAGCTCGACAGGGTCGCGTCAGAAGCCGCGTTCCCGTTGGTGGTGAAGAACCTGGAGGCGTTCGAGCGGCATCGGGCGCGAGCCGTGGCCGGTACCACCGTGGTCAGAAACGCCACCGAGCTGCGCGCCCTCGCCCGTCCGTGGGGCAGGGAGTTCAGTGTGGTCCTGCAGGACTATGTCCCCCGCGGAGACGCCGAAGATTGGATCGTCAACGCGTACTGCGACGCGTCGACAACTTGCCGGGTGCAATTCACCGGGGTCAAGGTGCGGTCGTTTCCGCCGCACGTCGGGATGACCTCGTCGGCCTGCGCACTGCCCAACCCCGCGCTCGTCGAGATGACCGCGCATTTCGTGAAACGCGTCGGCTACCGGGGTGCCGCCGATCTCGACTGGCGCTACGACCCGCGCGACGGTCAGTACAAGCTGCTCGACTTCAACCCCAGGGTGGGCGCCCAGTTCCGCGTGTTCGAGACCGACGAGGGCATCGACGTCGTGCGCGCGCTGCACATGGATCTCACCGGCCGCGACATTCCTCCCGCCGACCAGGTCGACGGGCGCCGCCTGGTCATCGAGAACTTCGACGTGCCTGCGATGCTCGCCTACCGCGTCAAGGGCTACCCCACGCCGCAGGCAGCCGCCACTGCAAACACCGTCGAGCTGGCATGGCTGGCCAGAGACGACCTCAAACCGTTCTTCGTGATGCTTGCGCGGTTCATCCCGCAAGCCGCTAAAGGGCTTCTGCAGCTGTGGTTCGCCCGCCGCCGATCAAGGCCCCGTCCATGAAGAAGCGGTGGGGCGTCGCCTTGGTCGCGCTAGCCGCGGTACTCGTGATGTGCGTGACGCTGGCCGCGTCCCTTCCGGGTGTCACTCGCGATGGTGAAACCGCATGGCCGGGTTGGGGATTCACCCACACTCAGTACAGCGCCGACGACGGCGAGCCCGAGGCGGTGGCCACCATCGCTGACGCGTTGAAGGCATCACCGCCCATGGTGCAGGCCCAGCACATCATGGGCTGGGGAGTGGACAACCCCGAGCCCGAGCCGGGGCATTTCAACTTCGGTGACCTCGACCTTCGCATGGATTTCATCCAGCGCACCGGCGGGATTCCGGTGATCGTGCTGTGCTGTGCTCCGGACTGGATGAAGGGCGGTGAATCCGGGGCGACCGATTGGGACAACCTCGAGGGTGCGCCGCTGCCCGAACACTTCGACGACTTCGCCGCGCTGAGTGCGAAAGTGGCCGAGCGCTACCCGTTCGTTCGGCATTTCGTTGTGTGGAATGAGTTCAAGGGATTTTTCGACGACGACCGCAAGCGTTGGCGCGCTGAGGAATACACGGACCTTTACAACAAGGTCTACGACGCGGTGAAAGCGGTCAATCCAGAAAACAAGGTCGGCGGGCCGTACCTCGACTTCACCAGTTTGTCGCCGGATAACCCCGACGCCACCAATCCGGTGCGTGGTTCCTGGGGTGCGCTGGACAGACGGGTCCTCGACGCGTTCGCCCACTGGAACCAGCACAAGGAGGGCGCCGACTTCGTCGTCGTCGACGGGCACGCCACCACGAGTACGGGTGCCGTGAATGAGTTTGCAGCACTGGAAGAATTCGGTGCCGTGGGTGCGTGGCTGCGAAAGCAGACCGACCTGCCGATCTGGTGGTCCGAGTGGTACGTCGACCCGGCCTCCCTCGAGTTTTCGCCGGAACACCAAGTTGCGCTGCGGGTCGCCGCGATGATCGAACTCGCGAGCACTGGGGCGCAGACCGTCTTCTACTGGAACCCGCGCCCGAAGGGGCCAGACTGTGCGATCTGCCTGTGGACCGACACCTGGGCGCCCGAGGGAGGGCGACCGCTGCCCTTTCTCACCGATGTCATCGACCGTTTCGTCCGCTCGTTTCCGCCGGACGTCGAGCGACGGAAGGTGCCCGCTGCCGATGGGCTGGTCGCCATGGAGTCGGGGCGGACGCTGCTGATCGTCAACACCACCGATGCGCCGATCAGGGCGACAGTTCACCGCCAGCAGGTCGACTTGTTGCCGTATGAGGTCAAGTGGGCGACGCTGCCGCAGTGGGTCGTCGTACTCGATTGGGTTGAAGAAACCCTCCCCGGATAGCGCGGCGGGGCCGACTACCCTTGGTACCGCTAACCAATTTCATGGGGGTTTGTGAGACGTGGTTGCGAACCGCATAGAGGTACTGGCGTGAGTTCTTCACCGCCACCCGATCAGCACGATTTCGACGAGGAAGACACCGGACCGCAGCACTTGCCCGAACAGGCCAACTGGACGAGTCGGTTCGACGCACCGCTGACCATCAGCCCACGGCCGGCGCGCACATCACACAATCGGATCGTGGTGTTGAGTGCCGTCGCCGCTGTCGCCGCTGTCGTCGCAGTCGCAGCCGTCGGTGGCCTCGTGTTTTGGCTGATGCAGCGTCAGTCGTCTGACAGTCCGAGCCCGCCCGAGGCAGAGCCGACGATATCCGCGTCGCCACCTTCGCCATCCACGGGGAACGAATACGAGGCCAACCTGTTGAAACTTCTGCCCGCCGGGTACCAGCCTGATTCGTGTCAACCGACGGCCGCGCCGAAAGATGCGTTAGCCCAAATGAATTGCAGCAGGAATGACGATCCCGGCGGTCCAATCTCGGCGACTTACACATTGGCCAGGGACAAGGCAGCGCTTGACACTGTCTTCAACGCCGGCATCAGGTCTGCGAATCGAGTCAACTGTCCGGGCAACATCCAGTCACCCGTTCTCTGCCCGACAGGCGTGTCGAAGACGTTTAGAGAGGTGCGGCGGCGAGGATGGGGGCAATGGTCGTGAGGTAGGAGGGGGCCGGGGATGGCTGATGCTTCGGCTGATGGTTGGACTCTTCATTTCTACGACTTCCAGCAGCGCTTCGTATCGGTCGACGACGTGATTCCAGGGGTGGGTGATGTCAGGGCCTGGGCGAAGCGAAATGGTGCGCGTGATGGCACTCCGTTCTTCCTTGATCCGTGGGGCCGGGCGGATGCGTTGGTGAACGCCTATTGGCGAGATCCGCTGGTGCGGGGACGAGCAACGGGGACGCTGCGTCGTTACGCCTTGTCGTTGAAGGTGTGGCTGGATTTTCTGCACGCGATGAGCGTTCGATGGGATCAGGCGTCGCGATCGGAACTAGCTGCGTTCAAGGAATGGCGGCTGTCGGCTGAGGAGAATCCTCACAATGTGAGTCCAAATAGTTTCTGTGTCGACCGCGCGGCAATCCGCGGTTTCTACTCGTGGGCGGCCGAACAGCACGGAATCGACAACCCCGTCCGAGCCCGTGCGATTGCCACGTCTTGGATGGGCGGGGGCCAAGCCGTGTTGGAGAGCACACCGTCGGGAATGCGCAGGGCCGACGTGAAATGGCTTACCCCGCAAGCATTTCGGTTGTGGCAGAACCTGGGGTTGCGCGGTTTCACGATGGAGGGCATGCCGCGCGACGATTGGCGGGGAGCGACTGAGGATCGCGACGTCGCATTCGTGGAGGGATTGTTCGGGACGGGTTTACGAATCGGCGAGTGGGCCAGCATGCTGGCCATCGAGGTGCCCGAGCCGGGCTCGGAGGGGCTGATGCGTTCGCGCGTCGCGTCTCATTGCGCGAAGGGCGGTAGCGGCCGAGCGTTCTGGATGCGGCGCCGCGTCGCCCAACAAGTCCACTTCTATCTGCAGGAAGGTAGTCGTACTGCTGCCGTTGCCCGTGCGCAACGCGCCGGTCGGTATGAGCAGATCGCGGATCGTTGGATCGTTGAACATGTCCGCAGGGATGGGCAGCTGGAGGTCATCGATGCGACGGGATCGCGTCGTACGGTTCGGCTGGATGCACTCGGGCCGTCCACACGAATGACGTTGTTCCGCCGGGGACGTGATGGCCTGGAACCGATGTGGCTGTGGCTGAATCACGACGGGACACCTCGCCCTAAACATTCCTGGTACAAGACATTCGACCGCGCGAACACCAGGGTCGCGAAAGTGCTTGCACCATCAGGGGGTACGCCGTTGTGGTGCCGTCCCCACATGCTGAGGCATTCCTTTGCGCTGCGGTGGTTTTGCATCGCCACGTTCGTGGCGTGGCGCCGTACCGATATGTTGACCAAGCAGGAGCAGCGCGACTTCCGTAATCAGCTTGGCGATGTCTGGTTTCTGCTGGCGACACTTCTCGGACATCGCAGTGCTGAGGTGACACGCAGCGTCTATCTCGAGCCGTTTCAGGCGTTGCAGGTGGAGGAGCTCATCGCGCTGATGGATGCCGATGATCGGCAATCCCTTGAGCGTCTCGTCGCAACGGTCGGCGTCGGAGAGCCTCGTGTATTGACAGTCCCAATGTGACGGGTCACCGTGCGGCGCAGCCGGATCCGGCCTGGCGAACGGTATTGCGGCGACGCGGGCTGATCGTGACGTTCGTCAGCGAGGATGGCACGCAGTCCAAGGACTTCGACTTCGGTTCACTGCCGGGTACTGACGGAATCCGCCGCGATTTCGCGATCGCGTTCGAGGACGCCACCGGTGTGCTGGGCGTATCCAAGCGGTTGAGGGGTGCTGGCGCGCTGTGGCAGTCTGCCCGGCATGCCTGCTGCTGGCTCGCCGAAAACCGGCCAGGAATTCAGGGACTGGCTGAGTTGTCCGCCGCGGATGCCCGGCTCCTCGCCCTATCGTGTCGGGTACCCAGCGGTCCTGGCCCGTTGCATAGCCTGAAGACGCTGCTGCGTTGTAGCCCCGTCGTTTCCGACGAGGCACGCCAGGCGTTCACGCGCGTGCGTCACCCGAAGACGAACACCGCACGCCAGCCCTATTCCACCGAGGAGATGCGCCGCATCACCGTGGTGGCACGGGGAATGGTTCGACGCGCACGTACCCGATCGCGGACTCATTGGACGATGGTCGCCGACTATCGCGCGGGACGGTTCGATCACCTCCCCCGCGCAGACCCTCATCGTAGTCTGGCCGAAGTACTCGATCATTGCGCCCGTGAGGGAGATTTCCCCCGCACCGCCTCGGGTGCACGGGCGTACGTGACGCGGCGGGTGGCCGCCGCGGCCGGTGGATGCCATCTTCAGTCGTTCCTGCATCTCAGTCCGGGCGAGGCGTGGGCCTTTGGTGTTCTGCTCGCCAGCCTGACCGGCCTGAACCTGTCGATGCTGGACTCGCTGCCCGCGCCGCACCGACACGCCAGCAGCCCCGATGAACCCGGCATCGTGTTCATCAGCGCCGACAAGCCCCGTCGGGGGAGAAGGTCGGTCATGACGGTGCCGGTGACCGCGCTGCGCCCCGAACTGCGGCCACTTGGTGGGGAGAATCGGCGCGCCGCAGTGGCCAACACGTCACTGACGACCGCGTACGGCGTCTTCATGTTGCTGCTGGAATTGACCGAACCGGCCCGCGCGCTGACCGGGTCCCAGCGCGCATTCATCTATTACAGCGCCCCAGCCCGACCATGTCGAACAGAAACTCTTCGGATACGGAATCAGCAGCACAGCCTCCGGAGTCAACGCTCGACGGCGTTGGATGGCGCCATGGCTGACCGGTGACCCTGAGCGTGACGAGTTGCTCCTCGGGATCAGCATGGATCGGCTGCGCAAGACCTACCTGGAGCAGGTCCGAAAACCCATATCCCACACCCCGGCCACGTTGGCTCGCTACCTGAGCCGCATGGACCCTGTGCGCAACGAGGGCTTCCAGATCGTCGCCGAGGCCCTCGATGAGCAAGTCGCACGCGCACTGGCCCGACGATCGATCACGGTACAACCGGAAACCCACGACACCGGATCCAACCAGGACGCCCTGCTCGGCAATTGCGCCGATTTCGAGCACTCGCCGATCGACGGTAACCGGTGCCGCCAATCCGTTCACTGGCGTGCCTTGACTGCAGCAACGCCCGCGCCTACCCGCGCCACCTACCGATTCAACTAGTCGTTGCCGACCGGCTTCGCGGCCTACGCCAAGAGATGCCCCTCGGGCAGTGGATCGCCGAGCACGCGGGTCCTCTCGCGCAACTGGACGACATCTTCGCCGAGTACGAGCAGGCCCAGCTGACCGCCGCGCGAGCCGAGATCACCGACAGCGATCACCAGACGGTCAACCTTCTGCTGACGGGAAACCTCGAAGCATCATGACGCAACCGGCTGAAGCTTTCGAGGTCGTGGCAGGTATCGACATCGGCCCCGAAACAGCAGTCTTGCTTAACCGCACGCTCCACATCGACGGGATCCGGTGCCGATTCGGCGACCCGGTATGGGATCTGTCCGTGGCGATCGAAGACCGCCACAGCGCAGGACAGGCCGTGCACTGGGAGGGATTCCCAACGCCATTTCGCCACGCCTGCAAGCTCTACCTGTTCGCCCTGCTCAACATTATTGACGACGCACCCCGCCTTGACAGTTCCCGATCGCTCTATCCGCACATCAAGACGATCTGGGGCGAGCTGGTGCCGTTACGCCGGTTCACGACGTGGCTGGCGGAGCGGGGTGTCACATCGTTTGACCGGGTCAGCGTCGAACACCTCGACGACTATCTGCGCCACGTCACTGAACCCAGCGGTGTCAGCGCCGGATCCAAACGCTCTGCGCTACAGGCCATCAAGCGTCTGCAGATGTACCGGGATGCCCTGCCCGCCCATTGCCGGCTCCCCGCGGGCCCGTTGTGGGGCGGTGCGAGTGCACGAGGGCTCGCCCACTATGAATCATCCTGGGGCAAGCCGAACACGACCCCTCGCATTCATCCCGATGTCATGGAGCCGCTGCTCTCGGCAGCGTTGGTGGTGACACACACGGTTGCCGACGATCTCCTTCCCGCAGCGCGCAACCTTCTCGCGATGCGGTATCTAGCCCATCAGATCGCGCCGGACATTCGGCGGGCTCGTACTCGTACCGTGTCGGTGTTCGAGACCACCAAGGCTCAACTCGAATGCCTGCTGGCGGCAATGAGCCGCGATGGCGCCGCACTTCCGGGTATCCGGACGGGTGAGGTGACCAGGGTCGATCTGATGGGGTTGGCCGTGGGTGGATGGCTGCACCACACCGAACTGAAACGCATGAAAGAGACTTCGGTCCTTGTAACCAAGTCTGGATTGCCGATCGACGTGGACATGTTGCGCATCAACATATTTAGCGTCATCGGCACGCACTGCTGGCGTAAATCCCCTGTCGACGCGAGTGAACTCGTCGAACTGCTGCGCCACGTCACGACGGCCTGTTTCCTCGTCATCGCCTACCTGTCGGGTGTCCGTACCGGAGAGGCACTGAACCTGCGACGCGGATGCATCAGCCGGGACTCCAATTTGGCGTTGACTCTCATGTCCGGCCAGCAGTTGAAGGCCGAAGGGTCGTGCCGGGACCGATCGCCTGCCACGATCCCGTGGGTCGTCACCGACGAAACCGCCCACGCCGTCAGCATTCTTGAGCAGATTACTGTGAGCGATCTACTCTTTCCGGGTTTCAAGCTCCTCTCCGAGGCCCAATTTCGCTTCGGCGCTACCCGCACCAGAACACCCGGCTCCATCAACACTGACATCACCAGCTTCATCGAATGGTTCAACCGCGAGGTCGCCCCAGCAATCAGCCATCCGCAGATCGGCGCCGATCCGCACGGCAAGATTCAAGTGCCGCGACTGCGGCGCACGCTGGCATGGCATATCGTACGGCGGCCTGGCGGAACGATCGCCGGCGCAACGCAATACGGCCATTTGCACACCCAAATGATCCAAGGGTATGCCGGCGGAGCTGATGCAGGGTTTCTCGACGAAATCACGTTCGAACAGTTCCTGCACCGTGCTGAGATCATCCACGACGATTCCCAAAGACTGGAACGCGGCGAGCACGTCTCCGGTCCGGCCGCCGATGAGTACCGGGCCCGCGTTGGTAGGGCAAGCACATTCGCGGGCTTGACAGTAACCACCAAGAGTCAGATCAACAACGCACTATCAAACCCCGACTTACAGATCCACCACGGGGCGGTCGTGACGTGCGTGTTCCGGCGCGCCACCGCAGCCTGCCTCGAACCTGCCGACAGCTCCGCTGAACCCTTTTGGAGTCGGTGCCGTCTGGGCTGCGTCAACGCCGCCCGTACCGACCGCGACGCTGCGAACCTTCGCGAGCACGTCACAGCACTCGAACGTGACCTGGCGACACTCGAAGTGCCAGAACCGCTGCGGCAGCGAATTCAGGTTCGCCTCATCGAGCACCGAAAGGCCCTCGCAGGACACGAATCCAGCCGACCGATGACGATCTCCCAACGAGACGAGGAAGGCGAATGACTCTCGTGGCCGATGGCGCCGCACGCAACGATGACGAACGGCAGCGGGTCCGGGCCGCCATCAACCGCCTCCGAGACAACAAAGCTGAGCAGAGCAACGGCGCGCACACTGTAGTGGCCTTGGCTGACGAATCAGGAATACCACGGCAGAGACTCTACGAACATCACGGCGATCTGCTGAACGAGTTCAAGGCGACGGTCGGGTGCGGTCCCGTCACCCCGAATGCCGATGCTCTGCAACGACAACTTGCACAGGCCCGTGATCACAACCAAGAACTGGCGGCCGAAAATGCTCAACTGCGAAGCAAGATCAGGACGCTCTCAGCGGTGATCACCGAACTCACGCACGAAACCTCCGGAGCCAACGTCGTTGTTTCGATGCCACGCAAACACCCGGGGCGGTGACTGTGCGACTTTCCCCCCGGCGTTAGAAGGAGGATCGACTGATGCGGGGCTGGAGTCAGCGGCGACGGTTGGGGTGCTTCCTTGCGGCGCCGTCGCGGCCGCACTACGCGGGGCGGCGGTGGTCATGGCGTGGTCCTCTCGTCGGCACGGTCAGTGGAGGTGTCGGGGTGCCCGGGCGGGCAGCAGCCCGCCGTTTCACCGCGCCCGCGGCGGTGCAGGGTGTAGCCGACGGCGGCGAGCACCACCACGGCCGCGGCACCGATCAGCCACGGATTGCCCAGCGCACCGCCGAGGACCCCCAGCGCGCCGCCGGCGATCAGCACCGGCCCGGCGCAGCACAGCACCAGCAGAGCCCCGACGCCCACCAGGCCCAGGACCCCGGCCACGCCAGGGGAGCTCCGTCCGGTGGCCATCAGACCGGCACCTGCTGGTCGCGGGCCGGGGTGATGCGCACGCAGTCGGCCAGCGCGGCCGCATTGTCGGCAGCCAATGAGCGCGCCAGCATGACCAGATCGGCCACCCGGGGGTCGGCCACCTTGTAGTGGGCGAACCGCCCCGAACGGCGGACCTGGACATAGCCGCAGTCCGAGAGGCACGCCAAATGGCTCGAGACCCGACTTTGAGACAGCCCGACGTGGGTCACGCATTCGGTCACGGTGTGTTCGGTGGTCACCAGGAACTCCAGCAGCCGCAGCCGGCCGGGGTCACCGAGCGCCCGGAAGAACTTGGCCACCATCTCCACCCCGCTGTCGGTCTCGGGCAGGAACGCCAGGCTCGGATCGGTTCGGCAGGTCACGCGGTCTCCTCCACAACTCCATCTGATATATCTGGATTGACAGATATAAGAAAGTATAGTCATATCTGGTTATTCGAATGCAATGGTTCGCGGCGTGTGTCCCCCGGCCCATCAACGGAAGGTGAGACGCCCCATGCGGTATGACCTGGCGATCATCGGATCCGGCGGGGCTGCGTTCGCCGCCGCCATCGCCGCCACCCGGCTGGGGCGCAGCGTGGCGATGATCGAACGGGCCACCCCGGGCGGGACGTGCGTGAACGTCGGGTGCGTGCCGTCCAAGGCGCTGCTCGCCGCCGCCGAGGCCCGCCACAGCCCGGCGGTGGCGGCCCGGTTTCCCGGGATCACTGCCAGCGCGGGAGCGGTGGACGGTCCAGCGTTGATCGCCGGGAAGGACGCGCTGGTCGAGGGACTGCGGACCGAAAAGTACGTCGACCTCGCCGCCGATTACGGCTGGGAGATCATCGCGGGCAGCGCCGGGTTCGTCTCCGATGCCGGCGGGATGGGCCTGGACGTCGAGTTGTCGGGCGGCCGGGTCACCCGCGTCGAGGCCGAGCACTATCTGATCGCCACCGGTTCCGCGCCGTGGGCGCCTCCCATCGACGGATTGGCCGACACCGGATATTTGACGTCGACCACCGCGATGGAACTGGACCGCCTGCCCGAATCGATGATCGTGCTCGGCGGCGGCTACGTCGCGCTCGAGCAGGCGCAGTTGTTTGCCCGCCTGGGCACCGCGGTAACCGTGGTGACGCGCTCGAACCTCACCTCCCAGGAGGAACCGGAGGTCTCTGCCGTTCTGCAGGGCGTCTTCGGTGATGAGGGCATCCGGGTGAACACCCACGTCACCGTGACGGCCGTGCGCCGCGACGAAAACGGCTACACCCTCACCGCCGACCGCGGCACGCAACAGTTGCATCTGCGTGCCGAGCAGCTGCTGGTGGCCACCGGCCGCCGACCGGTCACCGCCGGGCTAAACCTGGAGGCGGTCGGGGTCAAGACCGGGCGGCGCGGAGAAATCGTGGTCGACGAATACCTGCGCACCAGTAACGAGCGGATCTGGGCTGCCGGCGATGTGACCGGAGGACCGCAGTTCGTCTACGTCGCCGCCGCCCAGGGCACCCTGGTCGCCGACAACGCCCTCGGCGAGGCGGCCCGCACCCTGGACTACACCGCCCTGCCGCGGGTCATCTTCACCAGCCCCGCCATCGCGTCGGTCGGCATGACCGACGCCCACGCCACCGACGCCGGCATCCAATGTGACTGCCGCGTACTGCCGTTGGCGTATGTGACCCGGGCGCTGGTCAACCGCGACACCCGCGGCCTGGTCAAACTCGTCGCCCAGGCCGACACCGGACGGCTGCTCGGGGTACACGTCGTCGCCGAGAACGCCGGCGACGTCATTACCGCCGCCACCTACGCGCTGACCGCCGGGGATGACCGTCGACCAACTCGCCCACACCTGGGCCCCATATCTGACCATGGCCGAATCCCTCAAACTCGCCGCCCAGGCCTACACCTCCGACGTCGCCAAACTGTCCTGCTGCGCCGGCTGACCAACCCGACCCCGAGGAGAACCCGAATGTCTGTGTCCCCGACCCCCGCCACCGACCCCGTTGCCCGTGCGTTGCCGCCGCGGTGGCAACGCTGGCTGCCCCGCGGCGCCGCCCTGGTCGCCGGTTTCGCCACCCTGTGTTGCCTCGGGTTGACCGCGCTGGTGTCCTTGCTCACCGCGATCGGCGCCACGTTCCTGACCACCGACGCCACCCTGAAACCGCTGCTGGCCGTCAGCCTCGTCATCACCATTGTGGCCAGCGGGTTCACGTGGCGTCGGCACTGCAACCCGCTGCCCGTGCTGCTCACCGTGGTCGCGGCCGGGGTGATCTTCTGGTCCCTCTACGGCACCCAGCTGTTCGGTCACGTCGCCGGCGGGCACGGCGGCGACCCCATGGGCGACGGCATGGGCGCAAACACCCCCAGCGCTGGGCTGCCCGGCGGGGTGGGGGTGTGGGTTGGACTGGCGCTGCTGCTCACCGCCCAGGTGTGGGACGTCTGGCGGCTGCGCCAACTCAAACGCCAGAACTCCTGCGCCGCTTGACAACCCCACCCCGTCTCACCGCGGCCGCCGGTCGCGACTTGACCCCCGAAAGGACAACGCGACATGACCCCCGACATCGCCCAAATCACCCACCACCTGAACGACTCGCTCGGCGGCACCGACAACCCCAGCTCGACGCGCTGGCTGTTCCGACCGCTGCTCGAACTCCTCGCCCAGGGACAGCCGGTAACCATCGACCAGCTCGCTGATGCCACCGCCAGCACCGTCGACCAGGTGCGCGACACTCTGGCCACCACCCCCGACACCGAATACGACGACCGGGGCCGCATCGTTGGCAGCGGTTTGACACTGCGCCCCACCCCGCACCGCTTCGAGATCGACGGACGACAGCTCTACACCTGGTGCGCGCTGGACACGCTGATCTTTCCCGCCATCCTCGGCCGAACCGCCGCGGTCACCTCGCCGTGCCGCAGCACCGGGCAACCCGTGCACCTCACCATCGGCACCGACGGGATCACCAGTGTCGACCCGGCGACCGCCGTGGTGTCGATCGTCACCCCCGATGCACCCGCCTCGATCCGGGCAACGTTCTGCAACCACGTCTACTTCTTCGCCACCCGCGACGCCGCCGAGCCCTGGCTCGCCGAGAACCCCTCGGCCACCATCGTTTCCGTCGCCGACGCCTTTCAACTCGGCCGACCGCTAACCGAGACCCTCCTCGGAAGCGACGCCCCGCCGGACTGCTGCTAGCCCAGCGCAGCGGCACCACCCGATCACGGGCCTCAAGGCTCGTTGACGGGGCGCTCGCTAGTGCGCTTTGGTTGCCTTGGCGTGTGCCAGGCGGTAGGAGTCGGTGCCAGTTTCGATGATGTCGCCGCCGAAGGTGAGTCGGTCCCCGACCGCGGCGCACAGACGCGGGCCGGTGAACGTCCTTGTCCACGACCTGAAACTATCGTTGGAGGGGATGTCCACGCTGTTTTTCTCTTCACGCTCGGTCAACACCCGTGTTGAGTCGCGATGAGCGGGCCGCCACGGGTGATGGCGACCGCCGCCGGCATAGAGCACAAGCAGCTCCCCGACCCGGTGCCGGACCTGCTGCAGGCGCGAACGACCGGACCCGGGCAGCCTGCTCAGGCGGTGATGACAGGTCTGTCGACAACTGTCGAATGGGCGAGTGAACACCCGGACCGTGGCGACGAAACGCTAGTCCTGACAAGGTCAGCGGCACGCTGTTTTGCGGCTTGCGCGAAGGTCAGCCGACGGTGATCTGGACCGACGACACCCAACTGATGGTGAGCGCCGTCCAGTCGGGTCCTCAGGGTCCGCCCTTCCCCCCGCTGTACAACTGGTGGTCATCGCACTCGTAGCGGTTGAGCCAGATGGCGACCGGGTCAGGGAGTCGGCGCAGGCGTGGAGGTCGTCGACGTGGGCACCTGGCTACCTGCAGGCACCGGTGTGCCCTCGCTGCTCGCCGGAAGCGGCGTGCCCTGGCTGCCTGCGGGAAGCGGTGTGCCTTGGCTGCCTGCCGGCGGCAGTGGTGTGCCTTGGCTGCCTGCAGGAAGTGGTGTGCCTTGGCTGCCTGCGGGAAGTGGTGTGCCCTGGCTGCCTGCCGGCGGCACCGCCTCTGGGTCGGCGGCCGCAGGCGCGGCCGGCGTCTGCGCGGGAGTCGGGGCGGTCGCCGGACTTTCGGACGCGTAGCTTCCGGACGGATTGGAGTACGACGGGGACCCGGTGCTTGACGTCGAAGGTGCGGGTTTGACCCAAAGAGCTAAATCCTGGCCTCCAGCGTTGTACACGACGCTCTCGGGGGTCGAACCGGTGACGTCGAAATACACCTTTCCGGTGGTCGCCTGACCCTGCACAAGCGTCGAAGGATTGACGCCCTGTGGGGTGGCCACACCGAACAGCACCCGGTAGGTCTGCCCGTCCTGCGCGCGCGCATTGAGGTTCGAGACGATCGGCGTCGCAGAACCTTCCAGCGCCTCGTCGGTGGCGGTGGCTTCCCATAGGGTCCCACTCACGGGATGCGGGATGGCGTCCGAACTGGGCTTCAGGTCGCTGATGGTCCAGCCCTGAACAACGGCGCCGTCAACGACCTTTGCCTGGCTGCCGAGGGTCGTGCTGGTGATTTGAGATGGTGCGGGCGGTGCGACCGTATCGGCGGAAACGATGGGCGCTCCGATGATGCCGATGGTCGCGGTCGTGGCCAAAACAGTGGTGATCGCCTTGATTTTCACTGTGGTTTCTCTCCCGAACTTATCCGTTTACAAGAAAGGTCACTGCAGCGAAGTTATCAGGTTGCTATGTGATCGTGGATGTCGGATGTGTTGGAGCGCTTGACATCTACGCTTGCTCACGCGTTCTCGGCAACACCATTAGACGGCTTCGATATACACATAGCCATGGGGCCTGCACAGATACTGCGCCTCGGGCAAACTAAACCGGAATGAGCTCCACGCCAGCCAACGCGACGGCGTCGTCGCGCTCGGGCGCGGTGACGACGGCGGTGAAGCCATCGCCCTCTTTCCAGATCCGGGCCTTCAGCGTCTCGCCGGGGAACACCACCCCCGCGAACCGCGCGCCGTAGCTTCCGACGCGGGCCGTATCGCCGTCGAGCAGCGTGTCGACCATTGCCTTGCACGTCATGCCGTAGGTGCACAGTCCATGCAAGATCGGACGTGGAAAGCCTGCGGCGGCGGCGAATTCGGGATCCGAATGCAGCGGATTGCGGTCACCGCACATGCGGTACAGCAACGCCTGCTGCGGCGACACCGGGATGGCCAGCTCGAAATCCGCCGCGCGCTGCGGCGGCTCGGAAGACCCAGACGGCCCGCGTTCGCCGCCGAAGCCCCCCTCGCCGCGTGCAAAGATCGACCTCTTCTGTTTCCACAGCACCGTGCCGTCCGGTGCGGAGACCGTCGTCTCCGACCAGATCACCGCGGCTTTGCCCTTGTCCCAGATATCGGTGAACCGCGTGACCGCGATTCCGGTGCCCGACGGTGGGATCGGCCCGGGTGCCGAGACCGCCTCGCTGGCGTGCAGCACCTTCGACAGCTCGATGTCGATGCCGGGGAACTGGACGCTGGGCGGTTCAGTCATGTGGAAGCTCTGCGCCACGTTGGCGAATGTCGGCAGCACCTGTGGGCTGCCGTCGGTCAGATAGCGCAGCTCGCGCTTGTCCATCGGGTCGCCGCCCGCGCCGAGGCCGAGGTGGTAGAGCTGGATATCGCTACTGGTCCACGAGAATTCGGCGGGCGGAAGCTCAGCGCCAAGCGCCTCGTCGAGGTTGATCGGCATGTGCTAACTCTTTCCCGCAACGTGAAGTGCCGCCAGGTAGCCGAATGTCATGGCAGGACCGATAGTCCCACCCGGTCCGGGATACGTGTGACCCATCACGGGTGAGCTGACGTTGCCCGCGGCATAGAGGCCCTCGATGATCGATCCGTCGTCGCGTAACGCGCGTCCGTGGATGTCGGTGCGCACGCCGCCCTTGGTGCCCAGATCGCCCGGCACCATCTTGGCGGCGTAGTACGGCGCGTTGTTGATCTCGCCGAGGTTGGGGTTCGGCTTGTTGGTTGGATCGCCGTAGTAGCGGTCGTAGGCGCTTTCGCCGCGCTTGAAGTCCTCGTCGACGCCGGAACGGGCGAAACCGTTGAAGCGATCGACGGTCGCGGTCAGCGCATCGGCGGACAGGCCCGTCTTCTCGGCAAGTTCTGCAATGGTGTCGGCCTTCACGATGACGCCGGACTCCATCCACTTCTTCGGAATCCGTTGACCGGGCTGCAGACCCGCGAAGATGTATCGGTCGCGGTAGGTCTGGTCGAACACCAGCCACGCCGGGATGTTCTCGCCGGGGCCCGGCCCCTGGCCGTACTGGCCGCCGTACATGTGGTGGCACGCCTCGACGTATGGCATCGACTCGTTCATGAACCGCTTGCCTGCCATGTTCACGATGATCGAGCCGGGGGAGTTGCGTTCGGACAGCGCGAACCACGGCGCGTCGACCAACGGAACTGTCGGCCCCCACCAGGCGTCTTCCATGATCTCCAGTGCGGCGCCCAGCTTTTCGGCGGCCAGGATCCCGTCGCCGGTGTTGGCCTTCGCGCCGACGGTCCACTCGGTGGTGATCGGAGCGCGCTGGTATTTCACCCGCATCTGCTCGTTGTGCTCGAAACCGCCCGACCCCAGGATGACGGCGCGGCGCGCCCGGATGATCTGCGGCTCAGCCGATTCCGGGGCATTGGTGTCGCGAACGTAGATGCCCTTAACGACGCCGTCCTCGACATAGAGGTCGGTGAGTGCGGTGTTCAGCTGGACCGGCACACCCACCTTCTGCAGCCCGATGCGCAGCGGCGCGATCAGCGCGCGGCCCATGCCGACGAGGTTCTTGCGCCGCAGGTTGGCCCAGACCGAGCGCACGCCGACCTTCACACTGCGCAGCAGCCCGCGCGGGTGGCGCTTCATCTGGTTCAGCCGCACGTAGTCCTGCTGCATCACCACCATGTTCAGCGGCACCTTGCCATAAGGCGGCTCAAGGCCTTTTTCGTCGGGCCCGAGCTTGCGGGCGTCGAAGGGCTTCGGCTCGATCGAGCGTCCTCCGGCCCGTCCGCCCGGTGTCTCGGGGTAGTAGTCGGAATAGCCCGGCACCCAGCACATCTTCAGGGGCGAGTTCTTCAGCACGAACGACAACATCTCGGGACCGCGCTGCAGATAGGTGTCGATCTTCTCCGCGGGCACGACATCGCCGATGATCGCGTGCAGGTATTCGGCGGCGGCGGCGGGGCTGTCTTGCACCCCATCTCGCTTGAGAATCTCGTTGTTGGGGATCCACACGCCGCCGCCTGACCGCGCAGTGGAACCGCCATAGTGCGGAGCCTTTTCGACGACTACTGTGGAAAGTCCCTGGTGGGCGGCGGTGAGGGCGGCTACCAAGCCGGCGGCGCCGCTTCCCACCACGACGACGTCATACTCCTGACCAGTCATGTAGAACACGTTATAGAATTGCCCGGCCGAACAACAACAGGGCCGGTCGAACACACGAGGGGACTTCAGGAACATGTTGCCCGCGCAGGTGCGTGAACAGCTCGCAGCCGACTTGGCCCAGGCGGAGCGCAGCCGCGTCCCGATCAGCCCGTTGACCGATGCCCACGCCGATATCGACGTCGTCGACTCCTACGAGATCCAGCTGATCAACATCCGGCAGCGGGTCGCCGAAGGCGCTCGGGTAATCGGGCACAAGGTCGGTCTCTCGTCGGAGGCCATGCAGAAGATGATGAACGTCGACGAACCCGATTACGGGCACCTCCTCGATGAGATGCAGGTCTTCGAAGACCGGAAGGTGCCGTCGGCGAACTACCTGTATCCGCGGGTCGAGGTCGAGGTCGGCTTCATTTTGGCCGACGATTTGCCTGGCGCGGGCTGCACCGAGGACGACGTGCTGGCGGCGACGGCGGCGTTCGCCCCCGCGATCGAGCTGATCGACACCCGCATCACCGACTGGAAGATCAAGCTCTGTGACACCATCGCCGACAACGCCTCATCGGCTGGGTGGGTGCTCGGCGAAGCCCGGGTCTCGCCCAAGGACATCGACATCCGGAACATCGATGCCGTGCTGAGCAACAACGGCGAGGTCGTAGCGGAGGGCCGCAGCGATGCGGTGCTCGGGAACCCGGTCACCGCCGTGGCGTGGCTGGCCCGCAAAGTCGAGAGCTTCGGGGTCCGCTTGAAGGCCGGTGACATTGTGCTGCCGGGGTCGTGCACGCGTGCGATAGATGCACCGCCGGGCAGCAATTTCGTCGCCGACTTCGCCGGATTAGGTTCCGTCCACCTGAGTTTCGAGTAAGGAGCACACATGCCACCTGGTTCATCTTCAAAGGCATCCGTAGCCATTGTCGGGTCAGGGAACATCAGCACCGACCTGCTGTACAAGCTGCTGCGCTCGGAGTGGCTCGAGCCGCGATGGATGATCGGCATCGATCCCGAGAGCGAGGGCCTCGCGCGTGCGCGCAAGCTGGGTCTGGAGACGTCTCACGAGGGCGTGGACTGGCTGCTGGCCCAGAGCGAGAAGCCGGACCTGGTCTTCGAAGCCACCAGCGCATACGTGCACCGTGACGCCGCGCCGCGCTACGCCGAGGCCGGCATCCGCGCGATCGACTTGACTCCTGCCGCCGTCGGCCCGGGCGTGATCCCGCCGGCCAACCTGCGCGAGCACCTGGATGCCCCCAACGTCAACATGGTCACCTGCGGCGGGCAGGCCACCATTCCGATGGTGTACGCCGTAAGTCGTGTCGTTGACGTGCCCTATGCCGAGATCGTCGCGTCGGTGTCGTCGGCGTCGGCCGGCCCGGGAACGCGGGCCAACATCGACGAGTTCACCAAGACCACAAGTGCCGGCGTCGAGGTCATCGGTGGCGCGAAGCGGGGTAAGGCGATCATCATCCTGAACCCGGCCGACCCGCCAATGATCATGCGCGACACCATCTTCTGCGCCATCCCCGAGGATGCCGACCACGATGCCATCACGGCCTCGATCAAGGACGTCGTCGCCGAGGTGCAGACCTACGTGCCGGGATACCGGCTGCTCAACGAGCCCCAGTTCGACGAGCCGACGGTGTACAACGGCGGCCACCACCTCGTCACCACATTCGTCGAAGTGGAGGGTGCGGGCGACTACTTGCCGCCCTACGCTGGAAACCTGGACATCATGACTGCCGCGGCCGCCAAGGTCGGCGAAGAGATCGCCAGGGAAAAGGCCGGGGCATCGCTGTCCGCTTCGTCAGGAGGCCAAGCATGAGCATCGACGAGATCTACTTCAACCCGATGTGGGACATCCGGATGACGGACACCTCCCTGCGGGATGGAAGCCATCACAAGCGCCACCAGTTCACCAAGGACGAGGTCGGCGCCATCGTCGCGGCGCTGGACACCGCGGGCGTGCCCGTCATCGAGGTCACCCACGGTGACGGGCTCGGCGGATCGAGCTTCAACTACGGGTTCTCCAAGACCCCAGAGCAGGAGCTCATCAAGCTGGCGGCCGAGACGGCGAAGGAATCCAAGATCGCCTTCCTCATGCTGCCCGGTGTCGGCACCAAGGAGGACATCAAGGAGGCGCAGAACAACGGCGGCTCCATCTGCCGGATCGCCACCCACTGCACCGAGGCCGACGTCTCGATCCAGCACTTCGGCCTGGCCCGCGAGCTGGGCCTGGAGACCGTCGGATTCCTGATGATGAGCCACACCATTCCGCCGGAGAAGCTGGCCGCCCAGGCGCGGATCATGGCCGACGCCGGCTGCCAGTGCGTCTACGTTGTCGACTCCGCCGGTGCCCTGGTTCTCGAGGGCGTCGCCGACCGGGTCGCGGCGCTGGTAGCCGAACTCGGTGACGACGCGCAGGTGGGTTTCCATGGCCACGAGAACCTGGGGCTCGGCGTCGCCAACTCCATCGAGGCTGTGCGCGCGGGCGCCAAGCAGATCGATGGCTCCTGCCGCCGCTTCGGCGCCGGCGCGGGCAATGCGCCGGTCGAGGCGCTGATAGGGGTGTTCGACAAGATCGGCGTCAAGACCGGCATCGATTTCTTCGACATCGCCGATGCTGCCGAAGAGGTGGTAGCGCCCGCGATGCCTGCCGAGTGCCTGCTCGACCGCAACGCGCTGATCATGGGCTATTCCGGGGTGTACTCGAGTTTCCTCAAGCACGCCATCCGCCAGTCCGAGCGCTACGGCGTACCCGCACATCAGCTGCTGCATCGGGCCGGCCAACGCAAGCTGATCGGCGGCCAGGAAGACCAGCTGATCGACATCGCGCTGGAGATCAAGCGCGAACAAGACGCGGCGTCGGCGTAGTTCAAGTTCGCACCGTCCGGGCTTGCTGATGTGCCCAGTGACCTGATTTTCGCTCGGTCGCTACGCCCAGCGGATACGCTCTTGGGTGCGGCCGACAGGCCGTCAACAGTGAGGAGTGATCGTGATGACCGCCTCTGTTACGAACGTTCGCCGTGGCCTCTTCGGCGTGCTCGCCGGTGGCGCGCTCGTCTTCGGCCCGGCGGCGATCCTAGCCCCGATGGCCACCGCCCAGCCCGCTCCCCCCGCACCCAATTGCTCGGCAGCGAACGTGGCAAGCACCGTCAGCGCTGCCACCGCGGCCGAGAGCGCCTACCTGCTGGCCCACCCCCAGCACAACGAGGCGCTGTCGGGCATCTCGTCGCAGCCGCAGGAACAGGTACAGGGCGCCTACAACACGTATTTCGAGCAGAACCCGCAGGCCAGAAATGACCTTGCGGCCGTTCACCAGCCGGTGAGCGCGCTGAGGGAGCAGTGTGGCTTCAACGTGACGCCGACGCTGGTGGCCAATGCCGTGTTGACCGGGACCCAGACGCCGGCGGGCATCGATACGCCGAATCTCAACCAAAACGAGGTAGACACCCCGGCAGGCGTGCCGCCGTCCTAGAAGTCCGCTGACGGGGTCACCGTCCGGAGCCCCACCGGTGAGCGTCACACCGGTTCGGCACGATGGGACGATGACAACCCGCGACGACGCACAGGCGATCCTCGAGCAGCTGGCCGGCCCGGCCGCCCGACTGCGCGACGACCAATGGACGGCCATCGAGGCGCTGGTGGTCGGTCGGCAGCGGGCACTGGTGGTGCAGCGCACCGGCTGGGGCAAGTCGGCGGTGTACTTCATCGCCGCCAAACTGCTTCGTGAAGCGGGGCGCGGCCCGACGGTGATCGTGTCGCCGCTGCTGGCGCTGATGCGCAACCAGGTGGCAGCCGCGGAACGCGCCGGAGTCCACGCCGCCACCATCAACTCGAGCAACGTCGCCGACTGGGACGAGATCAACGATCGTGTGCACCGCCGCGAACTCGACGTCCTGCTGGTCAGCCCGGAACGGTTGAACAATCCCGACTTTCGCGATCAGGTGTTGCCCGCGCTGGCCCACGACGCCGGGCTCGTCGTCGTCGACGAGGCGCACTGCGTTTCGGACTGGGGCCACGATTTCCGGCCCGACTACCGGCGCATCCGCACCCTGATCGGTGAACTCGGTACCGGCGTGCCGGTGCTGGCGACCACCGCCACCGCCAACGACAGGGTCGTCGACGACGTCGCCGCCCAGTTGGGCGTCGGTGGGCAGGACACCCTGGTGCTGCGCGGCGGTCTTGATCGCGAGTCGCTGAGGCTTTCGGTGGTCAAGGCGGGCAACCCGGCACAGCGCGCGGCTTGGCTTGCTGCACATATCGATTCGCTGCCGGGTTCGGGAATCGTCTACACCCTCACCGTGGCTCAGGCTCACGACGTCGCGTCGCTGTTGCGTGAGCAGGGCCACGAGGTCGCCGCTTACACCGGTTCCACCGAAGCGGCCGAACGTGAGCAACTCGAGGCGGATCTGCTGGCCAACAGGGTCAAGGCACTCGTGGCCACGTCGGCGCTCGGCATGGGTTTCGACAAACCTGACCTCGGCTTCGTCGTCCATCTGGGCGCCCCGTCATCACCGATCGCCTACTACCAGCAGGTCGGCCGCGCCGGCCGGTCCACGGAGAGCGCCGAGGTGATCCTGCTCCCCGGCCACGAGGACCAGGATGTCTGGCGGTATTTCGCCTCGGTGGCGTTCCCGTCGGAGGCCATGGTGCGCAACGTGATTGGCGCACTGGAACCCGAGCGGCCGTTGTCCACACCCGCGCTGGAACCCCTCGTCGATTTGGGGCGGTCGCGGTTGGAGATGGTGCTCAAGGTGCTCGACGTCGACGGGGCGGTGCGGCGCGTCAAGGGCGGCTGGGTCGGCACCGGAGCGGCGTGGGAGTACGACGAGCCGCGCTATCGCAAGCTCGACGACGCCCGAAAGCGCGAACAGCAGGCGATGCTCGACTACCAGGCCACCGACGGTTGCCGGATGGCATTCCTGCGCGGTCAACTCGACGACCCCACCTTGGAAGCGGGTGAGCGGTGCGGTCGGTGTGACAACTGCACCGGCGAACACCTCAGCGCCGACGTCGATCCGGGCGCCACCGAGGACACCAGGCAACGGCTGATGCGACCCGGGGTGGAGCTCACACCGCGCAAGCAATGGCCGTCTGGGCTGGCCAAGTTGGGCGTCGAGCTGAGCGGGAAGATCGGCGATGGTCCGGCGCCGGGCCGCGCGATCGGGAGGCTGACCGACCTTGGCTGGGGTGCACGGTTGCGGCGCGTGCTCGACGAACCCGATGGCGAGGTGTCCCAAGACCTGGTGGCCGCCGCGGTGAAGGTGCTGGCGTCCTGGGACTGGGCCGATCGGCCGACCGCGGTGATGGCGCTGGACTCGGACCGCCATCCGCTGCTGATCTCGTCGCTGAGCCGCGAATTGGCTCGACTCGGCAGGCTGACCGACCTCGGGACCCTGGAGTACTCGCCGACGCGGCGGGCGGTCACGGCGGCGAATTCGGCGTACCGCGTCGCTGCGCTCGATGGCGCCTGGACGGCGCCGGATCCGGGCCCGATCGCATCCGTCGGTGGACCGGTGCTGCTCGTCGACGACCTGTCCGACACCGGGTGGACGCTGACGATGGCGGCCCGGGTCGTGCGTGCCGCGGGCGCGGTGGACGTCCTGCCGTTCGCGCTGGCCAGCACAAGCTGAGAGGCGTGACACGCCGCCCTCGCCAGGGGTTTGTTTAGGGCTGCCCCCACACCGGTTACGCCTCTCGGGAGCGACCACAAGGTCGCAACACTGAAGGAGTGGTTCGATGAAGATGTCCGAAAAGACCGTGCGACGCGGCCTGTACGGCATGTTCGCCGGCGGTCTGCTTGCTTTTGGTTCCGCGGCTATCGTCATACCGGTCGTGAACGCCCAGCCCGCACCGGGTGCCGAGCCCCAGAATTGCAGCGTCAGCACAATTGCCGACACCTCACGCACGGTGTCGGAAGCCACGAGCACGTACCTGACCTCGAATCCCGAAACCAACAACGCGCTTTCGGAAATCGTATCGACATCGCCCGCTGACGTGACCCAGGCGTTCCGCACATACTTCGCGGAGAACCCGACGGTCGAATCCGCGTTGATGACCATCAACCAGCCGGCCATCGATCTGGCCAGTCAATGTGGCGTCCAGGTGGCGCCAACCCCGATCACCGAGGCGCTGACCGACCTCTGATCGCTGACCGTTCTCCACCGCTCAATTGCGCGCTGACTGCATCGGCGGTCGTCACCAGGGCTCGGGCACGCTCGACAATCTCGCTGTCCGTCAACGATTTTCCGATGTGCATCGACGCCACCATGACCTGCCGCCGGTGGTGGTCATACACCGGTGCCGAGATCACGCTGATATCTGAACGGACTGGGCGGCGCTTTCCTTTGGTTTGGCTCTCGTCAGGCAGATACACGCGCTCACCGATGTCGGAAACCAATTCGCCGAGCAGGGCCCGCAATTCGTCGGGCAGGTTGCTCGACATCCCCGCCATCAACGAGTACAGGCGTCGGCCGCCGGGGGTCAGCCGCTCGACCAGATAACCGTCGTCGCGGCACCTCGCGATCACCCGATCGAGCCGGTCCGAATGTGTGCGTAGCGGGATCGTCGGCTCCTTGGCGAGCCAGTTGCGTTCGGCCTCCTCGTCCCACAGCACGAACATCAGCCCGACGGGTGGGGCGAAGGGATAGCTCTGTCCGACCTCGACACCGGGTCTCGCGCCGGCGGGCGCCACCAGATCCAGCAGCGTGATCCGATCATCGACGACGCCGGAAAGGGCCGCGGTCACCCCGAACCGCGCAGACAGCCGCCGTAGCTCCTCGCGCGCCGCTGGGCTGACGCGCATCGACTCCTGTGCCTTATGGCCCAGCGTGATCAGCGACGGACCGAGGCGGTACGTCTTGTCGGCTGCGTCGCGCACCAGGTACCCCGCCTCGGCGAGCGAGGTGACGATGCCGAGGCACGTCGGCTTGCTCAGTCCGATCCGCCGGGCCAAATCGGACACCCCGAAGCGCTCCGTGGGGCGGCCCGCGAGGTAATCGAGGATCCGCACGACCCGGTCGGTCGGCGGCGATGCGCGGCCGGAAGACTCGCGGGCGGACACGGCTGCAGCCTACCCTGCGTTCCATATATGTACCGATGCGGTCGATATATTGACTCCTGTTAGAACGCGTTCTAGTTTCAGGAGGTGTTCTCGCAGCCACTGATCGACGCAATCGCCGAGGCGGAGAGTCTGGTCGCCGCCGCACCGTTCATCGAATCCGAAGCCGACCTTCTCGAGGGTTTGCAGTACCTCGCGGGTTGCATTTCGGGTTGTACGCACCTGGCGTTCGACTACGACCGCGACCATCCGTTCATGCAGTCCGGCACCGGACCGTTCACCAAGATGGGTCTGGACAATCCCGACGCGATGTATTTCGGCACCCGGGTGCTGCCAGGCCACGAGTACGTCGTGACCGGCCGCCGGGGCACCACCACCGACCTCTGCTTCCAGATGCTCGGCGGTGAGTACACCGACGACAACGTGCCGCCCAGCCAGGCCGCGTTCGACGACCGCGAGCTCGACATCGACGCGGACGGAACCTACGAGTGGCGGGTGACGCCGACGAGCCCGTCGCAGCTGGTGGTTCGTGAGGTCTACAACGACTGGTCGGCGCAGCGGGGATACATCAGCATCGCCAGAACCGACACCGCAGGTACCGCGCCGCCGCCGTTGACCCGCCAGCTGATCGAAAAGCGCTACGCCGTTGCCGGAAAGCAGCTGGTGCAGCGCGTGAAGACCTGGCTGCAGTTCCCGCAGTGGTTCTACAACACCCTGCCGGTCAACACGATGATCGCGCCGCGGCTGACACCGGGCGGACTGGCGACACAGTATTCGTCGGTCGGCCACTTCGACCTGGCGCCCGATCAGGCAATGATCATCACGCTGCCCGTCACCGACGCGCCGTACCTCGGCTTCCAACTCGGCAGCCTGTGGTACATCTCGCTGGACTACATCAACCACCAGACGTCGCTGAACGGCACTCAGGCGCAGGCAGATCCGGACGACAAGATCCGCTACGTCGTGTCCGATGCGAACCCGGGCGTGACGAATTGGGTGGAGACCCTCGGCCATCGCCAGGGGTACCTGCAGTTCCGCTGGCAGCGGCTCTCGCGCGAGCTGACCGAGGCCGACGGCCCGACGGTCGAGGTGGTCGATATCGACAAGGTGGCCTCCGCGCTTCCGTACTACGACTCCAACAAGATTTCAGATGAGGATTGGCGAGCGCGGATTGCGCTGCGCCAGAAGCAGATCGGCGACAGGATGGTGGGATAAAGTGGCGTCGGAACTCTTGAAAGACCGGGTCGTTGTCATCAGTGGCGTCGGTCCGGCGCTGGGCACCACGCTCGCCAAGCGGTGCGCCAACGCGGGCGCCGATCTCGTGCTGGCCGCCCGCACGGTGGAACGGCTGGAGGATGTGGCCAAGGAGATCACCGACATCGGCAGGCGCGCGGTGACGGTGGGCACCGACATCACCGACGAGGCTCAGGTGAACAACCTCGTCGAGCAGACGCTCGAGGCGTACGGCAGGGTCGACGTGTTGATCAACAACGCATTCCGGGTGCCGTCCATGAAGCCCTTCGCGAACACCACTTTCGAGCACATGCGCGACGCCATCGAACTGACGGTGTTCGGCGCTCTGCGGATGATCCAGGGGTTCACCCCCGCATTGGCCGAATCCAAGGGCTCCGTGGTCAACGTGAACTCGATGGTCGTGCGCCACTCACAGGCCAAGTACGGCGCCTACAAGATGGCCAAGTCGGCGCTACTGGCGATGTCGCAGACGCTGGCGACCGAGCTCGGCGAGCAGGGTATCCGGGTGAACTCCGTTCTGCCGGGCTATATCTGGGGTGGAACACTGAAAAGCTACTTCGAGCATCAGGCCGGCAAGTACGGCACCAGTGTCGACGACATCTACAACGCCGCCGCGGCGGGATCTGACCTCAAGCGGTTGCCGACCGAGGAGGAGGTCGCCTCGGCGATCCTGTTCATGGCGAGCGACCTGTCCAGCGGTATCACCGGACAGGCGCTGGACGTCAATTGCGGGGAGTACAAGGCCTAATGGTTAGGACGGACGTCGGAACTGTCGACGATCTGCACGCCTCGGCGACCAAGGTGTGCGGCCTCGACGACTTCGGTGTCGACGACGACAACTACCGCGAGGCGCTGGCCGTGCTGCTGGAGTCGTTCCGGCGCGATGCCGACCTGACCGAAATCGGTAGCAAGATGAACCGGTTCTTCGTGCGCAACGCGCTGGTGGCACGGCTGGTGTCGGAGGCGGCCTGGAAGCAGTACCCGCAGCACGCCGACGTGGCCATCGAGCGACCCATCTTCGTCACCGGGCTGCCCCGCACGGGCACCACCGTCATCCACCGCCTGCTCACCGCCGACCCCAGGCACCAAGGTCTGCAACTCTGGTTGGCCGAGTTTCCCCAACCCCGCCCACCACGCGAGACCTGGTCGCAGAATCCGGTTTTCACGCAGATAGATGCGCAGTTCGCCAAGGCGCACGCGGAGAATCCGGACTACACGGGGCTGCACTACATGACCGCCGACGAGGTGGAGGAGTGCTGGCAACTGCTGCGCCAGTCGTTGCATTCGGTGTCCTACGAGACGCTGGCCCATCTGCCCACGTACTCACAGTGGCTGGCCAAGCAGAACTGGACCAAGGCGTATCAGCGGCATCGCAAGAACTTGCAACTGATCGGTCTCAACGACGCCGAGAAGCGGTGGGTGCTCAAGAACCCGAGCCATCTGTTCGCGCTCGACGCAATTTTCGAGACCTACCCCGACGCGCTCATCGTGCAGTGCCACCGGCCCGCGGAGACCATCATGGCCTCGATGTGCTCGTTGGCGCAGCACACGACCGAGGGCTGGTCGAACACCTTCGTCGGCGCGCAGATCGGCGAGGACGCGATGGAGACGTGGACGCGAGGTCTCAAGCGGTTCAATGACGTTCGGGCCGACCATGACCAGACGCAGTTCTGTGACGTCGATTACTTCGAGTTCGTCAAGGATCCGGTCTCGGCCGTTGAGGACATCTACGCCCACTTCGACATCGACTTCACCGATGAGGCCCGCGCGGCAATAGCCGACAGCCACGCCGAAAGCCAGCAGGGTCCGCGCGCGCCGAAGCACACCTACTCGCTGGCCGATTACGGTCTGACCGACGAGCAGGTCAAGGAGCGCTTCAGGGGGCTGTGACGCTCAGACGGTCGTATTGGCGAGTCTTTCAATGCGATTCAACGCATCGTTGGCCAGGGTGCTCACCGGGTACCCGCCGACCGGCCCGCACGTCGAAATCTCGATCGCCGCATTGTGGGCGGTGACGAACGTACTGTCGCAGGCCCAGTCCTTGGCGCGCAGGGACCACAGCAGGATGTTGGGTGAATCGGATGTCACCGGGGGCAGCATTGTGAAGTCGTACGAGCGGCCCTTCATGTCGGTGACGGTGAACGGAACATCCTGGCAGGACTGCAGCGTGCGCTTCGCCTGCGCCAGTGCGTCCTTCGCGTCGTAGTCCGCGGGATAGACGCCGACCATCTCCTCGATGTACGTCTGACGGCCGAGGTCGTCGACCATCCAGTGTCCGCCGTCTGTTGCCGCCGGATCGAACTCGAAGATGAAGGGTGGATCCACCTCCTTGGCGACGCCGCTGCAGTCCTCGGGGTCGACGGCGGAAAACAGGTTGCCGTCGTACTTCGCGACACTCGGGCTCAACAGGTCACCGACCTGTCCGGCGGGAATCGGTGCCACCGGCGGGGTGGCGTTCGGCGGGGTGTCGACGACGCGGGTGCAGCCTGAAACCGCGAAAACGAGCACCAGGGCGACCGCACGTTTTCCCATGTCGGCAGTTTAAAGATCGCTGCACCGTCAATAACGGGGGTGTTGCCAGTCACACCCGTTGCGTTAGGCTGGAGCAGTAATTGGGATGCAATCCCTAAAATCGGGATAGGCGGTGACCGCCATGACGGACCAGAGCAGTGTGAAATCGCCGGACCAGCCGGCCGACCAGCAGACCGTGCGAAGAGCGGCGTGGGCCGGACTCATCGGCACCGCGCTGGAGCAATACGACTTCGTCATCTACGGCACCGCCGCGGCGCTGGTGTTCAACGACATCTTCTTCCCCGACGTCTCACCGGCCGTCGGGTTCATCGCGTCATTCAGCACCTATGCGGTGGGATTCGCCGCGCGACCGCTGGGTGGCCTGTTCTTCTCTCACTTCGGCGACCGGGTGGGCCGCAAGTGGGTCCTCGTGACGACGCTGCTGCTGATGGGCGTCTCTACCTTCTTCATCGGACTGCTGCCCACCTACGACCAGGTAGGGCTGTGGGCGCCGATCCTGCTCGTGTTTCTCCGTATCCTGCAGGGCTTCGGCGCGGGCGCCGAACAAGCAGGCGGCATCGTGCTTCTCACCGAAACGGCGGCGAAAGGCAGGCGTGGTCGTTACGCCTCGCTCGTGTACGTCGGCGCCGCGGCCGGAACGGTGCTCGGGGCGGTGATCTGGATCCTCGTTCAGCTGTGGCCCGAAGAGGACGTGATGACCTGGGGTTGGCGGCTGGTGTTCTTCTCGTCGGTCGTCGTGACCGTCGCGGCGTTCGTCATCCGGCGCAAGATGTCTGAGTCACCGATATTCAAAGAGCTGAAGACCGAAGGCGTCGTGGAGCGGCAGAAGGCGCCCATCAGCGACGTCCTCAAACACGGACGGTTCGGTGTGGCGCGGGTGTTCTTCATGAACCTCGGCACCAACGCGCACTCCTACGTCTTCCAGGTGTTCATGGCGAGCTACCTGACCAGCCAACTCGAGATCGACAAGGCGTTCATCCCGAAGGTGCTCTTGATCGGCGCACTCTTCGCGTGTGTGTCGGCCTACGTCTTCGGCACCCTGTCGGATCGCTTCGGCAGGCGCCCGATGTATCTGATTGTGACTGGATTCCTACTGATCTTCCCGGTGCCGGCGTTCATGCTGCTCGGTACCCAGAGCCTGGTGTTGATCGGGCTGGTGATCGTGCTCGGCTTCGTCTTCGCAGGGTACGGCTCGGTGGGTGTGCAGTCCGCGTACTTCCCGGAGCTCTTCGGGTCGCGCTATCGCTACGCCGGCGTCGCGCTCGGCCGCGAGTTCTCGGCGGTGTTCGGCGGCGGAATCGCGCCGCTGATCTGTTCTGCGTTGGTGACCTGGGCGTCTGGATCATGGTGGCCGGTAGCGATCTACATGATGGCCATCATGGCGATCAGCCTCATTGCCACCATCGTCTCGCCGGAGACCGTCGACCGCGATCTGCTCACCGAAGAGGACGCCGGTGCACGAGTGCGGGTGTGATCTGACCGGGCGGACCGCGGTCGTCACCGGCGCATCACGCGGCATCGGGCAGGCGATCGCGCAGGGTTTGTTGCGCGCCGGCGCCGATGTGGTGACGCTGCAGCGCGCGAAGCCGGGGACCGAGCTGGAAGGCGTGGCGAGCGCCCGCGGGCGCCGGTTGACTCATCACAGTGTGGATCTCGCGTCCGAGGCGTCCATTCAAGAGGCCGTCGCGAACGTGCTGGCCGCGCAACCGATAGACATTCTGGTCAACAACGCTGGAGCCCAGATCCGCAATGAGGCAATCGATTTCGGCCTGGGTGACCTCGATACGACGATGAACATCAACGTCCGCGCGGTATTCCAGCTCTGTCAGCTCTTCGGCGCACCGATGATCGAACGTGGGCGCGGCAAGATCATCAACCTCGCGTCGATGCTGAGCTTTCAAGGCGGCTATCGGACGTCCGCGTATGCAGCGTCCAAGGGCGCGGTCGTTCAACTGACCAAGGCGCTGTGCAACGAGTGGGCGGCGCGCGGCGTGAACGTCAACGCCGTCGCACCGGGTTATCTGGCCACCGAGATGACCGAGGCGCTGAGGGCCGATGCCACGCGTAGCCAAGAGATCTCCGCGCGCATCCCAGCGTCACGTTGGGGCGCTCCGAGTGACGTGGCCGGCCCCGTCGTGTTCCTCGCCTCCGACGCGGCAGCGTACGTCCACGGTGCGGTGATACCGGTGGACGGTGGATGGCTGGCGCGATGAGCAGGGTCGATTTCTCGCCACTTCTCGCCGACGATCCGGTGATCGCGGTGCTGCGCGCGGATCACGCACGTGAGTACCCGCCGATCATCGATGCGCTTCTCGGCGGCGGCGTGCGTGCGATCGAACTGACGCTCAGCACGGCCGGGGTGCTCGCCCAGATAAGCAGCCTTGTCGATGAATTCGGCGATGCGGTGATCGGTCTGGGTACCGTCACGTCGGGCGAACAAGCCGAGACTGCGATCGAGAATGGCGCGAAGTTCATCGTGACGCCCACGGTGGAGCTCGACGTGATACGGATCGCGTGTGATGCGGGGGTGCCCGTGTTTGGCGGCGGGCTGACGCCGACCGAGCTGTACCGGTGCTGGGACGCGGGCGCTTCGGCGGTCAAACTGTTTCCCGCGTCCGTCGTCGGACCCCGCTATATCGCCGATGTCGGCGGCCCATTTCCGGAGATGAAGATCGTCCCCAGTGGCGGGGTCGGTCTCGATGACGTCGGAGCGTGGATCGCCGCGGGTGCACCGGCCGTCAGCGTCGGTGGGCCGCTGCTGGGCGACGCGTTCTCCGGCGGCGATCTGGTAGCGCTGAGCGCGCGCGCACGACGGTTCAGGACCGTTGCAGGCGACGCGCTTGCGCGGCGAAAAGCAGTGCCATGACCGGGGACCCAGCCGCCGAGGTGCTCACGCTTGGCGAGACGATGGCACTTGTCCGCGCCAGCCACCCGGGACCGCTGATGCATGCGTCGGAGATGACCCTTGGCATGGGCGGCTCGGAGTCGAACTTCGCGATTGCACTTCGCCGCCTTGGCTCGTCGGTGACGTGGGTCGGCCGGATCGGTGTCGACAGCTTCGGCGAATACATCCGCCGCGAGCTCGCGGCGGAGCAGGTGGATGCGGTTATCGTGGCCGACTCGAGTGCGCCGACCGGCTTGATGATCAAGGAGCGGCGCACGGCGTCGACGCAGAAGGTGTGGTACTACCGAGCCGGCAGTGCGGGTTCGCGCCTGTCACCCGAAGACCTTCCGCTGGAGAAGATTCGCCGCGCCCGCGTTGTGCATGTCACCGGAATCACGCCCGCGCTGTCCGAATCGGCCGCCGACACCGTCGACCGTGCGATCGAGGTGGCTCGTGACGCAGGGGTGATCGTGGCGTTCGATGTCAATTACCGGGCGAGCCTGTGGTCACCCGAGGTCGCCGGGGTGGTGCTGCGCAAGCTGGCCGCGCGCGCCGATATCGTCTTCGCCAGTGATGACGAGGCGGCTCTGGTCGCCGGGCCCGCCGCCGATGCCACCGAACTCGCGCACCGGATCGCCGAACTCGGCCCTGCTCAGGTGATCATCAAACTCGGGGCGCGCGGGTGTGTGGCCCTCATCGACGGCGTCGAGCACCGCACGGATGCCATCAGGATCGACGCACTGGATACTGTCGGAGCGGGCGATGGATTCGTCGCCGGATACATCTCCGAACTGCTGGTGGGCGCGAAGCCATCGGCACGACTCGACACCGCCGTGCGGGTCGGCGCGTTCGCCTGCCTCGTCCCTGGCGACTGGGAGGGTATGCCGCGGCGCTCCGAGCTTGGACTACTGGACGTCAGCGAACCGGTCACCCGTTAGGGGATTGCGCCCAATAGTTTTCTAGACCGGCCGGAAGAATTGGGCGCAGCCCGCGTTGCGCGTCGCGCAGGTACTCGACCACTTCGGCGCATCGTGTCTGCGGCATGTGCACGCTTGGAGCCGACACGGATATCGCGACTGCGGTCCGACCGTGCGCATCTGGGATACCGAGTGCCACACACGTGATCCCCAGCTCGTTCTCTTGATCCTCGACCGCGTACCCGCGATCGCGAGTTTGGGCCAGGCCGGCCAGAAACTCCTCGACAGAACGGACGGAGTGCGGCGTGGGTGTGGCGTCCGGGTCAAAACGGGCTGCGGCCTCGCTGTCGGGCAGGGCGGACAGCAGCGCCTTCCCCATCGCCGTGTTCTGTGCACGCAGCCGCAGCCCCGGACGCGACATCATCTCGATGCCGCGACGGCCGCGGGCCTTGGCGAGGTAGAGAATGTCGGTGCCGACCAGCACACCGAGATGCGTTGCGTCGAGTGTGCGCACCGATACCGCCTCCAGCTCCGCCTGTATCACACGGGACACATCGATGGATGCCTGTGCGTAGCTGCCCAATTGGAGCAACTTGATTCCCAGCGCGTACTCGTGATTGGCGCCAAGGGTGAGAAAGTCGGAATCGACCAACGTGGTCAGCATGCGGTGGGTCGACGAACGACTCAGTCCCGCAGCGCGGGCGATGTCATCGAGACGGGTGATGCCCCCGGCGACGTGGTCGAGCAGCCCTAGGCCCCGCTCGAGCGTCTTGGCTCCTGAGGTGCTGTCCGCCATGCACCAAGTATCCCTGAAATCGGGATCGGTCAGCCGTCGCCGGGCGGTGGTTCCGAGGACGTCTCCTCCAGGCAACCTTCGGCAACAGCGTGTTTGATGCTGCCTGCGAGCTTGGGGCAGGACTTCGCGCGTGCGGGATCGCCACCGGAGGCCCGGATGTCGGCGAAGTAGGCGCAGCGCTGTGTCGCCTCGCTGTTCCATTGCACCGATGTGTGCGCTGGACCGAGTTTCTTCACGTCGACCGCCACGTGACAGAACCTGCAGTCGACCGACACCAGTCCCGACGTCAGGTAGCGCTCGCGGTCGCGGGCGGTGGCCTCCCGGATCGCCTCGGCACGGTCGTCGCCGAAAGTCGGTGCCTTTGACCAAGTTCCACGCCCGTTGGTGACCTCGCCGTCGGCGTGGTCATCGTCGTCATGAACGCCATGCAGAAGCAGCATCGACCTCGCCAGCTGGTCGACGTCGGGAGCGTCCTTACGCGGGGTCATGAGCTCGCGTGCTCTGCCTTTTCTTTCGCGGCGGCCTGCTCTTGCGCCTTCCTGAGATTTTCCTCGACCTCGACATGCCATTTCTCGTTGGCCGCCGTGGTGTCGACCTCGATCTCGAAGCGGTCGGTCATATCGGGAGTCACGTCCGCCACATCAACATAAAACTGCTGATACCACCGGCGCATCTGGTAGACCGCGCCGTCCTCCTCGACGAGCAGCGGGTTGTCGATGCGGGTCTTGTGCTTCCAGATCTCGACGTCTTGCAGAAAGCCCTTGCTGACGCCCTCGGTGAACACCCGTGCGAGCTTGTCGGTGGTCGCCTCGTCCAAGCCCTTGGGCTTCTCGACGATGACGCCCCACTGCAGCACGAAGGAGTCCTGGCTGACCGGGTAGTGGCAGTTGATCAGGATCGACTCGGCCTTGAACCCGCCGTAGTTGTTGTGCAGCCAGTTGATCATGAAGGACGGCCCGAAATACGACGCCTCCGAATCCAGGTGCGCCTCGCCGTAGGAGGTGCCCAGATCGTTCACATCGGGCCTACCCACGTTGTGCAGGTACTGCGACGCGATGTGGCCCTCGAAGACGTTCTTGAAGTACGTCGGCAGGCCGAAGTGGATGTAGAAGAAGTGCGCCATGTCGGTGACGTTGTCGATGATCTCGCGGCAGTTGCTGCCCTCGATGAGCATCGAGTTCCACCGCCATTCGGTCCAGCCGTCGTCGGCGGCCTCGGCGATGTCGGGGATGCGCACCTCTTCCTGAGGTGGGTTGCCCTCGTGGTCATGCCAGACGAACAGCAGACCGCCGCGGACGTCGGTGTGCCACGCCTTGGTGCGGGCCAGCCGCGGGGTGCGCTTGGCGTAGGGCACCAGCTTGCACTTGCCGTCGCCGCCCCAGCGCCAGTCGTGGAACGGGCAGGCGACCTCGTCACCCTTGATCGTGCCCTGCGACAGGTTGCCGCCCATGTGGCGGCAGTAGCCGTCCAGCACGTTGAGGTCACCCTTGGAGTCGGCGAAGACCACCAGCATGGTGCCGAAGATCTCCACGCCGTGCGGCTTGCCGTCCAGGTAATCCTTCACTGGGCCGAGGCAGTGCCAGCCTCGCGCAAACCGGTCCGGCAGCGCTCCGGTGTCGATTTCGCGGACGCTTGCAGTTTCGGTAGTCACGGTGGGCCTCCCGTTTTTGTGGCTCTAACTAGAACACGTTACAGTTTTTCCCTCCCTGCGCGCAATCTAAACTCATCTACCTGGCTCTTCGCGCGAGCCCTGACCGCTAGGCAACTGCGGTATATCTAGACGATGCCGTTGTACTCGTTCGAGGGGCGGTCACCGACCGTCGATCCCAATGCTTTCATCGCACCAACCGCCACTTTGGTCGGTGATGTGCACGTCGAGGCGGGTGCGTCGGTGTGGTTCAACGCAGTGCTCCGAGGTGATTTCGCCCCAATCGTCGTCCGTGAAGGCGCCAATGTGCAGGACTGCTGTGTCCTGCACGCACCGCCGGGCATCCCGGTCGACGTCGGACCGGGCGCCACGATCGCGCACGGATGCGTGGTGCATGGCGCCCATATCGGCGCCCAGGCCGTCCTGGCCAACCACTGCACGGTCCTCGACGGCGCGGTCATCGGCGCGCGCAGCCTGATCGCCGCGCATTCGCTCGTCATCGGCGGCACCAAGATCCCTGACGAGGTGGTGGCGACCGGCGCACCCGCGAAGGTCCGAGGACCGGTCGCAGGTACGGGCGCCCAGATGTGGGTGGACACCAACCCCGGCGCGTATCAGGATCTGGCCCGTCGCTACATCGCGGGCCTGCGGCCGGTCGAGTAGCGCGTAACTCAGTCGGTCAGCCTGACCAGCAACAGGAAGGCGCTGGCGAGTCCGCCGACCATCGCTGCGCACACGGTGGGGACCAGAACCAGATCCGCCCAGCTGACCCCGCACAGCAGCAATACACCCGTGACGGCCACACCGCCCGCGGTCAGGGTCGACGGATTGACGAGGTGAAGCGTGCGAGCCATTGGGCTGCGTGAATCACTCTGTCCAGCAAGGCGATCCAGGATGATCAGCACCGCGGCTACGCACAACGCCAGAGCCAGCAGTTCGGCTCCGAAGACCCAGTCCGGCTGCCGAGGAATCGATAACAACACCGCGAGCAGCAACAATGCGGCAAAGATCACGAGGGTCTGCGCGGCCCTGCTGCGCAGGTCGGCCGATCCGGCGATCCGCCCTGCATGGATGGACATAGCCACGAAAAGGAGGCCGACGAGCGCCCCCGCGGATCCTCCGACGACAACGGCGAATGTGTCCCACTCGTGCATCCTGCAAAGCTAGTACGGTATCGGGATGGCGTTTGGTCAGGTCACCGCGTTGTGGCGCTACCCGGTCAAGTCACTCGGAGGCGAGCAAGTCGAGCAGATCGATATCGGCTCCCGCGGTCTGCACGGCGACCGGCTGTGGGCGGTACGCGACGTCAAACGTGACGTGACGGCGACGGCCAGGCGCATCCCTGCGCTGTTGGGCGCGACGGCGCGTTACGCGCAGCCACTCGGCCCCGACGCCGGCCCCGGCAACGCGCCCGAGGTCGAGATCACCTTTCCCGATGGCAGCGTGGTGTCGAGCAGCGATCCCGATGTGCACAAAAAGCTCTCCGACCTGGTCGACCGCGATGTCCGTCTGACCGCTTTGCCGCCGGTTGACGACACCAGCCTGCACAAGTTGAGCCGTGATGAGCGTGAGAACACCACGACCGCCGCGCTGCGCAAGGACTTCGGAGTCACCGACGGTGAGAAGTTCCCGGACATGTCGGTTTTTCGGGTCACCGATCTCGCCACCCTCGCCAGGTACTCGACCCCGCCCGGCATGTTCGTCGACCTGGCACCCGTCCACATCATGACTCAGACGAGCCTGGAGACCATCGGCGCCGAACTCGGCGGCGCGGACGTCGATGTGCGCAGGTTCCGCCCCAATATTCTGTTGGCGCTGACCAATCCGGACGACGGCCTGCCCGAATCGCAGTGGACCGGCGGACGACTGTCGCTCGGCGGTGCCGTGCTCGACGTGACGATGCCGACCATCCGCTGTGTCGTGCCGAGTCGGGCGCAACCCGGTTTCGAGGTCGACCGTCGCATCACGAAGGCGGTCGCAAATCGAGCGGGCCGCTGCCTGGGCAGCTACTGCTGGGTGGCCACCGGCGGCGCCCTGGGTGTCGGCGACGAGGCGACCTTGAAGGAGAGCAAGAACCGTGTGCTCGCCGATGCCGCCCGCCGCACGAAGCGGTTCGCCTTTGGTGTGGCGACCAGCGCCATGGAGCGATTGGGGCGCTAGGCGCTCGGCGGCAGACCAGTCCTCAGTGCGATCTGCTGCATCTTGCCGACGTTGAGGACGAACTGGTTCGTGGTGACATCGCCCGGTGCGCTTTGGAATTCCAGGCGTACCAGCGCCGGACCCTCGGTGAACAGCAGCAGCGTGACCGCTTTGCTGCCATCCTTCGACATCCCGACGGCCATGGTGCCGTCGGTACCGACCGGAGCGGGTTGTGAGGTGGCGCCGGTGAGTGTGGAGCCGAGCGTGGGAAGGGCTTCACGCAACGTGGTGGCCGCCGTCTCGGCGTCCGGGTAGATCACGATGGTGTCGGCGATGGCCCGGGTGTCGTCCTGGTTGACGTACAGCGCACTCGCACCGGGCAGTCCGTCGGGCCCCGACGGGGTGGTGGACTGCTCGGTGAACGTGTCCTCGGTGTCGCTGACGTCGACCGGCTGCAGCAGCAGACGGCTGTAGTCGACGTTCTTACCGGCCTCGCTGGTCGGGCTGGTGGTCGTCGAGGTCGGTGCGAACGAGTTCGTGGGGGGCGACGGGCTTGCCGTGCCACCGCCTGGATCGGTGCTGGATGCCTCGCATCCGATCGCTGCCGCGCACATCAGCGCTGCAATAGCGCTGGCCGCGCTTGACTTGAAACGTTTGGATAAGTTGATCTGACTTCGTCCTCTTGGGTGTTGGCGGTCGCCACCCAAGGTACCTGCGCTAGGTTTTCCGCGCGCTCGCCGTGGCCCGGTCGACTTCCCAGAATGCCCGCAGTGCAACGATCTTGCCCTCGTCATTCACGCGGTAGGTGAAGATGCCCTCGGCTTTCACCTCGTAACCGGCGGCCTTGATCACGATATGGCCGATGTTGGCTTCCTCGTTGCCGCACTGATACGTCTCGACGAAGTTGAACTCCAGCTCGCTGGGCGCGATCGCCATGTCGTAGAACTTGGAGATCGCGTCCTTGCCGCGGTGCCCCGTGCCCTCGGGGTCGAAGTGCGACGGCCCTATCGGATCCTCGACGATCGCGTCGTCGGCGAAGTTCGCCAGCCACGCGTCCTTGTCGTGGGCGATCGCCGCCTCCCGCGAACGCTTGCCCGCTAGGTGAACCGGCGCGTCGGGGTTGCTGACGGTCACCGTCAGCCCTGCCAGCCCGAATGGATGTAGGTCTCCGCGTAGCGCTTCAGCGACTCCTGCTTTTTGTCCAGTGGCGCATCGAAGCCGAGCCCGTCGAACACCCACGGCATGACGATGTTGTCGGTGACACCCGCTGCGACGAGGTCACGGTGCCCGTCGACGTCGAACTTGTCGATGCAGACGGCCTGGTACTCGAACGGGTCGTCGGCGCGGCCGTTTTCGGCCAGTAGCTTCTTGATCTTGCCGATGATCTCGGCCAGCTGGTCACACGTCAGCATCGCGCTCGTCCAGCCGTCACCGACCCGGGCGGCTCTTTTCAGCGCGACATCGGTGTGGCCACCGACGTAAAACGGCACTGGCTGGGTGGGCGCGGGGCTCATCTGCAGCCGCTCGAAGTCGTAGAACTCGCCGTGGAATTCGACCATGCCACCCGCGAGCAGGAGCTTGATCACCTCTATCATCTCGTCGACGCGCTTGCCGCGCTTGGCGTACGGCTGACCGCACCACTCGAATTCCTCGGGTGCCCAGCCGATTCCGACGCCGAAACCGAACCGGTTGTTGGTCAGGTTCGCCACCGAGCCCACCTGCCGTGCCATCAGCACGGGGTTACGCGAGCCCAGCTTCATCACGTTGGTGTAGAACCGCAGCGTCGACGTCACCGCGCCCATTGCGCCCGCGGCGATCAGCGGGTCGACCCACGGGGTGTTCTCATCCCACATCCGCGAGCCGTCGGCGGTATACGGATAGTCGGCCGACTGCTTCTCCATGAAGAAGATCGAGTCGGGCAGCGCGATGTTGTCGAACCCGACTTCCTCTGCGGTCTTGGCGATCTCGATCAGCTGGTCGATGGGGCACATCGGGATCGCGCAGGTGTACTGCATGCGGGTCACGGCTTGCCCGCTGGCTTGTCAGAGGAGACCACCCACATCGAGTAGTACTGCGAACCACCGCCGTACGCGTGACCCAGCGCCTTGCGAGCGCCCTCGACCTGGTGTTCACCGGCCTTGCCCATCACCTGGATCGCGGACTCGGCGAACCGGATCATGCCCGACGCGCCAATGGGATTGCTCGACAGCACGCCGCCGGACGGATTGAACGGGATGCGTCCCCCGATCGCCGTCTCGCCGGCCTCGGTGAGCTTCCAGCCCTCGCCTTCCGGGGCGAAGCCGAGATTCTCCAGCCACATCGGCTCGAACCATGAGAACGGCACGTAGACCTCGGCGACGTCGATCTCGTCGATCGGTGAGCTGATGCCCGCGTCGCGCCACAGCGCCGCCGAAGCATCACGGCCGGCCTGCGGGTTCACCTGATCGCGGCCCGAGTACGCCAGCGGTTCGGTGCGCAGCGCGGTGGCGTGCACCCACGCGACGGGGTGACCTTCGCCCACCCGGGTGTCGGCGATCTCTTCGTTGCCGATCACCATCGCGCAGGCGCCGTCGGACGAGGGACAGGTCTCGTCGAACCGGATTGGGTCCCATAGCATCTGAGACGCCATCACCTTTTCCAGTGTGATGTCGGGCTGGTGCAGGTGGGCCAGCGGGTTCTTCGCGCCGTTGAGCCGGTCCTTGACCGCCACCATCGCGCCGATGTGCGTCGGCGCGCCCGACCGCCGGATGTAGGACCGCACATGCGGGGCGAAATAGCCACCGGCGCCCGCACCGACCGGCTTGGTGAAGGGCACCGGAATGCTCAACGCCCACATGGCATTGGACTCCGACTGCTTCTCCCATGCCATCGTCAGCACGCGGCTGTACTTGCCGGATTGGACGAGGCTGGCCGCGACGATGGCGGTCGATCCGCCGACCGAGCCCGCGGTGTGCACCCGGATCAGCGGCTTGCCGGTGGCGCCGACCGCGTCGGCCATGAACAGTTCGGGCATCATGACGCCCTCGAAGAAGTCCGGTGCCTTGCCGACGACCACGGCGTCGATGTCGTCGAACGTCGAGCCCGAGTCCGCGAGCGCCGTGTCGATGGCCTCGCGAACCAGTCCATTCATCGAGACGTCTTTGCGCTTGGCGACGTACTTGGTCTGCCCGGTGCCCAGCACCGCAGCGAGTTGGCCCGCCATCAGTCTTTTCTCCTCTTCGCGCAAGCGCTCATCGGCTTCTCCCTTCCATGACTGCGACGAGATTCTGTTGCAGCGCAGCACCACTGGTGGCGTGCGCCAGCACACGCTGCGCGGAGCCGTCGAAGATGTGCCTGGCCGCGAAGCCGATGCGCTCCAGACCCGCCGAGAACATCGGGTTGGCCGCCAGCGCGCCACCGGAGGGGTTGATCTTCGTGGAGTCTCCCAGGCCGATGGCCTCGGTCAGGATGAGCTGCTGATGAGTGAACGGCGCATAGAGTTCGGCGACGTCGATCGACCCGGTGTCACCACCCGTCGCTACCGCGGCCGAGGCGGCCGTCGACGCCGATGTGGTCAGGTCGCGCGCGCCAAGCACCGGCGTCTCGATGCGGTGCTCGAAACCGGTGATCCAGGCCGGGTTTTCGCGCAACTCGCGAGCCTTGTCGCCCGCGGCGAGCACGATGGCCGATGCACCGTCGGTGATCGGCGCGATGTCGTGGCGGCGCAGCGGTTCGGCGAAGTACGGTCGGGAGAGCAGCTCGGAGATGCTCGTAGCCGCGTCTGAGCCAGTTGGAGCCTTCTCCGAGTCGGTGCGCTCGGCAACCGCGAAGGAGTCCAGTGCGACCTGGGCCATCTGCTCGGCGGTCCATTTGCCGGAGTCGAGCCCTAGGCGCGCCTGCAGGCCTGCGGTGGACACGGCGTCGGGCACCAGCGGCGCGACGGTGTACGGGTCGGCCTGCATCGCCAGTACGCGACGCAGCACCCCGGCACTGGACTTGCCAAAGCCGTAGACGAGCGCGGTATCCACCGAGCCGGTCAGGATCTTGATGTAGGCCTCGTAGAGCGCCCATGCGGCGTCCATCTCCACGTGGGATTCATTGATCGGCGGGACCGCACCAATCGAGTCGATCGCGGAGAGGAACGAGAATGCGCGCCCGGCAAGGTAATCCGAGGAGCCCGAGCACCAGAAGCCGATGTCGGTCTGCTTGATGCCGAGATCTTGGTAAAGCTCCGCGAAGCATGGCATCAGCATTTCGACGCCGTTGGTGGTGCCTTCGGTGCGGCGCACATGCGGAGCATGCGCGAAGCCCACGACGGCAACGTCACGAAAAGTCACTCTGTCATCTCCTCTTCGCGCGAGCGCTCATCGGGCGCATCCCGCTCACTGGTGGTGCTTGTAGGTTTCGTAGTCGGCGTCGGGTTCACCCGTCGGCCGGAAGTAGTCGATGTTGTCGATGCCAAGGCCCCACTCCTCGCGGGGTTTCCACACCGCCTCGACCCGCATGCCCATCCGCACATCGGCCGCGTCGATCTCGGTGACCAGATGCAGGAACGGGATATCCGCGCCGTCGAGCAGCACGTAGGCCGCAACGTACGGCGGCTTGATCCGCTGGCCGGCGAACGGGATGTTGATGATCGCGAACGTCGTGACCGTGCCCTTGTCGGGAAGCTCGATGAACTCGTCGAGTTGCTGGCCCGTCGCCGGGTCGGCCTCCCGCGCAGGGAAGTACACCTTCCCGTTTTCTCCGGTCCGGGCGCCGAGCAGCTTGCCCTCCTCGAGCGCCCGCAGGAACGCGCTCTCGGGAAGAGAAGCGGTGTGCTGGATTTCGATCGTCGTCGGGACGACGAGCATCGTCACCGGGTCCCGGTCGTCAGTCACGTCTTCGACGTCTTCGGGCTGATCGCCCAGCGTGAAGTAGGCGATGTCGGTGATCGCACCGACCGGTTCGTCGGCCCAATGCACGTGCACCCTGGCGCCCGTGCTCATCGCGTCGGACGAGCCGGCGTCGACAGCGTGGAGCAGCGCGGTGTCGGCCCCGTCGAGCCTGACCAGCGCCCACGCGAACGGGCGGTCCAGCGGTTGGCCTTCGAGCGGCTCGGGCTGCCAGCTCCAGGACACCACGGTTCCGACGCTGCTCACCGGTACGATCTCGGTTAATTCCTCGTAGGTGACCGGGTCGTACTCGGCAGGCGGCACGTGCACCCGACCGTCTGAACCGCGCACGCCGACAATGCGGCGCTCGCGCAGGGCCGTGAAGAACTGGGACAGGAGTGGTCCGACTGAACGGGTGTAGTCGAATGACAGCCTCAACGGTGCCGAAAGTGGCGGCTCATGCGGGTCGATCTGCACCGGGCTGCTTTGGCTGGTGGTCACGGCAACGAGTAGAACAGGTTCTAAGAATGGTTTCAAGCGATCGTAGAAATGCTAGAGAGGCGAGCTAATGAAGCTAGGACTGCAGCTGGGTTATTGGGGCGCGCAGCCGCCGGAGAACCACGCCGAACTGGTGGCAGCCGCCGAGGAGGCCGGGTTCGACACCGTGTTCACGGCCGAGGCGTGGGGTTCAGACGCGTACACGCCGCTGGCCTGGTGGGGACGCGAAACCACGCGCATGCGGCTTGGCACGTCGGTCATCCAGCTGTCGGCTCGAACTCCGACGGCGTGCGCGATGGCCGCGCTGACGCTCGATCACCTGTCCGGTGGCAGGCACATCCTGGGTCTCGGCGTGTCCGGGCCCCAGGTGGTCGAGGGCTGGTACGGCGCGAAGTTCCCCAAACCCCTGGCCCGCACCCGCGAATACGTCGACATCCTGCGCCAGGTCTGGGCTCGCGAGGCTCCGGTGCACAGCGACGGCCCCCACTACCCGCTGCCGTTGACCGGCGAGGGCACCACCGGACTCGGCAAGAACCTCAAGCCGATCACCCATCCGCTGCGCGCCGACATCCCGGTGATGCTGGGTGCCGAGGGTCCGAAGAACGTCGCGCTGGCCGCCGAGATCTGCGACGGCTGGCTGCCGATCTTCTATTCGCCCCGGATCGCGGGCATGTACAACGAGTGGCTCGACGAGGGGTTCGCACGTCCGGGAGCACGCCGTACCAGGGAGACCTTCGAGATCTGTGCGACGGCGCAGGTGGTCGTGACCGACGACCGTCCGGCGGTCATGGAGCTGATGAAGCCGCACCTGGCGCTCTACATGGGCGGTATGGGCGCCGAGGACACCAACTTCCACGCTGATGTCTACCGTCGGATGGGTTATGCCGAGGTGGTCGACGACGTGACCAAGCTGTTCCGGACCGACCGCAAAGACCAAGCGGCCAAGGTCATTCCCGACGAGCTGGTCGACGACTCCGCGATCGTGGGCGACCTCGCCTACGTGCAGGAACAGATCAAGGCGTGGGAGGCGGCCGGCGTGACGATGATGGTCGTCGGGGCGCGCTCAGCCGAACAGATCCGCGATCTCGCCGCACTCGTGTAGGACTCGGCGCCGGGTCGCCTATCCAACTCGGGTAGACACTTCCTTGCTAGTTGTCTAGTCGGCGTTCTAGATTGACCCGATGAGCCAGCACACGATCGCCGGCACGGTTCTGACCATGCCGGTGCAGATTCGCAAGGCCGCCCAGCACATGGCGATGTTCTCCGTCGACGCCGACGCTGCGCAGCAGATGATCGACTACAGCGGCTTGCAGGTCTGCCGGTACCTCCCGGGCCGCGCGGTCGTCGTCCTGATGCTGATGCGCTACATCGACGGCGATCTGGGGGAGTACTACGAGTACGGCACCAATGTGATGGTCAACCCGCCAGGGACGAACGCGAGCGGGCCCCGCGCCCTGGGTTCGGCGGGCGCTTTCATCCATCATCTGCCCGTCGACCAGGAGTTCACCCTGGAAGCGGGGACCAAAATCTGGGGCTTTCCGAAAATCATGGCCGACTTCACGATTCGCGACGGCCACCAATTCAGCTTCGACCTCACCATCGATGGCCAGTTCGCGCTCGGGATGGATTTCCGCCCCGGTCTGCCGGTTCCGCTGTCGGGGCGTACGCAGGGACAGACGTCGTACTCGTACCGCGATGGCGTCACCCGCGAGATTCCCTTCGAGATGACGCCATCAGGCCTGCGCTACCGGATCGGGGGCGCCCGCGTGCGGCTCGGCGAACATCCCTACGCCAAGGAACTCGCGTCGCTAGGCTTCCCGAAACGTGCACTGGTCTCCGGATCGGTTGGCAACGTTGCGATGTCGTTTAACGACGCGCAGGAGGTGTCACGATGACTGCTATCGAGGCAACGACGAAGCCGGACGTGGATCTGACCGATGGGGCTTTCTACGCCGGTGACTCCCGGCCGATCTACAAGTGGATGCGCGAGAACGAACCGGTCTTCCGCGACCGCAACGGCCTTGCCGCAGCCGCGACGTACCAGGCGGTGATCGAGGCCGAGCGTAATCCGGAACTGTTCTCCAACGCCGGTGGCATCCGACCGGATCAACCGGGCGTCGAGATGATGATCGAGATGGACGACCCGCAGCATCTGCTACGGCGCAAGCTCGTCAACTCCGGTTTCACCCGTAAGCGTGTCAAAGACCTTGAGGCATCAATCGATTCGCTGTGCGACACGCTGATCGACGCGGTGTGCGAGAAGGGTGAATGCGACTTCGTCTGGGACCTCGCCGCCCCACTGCCGATGGCGGTCATCGGCGACATGCTCGGCGTACGACCCGAGGAACGCCAGATGTTCCTCAAGTGGTCCGACGACTTGGTCAGCTCACTGAGCAGCACCGCCGCAGAAGCCGACATCCAGGTCACGATGGAGGCGTTTGCGACCTACAGCAACTACATGACGGGCATGATCGAGGAACGCAAGACGCAGCCGACCGACGATCTGGTCAGCGTCCTCGTGCACGCGGAGGTCGAAGGGTCCAAGCTCGAGGACCACCAGATCGTCACCGAGGTCCTGCTGCTTCTGATCGGCGGCGACGAAACCACCCGCCACACCTTGTCCGGCGGGACCCGCCAGCTGCTGCGCCACCCCGAACAACATCAGCGTCTGATCAACGACCTTGATCTGCTTCCCAACGCGATCGAAGAGATGTTGCGCTGGACCGCTCCGGTGAAGAACATGGCGCGAACCTTGACTGCCGACACGGAATTTCACGGAACGGCCCTCAAAGAGGGCGAGAAGATGATCCTGCTCTTCGAATCGGCCAACTTCGACGAGAAGGTTTTCGAAGACCCCGAGGTGTTCGATATCGACCGCCATCCGAACAACCATCTCGCGTTCGGGTTCGGCACACACTTCTGCCTGGGTAACCAGCTTGCCCGCCTTGAGCTTTCGATAATGCAGACGAAGCTGCTGCAGAGGCTGCCCGACCTGCGACTGGCCTCGGACGCGGAGCTTCCGCTGCGACCGGCCAACTTCGTCAGCGGTCTGGAGAAGATGCCGGTGGAGTTCACACCGGTCAAGCCCGTGGGTTAGTGATGTCGGTGCGGTTACGATCGCTCACGCTCTTTGCCACGCTGGTTGTGAGTCATGTTGACGACCAGAGTGGGGAGTTGGGTTGTGTCGATCAGTCCGGGGTTCACGGCTGCGGAGATTCATGATTTCGTCGTTGAGTATCACTTGCAGCCTTATGGCCAGAAGGAGGCCTGGCGTGCTGCTCAGGGGGTTTCTGTCCGCCAGTTGAGGCGCTGGGAAGCCACGGTGTTCGCCGGTGATCTCGACCGGGGCCTGATTCCGCGAGAGGGTAGTGGTATGACAGGTCCCCCTGGGGAGACGAGCGGCGTTCGTTCAGGCGAAGACGGCAAAGCAGGAACGCGAGGCGGCCGAACTGGCTGGGTTGCGGGCGCGGGTCCGCGAGCTCGAGGCGACCAACGAGGCGTTGGGAAAAGCTATCGGGCTCTTGCACGAATTGAACGTGCCAGGGCCCGACTCCACCCCGACGATCCGCAATCTCGACGATTCCTCGACGCCGAGAACGGACTCGTCGCCGAGCTGACCGCGGCGACCGGTTCGCAACGGCAAGCGCTGGCGATGATCGATCTGTCGCGCTCGAGCTGGCACTACCGATCGCACCCGCGCCCGCGCGTGGCCGACCCGGTGCCGCACAAGGATCGGGCCTACCCCTCGCGTATCGGCGTCTCCGACCGTGCGGCGATCGCCGAACATATCCTCGCCGGCTGGCTGACGGGGATGTCGGTGGATCAGTCCTTCGCCGAGATGTGGGATGCCGGTGTGGTGTTGGCGTCGCGGCGGTCGTGGTGGCGCATCGCGGCCGCGATCGAGGATCAAAGTGCGCGGCCGGTCGCGCCGACCCGTTCGAATAACAAGGCGCCACGGTCGGCGCCGGTGCTCAAAGCGACCGGACCGCAACAGATCTGGAGTTGGGATATCACCGACTTGCGGAGCCCGTGGCGTGGTGTGGCGTTCAAGGCGTACTCGATCATCGACATCTACTCCCGCAAGATCGTGGGCTGGCGGGTCGAGGAACGCGAGTGCGACGACATGGCCGTGGAGATGTTCGAGACCGCGTTCACCGAACACGGACCACCCTTGGTGGTGCACGCCGATTCCGGGCCGGCGATGCGCTCCACCGTGCTCAAGGACCTCCTCGCCGATCTCGGAATCGGCCGGACCCACAACCGGCCCCACGTCAGCAACGACAACCCGTACTCCGAATCGGAGTTCCGCACGATGAAGTACCGACCGAACTACCCGGGCGTCTTCGACGATCTCGACGCCGCCCGCGCCTGGGTGAGCGCCTACGTGCCTTGGTACAACCAGCACCACCGCCACAGCGGCATCGCGCTGTTCACTCCGGACGAGGTTCACAGCGGAACGTGGACGCGGCAATGGGATCGCCGCGACCACGCCCTACAGGCCTACTACGACGCCCACCCCGAACGCTTCCGCAACCGTCCACACACCAACAGTCCCAGCCCCGTCGTCGGCATCAACCTCCCCGCCGAAACCGACCCCAACCGACTCCACGCAGCTTGACAACGCCCGTCAGCGACTGTATGCGCACCGAAACCACTACTTCATCTTGAAGTTGGGCGCGCGCTTCTCCTTGAAGGCCAGCGGGCCCTCCTTGGCGTCATCGGACAGGAACACCGGGATCCCGTTGGCGGTGTCGGGCTTGAACGCGTCGAGTTCGTGCATGCCCTCGGCCTCACGAATGGTCTTGAGGATCGCCTGCACGGCCAGCGGGCCGTTGTTGTTGATGACGTCGGCGATCTCGAGTGCCTTCTCCAGTGCGGTGCCGTCGGGGACGACGTAGCCGATCAGGCCGTACGACAGCGCCTCGGCCGCGGTGATGTGACGTCCGGTCAGCAGCAGGTCGCACGCGATGGTGTACGGGATCTGGCGCGGCAGCCGCACAGCCGAGCCGCCCATCGGATACAGGCTCCACTTCGCCTCGGAGATGCCGAACTTGGCACTCTCACCCGCGACGCGGATGTCGGTGCCCTGCAGGATTTCAGTGCCTCCCGCGATGGCCGGGCCCTCGACGGCGGCGATCAGCGGCTTGGTGAGCCTGCGGCCCTTGAGCAGACCCTCGATCTTGGTCGGGTCGAACGCGCCGCTCTTGAACGAGTCCCCTGGGGGCGCCTTGGTGGCGGTCTTGAGGTCCATGCCCGCGCAGAAGTAGCCGCCGGCGCCGGTCAGGATGCAGGTGCGGATCTCGGGATCCTCGTCGACGCGATTCCAGGCGTCGACCATTATCGAGAGCATCTCGGTGGAAAGCGCATTCCGCGCTTCGGGCCGGTTCAGCGTCAGGATCAAGGTGTGTCCGCGCTGCTCAATAAGGGCGTCGGGGCCTTTCTGAGGGTCGCTCACGGGGGTCCGCCTTCCAGCGTCGATGCCACAGACTTGTCTGGAAATGTAACACGTTCTAGTTTAGTGCTGTGGCCCTGAACATTGCCGACCTTGCCGAGCACGCCATCGACGCCGTGCCTGACCGTGTCGCCCTCATATCCGGCGACGAACAGCTCACCTACGCCCAGTTGGAGGAGAAGGCCAACCGCCTGGCCCACTACCTGCGCGACCGGGGGGTGAAGAAGGACGACAAGGTTGGCCTGTACTGCCGGAACCGCATCGAGATCGTGATAGCGATGCTGGGCATCGTGAAGGCCGGCGCCATTCTGGTGAACGTCAACTTCCGCTACGTCGAGGGCGAGCTGAAGTATCTGTTCGACAACTCGGACATGGTCGCGCTGGTGCACGAGCGCCGGTACGCCGACCGGGTGGCCAACGTGCTGCCCGAGACGCCGAACGTCACCACCATCCTGTCGGTCGAGGACGGCAGCGACGACGACTACCAGCGCTACGGCGGCGTCGAGTTCTACTCGGCACTGGAGCAGGGCTCGCCCGACCGCGATTTCGGCGAGCGCAGCCCCGACGACATCTACCTGCTCTACACCGGCGGCACCACGGGGTTCCCGAAGGGCGTGATGTGGCGCCACGAGGACATCTACCGGGTCCTGTTCGGCGGCACCGATTTTGTGACCGGCGAGTTCGTTTCCGGCGAGTACGACCTCGCCAAGGCCGCCGCGGAGAATCCGCCGATGATCCGCTACCCGATCCCGCCGATGATCCACGGCGCCACCCAGTCGGCGACCTGGATGTCGATCTTCTCGGGCCAAACCACCGTGCTGGCACCGGAGTTCGACGCCGACGAGGTGTGGCAGACCATCGAGAAGTACAAGGTCAACCTGCTGTTCTTCACCGGCGATGCGATGGCGCGGCCCCTGCTGGACGCCTTGACCAGCCTGCATGACAGCGGCCAGGAGCCCGACCTGTCCAGCCTGTTCCTGCTGGCCAGCACCGCCGCATTGTTCTCGACGAGCATCAAGGAGAAGTTCCTTGAACTGTTGCCCAACCGGGTGATCACCGACTCGATCGGTTCTTCGGAAACCGGCTTCGGCGGCACCAGCATCGTTGCCAAGGGCCAGTCGCACACCGGCGGCCCGCGGGTGACGATCGACCACCGCACCGTCGTCCTCGACGATGACGGCAACGAGGTCAAGCCGGGCTCGGGAGTGCGCGGGATGATCGCGAAGAAGGGCAACATCCCGGTCGGCTACTACAAGGACGAGAAGAAGACGGCCGAGACGTTCAAGACGTTCAACGGTGTGCGCTATGCGATTCCGGGCGACTACGCCGAGGTCGACGAGGACGGCTCCGTGACGATGCTGGGCCGCGGCTCGCAATCGATCAACAGCGGCGGCGAGAAGATCTACCCCGAAGAGGTGGAGGCCGCACTCAAGGGTCACCCGGACGTGTTCGACGCGTTGGTGGTGGGTGTTCCGGACGAGCGATTCGGCAACTGCGTCGCCGCCGTCGTGCACCGTAGGCCGGGCACCAGCCCGTCATTGGCCGAACTCGACACGTTCGTGCGCCAGGAGATCGCGGGATACAAAGTGCCGCGCAAGGTTTGGTGGGTCGACGAGATCCACCGGACACCGGCAGGCAAACCCGACTACCGGTGGGCGAAAGACACCACCGAGGAGCGGCCCGCCGACGACGCGCACGCCAACCATGTGGGGTCCGTCAGTTGATGCGCACCGAACTATGCGACCGCTTCGGCATCGACTACCCGATATTCGTTTTCACGCCATCGGAGAAAGTCGCCGCCGCGCTCAGCAAGGCCGGCGGGCTCGGAGTGCTCGGCTGCGTGCGGTTCAACGACGCCGATGATCTCGAGACCGTGCTGGGCTGGATGGACGAGAACACCGACGGCAAGCCCTACGGCGTCGACGTCGTGATGCCCGCCAAGGTGCCGCAGGAGGGCACCGCGGGCGATATCGACAAGCTGATACCGCAGAGCCATCGTGACTTCGTCGCCAAAGCCCTTGCTGACCTAGGTGTTCCACCGTTGCCCGAGGACGAGGAGCGGAACGCGGGCGTGCTTGGCTGGCTGCATTCGGTGGCCCGGTCGCACGTCGAGGTGGCCCTGCGGCATCCGATCAAGTTGATCGCCAACGCCCTTGGCTCACCGCCTAAGGACGTCATCGACCAGGTGCACGCGGCGGGTGTGCCGGTGGCGGCCCTGGCAGGTAGTGCCAAACATGCCCAGCGTCACGTCGAGAACGGCGTGGACATCGTCGTCGCGCAGGGCCATGAGGCCGGCGGACACACCGGCGAGATCGGCTCCATGGTGCTGTGGCCGGAAATCGTTGACGCTCTTGACGGTAAGGCTCCCGTTCTGGCAGCCGGAGGTATCGGTACCGGTCGACAGGTGGCTGCGGCGCTGGCCCTCGGCGCGCAGGGCGTATGGATGGGCTCGGCGTTCTTGACGTCGGCCGAATACGACCTGGGCCACCGCAAGCCGTCCGGGATTTCGACGATCCAGGAGGCGATGCTGCGGGCTAGCTCCAGCGACACAGTGCGTCGCCGTATTTACACCGGAAAGCCTGCGCGCCTGCTGAAGTCGAAGTGGACCGATGCCTGGGACGAGCCCGATGCGCCTGAGCCGCTGCCGATGCCCCTGCAGAACATCCTCGTCAGCGAGGCACACCAGCGGATGAACGAGTCGGACAATCCCGATACCGTCGCGATGCCGGTCGGCCAGATCGTCGGACGGATGAACGAGATCCGTCCCGTCGCCGACATAATCGCCGAGTTGGTCTCCGGTTTCGAAGACGCATCGAAACGACTCGACGGTATCCGCGGAAGCTAGCTGACCTTCGGCGTATCGTTCGGACGATGTCGACGTTCGCCTTGGTGCACGGCGCATGGCTTGGGGCATGGTGCTGGGAGCGGCTGTCGCCCGAACTCGAACGCCGGGGTCATCGAGTAATCACGATGGATCTGCCCGTCGACGACAGCTCGGCGGCATTCGACGATTATGCCGACGTCGTCTGCGCCGCCGTTGGGGACGTTCCTGGCGACCAATTAATTATCGTGGGGCACTCGATGGGTGGCCAGACCGTCCCGCTCGTGGCGGCACGGCGTTCGTTGCGGCACCTCGTCTACCTGTGCGGGGTTCCTCCAACTCCTGGGCAGCCTTTCGCGCAACAGATGGCAGACGAGTCCGACATGCTCAACCCGGACTACACACGTGGCCTCGGTGACAAGGACCTCGATGGCCGTCGAAGTTGGATTGATAAAGAGCTGAATCACTTTCATCTGATGAACGACTGTGACGAAGCCATAGCGTCCGCCGCCTTCATGCGCCTTCGTCCACAGTCAATGGCGCCCTACAGGATCCCGTGCTCGTTGCATGCGTATCCCGTAGTCGAAACGACCTACATCGTGTGCGAACAAGACCGGATGGTGAACCCCGCATGGTCGAGACGGATCGCACGCGACTGGCTCAACGCCGAGCTGATTGAACTGCCTGGAGACCACTCACCGTTCTACTCACGTCCGAGAGTGCTTGCCGCGCTGTTGGATCAGTTGGTCGTCGACTAATACACGAAATCCACGTTTTGCAGACAAAGTGCGAGTATTGGTCTGCAAAACGTGGATCTCGAGCCCCGAACAGTCCTACATCACGGCGTAATGGTCGTCTGCTCGTCGATGACGTTTGTTGCCGCGCCCACGATTTCGCCCTGGTTCTCCAGGCCGTCGGCGTTGAGCTGCAATATATAGAGGCCGTCGGCGCCAGGGATCACAACCGTCTTCTGGGCGACGATCTTCTTCTGACCCTCCGAGTCCCAGGTGCCACCGAGCTGGAAGGCCGGGTACTCACCCAGCGTGCTGTTCTCACCTTCGTTCGACGCTACCCAGCCCGGTAGGTTCTGCAGTTCGCCCGGAGCCAGATCGATGATCCTCTGCGGATCGACGTTGCCGGTCAGCTTCGAGACCAGCGCGACGATGCTCGGGGAGTACTCGGCGGCTTCGGGGCCCGTGTAGATGATGGCGCCGTAGGCCCACTCGGGGGTGTTCTCCCCGGCCGGCTCCCAGCCTTCGGGGATCGGTAGTTCGATCGTCGGCGAGCCGGGGTCGCCACGCTTGACGGGGGTCTCCTGAATGTTGTTCTCGACGATGTAGCTGGCGATTGTCGGGTTCGGGCCCGCCGCATCCTCATCGCGCGGAGCGACCTTGGCCGTCGTCGTCGGCGCGGCCTTGGCGCTCGTCGTGGTCGTGGTGGTGGTGGTGGTGGTTTCCGATTCCGTGGTGCTCGGTTCGGTTTTGGTGTCCGAACCGCATCCCGATAACACCACGGCCAAAGCCGCAGCCAACGCGGCTGCTCCGGTGATCGCCGTGCGCCTCATCAGTCAACTCCTGTCGTTGTGCACCGCTTTCGCCGTTCTTGGCAAACATCTCCGGTGCATTGGTAGTAGCGAAGCGTAATCGAAAAGCGCACTTATGACGGGGGAGTAGATCTACTCAATCTATTTCCGCAAACTCGCAGGCAAGGATCCCGATTTGTTCACGACACCTGCCGAATAGACTCGGCGTGAAAAGGAGACGCGTGTGGTCACGTTGGACCGGTTGGTGAACGTGCTGGGTAGTTACGGCGTCCGCTTGCGTTTCTGCCCGATACCGCGCTCAAAGGAACTCGGCAGCGTGGCGATGCACGAGACCGCCGGTGGACGCACTGTCATCGGCGACGTGCTCCTGGCGATCGGGGCGCGTTCAGTCGAGGAGGCGTTGCAATGGGCGGCGTCGGCGCACGCGGTCGTTGTTCTTCTGCGCGACGTCGATGGCGACACCACCTTCGCCGGGATGGATGAGGGCATCGCGGTGATGGTCGTCGACACATCGGTGTCGTGGAGCGAGCTTTCGGCGGTCGTCTACGGGTTGGTGCTGGAGGGGCGTGAAACCGAATCCGGTCGCGGTCCAACGGATCTGTTCGCCCTCGCCGATAGCTTGGCCGAGACGACCGGCGGCGCGGTCACCATCGAAGACCCGTTGTCGCGGGTGCTTGCATACTCCACGATGCAGCAGAACGCCGACCCGGCGAGGGTGGCGACGATCATGGACAGGCAGGCGCCGGAGCGCCTGCGCGAATTCTTCGATGCTCGAGGTGTTTTCGCGCATCTTGCGACCTCGGATGAGCCGTTGTTCGTCAGCCCGGACACCGAACACGGAGTGTCTGGCCGCATGGTGGTGGCGGTGCGCTCGGGGCGAGAACTCATGGGATCGCTGTGGGTCGCCTGCCACAAGCCGCTCGTCGATCCCGAACGTACGGCACTGGCTGACGGGGCCCGCACAGTGGCTCTGCATCTGTTGCGGTCACGCGCCAGTGCAGATTTGGAGCGCCAGGTCGAATCCGAACTGGTGCTCCGCCTGCTGAACGGCAGCCCTGATGCCACCGCGTCGGCCAGCAGACTCGGCTTGCCGCAAGGCCTCATGCGGGTGGTAGCCGTGCAGGCGTTCATCGGCAACGATCGAGACGCGGGTCTCCTGTTGGCCTTCGAGCGGGCGACCAGCGGCTTCGGTTGGTCGCGCCCTGGCCGAAGCGCCCTGGCCGGAAACACCGTCTACACGCTGCTGCCTGGCGAGCAGGCGGCCGCGGCACGACGGTGGGTCGCAGGCCTGCTTGCGTCGCTGCCCGATCGGATGACCGTGTTGGCGGGAATCAGCAAAGCGGCAGCGCCAAGCGATCTGCCCGCGGCGCGTCAGGAAGCCGATGAGTGTCTGGCCCTGCACGAAACCAAGCAGCCGAATTCCTCGCCGCCTTCCTACGACGAGTCATGGGACGAGATCCTGCTGCAACGCCTTCGCACCGCGGCGCGCTCAGGCCGCACGCCGGACCGGGGACCCGTCGCTGAGTTGCGACGCCACGACACCGATCACTCCACCGACTACGTGTCGACATTGAGGGCGTGGCTGGAGGCACTCGGGGACCCTGCCGAGGCGGGCGACCGCTTGGGAGTGCACGAGAACACCGTGCGATATCGACTCCGCAAGATGGGCGAGATTACCGACCTGCAGTTGGGCGACGGCCGCAAGCGGCTGGCCATGATCATCGAACTTGCTGCGATGAACCCCGACTGACCAGGCTATTTGTCGGCTCACCACAACGGTACCGCTGTGGGTTGTCCCGTCGCGGCAACTGCCGTCGGTGCCGTTCGGGCGACCATGGAGTTACCCGTAGTGGTCGAGCGATGGAGGTAGGGCAATGGTCGGCGAAGAACGTATCGATGGCGGCCCGCGGTCTGCGGTCGTGGTCGGCGCGGGCATCGTCGGATTGTCGACGGCGTGGTTCCTGCAGGAGAGGGGAGTAGACGTCACGGTGGTCGACCGCGCCGGCGTGGCGGCAGGGGCCTCCTGGGGCAACGCCGGCTGGATCGCCCCCGCACTGACGATGCCGCTGAACTCGCCAAAGGTCCTTCGCTACGCGCTGCGCGCGTTGCGTGACCGCAACGCTCCGCTGCACGTCCCGTTCAGCGCAGACAGCGCGCTGTGGCTGTTCTTGACGCAATTCGCCGCAAACTGCCGCCCGTCGACGTGGAACCGGGCGGTGCTGGCCAACGTCCCACTCAACGAGGAATGCATTGAGGCGTTTGACGTGTTGCTCGCGAACGGGGTCGATGCGCCGGTGACCGACGCTCCGATTACGGCGGTGTTCCGGAGCACCCGCGACGCGGAAAAGATGATGCGCGAGCTCTGCGCTCTCGAGAACGCCGGACAGCCGCTGTTCGTTACCGGGCTCTCTGGTGAGGCATTGCGTGAGCAGGTCCCTCTCGCGTCGCCGGCGATCACCGCCGCGCTCAACATCAACGGCCAGCGATATGTCGATCCGGGACGCTTCGTCACGGCCCTTGGAGAAGCGGTTGTGCAACGCGGGGCGACGATGCTGACCCACGACGTGCGTGACGTTTTCAGCTCCGGCAACACGGCGACGGTGCTCCCCTACAACGGCGAGCCGTTGACGGCGGATGCTGCTGTGATCGCTACGGGTGCCTGGTTGTCGCGACTGGCGGGCAGTCGACTGCGGGTACCAGTTCGGTCAGGTCGCGGCTACTCGTTCACCGTGCCCGTGGATCGGCCCATACCCGGGCCCATTTACCTGCCGGATGTGCGCGTGGCATGCACTCCCTATAACGGTGGGTTGCGGGTGGCGGGCACGATGGAGTTCCGTGACCCGCATGAACCGGTGACGGCGCAGCGCGTCGGTGCAATCGTGGCCTCTGCGAGTCCCCTGTTGGAAGGCGTTCGGTGGGCTGAGCGCAGCGACGTTTGGGTCGGCCCGCGCCCGGTCACCCCCGACGGCTTGGCGTTGATCGGTGAAATATCCCGCAACGTCTACGTCGCCGGCGGGCACGGAATGTGGGGTCTGGCGCACGGGCCGATCACCGGCCGGCTGCTGACCGAACAGATCACGACCGGCAAACAACCCGACGCCTTGGCGCCCTTCGATCCGCTGCGCCGAGCTGTGGGCTGAACCGAAATTTTCGCCCATCACGGGCACCCCAGTCGTCAGGGGCGGCGCGTTTCTTGTAGCCCGCCCCTGACGACAACCCTTACGTAGTGAAAGGACCGAAATATGACGATTTCACAAGGCATCTGGATCTCATCGAAAGCCTACGAAGGTTTACACGAGGAACTGGCCACCCTGCGGCGACTGTGTGCGACCGCCGCCGAAGACGGGGACACCGGTGAAGATGCGACCGCTATCGAGCGTGCCCGCCAATCCCGTATTCAACAGATTCACGACCTACTTGTTTACGCGGTTGTCGGCGAGGATCCGCCCAATGACGGGATCGCCGAACCGGGCATGGTCGTCAGCGTCCGATACGACGATACCGGCGATACCGAGTCGTTTCTCCTCGGCGTTCCAGGTACCGAGCACGGCGACACCTCGGTCTACTCAGTTCAATCTCCCCTCGGTGCGGCCATTCTCGGCGCTCGCCCTGGTGAGCGGCGCACCTTCAGATTGCCCAGTGGCGCCGAGCTTTCCGTCACGATGCTGGCAGCCGTTCCCTACGGTCTGCACAACGAGCAGATGAAATAGAGGGAGGAGAAATGTTTACATCGCTTGAAAACTACACGGATGCTGCGCTCGGAAATAGCCTGCGGTACAACGCTAACCGCGTGTTGGCCCCAGTTGCACTGGAGCGATGGGAATCCGATGGGGGAGCGCTTCCACCACCGCGGCCGTCGTTGCACGCGAACCAAAGAAGTCATTAGGGGAAACCCGGCGGCGCAGGTGCGTGCAGGTCGAAACGAATGCCGATCACGCGGATGGCGAAGCAGACCAGGGCCGCACCGAGCGCGGCTATCGTCCCGTGGTAGCCGAGGCTGTTGGCCGCCGCCGCACAGCCCGCCCCTACGAGGGCGGGGATGGCGTAAAGCTCGCTGCGAAGCACTGTGGGAATCCGGCCGATCAGCACGTCGCGAATCGTGCCGCCCCCCACGGCTGTGATCGCACCCACGAGGATCGCCTGCACCACACCGAATCCCATATCGAGTGCCTTATAGGCACCCAGGACCGCAAAGACGCTCAGTCCGATGGCATCGAGAACATTTATTACGGTGGCCAGTCGGTCGAGAACACGGCTGAGCGCAAAGGCGATCAGGCCACCCGCCGCTGCGAGTGCCAAGTAGCGCCAGTCGACGAATGTGGCCGGTGGCAGCGCATCGAGCAGTACGTCACGGATGGTTCCTCCGCCAAGGCCGGTGAACATGCCCAGCGTGACGACACCGACAATGTCCAAGCGTTCGGCGTGTACCGCGGTCAGCGCGCCGTTGAGCGCGAAGGCGAAGGTACCGACGAGATCGAGCACCAACCACAACGGCGATTCGGCCAACATGACAGAGGTATACCGCGTGAGCTCGTGCCGATCGCGGAATCCGCAAGGCTCGTACGGTTCAATTGCTGACGTGGAGGACGCGAAGGCTGGCGGACGGCCGCGTGACGCCTCGATCGATGCGCGCGTCTTCGCCGTGACCCGCGAGCTGCTTCTCGAGGTCGGGTGGGACGAACTGAGCATGCGGCTGATCGCGACCCGTTCGGGCGTCAGTCGGTCGAGCCTGCGCCGTCGCTGGTCGTCGAAGGCCGAGCTGGTGGTGCACGCGATTCTCGGCGAGACACCCGATCTCGAACCGTTCGCCGATACCGACCGCCTCGGCTGGGTCGACTGGGTGGCCCACGGCAGTCGTGAACTGTTCGCACGTCCAGAAGTCAGGGCCGCGGTGCCCGGTCTGCTGCTGGCGATGGGACAGAACGAACAGTTGCGTCACCGATTGTGGGAGGGCTTCAGTGGCCCCGCGGTTGCGCTGTTCACCGCAGATGCTTCGGATCCGGCGGATGCCGAGCGCGACGCTCGTGCCGTCATCGCGATGGCCGCAGGTGCCGCCTTGTTCCTCACGACTGTGGCCGCCGAAGACGACAGCGACGCGCTACATGCCCAGATCCGAGGCATTCTGCGCGAGGCGGTGGCGCGGAAGCGACGCGACGATGGCGTCGGTCGGTGAACGCCACCTGATGCCGAAGTCCGCGAGCGTGGCCGAGTCGTCGGTCGGTGTCGCCGCCGTCAGGAGCAGCGCCGCCTCATAGCTGAGCCCGTCGCCAAGCGTCACGACGCTGGACAACGCATCACCCATGCGGCCCACACCGCGGAACATACTTTGGCTCAACGGAATCCGAGTGAAACGTCGGGCCGTGCCACGCTCGAGTGCATCGATCATGACGTCGAAAGGGACAAGAGTTCCTCCGCATACGTAGCGGCGCGGCCCCCGCCCCGGGGTCAGGATGGCCGCGTGGACGTCGGCGACGTCGCGGACGTCGACCATTTGCATTGCACCGCGCAACCGGGGTGCGACGCCCCACCGCACGAGCGGAGCCCAGCCCCGTTCGGTGACACCCGGTTCGGTGTGGAAGGCCGGACCGACCACGCTCGACGGGTAGGTGACGACGATCGGGGCGCCCCGGCTTTGGAGGCGGCGGGCGACGCGGTCGGCATAACCCTTGGTTTGCGCGTAGGCACTGCGCCCGTCGGCGGTGGGCGAATCGGGCCCGATGACGCCATCTGGAGGCGGGAACAACGCGCTGTAGCTGCTGATGGACACCACCGGGTCAAGCCCTGCTTCGACCGCGCGGGTCAGCACGGACTCCGTGGCGTAGGCGTTGATTTCCCACATCAATGCGCTGCGGCGGTTGTCGGTGCCCACTACGCCGGCGGCGTGCAGCAGCGCGTCACAACCATCGAGCAACGTGGCAATGGTCGCGGCGTCACGGACATCGCCGGCCAACACCTCTATGTCACCGATCTCTTTGAACCGTCTCAGCACTGCGGCATTCTGCGCATCGGGTGCCACCAGCAAGCGGACCTCGTCGCCACGAGCAAGCAGGGTGCGTACGCAATGCGCGCCGAGATAGCCGGTGCCCCCGGTGACTGCGATCAGCACGGTCCTCCTCTGTTATGCGGTCGCTCCCGTGTGCTACATACGGTGCCAATGGTATCGAAACTTGGCCCTAGCGACGCCGCCGGGGGTCGGCATCCACGCCGATGCGCCTGGTCCATGGCCACGATTTCGACGGCATGTATTGTGGTGCGACTCATCGGGCCGTCAGCGCTCTATTTCAAATATCGGATCGGCGCAGTCGGTCCGTTCGGCCTGTAGCTGGCGTTTGATCACCTTGAACGTCTCGGTGCGCGGCAGGTCGGTTGCAACTCGCACGAACGACGGCCACTGCTTGGGGCCGAGGTCGGTCTGTTCGGCGAGGAATGCGCGGAACTGCTCCGGGTCGAACGACGCGCCGTCGGTCAGCATCACCGCCGCCACCACCCGATCGCCGACGTCGGGCGCCGGTATCCCGTACACCGCCACCTCGACGACGTCGGGATGGCGCAACACGACCCGCTCGATCGGCGCCGAGCCGAGGTTCTCACCGTCGACCCGCATCCAGTCGCCGAGCCTGCCGGCGAAGTATGCGTAGCCGTTCTCGTCGCGGTAGGCCAGATCACCGCTGTGGTACGCGCCGCCGCGCATGCGCTCGGCATCGGCACCGGGATCGTTGTAGTAACCCTCGAAACGCCCTGCGTCCGAGGTGTTTACCAACTCGCCGGTGACGCCGGGTGGACAGGGCTCGCCGGTGTCGACATCGAGGATCTCGGTGCCTTCGGGGAGCGGCCCGAGCGCACCCGGCGGAGTGTCGGGTGTGCGGCCGATCGCGATTCCGCCCTCGGTCGAACCGAAGCCGTCCATCACCAGTGTGTCGAACCGGCGGGCGAACCTCTCGACGTCGGCTGGTGCGCCCTCGTTGCCGTAGACCGCGCGCAGCGGATTGTCGGCATCGTCGGGTCGTTCGGGAGTGGCGAGCACATACGACAAAGGCTTGCCCACGTAGTTGGCGTACGTGGCGCCGAACCGGCGGACGTCCGGGAGGAACTGCGACGCGGAGAACTTGCGCCGCAATGCAAGTGAGCTCCGCGAGGCAAAGGCCACCGACCAGCCCACCAGCACCGCGTTGGAGTGGAACAGCGGCATCGACACGTAACAGATGTCGCTGGGCCCCAGCTCGAACCGCTGCGTCATCATGTTGCCCGCAACGGCGACCTTGCCGTGGCTGCACTTGACGGCCTTCGGGTCGCCGCTGGTGCCCGACGTGTAGATCAACATGAACAGGTCGTCCGGGTCGGCGTCGTACGCGACGACCGGCTCGTCGGCGTGGGCGGCTATCTCGGCCGCCCATTCGGGGGAGTCGACGTCGATGTGCTCGATGTCGCCGACCACGGCTGTCGACGCCGAATCCGCAAGCACCACCTGGCAATCCGCGTGCGTGACGTCACGTTGCAACGCGGCGCCACGGCGGACCGGATTCAGCCCCACCGGCACGATGCCGGTCAACCCCGCGGCCACCAGAACCGAGGAGAAGAACGGGGTGTTCTGCAGCAGTACACCGACATGCGGCGGCCGAGCGGGATCCATGCGGGCCCGCAGCGCCGCTGCCACCGCCGCACCGTTGGCGACGTGCTCACGCCAGGAGGTGAACGTGTCCTCGAAGTAGACCCCGCGGTCGTCGACGTCGACGAGCGGTGTGATGAGCGAGGTTACGGTTGGCAGCTCGCCTCCGGTCGCGGGGTTCAATTGCCCCTCCGGTCGCGGGTTCAAGCCGGAGTATCGGCCAGCTCGCGACCAATGCGCAGCAGCTGCCCGGTGGCGCCACCGACCGCGAACTCGGTCTGCTTGGCCGCCAGGAAGTACCTGTGCACCGGGTGGTCGGTGTCGATCCCCACGCCGCCGTGAACGTGGACGGTGGTGTGGGCGACGCGATGCCCCGCCTCGGCCGCCCAGAACGCCGCCGTGTTGACCTCGATGTCGGCGGGCAAGTCCTCGGACAGTCGCCACGCTGCCTGCGTCACGGTCAGTCGCAGCGCCTTGACATCGATGTAGCCGTCGGCCAGCCGCGATGAGACTGCCTGGAAGCTGCCGATCGGCCGCTCGAACTGCTCACGCTCGCGCGCGTATTCGGACGTGAGCTCGAGTGCCCGCTCCACCACGCCGAGCTGAAAAGCGCTGCGGCCCAGCGTGCCTCGCGTGGTCAGCCAACCGACGACCTCGGCGTCACCCACGACCCGGTCGGCACCCAACTCGACACCCTGCAATTCGAGGTGCCCGACGCTGCCATGGCCGGTGGTGCTCAGCGATTCGACCGTCACCCCGGAGTCGGAGGCGGCGACCACGAAGACCTTGGTGCCCGAACCGGTTTCGGCGGGGACGAGGAACGCGTCGGCGACCGGGGCGTAGCCGACCTGGGTGCGGCTGCCGGTCAGCCGGAACCCGTCACCGTTCGTACTGGCCTGCACCGGGCCCTCGCCCATCTCGCCGTCGAGCGCGACGGCCAGGATCTTCTCGCCGTTGACCGCGGGCACCGCCCACTGGAGTTGCAACGCATCCGATCCGAACTTCGCCAGGGCACCCGCGGCGAGCACCGCCGATTCCAGGTAGGGCACCGCCGCCATCTGCCTGCCGAGCGCGACGAGCACCGCGACCTGCTCCAGCGCTCCGAACCCACCGCCGCCAAGGGACTCCGGCGCAGCCGTGGACAGGATGTCGGCTTCGATCAGCTTTTTCCACAGCGTCTTGTCGAAGCGCTCGTCGAGGCCGTCGAGTTCACGCTGGCGTTCGGGCGTGCTGACCGACTCGGTGATGGTGCGTGCCAGTCCGCCGAGATCCTCGGACGCTTCAGTCGTCTTGAAATCCATTGTCTTCTCAGTCCTTACCGGTTGACCCTTGGCAGGCCGAGCGCGACCATGCCGATGATGTCGCGCTGGATCTCGTTGGTGCCGCCACCGAAGGTGAGGATCAGGCACGAGCGATGCATGCGTTCGATACGGCCCCGCAGCAGCGCGCCGGGGGTGTCCGTGCGCAGCGTGGCAGCGGTGCCGAGCACCTCCATCAGCAGCCGGTAGGCCTCGGTGGCCAGTTCGGTGCCGTAGACCTTCGCGGCCGACGCGTCGGCAGGCGAGGGTGCCGCGTCCGTGGCGGACGCGAGCTCCCAGTTGATGAGCTTGAGCACCTCAGCCTTGGCGTGTACCCGCGCCAGGTTCAGCTGCACCCACTCGGAGTCGATCAGGCGCCTGCCGTGGGCGTCCTTGGTGTTCTGCGCCCAATCGCGGACACCGTCGAGCGCGGTGAAGATCGGCTGTGCTGACACCAGCGCGACCCGCTCGTGGTTGAGCTGGTTGGTGACCAGCTTCCAGCCCGCGTTCTCTTCACCGACGAGGCTGGATGTCGGCACCCGCACGTCCTGGTAATAGGTGGCGCTGGTGTCGATGCCTGCCATCGTGTGCACCGGAGTCCACGAGAAGCCCTCGGCCGTCGTCGGCACGATGAGCATGGAGATGCCGCGGTGCTTCTTGGCCTCGGGATTGGTGCGCACCGCGAGCCACACGTAGTCGGCGTAGGCGATCAAACTGGTCCACATCTTCTGGCCGTTGATCACGTAGTCGTCGCCGTCGCGCACGGCCGTGGTCCGCAGCGCGGCCAGGTCGGTGCCCGCGCCGGGCTCGGAGTATCCGATGGCGAAGTGCAGTTCACCGGCGGCGATCTTGGGCAGGAAGAACTTCTTCTGCTCCTCGGTGCCGAAGTGCATGATCGTCGGCGCGACGCTGTTGATGGTCAAAAACGGCACGGGAACGTTCGCGATCGAGGCCTCGTCGTTGAAGATCAGCCCGTCCATCGGCGGGCGCGCCTGGCCGCCGTACTCCTTGGGCCACGACAGTGTCAGCCAGCCGTCCTTGCCCATCTGGGCGACGGTGTCGCGGTAGACGGTGCCCCGGCCCATCTCGCCATCGCTGGAGGCCAGCGCCTCGGCGCGCTCGGGGGTCATCAGCTTGGTGAAGTACGACCGCAGCTCGCGGCGCAACTCCTCCTGCTCTGGGGTGTAGCCGATCCGCATCGCCTTGTCCTAACTTCTCTATGAGGCGCCCAAGTGCACCCAGGCTCGAACCGAAGTCCAGCCCGACTTCACTCCCGGTTGTAACACGTTCTAGTCTTGGGGTCCAGGCCGGTGCCACACTGGCTGCGCAAAGTAGCCCTGAGCGCGAGGAGTGCGTGATGCGAGTGGAAGTGGACCGTGACCGTTGTGAGGGCAACGCCGTGTGCGTCGGAATTGCCCCCGACCTGTTCGATCTCGACGACGAGGATTACGCCGTCGTCAAGGCCGACCCCGTGCCGGACGATCAGGAGGACCTGGCGGAGCAGTCGATAGCCGAATGCCCGCGAGCAGCCCTGATCCGCAGAGACTAGAGGTATTCATAAATGACTGCAGATGCGACTGATCTTTCCGGCCTGGTCGCGGTGGTGACCGGCGCCGCCGCGGGCTTGGGCCGCGCTGAGGCCATCGGTCTGGCGCGCGCGGGAGCCACCGTGGTGGTCAACGACATCGCCAGCGCGTTGGACCGCTCCGACGTGATCGACGAGATCGCTGCCGCGGGGTCCAAGGCGGTCGCGGTCGCCGGCGACATCAGCGCGCGGTCGACGGCCGACGAGCTGGTGTCCACCGCGGACGGACTGGGTGGCCTGAGCATCGTCGTCAACAATGCGGGCATCACGCGCGACCGCATGTTGTTCAACATGACCGACGAGGACTGGGACGCGGTCATCGCGGTCCATCTACGGGGCCACTTCCTGTTGACGCGTAACGCCGCCACGTATTGGCGTAGTAAGGCCAAGGAAAACGACGGGCAGGTGTACGGCCGCGTCATCAATACGTCCTCGGAGGCGGGTCTGGTTGGGCCCGTCGGTCAGGCGAACTACGGTGCGGCCAAGGCCGGCATCACCGCGCTGACGCTGACGATGGCGCGTGCCCTCGAGCGGTACGGCGTCCGTGCCAATGCGATCGCACCGCGCGCCCGCACCGCGATGACCGCCGACGTGTTCGGCGAGGCGCCGGAACTGGCCGAGGGGCAGATCGACTCGCTGTCGCCCGAACACGTCGTCACATTGGTGCGGTTCCTGGCCTCGCCCGCTGCGCAAACCGTCAACGGACAGCTCTTCATCGTTTACGGTCCTACTGTGACGCTCGTGGCGGCGCCAACCGTAGAGGCTCAGTTCAGCGCAATGGACGACGCCTGGAAACCTGCGGACCTGTCAATAACGTTGCAGAACTACTTTGCTGAACGTGGCTCCGATGCGAATTTCGCAGCGACTGACATTATGAATTCATAAGGCGCGGTTTTCTCGAGCCGCCTGCGCCCAGGGAGCTAGAACACGTTCTAGCATGGTCTGCGTCACACTGCCTCTGAACAGCGCAGATATAACAATTTGGACCTTTTTTCCGGTTCTTTGACACTGTGAACGTGTTCTAGTTAGTATGATCCGGCTCACTAAGAGCAGCGCTTAAACCAGGGGTTCACGGCCCGCCGCCGCGACGAGATTCGAAATATTCGCCAACGCGAGCGTGCGCCTACCGCCCCGCTTCTAGAAATGGAGCCCGAGGTTGATCGGACAACTCGCGGCACCGACTCGGGCCGTGGGTGGCTTTTTCGAAATGTCCCTCGACACTTTCGTCAAGATCTTCCGGCGCCCATTTCAGCTTCGTGAGTACCTCGATCAGACCTGGATGATCGCGCGGGTTGCGCTCATCCCGACGCTGCTGATCTCGATTCCGTTCACGGTGCTGGTCGCGTTCACCCTGAACATTCTGCTGCGCGAGATCGGCGCCGCGGATTTGTCCGGCTCCGGTACCGCGTTCGGCACGGTGACGCAGCTGGGGCCGATCTCGACGGTGCTCGTCATCGCCGGCGCCGGCGCGACGGCGATCTGCGCCGACCTCGGTGCCCGCACCATCCGTGAAGAGATCGACGCGATGCGGGTGCTCGGCATCGATCCCATTCAACGGCTCGTGGTGCCGCGCGTGCTGGCATCGACCACTGTCGCGCTGCTTCTCAACGGCCTGGTGATCGCAATTGGTCTGACCGGTGGATATGTGTTTTCCGTGCTGCTGCAGGGGGTGAACCCCGGCGCGTTCATCAACGGTCTGACGATTCTGACCGGCCTGGGCGAATTGGTGATCTCAGAAGTCAAGGCCCTGTTGTTCGGTGTGATGGCGGGCCTTGTCGGCTGCTACCGCGGCCTCACTGTCAAAGGTGGACCCAAGGGAGTCGGGGAGGCCGTCAACGAGACCGTCATCTATGCCTTCATCTGCCTGTTCGTCATCAATGTCCTGATGACGGCAATCGGCGTTCGGGTGGTCGGCTGATGAGCTACGACGTGACGCTGAGGATGCGGCGGGCGTTCGGCCGGCTGCCCCGCGCTGTGGACACCTTTGGCGATCAGGCGTTGTTCTACGCCGAGTCGATTCGGTACATGCCAAACGCAGTGCGGCGCTACGGCAAAGAGACGATCCGCAACATCGCCGAGATGACGATGGGCACCGGCGCGCTGGTGATGATCGGCGGCACGGTGGGCGTCGCGGCCTTCCTCACGTTGGCCTCCGGCGGTGTCATCGCGGTGCAGGGCTACGAGTCCCTTGGCAACATCGGCATCGAGGCGTTGACCGGCTTCCTGTCCGCCTACCTCAATGTGCGCATCGTCGCTCCGATCATCGCGGGCATTGCGCTCGCTGCCACCATCGGCGCAGGCACCACCGCCCAACTGGGCGCGATGCGCATCGCCGAGGAGATCGACGCCGTCGAAGCGATGGCCGTGCACTCGATGTCCTACCTGGTCTCCACCCGACTGGTGGCCGGGATGATCGCGATCATCCCGCTCTACTCGTTATCGGTCCTGGCCGCGTTCTTCTCAGCGCGCACGATCACCGTTTACGTCAACGGACAGTCCGGTGGTCTGTACGACCACTACTTCAACACGTTCCTGATACCGACAGACCTGTTGTGGTCGTTCGCTCAGGCCATCGTGATGGCGATCGCGGTGATGCTGGTCCATACCTACTACGGCTTCAACGCTTCCGGCGGACCCGTCGGTGTCGGCATCGCTGTGGGTAAGGCGGTTCGGACGTCGCTGATCGTGGTTGTCATCATCACGTTGTTCATCTCGCTGGCCGTGTATGGGGCCACCGGAAACTTCAACCTGTCGGGTTAGAGGAGTAGAGATCATGTCGAGGACCGTCGCGATCAGGATCGCCGCCGCAGTGCTGGCCGCGATCATCGTGGCGTTCTCGGTGTTCACCTATCTCGCGTACTCCGCCTCGTTCACCCCGACCGAGACCGTGGTGGTCACCTCTCCACGGGCCGGTTTGGTGATGGACCCCGAGGCCAAGGTCAAGTACCGCGGCATCCAGATCGGCAAAGTCGAGAACATCTCGTATACGGGTGATCAAGCAAAGTTGACGCTGGCGATCAACAAGGGCGAACTGCGCTACGTCCCGTCGAACGCGCCAGTGCGTATCGCCAGCACCACGGTATTCGGCGCGAAGTCGGTGGAATTCCTTGCGCCGGAACAGCCGTCCGATACGTCGTTGCGCGCCGGCGCCGTCGTGGCCGCTGAGTCGGTGCAGTTGGAAGCCAACACCTTGTTCCAGACCTTGATCGAGGTACTGGACAAGATCAATCCCATTCACCTTAACGCGACCATGTCGGCGATCGCCGAGGGCCTGCGCGGTCACGGTGACGACTTCGGCGTCACCACCGCGGGTTTGAATCAGTATCTCGTGGAACTGAATCCGAAGTTGCCGCAAGTTGAGTCGCTTCTCTCCCAGACAGCGGCGGTAGCCAACATCTACGGCGATGCCGGCCCCGACCTGGTGACTGTCATCAATAATGTGCCAGCCATCAGCCGGACCATCGTCGACGAGCAGGAGAACCTGAACGCGACGTTGCTCGCGACAATCGGCCTTGCGAACGAGGGCGCCGACACTCTGGAGCCGGGGGCAGACGATTACATCGCTGCGATCCAGCGGATGCGGGCACCGCTGAAGGTGCTTGGCGACTATTCGCCCGTACTCGGCTGCATCGTGCAAGGTGTCGCGAAGGGCCGCCAGCGGGGTGCTGACATCCTCGGTGGCTATAAGCCCGGCGCGATGGTCAGTTCGAGCTTCGTGTTGGGCGTCCCGTCATACACGTATCCGGAGAGCCTGCCGATCGTGAACGCGACCGGTGGGCCCAACTGCCGCGGCTTGCCGAACCTCCCCAGCTTGCAATTCGGCGGCTCGTACTTCCGGTCACCATTCCTGGTCACCGACAACGCCCTCATCCCCTACGAGCCGTTCACCGAAGTGCAGGTCGACGCCCCGTCGACGTTCCAGTTCCTCTTCAACGGCGCATTCGCAGAACGGGACGATTTCTGATGAGCCACCGGGGAATCGTGACGAAGGTGAGCATCTTCGTGGTGGCCATGTTGTTGGTTGCCGCCGGTTTGATCGTGATCTTCGGCGAGTTCCGGTTCGCCTCGACCAACCGCTTCCACGCCACGTTCAGCGACGCCTCGCGGCTCGAGGGTGGTAACGACGTGCGGATCGCGGGTGTTCCGGTGGGCACCGTCGAGGACGTGAAGCTGAATCCCGACAACACCGTCGATGTGGCGTTCACACTCAACAAGAAGTACCAGGTGTATTCGTCGACGCGGGCCGTGATTCGCTATGAAAACCTGGTCGGTGATCGCTTCATGGAGATCACGTCGGGCCCAGGCGAACTCCGCAAGCTGCCCAAGGGCGCCACCATTCCGAAGACGAACACGCAGCCGGCGCTCGACCTGGATGCCTTGCTCGGTGGTCTACGGCCGGTGGTGAAGGGTCTCGACGGCGAGCAGGTCAACCAGATCAGCGGTGCGATCCTCGAGCTGCTGCAAGGCGAGGGCGGTGCGCTGAATCGATTGCTTTCGGAGACAGGAACATTCAGCCAAACTCTGGGCGATCGCTACCAAGTGATCTCTGAGGTGATCCAGAATCTCAACGAAGTGCTTGGGACCATTGACGAGAAGAGCGTCGAGTTCGACGCCAGCGTGGACGAGCTGCAGAAGTTGGTCACCGGTCTGGCGGAGGGCCGGGATCCGATCGCCGGAGCGATTCCACCGTTGGCGTCCGCGGAGAATGATCTGACCGACATGCTGGCCAACTCGCGACGGCCGCTGCAGGGTGTGCTGGAGAACCTTCGCCCGCTGGCGACCGAGCTCGATACCCGTAAGGCGGAGGTCAATCAAGTCATCGAACCGCTGGCCGAGAACTACTTGCGGCTCAATTCCCTTGGTTCCTACGGTTCGTACTTCAACTACTACATCTGCGCGGTGACGCTCAAATTCAACGGCCCGGCGGGCAGCGACATTCTCCTGCCGATCGGCGGCGTACCGGACCTATCGAAGGGCAGGTGCTCGGAAAATGGATAAGACACTCCGGGCGGGCATCTTCGGAATCGCAGTCGTGGTGATGGTCATATTCGTCGCATTCGGCTACAGCAGTCTGCCGTTTTTTCCTCAGGGCAAGTCGTATGAGGCCTTCTTCGCCGACGCCGGTGGCATCTCGCCGGGTAACGACGTCAACGTCTCCGGCATCACGGTCGGCAAAGTGAGCGACGTCGCGCTCGCCGGCGAGGTCGCGAGGGTGTCTTTCACCGTCAACCGCAAGATCAGGCTGGGCGATCAGACTCTCGTATCGATCCGGACCGACACCGTTCTGGGGGAGAGGTCGCTCGGGGTCGCTCCGGCGGGCAGCGGGTCGGTGACCTCAATTCCGGTGTCCCGCACGACAGTTCCGTACACATTGAACATGGCCCTATCGGATCTCGGTCAGAACGCCGGTGCGATCGATCAGGACCAGTTGACCCAGGCGCTGGGTGTGCTGACCGATTCATTTCGCGACGCGACGCCCGAGCTTCGCCGCACGCTCGACGGGGTGGCCACCCTGTCGCGCAGCATCAACGCCAACGACGAAGCGCTGGGCCAGCTGTTGACACGCGCGAAGTCGGTCACCGGGGTACTCGCCGATCGGGCCGGCCAGGTGAATCAACTCGTCACCGACGGCAATCAACTCTTCGCCGCACTTGATGAGCGGCGGGCCGCGCTGAGCAATTTGATCGCAGGCATCGACGATGTATCACAGCAGATTTCGGGATTTGTCTCCGATAACCGCCGCGAGTTCGGCCCGGCCCTGAGGAAACTGAACCTTGTGTTGGACAACCTGCTCGAACGCCGTGAGCACATCAGCGAGGCGCTCAAGCGGTTGCCGCCGTATGCCACCGCGCTCGGTGAGTCCGTCGGTTCGGGTTCGGGCTTCATGGTGAACCTGCCCAACGCAATACCGAACAACACGCAGGAGGCCGTGCTCTTGGACCTCTACTTCCAGCCGGGCAAGATTCCGGACAGCCTCTCCGACATGCTGCGCGGTTTCATCCAGGAGCGCCTGATCATTAAGCCGAAGTCGCCATGAGTCGGTGGGTGCGTTTTGGAATCGTCGGCGCGCTGGTAGTGGCGCTGCTCGGTGGCCTGTATGTGATTTGGCCACGAGTCACCACGTACCGGGTCGATGGATACTTCGCTTCGGCGGCGGGCATCTACCCCGGAGACGAGGTCCGCGTCGTCGGCGTTCCGATCGGCTCGGTCGAATCGATCACCCCCCAGGCCGATGCCGTCAAGATCACGATGAGGGTGAAGGACGGCGTCAAGCTGCCCGCCGACGTTCGCGCAGTGATCATGGCGCCGAATCTCGTTGCGGCCCGGTTCGTTCAATTCACGCCTGTCTACAAAGAGGGCCCGGAGTTGGGGGACGGCGCCAGCATCAAGTTGGACCGCACCGCCGTGCCTGTGGAGTGGGACGATGTCAAGACCGAGCTGACGAGACTCAGTCAGCAGCTCGGACCGGCGGCGGGCCAGGTTCAGGGGCCGTTGGGCGAGTTCGTCAATCAGGCCGCCGACACCTTCGACGGCAACGGCGAATCGTTCCGGGAAGCCTTGCGCGAGCTGTCGCAGACCGCAGGGCGGCTGGGTGACTCGAGCACCGACCTGTTCGGCACGGTGAAGAACCTCCATATCCTGGTCGACGCGCTTTCCGAGAGTAACGAGCAAATCGTCCAATTCAGTGGGCATTTGTCCTCGGTCTCACAGGTCCTCGCCGACAGTACGGTGGGACTGGACGACACCCTGGGCAGCCTCAACCAGGCGCTGTCGGACGTCCGCGGCTTCCTCGATGAGCACAACGAGACGCTGATCGGCAATATCGACCGGCTGACCGACTTCACCACCATCCTGACAAACCAGACCGACGACGTCGAGCAGATCCTGCACGTCTTGCCGAACGCGATGGTGAACTTCTACAACATCTACAACCCGGCACAGGGCACCGCCAACGGTCTGCTCGGCCTGCCGGAGTTCCAAAACCCGGTGCAGTTCATCTGCGGCAACTTCGACGGCGCGGGGATACCCGAGTACGACAAGCGATCCGAGATCTGTCGCCAACGCATGGCGCCGGTGCTGAAGCGCCTGGCGATGAACTTCCCGCCCTTCATGCAGCACGGGATCAACACGATCACCGCATACAAGGGCCAGGTCATCTACGACACCCCGGCGACTGAGGCCAAGGCCAAGACCTACATCCCGTATCTGGAGTGGATACCGGCCGACGGGCGGTTCCCGCCACGACAGGGCGACCCGGGCGACCCCAGCGCGTTGTTGCTGCCCCAACCCGCCGCGCCCGGTCCACCGCCGCCGGCGCAGCCGTACACACTTGGGCCGGTAATACTGCCGCCAGGTCCACCGCCTGGTCCGGGCCCGGGTGCGCCGCCGGCGCCAGCTGTGCCCGGCCCGCTTCCGGCCGAGGCCGGCGTCCCGCATGGAGGCGGACAATGACACGCGAGCTATTGGGGGTCAAAGTCGGGCGCGCGGCCACCCGCACCCTGGCCATCGGCACCGGCGCGGTACTGCTGGCCGGCTGCCAGTTCGGCGGCTTGAACTCGCTGGACATGCCGGGCACCAAGGGTCACGGAAAAGGCTCCTTCACGATCACCGTGGAAGTGCCCGACGTGGCCACGCTGCCACAGAACTCGCCCGTGATGGTCGACGACGTCACGGTCGGCAGCGTCTCGGGTATCGAGGCCGTTCAGCGAGCAGACGGCAGCTTCTACGCGGCGGTGAAACTCTCACTGGACGAAAATGTCAAGTTGCCGGAGAACTCGACAGTGAGGGTCGGACAGACATCGCTGTTGGGGTCGCAGCACATCGCGCTGGCACCTCCGGTTGACCAGCCACCGGTTGGCGAAATGCAAGAGGGGCTTCGCATTCCGCTGAGCGACGGCAGCCGCGCTCCGACGACGGAAGAAGTGCTCTCCGCGCTGGGCACTGTCGTCAACAAGGGCAACCTCGGCGCGCTGCAGGACATCACACAGGAGCTCTACAACGGCGTGGCCGGCCGTGAGGGGCAGTTCAAAGGTCTGATCCCGCGGCTCGCCGAACTGGCCTCGTCGTTGAATCGGCAGACAGACGACATCATCGCAACGGCCGAAGGCCTGAACCGATTCGCAAGTGTGCTCGCTCACAGCAAGGACAGTCTGGGTCGGGCGCTGGACACCCTGCCCGGAGCGCTCAAGGTACTCAACGAGAACCGTGGCGATATCGTCGACGCCTTCGCCGCACTACAGCGCCTCGGCACGGTGGCGTCGCGCATCCTGGCTGAAACCAAAGATGACTTCGCCCAGGACGTCATCGACGTGTACTCGGTGATCAAGCCGATCAACGACACCCGCTCCGATCTCGTTTCCAGCCTGGACAGCCTGGCAACGTTCCCGTTCCCCGGTAAGAACTTGCCCAAGGTGGCCAGGGGCGACTACTTCAACGTCTTCTCCACATTCGATCTGACAATCCGCAGGCTCGGCGAGACCATTTTCACGACGTCGTTCTTCGACTCGAACATGAAGCGCCTCGCCGAAGTCGTCAACCCGCCGGAATTCCTCACCGGTGAGATGGCAAACCTGTCAGGGCAGGCCGCTGACCCGTTCAAGATCCCGGCTGGCACCGCGTCGGGCCAGGAGGTGCCAGCGGAATAATGTTCAGTCGAACTACGCGGATTCAATTGTGGATCTTCGCCATCGTGACCGTGCTCGCGGTCGGCGCCATCGCTCTGCTTTACGTACGTGTGCCCGCCCGGCTCGGCATCGGCACGTATGAGGTCACCGCGAACTTCGTGGCAGGCGGCGGCCTGTACGAGAACGCCAATGTCACCTTTCGCGGCGTGCAAGCCGGACGGGTCGAGGCCGTAAAGCTGACCAACAACGGCGTCGCCGCGCGCATGCGAATCAACAGCGATATCAAGATTCCGGAGAACTCCACCGCCACCGTCAAAAGCGTGTCCGCGGTCGGCGAACAATACGTGGATTTCGTTCCACCCGCTGACCCCTCGCCGGGGCTGCTGCGTAACGGCGCAAACATTCCCAAGGAGCGCACGGCGATCCCGCAGGACGTCGCCGAACTGCTGCGTGAGGCCGACAACTTGGTCAGCAGCCTCGACAACACCCGTCTGCAGGATCTGCTCCGTGAGACGTTCGCGGCGTTCAACGGCGCCGGACCCGAACTGGCGCGGTTGATTTCATCGGCACGCGCGCTGATCGACGAGGCCGACGCAAGCTGGCCGCAGACCTCGACGCTGATAGACCAGGCTGGGCCGTTCCTGGATGCACAGATCCAAAGCGGCGACGACATCCGGTCGTCGTTCGACGGCCTCGCGCGCTTGACGACCGAGGTGGCCAACGCCGATCCGCAGGTTCGCGAGGTGCTCACCGTCGCGCCAGGAGCTGCCGCCGAGGCCAGCGAGACGTTCTCGGGCATCCGTCCGTCGTTTCCGGTGCTCGCGGCCAACCTGGCCAACTTCGGCCGCGTCGGCGTCATCTATCACAAGTCGATCGAACAGGCGCTTGTCATCTTTCCCGCCCTCCAGGCATCTCTGCTGACGATCGGCGGCCAGCTCCCCGTGAGCGAAGGCGGCAAGCAGGACTTCAAGATCTCGATCAACGACCCGCCACCTTGCACCACTGGATTCCTCCCGGGGGCCGACATTCGCACCCCGGGCGACACGACCCTTCGCGACCTGCCAACGGACCTGTATTGCAAGGTTTCGCAGAATGATCCGAGCGTGGTGCGTGGGGCGAGGAACTACCCGTGCCAGGAAGTTCCCGGCAAGCGCGCACCGACAATTCAGCTGTGCCGCGACCCGGCCGGCTACGTTCCGCTCGGCAACAACCCATGGCGTGGTCCGCCGGTGCCCATAGGTACACCGTCGGACATCATGGAGGACGACACACCAGAGGACGGGCGAAACATCCTGCCGCCCAACAAGTTCCCGTACATCCCACCGGAGGCCGATCCGGACCCGGGATATCCCGTCGCGCCGGGTTTGTTGCCACCCGACGTACCGAGGGGCCCGGGACCGGCGCCGCATCAGCCGTGGCCGTACATCCCGCCGCCGAACTCGGGACCGCCACCGCCGCCGTACACGGCGTGGATCCCGCCGGCGCCGTACCCGAACGCATGGCCTCCGCCGGCGATCCCGCCGGGCTGGGCGACCAATCCGACCAATCCGCCGGACATCTTCGCCGGACCCTACGGTCCTCCGCCGCCTCCGGCGCCGGCGCCGCCTGCCGGACTGCCACCTGCGGCAGCGCCACTTGCTGGACTTCCGTCTGCGGCACCGGCACCTGCGGGAGCGCCACCTGCGGCCAGTGCAACCAGCTACGGCACGTACGATCAGCGCACAGGCGTCTTCATCGACCCGGCCGGCGGTACGGGGGTGTACGCGCCCGGCGTCGCTGATATGCGGCCACAAGAGAACTGGCTTGATCTGATGCTGTATCCGAAGCAGGTGTAATGACGTCCACCCCGACACCTCCGGGGAAGCCCGTGCGTCGGCGCGCTTCCCGACCGGCTGGCCCTACCAACGACAAGGCACCCGAGGCCACCGCTGTGCGCGTTTCGACACCGGATCCCGCCGGAGCCTCGCCTGCCCGCAAGGTATCCCCCGTTGCGTCCCCGCAACGCCGGTTGGCGCCCAGTCGGCTCGTCACGGTCGTGGCGCTGGCGTGCGGGCTGGTCGCGACGAGCGTGGTCGGTGCCGCGGTCGCGGTGCTGATCGTCCAGCAGAACCACGCAGAGGCGACCCAAGCGCGCAACCAGCGCTTCGTCGACACCGCGACTCAGACTGTGGTGAACATGTTCAGCTTCAAGCAGGACACCATCGACGAGACTGTCAATCAGTTCTACGACAGCACCAGTGGGCCGTTGCGCGACATGTTCAGCCAGAGCAACAACGTCGAGAACCTCAAGGCGATCTTCCGGGAGACCGGCGGCAGCTCGGAGACTGTGATCAACGGCGCCGCGCTGGAGAGCTTCGACGAGATCAGTGACAACGCAGCCGTGTTGGTGTCGGCGCGGGTCACGGCCAGTGACATGAACGGCAACAACCGGCCCTCGCAGCCCTACCGGTTGCGCATCATCGTGCACGAAGATGAGGACGGCCGGATGACCGCCTACGACCTCAACTACCCCAACGGCGGAAACTGATGCGCTGGTTTGTGCGCGTCATCGTCGGCCTGGTTGCTGTTGCGTTCGTGAGCCTGGCCGCCGTCGGCGGTGGGCTGTACTGGCAGCGGGTGCAGATCCGTGGCGAGCAAGCGGCCCGCGCCGAGCTCGGACCGCTTGCACAACAACAAATTCCGGCTGTGTTCACCTACGACTACAAGACCGTCGAACGCAACCTCACTGACGCCTACAGCATGCTCACACCGACCTACCGCCGGGAGTTTCAAGACCGAGCGAACGCCGACATCATCCCGCAGGCTCGAGCGCGGGAACTGGTAAGCCAAGCCAACGTGGTCGGCGTCGGAGTACTTGATGCGCAACGTGACTCGGCAGCGGTGATGGTCTACATCAACCGGACGGTGTCGGAGAAAGACAACCGCGAACAGCCGATCTATGACGGAGCGCGCCTACGCGTCGATTACCAGAAGATCGACGGCAAGTGGCTGATCAACTACATCAAACCGATTTAGCCGCGTCTTCCCGGGTCGCGGCCAGCGATTCCAGGAACGACCGCGCCCACAGGTCGACGTCGTGCACCAACACCTGGCGGCGCAACGCACGCATTCGCCGCCTGCCTTCCTCCGGCGTCTGATTCAAGGCCGCCTCGATGGCACCCTTGACACCTTCTAGGTGATGCGGATTCGCCAGATAGGCCTGGCGGAGTTCGGCTGCGGCACCGGTGAATTCGCTGAGGACCAGTGCGCCGCCGAGATCGCTGCGACAGGCGACGTACTCCTTGGCGACCAGATTCATACCGTCGCGCAGCGGTGTCACCAGCATGACGTCGGCCGCGACGAAGAAGGCGATCAACTCGTCGCGAGGTATCGGACGGTGCAGGTAATGCACGATCGGATGACCGATATCGCCATGTTCACCGTTGATATGGCCGACCTGGCGCTCGATACTTTCGCGCATCGCGATGTAGCTCTCGACGCGTTCCCGGCTCGGCGTCGCGAGCTGAACCAGCACGGTGTCCTCACGGTGGGCCCGGTGCTCGTCGAGTAGCTCCGAGAATGCCTTGAGCCGGACGTCGATACCCTTCGTGTAGTCCAGCCGATCGACGCCGAGCAGGATCTTGCGCGGATTGCCGAGCTCGTTGCGAATCTCGGTGGCCCGCTGCCGGATCGCGCGCGACCGCGACTGCTGGTCGAGCGCCGTCGAATCGATGGAGATCGGGAAAGCGCCCACTTTCACGGTGCGGGAGCCGACCTCGATCTCACCGAAGCGGGACCGCACGCCGATGGTCGCGCGTGAGGTGTTGGCGCCTACGAGCCTGCGGGCCAGGATCAGGAAGTTCTGTGCGCCGCCGGGCAGGTGAAAGCCGACCAAATCGGCGCCGAGCAGACCCTCGATGATCTCGGTGCGCCAAGGCATCTGCATGAACAGTTCGATCGGCGGGAACGGGATGTGCAGAAAGAAGCCGATCGTGAGGTCGGGCCGCAACTCTCGCAGCATCTTCGGGACGAGCTGCAGCTGGTAATCCTGAACCCAGACCGTGGCGCCGTCGGCTGCGGTCTTCGCCGTCGCCTCGGCGAACCGGCGGTTGACATCGACGTAGGAGTCCCACCACTCACGGTGGTAGATCGGCTTGACGATCACATCGTGATACAGCGGCCACAGCGCCGCATTCGAAAAGCCCTCGTAATACTCGGCGACGTCTTCGGACGACAGGCTGACCGGGCACAGCAGCATGTCGTCCTGCTCGATCTGCTCGTCGCCTGCGTCGGGTATGCCGGGCCAGCCGATCCAGGCACCCCGGCGGCGGCGGAGAAGCGGCTCCAAGGCGGTCACCAGACCGCCCGGGCTGCGTTTCCACGTCGTGGTGCCGTCGGGCAGCCGTTCCATGTCAATCGGCAGCCGGTTGGCGACCACGACGAAGTCGGAGTCCCCGGAGCTGACCTTGCGGCCGCTCCCCCGGCTCACTTACGCCTCGAGCTTCGAGGGCCCAATGCCGAGCATCGACAGGAAGACGCGGCATTCGTCGGCGTCGACTGCGTACGCGGCTACGACGCGCCGGGCCTGGCGCGCAGTGCTGTCGGCAAGCGGTTCAACGTCGCCGAGTTCGGCGGGATCAGATTTCGCAGGCATGGGACAACTCTAGGCGACGGCACTGTCGCCCCTGTTCGGAGGCTTCCGACAGCGGTGTCAGCACCGCTGAGCGATCGCTTGGCGCGGCACCGTAATGTGCAACCTGTCTTACTACGCGAACGAGGTGGTCGGCTGTGGCTAGCCCTGATCTGACAAGTGCCGAACAGGTGGGCGGTGAAGCACCCCAACAGGTCACTTACGAGACGCTGGACGAGGGGCGAATCGCACGCATCTGGCTCAACCGGCCCGGCGCCCAGAACGCCCAATCGCGAACCTTGTTGGTCCAGCTGGACGAAGCCTTCGGTCGCGCCGAGGCCGACGACGAGGTTCGGGTCGTCATCCTGGCGGCCCGAGGCAAGAACTTCTCGGCCGGGCATGACCTCGGTTCCGAGGAGGCGCTGTTGGAGCGCAAGCCCGGTCCCGGCCAGCACCCGACATTTTCGATCAACGGTGCGACGAGGCAGGCCGTTGCGGAGAAGACCTATCTGCAGGAGTGGCACTACTTCTTTGAGAACACCCGCCGCTGGCGGGATCTGCGCAAGATCACCATCGCGCAGGTGCAGGGCAGCGCGATCTCGGCCGCGCTGATGTTGATCTGGGCGTGCGATCTGATTGTCGCCTCAGACGACGCCAAGTTCAGCGACGTCGTCGCCGTCAGAATGGGGATGCCCGGCGTGGAGTATTACGCCCACCCCTGGGAATTCGGCGCACGTAAGGCCAAAGAGCTTCTGCTGACCGGTGATTCGATTGACGCGGAAGAGGCCTACCGGCTGGGCATGGTGTCGAAGGTGTTCCCGCGCGCCGAACTCGAGGACAAGACGCTCGACTTCGCGCGGCGCATCGCCGAGCGGCCGACGATGGCCGCACTGTTGGTCAAGGACTCGGTCAATGCCGCGGCCGATGCGATGGGCTTCAGCGAGGCGCTTCGGCACGCGTTTCACATCCATGAGCTCGGGCACGCGCACTGGGCAGCCGCGAACGAAAACCGGTATCCGGTCGGCCTGCCGCCGGACGTGCCGGACTGGCGCACGCTTGGAGCCCCCAAGCCCGCCCGCTACAACGAACCGTGACGTATAACTAGAACCTGTTCTAGTTACCGGACGAAGGAGTCTGCGGTGCAGCTGTCATTGACGGGGCAAACGGTACTGGTCACCGGTGGTGGCAGCGGCATCGGCAAGGGGGCTGCTGCAGCGATCGTGGCCGCGGGGGGCAACGCGATGATCGTCGGCCGAAATGCCGACAGGCTCTCGGCGGCAGCTGACGAGATCAAGGCGCAGGGTGGTTCCGGATCGGTGCTATACGAGCCCGCGGACGTCACCAACGAGGATGAGGTCACTCGTGCGGTCGAGGCCGCCACGGCATGGAACGGCCGGTTGCACGGCGTCGTTCACTGCGCCGGCGGAAGCGAGACCATCGGGCCGGTCACCCAGATCGATTCCGAGGCGTGGCGGCGCACCGTCGACCTGAACATCAACGGCACCATGTACGTGCTCAAGCACGCTGCGCGGGAGATGGTTCGTGGCGGCGGCGGATCTTTCATCGGCATTTCCTCGATCGCAGCGAGCAATACGCACCGGTGGTTTGGCGCCTATGGGGTCTCGAAGGCGGGTATCGATCATCTGATGCAGCTGGCGGCCGACGAACTCGGCGCGTCGTGGGTCCGGGTGAACTGCATCCGGCCGGGCCTAATCCGCACCGAACTCGTTGCGCCGGTCTTGGATTCGCCGGAGCTCAGTGCCGATTACGCGAACATCACTCCGTTGCCGCGGCCGGGTGAGGTCGAGGACATCGCGAACTGTGCGGTGTTCCTGCTGAGTGAGGCCTCGAGCTATATCACCGGACAGGTGATCAATGTCGACGGCGGGGTGCTGCTGCGCCGCGGCCCGGATTACTCGGCGATGCTCGAACCGCTCTTCGGGGCCGACGGGCTGCGCGGAGTCGTCGCGAAGTAGCTCGGGACTCTGGAAGCGTAGAGCGTTTCACCCGCCAGTCAGCGGGTAAACGCGGCGCTATGGCGACCTCTGCGACGAGCGATCGTTCCGTCGTCGCTATGAAGCCCAGCGTTTGGCCCGGCGTACTGCTCGGCCTCGGTCTTGGCGGCTTCATCGACGGCATCGTCCTGCACGAGATCCTTCAGTGGCATCACATGGTCAGCCACGTGGACGATTATCCAACGGACACCCTCGCGGGATTAGAGGTCAACACCGTCGCGGATGGCTTCTTCCACGTGGTGACTTGGCTGCTCGTCTGGGCGGGCACCACGATGACCGTCGTCAGCTGGCGGCAAGGCCGACTCGCGCCTAACTGGCCATTCCACTTTGGCCTGCTGCTGATGGGTTGGGGGATCTTCAATGTCGTCGAGGGGGTGATCGACCATCAGATTCTTCAAATACACCACGTGCGCGACGACCTCGGCGCCCCGCTGTCATGGGACATCGGGTTTCTGGTCTTCGGCCTGCTCTTGGTGGCCGGCGGCTGGTGGCTGTACAAGCGAGGCGCTCACACTCTCGACCAGCACACCCGGACTGAGCGTCCTCGCACCGAGGGCTGACACTCCCGGCTCGATGCACCCCAGGCAGATACCACCACTCACCTAAGGGTGGTACGGCACTCCCACCGCACGGAAGACGTACTCAGGCGGGACGTCGAAGGCCAACGACCGGCGCGGCAGTCGCGTCAGCACGTCGGGCGGAATGGGCGTCTTGTACTGAAGTGATAGCTCACCTTCGCACCGCGGGTCCACCGCGCTGATGTTGACCTCGAGGTGCAGGCCTGCCTCCGAGATGTCGGCGGTCACCGTGCCCGATTGTGGTGCGCCCCAGGGCTGATCGATGGTGCGTCCCGCCAACTTCGGCACCGTCGACAGCGTCCCGAGTATCCGCTGATTGGTTAGTGCCAACGAGCCGACATAACTGGCCACGTTGCCGTGCGCACGTTTGCCGGGAATCCTGCCGCTGAATCTTCGAGTCACCGGCACGTACTCGGCGAGATAGATAACACCTTCGGCTTCTACTTCGGCCCGCAGTTCAGCGGGCAGTCCGCCGATGCGCAACAACTTGCGCAGAAACACCGCCATACAGGCACCGTAACTCAGCCGCGGGGAATCCCGCCGTACCCGCGAACCAACCCAACCGACTTGCGGCCAGGAACCTGTCCGGTGAAGCGCAGCACGCCGGCGAGGTACTCGGCGATATGAATGACGCCCTCCGACTCGATCTGGGGGCGCATCTCGTCGGGCAGCTCACAGCTGGTAGAGCTATCTGTATGACACCCAGGACGCGCTGGCTGCTGGGGACCGCTGTGTTGGCGCTGGGTGTGTACGCGCTGATGTGGATCGGCTATGTCTCGCAGTGGAAGTGGTTGACCGCCGTGGACTCGGCGGCATTGGACCTCGCGCATGACTACGGGGC